>NZ_KB898648.1 GCF_000377665.1 Vreelandella zhanjiangensis DSM 21076 | reverse complement strand
CCCGAGCCAATATCTTTACCCTTGTGCTTGCCGTTGAGCATCGGCCCGCCGGTAACCACAATCGTGGGGATATCGCAGCTCGCCGCGCCCATTAATAGTGCGGGAGTCGTTTTGTCACAGCCGACCAGCAGTACCACTGCATCAATCGGGTTACCGCGAATCGCCTCTTCCACATCCATGCTCGCCAGATTGCGGGTAAACATGGCGGTGGGGCGCAGGTTCGATTCGCCGTTGGAGAACACCGGAAATTCGACCGGGTAGCCGCCCGCCTCTAATACCCCTTGCTTCACATGCTCCGCCAGCTTGCGAAAGTGGGCGTTGCAGGGGGTTAGCTCCGACCAGGTATTGCAGATGCCGATGATCGGCTTGCCCTGAAACTCATGGTCGGGGATGCCTTGGTTTTTCATCCAACTGCGGTACATAAAGCCGTTTTTATCGGCGGTGCCAAACCACTCGGCTGAACGTAAATAAGGTTTATTTTCTTTGGATGCGTCGCTCATTATCTCTCCTTTACCACTCGTTGCCAGTCACTAAGTCTTTTTGTAGTTACCGTAAAAACACACGACCTGAATCAGATGATTAGTTAAACCAGAGTGAATACCAGCCAGGATAAGCCGAAGGCCATTAGTGATATGCCAATCGAAATCACCGTCCAGGTTTTAAGCATGGTTTTAGTATCGACGCCTAGAAAGCGCCCCACTAACCAGAATCCTGAGTCGTTGACATGGGAGTAGCCGATGGCGCCGGCAACGATTGCCACCGCAATACAGGCTGTCGCTAATCCTGAAAGAGAGGGGTCAGCCAACACGACTGGGGCCATGATGCCCGCAGCAGTAGTTCCCGCGACGGTCGCAGAACCTTGCGCAATACGAATGACCGAAGCGATGACGTAACCTGCCAGGATAATAGGCAAGCCATAGTTTTGAAGGCTCGCCGCTAACGCATCACCGATACCGCTCGCGGTTAGTACGCCACCAAACATTCCCCCAGCACCGGTAATTAAAATAATGCTGCAAACAGGCGAAAGCGCTTTTTCAACGGTTTCATTAATAGAGCCAATGGCCTTGCGCGCTGACGAGCGAATGACCAGCAACCACATAGCGACACATGTGCTGATCAACATGGCAATCGGTGTTTCACCGATCAATATCAAGCCTTGCAAGATCGGGTTTTCAGCATCAACGACGCCACCTTCAGACAGCGTTGTAAGACCGGTATTGAGGAAAATAAGTACGAGCGGCAGTAACAACACTAAAAGTACAGTACGAAATGCCGGGCGTTTATCGACGGGCATCTCTTCATTACTTTCGCCCATCAGGCTGGGGACGGGTTGAAACGGCATGCGGTTAGCGAGCACAAGCGATAGACGGTAGCCCATCAAATACCAAGTAGGTAAACCGACCAGCAGCGCAATAAACAGCACTTTCCCAATATCAACCTGCAGGAAAACTGCCGCGGCTACCGGCCCTGGATGTGGCGGCACCAGCGCATGCATGACCAAAAAGGCACCTGCCGCTGGTAAGCCGTAAAGCAATAGCGATGCTTTAAGCTCTCTTGCCACGGAATAAATGACCGGCAGCATGACGACGAATGCCGCATCAAGAAAAATGGGGAAGCCAAATAGCAAGCACGCAATTGATAAGCCCAAGGGAGCTCGGCTATGGCCGAATAAGCGAATCAAGGTATCGGATAATACTTGGGCGCCTCCTGAAACGGCGACGATACGTCCCAGTACCGCGCCAAAACCAATCAATAGTGCAACGTTGCCTAAGGTGTTACCAAAACCACCTAAGAGCGTTGGAACTAAATCTTCCCCTGTAATGCCGGTTGCCAGTGCAGTACCAATACTCACGATCACCAGCGCGAAAAATGGATGAAGACGTATCCTGATGATCAATACCAGCAAAATAATGATGGCGGAAGCTGCTATCAGCATCAGGGCAAGGGTAGAAGCCCCCAGTGCTTGAGTGGTTTCTTGCATGGCGTTTTCCTAAGGTTTGTCGTTATTAATGCTGCGATATCTCGCACTTATCAAAGCAAGCGCACTATAAGCAGCCAGGCAATAACCAACAAATACAAAAACACCCAATGATTGATACCACTTTAGTTATCAACATAAGCATAAAGCCTGTGGTATGGGCGTAGTCGAAGGGGCTGAGTATTTTCAGATGAGACTAAAGTTGTTTCAGATTGAAGATAAATTAATGCCTCTACATCACGGCGTCATGCCAGTCTTCAGCATAATCAATGAGCAGGAGGTGATACGAAAGGCTATAAGAGCACGCTTAAGTATCATGGTTTTACGCCATCACGGCTCTTTACAAGCACGATGATGGCGTAGGCAAGCGCTTAGGAGAGGTTTTTCAGCAAACTAACCTGTGCTTTATTAATACAGATCATGCTGATGCCCGTTCTGATTTACGCTTTTGATAGCGATAAGCTTTAATCAACAGCGGTGAGCACCACAGCAAGATGACTGCAATGCCAAGCCCTGCACTGATGGGTCTTGCAAAGAAGCTGGTGAGGTCGCCACCGGTTCGCAGCATGGCGCTCATAAAGTTGTTTTCAACAACCGAGCCCAGGACCAAACCGAGTATGGCGGGGGCCATGGGGAAATCATTGACGGCTAGTAAATAGGCCACCAAGCCAACGATTAGCATTAACCAGATATCCACAACGCTATTGTTGATAGCGAAAGCACCCACAATGCAAAAGCATAATATGATGGGCATCAATACTCGGCTGGGTGTCAGAATGAATAACTTTGATAATCTGATAGCCATATAGCCAATAGGTAGCATCATCAGGTTAGCCAAGATAAACACAATGAAAAGTGCGTAGATTAACCCACTCCCATCCATAAAAATGGTGGGACCAGGGTTCATCCCCTTCATATACAAAACGCCAATCACGATAGCGGTAATGGAGTCGCCAGGAATCCCGAAGACCAGAGCGGGAACCCATGCGCCACTGATACCGGAATTATTGGCCGAGCTGGCATCGACAATGCCTTCGATATTACCGGTACCATATTTGGAACTGTCTTTTGACCTGCCTTTTCCCACACCATATGAGATCCAGGCGGCGATATCCGCACCCGCACCGGGTAACGCGCCAATCATTGTGCCGATTGAGCTGCCACGCACCATATTGCGCCAATAACGTTTAACGTGTCTCGGCACATTGTGGAAAACACTATCTTTATCAACAACGCTGATGGTTTTTTTCTCGGATTTTGAGCCGTAGTAACTCATCAGTTCATTAAGGGCAAACATACCGATCATAACGGGTATGAAGTTAATGCCTGCCATAAGATCGGGCACTCCAAACGTGAAGCGAGGAGCGCCACTCATCATATCCAGCCCTACCGTTGACAGCAGGACGCCAAAAAGCAGTGAAAGAAATGCCTTTGTTCTAGAGCCTACAGAGATAAAAATTGAGCAGCTTAGCCCTAGCACCGCGAGCCAAAAGTACTCAAACGCACTGAACTTGAGCGCTACTTCCGCGAGTGACTGAGCAACGACGATTAAAATGATGGTGCCAAAAATACCGCCAAAAACGGAGCAGACCAGATTAATACCCAGAGCTTCCCTCGCCCTGCCTTTTTTGGCTAACGCATGCGATTCACCCACATAGGCAGCAGAGGCAGGTGTACCCGGTATATTGAGATACGTACCGGGAATATCCCCCGCAAATATTGCCATAGCCGATGTGGTTACAATGGCAGCAATAGCAGGAATAGTGTCCATATAGAAGGTTAAAGGGACTAATAGTGCGACAGCCATGGTTGCCGTAAGACCGGGTACTGCACCAACAAATATGCCAAATAATGAAGCTGCCAAGATAACCAAGATGGTATCAAAATTTAAAACCAGCCCCACTCCATTCATCAAGATATCCATGGCAGGCTACCCCCTAATAAAACCCCTTGCGGCAATGGAATAAGCAAATAGTGCGAGAAAATAAAATAAATAGCGGATGACATAACCACAGAGGTTATCAGGGCCACGTAAATCTTTGTTTTTCTCAACAACATGAGCAAAAACATAATGATCGTTATGGTAAGCATTGCCCCCAGGTAATCGCTTGCCAGGATATAAAAGACGATCGCTATGGGGGGCAGCACCATCGCCCAGCCCATTTTCTCAGGCGGCGAGGTGGCGAGTGTCGGATCATCCTGTACTTCTTGAGCGGCCGCTTTTCTTCTCTGCCACAGCGAATTTAAGGTCAGTACCGCACCGCCGATGCAAAATCCCCCTCCAACGAGAGAGGGGAATAAAGAAGGCCCATACTGAAGGCTGGGTAGAGTAGGAAATTGCTGGGCTGTGATAATCGTCACAATCCCTGCAATCATAAACCCTATGCCGGCGAAAACATCTCTCATTGTCATTCCTTAGTTAGCTAAGCCAACTTGTTCAACAATTTCACCGAGAATGCCGTCCATCTCTTCCATCATTTGGCCAAATTCTTCCGCATTGCGCCACTCGGTTCCAAACCCTCTCTGCGTCATGAAATCCTGATACGTATCACTTTGATAAGCAGCCTCGAGCGCCGATTCGAGCGTTGCGACCACCTCTGCATCCATTCCTTGAGGGCCGACGATTCCGCGCCACGCACCTACTTGGTAGTCACTACCCACCAGTTCGTTGGCAGTAGGAATATCGGGGAAAGCCGAAAGACGCTCCGAGGCCATAACGGCAAAACTTTTCACGCGCCCGGCATCGATCATCGAGCGGGCTTCGGGTATTGACGTAGACACGACATCTACCCCGCCCGATGCCAGCTCTGTCATCGCGGGCGCCGAGCCTTCGCTTGGAACCCAGATAACCTGGTCGGCAGGAATGCCCTGATCCATCAAAAATCCCGCGAAAGCGAGATGCCAAATACCGCCCTGACCGGTTCCCGACGCGGTGAGGCTGCCTTTGGGCTGGGTGCGAATTGCCTCCATTAGCGTATCAAGACTGTCGAATGCTCCGTCGGTCGCGACCTGAATGCCGGGAGAGTCGTAGTTGATTTGCGCAATGGGGGTAAGGTCTTCGTAAGTCAAATCCGTCAACCCTTGCCAATGCATGGTATTGACCTCGACGGTCGCCAAGCCAATCGTATAGCCATCGGGCTTTGCGTTAAGTATGGCGGTATGCCCAACTACGCCGCTGCCGCCGGTACGATTCACCACGTTGACGTTCTGACCCAACTCCTCTTCCAGAGCACGGGCAATGGTGCGCGCTGTTGCATCAGTACCGCCGCCCGCGGCCCAAGGCACAATCAGCGTAATGGGGCGTTCTGGATAGTCTGCCAGGGCTGAGCCAGAGGCCACCATAATGGCTGCCGCTATACTGGATGTAATGAGTGTTTTTAGAGAATGGTTTGTCATTATCATTTTAAATATCCTCTGGTAGTTGCTGGCTTACATTTTATGGTTATGAAGACGGCTTAAGGCGTCTGAATCAGTAGGTTCTGGTTGACGGTTGAGGAGGCAGCTCTTTATAGCGGGCAAGCGTTGCCAGCGCCCCCTGACGGAGCAAGCTGATATCGATTCCTACCGCAATAAATTGGCAGCCTAACGCCTGATAGCGACGCGCATCCTCCTCAATCGGCGCCAAAATTCCTACTGGTTTGCCTGCCGCATGAACCGTCTTAATCACTTTTTGTATCGCACTTTGGACATCGGGGTGGCCAGGATTGCCGGGGTACCCCATTCCCACCGAAAGATCTGCTGGGCCAATAAAAATCGCATCCACGCCGTCGGTGGCGGCAATGGCTTCTGCCTGCTCAACACCTTTAGGTGACTCAATCTGGACAATCAGACAAAGCGACTCATGCGCTTTGTTCAGATAGTCATCCACGCCATCCCATCGGGTTGCACGTACCAACCCACCGCCCACACCGCGTACGCCATGCGGCGGGTAACGTGTTGCCCGTACCAGCGCGGCCGCTTGCTCAGCACTTTCCACCATCGGCACCATCAATGTTTGCGTGCCTATATCCAGTAACTGCTTGATCAATGCAGGGTCGTGATTAACGCTACGCACAACGGGAGCAGATGAGTAAGGCGCCACGGCCTGCAGCTGGGCCAAAATAGTGGGCACCGTATTTGGAGCATGCTCACCATCGATCAGCAGCCAGTCGAACCCGGTGTTAGCGATTATTTCAGCGGCATACCCCGTCGCAAAGCCAGCCCAGCAACCCCACATGGGTTCGCGCTTGATCAGCATGTTTTTAAAGGGATTAGTGGGCAATTGCATGCATTGACTCCTTTGGAAGGCAGATGAAAACCACTGGCTGAAGATCACCTACATCATTGACTGACCAAGTTTTATAAGCGCTGGCTTGTTGAACGCCACGTCTTCGTTTATGCCATAGCGCGAATACGGCCTGCTTAAGACCCACTCTTCCTGGTGAGGAGGAGAAAAGCAAAGGCCATATAAACGTGACAAATCAGGAAACGATTAAGTAGTGGCGGTTTCTACAACAACAGATCCTATTGTGAGAAACCGCCTACCGTGTCGTGCCTCAGTTAGCTAAGCCAACCTGTTCAACAATTTCACCGAAGACGCTATCCATCTCTTGCATCAGCTGCCCGAATTCTTCCGCATTACGCCATTCGGTACCAAAGCCTTGCTGATCCATAAAACCTTGATAAGTATCGCTGTTGTAAGCAGCTTCTAAGGCTGCCTCAAGCGTTGCCACTATCTCCGGGTCCATGCCTTTAGGACCGGCAATACCTCGCCACTCGCCCACTTGATAGTTAGTGTCGATCAATTCGCTGGTGGTGGGGATATCAGGAAAGCTGGGGATACGCTCAGGCGACATCACTGCAAAGCTTTTAACCCGCCCGGCTTCCATCATGGAGCGGCCTTCCGGCACGGAGCTGGGTACGATATCAATACCCCCAGATACCAGCTCTACCATCGCTGGCGCCGCGCCTTCGCTAGGAATCCAAGTAACCTGGTCAGCGGGAATATCCTGGTCCATCAAAAAACCCGCAAAGGCTAAATGCCAAACACCACCTTGGCCGGTGCCGGAGGCAGTAAACGTGCCCTTAGGCTCAGTTCGTATAGCTTCGAGCAGCTCTTCAAGGCTCTCATAAGGAGAATCTGCGGCGACCTGTATGCCGGGGAAGTCATAGTTGATTTGCGCAATCGGGGTGAAGTCTTCATAGGTAAGATTGGTTAAACCCTGCCAATGCATCATGTTCACTTCACCGGTCGCCAGACCAAGCGTATAGCCATCCGGCTTGGCATTGATCATGGCAGTATGACCAACAACGCCACTGCCCCCGGTGCGGTTAACAACGTTAACGTTCTGGCCCAGCTCTTCTTCCAGTGCGCGGGCGATAGTACGCGCTGTCGCATCAGTGCCGCCACCCGCAGCCCAGGGTACAATCAGCGTAATAGGACGTTCTGGATAATCCGCAAGGGCTGCGCCAGAGGCCACCAGAACCGCTGCCGCTACGCTGGAAGCGAGGAGTGTCTTGATCTTGAGAGAATGGTTTGTAATTGTCATATCCACTTTCCTTTAGTCGTTAACTGCCTGGATTTGATTATGGTTTTTTGAAACTGCCGGGTTCCATCCTTTATTGCGATCCTGCCAAAAACTTCCTTTATTTCTATTAAGCCGATAAACCTTATCTTTTAGAAAGCCTCATTAAGCATCTTGAAAAAGTCTTCTTTGGAAGGTGCACGTGGGTTGGTAGCCGTAGAGTGGTCTTCCAATGCCCACTGTGCCACTTGGTCTAGATGTTCTTCTCTAACGCCCATTTCACTCAGGCTGGAAGGCATGCCCAACTTAATATTGAGCTTTTCAAATGCTTCGGCTACATCGTCCCCCTGAGCAAGCCCCATCGCATCTTTGAGGCGAGCAAATTTTTCCTCGCAATCACGCTGGTTAAACCTGAGAACAGTCGGCATTAGCACGGCATTGAGCGTGCCGTGGTGAAGTTTTAGCTCGTGCAGCCCGCCTAACGCATGGGATAGAGAGTGCACCGCCCCCAACCCTTTCTGAAACGCCATCGCTCCTTCAAGGGCAGCCATCATCATTTCATTTCTAGCGGTTAAGTTAGTGCCGTTTTCAACCGCCTCGACCAGATGGGCGCTCGCGCGCTTCAGGCCGTCCAATGCAATCGCCTCAGCAGGAGGATTCACTTTAGGGCTTAAAAAGGTTTCAACACAGTGAGCAATCGCATCCATGCCCGTTGCGGCAGTTAGAAACGGTGGTAAACCGAGCGTTAAACGTGGGTCGCAGATAGCGACAGCGGGAATCAGATACGGAGAAAGAAAACCCAGTTTCCGGTCATCTTTCATGGTAATCAGAGAGGCGCGCCCCACCTCACTGCCCGTACCCGCGGTGGTGGGTACCGCAATCAGCGGCAGCACATCGGCATTGATCTTAGCGACCCCACCCTCGATCGCCGCGTACTGGCGTAATGGCGCGGGGTGGTTAAAAAGTAAAGCGACTGCTTTAGCCAAATCAATGCTGGAACCACCGCCCACGGCCACAATGCCATCACACTCGCTTTCTCGCAGGAACGTCAGGGCTTGCTCTACAGCGGCTTCAGTAGGATTGGAAGGCGTGCCATCGAAAACGCATGCCTGCTCATTAAACTCTTTAGACAGTTCTGCAGATTCAATCACCTGCGTAATGAGAGGAGTACTACTCAGCCCCTTGTCAGTTACGAATAGAGGCCTTCTCACCTTGAGCAACTTCAGCTCATTAGCTAGCTCTGCAATCGCATTCTCACCGAACTGAATTTTCGTTAAGTAATTGATGATGTAGGGCATTTTCATTTCTCATTATTGTTTTGCTTGAAACCAAATATGCATTTTATTTAAAGGTGTCATACAGCATACCTGCATGACAATAGTTCAATGATGATATTTTGGCCACTTATGTCTTCTAGAAGAAAACATGAAGGAATACTTAAAACAAAAATCCATAAAAATCATAAAGTTGAACTCTTTATCGGTAGACGATAATTAATCCGCTGGCTACCGCCCACTTCTGTACCAAGGGTTAAATATCCGATATCTGAAAGCAATCTAGATCAAATGAACATTGCATTCAATGAGCATTATATAGGACGATAGTATAATCGACGTGCACTGCTTAATTGCTAAAGTGCATCAACAGTGACCGCTTACTAGCTTGCGCATAGCTCTTACCTAAAAAGCCAATAATAAGTTTGAGGTAAACGATGGATCTCATTAACTCCCCGTCCGTTATTATTCAGCTCAACCCTCGGGATAACGTGGGTGTGGCCTCAAAAGCGGTACCCAACGGGTTTCCGATTGATAAAAATGGCACCCTTGCTAAAGAGAATATCGATGCTGGTCATAAAGTTGCGTTAACTAAAATCAATAAGGACGAGGCTGTTTATAAATATGGCCAACTTATTGGGATAGCGGCGCAGGACGTAGAACCCGGTGAGCATGTACACACCCACAATCTCACCATGATAGAACTCGATTCTTCATTAAAAGGTTTTCAGCCTCACCCGCAAACAGACACCACAAGTAGTTCACGCACCTTCCAGGGCTTTCAACGTGATGACGGTAGCGTAGGCACGCGTAACTACATTGGTATTCTGTCGACCGTTAACTGCTCCGCGACGGTAGCGAAAGCAGCGGCAGACACACTCAATCAGTCTGACGAACTAACCCAGATGGGGTTCGATGGTGTCGTCGCAATCACCCATGGCTCGGGTTGTGCCATGAACACGGACTCAGAAGGCTTTTCTTTTCTTGAGCGCGTTATCGCCGGTTATGCTCAGCATCCCAATTTTGCCTTTGTACTCATTATCGGTTTGGGCTGTGAGACCAATCAGGTCAAAACACTCGTCGCAAAAAAAGGCTTAGAAGACGCTTCGCGGCTAGCTTACTTCAATATTCAGGATGCGGGAGGAACCCGTACCAGCATTAAAACCGCGTGCGATCACATTATGCAAATGGCTGCTCAGCATGGGCAGATGCGGCGTGAACCTGCGCCCCTAAAGCACCTTGTGGTTGCACTGCAGTGTGGCGGCTCAGATGGGTATTCAGGGATTACGGCGAACCCCGCGCTTGGCCACGCGGCTGACCTTATCGTGCAACATGGGGGCAGCGTGATCCTTGCAGAAACTCCCGAGATTTACGGCGCTGAGAACCTTCTGATAGATCGCTCTATCAACGAAAACGTCGCGCAAAAGCTGCTTGATCGTATTACATGGTGGAAGCATTACACCGAAATAAATGGTGCCGAGTTAAATAACAACCCGTCGCCGGGCAATAAAGCGGGCGGGCTTTCGACGATTCTTGAAAAGTCACTAGGGGCCGTTGCGAAAGGTGGCAGTTCAAGCCTTAACGATGTGCTGCACTATGCCGAAAAGATAACTACTCGTGGCTTTAATTTTATGGATAGCCCGGGCTACGACCCCGTTTCTGTTACCGGGCAAATTGCCTCTGGATCAACGGTTGTCTGCTTTACTACCGGACGAGGATCGGTTTCAGGTTTTAAACCCGCGCCCTGCCTGAAGCTCGCAACCAATACCTCCATGTATGAGAAAATGCATGAAGACATGGATATAAACTGTGGCGTTATCGTCGATGGCACTGCCAGTGTAGAAGACGTCGGGGAACAGATTTTTGAGCGTATCATCGCCATCGCCTCAGGCGACATGAGTGCTAGCGAGTCACTGGGTTATGGTAGTAATGAGTTTGTTCCCTGGTTGGTAGGTGCCATTACCTAATATTTATTTAAGGGCAACTAACTACCTATGACACAAACGCTGCGCGACCAGCTCTATACGGCTCTTAAGCAGGGTATTGTCGGGAAACGCCTGGAACCCGGCCTTGTGCTGCTTGAGGGGAATATAGCCGAGCTGTTTGGTATCAGCCGCTCCCCTGTTCGCCAAACCCTGAGCCGGTTGCATGAAGAGCAGTATATCTGCCGCTTTGAGGGGCGCGGCTATCTGGTGGGTGCATCGCCGCAAGAGATAGTGCGGCGCTCGCTCAGTGAAGGTGATTTCAAACAACGTGGCCACATTCCCAAAGTCGATCGAACCGTTTCCTGGCGCGCCCACATCGACAGCGTCGAACATGCCATTGTTCTATGCTCGATTAAGGGCGCCTTTGAGCTTAATGAACTCAAGCTTTCCAAATCACTGAATGTCAGCCGCACGGTTACTCATCAAATCCTGCTCCATTTGCAGTCTATCGGCCTAGTCGAAAAGATTAAATATAACAGCTGGAGTGTGGTCCCCTTAGATGACAAGCGACTGCACAATCTTTATGAAGCACGCCGCCAACTAGAACCTTACATGATTGCGCGTGCCGCCAAGAATATTTCTGAAAGTGTACTCAATGGCTTTATTGCCAAACTCCAGCACGCCGCAGACAGCTATCCTGACATTAAAGGTGAATTGCTAGATGAGTTAGAAAATGATCTTCACCATACCGCCGTTAGCTTAGGTGATAACCAGGAAGTAATGAATATGCTGCGGCGCACTCATCCTATCTTATTAATCAGCAAACACCTGCTTGGGCGAGTACTTAAACTTCCTGATCAAGATCCTTTTTTTGATGAGCACTTGTGGGTATTCGAAAAAATGCGCCTGCAAAAGCCTCATCTGGCTGCACAATTCTTAATGGCTCACTTAGAGCGCTCAGAGTCAAAAGTGCTTGAGCGTCTTATCAACTTCAGAGAATCAGGTGATATAAACATACCGCTTTATCTAAGAGGATAAGCCAATAGCATTACCTCAATAACAATAAAAGCGGTTTAACAGTCTCCCCAGCGTTAGAGGAACTAATAATGACAACGTTACGGTCTATCGGCTTTATTGGCACCGGCATTATGGGTGCTCCTATGGCACGGCGCTTGGCCAAAGCAGGCCACCAGGTGCGTGCCTGGAACCGGACAAAGAGCAAGGCCGACAGCCTGGAAACGGTGGGTGTCGAGACAGTGGAAAGGCCTGAACAGGCAGTCACCGAAAGCGATGTTGTGATCGTTATGCTCAGCTCGGGGCCGGTGTGCGATGAATTACTGTTAGGTCCAGATGGCCTGCTCAATGCCATGCAGCCTGGCGCCACTCTGATCGTCATGAGTTCCATCCCGGTCGAGACGGCACGCCGCCAAGCTGAGGAGGCCGCAACCTATCAGATTCACTACTTGGACGCGCCGGTATCCGGTGGTGAGCAGGGGGCGATTGATGGCACCCTGGCCATCATGGCGGGCGGAGACGCTGCAAGCTTCAAAGCCGTTGAGCCCATCCTCCTATCGCTCGGCAGGCCGGTACATGTTGGCCCAGCGGGCAGCGGTGAGCTGGTCAAGCTTGCCAATCAGATGATCGTGGCCAATACCATTGCTACCGTGGCCGAAGCCATATTACTGGCAGAGCAAGGGGGAGCTGACCCTGCGCAGATGTTGAACGCGCTGCAAGGAGGCTTTGCCGATTCGACCATTCTGCGTATCCACGGCCAGCGCATGATCAAGGAGGATTTTACTCCCGGCGGGCCGTCGAAATGGCAATTGAAAGACACCCAGACCGCCATGGCCTTGGCCCAGCAATTGCAGCTTAAGTTGCCAGTCTCCTCGATGGTCAACGGGCTTTATGAAGCGCTTATCGCCCAGGGAGAGGGTGATCTTGACCATAGCGCCCTGATACGCCAGCTCAGACGCCACAACCAATAAGCAATCCGTCCACTCATAACGCCGGGAAAATAAACACAATGAGCCAACATTACGATGTTCAGGAAATAACGCGCTTCAGCACTGACTTACTTTTAGCCGCAGGCCTTGATGAGGATAAAGCCAAGGCCGTCGCTAAGGTATTGGTCGAAGGCGACCTGATGGGGCATACCACTCACGGGCTGCAACTTCTTGCTCCTTATCTTGAGGAAATACAGTCAGGCCGCATGCCGGTTACCGGAGATTATGAGGTCATTTCCAAACGTTCCGCCGTACAGACCTGGGATGGCCGCTATCTACCCGGGCCGTGGCTGATCCTCAAAGCCATGGAAGCCGCGGAATTCATGGCGCGCGACTGCGGTACCGGTACGGTTGTGATTCGACGCTCTAACCATATTGCCTGCCTGGCCGCCTACCTAAAGCGTGCTACCGATCAAGATCTTGTGGTGGTGATTGAATCATCCGATCCGGCGACTAAATCCGTTGCCCCGTATGGCGGGCTAGAGGCGACCCATACGCCCAACCCAATCGCCGTGGGCTACCCGACTGATTCAGGCCCTGTCCTTTTGGATGTCAGCACATCCATTACCACCAATGGCATGGTGGGGCGGCTTAACAAGCAAAATAGCCGCTTGCCTTATCCGTGGCTTAAAGACAACCAAGGCCAGGCGACTGATCGCCCCGAGGTACTTTTCAACGAGCCCAAAGGCAGTATTATGCCCATCGGTGGGCTGGACCATGGCCACAAAGGCTACGCACTAGGGCTCATGGTGGAAGCCTTGACGTCTGGTCTGGCGGGGTTCGGGCGCGTCCAGGCGCCTTCGCAGTGGGGTGCTTCGGTCATGGTGCAGGTGCTGGACCCGGAAGCCTTTGGTGGGCTTGAAGCGTTCAAGCGTGAAACCGGCGCGCTGGCCGATGCGTGCCGTAACAACCCAGTCGCCGAAGGCGATCCTCAGGTACGCATTCCTGGAGAGCGCGGGCTCGATTTACACAAGCGCTACTCACAACAAGGCGTCCCGCTTCCAGAGGGTGTTCCCGAAGCGCTTCACGATTGGTCAGAGCGTTTAGGCGTTGCTTTCCCTCAGACACGCCAATAACCGCTTTCTGTTTCGATTTAGGTTCAGGTTCAGGTTCAGGTTCAGGTTCAGACAAGTGAGCGTTATCTAAGACGTAATCAAATAACTAATTGGAGGTCACCATGAAACAGGAACGTATCGGATTCATCGGGCTCGGCTTAATGGGTAAGGAAATGGCCCGCAATATAGTGCGTAATGGCTACCCGCTAAGCGTTATGGCTCACCGCAATCGCTCGCCTTTAGAGGTGCTCTCTGCCGAAGGGGCAGTTGAAGTTGCAAGTGCTGCCGAGATGGCCAAAAACAGCGATATTGTTTTTATCTGCGTCAAGACATCCGAACAGGTTAGTGAGATTGTGACCGGAGCCGATGGTTTGATGGTCGGGGCCCATGAAGGACTGATTATTGTCGACTGCTCTACGGCCCATCCTGAATCAACCGAGCGCCTTGCTGAAACTGTCGCACAGCAAGGAGTCACCCTGGTTGACGCGCCGTTAGCCCGTACGCCGCGCGAAGCCCGTGAGGGGCGGCTCAACGTCATGCTGGGAGGCGATACATCAACGGTTACACGCATTACGCCGGTCATCGAAAGCTTCGCCGAGAACATCTTTCATGTGGGTGCCGTCGGGTCAGCGCATAAGCTGAAACTGATTAATAACTTCCTGTCGCTGGGTGCTGCAGCGCTGGTTAGCGAAGCCGCTACCATGGCTGCCGGAATGGATGTCCCGCAGGAGAAACTGCTGGAAATCTGTTCTCAGGGCGGTGCCAATAGCGCCATGCTGGCTCCGGTTATGGAGTGGGTGCTGCAGAAAGAGTGCACGAAACTGCAGTTCAGCCTTGGAAATGCAGAGAAAGACATGCGCTACCTGGCTGAAACGCTAAGCGATTACCGACTAACGTCCGACATGCTTCCCCCACTTTGCGAGTTCCTTAAACAGGCTCGAAATGACGTGGGGGAAGAGAGCTTCGTTCCCCAGGCTTACGACAGCTGCATGCAGCGCAATAAAATGGCCTCAGACGGCAACAAGCACTGAGATAGGCCCTCGGCTACCTCGCCATCGCGGCTTAACCTTCTACCGCGACTCTTTCCACCGCGACTTGGTAGCCGTTCATTCCACAAACGCGTCGGTTGCCTCGCGGTGGCCATATAAAAACGCGTCAGCCACTTGGCGTAGCGGCGCGACATCCACGTCACTACGCCCGCTGGCGACAAGCTCAATAAAGTGGTTATAAAGGCCGGCATACTCGCGCTCCTCCTCATCCACTTTAAGCTCGTCGTTAATCATCAGGCGCCGCCCACCCAGGGTCAGGCTCAAACGGCCTTTATCCGTATCGACATGGATATCCCAGGTTTGCGGGCCAGTTTGGCGAAAATCAAAGACCGCCTCAATCTCGGCACCGTTTGGATCGGTAAAAGACAGCTCAGCGGCAATCGGGGTCTGGCAGTTAGTCGGCACCCATAACTGAGCCTGGCGCAGAAAAAACGCTTGGGGAAGAATGCTGGTGACGATTGAAAGCGCGTTGATACCGGGATCAAACACCCCCATCCCGCCCGGTTGCCATATCCACGCCTGACCTGGGTGCCATACCCGTACGTCTTCTTTCCACTCGATCTCAACGCGCTGTACTTGGCACGCTGCAAGCCACTGTTTGGCTTGTGCAACGCCGGGGGCAAAGCGTGAGTGCCAGGCGGCAAACAGACTAACGCCCTGCTCTGCAGCCAGCGAAATCAAGCTTTCCACTTCACTGAGTGTGGCCCCGGGTGGCTTTTCCAGCAGCACATGCTTGCCACGCAGCAATGCAAGGCGTGCCTGAGAGTAACGCAGGTGCGTCGGCGTACAGATTGCCACAGCGGTTATTTCAGGGTGGGCATCAAGCATCGCGCTCAGGTCTTGATAGGCAGGTACATCCGGAAATGTTGCGTGTGGATCTGCCGTGGCGACAAGCTGGCAGTGCGGGATGGTGGCTATCGCCGGAAGGTGTTGGTCGCGAACGATTTTGCCCACACCCACTAGGCCGAGTTTGAAGTCAGACATGTGCTTGCCTTCGTTTTGATGTGAAAGGTTTAATGTGAAAGGTTTAATGTGAAAGCTTAACGAGAAATAGATTCAGGGAGCAGTATTGGGCAGCTCAACGCTGCGCCCTAATGAGCTGACGCTATGCTCAAGCCCTAGCGCTTCTGCCGTGCCCGCCAATACTGCCTGAGCCGCCAGAAACGCCTCGCGAGGGCGACGCAGCCGGATGCTTTCCATCAGCTGGCGATGACGTTCCAGGCTCTCTTCCGGATCAGAGGCGCTTTCGTTCGACATCGAGACCAGCAGGTAGATGGAGGGTCGCAGGATATGCGACAGCTGCGCCCAGACGATATTGTGGGTCGCCTTGAAGATTGCCTCGTGAAAGGCAATATCACATTCGCTGTGTAAACGCCGCTCCTCTTGGCAGGTCGCGTTGCGCAGGTTCTGCCCCAGCCCTTCAAAGGCCTCTTCGATGGCCACTAAATCACGTGCCTTGGCGCGCTTGGCGGCAGTCATCGCCACATAGGGTTCAACATCCAGGCGAAATGCGAGGATTTCGCGCTGAATATCGGGATTGGGGGCCGCATAACGGGTCAGCCAGTCGGTCACCTGGACATCGAGAATATGCCACTCTGAGTACTCACGCACCTTGGAGCCGTGGCCAGAGATACGCTCAATAATGCCCGCCTCCACCAGTTGGCGCAGGTCGCTACGCACCGCCGAGCGGTTGATGGCAAAGCGTTCGCATAGATCCAATTCACGCGGCACAAAGTCGCCGGGGCGATAGCGCCCGCCGAAGATCTCCTCGGCGAGGTGTTCAGCGATACTGGGGCGAGCCGACGGCTTACTGAGAGATGATGTCACTGCGATAAGACCCTATTTCAATTCCAGCCAATCATAACGTACTTGACCGGTCTACGGTGACAGGCGGCGTCGTTTCGGCGACGGCAATAGTTTCAAGCCCGGCGCGCTGCCTAAGCTCCAGCCGCCGTTCATAAAGGCCTTTAGCGCTTAGCGTGCCAAGCACCAAAGCGCCGCCCACCATGGCGACCGGTGCGGGCTGTTCAGCCAGAATCCACCAGGCCAGCAGCGTGCCCACTACGACTTCCAGCAACAGCAGCAAGCCGACTTCAGCGGAAGGCAGATACAACGGCCCGCGCTGCAACAGCGTGACGCCGCAAGGCACAATGATCAGGCAAAGCAATACCACCACCGCAAGTTGATTTGTAGCGGGCAAGGACGGCTCGCTCCCCGCCAGCCAGAAAATCCCTGCTACGCTTCCTACAATAAGGCCGTTGAATACCAGCATCGGGCTCATATCCACCCCCGGCCGCGTACGGCAGAGGGTAAAGTTAATCGCCAGGGTCGTCGCCGTCACCAAGGCGAAAGCGTTGCCTACCCACGAGCCTGCGCCCGAGTCATCTAACGCAATCATGGCGACACCCGCCATGCATAAACAGATCGCGAGCCACGTCCGCCGTGGCAAGCGCTCCTTGAGAATGACCCAGGAGAGAATTGCTGCGATCAGCGGCGCACTGGCCAGTATCATCAACACGTTGCCTGCCTTGGTGTACTGATTGCCAAGCACAAAACCGCAGGTGGTCAGGCTGAACAGTAGCGCCACGGCGATGCCGGTCCAACCACAGCGGCGATAGGCCGCCAACGTGCCGCGGCCATAGCGCGCCAGGGCGATTAGTAAAAACCCCAGCGCGGAGAGAAAACCGCGCCACATGAGAATCTCGGCATCCGGCAGGTCGGCTACCTTGATCAGCAAAGCATCCGGCGCCATGATCATCGCACCGCCACCGGTCAACAGCAGCCCCTGCTGGCGATGAGAGAGAGCGCTAAAGCGACTCATGCTAGTGATTATCTCTGGGCGGATGCTGGCGGGCCACATCGCGGTACTTGGTCGCAGGTTCTAACGTCATGCCGCGATCCAGCGGCTCGACCATGCTGCGCTGAATCTCTTGCCAAGGGGTCTGGTGGCCTGGATAACGGTAGCCGCCCTGCTGAGCCAAACGCTTGCGGCGTGCTTCCAGCTCACTGGCGTCAATCAGCAGTTGCACCTCGCCACGCTTAAGATCAACCCGCAGCTGATCACCGCTCTCAAGCAGCGCCAGCCCGCCCCCGGTGGCCGCTTCTGGAGACGCGTTGAGAATCGACGGCGAGCCGGAAGTACCTGACTGCCGCCCATCGCCCAGGCAGGGCAGCGATTCAATCCCCTGTTTGATCAACGCCTCGGGCGGCTGCATGTTGACCACCTCGGCGCCGCCGGGATGCCCTACCGGGCCAGCGCCACGCATCACTAGAATGGTGCGGGCATCGATATTCAGCGCCGGATCATCAATACGCGCGTGATAATCTTCTGAACCATCGAACACCACTACCTTGCCTTCAAAAGCTTCAGGGTCGCTTGGGTCATTCAGAAAGCGCTCGCGGAAATCCCTTGAGATAACGCTGGTTTTCATCAGCGCGGATTCGAAAAGATTGCCCTTGAGATTGAGAAACCCTGCATGGGCCACCAGCGGCTCGGCGTAGCGGCAAATCACGTCAGGGTCCTGGGTTTCCCGGCCCTGCAGATTATCGCCCAGAGAGCGGCCATTCACCGTCAACGCATCGCTGTGCAGCTTGCCGGCCCCCTGTAGTTCATGGAGGATCGCGGGCACGCCACCCGCACGGTAGAACTCTTCACACAGAAAAGCACCGGCAGGCATCACGTTGGCCAGCAGCGGAATCTCGTGACCCAGGCGCTGCCAGTCATCGTTATTAAGCTCAACGCCTGCATGACGGGCGATAGCGTTAATGTGAACCGGCGCGTTGGACGAGCCGCCCAGCGCCGAGCAGGCCACGATGGCATTCTCAAACGCTTCGCGGGTCAGAATATCCAGCGGGCGCAGGTCTTCCCAGACCATATCGACGATTCGCACGCCGGTGTCATAAGCCACCATCGCGCGCTCTTTATAGGGCGCGGGAATGACCGCCGAGCCCGGCAGACTCATGCCCAATACCTCCGCCATGGAGTTCATGGTGGACGCCGTGCCCATGGTATTGCAGTGGCCAATCGAAGGCGCTGAGTCGCTGGCGCGGGAAAGAAACTCGGCGTAGTCGATATCTCCCGCTGCCAGACGCTTGCGCAGCTCCCAGATAATCGTGCCCGAGCCCACCCGCTCGGAGCCCCGCCAGCCGTTTAGCATCGGCCCACCGGACAGCACAATCGCGGGGATATTTACCGTTGCCGCAGCCATCAGCGCGGCGGGAGTGGTTTTGTCACAGCCGGTGGTTAGCACCACGCCGTCCAACGGATAGCCATGGAGCACCTCCACCAGCCCCAGGTAGGCTAGGTTGCGATCCAACGCCGCGGTAGGCCGACGCACATTTTCATGAATAGGATGCATGGGAAATTCAAACGGCACGCCACCCGCCGCGCGAATGCCGTCTTTAACCCGCTTAACCAAGTCAATATGGTGGCGGTTGCACGGGGTTAAGTCAGACCCTGACTGGCAGATACCAATAATCGGTTTACCGCTCGTCAACTCATCCAAGGTAATGCCGTAATTGAGGTAACGCTCAACACACAGCGCCGTGGTGCCGGGGTGGTCAGGGTTATCGAACCAGTAACGTGAACGCAACTGCTCAGGGGTTATTCGATGAGGGTTGGCCATGACTGCGCTCCACGCCTAAAGTAAAGGTAAAACGTCAGTAGGCGTGCCTAAACCACACAGCCGACCCTACTAACATTCTCAATGAAATAATCTCCTTTAAACGCAAGGAGTGGGTTGCCATGACGGTACGCGTTCTCCACCGAATCGTCGATACATACAAAAGTATATGTTGAACATATCTTCAAAACGTTAGACATTCAGTGCAGGGCTGCGGCGCTTATCTCACGAGGGAAGTGCCGCACAAACATAACAACAACCATGTTGCAGCTCGCTTGCAAGACGTTCTTCGAAGCGGCCTGCTGTACGCCAGGAGAGTGATAACGATGCATTATCTTTGGAAGCGCACCCTGTTAATGGCCGGTGCTACGCTGCTCAGCTCAGGCATGGCTTACGCGCAAACGCCCGATCTTTCTGACCCGCCCGAGATCGAAGGTGGCGTTGTAGGTGACCACGGCAACGTGACCCTACGCATGGGGCTTGGCCTCGCCGAAACCTCGCCTCAGTACATTTCCAGCAAGTACTTTGCGGATATTCTTGACCAGCGCAGCGAAGGAAGAATCAGCGTCAATATCTTCCCCAACAGCCAGCTGGGTGACGACGTGCAGATGATGGAAATGCTCCAGACCGGTACGCTGGACATGACCTACCCATCGTCCTCCCCCGCTACCGGCTACGTTGAAGAGCTGTCAGTTTTCGACCTGCCGTTCCTGCTTCCTACTCGTGAGGCCGCCATTGAGGCCATGCGTAGCGACGCCGCTCAAGAGATGCTCGACGCGTTTGACGGCACCGGCATCAAGGCACTGGCCTTTGCTGAAAACGGATTCCGCCAGCTTTCCAATAGCGCACGCGAAGTTTCATCGCCGGAAGACGTAGCCGGTTTAGACGTTCGCGGTCTTTCCGTGCGCACCATGGAAAACCCCGTTCACCTGGCTATCTGGCAGGCACTCGGCGCCAACCCGACGCCCATGGCATTCGGCGAGCTGTTCTCAGCCATGGAACAAGGTGTTGTCGATGGCCAGGAAAATCCCTGGAGTACCATCCTGACGTCCAACTTCTACGAAGTGCAGGACTACGGCTCCGAAACACGTCACGTTTACACCCCCTTTATCAAGATGATCTCTCAGCGTACCTGGGATCGCCTTGACCCTGAGTATCAGGAGCTGGTCCAGGAAGCCGCCCTGCAGGCCGCCGATTATGAAATCCAGCTTTCGGCCGAGTACGACGACTGGGCACGCGACCAGCTTGAAGAGCGTGGCATGCAAATTACCCGTCTTAATGACGAGCAGATAGCCGCTTTCCAGGAAGCCGTACAGCCGGTTTATGACGAGTGGGCACCACGCATTGGTGAAGACTTAGTGGCAGAGTTCCAGCGGCTCGCCGGATCGACAGCAGCCCAATAGGTATCCGCTGATACTTCGGATTGCTCTCGTGCGCATTTTCCACGACTAGACCATGCAAGAGGCCAACGCCTCTTGCATGGTCGTTACCTGTCTTTTCGGAGAGCACATGGACAAACCTGATACTCCCATTCCGGATACCGCGGCCTTTTTCGACGACCCTCAGCGCGAACCGCTGGAGATCGATACCGAACAGCGCCGCGGCCCTGCGCTGTTTCGTTGGCTGACCCTGGCGATGGAACACACGATTGCGGCTCTACTGGTAGCGCTCATCTTGTCGGTGTCAGCCAACGTAGTGGGACGTGCCGTATTGAATCACTCGCTGCCCTGGGCTGATGAGCTGGCACGCATGCTGTTTATCTGGCTGATTTTCCTGGGTGCCGCGGCGGCATTCGCCCGCTATGAACATATTGCGGTGGATATCTTGGTGCGCAGGTTAAAACCGCGCGCCGCTCATGCGCTGTATCTGTTTCAGCATCTGGTGATCACCGCGCTGATGGGGGTCATTGTCTGGGGTGGCTTTCTGGTGATGTCGCGTGCCTCCGGGCGTACCGCAATCCTTGGCGTGCCGTGGAATATCGTCAATGTCTCGCTGGTACTTTGCGCCGCCTTTATTGCCGCCGTGGCTATCTGGCGCGCCTGGCAAAGCATTTTGCAGATACGCTCGCCGAACGTCATGCCCACCGCTGATGGAGACCGTTAGACCATGCTATGGATTTTTCTAGGCATCTTGTTCGCCTCGCTGGCCCTGGGCCTACCCATCGCCTTTGGCTTGGGCGTTGCGGCCGTGGTGATGGCGCTACTTTCGGATATTCCTCTGTCCATCATGATTGAGCAGTCAATCCGTGGGGTAAACAGCTTCCCACTGTTGGCCATACCGTTCTTTATCCTGGTAGGCGAAGTAATGAGCAACGGCGGCATTGCCCGCCGCTTAATGGAGCTTGCCGGCGCTTTGGTCGGTTTTGTACGCGGTGGTCTGGGACAGGTTGCGATTACAGGTTCCATGTTTTTTGGCGGCATCAGCGGTTCTGCCGTGGCCGATACGGCTGCGACCGGCGCGATGATGATTCCCTCCATGACCAAGCAGGGCTATACCGCCCCGCAGGCCACGGCGATCAATACCGTATCCTCGGTTATCGGCATCATTATCCCACCTTCCATACCTCTTATTTTGTTTGGCATCGTGACCGAAACCTCGATTAGCCGTCTGTTTATCGCCGGTATCGTTCCGGGGATATTGATTGGCTTTGGGCTAATGGCCACGACCTTCATCATGGCCACCATCGGTCACGCTGGCCAGACCCGCAAGTTCCGTTTCGATGTGCTGTGGCAAGCATTCAAGGCAGCATGGCTTGCCTTGGTACTGCCGGTGATCGTGATCGGCGGGATTATCGGCGGCGTATTTACCGCCACTGAAGCAGCCGTTGCCGCGCTGCTCTACTCGCTGTTTATCTCGCTGGTGGTCTACCGCGAATTCCACATCCGCGAGCTGTGGGGCATGTTGATTCGTACCGCTCGATTGACCGGGATGGTTTTGCTTCTGCTGGCGTTTGCCACCGTCATCGCCTGGTTTTTGACTATCAATATGGTACCGCAAACGCTGGTTACCCAGGTTCAGGCAATCACCCAGGACCCCTTCTTACTGCTATTGATCGTTGCGGGTTTACTGCTACTCGTAGGGTTCGTAATGGACCTGACGCCCGCCATGGTAATCATGGCGCCGATGCTGACGCCTATCGTTACCTCGGTGGGCGTTGATCCGGTCTACTTTGGCGTACTCATGGCGTTCATTCTGGGTATCGGCCTTTTAACACCGCCGGTGGGCACCTGCCTATACGTTGGCTGTGGCGTCGGCAAGGTCTCCATGGAACAGCTGGTCAAGGCCATGCTGCCCTACTACGCCGCCCTGCTGGTGGTGCTGGTTATCTTGATTGCCTTCCCCGGCATTGTGACGTGGCTACCTGATCTCACTGCTGTGCGCGGCAACTAATCACCGACATTATATAAGGAAATCATATGCGCTTGATCCAGTACCTCGACCAGAACCAAGTCCAGGTCGCTCTGGTGGAGGATGGCCAGACCGTACGCCCCATCAAGATCGAAGGCGGCACCTATGGGTTAGCCAAAGCGGCTATCACTGCCGGGGAGTCGCTTGAGCAAGCTATTAAATCGCGCCTCGGCGATGCCCAGGTTGATTATCAGACGTTAATCGACGAGCAGCGCCTGTTGCCGCCGCTCACCCACCCCGACCCTGCCCACTGCCTGGTGACCGGCACCGGCCTTACCCACTTGGGCAGCGCCGATACACGATCCGCCATGCATGCCAAAACCCAGGTGGCCGAGGAGGAGCTGACCGACTCGATGCGTATGTTTAAACTCGGCGTTGAAGGCGGAAAGCCCTCAGATAACGCCGAAGGGTCACAGCCAGAGTGGTTCTATAAAGGCGATGGCGACTGCATCGTCGCGCCGGAAGCAGATATGCCTTCTCCCGCGTTTGCCCAAGATGCTGGTGAAGAGCCCGAGCTTGCCGGGCTTTATATTGTCGCTGATGATGGCACACCGTGGCGAATCGGCTACGCTGTAGGCAATGAGTTTTCCGACCACGTTACCGAGCGTTTTAACTACCTGTGGCTGGCACACTCCAAACTGCGCGCCTGCAGCATCGGGCCTGAACTTTTGGTCGGCGAGCTTCCTGCTCACCTTGAAGGCACCAGCCGCATCGTGCGCGATGGTCAGACGCTGTGGGAAAAGCCGTTTTTAACCGGTGAGGCCAATATGGCCCATAGCCTCGCCAACCTTGAGTACCACCACTTCAAATATCCCGGCTTTCGCCGCCCAGGCGATATCCACGTTCACTTCTTCGGCACCGCTACTCTTAGTTTTGCCGACCAGATACAAACCCGCGATGGTGACCGTTTCGAGATTACGCTTAACGACTTTGGCCGCCCGCTACGCAACACGCTACGCATGCCAACCAATCACAAGCACGAGAAAACCACCGTCAACGCGCTTTAACAGGAGGCTACATGACACTGCAAGGCACACTGCTTATCGGTCAACAGGCCGTCACCGGCTCTCAAGCCGATATTGTTGCCGTCAACCCAGCTACCGGCGAAACGCTGCCGCCGCGCTATCCCGGTGGTAGCCGCGCCGAGGTTGAAAAAGCCTGCCAGCTTGCCGAGGAGGCGTTTGGTCAATACCGCGAAACCTCGCTTGAAGCGCGCGCCCATTTCCTGGAAACCATTGCCGAGGAGATTGAGGCCATTGGTGCTGACTTGACTCAGCGCGGTGTGGCGGAAACCGGACTGCCTGAAGCCCGCCTTGAAGGCGAGCGTGGCCGGACCTGCGGCCAGCTGCGGCTGTTCGCCTCGGTAGTACGCGCAGGCGAATGGTTAGATTTACGCTTTGATCCGGCGCAGCCTGAGCGCCAACCCATGCCGCGTGCGGATTTACGTCAGCGCCATATCCCTCTTGGCCCCGTGGCCGTATTTGGTGCCAGCAACTTTCCACTGGCCTTCAGCGTTGCCGGGGGCGATACCGCCTCGGCACTCGCGGCGGGCTGTCCGGTAGTGGTCAAGGGCCATTCTGCCCACCCCGGTACTTCTGAGCTGGTAGGCCGCGCCATTCAACGCGCCGCGGCCAAGTGCAAAATGCCAGAAGGCGTATTTTCGCTACTGTTCGGCTCAGGGCGCGATATTGGCCAGGCGCTGGTCTCGGACCCGCGTATTAAAGCGGTCGGCTTTACCGGCTCGCGTAGCGGCGGCATGGCCTTGATGGCGACTGCTCAAGCCCGCCCCGAGCCGATTCCCGTTTATGCAGAGATGAGCAGCATTAACCCGGTATTCCTGTTCCCCGAGGCACTGAAAGCCCGTGGTGCGAAAATTGCCGAAGGCTTTGTGGCTTCGCTGAATATGGGCGCAGGCCAGTTCTGCACCAACCCAGGCCTGGTGATTGGTCTTAAAGGTGCCGACCTGGATGCGTTTGTTTCTGCGGCCGGAGAAGCCGTTAAAGCCAGCGGTGCCCAAACGATGCTGACGCCCGGCATTCATGAAGCCTATCAAAGTGGCGTATCGGCGCTGTCGGGCCAGCCAAGCGTGAAGGAAGTGGCGCGCGGCCAGGCAGGCAGCGGTCCGCATAGCTGCCAACCGGGCTTATTTGTGGCCAGCGCTCAGGACTTTCTGAGCGATGATGCCCTACAGGGCGAAATTTTCGGTGCGGCCTCGCTGGTCATTGAGTGCTCCGACGCGCAGGAGATGCAGCGTGTCGCAGAGCAAATCGAAGGCCAGCTGACCATTACCCTGCAAATGGACGATGGCGACCTGGAGGCTGCTAAGGCGCTGCTGCCGACGCTTGAACAGCGCGCCGGTCGACTCCTGGCCAATGGCTGGCCTACCGGGGTCGAAGTGGGCCATGCGATGGTCCACGGTGGGCCTTTTCCGGCAACGTCTGATAGCCGCACCACGTCCGTCGGCAGCGCTGCGATTTATCGCTTCCTGCGCCCAGTGTGCTATCAGGACCTGCCTGCTGGCTTACTGCCTGAAGCATTGCGCGACGATAATCCGTTTAAGGTTTCGCGACTGGTGGATGGCAAGCGTGAGGGCTAGCCCCGACAACGCTAAGAAGCATCCGATAGGCGTTTTTTAAGCTGCCTATAGGTGCCGTAGTGACGGTCGAGGTGGCGCCGCATGGCCGCCTCGGCCGCATCGGGATCCCGGGACTCGATAGCTTCGATGATTTCAGTATGAGCAGCAGTGGCCGCCTTATCCTCATCCTTTTGCTGTAATACCAACGCGCGCCGATCATCTAGCCATTCAGAAAGCGCTACGTGAATAGCATCAAAGATCGGGTTACGGCCAATACTCGCCAATACGCCATGAAAGTCGTTATCGGAGCGCTTGAAACGAGCCTCATCACCAATAGCATCACGATTGGCTGACAGCGCATCGCGCAATCGCGCTAAATCCTCATCGCTTGCGTGGCGCGCAGCATGTCGCGCCAGCGATATCTCGAACATCGCCCGCGCTTCCTGAAAATACTGCTGCCCATCAGGCTTGGAAAGCAATTGTCGGGTAACGCCAGAAAGCCTCGCCATGACGGCTTCGGCGGTAGGTCGGATCACCCTGGCACGCGTACCGCTGTTGATCGCGATTAGGCCTAGCTGTTGCAAATGGAACAGCGCTTCACGCACGGCGGGTCTGCCCACACCAAACTGCTCCATCAATTCCCGTTCTGAAGGCAATTGATCATTTTCGCTTAGCCGCCCCTCAAGAATCTCCGCCTCGAGCTGTTCGGCGACCTGTTCAGACAGCGTTTTACGCTCGATCCGGTATCTGCTCATAGGCAGTTACTCCTGGTTAACCTGGAATTCACCGCCACTTTACTGCATTTCCCGTTGCGATCCTTCAACTGTACTTTCAATCGAGTCGAGATAGCGGTGCTAGCTGGTACTGCTTGGCGATCTCTGCATAAGCCGACTGATTGGCAGAATCCAATGGAATGCCGTCTGCATCGCGCTGCGCCTGGCAGCGCCATTCACGATCACCTGGCGCCATTACCCGCGCGTCTGGTGTAGCAGGCTGGGCCCGGAGATCTGCTAAATATTCAGCCAACCCGCGTGCAAAAGTGCCTTCTTCCACAAACGCATCGGGTTTCATCGCTAGAAAGAAATGCCCTACGCCCCGGGGCGTCGACATATCCGGCCCGACCATGGGTAAAAGCTTGAAGCCGTGCTGCATTCCCGAGAGCATCGAACTAAGTATCTCGACCATGCCACCCAGCCCTGCGCCTTTAAACCCAAAGCTACTGCCTCCTAACGGTAGCAATGCGGCAACCTCGCCAGGTACGCGGCTCACCTTCCCCTCCGCATTAGCAGCCACCTGATCCGGCAGCTCGCGACCAATCGCATCGAACTGCCGCACGCGATTCCAGGGAATCGAGCTGGTCGCCATATCCAACAGGTACGGCGCGCTCCCTGCCACCGGTGCCGCAAAGGCGATGGGATTAGTGCCGTGAAAGGGTTTGGCTCCGTCATGTAGCAGCACGAATGGATCCGAATTACAGAACGCCATGCCCAGGTAGCCCTTTTCGGCCGCCGCCAACGCATAGCACCCCGCTGCGCCAAAGTGCGATGAGTTGCCGACCGCCACCGCCCCCATTCCCACTTCGCCAGCCATCGTCATGGCATACTCGATGGCGGTGTAGCCTGCCAGGTGGCCTAGCCCATCATCAGCATCTAAAAAGCCTGTGGCCGCCAAGCGCTGGTGAAACACCATGTCAGGCGCACCGTTGATACGTCCACCTTCAAGTGCCTGTATATAATGCGGTAATAGACGCAACCCATGGCTGTCGGTACCCATGCGTGAAGCGGTTATCAACGCACGGCTCACGGCATCGGCAGATGCTTGATTGGCACCGGCTGCGGCAAGGGCCGCTTGCATAAAGCGCGTTAAATCCTCACGGGTAACGCGAAAATCCAATGACGTATCGGTCATTAAACAATACTCCAAAGCCTAATATTGTTGTTAAAGGCTAATTAGCCGGTAGTGCTCAACGGTATATCAGTGTGGGAAGCCACATGGAAATAGCCGGAATAAAGGTCACTAATAACAAGCAGATCACCAGGGGAATCAGAAACGGAATGGTTCCTCGCATGCAGCGCTCAAAGCTGACATTGGATACTCGAGAGAGTACGTAGAGCACCATCCCTACCGGCGGCGTCAACAGACCAATCATCAGGTTGAGCACCATAATCACGCCAAAGTGAACGGGGTCTACCCCAACGGCCACCGCCATGGGCAACAAGACCGGCACCAAGATAGTGATCGCGGCGATGGTTTCCATAAAGCAGCCGACAATGATGAGTACAATGTTGGCCATCATCAGTACGGCGAGTTTGCTATCGGCAAACGGACCCATCAGGGCAATCACGTTCTGGGTGACTTGGTTACTGGTGAGTATCCAGGCAAATATCGATGCGGAAGAGACAATCAACAGAATGACCGCGGTTGTCTCGATGGTTTCCATACTTACTTTTAATAGCTTACGCCAGGTCAGGGTGCGGTAAACCACGACACCCAGTATCAGCGCATAGAACACCGCAGCGACCGCCGCCTCGGTAGGGGTAAACGCGCCGGTGATAATGCCGCCCACGATAATGACGGGCGTCATCAGTGATAGAAAAGCCCGCTTAAAGGTATGCCCAAGTACGCGCATCGAAAATATCGCGTCACGCTGATAGCCCCGGCGGCGCGAGATGATAAAGATCATCAGCATTAACATCACCCCCATTAACAGCCCAGGAATTAACCCGGCTGCAAACAGTTGGCCCACAGAGGCTGATGCCATAACGCCGTAAATGACCATGGGTAAACTAGGCGGGATAATCGGCCCGATGGTGGATGAAGCCGCGGTAATACCCACCGCAAATTCCTCATCGTAGCCCGCATCTTTCATCGCTTTGACTTCAATCATGCCAAGGCCACCGGCATCCGCCACGGCCGCCCCTGACATTCCAGAAAACACGATACTGGCGCCCACGTTCACATGCCCCAGCCCACCACGCATCCAGCCCATCAGGGCCTTGGCAAAATTGAAGATCCGCTCCGTGATGCCACCGTTATTCATCAGGCTGCCAGCAAAGATAAAAAACGGAATGGCCAGCAGTGGAAAGCTGTCGATACCGTTGATCATGCGGTGCGCTATGACAATGTTGGGCACTTGGCCTGTGATCAGTACAAACATCAGACAGGCGCCCGCCAAGCTAACCGCAATGGGAACCCCGAGCACCAACATTGTGAATAACGCGAAAAACAAGAAGCCGAGGTGATAGCCCATCAGCGGTAATATTACACACCCCAGCACGGCGAGTGCCGAGAGCAGTGGCGACACTAACGGTTTTTGCCAGCGCATCATGGAAATTCGGGACATAGCAGGCCTCTCGATAAAAATGGCATGACGGGAAACCACTTCTCAAACGACATCGGTACGATCCCGGTACTTCAGATAAAGCCGCTGGATGGTACGTAGCGCCATTAATACAAACGCCGCACAGACCGTGAAATAGATGATGCTCTTGGGCAGGTCGATCGACACCATCAGGCTATTGGTACGTGCTGCCAGCTGATAGGCGATCCACGCCATTGCTATATAAAAGCCAAGGCTTACCAGACCCACCAAGCGCTCCAGTAAGCGTGCCTGCCATTCCGGCATGTAATGGTAGAAGAACTCCACCATGATGTGGCTGCCGTTGCGGGCGGCCATTACGCTGCCCAAAAAGCCAACCCCAATCAGCAGATATCGGGCAATTTCCTCGGTCCAGCCGATAGAACTGCCCAGCACATAGCGGCTAAAAAACTGAGCGAAGACCACTAGAATAAGTGCCCAGAACAGCGTCAGGGTCACAAAGTCTTCAATTCGATAATCACTCAGTTTGAAGGGGGTATCGTCGAAAGCGGATTCAAAATCCACCATCGGATCAATGCTGGGCGGTGCATCTTCGCGTGCGTCACTCATGGCACAATACTCCAGACACTTCGCTAAAAAGTTAGCGAAGTGCTCGCTGAGGTTGGATTATTGGCCGATAGCCTGTAGGCGATCGTAGATTTCCTGATCCCAGGTGGCGGCATTGCCGTTATGAGCGGGCACAACGGCCTCACGGAAGATGTCGCGATCCACTTCGTTGATGGTATTCCCCTGCTCCTCAAACCAGGCGACCAACTCTTCCTCAGCCTGCAGGATATCTTGGGTATTGTTCTCCGCGGCTTCCTGGAATACCTCGCGGAATATTTCCTGGTCCTCTTCGCTCAACTGGTTCCAGCGCGGTCCACCTACAATCGTAATCAGCGAATCGGTAATGTGGCCGGTCAGGTTGATGTAATCCTGTACCTCATGAAACGCCTTGGCGCGAATGGTTGGCAGCGGATTTTCCTGCGCGTCGACTACGCCTTGCTGCAGGGCCAGGTAGACTTCATCGAAAGCAATCGGGGTGGGGTTAGCGCCTACTGCGTTAGGCATCATCATGTACATCGGCGCGTTGGGCACACGTATCTTGAGGCCTGCCATATCCTCGGGTGTATTGATCGGCGTATTCGATGTTACATGGCGTTCGCCATAATAATTGAGCGCCAGTGGCACGTTCCCGGTGGCATCCTGGTAGCCCTGGGCAATTTCCTGGAACAGGTCACTGTCAGCAAAGGCCTGCCAGTGATCAAAATCACGGAACATATACGCAGCCCCCGCAATGCCGATTGGCCCATAACCGCGGCCAGCAAACTGCGTGCCGGTATAAATGACATCCACCGTGCCTAGCCCAAGCCCTTCATTAATGTCTTCTTCTTTACCCAAAGAAGAAGCTGCGTATACCTGCATGGTGTAGCGGCCATCGGTACGCTCTTCAATTTCATCCGCCGCCCACAGCGCCCATTTATGGAAGGGTTCTGACGTTTCATAAACGTGGGCAAAGCGCAGGTTCTCGGCGGCCTGTACAGCACCGGCCACACTGATACCTGCAGTAATTAGCGTAGCGGTTAACAGGCGAGACATGGCTAGGTGGTATTGGCTTTTGTAGCGCATCTTATTTTCCTCACAACCATTGGATTTATTGTTGGTTATTTGCGAGTAGCAATAGCGGATGTAACCGACCATCTTGCTGTATACGTATCATACCAGCAGTTTAAAACCTAGCTGGTGGCCTTCAATTGCGCAACTACCTTCATCTAAACAGATTTGCCTATCGACCCGAAATGTAGCGGTGCGCTAGAGTAAGTTATGCTCTGGTATACCTGTCATACAGAACAACATCTATAACAACCGTCTATAACAACCGTCTGTAACAACCATCTATAACAACGTAGGCGACAAGGTATCAACGGCCGGTCGCTTAGCCATCAGGAGGCGCTCATGCAACCACTATCTCTGACCGATACCCTTCCCACCGACCTGGATAACGCCCTGCTTGTGGGCCGCGTATGGCTGGATGGCACACACCCGGGCCCCGCATTGGTTACGGTGCACGAAGGCAACGTCATCGATATTACAGAGTTTGGCCCCACCATGGCTGACCTACTGGAGCGTGACGATGTGCTGGAGGTAGTGCGACGCGCAGAGGGTGCATCGCTGGGCAGCATCGAGACGCTGCTGAAGAATTCCCAACAGGCTCAACTACAAGCACCCTACCTGCTCGCCCCCTGCGATGTTCAGGCTGTTAAAGCCTGCGGCGTCACCTTCGCCGTTAGCTTACTTGAGCGGGTAATCGAAGAGCAGGCGGGCGGCGACCCGGCTAAAGCCGTTGCTCTGCGCGATGACCTGCAGGCGCTGATTGGCACCGACCTTTCCAAGATTGTCCCCGGGTCTGAAGAAGCCATGGCGCTAAAAACAGCGCTTCAGGCGCGCGGTGGCTGGTCGCAGTATATGGAAGTGGGTATCGGCCCTGACGCGGAAGTGTTTACCAAAGCCCAGCCGCTTTCCTCGGTAGGCTTTGGCATGCCGGTGGGGTTGCATGCGTCCTCGCAGTGGAATAATCCTGAGCCCGAAATCGTGCTGGCCGTGGATAGCCGCGGCCAGGTACGCGGCGCTACTCTGGGTAATGATGTCAACTTGCGCGACGTTGAAGGGCGCAGTGCCCTACTGCTTGGCAAGGCGAAAGATAACAACGCCTCCTGCTCGATCGGCCCGTTTATTCGCCTGTTCGATGATCACTTTACTATCGACAGCGTGCGCAACTGCCAAGTCTCACTACGTATTGAAGGCGAGGATGACAACTTCCTGCTTCAAGGCGAGAGCGATATGCGCGAGATCAGCCGCGACCCGCTGGATCTGATAAGTCAAACCATCGGTGATCACCACCAGTACCCGGACGGTTTCATGCTGTTTCTAGGCACGATGTTCTCCCCCATCAAAGACCGTGATGGCAAAGGCCAGGGCTTTACCCATCACCTCGGCGACCGCGTGACCATTGCCACTCCAGCCTTAGGTTCCCTGATTAACCCGGTGGGCAGAAGCGATCAGCTACCGCCCTGGACCTACGGCATTCGCGAACTGATGCGCCACTTGGCCCGCCGCTAATCTTCACTGCTTAAGTCACACCCAGGAGAACGCAATGACAACAATTACACACGTCGAGATCCAGGATATCCGTTTCCCCACCTCGCGCTCGCTCGATGGCTCGGATGCCATGAATGCCGCACCGGATTACTCAGCCACCTATGTCATCCTGCATACCGATGACGAAAGCCCAGAAGGCCATGGTTTAACCTTTACCATTGGCCGGGGTAACGAGATTGTGGTCACCGCCGTGCATTCCCTGGCCCCGCTGATCGAGGGCCGCGAGCTTTCCTCCATTACCGACAATATGGGTACGTTCTGGCGCGAGCTCACCGGCGACAGTCAGCTGCGCTGGATTGGCCCTGATAAAGGTGCGATTCACTTGGCCACCGCCGCCATCGTTAACGCCGTGTGGGATATGTGGGCAAAACGCGAAGGCAAGCCGGTATGGAAACTGCTTGTGGATATGGCCCCGGAGCAGTTGGTGCGCTGCCTTGATTTCCGCTTTGTTACTGATGCGCTAACGCCTGAAGAAGCGATCTGCCTGCTGCGCCGCCAGGCTCCCGGCAAAGCGGCGCGTGAGGCCGAAATGCGCCGCGATGGCTACCCTGGCTACACCACTTCCGCTGGCTGGCTAGGCTACAGCGATGACAAAGTGCGCAGCCTGGCCCGGGAAGCGTTAGCAGAAGGGTGGACCCACTTTAAACAAAAAATTGGTGGCGATATTGAAGAGGATGCCCGCCGTGCAGCGCTACTGCGAGAAGTGATCGGCTGGGACAACGTGCTGATGATGGACGCCAACCAGGTGTGGGAAGTCGATGAAACAGTCACCAAGATGCGTCGCCTGGCTGAGTTTGATCCGCTGTGGATCGAAGAACCCACCAGCCCCGACGATATTCTGGGTCACGCAGAGATCCGCCACCGCGTCGCGCCTATCGGGGTCGCCACCGGCGAACACTGCCACAACAAAGTGATGTTCAAGCAGTTCTTCCAGGCGGACGCCATTGACTACTGCCAGCTGGACGCTGCCCGCCTGGGTGGCCTCAATGAAGTGATTCTAGTCGTGCTGATGGCCGCCAAGTTCGGCGTACCGGTTTGTCCACATGGCGGCGGCGTTGGGTTGTGCGAATACACCCAGCACATCTCGCTGTTTGACTACATCGCCGTATCCGGCGAGCTTGAAGGACGTGTGCTTGAGTATGTGGATCATCTCCACGAGCACTTTATCGACCCGGTAGTGATTAACCATGGCCGCTATCAGGTACCCGAGGCACCGGGCTACAGCATTGCCATGCATGCCGAGTCCCAGGCACAGCATCGCTACCCCGAGGGTGCTGCTTGGCAGGAAGCGGACCAATGACAGACATTAATACCTTTCTAAATGAACTCACCAGCCTGCTTGGCGAGCGTGGCCTGCTGCGCGAGCCGGAGGCCATGGCGCGCTATGTAAGCGACTGGGCGGGCGATACGCTGGGCATGCCGCTGGCCGTGGCACGCCCGGCTGATACAACAGAGGTCGCCGAGGTCGTCAGGCGCTGCTATGCACAAGGTGTCGCGATGACGCCCCAGGGCGGTCATAGCGGCCTGGTAGCCGGCGCCCTGCCCGCCGCAAATGGCCAGGAGCTGGTCATCAGCCTGGAGCGGTTGAATAGCGTGCGCGCCATTGATCCGATCAACTTCACCATCACGGTGGATGCGGGCTGTATCCTTGAAAACGTCAAGCTGGCCGCTTTTGAGCATGACTGCGAATTTCCGCTTTCACTCGGTGCGCAGGGCAGCTGTCAGATTGGAGGCAATATCGCCACCAACGCAGGCGGGCTCAACGTGCTGCGCTACGGCATGATGCGCGAGCTGGTGCTCGGCCTTGAGGTCGTGCTGCCGGATGGACGCGTGCTGGATAGCCTGAATGCTCTGCATAAGGACAACCGCGGTTACGACCTTCAACAGCTGTTTCTGGGCAGTGAAGGCACGTTGGGAATTGTCACGGGTGCTGTGCTCAAACTCTCGCCTCGACCTACCCAGAACCGCACCGCCCTGCTCGGCCTGCCATCGGTACAAGCGGTGATCGATCTATATAGTTTAGCGCGACGCGACTGCTGTGATTTGCTGACCGCCTTTGAGCTCATCCCCCGCCGCTGCATTGAGCTTGCGATAGAGGCAACGCCCGAGCTACGCGACCCGCTGGAAAGCGCTTACCCCTGGTACGTATTGATGGAAGTCGCGGCCACGGGCCCGGTGGATCTAGGCGCCATGCTGGAGCAACTGCTGGAAACCGGTATGGAGCGTGAGCTGGTGCTTGACGGGGCGCTGGCATCCAGCGCTAGCCAATCCGCGCAGCTGTGGCAGTTCCGTGAAAGCATGCTGGAAGGACAGCGGCGGCGCGGCGAGCATTTGCGTACCGATATCTCAATACCCATCTCAGCCATTCCCGACTTTGTCACCCGCGCCAGTGACGTAGTAATGAGCGCATCCCCCAAATGCGAGATCATCGCTTACGGGCACGTGGGCGATGGCAATCTGCATTTCAATATCCTGCCGCCCACTGCGCTTCCTGACGCAGATAAAAAAGCCCACCTGCACGCCCTGGAAGAGCAGCTTTTTGACGTGCTCGATGAGTTTCATGGCAGCATCAGCGCTGAACACGGCATTGGGCGCACCAAGCAGGCGGCCTACCTGGCACGGTTATCGCCTATCGAGCGGGAGTTGATCAGCGGGGTTAAAAACCTGTTCGACCCGAAAGGGCTAATGAATCCGGGGCGTATTCTGCCTACCCCTTCTACCTAAAAGCATCCACCGTAAACGTACACCGCCCCGCAGGGTTAACCCTGCGGGGCGGTGTACGTTTATCGATATTCACAATCTTTCAGTAGCCCATCACCCCAGGCAACCAGGTGGCCAATCCTGGCACAGCAATTAATAGCAGAATCGTCGCTATAATAGGCAGCAAAAACGGCAGTACCGCCTTGACCACCTGGCCGTAACGCAGCCGAGTAATGCCCACCATCATGAACAACACCGTACCGAACGGCGGCGTAATGACCCCAACCGACAGGGTAATCACCATTACGATACCGAAATGCACCGGGTCTAGCCCTGCACTCAACGCGGCAGGCACCACAATGGGGGTAAAGATCAGAATACTTTCAATCACCGACATAAAGCAGCCGATCAGCAAAAAGAACAGCGCAAAGCAGATCAGCAACGCAATAGTGGGCATATCGATACTGGCCACCTGACCGGCCAACGCCTGGGGGATACCCATACGCACCAGAATCCAGCCATAAAAGCTTGATACTGCAATGATCAGCAGAATGACCGCGCTGAACATCAGCGTACGTCGAAACGCGTCGTACAGGCTCTTCAGGCTCAGGTCGCGATAGATCACCCCGCCCAGTATCACCGCATACAGCGAGGCAATCGCGCCGGCTTCAGTCGGTGTGAAGAAGCCACCCCAAATACCGCCAACGATGATCGCCGGCATCATCAAGGGTAAAATAGCCCGCTTGCCGGTTCGTACGACTTCGCCTGCATCAAACGGCACGGGAGCGGGCATCACGACTTTCCCCGTAGCGCCGAGTAAAACGGTCATGCCCATGAGCAGCAGCGCCATTAAGATACCCGGCACCAGCCCCGCCATGAAGAGCCCACCAATACTTACATTGGCGAGCCAGCCATACACCACCAGCGCAATGCTCGGCGGCAGGATCGGGCCGACCACACTCGAAGCAGCGGTAATCCCGGTCGTATAGTCGAGCGCATAGCCGCGCTCTTTCATCGCCTTGATTTCGATACTGCCAAGCCCGGCGGCATCGGCCACCGCCGTGCCGGACATGGTGGCAAAGATAGAGCTTGCCACCACGTTGGCGTGACCCAGCCCGCCTTTGGTACAGCCCACCAGAGCCGTCGCAAAATCAAATATCCGGGTGGTGGTCGAACCCAGGTTCATGATGTTGGCCGCCAGGATAAACAGCGGAATCGCCATCAAGGTGAAGTTGTTAAGCGTTTGCACCATGCGCAGTGAAAGCAGCTCAACCGGCAAGCCACCGGCCCCGGTTACCGCCAGGGCAATAAACGAGGTGACCCCAATCGACACCACCACGGGCAGGCCGATCATCATTAGCAGCAGCAGCCCGCCGACGAATATCGCAAGTTCCATCATGGCGTTATCTCCTCGTGCGCGGGTTTATTCAACCACGTGACGGGGCCACGTAAAGTCTGCCAAGTGGCGATCAGCGCCATGGCAACAAAACTGAATAACAAGCCGTAATAGAGATAGGAGAAGCTGATACTCAACGATACTGTTTTATTGTTGGCGCTCATATCGGACATGATCCAGGCGCCCCAACTGGCTAGCACAAAAAAACCGACGGAGATAATGGCCGTCAGCCGATACTGCACTTGATGGCCCAGCGCACTCAGCCGATGACTAAACAGATCCACGACCAGATGATCGCTGCGTACCCAGGCTGAGATCGAGCCGAAACCAATGGCATAAATAGCCAGCAGCGAGACGACTTCCTCGCTCCAGGGCATGCCCCAGTTGAGCAGATCGCGGCCAACCACGGCGGTCACGATCAAGCCTAAAATGCCGACTAATAGCGCTACACCCACGGCATCGCATAAGCGGGTGACATAGCGCAGGGTATAAAAAGCCAAACGATCGGCTCCGTTTGCGGGTGGCAGTGCTCCATCCACAAGATAACTCCTTACCTAAGACGGTGGCGGCATCACAATGCCGCCACCTGATGATGATCAGTCGCTTACTTGGCTTGCGCTGATTGCGTCGTCGCGTACACCGTCGGCCATTTCTGAAAGCACACGATCAATGGCGGGCATGGCCGCTTCGCGGAAGGCTTCAATATCGGGCTCAACGACCGTCATACCCTCCTCCTGAAGAGCAGTCAGGTAGAAATCATCCAGTTCGCGCTCTTGCTCGGTGCCATAGGCGCGTGCGACATCAATCGCCTCGGAAATCAGCGTCTGATCCTCTTCCTCCAAGCCGTCCCACCAGCGTGCGCTGGCAACCCAGCTCCAGGGGAACTGTACGTGGCTGGTAGTAATGAGGTAGTCCTGCACTTCCCACAGGCGCCGCGTGTAAGGCGAAGAGAGCGAATTCTCATGACCATCGACCTGACGGGTCTGCATGGCGAGATAGATTTCCGGCGCGGGCACGTTCACTACCTGCGCGCCCAGTTCTTCCCAAACCGCTAGCCAGATCGGCAGTGAAGGCAGGCGTAGACGGAAGCCCTGTAAATCCTCAGGTGTATGGATCTCTTTATTGGCGGTCATATGGCGCGGGCCACGGTGTTGAACACCCAGAAACTTGAGGCCGCCCTGCTGTTCCGCCTGCTCAATCAGGGTTTGACCCGACGGGCTATCGATATAGCTATCCACCTCATCCCAGGTCGTGAACAGGAAGGGCACGGTAATAGCGTCGTACTCCGGCGCATATTGCTGGCGCCAGTTGCCCCCGGTGAGTGAAAGCTGGGTCTGGCCCAGGTTGAGCAGCTCCAGTACGGAATCTTCACCGCCCAGGGAACCCGCCAGGAAAGGCCGTACATTGAAGCGCCCCGGCGCCTGCTCTTCCAGGTACTCCGCAAAGCGTTCAACCGCCGCGCTTTCAGAGCCGCCTTCACTCATGGTGTTGTTAACTTGAATTTCAATCGGGTTGGCCAGCGCGAAGGGAGCAACCGCTAAAATGCCTAACGCGGTGAGCGTAGCAAGCAGTGATTTTTGCATGAGATGTACTCTCTCAATTTGTCGTTATAGGCAGGATGTTACGATGTTGTTCGTATGGATCTTGAAACAAGCCGCCGATACGCTCAAATCGACGTTCGAGAAGGCAGGCTTCGTCGAATACGATGGCTAGAGAGCCCATGATAGCGGGCGTTTGTGGGCTTCAAAGAATCAGCATACGACTAAAGATTAAGAAGCAACGGCAGTTGTTAGCTAGATTTATTCAGGGGGTCAGCCTGTAATGAAAGGTTAAGCGCGTGGACGAGCTTTCTCCAAACGCGAAACCTAACGGTGTGCGCCGTGTTAACAAGGCGTCGCTTCAGCCTTAACCAAGTGATCCACTAAATGACGGGCAGTGGCCGGTAGCGTGGCGTAGCGGCGCATACCGATCACCAGCTCACGCTGCGCCCAGGGGTCACTAAGCGGAATGCTTTTTAACTCCAGATCGCCCAGTTCACGATAGATGGTTTGTTCAGGCAGTATGCCCACACCCATCCCGTGATGAATCATGCGACAAATGGCATCAAAACTACGCACCTGAATACGCATCCGCAGTGCCTTGTCAGCAATATTGGCTTGCTCATGCAGCAGCGCCTGCAGCGAGGTATCCTGCTGGAGGCCGATAAAATCGAAGTCGAGCGCTTCATTAAACGCAATGCTTTCACGCGCCGCGAGCGGATGGCTGCCAGGGGTCACCAATACCAGCCGGTCATGCCGGTACGAAAGCTGTTGAAGGTCAGGTGCCGCGACGTGTCCCGCGAAGATACCGATATCGGTCAAGCCATCGCGCACGGCGGCCACAATTTCACTACTCACCCGTTCCTGAAGGTCAATTTTGATATCGGGGTAATGGCGTGAGAAGGTGCTGAGATCCTGAGGAAGAAACGCAATAATGGCCGAGGTGTTGGAGTGAATACGTACATGGCCGCGTACCCCTTCACCATATTCGCTCAGTTCCGCTTCCAGGCGCTCGATGTTATCCATAATGCGCCGGGCGTGGTGCAAAAATGCCTGGCCTGCGGGGGTTAGCTCAACGCCTCTGGGGCGGCGATATAGTAATGTTGTTCCGACCAGAGCCTCAAGGTCGCTAATCCGTTTGCTTACTGCGGCAAGCGCAAGATGCTCACGCGCGGCCGCAGCCGTCAGACGCCCTTCATCCGCCACAGAAATAAACAGTTTGAGGGTGACAAAGTCGAAGCGGCGCATGGTGATATCTCTTAACTAACAGTCTGCCCATGCTAGCGCATACCTTCGCAAGCCACGAACCCTTTGTTACCCATTGCCTAATTGTCGCTCCTAAACGGCTGCCCCATGCTGGCGCTCACCGCGAATAACGATAAGTAGAGGAGAGCCTTAATGAATGCTCCTGAAGCACGTAAGCTTCCCTTGCAGGGCCTAAAGGTGCTTGAGCTAGGCCAGCTGATTGCCGGCCCCTTCGCCACTAAGCTGCTGGGTGAATTTGGCGCTGATGTGATTAAAATCGAGCCCCCCGGCACCGGCGACCCGCTTCGCAAATGGCGAATGATCGAAGACGGCACCTCGCTCTGGTGGCACGTGCAGACCCGTAACAAGCGCTCGGTGGCGCTGGATTTACGCAGCGAAGAGGGCCAGGCCCTGGTGCGCCAGCTTGCCGCCGAGGCAGACGTTGTCGTGGAGAATTTTCGCCCCGGCACGCTGGAAAGCTGGGGGCTGGGCTGGGAAGCATTATCTACCCTCAACCCACGGCTGATCATGGTGCATATTTCAGGTTACGGGCAGACCGGCCCCTACCGCGATAAGCCCGGCTTTGGCGTGATTGGCGAGGCAATGGGCGGGCTGCGCTATCTTACCGGCCAGCCGGATGAGCCATCCGTGCGAGTAGGCGTGAGCATCGGCGACTCGCTTTCCGCGCTCTACGCGGTGATCGGCACCTTGCTGGCCCTTCAGGAGCGAAACCGCAGCGGCCTGGGTCAGGAAATTGATGTCGCGCTTTATGAGTCGGTATTTGCCATGATGGAAAGCCTGCTGCCGGAATTTGATGCCAGCGGCCAAATCCGCGAGCCCAGCGGCAGTGCCCTTCCCGGCATTACGCCGTCGAACGCCTATCGCTGCCTGAACGGCGACTACGTGCTTATCGCCGGCAATGGCGACAGCATCTTCAAGCGCTTGATGGGCGTGATCGGCCGCGAGGATTTAGCCAATGATCCAGCGCTTGCCCATAACGATGGGCGCAGCCAGCAAGCCGCCATGATCGACGCAGCCATTGAAGCCTGGACGCTAGAGCGCCCACGCGATGCCATTCTACAGGCCCTGGACGATGCCCGGGTGCCCGCTGGCTACCCCTACACTGCTGAAGATATCGCCGTTGACCCCCACTACCTGGCGCGAGAGATGATCCAAACCTTTACCCGCCCCAACGGCCAGCCGCTCAAAGTGCCCGGCGTACTGCCCAAGCTAAGCGCCACGCCGGGGCGTTTAGGCAATGGCGGTCCGAGCCTCGGTCAGCATACCGACGACGTATTGGACGAGCTGGGGATCGATCAGGAAACCCGCACCAAACTGCGCCAAGCAGGCATCATCTAAGGAGTTTGTTATGAGCCAGTTATCACCCTGCCCTTTGAAAATCGAGATCAACGAAGTCGCCCCGCGTGACGGCCTGCAAATCGAAGCGCGTTTTGTACCCACACAGGACAAGATCCGCTGGATTGACGCCCTCTCCACCACGGGCCTCAAGCGCATCGAAGCGACGTCGTTTACCTCCCCCAAGGCGATTCCCAACCTGCGCGATGCCGCCGACGTTGTGACCGGCATTCAGCGCCGGGAAGGCGTGGATATCACCGTACTGGTACCCAACGTAAAAGGTGCCGAACGCGCGCTTGCCTGCAACGTTGATGAGATCAATCTGGTGATGTCGGCAAGCGATAGCCATGGCCTTGCCAACCTGCGCATGACGCCCGAGCAATCCCTTGAACAATTTGCGGCTATCTTGGAGGTGACTCAAGGCAGCGGCGTGTTTATCAACGCCTCGCTCTCCACCACGTTTGGCTGCCCCTTTGAAGGCGAAGTGCCCGAAGCGCGAGTACTGGAACTGGTTGAAAAGCTGATTGCGCTGGGCATCCAGGGTGTCACGCTGTGCGACACCACCGGCATGGCCAACCCGGCCCAGGTCAAACGCCTGTGTGAAGCGGTGCTTGAACGCTGGCCCGAAACGCCGTTTACCCTGCATTTTCACAACACCCGCGGCATGGGTCTGGCCAATGCTCTAGCAGCCTGGCAGGCAGGCATTACTCGATTTGACTCAGCGCTCGGTGGCCTGGGCGGCTGCCCCTTTGCCCCCGGCGCCACCGGCAACGTATGCACCGAGGATTTAGTGCATATGTTTGAAGCCATGGGCGTGGACACCGGTGTTGATCTGGACGCCCTGCTTGACGTCGCCGCCGCCCTCCCCGAACTTATCGGCCATGAGGTGCCCGGACAGGTGGTGAAAGCGGGTAAATCGACCCGGCGCTATCCGATGCCAAACGCCCTCCAATAATGAACGGCCTATTCCCCTGCTACATTGAGGCCTTTAGCTAAAAGAGCTATATAACTATTACCTGACACAACTTTGCCATATAAGCGTCACACAATAGCAACACCTTCAAAGCAAGCTGACCAACAATAATCAACAGCTGGTGGTGTGTATGAGTCAATCGCGTATCCGCCTGGAGCGCGTTACTAAACGCTGGGGTGCGACGGCCGCTGTCGATGAAATTTCCTTCGATGTGACGCCTGGGCAGTTTGTCATTCTGCTCGGGCCGTCGGGCTGCGGAAAATCCACTACGCTGCGCATGATTGCGGGCCTGGAAGAGGCAAGCGGCGGGCAGATCCACATCGGTGAGCGCGACGTCACGCGCCTGCCGCCGGGCGATCGCGGCTTAAGCATGGTGTTTCAGTCCTATGCCCTGTTCCCGCATTTAAGTGTTGCCGACAATATCGTATTTGGCTTGCGCAGCCGCAAGGTGCCCAAAGCTGAACAGCGCGAGCGGCTGGCCAAGGTGGCTGAACTCGTTGACCTTACCGATTACCTGAACCGTAAACCTGCTCAGCTCTCTGGTGGCCAACGCCAGCGGGTGGCGCTTGCCCGCTCGATTATTTCTGAACACCCGATCTGTTTGATGGATGAGCCGCTCTCCAATCTGGATGCGCGGCTGCGCAGCGATATGCGACGGGAAATCAAAGCGCTACAAAGCCGCCTGAATATGACGGTGATTTACGTGACCCACGATCAGGTCGAGGCCATGAGCATGGGGGATCGCGTGATTCTGATGCAGCACGGCCGCATCGTCCAGGACGGGTCGCCTGACGAGCTTTATAACCAGCCTGCCAGCGCCTTTGCCGCTAGCTTTATAGGGAGTCCTGCCATGAACTTGCTGCCACTTGTCCAAGGCGATCAGGGTGCTGTTATCGACGGCGAACCGACCACCACGGTCGCGCCGCTGGAAGCCGCTGGCGGCCAGTTAGGCATTCGCCCGGAAGATATTGAGCTGCGCCCAGCATCAGAGCCCGGTGTTCCGGCCACCGTACTTAGCGAGGAGTATCTGGGCGCCGATACCATCGCCCACGTCGCCGTAGGCACCCATACCCTACGCGTTCGGCTAAGCGGCAAGCATGCGCTAACCGGGCAAGCGTGCTGCCTGCACTGGGCGGCGGAAAGCGCCCACCTGTTTGGTACCGATGGGCTGCGGCGTCATGACCTGACGCCGGTTCAACTGTTGTCTGCACACCGCTCAATTCCCCGTCCACCTTTCGTGGGCTCTTTCCAACATTGATGTTCGTGGAGTCTTTTATGCGTTTGCGTACCCCTTTTGCGACCACAGCCCTGGTGGCCGGACTATTAAGCGCCACCCAGGCAAGCGCTGATCCCGTTGACCTGACCATGTACTACCCCATATCGGTCGGCGGTGCCCTGACAGACGTGATCGATAATCTCGTCGATGAGTTTGAGAGCGAACACCCCGATATCTCGGTAGAAGCCATCTACGCCGGCAACTACGACGACACCCGCGTGCGCACGATGTCGGCGATTGAGTCAGGCGATACGCCGCAGTTATCGGTGATGTTTTCCATCGACCTTTACGAACTGATCGAGCAGGACGCCATTGTGGCGTTCGATGATCTGGTCGAAACCGATGAAGAGCGCGAATGGCTCGACAGCTTCTACCCCGGTCTGATGGAAAACGGCCAGCTGGATGGCAACACCTACGGTATTCCTTTCCAGCGCTCCACCATTGTGCTGTTCTGGAATAAAGAGGCGTTTGAGGCGGCCGGTTTAGATCCTGAAACCCCGCCGGAAAACTGGCAGGAAATGGCCGAGATGGCGGCGACGATTCGTGAAGCCTCCAACGGTGAGCAGTGGGGCGTGATGGTGCCGTCTACCGGCTACCCCTACTGGATGTTCCAGGCGTTCGCGTTTCAGAACGGCCACCGCTTGATGAGTGAAGACGGCACCGAGGTCTATTTTGATGACCCCGCTGCAGTTGAAGCCCTTGAGTACTGGGTGTCGCTGACAACCGAACATGACGCCATGCCGGATGGCACCATTGAGTGGGGCACGCTGCGTCAGAACTTCATCGAGCAGTCCACCGCCATGATGTGGCACACCACCGGCAACCTGACTGCCGTGCGCAACGAGGCCGGTTTTGATTTCGGCGTCGCCATGCTGCCCATGAACACCCAGCGCGGCAGCCCGACCGGCGGGGGCAACTTCTACATATTTAAAGACACCTCAGAGGAAGAGCAGCGTGCCGCGATGACGTTTATCCGCTGGATGACCGCACCCGAGCGCGCCGCCGACTGGTCGATTGAAACGGGCTACATGGGCGTGAGCCCCGCTGCTTACGAGACCGATGCGCTGCGCGAATATGTGGAGAGCTTCCCGCCGGCCGCCGTTGCCCGCGACCAGCTGGAACACGGTACTGCCGAGCTTTCCACCTACCAGGGCGGCCGCATTCGTCGCACGCTGGATAACGCCGTTCAGGCAGCATTAACCGGTCAGCTGGAACCGGAAGCTGCGCTTAACCAGGCCCAGCGGGAAGCGGAAGCCATACTGCGTCGTTACGCACGTTAAGTCTTTTCTTACCTATTCGCCGGGGTTCGCCCCGGCGTTTCTTACAAGTGGCCGTTACCCATGGCATTAACCGCCCACCACAAAATGCAGATGTATGGCGCGCTGCTGTTATTGCCCGCCGCCGTGCTGTTAGCCGCTTTTGCGTATTTACCCACCATTACTACCGTGATTCAAAGCCTGTTTCTGCCCGGCTTTCGCGGCGCACCGTCGGAATTCGTCGGGCTTGAGAATTACCGTTTTTTGTTCGATGACGCCAAGTTCTGGAAGGTGGCGCGCAATAACCTGATTTACGCGCTAGGCACTATTCCCGCTTCTATTGCCCTGGCGCTAGGCATGGCGCTGTTCGTCAACGGCAAACTGCCGGGGCGCGGCCTTGTGCGCATGGCCTACTTCACACCGACTATTTTGCCCATGATTGCCGCAGCCAATATCTGGATGTTTTTCTACGCTCCGCAAATTGGCCTGTTTAACAAGCTGCTTGGGGCGCTGGGGTTTTCTGGGGTGAATTGGCTGGGCGACCCAAGCGTCGCGCTGGGCTCGGTGATCGTGATGTCGGTCTGGAAAGAAGCCGGCTTTTTTATGATTTTTTATCTCGCGGCGCTTCAAGGCATTCCCCCTGAGCTTAAAGAAGCCTCCGATCTTGAAGGCACCAGCCGCTGGAGCTTCTTCTGGCGGGTGACCTTTCCGCTCCTGATGCCGACCACACTGTTTGTGTTGATCAACGCGTTAATCAATGCGGTACGCGTGGTTGATCATCTGTTTATCCTGACCAAGGGCGGCCCCAATAACGCGACCAAACTGTTGCTGTATTACGTCTACGAAAATGCCTTCTCGTTTTTTGATCGCACCACAGCGGCTACCATTACGGTGGTGATTCTGCTGGTACTTGCGGTGGTCGCCACGCTGAAGTTCACGATTCTGGATCGCAGGACGCACTACCAATGAGTTCACCCACCGCTATCTCAAGTACTCAAGACTCAAACACCCGGAACCCAACGGCGGGTGCGCCTCGATCTCGTCGACTGTCACTTCCATCGCTTGAAACTCTGGCGGCGTGGCTATTGGCGGTGATTTGGATTTTCCCGCTGCTGTACGCTTTTTGGGCGGCCTTCCATCCCAGCGAGTTTATGGTGCGCTTTGATCTGTTCGCCCCGCTGACGCTGGATAACTTCGTTAACGCCTGGTCACAGGCGCCCTTTGGCCGCTATTACCTCAACACCTTTGCGTTGGTGACAGGCGTGGTACTCGCTCAGTTTGTGGTGTGTACGCTGGCGGCCTTTGCCTTTGCACGGTTTCCCATTCCGGGTAAAAACCTGCTGTTCATGCTGGTGCTGATTCAGCTGTTTGTATTTCCCGAAGTGCTGATCGTGGAGAACTACCGTATCGCCAGCGAGCTGGGGTTAATTAACACTATCACCGGTATTGGGCTGCCTTATGTGGCCAGTGCCTTCGGTATTTTCCTGTTGCGCCAGACGTTCAAGACCATCCCCCGCGAGCTTGAAGATGCCGCTCGCATTGAGGGCTGCAGCTGGCTGGAAATTCTCTGGAAGGTGTACGTGCCGTTGGCCAAGCCTACCTACCTGGCCTATGGGCTGGTTTCCATCAGCCACCATTGGAACAACTTTCTGTGGCCGCTGGTGGTCACCAATTCAGTGGAAAGCCGCCCGTTAACCGTGGGCCTAGGCGTATTTTCTGCCCCTGAAACCGGGGTTAACTGGGCAACGGTCAGCGCGGCCACGCTACTCAGTATCGCGCCGCTGCTGGTGGCGTTCCTGCTCTTTCAGCGCCAGTTCGTGCAGTCGTTTTTACGAGCAGGCATTCGCTAGACAAACGCGTAAGAGGCTTTTTCGTGCGACAATCCCCGCTCGGTAACAAGGAGAGCGAGGATGCACGGCGAACCCAACCCGGCGGCGTTGAAGGTACTGCAGGAAGTCTTTGGCTTTGAGCACTTTCGCGGCCCACAGCAGGCGATTATTGATCATGTGATCGCCGGTGGCGACGCGCTGGTGCTGATGCCTACCGGCGGCGGCAAGTCACTGTGTTACCAGATTCCGGCCCTGTTGCGCGAAGGCACGGCCATCGTGGTATCACCTCTGATCGCACTGATGCAGGATCAGGTAGCCGCCCTTGAGCAGAACGGGGTACGCGCGGCCTACCTGAACTCCAGCCTTGATTACCATGAGGCGGTCGAGGTGGAGAACCGCCTACGCTCGGGCGACCTGGATCTCTTGTATGTGGCCCCGGAGCGCCTAGCCACGGCGCGCATGCAGATGCTGCTGGAGCAGGCCCATATTGCCCTGTTCGCCATCGATGAAGCCCACTGTGTCTCCCAGTGGGGCCACGACTTTCGCCCCGAATACCGCCAGCTCTCCCAGCTTCATCAGCGCTTTCCTCAGGTGCCGCGTATTGCGCTGACTGCCACCGCCGATGTGCCCACCCGGGGCGACATCATCGAGCATTTGCAGCTTCAAGAGGCAGCGCTCTACAACAGCGGCTTCGACCGGCCCAACATCCGCTACCATATTGCCGAAAACCAGGGTAACGCCCGCGAGGCGCTGCTGCGCTTCATTCGTGAGAACCACGACGGCGAGGCGGGTATCGTCTACTGCCTTTCCCGCAAAAAGGTGGAGGACACCGCCGCCTGGCTTGAACGCCAAGGGCTGACCGCGCTTCCCTATCACGCAGGCCTGCCGCCTGAGCAGCGCCAGGCGAACCAGACCCGCTTTCTGCGTGAGGATGGCGTGGTGGTGGTCGCTACCATCGCCTTCGGCATGGGTATCGACAAGCCGGACGTGCGCTTTGTCGGGCACTTGAACCTGCCCAAAAGCATCGAGGCCTACTACCAGGAAACCGGCCGCGCCGGGCGCGATGGCCTGCCCGCGGATGCGTGGATGGCCTACGGGCTTCAGGACGTGATTACGCTGCGCCAGATGCAGCAAGGCTCCGAGGCATCAAGCCAGCAAAAGCGCGTCGAGCAGCAGAAGCTCGACGCCATGCTAGGGCTTTGCGAGATCATCAGCTGCCGCCGTCAGGCGCTTCTGCACTACTTCGGCGATCACCTGGACGCGCCCTGCGGCAACTGCGATAACTGCCTGACCCCGCCGGAAACCTGGGACGCCACTGTAGCAGCGCAAAAGGCGCTCTCGTGCGTTTACCGTACCGAGCAGCGCTTCGGCGTGACCTATCTGGTGGATGTGCTGCTGGGAAAGACCAACGAGCGCATTACCCGCTTCGGCCACGACAAGATCAGCACCTTTGGCATTGGCGGCGAACTCTTGGCCAACGAGTGGAAGGCGCTGTATCGCCAGCTGATCGCCAGCGGTTATTTGAGTGTGGACATGGAGGGCCATGGCGGCATTCATCTCACCGCCAACGCCAAGCCTGTGCTGCGCGGCGAGCAGCCGCTTACCCTGCGCAAACCCACCAAGGCCAAAGCCACCCGCCGCAGCAAGGGCGGATCCCCCGCCCAGGGCCACGGCGCCCTGTGGGAGGCGCTGCGCGAGCACCGCAAGACGCTTGCCGACGCCCAGGGCGTACCCGCCTACGTCATCTTCAACGATGCCACCCTTGCCGAACTCAACGAACACCGCCCGCAGAACCTGGCGGCCCTTGGCGGCATCACCGGCATCGGCGCACGCAAGCTCGAGGATTACGGCGAAGGGATTCTGGCGGTCATCACCGCCCACAAGGATGCGCCCGCAAGCGCTCCTGTGGGCGACAGCGCTCAGGAGTCCGCCACACTTTTACGCCAGGGCCTGACGCCGGAGGAGATTGCCCAGGCGCGGGGGCTTGCCCCCAATACCGTTTACCGCCACTTGGCCGATGTGATCGAAAGCGGCGCGCTGGCGCTCGATCAGGTCATTCAGCTCGATGAAAACACGCTTGGTCAAATCCGCGCAGCGTTCGAGCAGCAGGCAGGCCACGGCATGAAAGCAGTATTCGAGTCGCTGGACGGACGTTTCGATTACAACGTGCTGGCCTGCGTGCGGGCCTGGCTGACCACTAGACCCAGAAGTTCATAGCCTTTCTGTGACGGTTTGAAAGCAGGCCCGGCTCAGCATTGCTGGGGATTGATACCGTGACGCAGGCGCAGGTAACCACGCAGCCGCCGGGCGAGCACATCGACGCCGATATTGATCAGCGCAGTGATCAATATCAGCACCATCGCTCGGTCGAAACGAATCTCCTGAATGGCGCTATCGACGTAAAAACCAAGCGTCGCGATGCCCAGAATGCCCAGAATCGCCGTCTCCCGCATGATGATTTCCCAGCGGTAGAACGCAAGCGCCAGGAAGGGGCCGTAAAGTCTTGGGAGCATTTCAAAGGCGTAGCGGTCGATGCCGTGCGGCGCGTCCTGGCGCAGTTTTATTTCGTTGCTGCGTCGACCCACCAGGTGCGCGATGATGCCACCGTTATGCAGCGCCAGCGCCACCACCGCCGGCAACATCGACGGCCCCCAGAGCTGCAGCAGAATGAATGCCAGCATGTACTCCGGCGTCGAGCGCATTATGACTAGCCCTACGTGCCCCGCCGCCCCGCTTGCGCGGTTGGTGAAATGGCGCGAAATCACCGGAAAGAGCGCAAGCGCCAGTACCCCGGTGGCCACCAGAGCAATCTGCGTCAGCAGCAGCGTATTCAAGATGCCGGGCAGCGCCTGATTCACGAACAGCTGGGCGAACCACTCCCAGAGGGCGGGCAGCCCCTCGCCCCTCTTGAGCGGCGCGGGCACGATATCTTCAGAAAAAAACCGCGTTACGTTCGACCACATGATGGGAAGCCCGGTGCCCAGCAGAAACGGCGCGACCAGCAGATAAATCGGTAAGAGTCGTGGGCGTACCCACCAGCGCAGCGTGCCGATCAACAGGTAGAACAATAAAAGCAGCGCCCCCACCGTCGAATAGTGGCCTTGGGCGAAGGCCGCCATCAAGTGATAGCCGATGGTCGGCATGCCCACAAAGCCCAGCACCGCGCTCGAGCGCAGCCCGCACTCCAGGCGGTAGGCCGTGTAGCTCACCAGATGCGGCCAGGCCTGGCTGATACGCGCGTAAACGAGCTTCGAGAGCCGCCCGGCACGCCGGGGGAGCACATCAAGGGGGAGCGGGTCGGTCTCATCGAGTATTTCGGCGTACACCTTGGCGAAAATACCCGCGTAGGGAATGGCGATGGCCAGCACCCCGGTCACCGGGTGCAGGCCAAAGCTCTGCAAAAAGATCAGCGCCCAGAAGAGTTCGTGGATGGCGCGAATGAAGGCGCTGAAAGTGCGTACCCACCAGCGGTGAAAACACAGCGCCAGAAGCATTCCCGCCCCCGCGCCCAGGCCCACGCCGACAAACGCGAAGGCAACGGTGCGCAAGAGCGCCTGACCCAGTGAATCGACACTGCTGAAATCCGGCTGGACCAGGCCCAGCAGCAGTTGGCCGACAGAGCGCCACGGGTCGTGGGCGCTGATCTCGAAATCACCCAGCGCCAGGCATACCAGGGCCAGCAGAATAAAGCCCAGCGTGACGCGGGTGGTGGCACGCAGCATCATCAGTAAAGATCCTGAAGGGCGGCGCTGGAGAGCGTCTCACTCGGTGCATCAAGCACGATCGCGCCGTCCTTGAGGCCGACGATACGCGTACAGAACGCAAGTGCCAGTTCCAGGTCGTGCATCGCCAACACCGAGCGTGGGTAGCCCTCGGTCAGCTTGGCCATTACGTGCCCTGCCTGGGGGCCGTCAAGGGCCGAGACCGGCTCATCGGCCAGCAGCAGATCGCCCTGCTGGTAGAGCACCCTAGCCGCGGCCACACGCTGGCGCTGGCCGCCGGAAAGCTCGCCGCAGGGCGTCCAGCACTTCTCGCCGATGCCCACCTCATCAAGCAGCGCCTTGATTTCATCGATATCGCGCCGCCACGGTCTTGCCAAGGTGGCTAGGTTGCGCCACCACCGGTGGCGGTCGAGCCGCCCCATGTAGACGTTGTGAAACACCGAGAGCGTATCGACCAGCCCCAGCGCCTGTGGCATCAGCGCCACGTTTTGCGCCCGCCAGCGGTCGAACATCAGCGAGAGCAGCGTCGACTTGCCCGCCCCGCTCTTGCCGATGAGTGCTACACGCTCACCAGCAGCAATACGCATCGACAGCGGCCCGAGCACCCGCGTGGCGCCATAGTGCGCCTCGGCGTCCTTGAGAACGAAATCGCTCACCCTTACAGCAGGTCCAACGATACGGCGACGTCGTGAATGGGCTGGAAATCTTCATTGGAAGCCGGAATAAAGCCCGAGCGCGGGAAGCTCGCCAGAAGCTCCGGGTCGTCCATATCGATCAGCGCCTGCGTAAGCCGCTCGGTGAAGCCCTCGCCAAAGCGCTCGTCCACATCACCACGCACGGTCCAGTGGTAGTCCGGGTAGGTGGGCGATTCCCACACGACCTGCACCCGCTCGGGGTCGACGTTGCCCTGGTCGACCTCGTTCTCCCAGGCGGTGTAGCTCAATACCCCCGCTTGGTAGGCGCCGGACTGCACCAGCGACACCGTACGGCTATGGTTACCGCTGTAACCCACGCGCTCGAAAAGCTCATTCGGCGAAGCGCCCAGGTCGCGCGTCAGAAAGTATTCCGGCATCAGCCGCCCGGAGGTGGAGCTTTGCGAGCCGAAGGTAAAGGTGAGCCCTTCGAGCGCCTCGGGCGCGGTGTCAGACTCGACCGGCTCGATACCGGTGGCCTGGTTGGCGATAAAGTAGCTCTTGTACTCCGGGTCCTCGATACCCTGGGCGATGGCCTGAGAGCCGGGCACCAGTTCGCGCGCCTGAACGCCGGTGAAGCCGCCGAACCAGGCCAGCTGCACCTGATTGTTGCGAAACGCGGTCACGGAGGCGGCGTAGGACGTCACGGGAATGAAACGTACTTCCACATCGAGCTCATCGGCGAGGTAGTCAGCCACCGACTGAAAACGCTGCTGAAGGCGCGTTTCGTCCTCATCGGGAATGGCGGTAAATACGAGTGTATCGGCGACGGCAAGCGGTGAGACAAGCGCAAACAGAACGGCCGCACGGGCCAGAAGCGGTTGGCGAAGCATAAGAACACCCTTTGACGATGGTGGGAAAATTGGCGCGAGGCGCCAAAGCAAACCTCGCCAAAGCATAGCAGCTCCTTACTTATAAAGGGGCGAACGCGACAAATGCTGTTTAAACTCACTGGAGGGGCGATTTGATTACTACGTATGGCCTGCATACGGGCGTCGATAACCGCGCAGGCCTAGCGTTTCTGGCAAGCCATTACCGGCAGTGTTCACCTCGTGCGATGGCGGCTTTATCGAACACACCGGTATCCAGCACCCAGCCGGTGACTAGCGAGGCGGGCGTAACGTCAAACGAGGGATTCCAAACCGGTGCATTTTCCGGCGCCCAAACGACATCCCCGAAAGCACCGGTGGCTCCGCGTATTTCAGCGGCGTCGCGCTGCTCGATTGGAATGTCATCGCCGGTGGCGCAAGCTTTGTCTACCGTGGTGTAAGGCGCCACGACATAAAACGGCACCTGATGGTAGTTGGCGACCACTGCCAGCATGTAAGTGCCCACTTTATTGGCAAAGTCGCCGTTGGCGCAGATGCGGTCGGCGCCCACCATCACTTTATCCACTTTGCCTGCGGCCATCAGGCTTGCGGCCATGCTGTCGGCAATCAACTGATATGGAATATCCAGATCGGCCATTTCCCAGGCAGTCAGCCGGCCACCCTGAAGCAGCGGGCGGGTTTCGTTAACGTAGACATGCAACGTTACGCCGCGCTTTTTAGCAACCGCCAGCGCGCCAATCGCCGTGCCGACACCGGCCGTGGCCAGGGCGCCGGTATTGCAGTGAGTAAGCACTCGCTCTCCGTCTTTCAGCAAGTCCGCGCCGCGTTCGGCCATGTGCAAACACAACTCGCGGTCCTCTTCAAACAGCGCGGCGGCGCGCTCAGAAAGCGCTGCCGGCCCTTGGGCAAAGCAGGCCTCCATAGCGTCCAGGCAGTACATCAAATTAACCGCCGTGGGGCGCGTAGCCCGTAAGCGATCACTCACCGTCTGCCAATCACGTTCTTGACCGGGATGCGCGGCCGCATACTGCGCCAGCACAAAGGCAGCACTCAGGCCAATCAGCGGCGCACCGCGAATCGCCAGGCTTTTCACCGCCACCTGCCAATCTTCCGGGCTTGCACAGCGCACCCACGTTTCCGCCTGCGGCAGGCGAGTCTGATCCAGGTACTCAAGCGAGTCGGCATACACCCGTAAACTGCGTGACTGAAGATGAGGCATCAGGGACTCCTTGAGTACTGAGATAAAGAACGGATGAGAAAGTACTTAATTGGAAAGCACGTATGGAAAGCACGGATGCAATGCACTTATGGAACGCACGAATACGTCGCGTGGCTTATCAGCCGCGGAGCATATCATATAGAATGAAGGCCTTTGAAAGCGACGCGATGCTGATCCTACGATGACCTCACAAGACGAACTGCTAGCGGCTATTGCCTGGGCGGCCCAGCAAGGCTGGACGCCCGCCACGGGCGGCAACTTTTCTGCCCGCGCACCGCAAGGTTACCTGGTGACCGCTTCCGGCCGCGATAAAACCCGTATTCAGGCCGGCGATTTACTGCTTTGCGACCTTGAAGGCCACGTGCTTGAAGGCAGCGGAAAACCCAGTGCGGAAAGCGATCTTCACGCGGCGCTCTATCGCTTGGACCCAACGATTGGCTGCGTGTTGCATACTCACACCGTGGCCAGCACCGTACTTTCGCGCCGTTTCCCGGATGGTATTGCGCTAAACGGCTTTGAAATGCAAAAGGCGTTACAGGGTAATAGCACGCATGACGCCACCATCTGCCTGCCGGTCGTGCCCAACTCACAGGACATGAGCGAGCTGGCCGATCACGTACGTGCTGGCTGGCCGATGCCCTGGGGCTTTCTGGTGGCAGGCCACGGTATCTACGCCGTCGGCGAGACCATTGCCGCCTGCCGTCGCCACCTGGAAGCCATTGAGTTTTTACTTGCCTGTGTCCTTGAAGAGAGCCGGTGGTCCAAATGATCAATAACCCAGGTCTTGATAACCTAAACATCCGCGCCGTGGTCACCGATATCGAAGGTACCACCACCGATATCAGCTTTGTGCATAAGGTGCTGTTCCCCTACGCTCATGATCAGTTGCCCGAGTATGTGAACACCCACTCCGCCCAGCCGGACGTTGCTGAGCAGATAGACGCGGTGCGCGGTGAGCTAAAGGAACCGGACGCCTCGCTGGATAAAGTCGTCGAAACCCTGCTTCACTGGATCGAGACTGACCAGAAAGTCACGCCGCTGAAAGCGCTTCAGGGCATGATGTGGGCCGATGGCTACCAGCGCGGTGCCTTTAAAGGGCATCTGTATAGCGATGTCGCCCCACGCCTTCGCCAGTGGGCTGAGGCCGGTAAGCAGCTTTACGTCTACTCGTCAGGCTCCGTGCAGGCGCAAAAGCTGCTGTTTGGCTACAGCACAGAGGGCGATTTGACCCCGCTGTTCAGCGGTTACTTCGATACCCATATCGGCCATAAGCGCGAAGCCAGTGCCTATCAGCATATTGTCAGCAAGCTGCAGCTTCCCGCCGACGAAATCCTGTTTCTATCCGATGTCGTGGAAGAGCTGGATGCCGCCAAGCAGGCGGGCATGCAGACGCTACAACTGGTGCGCGAAGGCACCCAAGCAGGAACACAGCACGCTTGCGTAACAAGCTTCGATGAGATCAATCTGACGAATTAGCCTTTAACAGTTCAAGTATTAGCTAGCGGAGAGCGCCTTAATGTCACAACTCAAAGTATTTGCCGATCAAGATCCGAACAACGCGCTGGTCGATATTACCGACGGTGAGCAGATCAAGACTGAGCTCAACCGTGTGGGGGTGCTGTTCGAGCGCTGGGCAACGCCGGGCGAGATCGCCGACGACGCCACCCAGGACGATATTCTGGCGCTCTATCAGGATGATATCGAGCGCTTGAAAACCCAGGGCGGCTACCAGACGGTTGATGTGCTGCACATGGTGCCCACGCATCCTGAAAAGGACGCCATGCGCCAGAAATTCCTCAACGAGCACCGTCATCACGAAGACGAGGTGCGCTTTTTCGTGAAAGGCCAGGGGCTTTTCTGCCTGCATATCGACGACAAGGTGTATCAGGTGCTGTGCACCCGCAACGACCTGATCAGCGTGCCCGCCAATACGCCCCACTGGTTCGATATGGGCCCCGCGCCTGAATTTACCGCGCTGCGTTTCTTCGACAACGTGGAAGGCTGGGTGCCCCACTGGACAGAGAGCGATATCGCCGGCAAATTTGATCGGATTGATCAGCTTTAAATATCGGCAGTGACTAAAAGGACGCGGGTTCAATTCCCGCGTCCTTTTTTTGCGCTGCCCCTTGCGATTTTTATGCGCGCATATGGCCTGCCACGGCGATTGACTTTCCACCCCCCTTTACCGATGATCTTGCGCCCTTCACAGCGTATGCCTACCAAGGAGAAACGTCTTGCAAGCGAGCGTGCTTGATATCCAAGGGATTCATAAATCCTTTGGGAACAATCAGGTCTTGCGTGGCATTGATATGCGTATCAATGCTGGCGAAGTCGTCGTATTGATGGGCGCCAACGGGGCTGGCAAGTCAACCCTGGTCAAGGTGCTCAGCGGCTATCACGCGGCCGACCACGGCCAGATGCAGCTTGCTGGCAAACCTTATAGTCCGCGCGATGCACGCGAGGCGATCCACCAAGGCGTGGTGACCGTACATCAATCCATTGATGACGGCGTTATCCCCGACCTGGATGTAGCCAACAACCTGATGCTGGATAGACTAACCTCCGGTGCGCACGGCTTATGGGTCAGCGCTAAAAAGCTCCGTCAGCAGGCAAGCGAAGTTGCTGATGCCATGGGCCTGGATATCGACCTGAATGCCCGCGTTGCCGACCTTTCGGTGGCCGACCGGCAGATGATCAGCATCGCCCGCGCCATGGCCCACGCTCCCAGGCTTCTGATTCTGGATGAACCGACCTCATCGCTCTCCGCCACTGAAGCCGAGCGCTTGTTTACGGTGATCGATCGCTTGCGCGCCCAGGGCGTGGCGATTGTGTATATTTCCCACCGCATGTCGGATATCAGACGCTTGGCGGATCGCATCATCTGCTTGCGGGATGGCCAGATCTCCGGGGTATTCGATCAAGCGCCGCTGGATCTCACTGCCGCTGTGCATGCCATGTTGGGCCAGGCGATCAATAATGCGGATATCGAACCGGCAACACCGGGCGCGCCTATCCTGACGCTGCACAATGTCGAACTGGCTAAAGGAGCGGCGCCGGTCAGTTTGAGCGTGGGTGATGGCGAAGTTGTCGCGTTTACCGGCCTGCTGGGCAGCGGAATGTCGGCGCTTGTCGAGACCCTGTTTGGGTTGCGTCCTTTAAGCAGCGGCACCATGCAGGTCGATGGTCAGCCCTATGCGCCCGGAAATGTACGTGAAGCGCTTGCCCGGGGTGTGTTCATGTCGGTAAAAGACAGGGCGACCAACGGCGTGATCGGGGATTTTAATATCGCCGATAATATGACGCTGCCGTTTTTAAAAGCCTTTACCCGCGGGGCTTTTTTGAGCGCCCGTCAGCAGCGCGCCAGTACCGAGCAGATGATTGCCCAGCTGGGGATCGTCTGCCAATCCCACGCGGATTCGATTGGCACGCTTTCCGGGGGCAACCAGCAAAAGGTCATGATCGGGCGCTGGCTTCAGTCGCCCAGCCGCGTGTTACTGCTGGATGAACCCTTTCAAGGCGTGGACATCGGGGCACGGCAGGATATAGGCCGTCATATCCGGGCAACCGCCAAAGGGCGCGCAACGCTGGTGTTTGTCTCTGAACTAGACGAGGCGATTGAAATCGCTGACCGAATTATTGTGTTACATGAAGGAGCCATTGCTGGTGAGCAATCCAACCGAGATATCGACCTCAACGCCCTCGTCGCCCAGGCCTCCGGGAAAGCCTGACACCAGCGCTGCGAAAGCCCGCTGCCTGGAGCTGGCCATTCGCTACGGTTTCTTGCTGTTGCTGGTGGCGCTGGTGGTTTACTTCAGCCTGGCGGCCTCGGGCTTTGCGAACCCGCGTTCGGCGGTATTTGTGCTTCAATCTGTCGCGATTACCGGCATTCTGGCGCTGGGCGTGACCACCACGTTGGTGGTAGGCGGGTTTGATCTATCCATTGGTGCCGTGGCCACCACCTCGTTGATGCTGGCGGCGTACTGCATGGTGGTGCTTGAACAGCCCGCCTACGTGGCCGTGGCAGTATGCCTGTTGATGGGTGCGTTTATCGGGCTTATTAACGGCCTGCTGATCGTCAAGTTCCGCATTCCTGACCTGCTGGCCACACTGGGCATGATGTTTTTGCTGATTGGCCTTCAGCGCATTCCTACCCAGGGAAACTCTATCGCCACCGGCATGTCGCTGGCCGATGGTTCCACTGCGGAAGGCACGTTCTCGGCAGCGTTTCTGTGGCTGGGAAGGCACCGCTTTGACCTTATTCTGGAGCGCTTGATTCCGGTGCCGGTGGTGGTGTTTGTACTGATTGCGGTCGCTATCTGGCTGTTTTTAGGCTTTACCCGTCACGGCAGGCTGATGTATGCGATTGGCTCCAATGAGCGTGCGACCGCTCTGGTGGGGGCGCCTGTGGAGCGCTACAAGATCGCGGCGTATATGATTTCTGGCGTTACCGCCTCGATTGGCGGTATTTTGCTGGCAGCCCGTTTAGGCCGGGGCGATATTGCCAGCGGCAATAACCTGCTGCTGGATAGCGTGGCCGCCGCGCTAATTGGCTTTGCCGTACTGGGTGCTGCGCGCCCCAACGCATTTGGCACCGCCATGGGCGCGCTTTTTGTGGGGATTTTGCTGCAAGGCATGACGATGATGAATGCGCCCTACTACACCCAGGATTTTGTTAAAGGCGCGGTATTGGTGGTGGCACTCATGTTCACCTTTTACCTCTCCTCACGACGTGGCCAATCAGGCCGTCACTAATAACGCTTCAATACTAAAAATGTTAACAACGGGGACACCGCTATGCTTAAACACCGTATGCTCAAACACTTTGCGGTCAGTGTTACCGCCGCCATGGCGCTACTGGGAACGAGCCTGGCAACGGCTGAGGAGCGCCCGGCACCCTTCGATGCGCCGGAAGATGTCACCATCGCGCTTATCCGCTATATCTCCACGGGCGATTTCTTTCAGGCCTATCTGTCGGGTGTAGAGGCGCAAGCCGCTGCGCTGGGCGTGAACCTGCGCGTGCTGGATAGCCGCCAGGATGCGGCCCTTCAGGCAGATATGGTGGACCAGGCCATCGCACTTGGCGTGGACGGCATCATCATTCAGCACGGGCTGCCGGAGTCCATGAAAGACGCCGCACAGCGCGCTGTAGAGGCGGGTATTGATGTCGTCGCGTTCGACGTGGAAGTGGATAACCCCGCTATCCCGCAAGTCGAACAGTCCGATTACCTGCTGGGCGAGCTGGCCCTTGAGCAGGCGCTGGCAGATAACGGCGACCGCTTTACCGCAGGCTATGTCTACGTGCCGGGTATCGCCCCGCTTGATCGGCGTAACGCCGCCTGGGAAGACTTTAAAGACGCCCACCCCGGTGTGACCGAAGCCGCCGTATTCGGAACTCTAGACAACCCGATCGCCAACTCGGTTGCCAATCAGGCCCGCGCGGTAATTCAGGCCAACCCGATGATTAACATCTTCTTCGCGCCCTACAACGAGTTTGCAGCAGGCGTGAAAATAGCGGTGGATGAAATGGGGCTGGGTGAGGATATCGCTATTTATTCAGCCGATATCTCCACCTCCGACATTGCCGCCATGCGTGAACCCGGCTCGCCCTGGGCGGCAACCGTTGCCACCAACCCAACGGTGGTCGGTGAAGTCTCGGTACGTACGCTAGCGCTACTAATGGCCGGTGAAGCGCCGGGCCAGCAGGTTATCGTGCCGCCCACGCTAATTACCCAAGACTTCCTGAACGATAACGCCATCACCAACATGGAGACGCTGAGCGAAAACATGCCGCAGTTCTCCCATGCCGAAGTGGCACTTGCCGACTGGCTGCCCCTGCCTGAGCGTTAATCCTGGCCAGTGGTAAACCAGCCATTCAAAAGCTGTCCAACGATGGAACCGGTAGCGGGTTTTAATCGTTAAACGAGGCGGGTTCAATCAGAACCCGCACCTTCTAAGCGTACATATTCAGCTTGAAACGATCTTACCTGCCAATCCTTCCAGTTGCATTGTCTCCTTGGGCTGGAAATGGATGACCGAACGGATCGATTTGCCCGCGTGCAGCAAGTCGAAGGCGGTGTTGATCTGATCGTGCGTCATATTGTGGGTAATGTAGGGGTCGACGTCGAAGTCGCCGCGTAACCATTCATCTACCATCCCCGGCAGCTGGCTGCGCCCTAGCACACCGCCAAATGCCGAACCGCGCCATACACGCCCAGTCACAAGCTGGAAAGGCCGCGTAGAAATTTCTTCTCCCGCACCCGCCACGCCGATCACCGTACACTCGCCCCATCCTTTGTGACAGCACTCCAAGGCTGCGCGCATCACGTTAACATTGCCAATGCATTCAAAAGAGTAATCTGCGCCACCGTTGGTCATTTCGATGATTACTTCCTGGATGGGCTGCCTGAAGTCGGTGGGATTAACGCACTCCGTTACGCCCATGTCCCGTGCCAGCGGGAACTTGTTGGGGTTGGTATCGATACCGATAATACGCCCAGCGCCAACCATTTTGGCGCCTTGAATTACCGCCATGCCCACCGCGCCCAAACCAAAAACCACGACGGTCGCGCCAGGTGTGACCTTGGCAGTATTACGCACCGCCCCCATCCCGGTCGGCACCGCACAGCCCATGACACTTGCCTTGGCAAGTGGTGCCTCTTTAGCAATTTTTGCGACCGCAATTTCAGGCAGTACCGTGTATTCGCTGAAAGTGCTGGTCCCCATATAGTGATGGATCATCTTCCCTTTGTAAGAGAACCGCGAGGTGCCGTCGGGCATCACACCGCGCCCTTGCGTCTCGCGAATCGTCTGGCAAAGATTGGTTTTACCCGACTTGATATAGGGGCAGTTGGGGTCTTCGGGCGTGTAGAGAGGAATCACATGATCCCCAGGCTTGACCGAGGTGACACCACGGCCTACTTCCTCGACGACCCCTACGCCTTCGTGACCGAGCACGGCAGGGAATAGCCCTTCAGGGTCGCGACCCGAAAGCGTGAACATATCCGTATGGCAGAGGCTGGTGGTAACAATGCGGACCAGCACTTCACCGTCTTTGGGACCTTCCAGGTCGATTTCTTCAATTTCCAATGGGCGGTTCGGCTCCCATGCAATTGCGGCGCGCGTTTTCATTTTCTCTCCTTTCATTTGAGCTAAAATGATACGTTATAACGTTTTGTTAAATTACCCCAGCGAGTACTCCGGTCAAATCAAGACAGAGTTCACGGCAATCAGGCCTCGAAAGAGTAATATCTATGAAAAATGACGAAGCCAATAACATCCCAGGGATCACAGCAGCCGAAAACAGCGATCGTGTACATCTAATCATTTATCCGGGGTTTAAAATCATGGAGGCCATCGGACCGCTCAGCGTATTCACCTACGCCAACAAACGCTTGGCCGAGCGAGGCGATCCGCGACGTTACAAGGTGACGCTGGCCGCTCCACAGCCTGGAGTGATTGCGTCGGAGACGATGGCGCCACTTCAAGCACAGAGCGGGCTGCCTGAAAATGGCCCGCTTTCAACCGTAATGGTGGCAGGCGCTGCCGATATCGAAAAAGCGCTCACCAGCCAACCCGCACTTATCGATTGGTGTCGCCGTCGGGCAGATGATGTTCAGCGCTTCGCCGCGCTATGTACCGGGTCATTTTTTCTCGCTGAAGCAGGCCTTCTTGACCAGCGTTGCGCGGCAACGCACTGGCACTACGCGGCCCTTCTACAGCAGCGTTTTCCCACGTTACAGGTAGATGCCGATGCGATTTTTGTGCAGGACGGTCGTTTCTGGACTTCCGCCGGGGTGACGGCGGCAATTGATCTGACACTGGCATTTGTCGAGCAGGATTTTGGACGCGATCTGGCGCTGGGAGTAGCGCGCGATCTGGTGGTTTATCTCAAGCGCCCGGGTGGCCAGTCGCAATTTAGCGCCGCACTCACCAGCCAGATGACGGGTTCGCCCAGTATGCGCGAGTTACAGAGCTGGCTTATCACTCATCTTGATAAGCCTTTAAAACTGGCGGATATGGCCGCCAAGGCGGGTATGAGCCCCCGCCATTTCAGCCGCACGTTTCTTGACGAGCTTGGCATGACACCATCGGCCTGGCTTGAAAACGCCCGCTGTGAACGCGCCAAGTCGCTGCTGCTCGACACGGAGCTACCCATGAAAAGCATTGCCTGGCGCGCTGGATTTAGCTCCGACGAACAGATGCGCAAGGTATTTTCTCGACGTTACGCGCTGACGCCTACCGCCTATCGGGCGCGCTTTAAAACTGCCCGCACGCCCCTATCGACTCATTGATTCCGATCATCGCATCACCACTGCCCTCCATCCCTACCCATGATAAAGCGCCTGATAGCGTCGGCCTTTGGCGTGCAATATCGGGTAACGTCACAGCGGTCATTAGGCACTCTCTTTAGAGGTTTGAAAAAAATGGTACATCTCAGCCACGCTCTCCGGCGACACGTTCTGCGTGATGAAAACAAATCGGGAAATCCGGTCGTTGACGCTACCTGCGGGCAGCTCTGCAGGCGGGTGAAAGATATGTTGTACGCCGTGTAACGCCAGCGGTGACTCCCTGTCGGTAAGATGCACCACTGCTTTGATGCGCAACATTTTATCGCCCATCAGCGACATCAAAATATCCAGCCAGCTCTCTAACGTGTCGGGGTGAATTGGCTCCTCAACGCGAAAGCAAAAGGCATTGATACTGTCGCCGTGCGATGTGCTGTCGGGCTGGGCTGCGTTCAACAATGAATGCTTACTCAGCGAAAAAGCAGCGCCAGCGTGTTGATCGGCGGGCTGGATCGTATAGCTGCCCGCCTTTAGCCACTGGTCAACCTGGTAGCCAGCATGTTCACTTCGATAAAGCCCTGCGCCTACCAAAAGGCTGGCGGAAAGCTCGCCGTTAATCACCTGCCACTGTTCGGCCGTGGGGTTAATTCTCGCGAGCTGGTTGGCCAGTGTAGATACCACGTTTTGCTCGGCCAGATCGGTCTTGGTGAGTAACAGCTTATCGGCGATGGCCACTTGCTGCTGCGACTCGTTATGGGCCGTAAGCGTTGCTGCGCCATTGACTGCATCAACACAGCACACCACGCTATCAAGCTTAAAACGATGCGCTAGCCAGTGATCGGTCATCAGCAGCTGCAGTATGGAAGTGGGCGCTGCCAGGCCCGTGGTTTCGATCACCACACGCGAAGGCAGAGGTTTGTCTTGTGCCTGAATATCTTCCAACGCTTGCTGAAGCGTACGACTAAGATCGCCGCGCAGCGTACAGCATAGGCAGCCGCTACTCATTTCGATAACGGCTTGCTCATCGCTATGGGTGATGAGTAGGTGGTCCAGCCCAATATCACCAAATTCATTGATGACCACCAAGGTATTACGCATTGACGATTGGTGTACCCAACGATTGAGCAGCGTGGTTTTGCCACTTCCCAAAAAACCGGTAAGCACGTTAATGGGAATGAACGAGGGTGTAGTCATAACGGGTTACTCCCACCGTGCTTTACGGTAATGGTTTTCCTGGCTTTCCTGACGCTCTTTCGCCTCAATACATAGCCGCGCGGTGGGTCGGAACAGCAAGCGGGCAATACCAATAGGCTCGCCAGTCTCTTCACAATAGCCATAGTCGCCGTTATCGATCCGTCTCAAAGCCGCATCGATATTATTCACCAAGCGGCTTTCCCGATCGGCTTGGCGTAGCGACAGGCGCAGCTCCTCTTCAAACGAGGCCTGATCGGCTTCATCGCTGTCACGTTCGTGTGAAGCGATTGCCTCTTTCATTTCCTTTAAATGCGCTTGAATTTCTAAGCGCTCATCCAGCAACCGCTGGCGAAAAAAAGCCAGTTGCTCATCGTTCATATAGTCACAGGCTGGCATGTCCAGCACTTTGGCTTCTCGCGCTTTATCGGTCGGCTCACGCTGCGTTGATACCGTGGTTGTTGGCTGATTCATACGTGTACCCTGCTATAAAAACTACGTTATAACATAACAAGAAACGAGAAATTTAACATTAATAGCGACCTGGCTCACTCGCTAAACGCACAAGGTGTCACTAGTCGTTTTAAACGAGCCGAAAATCGCTATTGTCTGCCTTTCTTATAAAAACATCCCAAGCGTTGGAGGAGTGTCCAACGCTTGGAGTGCAGTTCACCGAGCGCTTGCGACTTTTTATAGCACGTCTTTTATAGAAGGCTGTTTATAGAACATCCTGGCGGTTATACGCTTGGGCCAGCTCTATAAGCGCAGGTATTTCACGCACCGCGTCAGGCTCCATAATCAGGGCTTGGCCCATCAACACATTTCGGGCTTCAAGCCGGGCGCGCAGGGCGGTGTCTTCGATCTCTTCGAAATCCGCGTTATGGGCCAGTGACAGCACCCGGCGGTGCATCTCGATGCCGCAGTAGGCCAGCGCGTCCAGGCGAATTTCCTCCAGCAACGCATCGCAGGCGTCGTCTGCACTGTTACCCTGGTCTTCAAACAGCGCCCTGGGGAATAAAATGCCGGTGCGCTCGGTTTGCCATAAGTGGCGGAACTCGGCGTCAAAGCTTGTGAAACACGCCTCGATTACCTCAAGAATCCACGCCTGGTAAGCAGCCAGTTCGTCACCCTGGCGGTGGGCAGGCTGACTAAAGTACGCCATCAGGAAGTTGGCTACAGCCATCCCCAGGTCAAACGCCATCGGTCCGTACTGGGAGAACTCAGGGTCGATCACGCGCACGTCGGTATCGGTGGCCATGATCGAGCCCGAGTGTAAATCACCGTGGAGCATGGTTTCGGTGTTGGCGGTGAACTTCATCAATAGCCGCTGAACCTTGGCTTTTAAACGCGCATTGCGGCGCAACTCGTCCACCACCGGCGAAAGCTCCGGCGTGTGGTGATTCATCTCGGCGCCGTAATAAGGGTCGGTGAACACCAGCGATTCGGTAATCGCGGGAATCGCCACATTGCCGGAGAAAAGCCCTACATCCTGTTTCTTCTCGGGGCTTGGCAGGGAAAGCTCCGAGCCGCGAAACGCCGTGCGCGCGCAGAACTGGCCGATGGTTTCCCCCAAGCGAGCCACGCGTTCACCTTTAATCAGCTTGCGGCGCAAAATTGTGTGCGGGTAAAGATATTCCATCACAAACAGGGCCTGAGGCTTATCGAAATAAAACACCTCCGGCGCAATGTTTGGGGCACGCTTGGCCTGGCGCACCAGGGCGTAATACTCGAAATGCGCGCGATAAAGCGGCAGCGGCCAGCTTTCGCCCACCATGCGTACGTAGGGCAAAGCCTGCTTTACCACCACGCTACCTGCGGTGCCTGTCACGATAAACACCAGGTTCAAATTGCCGTCACCTACTTCACGAATTTCCCAACTCGCGGGGTCGCCGCCAACACGGCTGGCTACTTCGTGCACATCTCCCAGGCGCGCTGCCAGAGTATCGACCGCCAGCGCTTCATAGCGCGGGCTCTCATCGTGTTGATCGTTATCCACGGCGTGCTCCTCAGGCAATATTTTGCGTATTTGTCCTCACTGACGAGCCGTTGTCAAATTAGCGGCGTGCTTATCCTGGTTAGCTCAGCCAGTGGTTAGCGTTCCCTTTAGGGGGACGTATGATCTGCTTAATTGATCGCGTTGGCACTGGAAAGCAAAACGCCAGTATCCGCCACCCAGCTTCGATTTCGCCCCTGCTGCTTGGCGATATACAGCGCTGAATCCGCGTAGGCCAATAAATCCGCTGACGTAAGGCGATCGCTTGGGCATAGCGTGGCTACCCCAACGCTTACGGTGATGACGCTGTGTGATGAATGGCCGGCATTGGGAATTTGCAACGCCTCGACGCTTTGGCGGATACGCTCTGCGGCCTGTTGGGCACTAGTCGCCGTTGCCTCCGCCATCAGTACGACAAACTCCTCACCGCCAAAACGCGCCACCAAGTCTGTATCCCGGCTATCGGCCTGCATTGCGCCAGCCACCTTTCGCAGGCACTTATCCCCCTGCAAATGACCGTAATAATCGTTATAGGCTTTGAAGTAATCGATATCGACCACCATCAGGCCCAGGCAGGTGCTTTGCTCGGCGGCCTCCTGCCAGCGTGTCGCCAACAGCGCATCAAACTGGCGCCGGTTGGCGATATTGGTTAACGGGTCGGTCATGGAAAGCCGAGACAGCGCCTGGTTATCTTTCAGATAGTAGCCTGCACGAATCTGTTCTCTAAGCACCAGTAGATAGGAGATACGCTCACTACGCTCCAGGCGATAGTTGGTCACCAGGGTAAATAGGGTGGTGGCTAAAATAGTTAATAACGCCAGTTTTTTGGCTTCTAGCGGCATGGGCTCATAGCCCACCACAAACGCAGCCATAATTAAAATGCTGATAGCCGACGCAGCGCAGGCATACAAAAACCTGAGCGGAAGAAAAATATTGCCCGCCACCAGCACAAGCCCAAAAGAGAAAACGTCGAAATATGAATAAAGTGCGTTAGAGGAAACCAGAATCAGGCAGGAAATCAGCATGGTCATTACAATGACGCTAGCCATCAACATTTCACGCAAGTGAGGTAAAACCCCTCGGTAAACCAGCCAGTAAATCGGTAGGCCGAAAAACACGACGGAGCCAACTCGCAGACATAGCACCGTCGTAAAAACGTCTGAACGAAAGCCATAATCGTTGATTAAAAAAAGAAAATAGATGGGGATTGCCAGCAAACCTGCCACGACTAAATGTCGGCTACGGCGCCGCTGGGTATCACTTTCAAAACGCGTTTCTAACTGCTGCATAAAGCGCAGCCGACGGCAGCTGCCGTTCAACTCAATCTCGATGGCCTTTAGTAACGCATCGTTGATCATTAACAGCCCTCAATGCTTTGGAAAATCGATCTTTCTTCAACACTCACACCCCAAAGCAACATAAACATCATGAATAGCCGCCTCTTTTGGCCAGTTCTTCTGGGTCATTCTTCATGATGGCTTTGCTGGATAGTTATTAGATGGTTCTACTAAATGGTTCTTTTAAGCGATCTTTTTAGATAATTCTTTTAGACAGTTTGCCACATTATTCTTCGCCCATGATGAACAATATTTCTGAGCCACTCAGTGAAAAACTATCGGCTTTTTAGGCTGAGCAAAAAGATGCATGCCAGAATATGCCAATGGATCAATTCCTATAAAGAGTCGCCAAATGCTATAAGGGAGGACAAGCATGCAGCGCCAGCAGAACTCAAAAACCCGTGATTGGACATTCACCATTGGCCATGAAGAGCTTGTGGTTCATCGGCGCTATGAAGTGCTCAGTCTGCTCAACGATTTTCTGCTAGGCATCTGGTTTACCGCTGGCAGCATCTGCTTCTTTTTTGAAGGTAGCGTAAGAACGGCAGGCGTGTGTCTTTTCGTGATGGGCAGCCTTCAGCTGTTGATTCGCCCGGCAATTCGCTTGCACCGCTATATCCACTTTAAACAGCTGCCAGATACTGATCAGGACGCTTAACGCTTTTCATCCCAAAAACCTGACGCCTCTAGCGGCGAGCGGGCTACGTAACCGGTCGGGTAACGGGGCATCAGTCACTACCGCATCGTAGTCGGCAAGCGTTCCCGCCGCACAGCGCAGGGTCAGGTCGAACTTGGTTTTATCCAGCACCAGAACGCGATAGGCCGCATTGGCCAAGAGCGCTTCGCGGGCCATGACCTCATCGTCGTTGTAATCGAAAAGATTGCCGTGGGCATCCATGCCGCCTACCGAGACAATGCCCACATCCACCCGGTAGCGTTGAAAAAAACGCCACGCGTCGCCGCCAATTACGTCCTGATCGCGGCGGCGCACCCGGCCGCCTGCCACCACCAGTTCACACTCCAGCGCGGAAAGCTTGATAAGCGCGTGGAGATTATTGGTCATGATATGTAGGCCCTGTTTGTCGTGCAGCGCATCGGCCAGCTGTTCAACGGTGGTGCCGGTACCTAAAAACAGCGACTGATGATGCTGAATCAACGAGGCGGCCTGGCGGGCAATATGGCGTTTTCCGGCTTCGTTGACGATCTGGCGCTGGTCGTAGCCGATATTTTCGCGGTCGGGAAACGGCAGTACCTCACCGTGGCGCCGCAGCACCATGCCCTTTTCGGCAAGAAAGCGAATATCGCCGCGTAGTGTTTGTACGGACACCCCAAACTGATCAGCCAGCGCCTCTAGCGAATGGCGCCCCTCTTGGCGTACCCGCTCAAGCAGCGCCCGGCGACGCTCGTTTAGCCCCTTCATTTTGCTCTCATCTCCCCTCTTTTTTATTAACGAAAGGCTTTCCAATGCTTACGAAAGCTCGCCCCCTTCAAACGAAAGCGTACTGTCACGATGTTGTAAGGTGATGACAGTAGTGTGAGCAGGGTCAACTCATTGGAGATTTCCCTGATGCTCAAGCGCTCACTCAGCACCGCCATTGCTCTTGCCACCACGATGGCAGGCCTGGCTCTCTCGGCAAATGCCGTTGCCGACGACAAGCTCGTGCTCTATACCAGCCAGCCCAACAGCGACGCCCAGCAAACGGTTGATGCGTTCCAGGCAGCCTATCCGGATATCGAGGTAGAGTGGGTACGCGACGGCACCACGCGGTTGATGACCCGCCTGCGCTCCGAGCTTGCCGCTGGGGTCAGTAACCCCGATGTGCTGCTGATCGCCGACAGCATGACCATGGAGTCGTTAAAGCAGGAAGGCCAGCTTCAGGCTTATTTGAGCCCTAACCGTGATGCCTTTGATGCTGAGCTTTTTGACCCCGAAGGCTACTACTACGGCACCAAACTGATCACTACCGGTATCGTGTATAACACTGGCGCTGAGGAGCAGCCGCAAAGCTGGCAGGACCTGCTTAAGCCTGAATATGAAGGCTTAGTAACCATGCCAAGCCCGCTTTACTCGGGGGCTGCCCTGATCCATATGGCGGCGATTAGTGAGAACCCTGACCTGGGTGAGAGCTATTACGATGCCCTGCATGACAACCGCACCGAAGCCCAGGGCGGTAACGGCGGTGTGTTCAACGCAGTGGCAGCCGGCACCAAGCCTTACGGCATCGTGGTGGATTTCCTGCCCATCCGCGAAGCGGCCAAAGGTTCACCGGTCGAGTTTGTCTTCCCTGAAGAGGGTGTGAGTGCAGTCACCGAACCTGTCGCCATTATGGCTGGCGCCAAGAACGTCGATGCGGCGCAGAAGTTTGTCGACTTCGTGCTCTCGGAAGAAGGTCAGCAGTTGGTCAGCGAGCAGGGTTATCTGCCTGCCCACCCGGGTGTTACGCCGCCGGAAGGCTTCCCCGCCCGCGACACCATCGAGCTGATGCCCGTCGATATCGTCCAGGCGCTTGAGCAGGAAGAAGCCCTGAAACAGCGCTTCAGCGACCTGTTCGGCGGCTGATCATGTCACCGAGTCTTACCCAAGGCAGCCAGCACCGCTGGCTGCTTACCCTTTTGACGCTTACCGTGGTCCTGCTGAGCCTGGCGCCTAGCCTACGCCTTTTGGTCGAAGCGTTAAGCGATTTGACCCAAGGGGGCAACGCGCCGCTATGGCGCGTGCTTCAGTCTGCGAGCACCTGGCGAGCGCTGTCGCACAGCCTGTATACCTCGGGGCTGGGCATGCTGATTGCCCTTGCGCTGGGCAGCCTGTTTGCATTCGTGATTACCCTGACCGACATTCGCGGCAAGGCGTGGCTGGTGTTCTGCTTTATGTTGCCGATGATGATTCCGCCCCAAGTCACGGCGCTCAGTTGGCTGCAGCTATTTGGCCCGGCAAGCCCGTTACTCAAAAGCATCGGCATGGCACCGCCGTTGGGCAGCCCACAGCCGCTCTACTCGGCGGAAGGCATCACGCTACTGCTAGGTATTCAAAGTGCCCCGCTGGTGTTTTTAGCGCTGCGCACGTCACTACTTTCCTTACCACGCGAGCTTGTCGAAGCTGCTCGCATCAGCGGTGCCCGGCAGAATCAGGTGTGGCGGCATATCGTACTTCCCGTGACGAGAAGCGGTCTGGTAGCCGGTAGCGCCATGGCGTTTATCTCAAGCCTGGGTAACTTCGGCATCCCGGCCATGCTGGGCATTCCGGCAGGCTATTACGTGCTGCCTACGCTGATCTATCAGCGCATGGCCAGTTTTGGCACCGGTGTACTGGCTGAGATGGCCGCCCTTTCACTATTGATTGGTGTGCTGGCGCTGGCGGGTGTGGCGCTTCAGCAACACTGGATGGGCCGCAGCCGTTTCGGGCTGGTGGGCCATAGCGGACGCGCCCATGATTTCTCGCTCGGCCGCTTTCGTGCGCTGGTCACGGTGCTGCTGGTAAGTGTGTTGCTGGTCATTCTTGTCGCGCCGCTGGTGGCGCTGGTGGTCAGCTCGCTGGTGCCGGCCATGGGCGTACCGCTCAATGCCGATACCGCCACGCTGAACGCCTACCATGAAGTGATTGGCCGCCAGGGCGCCACGTGGCGCGCCATGCGCAATAGCTTTTGGCTTGCCGGTGGCGCAGCCGTGGTGCTCATGCTGTGCAGCCTGCCGCTGGCCTACCGCCTCCAGCGGCTTCCAGCGCGCCTGCAAAACCTGACGTTGAGCATTATCGAGCTGCCTTACGCCCTGCCCGGCGTGGTACTGGCGATTGCCTGCATACTGCTGTTCGTGCGGCCACTGCCCATTATCAACGTGGCGCTTTACGGCACGCTGGGGCTGATCTTCGTGGCTTATCTGGCGCGTTTTCTGGTGGTGTGCTTAAAGCCGGTCAGCGCAAGCCTTGCACAGCTTGATCCTTCCCTTGAAGAAGCCGCCCAGCTCGCCGGTGCCGGCCCTTGGCGTCGCCTTTCCACTATCGTGATGCCGCTGATTGCACCTGCGCTGTTTGCCGGGGGCTTGCTGGTATTTCTGCTGGCCGTCAACGAGCTGACCGTCTCGGCACTGCTATGGAGCGCCGGTAACGAAACCCTGGGCGTGCTGATTTTTAACCTCGATGAAGGTGGCGAAAGCGTTCTGGCGTCAGCGGTGTCCGTGCTGGTCGTGCTGATGGTCGCTTCACTCATGCTCTCGCTTAGCCTTCTGGCCCCGCGTTTACCCAAAGGAGTCGTGCCATGGCAGGGCTAACCCTTAAGCAAGTCACCAAGCAGTTTGGCGAACACAAAGCCGTGGATGGGCTTTCATTAACGGTTGAGCCGGGTGAGTTTGTCGCCCTGCTCGGCCCCAGCGGCTGCGGCAAAACCACCATGCTGCGTATGCTGGCCGGGTTCGAGCAGGTAAGCGGCGGCGAAATCCATCTGGGCGATCAGCTTCTGGCAAGCGAGCAGCACCACGTGCTCCCCGAGCAGCGCAATATGGCCATGGTGTTTCAATCTTACGCGCTGTGGCCGCATATGAGCGTCGCCGATAACGTCGGCTACCCGCTCAAGCTACGCGGTGTGCGCGGGGCGGATTATCAACGCCGCGTTGAGCAAGCGCTTTCTCTAGTGGCGCTTGAGCCCTACGCCCAGCGCACGCCGCAGGATTTAAGCGGCGGCCAGCGCCAGCGCGTGGCACTCGCCCGCTGCCTGGTCACCGACCCATCAGTGGTGCTTCTGGATGAGCCCTTGGCGAACCTGGATAGGCACCTGCGCGCCTCCATGGAACACAGCTTTGCAGATTTCCACCGCCGCACCGAAGCCACCATGGTCTACGTCACCCATGATCAAAGCGAAGCCATGGCGCTGGCCGACCGTATCGCGGTGATGCAGGCGGGCAAGCTGGTGCAGTGGGCCACACCCGAAACGCTCTACCGCGAGCCGCGCACGTCTTGGGTAGCAAGCTTTATCGGCCAGGGCAGTCAGTTGATGATAAGCACCGGCGCACCGGGCAGGCGCCTTGGCGGCAATGAGCTGATGCAGGGGCTGGCGTCTCCCGCTGCCCAGCGTCATCAGGCGGTGCTGGTGCGCCCGGAGCATATTCAGGTGCATCCCGAGGCGCCAAGCGAGCAGGACTTAACCGCTCGCGTTGAGCGCCAAACCTTTCGTGGCGAGCGCTATGAGATTCACCTGCGCATGCAGGGCGGCGAAACGCTGCTCGCCTATCATCCCCACGCCCTGAAATTGGGCCAGCAGGTGGCGCTGACGCTCTTGGAAGGCTGGTGTCTGGAGCCTGACCAATGAGCGCCAGCATCAACATGTTAAGCGGCCTGGGCGATAAAGGCCCCGCGGCCATAGTGGTGGAGGCCAACGGCAAACGGCTTCTGCTAGATGCCGGCGGCGCGCTGCACCCGGGCGAGCCAATTACCTGGGCGCGCAGGCTGGATGTCGATGCGGTGATTATCAGCCATGACCATATTGATCATATTGGCGGGGTCAGCGAGCTGCCCGCTACGCTGCCGCTTTACTGCACGCCTCTGGTAGCTCAAGCGCTCCCCAACGGGCGCGCCTGGCAGCCGCTACCCGAACGCGGCACCTGCCAGATTGCCGGTATTACGGTAACCACCGGTCAGGCGGGCCATTCGTTGGGCGGGGTTTGGATTCACCTGGATGTTGAGGGCGGCATTTTCTACAGCGGCGACGCCTGTTTTGAGTCCCGGCTATTCCCGTTTGATACGCCGCCCCCGGCACGCATTGCGCTGCTTGATGCGTCCTACGGCACCTACGATCAACCCCAGCAGGCATGTGTGGGTGCTATCCGCGAACACTTGAACCGCCCGCTGGTTTTCCCGGTGCCTGAATCAGGCCGAGCGCTTGAGATGGCGCTCTGGCTAGCCGAAGAGGCGGATGCTCGCGGGCTTTCGCTTGCTATTGACCCGATTATTCGCGCCAATCTGCAAACCCTGCTGGCGCTCCCCGCGACGCTACGCCGTTCCCATGTGGATAAAAGAATAGAAGCGATTCTGGTGCGCCCCGATGCTTCCCAGCCAAGCCTCAACCTGATCAGTGATCGTGACGACACCGCTGCCATGTGGCCAGGCTTTCACCTGCTGCACACCGGTTATCTGACGCCTTCGCGCTGCGTTGAACTGGCCGCTGGCGACATTCTCTGGCAGCGCTGGAATGTGCATCTGCGCGCCTCGCATCTGGTTGAGCTTGCTGATCAGCTAAACGCCGAACGAGTGGTGCCGCTGTTTACCCATTTACCCGAACCCGCTCTTGGCGCTTGGCGCACGTTACTCGGTGCGCGCCTCGCCACACAAAAGATGCTTTCTTTGAATACTCACACCTTAAATAGCAGGAGCCTTGCATGACCCACGCCGTGATTGTCGATGTTGACGGTACGTTAGCTGAATTTCACCCCACAAAAGTACACGAATGGGTGTTAGGCCCCGCCAAACAGTGGGACCCCTTCTTTGCGTTTATGGCCGAAGCGCCGGTGATCGAACCGGTCGCCCGGCTGGTGAAATTATTGAAGGCCCAAGGCCAACAAATCATCATTTGCAGCGGCCGCCCGGATACTCACCGCGAGCATACCCACGAATGGCTGACCCGCAACGCCATACCGTTTGACGCCATGTACCTGCGCCCGGATGGCCATGACCACGTGGATGACGAAGCGGTCAAGGAAGCCCTCCTTAGCACCATGCGTGAAGACGGTTTTGAGCCCTGGCTGGTGCTGGATGACCGCGATGCGGTAGTCGCCCAGTGGCGCGCCCTGGGCCTTACCTGCCTGCAATGCGCCCCGGGTGATTTTTAATTAAGCGCCGCCCGAATGATGTATCCCTAAAGCCCGCTACTTGTTGAGCTTCTTGTAACGCTGTTCGGCCCGTTTGATGGTGGCGATTTTTTCGGGCCGCTTCATGGATTTCCAGTGGCGAATTTCTTCAATACTTCGCCCACAGCCGATACACATGCCGCCCTTCAACTGACAGGCGGCGATGCAGGGGCTGTCGATTTTCTTGGCCATCAGTGCCTCACGCTTCGCGCGCGCAGACGGCGCTGCCAGTCACCGCCGTGGGCGCGCTGGCACGCCTGTTCACTATCGAAGTCGATATGCTGTGCGATGCTATCCAGCGCCATGCCTGCCTCGGCCAGGGCGCTGGCCGTGAAATCATGCAGGCGCTGTTTGGCATCGCCCTTTAGCGCTGAGGCTAAATGGGCATCGGTATCAAATACCCAGATAACCACCAGGCTTTCGGGAAAGTGCTGGTAGTCCACGCAGTGGGTTAGCCAGACGAACCCGGGCACCTCAGCCTTGGCCTGCTCGCAGGCCTCGGTCAAAGAAGCAATGATCTGCCGTTCCAGTTTTCCGCGTTCCCGTTTAGCAATCATGTAAATACCTGACTTAACAAACAAATGGACCTTATTAACTGCGTTATAACATCTTAAGATAACAAGGGCGCGTTTGGCCGTCGTTGCCATATCAATAACACCACTGGCAGTAACGAAACAGGAATCAAGAGCGCATTGAGCATCGCCCAGCCCAATGTATTAACCAACGGCCCCGCCAGCAGCGCCGTCAAGGCGACCGTGCCAAACACTAGAAACTCGTTAGCCGCCTGAGTGCGCGCCTTGTCCGCCGGTTGATAGCTCTGCGTTAATAACCCGGTGGCGGGCAGGAAGGTAAAATTCCAGCCAAGCCCCAACAGAATCAACGCAACGTTAAAGCCTGCAAATCCGGCATCGAACTGGGCAGCGATTGCGCTTGCCACCAGCAACAAGCAGCCAGCGCTAATCATGCGTGGAGCACCAAAGCGCGCCGTCAAATGGCCGGTAAAAAACGAGGGCAGGAACATGGCGACCACATGCCATTGAATGGTCGTGGCGACATGGTCAAAACTGTGACCAGCCCCTGCCATCGCCAGCGGTGTTGCGGTCATGGCCAGGTTCATCACGCCGTAGCCGATGGCCGCCGCGCTGACGGCCAGCAGGAAACCAGGCTGGCGCAGGATAGCGGACAAGGGCTTTTTCTCGCCCTCTACTGCCTGCACAAAGGCGACCGGCAACCGCGTACAAAGTAATATGCCCAGTGCCAACACATACAGCACGCCCAGCCCAACGAAGCTACCTAAAAACGGCGTCTCGCTCAGCTCACGGCTAAAGCGGGCAAGCCAGGGGCCTGCAAACGCTGCCAACACTCCGCCGCCCATCACTAAACCAAGCGCTTTATCGCGCAGTGCGGTGGGGGCTGCCTCAAGGGCCGCAAAGCGGTAGAGCTGCCCAAAGCCGATACCGATACCAATCAGCCAAGTCGCCAGCAGGAAGAGGCTAAAGCTTTGCTGACGTAGCGCTGAAATGGCCACGGCCGTACCCATCAAGCCGATAAGATTGCCCAGCACAAACCCGCGCTTACGCCCCAGCCGCCCCATGATCAGCGAGGCGGGAATGGTGGCACACATTAGCCCCAGCCACTGGCTGGCCACCGGCGCAGTGGCCCAGTTGGCGGTTGGTGCCAGCGAGGCGCCAATGAGAGGCGATACGGCAATCAGCAGGATATTGCCGCTGACCAACAGCGCTTGGCACAGCGATAACAGCGTAACGGTTAATGGCATGGCGATGGCTCCAAAAGTGTAGGCACAAGAGTAGACGTAAGGGTAGGCTTAGCCGCCGCGCCGAAGCGCTGGCGATACACAGAAGGAGAAACGCCATAGTAACGTTGAAACTGGCGGCGCAGCTGCTCGACGCCACCCAAGCGCCAGCGCTCGGCTAATCGCTCAAGCGATACCGATTGATGCTCATCCAGCAGCGCCAAACGTGCCTGCTCAAGGCGCAGCTGGGTCAAGTAAGTAACTGGCGTCGTGGTTAAGTGGCGCTTGAATAGGCGGGTAAGATGACGTGGCGACACCGCCATCAAGGCCGCCATACTTTCCAGCGAATGCGCCCCACCAGGGTCAGCATGCAGATGATCCAACAAACGACGCAACGGACCGGCACTTTGCTGGCAGCGTAGAAGTTCGCTGAACTGCGACTGCCCGCCCGGGCGATGCAGAAACATCGCCAGCTCTCGCGCGACCCGCCCGGCAAGGTCAGCGCCATGGTCGGCTTCCACCAGCGAAAGCGCCAGATCGATACCGGCCGTTATCCCGGCGCTGGTGTAGCGATCACCGCTCTGTATATACAGCGCATCAGGCTCAACGCTAAGTGCCGCGTACTCCTCGGCAAGCTGCTCGGCATGGCGCCAATGGGTGGTAACCCGCTTGCCATCTAAAAGCCCGGCGGCAGCCAGCAAGAAAGCCCCTGAGCAGATCGAGCCTAACCGGCGCACGTGAGGCGCCACCTCACGTAAAAGCGCCAACACGTGCAGGTCTTGGCGTTTCTCCATCACGCCGCTGCCGCCTGCGATCAGTAACGTATCCAAAGGCTGCAATTGCGACAGTTCGACATAGGCGTGGCTGGCATGCACCGCCAAGCCGCCGTTGGTCATTACCGGCCCAGGTGCATCCGCGACCAGAGTCAAGCGGTATAAGGGTTTTGGGCTTAGCGCATTGGCGCTGGCAAACACCTGCCAGGGGCCACTGACATCCAGCAATTGGCAGTCGGGGTAAGCTAATAAGGCAATATGGCGCGTCATGTTCTCTCCCGCTCGTTAATAGGGAGAGTTTCCGCCGAGCGTGACGTGTCGGCAAGGACCATTACCCCACCGATACGGACATTGGCTAGCCCGTTTGGCTGATGGGCGCTTCCATGCGACGCACGCTGGACACGAAGTCGCTGAATCGTTCGCCCTGAATCAGCACGTGGTCGCATAGCGCTTGCTCAGCCAATGCAGCATCGCCTTGGGTAATGGCATCTACGATGACCTGGTGTTCGCTTAGCGAATTATGCATGCGCTGGCGAACCTGCAATTGCAGACGACGATAGGGCTTTAAGCGCTGTTTTAACTGACGAGCTTCGCTGGCCAGAAAAGTATTGTGGCTCGCCGCATAGATGCAGTCGTGAAAGGCTTCGTTTTCGTAGTAGTACTCGTCGGTATCACCCGCCAGGGCGGCGGCCTCGCAGCGTCCATGGGCGGCGCGTAATTCAGCAAGCTCCGGCTCGCTGATGCGCCGGGCTGCCAGTCGCCCGCACATGCCTTCAAGCTCGGCCATCACTTCAAACATTTCGATTAGCTGGTCGATACCCACCTTGGCTACAAACGTGCCTTTCTTCGGCGAAACGGTGACCAGGCCGCTGGCGACCAACTGCTGAAAGGCCTCGCGCACCGGCGTGCGTGATACGTTAAACGTCTGCCCCAACTCTTCGGGGTCCAGCCGTTCGCCCGGTAGACGACGGCCATTGATGATGTCGTCTTCAAGAGAATCGCGAAGCTTCTGCGCGTTGGAACGTTTGGTATCGGCCATACTTCACCTCCAAAAAAGGCACGCCATTATACTTATTGTATGCTGCACTTATTTGACATTAGCACAGCCAGGGACTATTGAAATATATATCAGATTTTCTGATACACATAAAAAGCTCTTCCAAACACACAACAACAAACAGTTGGAGATGCCATATGCAACGCTACCTATGTACCACCCTAACCGCTCTGGGCTTGGCCATTGCCGTTTCTCATGCCAGCGCCGATACCGTGCTGCGCGCCTCTCACCAATTCCCCGGCGGGCAAGGTGATGTCCGTGATGAAATGGTCCAAATGATGGCCCGCCATGTAGCTGAGGCGGATGTTGGGCTTACCATCGAAGTCTACCCTGGCCAGTCGTTGTTCAAAGCCCGCGAGCAGTGGGGCGCGCTTACCCGTGGGCGCCTGGACATTACCTCGCTACCGCTGGACTACGCGAGCGGTCGACACCCTGAATTTTCCGCCACTCTGATGCCCGGCTTAGTGCGTAACCAGGAGCACGCCCAGCGCCTGAACGACTCGGAATACATGGAGCTGATTGAAGCTGTGATTCTGGATGGGGGCGCCCGCGTTCTATCCCATGCCTGGCTATCGGGCGGTTTCGCGTCCAGCGAGCAGTGCATTACCTCCCCCGACACCGTATCCGGACAAAACATTCGCGCCGCGGGCCCGGCGTTTGAAGAGATGCTGGAAGCCGCCGGTGCCTCCATCGCCTCCATGCCCTCCTCTGAAATTTACACCGCCATGCAGACCGGCGTACTCGACGCCGCCAACACCTCTTCCATGTCGTTTATCTCGTTTCGACTTTACGAACAGGTTGAGTGCATGACCCAGCCAGGCGACTTCGCGCTGTGGTTCATGTACGAGCCGATCCTGATTTCAGAGCAGGTATGGCAAGGCCTCAATGAAGAGCAGCAGACAGCTCTGATGGAAGCGGGTAAAGCGGCCGAGCAGTTCTTTGCCGAAGAAGCGGCGGCCATTGACCAGGAGATGGTCGATGTTTACGAAGAGAACGGCGTGGAAGTGGTCAGCATGAGCGAGGAGGACTACAACGCCTGGCTCGAGATCGCCCGTGAAACCTCCTACAAGAACTTTGCCAATAACGTTCCCAATGGCCAGGCCATCATCGATGCGGCGTTAGCCGTCGAGTAAGCACTTACCCCAGCAACCTGTGACTACTTGTCTGCACTAGGCGAGTGGTCCGGTTCGATTGTCGCCTGCTTAGCTTGATGAGGGAACTATGGCAACTTCAACCACGCATCCCCCTGCCGCTCGCGGTGGGGTTATCGGCAGCTATATCCGTCTGATGGACAGGCTGTCACGCCTGTTTGCCTATCTAGCATGCGCCCTGTTTGTGGCGGGCGTACTGGTGATTTGCCAGATGGTCTTTATTCGCTACGTGCTGGGCATGAGCACCAGTTGGCAAACCGAGTTCACCGTTTTTTCAGTGACCGGCGCCATGCTGATGGGCAGCCCCTACGTGCTCATGACCGGCGGCCACGTCGCCATCACCATCGTCCCTGATGCGCTGGGCGGTATCGCCCAGAAAGCCATGCGCCTGGTGGCCTCGCTTTTTGGCCTGGCCTTTTGTGCAGCGCTTGCCTACGCCTCCTGGGTGTATGTACTGGAAGCCATGCATGGCAACTGGACCACCGGCTCGGTCTGGAACCCGCCGCTCTGGCCGGCGCTTATGCCCATGGCGTTAGGCGCTTCGCTATTGGTACTGCAATACGTGGCTGAAATTCTGCGCGGGGAGCACTGAGCATGGATCCGATTACCTTAGGCATTATTGTAGCCATCGCGCTGATTGCGCTCATGGCCATTGGTACCCCTATCGCTTTTGCGCTGGGCGGTGTGTCGCTACTGGCGCTACTTTATGATCGCGGGCTTGCCGAGCTCACCTACTTTGGCGAAACGTTTTTTGACCGCATTGCGGAGTTTGGCTTTGTCGCCATTCCGATGTTCATTTTGATGGGTGCGGCTGTCGCCTCATCGCCCACAGGGCGCGACCTTTATCGCTCGCTCGACTTATGGATGGGGCGCTTACCGGGCGGCCTGGCGGTCTCCAATATCGGCGCTTGCTCCATCTTTGCCGCCCTTTCAGGCTCGTCCCCGGCCACCTGTGCAGCGATCGGTAAAATGGGCATTCCTGAGATGCGCGTGCGCGGCTACCCGGATGGCGTGGCGGCAGGATGTATTGCCGCGGGCGGCACGCTGGGCATTCTGATTCCGCCATCGGTCACCATGATTATCTACGGCATTTCTACCGAAACCTCCATCGGTCGGCTGTTTATCGCAGGCGTGGTGCCGGGCTTTATGCTCGCGGGGCTGTTCATGATCTGGACGATGATCGCCTGCAAAATGGCCGGTGGTTATAACAACCCGTTGGCGGAGTCTGCCGAGCGCCTGAAGCAGACGGTTAAACACAACGTCGATAGCAACCTGAAGGCGTTAGTGCGCGTTCTGCCTTTTCTAGGCGTGGTGGCGGGCATTTTATTTGCGCTTTACGGCGGGGTGGCGACACCCTCGGAAGCGGCGGGCGTAGGCGCCTTCTTATGCCTGGCGCTGGCCATTTTAATCTATCGCATGTGGCAGCTGGGTCCGATCAAACTGATCATGCGCGATTCGCTGCGCGAAAGCGTGATGATCATGCTGGTCATCGCCACCGCCGAAGTGTTTGCCTACGCGCTCTCCTCGATGTTTATTACCCAAACCGTGGCCGCCGCCATTGCCGACATGGAGGTCAACCGCTGGGTGTTAATGGGGGTGATTAACCTGTTTTTACTGGTAGCCGGTTTCTTCTTGCCACCGGTGGCAGTCATCGTCATGACCGCGCCGATTCTGCTGCCGATCATCATTGCCGCCGATTTTGACCCTTACTGGTTCGCCGTAATCCTGACCATCAACCTGGAAATCGGTCTGATCACTCCGCCTGTGGGGCTGAACCTGTTCATTATCAAAGGCATCGCACCGGATATCTCGCTGCGCGACATCCTGATGGGCAGCCTGCCCTACGCGCTGTGCATGGTTCTGGGCATCTTGCTGCTATGCCTCTTCCCGGGCATCGCGTTGTGGCTACCCAACTTGATAATGGGTTAAGGAGCTGGACCATGAACATGATGTTTCTGCAGGAGATTTTTAACAATATCACTCAACGTGATGCACTGTTACGGCGTCGCAACCCAGGAGCGCTTACTCCTGACCATGGTCATCTGGTGAGTGCCTGCCAAGCGCTTCTGGCAAGCGACGGCGAAGCTTCCAGCATTGCCCTGGCAAGCCGGGCGCTAGCTATCTACCAACGCTTATCAGCCACTGAAAAAGCCAGCTTTTTTGCGCGCCTGGCCAGCGACTTTGCAGCCGACGCTGCGCAAATTGATGAAGCCTATGCGGCCTACTCAGAAGCCCGCGACAACTACACGTTACAAACCCTGTTTGAAGCCTGCGAACCGCGCCGTCAGGAGCTCTTTCGACGCTTGAACCTGGCCCGCGACGGCACCTATGAGCTGGTCAAGATGCGCGAAGACCTGCTGGGGTTGCTGCGCGAGCAGCCCGAACTGGGACCTATCGACGACGACTTTGCGCACCTTTTCGGCTCCTGGTTTAACCGCGGCTTTTTAATGCTTAAACGAATCGACTGGAACACGCCAGCCTCTGTGCTTGAGAAGATCATTCGTTATGAAGCGGTGCATGAGATTCAGGACTGGAATGACCTACGCCGACGGCTGGATGCTCGCGACCGGCGCTGCTTTGCATTCTTTCACCCGGCGATTGGCGACGAACCGCTGATCTTCGTCGAGGTGGCCCTGCATAAAGGGCTGCCGAGTCGCATTCAGCCGATTCTGGTGGGTGAAGAAAATGGCGATGACCCTGAAGACGACGATACGGCTGCCTTCTTTGGGATCAGCAACTGCCAAACCGGCCTGCGCGGCATTTCGTTTGGTAACTTTCTGATCAAGCAGGTGGTACAGGAGCTTTCGCAAGAGCTTCCTCAGCTTAAATACTTCGTAACGCTGTCGCCGGTCCCCGGGTTTGCCCAATGGCTCACCGAGCAGCGCGAGGAGGAGCAGTGGCCGGAAACCCTGCGCAGCACGCTGGGTGAGCTTGAAACGCCCGACTGGCACCACGACTCAGTACGCGAAGAAAGCCTGAAAGCAATTATTCGTCCTCTGGCCGCCCGCTATCTGATCGAAGCCAAAAACGCCAAGGGCTTGCCTCTCAATCCTGTCGCCCGCTTTCACCTGGGCAACGGCGCTGAACTGCATCGCATTAACTGGCTGGGCGATATTTCGTCCAAAGGCGTCAAGCAAGCGGCGGGGCTGATGGTCAACTATCTGTATGTGCTTGATGACATTGAACGCAATCACGAAAACTATACCGCCAAGGGCACCGTTGCCTGCTCAAATGAAGTGCGTGACCTTGCGCGTCGCGCCCGCAAGCTGGCCAAGGGAGAGACCGCCAAATGAACCACAACCTGTTTGAAACCTTTGCCGCCAAGATGCGCGAGCGCGCCGATGCTGACTTTATTACCACTCGCGAAGGCCGCCACTATAGTTACACCGATGCGCTGAACATAAGCGCCCAGCTTGCCGGTGCCTTGATTAAACTGGGCGTAAAACAAGGCGACCGCGTTGCCGTCCAGGTAGATAAAAGCCCTGAGGCAATACTGCTTTACTTGGCCTGCCTGCGTATTGGCGGCGTTTATCTGCCCTTGAACACCGGCTATACCGGCGATGAAATCCGCTACTTTTTAAACGACGCCGAACCTGCGCTGTTTGTTTGCCGCCCCACGCTTGAAGAGAAAGCGCGAGCGCTTGCCGCTGAAACCGGCTGCCCGGCGGTGGCTACGCTGGGTAGTGCGGCGGATGGCAGCCTGATGGAGACATCCCGTCGCGCAGCGCCCTGTGAGGAGATCGTTACGTTGGGCGAAAACGATCTGGCGGCGATTTTATATACCTCCGGCACCACCGGGCGCTCTAAAGGCGCCATGCTGACTCACCGCAACCTGGCGTCCAATGCTGAAACGTTAGTAACAACCTGGCACTTCAGTGCCGAGGATCGGCTGATTCATGCGCTGCCCATCTTTCATACGCACGGGCTGTTTGTGGCATGTAATGTCGTCTTGATGGCTGGCGCCAGCATGCTGTTTCTGCCCAAGTTTGATGCCGATATCATCTTTGAGGAACTGCCCCACGGTAGCGTGATGATGGGTGTGCCTACGTTCTATACCCGGCTGGTTCAGGACGCGCGTTTGACACCGCAAGTGGCGGAAAACATGCGTCTGTTTATCTCGGGCTCAGCACCGCTGACCTCTGAAACCCACGAAGCGTTTGCAGCCAAGACCGGCCATGCGATTTTAGAGCGTTACGGCATGACCGAAACCAATATGAATATCTCCAACCCCTATCAGGGGGAGCGCCGTGCGGGCACCGTGGGAATGCCGCTGCCCGGTGTAGATATTCGAATTATCGATCGGGAGTCAGGCGCGGAAGTCGATGAAGGCGACATCGGCATTCTTCAGGTCCGCGGGCCTAACGTGTTTATCGGCTATTGGCGAATGCCCGAGAAAACCCGGGAAGAGCTGCTCGATGACGGCTTTTTCATCACCGGCGATTTGGCCATGCGTGACGCACAGGGCTATGTGCATATCGTGGGCCGCGATAAGGATCTGGTGATTTCCGGGGGCTACAATGTTTATCCCAAGGAGGTGGAGCAGCTTATCGATGAGCTGGAGCAGGTGATTGAGTCGGCGGTAATTGGCTTGCCGCATCCTGATTTTGGCGAAGGGGTAACGGCGGTTGTGGTTTGCCAGGCGGACGCGACGCTTGATGAGGCCACGATTTTTGATCACCTGGCAGGGCGCCTGGCCAAATATAAACAGCCCAAACGGGTCTTTTTTGTCGAGGAGCTGCCGCGCAATACCATGGGCAAGGTGCAGAAAAACGAATTGCGTAAGCGCTTTGCTGACACATACCGCTCAGCTTAACCCCGCTTCACCTAGCGATTCGAGCCACTAACAACGCCGCCTGCTCTTTGAGCTCATCGTGAGCCTTTTGAGCGCGGCGTTTTTCTGCTTCGCTGCCCAATGAGTCAATATTGGCTTCAACGTTGAGCAGCACGCTGCGCAATGCCGCAGCCAGCAGCTCCCCCCCGGCTTGGGTGTCGCTGGCGAATTGCTGCTCGCTGTACCCACCCGCCCGTACGCCAAGGTTCAGAGCCTTCTGGCACAGCCGTGCCGTTTGTAGCGGCACGTCGACCGCCGTGGCGGCGGCTTGCTGAATCGCGCGGCATCGGTCCGTTTTTTCGTGTTCGTCATCGTGGGGCATCTGAAATGCCGCCATCAACCCTTCAAATGCCGCAATGTCCTTATCGGCCAAGGGGCCAAGCTGCTCTTTTAAGTGCTCGCCTTCGCCAAGCAGGGCGCGCCTGGCCTCGCTTGTCTCATGCTGCTGACTCAGGTGCAGCCCCTTGAGAATCAGCGCCACGCCCAAGGCGGCAGTCACGCTGGCTGCGGCTCCACAACCTGGCATAGGTTTTCGGGCAAGCGAATCGCCAAAATGGTCAAGCGTTTGTTCCCAAACGGGGGTGTGGCCTTGTCCAGCATCCTGCATATGCGTTACTCCGCAGATCTTGGCGGTGAAATCGAACTCATGCTCGCCTCTCAGGTCTTATGATCGGGTGTGCTGCGCACTGCCTAACCCCTTTTGAAAGACGCTGCGGTCAGTATGGCTCACCTTGAGCGAGCATGCGTTATTACGCCACCTCTAGGCCGCGGCGTGGTAGCGTACAGGCAGCGTGATGAAAACCGTTACTTGCCCAGGCAATGACTGATGCCTTGCCCCAAGGATTACCATTGGCCGAAATAGCAATGAATTGTACTGCGCTAGAAGGTTATTTAGCGTTGATGCTAAACTAAACTTCACTTTGCATAAGGAGCTTGCTGTTTTGACAACTTCAAATGACACCGGCGCGCTGTCTGCCGCCGATCTTTATCGTTTTGTTACCGAAGCTACCGCACAACCCGATACCAGCGAGCTTGAGTGGCCGGATGCCAACCTCAGCCTGGATGAGGCCAACCAGACCCTGATCTGGGAGCTTCACGATTACGGCAATCTAACCCTGACCCTGTCGCGTAGTGACAACGAATGGATTGCCATGACCGCTATCGCCGCGGTGGACAGCGTAAGCAACCAGTCCGAACTCAACGAAGTACTGCTGCGCCAAGGTCTTGCCCTACCGCTGGCATCTGTCGGCATCGTCTCTATTGATGGGCGTGATTTCTACGTGGCCTATGGCCAGCTATTTGGCGACTCAAAACTGGCGTCCATTTGCGCTGAACTGCACGCTACGGCCAGTGCCGCCATGGAAGTCGCCGGTCTGATTCAGGAACACTTTTCTTAATACGCTTTTCAGGAGCAACCCTTATGTTAAGTAAAATCATGACGGCCTTACGCGGTAAAGCCAATGAAACCGGCCAGGCGGTCGTTGATTCACAGGCTCTGCGTATTCTGGATCAGGAAATCCGTGATTCCGAAAATCATCTCAAGCAGTCCAAGACCGAACTGGCACGCCTGATGGGCCAGCGTCAGTTGAACAGCAATAAAGCCGACACCTTGGAAGGCAAGATCAGCGAGCTTGAGCAGAGCGCTGAAGCCGCCCTGGATAAAGGCGAAGAAGCACTCGCCGTGGAAGTCGCCGAGCGCATGGTGGCCATGCAGGAAGAACTCGACGCCGAGCGTAATATTGTCAGCGAGTACGATGCCAGCATCGAGAACCTGCGTGGTGCCATTCGTAACACCGAAAACCAGCTGCGCCAGCTCAAACAGCAGGTAAGCGTGGTGAAGGCGACTGAATCTGCCCAGAAGGCTCAGTCTGCCGTGGCGGCACGCCACTCGGGCCAGAACAGCGCCATGGGTAGTGCCATGGAGTCTCTGGAGCGCATTCGCGAGCGCCAGCAGCTTAACTCTGCCCAGATGCAGGCCGCCGACCAGATGGCCGCTGAAGAGAGTGGTTCATCGCTCGACGCACGTTTGAAGGCCGCCGGTATTGGCTCAAGTGACCGCAAGGCCGAAGACGTGTTGGCCCGCCTGAAAGCCAAGAAGAATACGCCACAAGCGTAACCAAGATAGCGCCCGCCCAAGGGCGGGCCTGTTCTCAAGGAGCGAGCAGTGCCTATTTTTGTACGTCTTCTAAAGGCGCTTCAAGCCTCCACCATCAGCGTCAGCTGGACCTTTCTGTTTTTGATGGTTATCGGGCATTCGGCGCTCTCCTGGGCTGCCATGTCCGTTGCCGGTGAAGTGGTGGCCAGTTCCTTTCGGCTGTGGATGTACTTTTATGTCACCACCACCACCACCGTAGGCTATGGTGATTTCAGTCCTCAAACGCCAATTGGCCAGTGGGCAGCCACGCTTTGGGTGATTCCTGGCGGCATCATCCTGTTTGCTGCGTTTATCGGCAAAGCGACGGCCAATATCAGCTCAACATGGAGAACGCTGGTGCAGGGTAATGCGAACTACGCAGACCTTACCGGGCATACGCTCGTGATCGGTTGGCATGGCGAACCAACGGCCAATATCATTCGTATCCTTCAGGCGGATCCTAACCTGCCGGACGATATTGTGCTGTGCGTAGCCGCCGATATCGATAACCCATTGCCCGGCAGTATCAAGTTCGTCAAGGGCGAAAGCTTTTCCGATGCCGAACTGCTGAACCGGGCGGGTATCAAGGGCGCCAGCCGCATCATTATCTACGACAAGGTGGATGAGCGTGTGGCAACCATCGCGCTTTCGGTGTACGACCAGAAATCGCCGGGTTGCCACATGGTGGCGCACTGCGACAATCCTTCGACTGCCAGCATGTTGCGCCGTACGCTGCCGGGTATCGAGTGCACCCAAGGGCTCTCTATCGAAATGCTGGTGCGCTCGGCCACCGACGCGGGGATCAGTCGGGTGGTCAATGAGCTGCTGGCCATCGACCAGGGAGCTACCCAGTTCCAGGCCTGCCTGCCCACCACGCTCCCCCGTGAGCAGAGCGTGCGCTACGGCGATTTGATGGCAAGGGCGAAAGCGGACAATAACGTGACGTTGCTAGGCGTCTGGCGCCCGGCAAGCGATGAACACCAACTATTGAATCCGCCTGCCGACTTTGCGGTCAGGGCGGGCGATACTCTTTATTACATGGGTGATCAGCGCCTGAGCGAAGGTGACCTCGTCGCTCTGTTTCAGTCTGCTCTGGGGGGAACTACCTGATGTTCAAGACCTTGAAAAGCCTGTTTGGCACTTCAGATGACGCCGCACAGGCGGAAAGTACAGCAACCTTCAGCGCAGGCTTGCCGCAGGGCATGACGCCTGAAGATTTCGAAGGGCTGCGTCTGGATGGCCGTGTCAAGATTGCACTTGCCGAGCTGAGCGCGTTTCCGGACACCCTGTTTGGCTGGTCAAGCGAGCCCTACCACCATGTGGCGGCCGTTGGCCATGTAGACCTGGGCCAGGGCGCTCACCTGGTGCGCTTTTATCTGGATAACGATACGTGGCTACAGGCCAATGTCGAAAATCAGCAGGTGGTTGAATACAAGCTGTTTGATTTTTATCGCGTCACCCATCTTTCGGACGTCGAGTTTGATGCGTTGATCAATGCAGATGACAAGAAAGCGGGCGAACTAGGTGCGCAGTCCATCACCGTTGAAGCTACTGACACAAGCGGGCGCGAATGCCAATATCAGCGTGTATGGGGCGATGAAGCGAGCCTTTGGTCACCGCCAGTGCTGCTTGAAGAGCAGGTAATGACCACGGAAAGCGTCATGACGCGTAGCGTTACCCATCACGCCATGCTTTACGAGCGCCAGATTGAAGGCTCTGAGCGCATGGAGTACGTACTGCTGAATGCTGAAAATGACGGCGAAGGCGGCTTCATGCTGGTGCAGAATCTGGGGGTTGATGTTACCTCCGTGGACATTGATGCTATTTAAACGGCGCCAGCCATCTACACTATTTATTCTCAACCAAGGAAGATCCTACACATGCTGTATTTACAAGGCCTCCCCCACTTCTTGGGCTATCTGATCGGCGCGCTGGTGCTTCTCGTTGCGTTCATGTACTGCTATAGCCGGATTACGCCTCACCACGAATGGACACTGATTCGTGAAGGTAACGCCGCGGCCGCTACCGCTTATGCGGGTTCGATTCTGGGCTTCACCCTGCCGCTTTACAGCGCCATGGCGAACTCCGTTAGTTTCATCGATTTCATCCTGTGGGGCATCATCGCGTTCGGCGTTCAATTAGCCACCTTCTTTGGGCTGAAAATGGTGCTGAAAAACCAGGGGGAAAGTCTTTCACTGCACATTACCGAAGGCCATATGGCATACGGCGTTCTGGTCGGCAGCGTATCGATTGCGGTAGGCCTGATCAACGCAGCCTCGATGACGTGGTAAGGAGTTTACAGATGGCAAATCACGATCAGACACCACACCTTCCTCGTCGCAAGCGCAGTGCCCGCCTGTCATTGGCGATGATGGGGGCTAGTGCCTTCGGTCTTACCGCCTGTGGCCAGCCAGAACAGACCACCGATGTCAGCTTCGATAGCCCGCGCAGCTACCAGAGCGTGGATGAGTGCGTAGCCGCCGATGTGTATACCCAGAGCGCCTGCGAAGAAGCCTACGAAGCGTCGATAAAAGAAGTTCCGCGCTTCAACACCCTTGAAGCCTGTGAAGCAGAGCATGGCGAAGGTGCCTGCGTCGCGCCCAACGAAGAGCAGGCCCAAGCGGCGACCGGCAGCAGCGGCGGTAGCTGGTTCATGCCCGCGATGATGGGCTATATGGTCGGCAACATGATGTCGCGCTCAAGCAGTGGTGCCGCTAGCCGTGGCGTCTATCAGGAGCCGGTATATCGCAACCGCCAGAATCAGGGCAACTGGAATACCGCTACCAATCAGGCCAGCCAGCGCGTCAGTCAGCGCCAGCAGACCATGCGCACCTCGGCGATGCAGAATCGTCAGGCAACCAGCCAGCGCAGCGGCTTCGGCTCACGCTCCTCTGCCCGCGGAGGTTGGGGCTCGTGACCCGCACCGGATATTTACATGCTTAGAATCGACGTGGCCGAACGCCCCAACTGGAAAACCCTGGCTCATGAGCTGGGGTTTCATTTTCATACCATTGAAGGCGAGCCTTACTGGACGGAAAGCGCTTACTATCAGTTTACGCTTGAACAGGTAGAGCGGGATATCGAAGCACCTACCGAAGAGCTTCACGAAATGTGCATGGAGCTTGTCGACAGGGTTTGTCACTCCAATGCGCTCATGCAACGCTTGGCCCTGCCGGAGTTCATGTGGGATACCATCCACAACTCATGGGTATCCGGTCAGCCGCACCTTTATGGGCGGATGGATTTTGCCTATTCAGGCCAAGGCCACGCCAAGCTGCTCGAGCTTAACTACGATACGCCCACCTCGCTTTACGAAGCGGGGTTCTTTCAGTGGGTGTGGCTTGAGCAAGCGATTCAACAGGGCATTATTCCTCGCCACGCGGATCAATATAACTCCATTCAGGAGCGCCTGATCAACGCCATGGCCCATATTGGCGACCGCCTTGAGGACCGAACGCTTCACTTCTCATGCATCAAGGATAATATCGAGGAACGGGCAACCGTCCACTATTTGCAGGATGTCGCTGTTCAAGCGGGATTAAAAGCGCCGTTTATTTTTATGGAAGATATCGGCTATCAGTCCGGAGGTGATTATTTCATCGATCTGGATAATCAGCCGATTCAGGCGCTGTTTAAACTCTACCCCTGGGAGGAGCTCGCCGACGATGAATTTGGCGAACAAATCCCCCAGTTGAACACTCACTGGTTCGAGCCACCGTGGAAAGCCATTCTCTCCAATAAAGGCATTCTGCCGCTGCTTTGGGAACACTTTAAAGGCCACCCCAATCTCTTGCCCGCCTACTTTGAAGAGCGCAACCCTGAGCCGCTTTCTCCAGGCTGGGTGCGTAAGCCATTCTTTTCGCGCGAAGGCAGCAATATCGAGCTGTTAACACCGGAGGGCCAGCGCGAAGCGGTAGACGGCCCGTATACTGACAGCCCCTGGATTCGTCAGGCGTACCACCCTATGCCACGCTTTGGTAATCATCACGCCTTAATCGGCAGTTGGGTGGTAGGTGACAGGGCCTGCGGTATCGGCGTGCGGGAAGACGTAGGGCGGATTACCAAGGATTCATCCTGCTTTGTGCCCCACGCCATCGTGTAACGCGCTATTGATACGCTAAGGGAAAACCTACGCCGCGTCGGCGCCCTGTGGAGTAAATTGTCCAGGGCGCTCAAATAGCTGCCGGATAGGCCCGGAGCGCGCCGCTTCCGGCTTATGCACCATAGAAAAATGCCGTGCCCCCACCCAGCAAAGCGGGGCCGACAGCACCGTCTCTTTGGGCATACCCTGCGGGGTTAATTGCAGCAGGACATCGTTACTTTCTGTCGGGTGCCAGTGCGCCAAGAGCTCAAAAGGTGCGGCCTGTGAGGTACGCACGGCGAGAATACCCGTTTCCGGCTGACCGTAGAGCTCAACGATTTGCGCAACGCCTTGAGAAACCAGCGTCTGGTGCGTTTTCTTATCCAAGGGGGCGGTCGTTACGGCGGTAATGTTGGCGGGTAACGATGGCAAGCGCTGTGCCAGTTGACGCCAGCGGTCGCTGCTCGTCACCACGATATCGCCCGCATTCAGGTCCCACAGCGCATCGGCATGATCAAATAGCGAGCGTGTTTTAAAACCGGCTTCCTGAGGCAGCAACGCGCCTAACATAAAGCCGAAAACGGTTTGCAGCGGCAGCCAACTTACCAGCGTGCGGTTCGCGTGAGGTTGGGCATCCAATAATGCCTGGAGTGCTCTCACTTCCTGAATCAGCGATTCCGCTTCGTGGGTGTACTGATGCTGTAACGTATGGCTAAAGGCGCCGCCTGAAACGATATCAAACAGGTTGAGGCGATTAATATAGGCTGTTTCACTTAACGCGTCGGCCCATTCCTCCAGGGTGATGGACGCATCGGTAAGTAGTTCACCATCGGATAAATCGAAAAAGTACTGAACGGCGTTAATCAGTCCGCTGCGCTCAGGCGTGCCTGCTGAAGGCAACATATCCGTATGCGCCGGGCAGTGACGCGAGGCAATATCGCGCAGCACGCTTAACAACGTGCTAGAAGTGAGTGACAACATGCTGCTTCCTTAGCAAGAATTATCATTTCCATTGGCGCGAAGAATACGTTTTTGTACTATTTTTGTCAAAAAAATTAACAGTTGATCTCAAGCAGTTAAAAAAATATTTTCAATTAATTTCAATAACTTAATTTAATTAATTTTCTCATCCATTTAAACAACTTATACTTAATTAATATTAAGACCATGCTTTTTCACACTTGTACAAAAAGCTTGTATAAAAAATGTTATCTATCGGGTAAAAAGCGTTAATACAAACACTAGACAGCGTTCATGAAAATCGCTGAAATCGTTACTAGACATCCCACCCTCCACCCCTTATATCGCTCATACGCGGTACTATGAGGCCTACTGAGCCCTGACGGGCACCGGCCAACTGGGAGCAATTTTGATAATGACGGCGCGTTGGAAATCTTTGCCTCTGCGGCTAAGACTTTTTATCTCTTTTGGAACAGTCTTGGCATTGGCAATGCTGCTTGCTCTTTACCTGCAGGCTCGCTCTTATGGCCAGGCTCGTCTGGATACACTTATCAACGAAGAGCTGCCAGCCCAGGTAGATAGCCTTGCAGCCCATCTCAGCCTCAATTTAAGCCCCGCGCTCGCGCTTTCCGAGAACCTTGCCAATAGCTACTTTATCGAACAGTGGACGCGTGACGGTTTTCCAGAAGAGCGTCAGGCCGAAGTGGAAATCTATCTTTCGCGCATGATGGATCAGCTGGACACCGAACTTCTGTTTATTGCCGCGCAATACCAGGGCCGCGGCTACTATTTTCAGTACCGTGATGGCGAGCTTCTGCAGCGCCCCCTTGCGGCTACTGGCGGCGCCGATGACTGGTACTATCAGTTTACTGACGACAGTGAGCTTTTTGAGCTGAATCTAGACAATGACACGTTTTCGACCGAGGAAGCCTTTGTCTTTTTAAACTTCCGCAGTACTGAAAGCGCCGCCAATGGTCGTCCCATGCTGGTCGCAGGCGCAGGCCTTGATTTATCACGCCTTGCTCAACTGATTGAAAACTTCCGGCTGGGAAAAACGGGTCGTGCCGCACTACTTAACGCTGAAGGCGAACTGCTAGTGCGTAGCGATGAAACCGATATTGATGCGCTGCGTAGCCAAACCCCTGAGCAGCTGGCACAACAGGGCAATACCTCAACGGTGTTCGAGATTGAACGCGACAACCATGTCTATTTGATGAGTACGGTGTGGCTGCCGCAGCTACAGCGCTACTTGATGGTGGAAGTCTCCAAGGCGGAATACTTGACCGCCTCCCGTGAGCGCTTTTTGGCATCGACAGGTATTGGTTTATTAATCCTGTTAATCGGTCTGGTGATTCTTTACCCGCTCACCGGCAGGCTCATTCGGCCGCTTACTCACTTTCAGCGCCAGCTAAAGCAAATTACCCATAGCCTGGATCTTTCCCGGCGCGTTGAAACGGATGACCGTGCGGAGCTTGGTGACTTGGCTAATCAGACCAATGCGCTGTTAGAGCGTTTATCGCGGGCGATTCTGGCGGTTTCCAATAATGCTCAGGCGCTGACGCGGGTGGCCGACCAGCTGGCCCAAACCGCTGGTTTATCAGGCGTTCATGGCGGCGATATTACCCATGAAGCCAACCAGACCATGGCCGCCGCCGTTGAAGAAATGGCCTCATCGGTTGCCGAGATCACCTCGACCATGGAAGAGCTTTCCACATCGTCAACCCAGATTGCCGATCATTCGCAGTCGGTGGTGGACGTTGCTAATCACACCCTTGAGCGTAGCCGTAAAGGCAGTACAGCCATGCAGCTGCTGCAGGTTAAAATGCAGAATATCCGCAGCGACAGCGAACAGAGCCTGGCGGAAATCGTCGCGCTAGGCGCCAAGTCCAAGCAGATCAACAAAGTAATGGAGCTTATCAATACACTGGCGGCCCAAACCAAGCTGATTGCGTTTAACGCAGCGCTTGAAGCATCAAGTGCCGGTGAATCAGGCCGCCGGTTCTCGGTAGTGGCGAGTGAAATTCGCCGCTTGGCGGATAGCGTGACGGACTCTACCCAGGAGATCGAGAGCCATACCGACGACATCCAGAGCGCTATCAACCGTTTGGTGGTTGCCTCTGAGAAAGGCGCCTCCTCCATCGAGGAGGGCGTTGACGTTAGCATGAGCACCGCACAGGATCTGGACGCTTTGCTTAAAGCGGCCAGCCAGACCAGCAGCGCCGCTCAGCAGATATCGCTTTCGACGCAGCAGCAGAAAACCGCCAGCAATCAGGTGGTGATTGCGCTGCGCGATATTGATATGGCCAGCTCCCGCAATGCTCAATCGGTTCGCAGCATTACTGAGATCAGCCAAGAGATGATTCAGATGTCAGCGGAACTCAATTCGCTGGTACAGGAGTTTACGCTGGTACGGCAAGAGGCAGACCATTCACGCCGCTCATGAGGGTGCCACAATGAGAGCCATTCGGGTTGTGATTGCAGACGATAGCCGCGTGGCTCGCGATGTGTTGCGCGCGATTCTCACTCGCGATGGCGATATTGAAATTGTCGGAGAAGCCAGCAACGGCTTTGAAGCCGTCGAGCTTGCCCGGCGCTTATCACCACAGCTGATTACCATGGATCTCAACATGCCTGATATGGATGGCATGAGCGCTATTGAAGAGATCATGCACACTAAAGGGGTGCCAATCTTGGTGGTCAGTGATCGCGCGGATGCTCAGACGGCCTATCAGGCTCTGGAAGTGGGCGCGCTTGAAGTCATGCCCAAGCCTATGCTTGAAGGCGACGATGCTGAATGGCTGCTGGCACGCGTGCGACTGTTATCCGGCGTGGCGGTGATCACCCGGCTGCGCCGTCGCTATACCACGCCATCACCAGCGGCACGGCCTGTTGCAACGACCGTCAATCAAACAGCCACCAGGGGCTTTCAGCGGATTATTGCAATTGCCTGCTCAACAGGTGGCCCGCAAGCTTTGGCGCGTCTGCTTAACCGCTTGCCAGCTACGTTTCCCGCCCCGATCGTGATTGCCCAACATATTAGCCACGGGTTTATTGAGGGCATGGCCCAGTGGCTGGCAACGCTATGCGCCATGCCGGTCAGCGTTGGTCGGCACGGAGAGCGCCTGCTACCTGGGAGGGTGTACTTATCACCATCAGAAAGCGATCTTTGCGTTACCTCACAGCATCGCTTTCAGCTTCAGGAAAGCCCGGCCAATGCGCTTTACCACCCTTGTGGCGACATACTGCTGAATAGCGTAGCCAACGTATATGGATCAGATGCGATCGGCCTGATTCTAACGGGCATGGGGCGCGATGGGGTAAGCGGCATGCGCTCAATCCAACTGGCGGGCGGTCAAACGCTTGCTCAGGATGAAGCCAGTTCAGTAATTTATGGCATGAATCAGGAGGCGGTTAACGCAGGCGTTATTCAACATATATTGGCCCTTGAAGACCTGCCTGACCGCTTGCTTCGTGAGGTACGCTGCAACGCACCTTTAGGGCAAACGCCGTTATGAACACGCTCGCCCTGTTTAAAGCGCTGGTGTTAAAGCGTTGCGGGTTACAGCTGGAAGGTGTCGCAGAAGCCCGGCTAAGCAAAGCCGTTGAAATACTCTCCGACATGACGGGACTGAGCGATGCGGCTTTGATGATCGCCAGACTTGAGCAGGATGGCGCCCTATTCGATACGTTCATCAGCCACCTGACCATTAACGAAACGTATTTTTTTCGCGAGCCCAAAGCCCTCAATTGGCTGGTTGACACCTACTTACCTCAACGACTGGCTGAGAAAGGCGCGCCGCTTTCTATTCTGAGTGCAGGGTGCTCGTCAGGCGAAGAGCCTTACAGCCTGGCAATGGCACTATTTGAGCGGTACGGCGAGCGTGCCACTCAACTATTTACCTTGTCAGGAGGCGATGTGGACCAGCAAGTGCTGGCCAAAGCGCGCCAGGGTATCTATAGCGGATTGGCGTTTCGAGCACTGCATCCAGCGCTCAAGCAGCGCTATTTTAGCCGCCATCAAAATCATTACCTGATTAGCGAATCATTACGCCGCTGGGTAACGTTTCATCCTTTGAACCTGTTACAACCTGCAAGCATGGGTGTACATGGTCCCTTTGATGTTATTCTTTTTCGTAACGTTTCCATCTATTTCGATGAGCCAACGCGGCGGCGTATCCAGCAGCATCTACATCAGCGGCTTGCCCCAGAAGGGATTTTACTGTGCGGGGTCACGGAAACGTTGGGTAATGATTTGGGCGTATTCGAGCTTACTGAGACACAGGGCATTTTCTATTTTCAGCCCTTTAAAGCGCCCATCCAAGCGCCTATTGTGGCGCCTTGCGTTAGGCAGGAAGGACGCGCGCCTGTTCCAGCACCGGCGGTTACTGACGCACTGCGCTGCCCTGTCGTTCTTGAAGAAGCGCCGCCCCCATCTCCGGAAGTGCCTTTTATTAGTCAGCTTCAGCGTGCCCATCAGCTGCTTAATCAGAATGCTTTCCAGGAAGCCGCTGACCTACTTGAAGCGTTGCTGGCCCAGCAGCCCTGGTCGGTGGACACCCTGCTTCTTGCGGGCCTCGTGGCACGCTGGCAAAACGCCTTTGAAAAAGCTTACGCCTTTTTCAAGCGGGCTATTTATGTGGCTCCCGATTGCTGGCCGGCGCACTTTTATAAAGCCGAGCTGTTTCGCCAGGGCGAACTGGCCGATGATCCTATTCAACGCCAGCATGGCTATAGCACGGTGGTTCGGTTGCTTAATGAAACGCCTACCGCCAACGGGAGCTTACAGACCATTGCGTCCCCTCTTCCCCCTGGCGACGCGCTCTTTTTAGCGAAGCGCTACCTAAACGCAATGCTTGCCACACAGGGAGTGGGCTAATGGCACTGGATATCCGGCGGTTTATACAACGGTTTATAGAAGAAGCCGCAGATCATCTACCCCGTCTACGCAAGGGAATTAATGCGTTAGAACAGGGCCAGGCCGATCAGGAGTTGATTAACGAGCTGTTTCGCTCCGCGCATACGCTTAAAGGCTCTTCACGGATGCTTAAGCTTTTGCCGATCACAGCACTTGCTCACAGTACGGAAGAGTTGCTCAGCGCGCTGCGTGATGGCACCAAAACCGCCAATGCCCATATCGTAAGCCTGCTTGCCCAAGCGACTGATGGCCTTTCAGATATGGTCAACCGGTTAGCCCAAGGGGCGGCACCCGAGTCTCTGCCTGAAGCAGATGCAGCACTGTGTCAGGCGCTTGAACAGGCGGCCAGCCAAGCGCTGCCCGCAGAGGAAGTTGGAGAGGCTGAGCCACCCTTGGCGATTGTAGCATCACCGCCGGAAGCGCCCGCACGCTCAACGGCACGGGCAAATCCCAGCGCAACGGCTGATTTACGCCTAAGCGACACCGTTCGCGTACGCCTTGACCGTCTGGATGATGTGATTCGCTTAATGGGCGAGGTGCTTTCCGGACATCATCATTTACACAGCCTGGTTGCCCAGGCGAATGAATTAAGCGCTGCGCTACCGGCAGATAAACAGGCGCCGTTTAGTGCATTTAACCGCGAGCTGAAGGATAGCGTTCTAGCCCACGACACCTTGATGAGCGACCTGCACGATCGCGCGCTGCAGATGCGCATGCTGCCCCTTAGCGTTGTGTTTGATCCACTATCGCAAATGGCCCGAGAGCTCGCCCAGTCGCTGGGTAAACAGGTCGACTGCCGGGTGCGGGGTAGCGAAATTGAGCTTGACCGACAGATGATTGACCGTCTGTCAGATCCTCTCATTCACCTGCTGCGTAACGCGCTGGATCACGGCATAGAGTCTCCCGGTGAGCGTCAGGCCGCGGGCAAACCGACGCGTGGCCAGCTGACGTTGGAAGCTTGGCAGGATGGCGGCTGGGTGGTCGTTGAAATGCGTGATGACGGCGCGGGCATCTCTTTAGAGGCGGTGCGCCAAAAGGCGCTTGCCAAGCAGTTGATCAGCGAAGAAGCGTTGGCCACGCTTAGCGAGCAGGAAACGCTGGATTTAATTTTTCTGCCGGGATTCTCCACGAAAACCATGATTACCGACTTTTCGGGCCGTGGTGTAGGCATGGACGTGGTCAAACGCACCGTGGTGGATGAGCTCAGTGGCGATATTCAGTTGAGCAGCGAGCCGGGCAAAGGCTCCCGTTTCACCCTGCGCTTACCGCTATCGCTTGCCATGATGCGTGTTTTGTTAGTTAACGCCGGAGGCCTTACCCTAGGCGTCACCGCGCCCTTTGTAGCAGAACTCGTTAAACGCTCGCCCGATACGTTTATTGATGCCGCGGGGCAAACCACGCTGATTTTACGCAACGAGTTTGTGCCAGTGGTTGCCCTGGCCGATCTGCTTGAGCTTCCCACGCCCCATGCTCAAGTGCCGGAAGCGCTGTTGCTTGTGGTCCACCAGCGGCACCAAAAGCTCGCCTTGATGGTCGACGCGTTAGTTGATGAGCGTGATATGGTGATTAAACCGTTACCAGTGCATTTACGCCATTTACCTCTGGTTTCCGGCATGGTCACCCAAGGACGTAACGAGCTGATCAGTCTTTTACATGTGCCCGCTCTGATTGAACGCAGTCGACGCTCAACACAGCGCACGGCCTATGAGACGACGCCTTCATCCCAGGCCCACCGCATCCTGGTAGTCGATGACTCATTGAATACCCGCGAAATCGAAAAAGACGTATTAGAGGCGTGGGGATATCAGGTAACACTGGCTGAAAACGGCAGAGATGGCCTATCCAAAGCACTCGCTGAGCCCTTTGATGCCGTATTGACCGATATTGAAATGCCCATCATGGATGGCTTTGCACTTACCGCCCGGCTACGTGAAAGCGAGCTTTATTCACATAAGCCAATTATTATTATCACATCGCGGGAAAAAGAAGCTGACCGTCGACGCGGTATCGAAGTGGGTGCCGACGCATATATTGTCAAAGGCAGCTTTGACCAAAACAACCTGGTGGATACGCTTAAAGCCTTACTCGGCTAGCGTATTCATTGTCATTTTAACGAGGCATTACATGCATATTCTGGTCGTAGACGACGACCCATTGGCGGGTGAAATTACGTCAGCATACCTTGAAGCGTTAGGCCATGAAGTAGTGATAACCCACGACGCCATGGAAGCGGTTAGCCAGCTGGATAGCACGCCCGACATCCAGCTTATCGTCAGCGATATGCATATGCCGCTGATCGATGGGCTGGAGCTTTTAGAGATGCTGCGCGAGCAGGACGTCACGCTACCGTTCATTTTACTGACCGGGGATGCACCACCACCCAACGCCTTGGCGAACCCGGACCTGACCGCCTGCTTACAGAAAGATGCCGACCTGGATAGCACGTTAGCCAAAGCCATTGAACATGCATTCACTTATTAGTCGATAACATTTGATATGCTTATGACGTTCGCCCAACTGCTCAGGTAGCCTGATGTCACCACCGGCCCTTTCGCTGCATGAAAAGCTTAACCAACTGCGTCAGCGTTTTATAAAACAACTTCCTGCACGATTGCAGAAAACCGCTGAACAGTGGCAGCTAAGCCGTACGTCGAGCGAGGCAGAATCACGTCTGGCGCCCGATCTTCATCGTTTCTTCCATAGTCTCAAAGGAACCGGGCGTTCGTTGGGTTTTGAACGTATTGCGCTGTTTGCTGAACAGGCTGAAGAGGCGCTGACGGCAGACCCTCAACGAGCCGATATTGATGCGCGCATGGTTCATCTTCTGGGTCAGCTAAATGATGAATTGGCGTACCTGCAAACATATCAGGGCCAGCAGGCCGCCATGGCGGGCCTCAATAGCGTTGAGTTTCCTCACCAGCCTGAACAGAAACGCAGCAAGCGCCAGCGGCTGATTTATTTATGCGATGATGAACCCGAGCATATCAATTCGCTGATGCACCATTTGCGCTGCTTCGGTCATGAAGTCGTTCACTTTGCCACGACCGAGTCATTTTTTAATGCCGTGCTAACCCGCCGTCCCGATGCCGTCATTATGGATGTGCAATTTCCCCATGGCCAAACAGCGGGCACCGAGACATTAACCAGCTTAAACAAGCTGACCGGTAAGCAGCTGCCGTCTATTGTTCTATCCGGCCACGGCGATTTTCATTCACGCCTAAGCGCTGTGCGTGCCGGATGCCACGGTTATTTTACCAAACCGGTTAAACCTCTTGATTTGATGCTCGCGATTGATGAACTCACATCCCCCATCGACGAAGAGCCGTTACGCGTTTTAATTGTCGATGATGAGCTTGAAGCGGCGGAGTATCACGCGTTGCTGCTTGAAGAGGCTGGCATGGTGGTTCATCAGGTATATCACCCTAACGATGCACTCAGTGCGCTTGAGCGCTTTAATCCCGACTTGATGCTGGTGGATGTGTATATGCCGGTTTGCTCGGGCGAGGAGCTGGCGACCATTATTCGCCAGCAGCCCGAACATGTCGGCCTGCCGATTATTTACCTTTCCAGCGAAACCGATAGCCAGAAACAGATGTCGGCAATGACCGCGGGAGTTGAGGCGTTTATTACCAAACCCGTCGTGCCAGCAGAGCTTGTCTCAGCGGTACACCTGCGTGCTGAGCGCCTGCGTCTGCTGCGCTCGCTCATGACCCGAGACAGCATGACAGGTCTTTACAATCACAGCACGACGACCGATTTAATCAATAAAGCGCTAATCCAGGCGCACCGTAATGGCCGCCAGCACGCCATGGCCATGATCGATATCGACCATTTCAAGGAGGTCAACGATACCTATGGCCACCTGGCCGGCGACCAGGTCATTATCACCCTGGCAAGGCTGCTTAAAACGCGCTTCCGGCTCTCTGACACGATTGGTCGCTATGGGGGCGAAGAGTTCGTCGTTTTGCTAAAGGACGTAAGCGCCGAGCAAGCGGTTAACCTGATGGACGACTTGCGCAATGACTTTGGACAGGTGGATTTTCATGCTGGCGAGGTGAGCTTTCGCTGCACCTTTAGCGTCGGTATCAGTGACTTCCCTGCTCATCCCACCACACAATCGCTGCGCCTGGCCGCCGACCAGGCGCTTTACCTCGCTAAACGCCAAGGGCGCAACCAAGTGATTACCTGCCGGGAGTTAGATAATGACGCCGCCTTCTGCGAATGAACCCGTGAATGAAACCGGCAGCCTAACGCTTGAGCAGGCGCTTAACGAGCATGAAGTTAACGCGGCCATTGTCGATGTAGAAGAGCCTAGTCAGCAGTTGGTGCTATTCAGAGTGGCTGGGCAACGCTTTGCATTACTGGGTAGTGTAGTTAAAGAAATTATTAGCCATGACCAACCCGTATATTGTGTTCCCGGCCTTCCTCCCACGACGGAAGGCGTGCTGCATCTTCGCGGGCATATTGAGTCGGTCATTCAACTCAACGTTTTGATGGGTTTGCCCTTACCCAATGTTACTCAGCCGGGAATGATTTTGCTGGTATCGGCCGCGGGCATTCGCAGCGGCGTGCGTATTGAACAGCTGGATGATGTATGCGATGTGCCTACCAGCCTGCTTCAACCGCCACCGGATACGCTTTCAAGTGCGCTGCGCCCGTATGTCAGCGCCCTTTGGCAACCCCAAGAAGGCGTCACTGCCGTCCTGCTGGATGCTGAAACCTTGTTCAAGGCTTATCAGGACGGGTTGGGATAGCCATGCCTTTGGAGCTGCTTAGCGATAGCGCACAGCAGGGCTCTGTGCCGATGGTGCTGTTCAACGCAGGGGCATTTCGCGCGGCTCTGGAGGCTCGTCATGTGGTGAGTATGTCAGACCAGCCCCACGCCCCTCGTCATACAGAAGCCGCCGCGCTGCTATTTCAATACGACGGCCCCGCGACTCACTGGCTCACGCTTAATGATGCCTCGGGCAGTTGGCAGTTAGGCGTTAATCATCCGGTTACCCTGCGCTCGTTTGCAGCCAGTGAACTCTATCCCTTGCCGCCCCTGATGAAAGCACGCCGCCTTCATCCTGCCTTGTGTGGCGTAACTTTTGAGCAGCAAACGCTACTGCTGCTATTGGATGCACGCTTGCTTACACCGCAAGCCATAAACAGTTAACTGAATCGCCTCGCCTTACCTGATGATGAGGCGGAATGACCGCAAAGGCATCGGCCTCAATACACGATGACAACACGCCAGAGTTCTGGTCGGCAAACGCATCGGCCGCTACACCCTCAGGCGTGAAGCGTAGAGAAACGCGCATATAGTGCTGGCGCGGCCCGGTCGATGTATCAAAATTTGCCGTCGCCGTTAGCGCGGGCAGCTCGGCAAGCGCAGGACAGGCCAGCAGCGCCCCCATAAGCGGGCGCAAAAAAAGCCAGGCGCCTACAAACCCTGATACCGGATTGCCCGGCAAGCCGATAAACCGCGTCTCACTTCCATCGTCCCGCGGCACACGGCCTAACGCCAAAGGCTTGCCTGGGCGTATGGCCAAGCGCCATAAGTCCAGCTGCCCCAACTGCTCAAGCGCTGCTTTAACGTGGTCCTCTTCGCCTACGCTCACGCCCCCGGTACTGACGACCACATCCGCCTCGGCGGCCGCCTGGGTTAATAGCGCCACTGTCTGGGTGTAATCATCCGGCACGCTCATCACCCGCACAACATCAGCCCCAAAGTTTTCGAGCAGGCGCTTTAACATCGACCGATTGGAGTTATAAATCTGCCCCGGCGCCAGCGGCGTACCCGGGTCGACGATCTCATCGCCGGTTGAAAGCAGGGCAACCCGCGGGCGAGAGCGTACGCTGACATGGGTAATACCCTGCCCTGCCAGATGCCCGAGCGCCGCCGCTTCCAAGCGTAGCCCCTTTTTGAGCAGGCATTCGCCCTGACGAACATCGCGCCCCTGGCGGCGCACGTTGTCATCCACAGGGATATTCGTCGGTATCAAGGCCTTGTCAGCCTCAACGCTGACGCGCTCCTGCATCACCACACAGTCAGCCCCTTCAGGCAGCTCACCGCCGGTAAAAATCCGCGCGCAGCTGCCTGAAACTAGCGGGGCGGCCTTTGTGCCTGCTGCAATACGCTGGCTAATCGGCAGCCACTGGCCGGCATCGCTGGCACGCAGCGCATAGCCATCCATTGCGCTATTATCAAAGGGCGGTACGTTCAACGTCGCCATCACATCGTCGGCAAGCACTCGCCCAGCGGCGGTATCAAGCGGAACGCTTTCAGCTTCAACAGGGTTTACACCGGCCAGCAATGCTTCAAGCGCGGCGCTTATCGACTGCAAATCACCCATGCTGACCTCGGCCGGGGATGACCAGATTGGCGAAGTTACACGGCTTGTGTCGGCTATCCAGCTGTTCCTTCAAAATTTTCTCCCAGCCCGTACGGCAGGCACCGGTGGAGCCTGGTAGGCAAAACAGCACGGTCGCGTTGGCCAATCCACCCAGGCACCGGCTTTGAATGGTCGAGCTGCCGATCTCATCACCGCTTAGCTGACGAAAGCGTTCGCCAAACCCTTCGATGCGTTTATCCAGCAACACCGACACAGCTTCCGGCGTGGAATCCCGGCCGGTAAAACCGGTACCGCCGGTGGTAATAACGACCTGCACTTCGGCATCGGCAATCCACTGGGCCACGACCGCACGAATCTGATAGATATCGTCTGGCACAATGCGTTTATCGGCAAGCTGATGGCCCGCTGTTGTCAAACACTCGACCAGCAGCTGACCCGAGCGATCGCTCTCTTCAGTGCGCGTATCTGAAATGGTCAGTATGGCTATTTTAAGCGCAACCATCGGCTCCATTCGCTTACTCCTGATACTCTTTCTTGGCTTGGCGGGCTTCCAGCGCGGCCAGTTGCTCAGGCGTTGCTTTTGCCTGATAGTGCTCTTTCCACTCGCTGTAAGGCATGCCGTAGACGTATTCACGGGCGGCTTCATAATCCAGCGATTTACCGCGCTCTTCCGCCGCGTTTACCATCCACTTTGAAAGGCAGTTACGGCAAAAATCCGCCAGAATCATCAAATCAATATTCTGTACATCCTTGTTATTATCCAGATGACTCAGCAAACGCCGAAAAGCGGCCGCCTCAAGCTCGGTGCGGGTACCCTGATCAAGCTCGTTAAAATCTGACATTAGCGTTCTCCGTATGAAAAGTAACTGTCGTGCAGCATACCAAAAGACACCGCTTATCGGCGCTGTTCACTCAGATAACCTATGCAGGCGAACCCGCTGATTGAGATGGGTCATAGTGCTGACCATCAATTATCTAACGCATAGACAAATAAGGTCCCTGCCCGCCATCATAGCGATAAGGGATCTACACTTAGAAGGGAAGAGATTGATTGACCGATCTTGTTAATCCTCGCCCATTGTTACAGGAGGCATGCCGATGATCACGACCCAGGCGTTAACCGGCATGGTGCTTGCTGGCGGCGAAGGCCGCCGCATGGGCGGACGCGATAAGGGCCTTGAGCCCTTTGCAGGGCTACCTCTGTTTGCCCATACGGCAGCCAAACTCGAAGGGCAAGTGGCGGAACTGCTGATCAGCGCTAACCGCAACCTTGATGCCTACAGCATGTTTGGCCGCGTTATCACCGATGAGGAAGTGGGCTTTCACGGCCCTTTAATGGGCATTTATAGCGGGCTGCGTGCGGCGAATACGCCGTGGTTGCTTGTGGTTCCCTGTGATACACCGCTTCTTCCAGACGACTTGGTCGCAAGAATGCTGGCAGGCATCCAGGGCGCCGATATCGCCGTGGCTTTCGATGGTCAACGCATTCACCCTACCGTGGCCTTGATACGCACAGCTCTTGCCGATGATCTTCATGCGGCACTTGAAAGTGGCGAGCGTAAAATCCAGCGCTGGTACGAACGCCACGCACCTAGCCAGGTGGATATCTCCGACTGCCCGAATGCCTTTACCAACCTGAATACGCAAGAAGACAAGATTCGCCTGGAAGCGCAGCTTATGGCGCCCAAGGGGGCATTGTGACGCTATCCTGCTTTGAGCTTGGCGAACACATGTTAAGTGTGGAAGAGGCTCGCCAGGCGCTGTCCGCGCTGATTGAAAGGCCCCTGGCCAGTGAAGTTATCGATTTAAGCCAGGCCCATGGGCGGCGCTTGGCGCAGGACGTTATAGCGCCGATTAACGTGCCGCAAAATACCAATGCCGCGATGGATGGCGTGGCACTTGCCTGGCCCGACACGCCTCAACACCAATGGCCGCTTATCGGCAGCTCGCTCGCCGGGCGCGCTTTTGACACACACGTACCGCCTGGGGCCTGCGTGAATATCACCACCGGCGCCCCACTGCCGTCAGGTACCGACACGGTCATCATGGGCGAGCAGCTCACCGAGCATGCCCAGCATCTTACAATCGATACGCCTGAACGTGTTAAGCGTGGCCAGAACGTGCGCCTGGCAGGGGAAGATATTGCGGCAGGCAGCCTGGCGCTGGCTAAGGGAAAACGTTTGGATGCCCCCGCGATGGGTCTGCTCGCCTCACTAGGGGTGGCCAGCATAGCGGTCGTCAAGCAGCCAACCGTTGCGCTGTTTTCCACTGGCGATGAAGTCACGGCTCCTGGCGAGCCTCTGGAAAGCGCGAGCATTTATGATGCCAACCGATTTACCCTGATGGGCTTATTAACCGAGCAGGGCGCAAAAGTTATCGATCTGGGCATTCTCCCCGATAACCCGCAGGCGATACAGGCGGCACTCTCAGAGGCCGCCCAAGTGAGCGACCTGGTATTGACCAGTGGCGGCGTATCGGCAGGCCAGGCTGATTTCACCCGTACAGCGCTTGAACAGCTGGGGCAGCTGGCTTTCTGGCGGGTAGCATTACGCCCAGGGCGCCCCCTAGCCTGTGGCTGGCTGGGCGAGTCGCGCACTCCCTTTATGGGCTTGCCCGGCAATCCTGTGGCTGTCATGGTAACCTTTTACCAGTTTGTAGTACCGTTATTACACCACCTGCAGGGATTGGCGATGACCCCGCCACCCAGGCTATACGCTGTCGCTGATGAGGTGCTTAACAGCCGCTATCAGCGCACCGATTTTTTGCGCGGCGTTTATCATAGCGATGCCCAGGGTGTGCTCCATGTACGCACGACCGGTGCGCAGGGGTCCGGCATTTTAAGTTCGATGGTCGCCGCTAACTGTCTGATCGAACTACCCGAGGATCAGGACGGTGCGCAAGCTGGCGAGATCGTCTGCATTCAACCACTGTTGAGATGGCAATGACCGAGCAACTAATTGATGACTTTGGTCGCCGGGTTAACTACGTCCGCATCTCGGTGACTGACCGCTGCGATTTCCGCTGCGTGTACTGCATGAGTGAGGAAATGACCTTTCTCCCGCGTGCGCAGGTGCTTACGCTTGAGGAGATCAGCCAGATTGCCCGCGCCTTTACCGAGCTGGGCGTTGAAAAAATCCGCCTGACCGGTGGCGAGCCCCTGGTGCGTCGCGGTATCGAGCAACTTGTGGACGAAATAGGTGCGCTCCCAGGGCTTAACGACTTCACCATGACCACCAATGGCGCCAGCCTTCGCAAACATGCCAGCAGGCTTTATGCCAGCGGACTGCGTCGCCTCAATATCAGCCTTGACTCGCTTGATCCCGAACGCTTCAAGAAGCTCACCCGCACAGGGGATTTAGCGCGTGTGATTGACGGCATTCACGCCGCTCAGGAAGCCGGATTTACGCGCATCAAGCTGAACGCGGTCATTCTCAAAGGCCGCAATGACGATGAAGTGGTGGATCTGGTCGATTTTGCGCGTAATGAAGGGCTGGATATCAGCTTTATTGAAGAGATGCCGCTGGGCGACGTGTCCGACCACTCCCGGGCGGAAACCTTTTATTCAAGTGATGACGTTCAAGCGCTGATTGAAAAGCGTTACGCCTTAACGCCTACGACTGAAACCACCCCAGGCCCATCGCGCTATTTTAAAATGGCCGATAGCAACAGCCGGGTTGGCTTTATTTCCCCGCACAGCCACAATTTTTGCGACACCTGTAACCGTGTCCGAGTCACCGTTGAAGGCCGCCTTCTGCTCTGTTTAGGCAATGAGCACTCGGTCGACTTGCGCGCAGTGCTGCGCCGTCATCCCGGTGATATGGCACGGCTCAAAGAAGCCATAGTCAACGCGCTACCGCTTAAACCAGAACGCCACCACTTCACGACAGACGGTGACGTTCAGGTCGTGCGCTTTATGAATATGACCGGAGGCTAACGCGTGTCTGCGTTAAAAAAAGTGCCAGTTCACATCATTACAGGTTTTTTGGGCAGTGGTAAAACCACGCTTATTCACAGCCTGATTGAACAGAAACCTGTGGATGAAAAGTGGGCCATTCTGGTCAATGAGTTTGGCCAGATCGGTATTGACCAGGCCATGTTTGATCAGCGTGATGATGTCGTGATCAAAGGCCTTCCTGGTGGCTGCCTGTGCTGTCAGCTTGCCTTTGTACTGCAGGCGGCGTTGGTAAATCTGCTTGCGCGCAGCAAACCTGACCGCGTAATTATCGAACCTTCAGGGCTGGGCCATCCGGCGGGGTTACTCGACCTGTTACGCGGTGAGGCCTTTCACGATGTGGTCGAGGTGCACGATATTATTGCAACGCTGGACCCTCGCCGCCTGGACGACCCGCGTGCGCGAACGCATGAAACATTTCAGGATCAGTTGGCCATTGCAGATGCCGTGGCGCTTACCATGTTTGATCAGTGCACCAGCCAGCAGCAACATGCTGCCCAACAGTTTGTTGAAGCGCTCTGGCCGCCACGCAAATGGGTCGAACCGATAGCTAACGGCAGCCTGCCACTTGAGCGCTTAACGGGCAGCGGTCAAAGCGATGCGCATGACTTAGCCATGCCTGAAGAACACCGTACGCTTGTTGGCCCGCCCAGTCTTGACGGCGGTTTTTTTGATTTCCCACCGGCCAAGGGCGCTCCGCAGCAGGAAACCGGTACTGCTCTTGGCTATATAAGCCTGGGCTTACGCTGGCACCCGGACGAGTGTTTTGATATCGACCACTTAGCGCATTGCCTGGGAGAGCTTCCCCGACAGGCGCGTATCAAAGGGGTCTTTCATACCTCCAGCGGTTGGCGGCGGCTTAACCGTGCCGATGGCGCGCTGGACATAGACAGCAGTACCTGGCGCCAGGACTCGCGTTTGGAAGTGATTATTCCTCAAGCCCTGGCAGGCAACATGCCGGATATCCAGGTACTTGCAACGCAGCTTGGCACCGCTTCTCTAAAGCACAACGCTTAACATTGTGAAGCGACAAGCTGCGCTTCAAACTCCTCAACCGTGACGGGGCAACCGAACAGGAAGCCCTGGTAGGCATAGCAGCCATGGGCCAATAGCCATGCCTGCTGTGCCTGGGTTTCCACTCCTTCGGCAATAATCTCCAGATTAAGGCTTTCCGCCAGTACGATGGTACTCTCGACAATCGCTGCGTTAGCGCTACTGGTCAGTACCTGCTGCACAAAGGTTTGGTCGATTTTAAGCTGATCCAAAGGCAGCTGTGCCAAATACGCGAGTGATGAGTAGCCGGTACCAAAATCGTCCAGCGAAAAGCGTACACCCAGCGCCTTCAAACTAAGCATTTTATCGTGCGCGTTGTCGTCTGGCTCGACGAAAAGCGATTCAGTGACCTCAAGCTTCAAGCGTTTAAGCGGCGCCTTGGAGCGTTTGAATATAGCCTTAACCCGCGGTATGAATTCGACATCGTGAAACTGCAGCGGGCTAATATTGACCGACATGGTCAAATGATTCAGCTGGTCATTCTGTGCCCAGAGTGCCAACTGGTAACAGGCTTTTTCCAGCACCCATGCGCCTACTTCGCTGATCAGGCCGGTGCTCTCCAATAAGGGGATAAACTCGCCTGGAGGTACAAGGCCACGCTCCGGGTGTTGCCAACGCAACAACGCTTCAGCACCAATAGCCTTCCCATTGATATCGACCTGAAGCTGGTAGTAAAGCTGCCATTGATGAAGTATTAGCGCTTGGCGTAAATCGCGCTCCAGATGAATAGACGCCAGCAGTGCGGCTTGCATCACTGGGTCAAAAAAGCACAGCGTGTCGCGCCCTCTCGCCTTCGCCTGAAATAGCGCCATGTCAGCCTGCTGAAGATACTCATCCTGCCCCGTTGGCGAGTGACTTAACAGCGTAATGCCGATACTGGCACTCACGCTGATGGAGTGATCAATCAGCGCACTGGTACGCCGTATCGCCGCCATCAGCTTATGGGCTATTCGCTCAGCGAGCTGCGCGGCTTTGGCCGGGTCACTATCCAGCGATTGTATAAGCACCGCAAACTCGTCGCCGCCCAAGCGGGCCAAGGTATCGCTTTCGCGCAGCTGTTGGCTGAGCTGGCGCGCGACTCCCTTGAGTAGACGGTCGCCGATGGGGTGGCCAAAAACATCATTGATCTGCTTGAAGTGGTCAATATCGATAAACAGCAGCGCACCGTAGCTACGGTGGCGAACCACCTCTTTAAGCGCGACCTCCAAACGATCCATAAACAGTCGACGGTTGGCAAGGCCGGTGACGGAATCGAAAAATGCCAGCTGGTGAATTTCCTGCTCGGCCGCTTTACGCTCACTGATATCCACAATGGTCGCCACATAATGGGTCAACTGATTATCAGCATTACAAATTGAGCTAATCGCCAACCATTCAGGAAACACGTCGCCGTTTTTACGCTGGCTCCACACTTCGCCTTCCCAACGCCCGTATTTTTTAACGCTGCGCCATAACTGGCGGTAGAAGCTAGGCCCATGATGTGCGGCGCCAAACATATCGGGGTTACGGCCAATTATCTCGGCTTCGGTATAGCCGGTAATTTGGGTGAACGTAGGGTTTGCTTTAAGTATCTGGCCCTGGGCGTTGGTGATGATAATGCCCAAATGGGCCTGAAAAGATGCGGCGGCGATACTCAGCTCTACCTCACTCTTTTTCGCTTCCGTGATATCCCGCGCCACCACCAATGTACCCGAGAAGCTGCCATCGGTACGCACCAGAGGGCTTACCACTGCCTGAAAAAATAGCTCTCCGCTGAGCACCATCAGCGGATATTCAATAGTGACGGCTTTGCGATGCCACTTTACCTGCTCAAAAACAGCATTAAAGCGCTTGGTCAAACTGGGCGGAAGAAGCTCTGCATAGTGTTTTCCTAGCAATCCCGTGTCGCTTTTTACCGTCATTTCCTTATTTAATATATGTACATAGGTGATTCTGTTTTGCGTATTAAAAACAAAAATCAGATCCTGGATAGAGTGAATAAGCGCCTGCAGATAAGCTTCCCCTGACTGTGCTCGGGTGCGTGCCTGTTCAAGATCCAGGAGGCGATATTGTAATAACAAGGCCAGTTTCAGCCGGTTGACGTAATGGCGTACTCCCCAAGCCCCGAGCAAGACAATACTGGCCAATATGCCAACTAAAATAGCTAATCGTTGATACCACTGTGCCAGAATCTGATCCATATCCATGCCGACCGCTATCCACAGCGGATAATCGGGGATTTTCTGAATCCAAAAAAAACGCTCTCGGTTATCCAGAGAAGACCAGATGATGTCTGACCAGACCTCTTGACCGCTATCCAGAATACGCTGGATGCTCGGCGCATTTAACTGTGCCCCTATTTGCGTCTGCTCTTGTCGACTCGGGTTTCTAGCAATTAATTTAAGCGTTGGGTCGATCAGAGCGATACTTTCACCAGCCTGTATCTGCATCTGGTTAATGGTAGTGGCAAATAGGTCGGGCGCTATGCTAGCAACGGTGACGCCCATAAAGGCACCCGTCTGATCTTGTAAACGGCGCGCATGATAAAGCACGTATACCTGTCTCTCACTAGACCAGAGAAGCGGTGTGACTATTTCTTCCTGACTACTATTGCCAGGGTTGCTTAAGGCTTTAAAAAACTGACTATTAGCTAAACCAATTCCCTGATAACGATTATTGCCACTACTGGCGAGCACCGTGCCCTGACCATCCAGCAGACCAATTTCCTGAATCAACGGTGCATAATGGTGCCGGTCGTTTAGCGCTCTTACCATTTGCCCTGTTGCTCCCTCAACTGGCATACCCTGAAGCTCAGCGAACTCCTCGACACTTAAAAGTGCCTGACTGCTTTGTGAAAAAACACTTTTCACCCACTCGTTGATAATACTGGCCCGGGCAGCACTGCGAGACTCTGCCGAGGAGAGTTCCTGCTGACGCTGCTCATAAAGTAACCAGGCAAAGAGGCTACACAGCAGCAGCGAAGCCAGGATATATAAAATGTAAACATTTCGGCGCTGTCGGCGAAAGGAAGCATACGATAGTCTTTCGCTTTGTTTATCTTCATCATACTTAACCAATGCATTCACACCGGGCATAGTGCATCGACCTTAGCCAACATCAAAAGAAGGTATAATTAATATACAGGCGCGAACAGCCGCACATTAAGGACAGCACTTCTTATTCTGTTAACTGGTTAATTAAATCATTAATAGAAACAATAAAAACCAAACAGCTCATCTGGAGTGACAATAATAAAGTGACACGATTCATCTGAGTATCGTTTTTTAGCAATAGATATCATCTATTTTCATAAAAATTAGCTAATATAGCTATTGAGAAGCATTATTCCTTACAATAAACACTCTGAATTACATTACGTCAACGCAAAATTCAAAACTTAAAGTTAATTATTATTAATCCATAAGTAGTATTTTAAATGACTCTATATGAGTTTTAAAAACCATAGCGTGTCATTTCTTAATCATTAAATAATAAAAAAAGACTATCTAGAAACAGGCTTCTGTTAAAAAGCTATATGATTTAGTTAACCCCACCGAGATTATCTTCTTGAGAGTTATCTTATAAAAATTGCGCGTCTACCTAGTGCTCCAGCAGCAGGACAATGCTCTATTAACCTGAAATGACACCGACCTAATATAATTATATTAAAATACTGATTTTATTGAATTTAATGTTCATTTTCTTCATTACTTCAGCGCCGTATCACTTTACGCAACGCGTTGTTCCTTGTGCAAATAAAGACAAAACAAGGCTCCCCTGAGAGTATGAGAACATATCTCATATAAAACATTTTCTCATAAAAGGAATACCCATGAAGTCTCAGGTTCTTGCCGCATCGCTGATTTTCACCGCTGTTAGCTCAATTGCTCATGCTCAGGAGCGTATCGCCACCTTCGATTTAGGCAGTTTGGATACGCTTGATGCACTCGGCGCCAGCGAGCAGGTAGCCGGCATTCCCAAACAAGTACTGCCTGATTACCTTTCAAAATATAACGATGATGCTTATACCGACCTTGGCGGCCTGCGCGACCCTAATCTTGAAGCCGTTGCGCAAAGCGAGCCAACCCTTATCCTTTACACCGGCCGCCAGGGTGACTGGGAAGCTGAACTTGAAGAGATTGCCCCGCTGCTAAATACCAGCTTACAGGGTGACGATTACCTGGCTGCCTTTGATGACAACGTACGCCAGATCGCCAGCAAGGTAGAGGCTGAAGAGCGCGCCGAAGAAGCTCTTGAAGCGCTGCATGCCGATATCGAACATCAGCGCGAGGCGCTGGATGAAGCATTACGCGTACTGGTTGTGACTCATAACGATGGCAGTCTGGGCCTGAATACGCATCCGGTCGTGCACGATGTGCTGGGCATCAAAACGCTGGAAATGCCGGACAGCGTCACCAGCGTACAGCGCGGCAACCGCACCTTTACACCGCTCACCATGGAAGCCATTGGTGAAATCAACCCCGATGTACTGCTCGTAGTGGATCGTAGCGCAGCCATCGGTAACGACGCTGCCGATACACAAGCCTTAGAGCAGGCGTTATCGGGTGCAGGCGCGTCAGAGACTCGCCTAGTAGTGCTAACGCCCGCACTCTGGTACCTGTCGGGTGGTGGCCTGCAAAGCCTGAAACTTCAGATCGACGAGGTCGTCGACGCGCTATAAGCCCTATTACGCTGTGAACGTATGCCCCTGCACCGCTATGCGGCCAGGGGCTTTTCATTAAGCGTTAACGTCCCAGGGTATAAAACTCATCGTTTGCGCGCATATTGGTGACATTGGCCATCCGGTTAGACATACCGAAGAAAGCCGTAATCGCGGCGATATCCCACATATCTTCTTCATCGAAGCCATGCTCCGACAAGGTAGTAAGGTCGTTTTCGCCTACGGCGTAGGCTTGATTAGTTACTTTCAAAGCAAAATCCAGCATAGCCTTTTGTCGGGCTGAAATATCCGCTTTGCGGTAATTAAGCGCCACCTGATCCGCCACCAGCGGATTTTTAGCGCGAATACGTAAAATAGCCCCATGCGCAATCACACAGTACTGACACTGGTTGGCGGCGCTGGTCGCCAAGACAATCATTTCCCGCTCAGCGAGCGTCAGGTTGCCCGGTTTTTCCATCAACGCATCGTGATACGCAAAAAAAGCCCGAAACTCATCAGGACGGTGCGCCAGGGTAAGAAAGACGTTGGGAATAAACCCGGCTTTTTCATGTACTGCTTCAATGCGTTCGCGAATATCAGCGGGCAGCTCATTCATGGCAGGAATGGGAAAGCGGCTGACCGGATGACTTACCCGATAGCTTTCGTGCTGTTGTTTATCGGGCTCACTCATCTCTTTATTTGCTCCAGTCATCATGGGACGCCTCATTGTTGTTATCAGGGGGGCACGTAACTAACACTAAAGCGGAAGCTGAAAAGACACAATCACTACGCTTGAGGCAATAGAAGCGCAATGCCCGCTAACGAGGGCACCTGAATTGGCTGACTTAGACAAAGCACGTTAATCTGAAACAACACCGTTTTAAGGAGCCATCTATGAGTTTATTAACCGCTCGCAGTTTTCTGGCAGAGTACGCCCCGGATCTCAATATTATTGAGCTGGAAAACAGTGCCCTGACCGTACAGCAGGCTGCCGACGCCCATGGCGTAGTGCCTGGCCAGTTAGCCAAGACGTTGGCATTCAAGATCGGTGAGAACCCGTTGCTGATTGTGGTTAGTGGCGATGTTCAGATTGATAGCGCTAAGTTTCAGGATGCCTTTGGAGGTGAGGCGACGCTGCTTGATGATGAAACGGTGATGGAGCTTACCAGCCACCCGGCTGGCGGCGTCTGCCCGTTTGGGTTAACCGCCGACCTGCCGGTGTACTGCGATAAATCGCTTCAGCATTTTGATGAAGTGCTGCCCGCCGCCGGCTCACCTGACAGCGCTGTTCGCGTATGCCCTTCGCGGCTGGCCGAGCTGGTCAAGGCTGAATGGGTAGACGTGTGCTCCCCCGTTGATGCGTCCTAGATCAGCCTTACGTTTCGGTATTCAGGAGCTATAGGCCCTGGCTGAGTTTTTACAATCAGCGTAAGATAGACAGGCTGATATCCCGCCACAGCGCAGATACAGCAACATGTTCTCAGGGCGGGGTGAAAGTCCCCACCGGCGGTGATGGTACCTTTCGCTTACGAAAGCGGCCTAAGCCCGCGAGCGCTCAAGGCGTTTATCTTCTTGAGGTCAGCAGATTCGGTGAGAAACCGAAGCCGACGGTGATAGTCCGGATGAAAGAGAACGGCATCGACTCAACGGCGTCATTCCGCGGCGAAAGCCCTTGGAGGCGTGCGTTTTGCCTATTGGCGGATGCCGAATGCCCTGATTCTGGTACCACTTATCCAAGAGAATGACCATGAATCAGACCTTTCCTTTAGCACTCTCCTCGCATACTACGTCCCAGCGCATTGCGTTTATTCAGGGCCATTGGCACAACGACATCGTTGGCCAGGCCTACCAGGCGTTTATTGAGGAAGTGGAGCGTAACGGCTTATCTGCAGACCAAGTGGATACGTTTACCGTTTCAGGCGCGTATGAAATTCCGCTACAGGCCAAAGTATTGGCTGAAAGCGGCCGCTATGGCGCGATTGTCGGCGCAGGCTTTGTGGTGGATGGCGGCATCTACCGCCACGACTTCGTCGCCCACGCGGTAATCGACGGCATGATGCGCGTCCAGCTTGATACCCAGGTGCCGGTCATTTCGGTAGTGCTCACGCCACACCACTTCCATGAGCACAGCACTCATCACGACTTCTACTTCCAGCACTTCCTGGCCAAAGGCAAAGAAGCCGCCCAGGCATGCCTGAACACCATGGAAAATCTGCACCGCGCGCGCAAACTAAGCGACGCTTAAACACAGCTTGGGCTCGGCAAACGCCGGGCCCGTCAGGCCTTCTAAAGCTTGCACTAACAGCCGCAATAGTTGAGAGGCGTTTTCAAAAGCGTACCCTGCAATTCGCCTGCCTGCACCAGGTGCCCATCACGACGCCAAAAATCCAGCCCACCTAGCAGCTCCTTCACTTTCAGCCCTGCGCTGGCAAGCTTCCACGCGCCTTTGGTGGACCCGTTACAGCCGATTCCATCGCAGTACGTTACATAAACACGCGACGCATCAAGCTCTGCCAATCGCTCGGGTGTCATTTCTCGGTGCGGCAAGCTTATCGCTCCAGGAATGTGTCCAGCGCGGTAGTGTTCAAGGCTGCGCGTATCAACCACGACAATGGCATCGATGCCGTTGGCCAGGTCTTCGGCCACATCCCAGGCATCGGTATAGTGGCAAAGTTTGGCGTACATTATTTGGGCCATATCGGCTGGCGTAGCGGATGGAAACGCTAATACAGAAGATACTGGTTGTTCGGTCATACGCGCTCCTGGCTTACATCCAGCAGGTAGCTATAAAACGCGGTATTACGCTGCCAGCCAAGTGACTCGTACAGGCGTTGTGCGCGCTCATTCTCCACCTGAGTCATCAGTACCAGTCTTGCGACGCCGTGGGCTCGGGCCAAATCGGCGGCGGCGCCCATTAACGCCCGGCCTACGCCTTGGCTGCGGTACTCAGGCAGCACGTAAAGATCGTTCAACGTCCACCGTGCATTCATGCCTACCGTCGATAAGCCGGGAAAAAGCTGCACGAAGCCGCTGATTTTCCCCGATGCGTCTTCACTGACCAGAATGAACGAGTCGCCCAACCCAAAGCGCTGGTTTAAAAAGTAGCGAGCGCCCTTTAAGTCGCTTTGTTGCTGATAAAACTGGCGATAGTCATCCAGCAGCACGCTAAGCGCGTCCAAGTCATCAAGTACGGCAGCCCGAACGTTATTCACAGTGGCGCTCCTTAAAAAGAGGTGGGAATAGGCAAGTCTCTCGTTATAGTGGCTCTTGGTGAAGAACCAGTTTATTAAATAGCGAGGGAACCAGTGAAGCAACGAACGCCGTCGAGTGAATGGCTTATTGATGCCTTGGCGCTACAGATTGGCACCCAAGGAACAACCACGCTGGTACATCAGCTTTACAGCGCGTTGCGCCGTTGGATTCAACACGGCGAACTGGCCGCCGGGAGTCATTTGCCCTCTTCACGGCACCTGGCTCGCGGCCTGGGTATCAGCCGTAATACCGTGCTGGCAGCAATGGACCGCCTCCTGGCCGAGGGGCTGGTGGTTTCTCGGCGGGGGGCTGGCATGTATGTGGCCAACCTGCCTACGCTACCGGCTCATCCCAAGCCGCTGTTGGACACGGCGTTTAGTTACTCAACACGCGGGCAGGCGCTGATTGATCGTTGCGGTACGCTAAGCCAGCACTATCAAGCGTTTGCGCCCGGCGTGCCGGGGCTGGATCTGTTCCCCCACGCTCAGTGGCAACGCCTGTTAAGGCGCCACTATCGCCAGGCCGATACGGCATGGCTTTCCTATCAAACGCATGGCGGCTTGTCCGCGCTTAAAGAGGCATTGGGTGATTACCTGACGCTTTCCCGCGCAGTGCGCTGCCGCCCTGAGCAGATTGTGATCACGCAAGGCGCGCAGCAGGCATTCGAACTGGTGGCCCAGCTGCTGACCGATAGCGGCGATACGGTGTGGATGGAAGAACCCGGCTACGGCGGCGCGCAAACCTGCTTTTTGGCAGCGGGACTGAACATTGTCCCTGTGCCGGTCGATGAAGACGGGCTGAACCCGTTGTGCTGTCCGGCTAATACGCCTGCGCCGCGTTTGATTTACGTGACTCCCTCCCACCAATACCCGAGCGGCGTTACCATGCCGGTTCCTCGGCGCTTGGCCTTACTCGAACACGCCGCCAGGCACGGCGCCTGGCTCATCGAGGATGACTACGACAGCGAGTTTCGCTACGACACGCCGCCCACGCCGTCGCTTCAGGGCTTGTCGGAACAGGCATCCGTCATCTATATCGGCACATTCAGCAAGGTGCTCTATCCAGGCCTTAGACTGGGCTATATCGTGCTGCCCGAGGCGTTGGCCGATACGTTTCGGTTGGCTCACGCCCGCCTGCACCGCGAAGGCAACTATCCCATTCAGTCGGCGCTTGCTGAGTTCATTGCCAAAGGTGACTTTTCACGCCATATCGCCCGAATGCGCATGAGCTATCGCCAGCGCCAGGCCTGCCTGCGTCGTGCACTGGCCCCTGCTACTGACGCCGGGTTAAAGCTCTCCTCAGGCCATGCGGGCATGCACCTGGTCGCCGAGTTGGAGAATTTAAATCAGGAAGCGCGCCTGGTTGAACTGGCCCAACAGGCACGCATTACGCTCTCCCCGCTATCCCGGTATTATCTGGGGCAACCTCAGCGTGCTGGGCTTGTGCTGGGCTATGCGGGCGCGACGGAGGATGAGCTACTACGTGCAGGCCGCTGGCTCAGCCACGCATGGCTAAATCTGACTTCTTTATAAATCCTGACACCTTTATAAATCCTGATATTTTTATAACTAAAACAGGGGAATCACTATGGCGAACGAATTTATCGCCCCCGATGGACAATCACGCTGCTACTGGTGCGGCGGGGCGCCAGAGTTTTTACCCTACCACGATAATGAGTGGGGCTTTCCCGTTGATAACGATCAGCGCCTGTTTGAAAAGCTCTGCCTGGAAAGCTTTCAGTCAGGCTTGAGCTGGCGGACGATTCTCAACAAGCGCGAAAATTTTCGCGCCGCCTTTCATCACTTCGACTTTCATCAGGTCGCACGTTTTGATGAGCGAGACGTGCAGCGCTTACTGCAAGACGCGGGCATTATTCGCCATCGCGGCAAAATTGAGGCGGCGATCAATAACGCGCAACGGGCACAGGAATTAGTCGAACAGGAGGGTTCACTGGCAGCCTTTTTCTGGCGTTTTGAGCCAGCACACGATGCGTTAAAAGCGCCGCAAACCCAAACCGTCTCGCCTGAATCTATCGCGCTCTCCAAAGCGCTGAAGAAACGCGGCTGGAAATTTATTGGCCCCACTACGGCCTTTGCGTTGATGCAGGCGATGGGGCTACTTAATGACCACTCACTTACCTGCGTAACGCGTGAACGCGCCGAGCAGGCACGCCTGCAGTTTCAGCGGCCCGTTTAGGGCTTATACATACGTTAGGGCTCTTACTATCGCCTAGCGGATAACACGATAAACGGCCATGCTAAGAGTATCTCAACGGCCTGCGTGTTCTCGGTGCGCCTTCTTGTAGTAGTGTATTGACTGACACGCTCATCCATACACCAAACAGCAGCAGAACATGACGTTCTCAACGGGGTTTAATGTGGCTCAACCGCTCTCTTCGCAAGCAGACTCCCACGCATCGCGATGCAAGGCATGGAGCGTACATGCTCTCACCGCTAGCGGCGTACTGCTGGGCGTCATGGCGCTATTGGCCCTGATCGACGATAACCCGGTGGCTTGTCTGCTCTGGCTGGGGGCGGCGATGATGGTCGATGGCTTCGACGGTACGTTGGCGCGCAAGTACGAAGTGAAAACCATCCTGCCGCACTTCGATGGTTCAACGCTGGATATGGTCATTGATTATCTTACCTGGGCGTTTATTCCCGCCCTGTTTATCTACTACTTTATCGATTTGCCGGCCGGTTTCTCACTGCTGGCGGTGTTTATTATCCTGCTCTCGTCAATGTTCTGTTTCTGCAATACCAATATGAAAAGCCAGGATAACTACTTTGTTGGTTTTCCGGCCGCCTGGAATATCGCCGCCGCTTATTTTTACATTCTCGATTTCCCACCCTGGATCACGTTTACCGCGATTATCGGCCTGGCCATTCTCACCGTTACGCGCATGAAGTTCCTTCACCCTTTCCGGGTACGCAAGTTCATGCCGCTCAACATCGCCATTACGCTTGTGTGGTGCCTCTGCGCAACATTTCTCATCCTCTCGAGCCCCGAGCATGCCGTTTGGGCTCTATGGGGATGGGGTCTTACATCCGTCTATTTTTTCGGCATGTGCTTATGGCGCACGGCTCAGGAGTGGTTTGACTAAACCAAGCGATGGGAACCAACAAGGAGGTTGAACAATGTCACTGACCCCGGCTCAGGAGAAAAAATTCAGGGCGCTGGCGGCCGAGATAGAAGGAATCGATGTCGAGGTCTACGAGCGTTTTGAACGCAACACACTAGAACCTATTATCGGCCTTGGTAAACCGAACCTGCGCATCGGCTTTTTTGGCCGTGACCCGGGCCGCGACGAGGTACGCCACGGCGAGCCGTTTATCGGTGCAGGCGGGCAGCTGGTCAGAAAAGCGCTTTATGAGCAGCTCTACGGCGAGACGATGCCGGATTTTGCAGCATCAAAAGCTGTGGGCGAGCACTTTTTCTGGATCAATACCGTGCCCTATAAGCCCGTAGGCAATAAGGCGTGGTCGATGAAGGTCAAGCGCCACTTCCATGGCCTGATGAACGAAGTGCTGATCTCGCGCTGGGAAGGACGGACGCTGATTACGCTGGGCCGAGAAGCGTTCCTGTGGTTCGGTATCGGCCGCTCAAAAGAGGAGCGTGCGCGTCTGGAAGCTTTTTGGAAGCAGGAGGATCGCTTTGAAAGTAGCATCGAGGTGACACTAGAAGATGACAAGGGCGAAGCGCAAACCTTTACGCTCTACCCGCTGCCGCACCCCTCGCCGCTCAATCAAACCTGGTATGCGCGCTTTCCAGAGCTTTTGAAAAATCGTTTGGAACAGCTGGATGTACGTAAGGACAACCTGACGCTGTGACAGCGGCCTACTTAAAACAACGTCTAAAGAGCACCGATATGAAACCCAGGATCAGCCTGATTACCCTCGGCGTACAGGATCTAAATCGCGCCACCCAGTTTTACCGGGATGGCCTGGGGCTGCCGGAACATGAGACAGACAGCGATGAGGTGGCCTTTTTCAAGATGGAAGGCGCTTGGCTATCGCTGTTTCCCAGAGCATCGTTGGCTCGCGACATTGGCATTACCGATGACTCAAAAGGTGGATTCAGCGGTATCACCCTGGCCCACAACGTCGCCAGCCAAGAAGCCGTTGATCAAGTGCTTCAACAAGCGGTTGCGGCAGGCGCCGAGCTGATCAAACCCGCGGAAGAAGTGTTCTGGGGCGGTTACTCCGGCTACTTTCGCGATCCAGAAGGCCACTACTGGGAAGTCGCCTATAACCCCTTTATGGACCTGACGTAAAACGCTCGCCTCCAATAACGAAAGCGAGCGTTCAGGATTCCGGCGGAGAAGTCGACGTTACTCGGCTTTAAAGACCACTGGAAATGACTGCGATTCGTCTTCGCACGCTTCATTAGCGCGATATTCAACCAGCCGGAAATTACCCTCTTGCCACTGCCAGGAGCGCTCGCCGCCGCAGCCACCGGCGCCTCGGTCCTTGTATTGATCGCTGAGAATGCCCGTCTCGGAATCAAACTCAAGATTAAAAAGCAACTCAGTGCCGGTCCAGCTACTGTTACGCCATAGGGCGAATAGCAGCTTGCGCGGTTCGGCGTCTTCCGCTTGATAAATGGCTTCATAGGAAGTCTGGTACGCGCCTGCGTTACACGGCACAAGCCATAAGTCGCCATCATCCATCGCATAGTGCTGCGGTACAATACCGAGCGATTCATCAATAGAAACACAGGTATCGCTCAGCTGTGCGGCTATTACCTCCGGTGCCATTGTTTGCTCATCGACCGCACGTTGTGTGTCAGCCTGAGCACTGGCGACACTGATTGATAGGCCCATGGTCGTGAAAGCTATCCATCCAAGTGAACGTAACATTATGGCCATCTCCTTTGTGCGGTTCGCGCGGCGTAGCTTCATCACTCGCCGCGGCTTGAAAATGCGCCTTCAAAAGCGCGCTTCCTTCATAACCCTATTACGAGCGGCCCGCCAGACCAAAGCCACCGTTTACACGGTCATTTCTTATTTCAAGGTTGGTTCACGTAGCGCTTATCGCGTTTTCAGGCTGAAGAAAGCACGCTGGTTTAAGCATCCGTATGTGTTCGAGCTTGCGCGACCATTTCAGTGGCAAGCTCGCCCACACTGCGCACGGCGTCCTCTATGGCAGGTGTTAACGTAAACGCGTAGTTCAAGCGTAGGCATTGACGAAACTTGCCGGAGGCGGAAAACAGCGAGCCTGGCGCCACATGGAGGTTCTTTTGCGCCAACCGCTCATTGAGGCGTACGCAGTCCACCGCTGCTGGCAGTTCCACCCATAACAAAAAACTTCCCTGTGGGTAGCTAATGCCTGAACCTTCAGGAAAATAGCGCTGCACCCAACTGATCATGATATCCCGCTGGCGCTGATACTGGCGGTTGACGTAACGAAGATGGCGCTCGTAGTGCCCTTTGGCAACGAACTCTGCCACCGCTAGCTGCGGTAATGTGGCCGACGCTCCGGTCGAGACGTACTTCATGTGCAGCGCTTGATCACGATAGCGTCCCGGCGCCAGCCAGCCGACCCGCAAGCCTGGCCCCACCGTTTTGGAAAAACCACTGCATAGGAGTACGCGCCCGTCGTCATCAAAGGATTTAATAGTGCACGGCCTGGGCTGGGTGAAGGCCAGATCGCCGTAGATATCATCTTCAATAATCGCCACATCAAAGCGCTGGGCAAGCTGAAAAAGCGCCCGCTTACGCGCCTCAGGCATCGTATAACCCAGCGGATTATTGAACGTAGGCGTCACCTGTATCGCACGGATGGGCCACTGTTCCAGCGCTAGTTCCAACGCCTCCAGGCTAATGCCGGTTTGTGGATCGGTGGGTATTTCCAAGGCCTTCAACCCGTTGGCCTTGAGAATCTGCATGGTGCCGTAGAAGCTCGGTGAATCCACCGCCACCACATCGCCGGGCTGGGTAAGCGTGCGCAGCGAAATGGCAAGCGCTTCCTGACATCCTGTGGTGATCAGAATGTCATCGGGGTGAAGCAGACAGTTCGAGGCCACGGCAAGCTTGGCCACCTGCTGGCGAAGCTCAGGACTGCCGCTCAGCTTATCGTAATTGAAGCCATTGAGATCACTACTGCGGTGCAGGCCAGCAAGGATTTTCGATAGCGGCTTTAGCGTCTCATAATCAAGATTCGGCACGCCGCGGCCCAACAGAAGTCGATTATCGTCACGCTGTGTAGCAACAAGCTCCAGCACCTGATCCCACTGGGAAATATCCAACGGCCGTTGGGCGGGGCGAGATACCGACGGCAGCACGCTCGGCACCCGGCTTGGCAGCACGAAATAGCCCGACTTAGGCCGCGACTCGATCAAAGCAGTATCTATTAGCTGGCGGTAAGCCTCTTGTGCTGTCGAGATGCTGACCTCCATCTCCTCGCAAACAGCACGAATGGAAGGAAGGCGGTCACCCACACGGTAAATGCCGTGTTCGATACGTTCGCGCAATACAGTCGCGACTTTTTCATAGCGCGTCATAGCTCACCTCCTTCCAAAGCAATACAGACACCTTTTAAAGGCGCCATACAGAGAGATAAGATACGCTATCTGTATTGATAAAATACAGAAGTCTATATCTGTATTGCCAATAGCCGATTGCGTAACCTGAAGTGGCAAACCACTGGAGGATTCGCCATGTCCCGCTTTAGCCTTATTCAGCTTCGCTATCAGCTACGTTCTCAAATGCGTGCCTATCGCGAGCGTCGCCGCAGCCGCCGCCAGTTGCTGACACTTGATGACCGACTGCTAAGAGATATCGGAATCACTCGTGCCCAGGCGCAAAAGGAGGGCCGTAAATCCTTTTGGAAACACACAAATTAAAGAGACCAGTATGAAAATCGCTGAATATTACTTACTTGATGTATTTACCCGCCAGCCTTTCGCGGGCAATCAGCTGGCGGTATTTTTAAACACCGACGGGCTGCCAGCGGCCACCATGCAGGCAATCGCCAATGAGCTTAATCTTGCCGAAACGGTGTTCTTAAGTGCGCCCATTGAGCCAAACCACTACCCGATGCGGATATTTACACCCACCCAGGAGCTGCCGTTTGCCGGACACCCGACCGTCGGCACCGCACAGCTTCTAGCCGAGCTTGGCTTGATTAACCGCACGCAAACGCTGGTGCTCCATCCACCTGTAGGAGAGCTTTCCATTCACTACTCGGGTGAGAAAGCCGTGTTTACGACCGCAAGGCCCGCCAGCATTACGCCAAGCACACTGGACCAGGAAACGGCGGCGGCATTACTCGGCTTGCAATCCCACCACGTTGTCGGCACAAACGACGCGCTGGACAATTCATCAGGGCATGGGCATGGAGATGGGCCGACCCAGCGTGATCGAGACATACATGGAAAGCGATCTGGTACAGGTGGGAGGTCACGCGGTGCTGGTGGGTAAAGGAGAACTCTATCTCCGGTAGGCCAACGATACGCACGGCGGTGCCGACCCACCAGAGAAAGCTCATCGAAGCGATGAGCGTTTACCGGCGCTTTTGAGGGATCAGACTGGATACGCCTCGAGGAACGAACCTGCCTTTTCCAGCGCTGCCCACCGGACGCCCGTTTTCAGCCACTAGCTCACCGCGGGAAAGCACGGTAACGGGGTAACCGGTCAACTCCATACCCTCGTAGGGCGTGTAGTCACAGTTATGATTGAGCATGGTCTGCGACAGCATCACGCGTTTGGCAGGATCCCAGATCGCGATATCGGCATCGGAGCCGATCGCGATGGTGCCTTTTTGTGGATACATGCCGTACACCTTGGCGTGGTTCGTCGCCGATAGCGCAACGAATTGGTTCAGGCTGATACGCCCTTCCGATACGCCTTTACTGAACAGAATCGGCAGACGCGTCTCGACGCCGGGAATGCCATTGGGCACATATTTGAAGCTGGTATCGGCGCCCGCTTTCTTCTTGCCCGTCTCGCTTTCGTAGATGAACGGGCAGTGGTCAGAGGTAAAGGTCGAGAAAACGTCTCTGGCCAGCGCATCCCAGCAGGCCTTCTGATTGGCTTCGTCACGCGGCGGCGGGCTGCATACGTACTTGCTGCCCTCCATGTCGGCGTTATCCAGATCGTCTGCGGTCAGCGTGAGATACTGCGGGCACGTTTCAGCGTAGATAGGCAAACCACGACGTTTCGCCCACTCGATCTGCTCGATGACGTCGCCGCCGGATACGTGCACGACAAACAAGGGCACATCCACCAGCTCCGCAAAGCTGATCGCACGGTGGGTCGCTTCGCGCTCGACCACGATAGGACGCGACTGGGCATGGCCGCGCGGCCCGGTCTGTCCCGCCTTCTCCAGGCGTTCGGTCATCTGCTGGATCGCGTCGAAATTCTCGGCGTGCACCATGGTCAGGGCATTTTCGCGACGCGTGGCCTCCATCACCTTGAATATCTCGCCGTCGTTCAACGCCATGTCCTGATAGGTCATGAAGATCTTGATCGACGTTACCCCGCCCTGAACCACCTCGGGCAAGTCCTTTTCCAGTGCCTGGGGCGTCGGGTCGGTAATGATGGCGTGCAGGGCGTAATCGATGTAGCACTTGCCTGCGGCACGCTGGTGGTGTTCCTCGACCGATGCGAGAAGCGACTTGCCCCGTTCCTGAAGCGAGAAAGGTATAACCGTCGTATTACCGCCGCAGGCTGCCGACCGGGTCCCAGACTCGAAGTCATCAGCCATGACGCTGCCGTCGCTTGTCGGCTGCGCCAGATGAACGTGGCTGTCAATTCCGCCGGGCATAACCAATAAGCCGGTCGCGTCGATCTCACGATCAGCCGCACCTAACTTGTCCGCCAATGCCACCACCTTGCCGTTTCGGATACCCACATCGCACAGCATGGTATCGCTTGCGGTAACCACGGTTCCATTACGGATGATCAAATCGAATCCGGTCATAAAGGTGCCTTTACTATTATAGTGATACGTTAACCGTTACTATCTCAGCTATTATTTCTTAGTTATTCTGAAGACTATGCCTGTTTAGCAGCTAGATACTTAAGCCAGCCGCCCTGGTCGGTAATCTCCACGACACCCTCGCTATTGATTTCCTCTTCACGCATTTTCATACTCAACGAGCCGCTACCATCTTCGAGTTCGATAACACCCAGTTCCAGCTCGGAGGGCTCATTAGGCAGCAGTGACTCACGAAGCTGCGCGTAAGGGAGCTCATAAAGCTCGCCGGGGATGGCTTGTCCGTCCTGCTCTACAGGCCATAGCCCTGGGAACTCATCGCGTACGGAGTAAAAACGATACTTAGCGGCGGTCTTAACGGCTCCCAGAAACTTAGCGTCCTGCAAGGCAAAATTGATACTTCCACCGGACATCGCCTGACCGTTGACAAACATCAGTACCGTTTTCGGTTGCTCGCTCATAAAATTTCCTCTCTATTTACTGTTTAATGTCGATGACGTTCATTGAAAATCAGATAACTGCCTGCCAAAGCAACAATACCCGCGCCGACAAAGGTGGCTTTCGTCGGGTAGTCGCCGAAAAACCAGTAGCCGATGAGCGTGGCCCAGATAAGCTGCGAATATAAAAAAGGAGATACCAGCGACGCCGAGGCCGATCGCATGGCCTCGATCAGCGCGAAGTGGCTAAGCGCGCCCAGCACACCGATCAGCACGAACAAGGCAATGTCCTCGCGGTGAACAGGCACCCAGAAAAAGGGAACCGCCAAGGTACTTACCACGCCGCCAGCGGCGGCGGTATACAAAAGCGAAGTAAGCGCGGAATCCTGGCCGGCGAAGTAGCGCGTCGCCAATTGATAGAGCGCAAAACAGACCGCCATGCCGACCGGCAACAAAAGATTGGCATCAAGGCCATCTACGTCGGGTTGCACCGCAATCAAGACGCCTGAAAATCCACACACGGCCGCTAGCAGGCGCTTGGCGCCGACCTTCTCTTTCAAAAGGGGTATGGCCAGCAGCGTAACGATCAGCGGCGAGCTGAAGTTGACGACGTAGACTTGGGTAAGCGGCAGAACCCGCACAGACAGGTATGCAAATAGCGTAGCGCCAAGCAGCAGCAGCCCCCGGCCAAACTGCCCCCAGGGCGCACGGCTTTCGAGCTCGGTCCGAGTGAGCCGCCCCATGAGGGCCAGCAGCAAGACCAGTACAACCAAGTGAACGCTATAACGCGACCACGCCAGCTGCACCGGCGAGTAGTGATCGCCCAGATACTTGGCCAGAGAGTCCATGCCCACGAAAAGCGCCGCAGCGGCGAGCATGCAGGCGATGCCGCGAAGCGGGCGATGCGCCGGCATCGTCACCCCGCTCACGTTACCGGCTGCCCTTCAAAGCGATCAAGCGAAAAAGGCGCTAGATCCCAATCGCTCTTGCCGCGGATAATCAAATCTGCCGTGATCCGGCCAACCAACGGCCCCAAGGTAAATCCGTTGGACGTCACCGCGTTGTAAAAGCCCGGGCGATGCGGCACTTCACCCAGTATCGGCGCGCCGTCTATGTTGATATTGATCGCCGCCCATGAGCGCAATACGCGCAGTTGATTCAATGCCGGCAGCACATGCTGCGCGACCCATAAGTTGCCCTCAATACTTTCCAGAAGCGGACGCTGGTAGCCAAAGGGAATACTCAGCCCCGCAGGCCAGCCGCCCCCGATGATCACGTTGCCGTTAGCCGCCTGCTTCAACGTCAGGTGGCGATCGGCATGGGCAAGCAGCACGTCTACTATGGGCTCGGCGGCTTCGGTGACGATCATCTGCAAAGGGGCCGCGTGAACGGGTACGTGTACCCCGGCCAGTTTGCCGATCTCCCCCGCCCAGGCGCCGGCAGCGTTCACCACCTTATTCGCCCGATATCGACAGCCGCTACCGGTGGTGACCAACCATTTGCCGTTAGCATGTTCCAGGCTTTTAACCGCATCGCTGGTAAAAAAGCGCGCGCCGGCCTGCTTGGCCGCCCGAACTAGGGCGGGGGTGGCAAGTAGCGGGTTGATTTTCCCCTCTTCGCTACACCACGCCCCGCCAATCACGGCATCGGAGATTGCGGGTAGCTTACGCTCGATATCGGCTCGGTCGACAATCTGTGTATCGATTCCCAGCGAGCGTTCCAATGTCGCTTTTCTCTCAAGAAAGCGCATCTGCGCGTCGCTTTCAGCGACCATGATGCCACCGCTACGCTTGAACTCGATATCGCTATCGAGCTCGCAAGCCAAGGTCTCCCAAAGCGAGGCGCTGGCTTTTTGAAGCGGCAGCGTGCTGGCGGCGGGGCCACCTCCCCTTTCGGCTTTCGCGCCAAAATCGAACGACAGCAGCTGAACATGCAAGCTGCCCGCATTGCCGCCTGATGCCTGACCGTTGGGCAGTCCGCGATCCAATACCGCCACCTCGACACCCTGCTTGGCCAGTGCCATGGCGGTAGAGCTTCCCGCAACGCCAGCGCCGATCACCAATACGTCGACCTCAAGAGCGGCTTGAGAATTGGTGGGCTCTTGATGAACAGACATTGACGGCGTCTCTACGCGCCGATGGCCCGCCCACTCACCCTTTTCAATGGCTAAAGCTCCAATGGCAATCGGTTTGATAGGGTTTTGCGGAGCTGGGAGATCAAACTGACTGCCTGGGGTTTTATCGGTGGAGATCAGCATGCTGACCGTCGAGGCACAATAGCGACCCTGGCAGCGCCCCATGCCCGCGCGGGTCTGACGTTTGATCGAGGCCACGTCGCTACATGCATCAAGTCCGCTCAGTATCTCTTTGGCGGTAATGCCTTCGCAGCGGCAGACGATCGTATCGTCGGTAACACCCGCTAGCGGCTTGAGCGGCGATGCGAAGGCGCCCCAAAGCGCTTTTTGAAAACGCCGATGCTTTCGCTGCCGGGCCTGCCAGCGCGAGGTAGGGACATCCGTTTGATAACCACAGTGTCTGGCGGCAGAGATGCCCGAAAGCGCACCTTGGGCAAGCGCCAGCTGGGCGCCGCCGAATCCGCCGGCCTCACCGGCAACGAAAACGCCCTCGACGTTGCAGCTGCCGTCCACCGCGCGCGCGGCTGAAAGCACCTTGAGGGCTGAAGCCGTGGCGGGCGCATAATGGTGCTCGACGCCCAGCAACCGGCTGATTTCAGCCTGCGGCTGGAAGCCATAGCCAAGCCCTATCGCCTTCACATCAAGTTGTCGAGTCGGCTGCCCAAGCTCCCCCTCGGAGGTAACAGGCGCCAGCACCACACTTTCGACGGCGCTTTCGCCCTTGATCGCCGCAATCGCGTAGCCATCGAGAATAGGTACGCGGGCACGCTTGAGAGTAAGCAAATAGCCAAGCCCGGCACCGATCAAGGAAGGCGCATGGCGGGTCGCTTGCCCGGTCTGGCTAAACGCTGCCAACGACGTCAGTTTCGCACTTTCCACTACCCCCGCTACATCGACGCCTGCCGCAACCAACTCGGCCGCGACCTGCAGGTTGAGCGGCCCGTTGCCCGCGACCAGAATCGGCCCAGGCGGTGACGTGCGGTAGGAGCGCAGCAGCGTTTGCAGCCCACCGGTGGTCATCACGCCGGGAAGCGTCCAGCCGGGTACGGGGTAGGGCCGCTCGGTGGCGCCGGTGGCAATAACGATGGCCCGGGGCTCGACGATCAGCGCCTGGCCGTTTCGCTCGACTCCGATTTGAATCTGATCGGCACGCTCACGAAACGCTCCCCAGACCAGCGTATTGCGCCACTGCTGAACGTCCGCTTTTTCGAGCTCATCGATCAGCGCGCGACCCGCCTGCATCTGCTTATCCGGCGCATTGCCGTCTTTTGTTGAATAGGCCGATGACAGCTGCTTGAAATACTGACCACCCAGACTTGTGCGCTCATCGATCAAGAGCACGCTCGCCCCCGCTTCGCGCGCTGAAAGCGCGGCCTGCAAACCGGCAGGCCCTCCACCGACGACCAGTACGTCTGTCGTCACGACGTCATGAGACGCTTTTCGGGCAGTGCTTTGGCATTGCGCATCGATAACGAACGGAGTTTTATAGGGATGATGCTTGACCGCCTGTCCCTGCTGAACAGGCGTCATGCAGGCGCGCACGCCAGAGCGGCCGTCAACGCTTACTAGGCACTCGAAACATGCGCCCATGCCGCAATAATGACCATGGGTTCCTTCCAGGCGGCCTTCGCGCTGAGACAGATGGCCCGCGCCGACAAGTGCCGCGCCCAAGCTTTGGCCTTCAATGGCACCGACCTTCTCGCCTTCGAAAGTAAAAGTTATCTCTTTAGCGTTTTTTGAGATCCTGTGTCCCAGCGCGTCCATTAAAGCCTCCTACTTCAGCGAAAGCTTGCGAACGATATCATCAGCCCATGCCTTGTCTTCGGGGGGCGAGGAAAGGCGGGGAGGACGTGGATTCCCCACGCTTTTGCCCATCGACTCAAGTAAGGCCTTGGTGCCGGATACGTAGCGATGACCGAACACGAAATCGATGACCGGCAGAATGTGGCGATACACCTCCCTGGCGCGATCCAGATCCTTTTCCACCACCGTGGCGGTGTATAGATCGGCAAACTCCTTAGGCATGACGTTGGAGCCAACCGCTACCCAGCCGATCGCACCTTCCACGTAGGACTCAAACCCCAAAACCCCGCCAAACACACCTATTTTGTCACCGCAAAGTCTTAGGATATCGCGCACGCGCGTAATCTCTAGCGTCGACTCCTTGATGTAAGCCACGTTTTCGATCTCGGCAAGCCGTGCCACCGTTTCGGGCATCATGTCCACGTTAGCCGCGTTGGGGTTGTTATAGATCATGATTGGCAGCGAGACGGCGTCGGATACCTGCTTGTAGTGGTGATAAAGCTCGTTTTCGGTGGGACAACTGTAGTAAGGCGGAATGATCATCAGCCCGTCTGCACCAAGCTGTTCGGCTTCCTGGCTGTAACGTATGACATCATTGGTATTTTCAGCGCCGGTACCTACCAGCACGGGAACACGTCCGGCGGCTTGATCGATCACGGTCTTGGCCACTAGACGGCGCTCGTCGTCGGTCATCGAAAGAAATTCACCGGTACTGCCAAGCGGGATCAATCCATGGATACCCTGCTCAATCTGCCAATCGATAAACGTGCGTAGTCTCTCTACGTCGACGTTCAGATCTTTATCGAAAGGTGTAATAAGAACACTATAAGTACCAGCAAACTGGGACATTTAACTCTCCGGCTCAACGTTAACGGGATCTAAAAAAATCGGGTAAGGCGGTCACGACATAAGGGACGTAAGTCGCCAGTACGAGCACGGCCAGCATGAAACTCAAGGGCAGGACGATTTTGGCTGCAACGCGCATGATGGGGCGCTGAGCAATACTGCTGGCGACAAACAGCGTGATACCGTAGGGCGGCGTGATCATGCCGATGGAAAGATTGATGATAATTACTACGCCCAGATGCAGCGGGTCGATGCCGTAGCTCTGCGCGACGGGCATCAATACCGGCACCAGGATCAAGATGGCGGCAATGCTTTCCATGAACATGCCGACAAACACCAGCCCCACATTGAGCAGCGCCAGAAATACCCAAGGGTTGTCGGATAAGGACTGCAAAAACCCCACCAGCAGCTGGGGTACGCCTTCTCTGGCGACCAGCCACGAAAAGATGTTGGCCACGGCAATGATCATCATTACGGAGGCCGAAATACTCGCCGCCCGCAGTATCAAGCGTGGCAGATCACGAAGCTTGAGTTCTCTATAGATAAAGAGTCCCACCAGCATTCCGGTCGCAACAGCTACCGAGGCGGCTTCGGTCGGGGTAAAAACGCCGCCGACAATGCCGCCGATAATAATGATGGGCATCAGGAAGGCCGGGATGGCCTTCCAAGCGGTCACGCCCAGCTCCTTCAAAGAGAAAGGCTGTACCTGGCTATACACACCGCCATAACGGCGAGCGTGAAAATACCCCGCAAGCAGCAGACCCAGCGCCATTAGAAACCCCGGCACAATACCTGCGATAAACATATCACCTACCGAGACGTTACCCACAGAGGCCAGCACGATCATCATAATGGAGGGAGGAATGATGGGGCCCAAAGAGCCCGCCGCAGCCATCAAACCAGCGGCAAAATCGATATCGTAACGACGCCTTCTCATCTCGGGCAGCATCAGAGAGGCGGTGGCCGCCGTATCGGCAGAGCCTGAGCCCGACACGGCGGCAAGACCGGTGCCCGACACCACCGATACCAGCAGCAGCGACCCTCGAATCCAGCCGACCAGCGCGGTTGCAAAATCAATCATGCGTCGCGCGATACCGCCGCGCTCCATCAAAAGCCCCGACAGGACGAAAAACGGAATGGCCATGATTGTAAAACTGTCTAGCCCCGCGAACAGACGCTGGGAAATGATGCTACTGGGAATCCCCTCACCCATCAGCACGAGACTCGCCGAGACGCCCATGGTAAACACGATGGGGGCGCCGGCAATTAAAAGAAGTACGAATAACACCATGACCATTATCATAATGCGGTTTCCTCTTTATTATTGTCAGCGCACTCTTTAGCGAAAACCTTCTTTAAATAAGCAATACTGAATTCGAGGAAGAAATAGCCCAGCCCTACCGGCAAGGAGAGATAAGGTATCCACATGGGAATACCTAGCGCCGACGAAGTTTGCATCTGGCCGATTTGAAGTAGCCGCTGGCTGCCGAGAATAGCCAGCCATAAAAACCAGCTGCCCAAAAGCAGAATAAAAAGTGCGGTAATTCGCTTGAGAACAGCGGGAAGGACTTCATAAAGAATATCAACGCCGATATGAAGTTTTTCACGCATGGCAATACCAGCGGCTAGAAAAATAACCCATATCTGGGCGAAGGTAGCCGTTTCAGCAGCCCCTGCCACAGAGAATCCAAAGATGTAGCGTCCTGCTACAAGTGTCAGTATCGCGACGACCATATAGCTGAACAAGACAACGACACATACGGCAATCAAGAATCTGATACCCTGCAACACTCGTTTGGCTACTTGCACTATAAGTGCCATAACTCCCCCCTGAAGAAGCAGGGCTATTCATAATAATTACTTATAGCCCTGACTATCTAACCTGCTAGCGTAGTTGCTCGATAGTGTCCAAAAGCTCTTGTTTTTGATCCGTATCGACGAACTTGCTATAGACCGCCTGAGCTCTTTCGCGGAAGGGTTCCAGATCGGGCTGGGTAAACTCGACGCCAGCACTTAAAAGCTCTTCGCGAATGCGCGCGTCCATCTCGGCGTATACCTGGCGCTCGTACTCCGCAGACTCTTTACCGGCTACCATTAACGCCTGCTGCACGTTTTCGGGCAGGCTTGAAAAGCGCTGCTCGGACATGATCAGATCCGCGACCAGCGTGGTCCAGCTCACTTCGGCAAGGTACGGCGCCACTTCATAAAACCGCTGCGCCTGATAGTTGGTGAAGGCGGCTTCAGCGCCGTCCACCACGCCGGATTCTAGCGCCGCATAAAGCTCGCTGTAGGCAAGTGGCGCGGCGTTGGCACCAAACTCGTTGAAAGCGGCGACGTGGGCCGGAATCTGCATGGTTCTGATGCTTTGCCGCTCAAGATCTTCGATGCTGTTGACCGGCTCCTTGGTCACGATATGGCGAATACCTGCCTCATAGAACCCCAGCAACTGAAAGCCATTCTCCTGCATGGAACCGGCCAGACGCTCGCCCACCTCACCGTCCATGACGCGATACATGTGCGGACGGTCATCGAACAGGAAAGGCAGGTCGAAAAGCGACAGTTCAGGAACGAAATTAGTCAAGACACCGTTGGTAGGAACGGTAATATCCAGAGTGCCTAAAAGCACTCCTTCGATCATTTCCCGCTCGTTGCCCAACTGATTGTTAGGAAATATTTGAACGGTAACTTCACCGTTTGTTTCGCGCTCCACTACTTCAGCAAACTTTTCCAAGCCCTTTTGATAAGGCTCGCTCAAATTGGCCGAATGACCTGCCCTCAATGTTAAATTCTCAGCCCAAGAAAATGTGGAACATACAGAGGCAATTGCAGCAATCCCAACAGCTATAGATTTTTTCATAATTGTTTCTCTTAGAAGTTGATAACCTATTTGTAGACCAGTGGTATACCAGCTGTCAACTTATAAAACAGAAGACGCCTGATCGCCTTTATGCTTCAAAAAGGTGAGAAATTATGTGGATTGCACAAACCCTGTGCATTCTTATAAATACTTTACTTTACTGCTACCATTAAACCTTTAGTATAAGTAAAAAAAGGGCTAAATCGTTTAAATTGAGACTCTGAAGCACCAAACTAGTGCCTTAAAAGTAAATTAAAACTAGATCGCTTCGAATATATTTCTTTTCGTTTCGCGTAAATGATCCAGCATAGCCTTGCGCGCCTTATCGGCATCGCCTTCTACAATGGCATCGATAATCGCCAAGTGGGCATCGTAACCAGGAAACGACTTGGCGGGCAGCGTCTGGTTTTCAAATATCTGCGTCGTTTTTCTCAGTTCGGAGATGATCTTGAGCAGCACTTCATTACCTGTCGCCTGCGCGATGCCCATGTGAAGCGTTTGATCAAACTCCCACTGCTGCTTGAGGCCAATTTGCTTCGATTGCCTGATGGTAGAGAGCTTTGCAGCCCATTCCGCAATCATCTTCGTTTGCGATTTCATTGCCGCCAAGGCTGCTGCCTCGGGTTCGAGCAGCTCCCTTACTTGAAGCGCCGCCACATACTCATTGATGGCAATCTTCTTTACCCCGATGGTGCGCGCATTTAATCTCACCAGCCAACCTTCCGCCTCAAGGCGTCGCAAGGCTTCGCGTACAGGCGTACGAGACATATTCAGCTCATCGGCCAGACGCCTTTCCTGTACGATATCGCCCCCAGAAAGCTCGCGAGCGAGTATCATGCGCATGATAGCTTCATAGGCAACGCTGGATAACCCACCTTGTTCTGATCTATCACGGACATCGTTATCATTCAATCCTAGAAACACACTCCATCCTCACTCTTTTAAAAAATACTTAACGTTCTTTATTCAACTATTGTAACGATCTTTGTTCAAACTACCACTAGAACTATATTTTAATTGACGACCAGCGCACATAAAACAAGCATCAAACATTAACCTAAAACCGCAAAAACCTTGAGCACATTTTCATCTTAATATTTTATTATTAGGTACAGCAATATAATTAAAATCCAGCAACCAACTTTAAGCATGCTATTTACATCTTATCTAACCAACTAGCTTAACATTCACCATAAAAACTTAAGTCAACAAAAAGCCTGATCCAAACTATAAACAATCAATATATTCTCATCATTTTAAAATTTAAACCGGCACAATATTGGGTTGACGTAAAAATCATATAAAGCATGATATTAATGTATATCTGCTATATCTGACTACTCTGCATTCAATCAGTAATTTTAATCTCTTATGCTTGGGCAACTTATAAGTTTTTATCTAGGTGCGCCTTTAAAATCAATACGCGTTGCCTGTCTTTCGTCGCCTGAATTTTTAAACTATACCCACGATAGCATTAATGATTCATGGTGATTGAAGAAAAAGTTGCAGGCGCTGGATTTAGGCAACCCAGCAATAAGCCACCCTGCCGTTTGAAAAGACCTCCGATGCCAATTTACCTAACTGCCTACTATGTACTTGTCGCGCTATCATATTGCCTAGGTTCAAAACTATTCACTCCCCAAAATGGCTTATCATTTTTGAACTGGTTACAGCGCAATTTAAGAATTTGCAATTATACTAATAGCACCGCTTGCTAGCCCGCTGACTTGCGGGCTAATTAACTAAAGGTAATATTGCTTTAAAAATAGTCGTGCTCTTTAAAGCACCACTTCATAACCTTCAAACTTGGGCGGCCCCAAGTAAATACCTTCTGGCGATTTGGCACCCGCATGCGCTTTACGGAAGGCTTCTGACTGGGTCCAGGCACGAAAGGTTTCTTCCGATTCCCATACGCTGTGAGAAATAAACACGGTGTGGTCTTCCTGGCTGGCCCCCTGAAGCATCTTGAACTGCTTGAAGCCCGGCACCTCATCCAGATGCGAATCGCGGTTGCGCCACACCTCCAGAAAGTCCTCTTCGCGGCCTGGGGCAATCCGGAAACGGTTCATGGCGATATACATGCGCTTACTCCTTTTGAGATGGTGGCGTTGCAGTGCTTGATGGTAACGTCGTCAATTGGGCACGGATAGCCCAAGGTAGCCTAAGGGGGCGTTATGGCAAAGACCGGCATCCAGGTGGTTTGGTTCAAACGCGATTTACGCATACACGATCATGCGCCGCTTTCAAACGCCGCCGCAGCAGGGCCTGTGCTGCCAGTATTCGCCATTGAACCGGGGCAGTGGCAGGCGCCGGACAGCGCGCTGCGTCACTGGCAGTTTGCCGCCGATTCGCTTTTGGATCTGACGCAAGCACTTAAAACCCGTGGGTTGCCGCTATGCCTGTGGCAGGGCGATATCTTGGATCTGCTGGTCGCCCTCAAAGCGCACTATGGCGATATCGTCCTGCACTCGCATGAAGAAACCGGCAACGCCTGGAGTTTTGCCCGTGATCTCAAAGTCAAGGAGTGGTGTCGAGAGCACCAAACCCCATGGCACGAAGCACGCCAGCACGGTGTAGTGCGCGGATTGAAATCCCGCGTGGCGGACCGCAGTGCCTGGGAAGCGCAGTGGGAGGCGCTGATGACCGCACCGACCTGTCCGGCTCCACAAAATGCACAAGTAGCCCAAGGCTGGGAAGCCTTTCATCATATTGAAGCCGACGAGCTTCACGGGCTGACGCTCGGGTTCGACGCCACGCCCTGCCCCGAGCGCCAGCCCGGGGGCCGTCAGGCGGGCCGGGCGTTGTGGCACAGCTTCATCACCCAGCGCGGGCGGCGCTACCGGGGTTCGATATCAAAGCCCTTGCTTGCCGAGGAATTCGGCTCGCGGCTTTCGCCGCACCTGGCCTGGGGCACGCTTTCCATGCGTGAAGTGGTGCAGTCGCTGCGCCGCCAGCGCAAGAAGCACGCAGACGACTCCGCTTGGGGTCGTTCGTTGCGCGCCCTTGCCTCGCGGCTTCACTGGCACTGCCACTTCATTCAAAAGCTTGAAAGCGAGCCCGGCATGGAGTCGCACACGTTGCACCCGTCGCTGCGCGGCCTGCGCGAACGCGGCTCTGAACATCCCAACTTGATCGCCTGGAAACAGGGCCGAACCGGCGTTCCGCTGGTGGATGCCTGCATGCGCTGTCTGATTCACACCGGCTGGATCAACTTTCGCATGCGCGCCATGCTGATCTCTCACGCCACCTTTGGCCTCGGGCTGCACTGGCATGAGCCCGCCCTACATCTGGCGCGCCTGTTCACCGATTTCGAGCCCGGTATTCACTATCCTCAAGTGCAGATGCAGGCGGGCGCGACCGGCACCAACGCGCTTCGGGTCTACAACCCCGTCAAGCAGGCCGAGGACAACGACCCGAGCGGCGAGTTTGTCGCCCGCTGGGTGCCGGAGCTCACCGTGCTGCCCATAGAGTGGCGCGCCACGCCTTGGGCGCTACCCCAAAGCCTGCAAACACGCTTCGGCTTTCAGCCCGGCGAGCACTATCCCCTGCCCTACGATTTTGAAGCCGAAGCCCGCCACTGGAAAAAGACGCTTTACGAGCTCAGGCGCACGCCCGAAGCCAAAGAAGCCAGCCAGGCCATTGTGGACAAACTCGCCAGCCAGCGCCGCCCGCCAAAACGCCACTCTAAACCGAAAAAACCCGCCAACCGTCAACAGCTTTCGCTGTTTGACGAGGGCGGGCCGGGCAGTGAAAGCAATCTCGATTAGAAGTGGTAGTTGATGAACGCACCTGTACGCCACTGCACATCGCTACCCAGATCATCAACGATCGGGCTATCGCTGGCATCACCGGTGAGCTTCGATACGCCAAGGACACCAGTGACCGACCATTGCGGCGTCAGGTAGTAGCTCAACGATGCATTGGCACCTACTGAGAAAGCGCCATCATCGGACTCATAGGCGGCAATGCCTGACCTTGCGCTCTCATTTGGTGAGACGCTAAACAGCGCGTCTGTCCACTTGTCACTGGTGTAAGCAAGTTCAGGCCCAAACGTAATGACGGTACGTTCGCTAAACCGGTTGACATAAGTAGCGCTGGCCGCAAGCCGGTAGCCGTCAATATCGCCGGTGAAGGGCGTTTCGGCCGATCCACTGTAGCGCCAGCTGCCACCTTGGTAGCTGATACGCAGGCCGGCCGTGGCGCCGCCGTCGACCTCCTCCAGATTGCTGATATCGCCGGTATCGTCGCGGCCGAAGGTGTAGCCGATAAAGGGCGCCACTTTAAAGCCATCCCGATTAATGACATTCCAACCAATGCCGTTTCGCATGCTGACGAACAGCGTGTCGTCGTAGGTGGCTTCAAAGGCCGGAAAAGGCGTCCACTCGTAATCGTCACTGCCCAGATAGTCTGGCGCGTAAATTGCCCCTGCCCCCAGGGTTCCTTCCCACTGAGCCCCTAACGCCGTCGCGCTGAGCGCAAAACTGCCAAAGGCGAGCGCTAACGTTAATGATCGGCGATGTGTGTATGTATACGTCATGTCATAAGTCCTGTGGCCGGATCGGCGAGCGAGCGTTTAACTACCAAATGGTCGTTAGTGTATAGTAACATTTTATTAGCGGTTTCTACTCGGTTAGCTCCCCATGACGCAGACATCCAAAACGGACAACTCTTCCCCGAGAAAACGCACGCGCCTGCCCTCTGAGGTTCGCCGCCAATACATTCTGGATGCCGCGCTCGACGAATTCAGTATGTCAGGATTCGAAGGGGCCACGGTTGAGCGTATTGCACGTAAGGCAGGCATCACCAAAGCGGGTCTTTATGCGCATTTCACCAGCAAGGAAGCGCTGTTCGAAGCACTGCTCGATACGATCATGCTGCCGGTCGTGACCGATGACGCCTGGGTACTGAGCAGCGAAGGCACGCTGGAATCCGCCGTCGATAGCTTTCTCGACATGCTCTATGGCGATAGCAAAACGACACGCAGGCTCACCATCATGCGGCTGTTGCTCGTCGAAAGCGGCAGAAACCCGCAGAGAGTCCAGCAGTGGTATCAGCAATCCTATCGGCCTTATATCCAAAAACGTCAACGCGCACTGGAAAGCTACCTGCGCCAGCATACGTCACACACCACGCTGACATCTGGACAAATTGCCTTGGCGTTTTCACCGGCAGTACTGGCCATGTTCTGGCAAATGATCATTGGAGGCGAAAGTGCTGCCTCTGAGATCGCCGCCATCAAGGCCAGCCACCGCGAAGTAATGCTACGACTCCTTTCAACGGACTGAACACATGCCGATGCCCTTCAATGGATTTAGCAGACTCGTTTATCTTTCAAGCTTGGGGGTGTTATTAACCGCCTGTGCGGCCACCCCTTCTCCTAAGCCCCCTCCGCTACCGGTGGAACTCCCTGGTGCTTTTTTGGCATCACCCGGGCAGCAGGTGTTTGCTGGCGATACGTGGTGGCAGGATTTCCAGGACGAAGAGCTGAATATCTTCGTTAGAAATGCCTTGGACTATAACCCGGGGCTTGCCCAGGCCATCGCCCAGGCGCGTATCGCCGAGGCGCAGTCACGCAGTGATCGTGCGGATCTCTTTCCTCAGATCAGCGCCGGGCTGAACAGCTCTCGACAGCAGCGCCAGGGTGCCCCGGTACCGGGGTCTGAAGGCGGCGGAAAAAGCATCTCCAATAGCCATAGCGCGTCGCTGGATGTCAGTTGGGAAATCGATTTATGGGGGCGGCTCTCGTCTCTATCCAACGCAGGGCAGGCGGATTTTCTCGCTGCCAGCGAGCAGCTAAGAGGCATGCATCAATCCCTGGTCGCCGACGTAGTGTCACTCTATCTCGGCATCGTGCAGGCAAGAGCCCAGGTGGATTTATCCGAAAGCACCGTAAAGGCACTCGGCGAGTTTGCGCGTCAGGTCGAGAATCGCGCCAATGCCGGGATCGTCTCGCCCACCGATGTCACCTTGGCTTATGCCAACTTGGGCTCTGCCAAGGCGGGGCTTGAGCAACGCCGGGAAAACCTGGCCCGCGTGACGCGCCAGTTGGAAACGCTGATGGGCGAGTACCCTGCAGGACAACTGATCACAACCAGCGAACTTCCTGCCGTGCCGCCGCTTCCCACGGCCGGGGTTCCCGCCGAGCTTTTGGCTCGTCGCCCCGATGTGCGCAGCGCCGAGTGGGCGCTTCAAGCAGCGGACTACCGGCTAAATGCCGCAGAGCGCTCCTTTCTGCCTTCCATTTCACTGACCGGCAACACCGGCTCGACGGGTAGCGAACTGGCGGACCTTTTCAGCAGCGGCTCTTTTATCTGGACGATTGCAGGCAATATCGTACAGCCCATTTTTCAGGGCGGGCGGCTACGTGCCCAGGCTGACGCTGCTGAAGGACAGCGCGATGAGGCGTTTTACGGCTACGTGGATGTCGCGCTAACGGCACTATCAGAAGTCGAGACGGCGCTTTCAGTGGACGCTCTATTGGACCGGCGCGTTGTGGAAAGCAATGAAGCGGCCGACTACGCCGAGGAAGCGGTTCGCGTCTCGTTCAACCGCTACATGCAGGGCATTGAGCCCTTCCTGAATGTGCTGGAAAGTTACCAGCGCGCACTGGATAGCCGCAGCGCCACTATCACGGCCCAATACGATCGGTTGGAAAATCGCATCGACCTGCATCTTGCCCTGGGAGGCGGTTTTGACGCCGTCTCTGCGTTTGATCCGTCCTCAACAGGAACGTCTGCATTATGAACATCAAACACATCGCCGCCTTTAGCCTTGCGCTTTTACTGCTGCTGAGCGCCTGTAGTGGTGGAGACAGTAGTGGAGAAAAAGGTGGGCAAGATAGCGCTGAGGCGCAGGTTCCGGAAGAGCCCGCGGTCAGCGTCAGCGTCATACCTGCTGAGGTGATCGCCCTGCAGGGATGGCAATACAGCCAGGGCACCGCTCGCTCGCTGCGCCGGGAGTACCTGACCTTTACCGAGCAGGGCAAGGTCACCTTTGTGGACCAGGACTTGCGGGTAGGCATGCCGGTGGAAGAGGGCCAACTGATTGCTCATCAGGCCCCCGGGCGTTTAGAGGCGGAGCTGGCCTCCGCCCGCGCGTCGTTGAACGAGGCCGAAGCCAGCCTGTCGCTAGCGCGGGTCACCCAGAATCGCTACGAGACGCTGATCAACCAGCGCTCGGCGTCTGCCCAGGAGCTGGACGAGGCGCGTGTGGAGGTCGAGCAAGCGCTAGCCACGCGCGACAACGCCCGCGCACAGATCGCCCAGGCCGAGGTCATGCTCGAGGAGTCACGGCTGGTATCGCCCATCAACGGTGTACTGGCGCGCCTTAACATCGAGCAGGGCCGCTATTTTATGCCCAGCACCGTGGATACCGCCTCCGAGCAGGGGGCGCTTCAGACGGTACCGGCGCTGGTAATCGACCCTTCGCGCTTCGAAGTGCGAGTCGACCTACCAGCGTATAATTTCGACCGCGTCGAAGTGGGTGCGCGTGCCATTATCGGTGGGCGCCCGCCACAGCACGCCGATAGCCTGGACCCCGAGGAGCTCGGCGACAGCGAAGTAGGTGAAGTACACGCGATCAGCCCGTCGGTCGATCCGCAGTCGCGCACTTTCGAGATCATCATTCGCACCACCAGCGACAACCCGCGCTTGCAGGACGGCGCTTTCGTGGCCGTCTGGATGGCCGAGCCCGAGAAGACCGATGCGCTGAGCGTGCCGTTCAATGCCCTGCGCTTTCTCAACGATCAGGCCTTCGTATTCGTCTACGATGAGGCGAGCGGCCGGGTAGAAGAGCGCAGCGTACAGCTCGGCCAGCAGGCCGGCGATCGGCGCGAAGTGCTTGAGGGGCTTTCCCCCGGTGAGCAGGTGGTAACCGAAGGGCGCACCCGACTGAGCGATGGCGAGCGCGTGACGCTTATCGAGGGCCAGCCATGAGTTCGGAGTCCACACAGGCGTCACTGCCGACGCCGCGCGAAAGCGATGAAGTGCGTAACGCCCACCGGCTGATGCGCTTTTTCTTTCTCAAGCCGATCTTCGGTATTCTGCTGACGGTCACGATGGTGTTGGGCGGGCTGTTCGCCTACTCGGCGCTGGTCAAGGAAGCGCTGCCCGCGCTGGACATTCCCCAGGCAAGCATCACCACGGTGTGGTCAGGCGCCGATCCGCGCTCAGTGGAAGAGCAGATCACCGATTTGATCGAGGACGAAATCACCACGCTCAGCGGCGTGAACACGGTCAACAGCGCCTCTTTCGATTCGCTGTCGGTGATTTCCGTCGAGTTCGATGCATCAACCGATACCGTGGATGCCATGACACGGCTGCGCGCCGCCGTGGCCGATGCGGAATCGGGCTTTCCTTCGGACGTCGAAAGCCCCAGCATCAACCAGAGTTCGGTGGACGACCGTCCAATACTGACTCTGGCGCTGCACGGGAGCGCCGGCTCCGCCACGCTCAACCAGACCGCACGCCAAATTCGCGATGCCCTGGAGCGTGTGCAGGGCATCAACGAGGTCAATATCGGCGGTGAGCGCGAAGATATCGTCCAGATCCTGATCAACCCCGAGCGGCTGCTGGCGCTGGGGCTCTCGCCCACCGCCATCCGCGACGCCGTGCAGCAGGCCAACATCGAACAGCCCTTTGGCGAAGTGCGCAGCCAGAACATGGGCGCCGTGGTACGTTTGGAAGGACGCTTTTCGGATATCGATGACCTGCGCACGCTGCCCGTATCAAGGCTTGAGAACAACCAGAGCTCCCGCGCACTGACTCTGGGCGAGGTAGCCACCGTTCAGCGCATGCAGGAAACCGAACAGTCGCGGGCGTTTTTCAGCGAGCGCGGCAGCGATTTTGAGGCATCGCTTGAGATGTCGATTACCAAAACGCCGGGCGCCGATACGGTGCAGGTGGTGGAGCGCATTCGCGCAACGCTCGCCGATCTGGAGGCGGCCAACACCTGGCCCTCCCAGGTGCACTACTCCGTTTTGCAAGACGATGCCGTGCAGATATGGGATTCACTGACGGAAGTCTTTGTCAGCGCCCTGCAGACCATGCTGGTGGTCTTTGTCATCCTGTTTATCACCATTTCCTGGCGTGAGGCGATCGTCTCGGGGCTGGCCGTGCCGATTACCTTTGCTGGCGTGCTGCTGGCCATCTGGGCATTTGGCTATTCGCTCAACGAACTGGTAATCATCGGGATGGTGATCGCGCTGGTGATGATCATCGATGTCTTCATTATCCTGATGGAGGGGTTGCACGACGAAATCTACCGCCATGGGCGCACTTTCGGCCAGGCCGTGCTGATCAGCGTCAAACGCTACGCGGTGCCCATTTTTGCAGCCCAGGTAACCACGATTCTGGCCATGGCGCCGCTGATGTCGATTGGCGGTACCATGGGCGCTTTTATCCGCGTACTGCCCACCACGATCATCATCTGCCTGGTGCTCTCGTTCGCCGTGGCGATGCTTTGCGCGGTACCGCTGTCACGGGTGCTGTTGGGCAAACAGCGCCGCGCGGAAGGTGAGGAAAAGCCGGGACTGGCGGATCGTGTAACCCAGCGCGCCGTCGACGGAGTGGAACGCTTTAACGGCCGTTATATCGTAGCCAGCCGCGGCCGTGCCTGGCTTTGGATACTGGGCGCCGTTGTCCTGTTCGTGATCTCGCTATTCGCGTTTACTCAAACGCGTCTCGAACTCTTCCCGGCTGCGGACGGTGAGCGGCTGGGCATCAATATCGAGCTACCGCCCACCGCGCCGCTGGAGACTTCTCAGGTCGTGGCCGATCAGATCGGCGAGATACTACGCGACAAGCCCTACTTCGAAAGCATCATCAAGCTGGTGGGGCTTAAGAGCCCGTTTGCCGGCGGAGGCGGTGCCTCTTCGCTGCAGCCAAGCGATGCCGAGAACTTCATCGGCTTCTCGGCGATGTTCAAGGCGCGCGAGGCGCGCGACGCAGACTCCTACGTGCTGGCGGAAGAGCTGCGCGTAGAGCTTTCCGACTTCCTGACCCGTAACGTCGCGGGCGCCGAGCTGCTCGTGGTGCCGGAAAGCGGCGGTCCCTCACCGGGGGATCCCATTGAGATCCAGCTGCTTGGCGGCAGCATGGATACCTTGAAGGAGCTTTCGATGCAGGTGCAGCAGGTACTCACTTCAACCCCGAACGTGGTGGACGTACGCGACAACCTGGGCGCGCCGCAGCCCCAGCTGGCGCTGCGCCCGGATCGTGACGCACTGAGCTTTTTCGGTATCACCCATGAAGAGCTCGCCGCCCAGGTACGCATCGCCTACAGCTCCGATATCATCGGCACCTTCGCCACCTCCGGCGAAACCGACGATATCGACATCCGCTTAGGCATGGAGTGGCCCAGCCAACCGGGCGAAGCGGGCGGACCGAGCAATGTCGAGGAGTTCTCGCGAGTGCGCGCTTACCTACCGGACGGCGGTTCCATCGCCATGTTCCAGCTGTTAAGCCCTGTACAGTCGGAAGGCGCGATTGCGATTTCCCATGTCGATGGCGAGCGCGCGCTGACCGTTCTGGCCAAGAACCAGGGCCGCACCGTAACCGAGATCATGAACGACGTTGCGCCGCGCCTTGAGGAGTTGCAGCGCGACTGGCCCGCAGGGTATCGCATCGCGGTGGGCGGCGAATCTGCCGAGACCGCCGACACCGTCGGCTCGATCGGCATCGCCATGCTGGTGGCTATCGTGCTGGTGGTCGGCGTGCTGGTGATCGTGTTCAGCAGCTTCCGCCAGGCGCTGATCATCTTTGCCACCATGCCGCTGGCGATCATTGGCACCGCGCTGGGTTTCTGGGCGTTCGGCATCTCGTTTTCGTTTTTCGCCATGATCGGGCTGGTATCGCTGATCGGCATCGCGATCAACAATGGCATCATCATGGTGGATACCATGAACGGCTTTCTCAGGGAGGGCATGAGCGTGGCCGAGGCGGCTTCTGCAGGTGCCGCCCGCCGGTTGCGCCCGCTCTTGACTACCGCCGTGACTACTATCGTCGGACTCGTGCCGCTGGCGATAAGCAGCGCCGCGTATCGACCGCTGACACTAGTGATCATCTTCGGGCTGATCTCGGCCACACTGCTGGCGCTGCTGGTAGTGCCCGCACTCTACTACCTGCTCACCCCGGCCAATGCCAACGAGCCCGAAGTGCTGGATTAAGCCACTCACTTCTTGATCGGCAGATAGGCCGTCAGCGGACGGCCTGTTGCTTACATCAGCGCCTTAAAAACCAAAACGCCAACAGCGCATGCTGTTGGCGGTGACAGGCTCTAGTTGCCTACGCGATGTATTAGCTAAGCGCTTCCAGCGACTGCTCGATAATGCTTAAGCCTTCTTCCAGCACCTCGGAAGAAACGGTCAACGGCACCAGAATACGGATGCTGTTGCCGTAGAAGCCACAGGAAAGCAGGATCAACCCTTTCTCACGCGCTTTCGCGCAAATTTGCTGGGTCATCGCGGTGTCGGGCTTGCCGTTACTATCCAAAAGCTCGAACGCGGCCATGGCGCCCAGCTGGCGGCCGTGCGCCACGGCGGGGAAGCGTTTTTCCCAGACGCCAAAACGTTCAGCCAGCAAGCGACCCATCTGCGCGCTGCGCTCAAGGATGTTTTCTTCCTCGATTACGTCAATGACCGCCAGCGCCGCAGCACAAGAGAGCGGGTTACCGCTGTAGGTGCCGCCGAGCGAGTTGGGGCCGGAGGCGTCCATCACCTTGGCTGAGCCCACTACCGCGGAAAGTGGCATGCCGTTGGCCAGGCTCTTGGCGGTCGTCAGAATATCCGCCTCGATGCCGCTGTGCTCCAGCGCAAACAGCTTGCCGGTACGCGCAAAGCCGGACTGCACTTCGTCGGCGATCAGCAGAATGCCGTGCTCGTCGCACAGGGCGCGTAGGGCTTTCAGGTAATCCGGTGAGGCGATGTAGAAGCCGCCTTCGCCTTGTACCGGTTCGATCACGATGGCCGCCGTGCGATGCGGCGCAATATCGGTCTTGAACAACGTGCGAATGGCATCGAGTGACGCCTCTTCGCTGATACCGTGCAGCGGATTCGGGAATGGGGCGCGGAATACGTCGCCCGGCATCGGGCCGAAGTCGTTCTTGTAGGGCAGCACCTTGCCGGTCATGGCCAGCGTCATCATGGTGCGGCCGTGGAAGGCGCCATCAAACGTGATGATGCCGGTGCGGCCAGTGGCGGCGCGGGCAATCTTCACGGCGTTTTCCAGCGCTTCGGCACCGGTGTTGACCAGCATGGCTTTACGCTCGGGGCCACGTACCGGGGTCAGTTCACACAGTTTCTGACACAGCTGCACATAAGGCGCGTAAGAGATCACCGCGGCGCTAGTGTGCATAACCTTGTGGAGCTGCGCTTCTACGGCGGCAACGATTTTCGGGTGGCGATGGCCGAGGTTCAAAACGCCGATGCCGCCCGCGAAGTCGATCCAGCGATTGTCGTCGGCATCCCAAAGCTCGGCGTTTTCAGCACGCTCGGCAAAGGCCGTATTTGGAGTCGCTGCGCCGTTGGCCACATAGCGGTTTTTGAGTTCGTTCAGTTCGTGATTAGTCATGTCCATTCCCCTTATAAGCCGCCGACGCAGACGTATTTCAATTCAGTAAATTCATCGAGACCGTGGTGGGAGCCTTCACGGCCCAAGCCGGACTCTTTTACACCGCCAAACGGGGCAAGCTCGGTCGAGATGAGGCCTTCGTTGACGCCGACCATGCCGTATTCAAGCGCTTCCATGGTGCGCCAGATGCGGCGGTAGTCGGTGGCGTAAAAGTAGGCTGCCAAGCCGAACGGCGTATCGTTGGCCATCTGGATGGCCTCTTCATCACGCGTAAACCGAAATACGGGCGCGACGGGGCCAAACGTTTCTTCATCGGCCACGGCCATGGCGGTCGTCACATCGGCGAGTACCGTAGGCGTAAAGAAGCGAGCGCCAGCGGTGTGGTGCTCACCGCCACACATCAGGCGCGCACCTTGGTTCATGGCGTCGTCGACGTGGCGCTGTACTTTATCGACCGCGGCCTGATTGATCAGCGGGCCGATGGTGTTGCCTTCCGTCAAGCCGTCACCCACCTTCAACGCACTCACACGTTGGGTGAGCTTCTCGACGAACGTATCGTAAATGCCGTCCTGGACCAGAAAGCGGTTGGTGCACACGCAGGTCTGCCCGGCGTTGCGGAATTTGGAGGCGATAGCACCGTCCACCGCAGCGTCCACGTCGGCGTCGTCAAACACGATAAACGGCGCGTTGCCGCCCAGCTCCATGGCGGTCTTCTTCACGGTGCTGGCGCATTGGGCGAGTAGGCGCTTACCCACCGGTGTGGAGCCGGTGAACGATACCTTGCGCACCCGCGGGTCGGTGGTGAGCACTTCGCCGACTTCCGCTGGTTTGGAGGCGGTCACCACGTTGATGGTGCCTGCAGGCAGGCCCGCTTCCAGGGCAAGATAAGCCGCGGCCAGTGCGGTTAAGGGCGTCGCTTCAGCGGGCTTAATCACCACGGTGCAGCCGGCGGCGAGCGCCGGGGCGCACTTGCGGGTAATCATCGCCAGCGGGAAGTTCCAGGGCGTGATCGCGGCAACTACGCCTACCGGCTCGCGCAGTACTAACAGGCGCTTGTCGGCGCCGTGGCTTGGAAGAGTTTCCCCGGCCATACGCTTGGCTTCTTCAGCGAAAAACTCGATAAACGAGGCGCCGTAAGTGACCTCGCCCTTGGCTTCCGAAAGCGGCTTGCCCTGCTCCAAGGTCATCAGCCGCGCTAAGTCATCGGCATGTTCAGTGATCAATTCAAACCAGCGGCGCAGCAGGGCCGAGCGCTGTTTTACCGGGGTAGCGCGCCAAGCGCTACCTGCTTCATAAGCGGCGGCGACCGCATCACGGGTATCCTCTGCGTTTAATTCTGCAACGCGGGCGATGGTCTCGCCGGTGGCGGGATTGTCCACGGCAAAGGTCTCTGTGCCCTTGCGCCACTCGCCGCCTACCAGGGCGGGGACGGCTTCGTGCAACCACTTTTCAATAAAGCTCATGCAATGCTCCTGTGAATGTCGTAGACGGCTTACAGATCCGCCATCATGTGCCGGTCGCTATAGGCGCGGCCGTAGGTGTAGAGCGCGTGGATATACAGCGCAATGCCCAATACCGACCAGCCAGCAAAAATGCTCCACTCCGCACCGCTCAACGCGGCCGGACTGCCCGGCAGATAGAGGCAGGCCATGCCAAATGAAAGGACGATGGCCAGGGTGCCGCACAGTTTTCCGTGACGAATGCGGAACGGGCGCGGCATATCCGGCTCACGAACGCGCAGCACCATAAAGGAGATGGCTACAAAGAGGTACGCAATCACGATCCCCAGGCCACCGGCGTTAACGATCCAGACCAGCGCCGGGCGACCAAAAAACGGTGCGATGCAGGAGAGAAAGCCCATCAGGAAGATGGCGTTGGTGGGCGTCTTGTAGCGCGGGTGCAGCTTGCCAAACGGCGCGGGCAGCATGCCGGCTTTAGCCAGCGCATAGATGGCCCGCGAGCCGCCAATGTAGAACGCGTTCCAGCTGGTAATGATGCCGGCAATACCTGCCACTACCATCAAGTTGCTGGCCCAGGAAGCGTTAAACAGCGCGCCCATGGCGTCCGGGACGCTCAAGGAGCTTGCGGCAAGCTCAGAACTGTCAAGCGCCAGGCTGGTCGCCAGGATAATCAGCGCGTACCACACGACCGCCAGGATGACCGAGAGCATCAGCACCTTACCGATGGCTTTATAAGGCAGATTGATCTCTTCCGCAGCCTGGGGGATGACGTCGAAGCCCACAAACAGGAAGGGCACCATGACTAACACCGCAATGATCCCCGCCATGGTGCCGTTATCACCTTGGGCAAAAAGCGGCATCATGTTGATGGCCTCACCCTCAAACAGGGAGCCTGTCACAAACATCACGCCCGCCAGGAGAATCATGCCGGTAACAACCTTCTGTACCAGCGAGGCGGTAGTAACACCGAAGTAGTTGATCAGCATCATGGCGAGCGAACCGCCCACACCTACGGCCACCCAGGTGGCTTTTACTTCCCAGCCGGCAATCGTCCACAGGTGCCCAACGGCGTAATTAGGCGCTAGGTGTTCGATAACCGTGGGCAGTGCGACGGCTTCAAACGCCACCACGCTCAAGTAGCCGAGGATGATCGCCCAGGTACATAGAAAGGAGGGCAAATGGCCCAGGGCACGATAGCTGTAAACGTGCTCACCGCCCACTTTGGGCATGGCAGAGGCGAGCTCGGCGTAGGTCAGGCCCACGAGTACAATAGCTAAACCGCCGACGATAAAGGCTAGAATAGCGCCCAGGCTGCCAGCCGATTGAATCGCCGTGCCGGTAAGAACAATCCAGCCCCAGCCAATCATGGCGCCAAAGGCGAGTGCCAATACATCGCCGCGGGCGAGTACCCGGACGAGCTTATCCTGTTCAGAAGAGGGAGCGGTCATGGCTAAGTGTCCTGCAAGTTATTGGATGTTGTCGTAGGCGCTCTATGGCGCAGTATCCTGATACCGATTTAAACGGTATCTCAACACGCTAGCAGGCTGGGCAAAGAACGCGTATATACCACTTTTGTGTTTAACTAGACCACTTTTGGCTTGCACCATATTGGTGCGCAATCGACTCACGTTAATCATTTGAAAGCCCGCACTATTAGGGCTTTTGGAGGAGATAAAGGGGCTTTTAATGGAGCGTGAACAGGTCGTGCACCAACTTGTGCATCTTTATGCACTTCAACCTGAACGGCTGAGCAAGCAGGTGCGTATCGAACAGGCACTGCGCTATGCGATTACTCAGGAGTGGCCTTCGGGGATGCGTTTGCCGGCTCATCGCAAGCTGGCAGAAAGCCTGGGGGTCGCCCGTCAAACGCTGGCGTTAGCGATCAATACGCTACTTAACGAAGGCTTGCTTAAAACGGCCCACGGCCAGGGCACCTGGACCCGTAAGCCAGCAACCAAACCGGCTGCCTTTATTCAGGAACGCCCGCTTTCTCAACGCGCGCAGAAAGTACTCCAAGGCCCAGGCGCCAGTCTGATTCAAAGCGGTGCCTTTGTGCCGGGCATTCCGGATATTGCCCAGTTCCCCATGCGTAAGTGGCGCCAGCTATATTCCAGCGTGACCGTGCCGCAAAACGCCTTGTTGCTCTCCTACTCGACCGGTGGCTACGGGCCTTTAAAGCGTGCAATACGCGATTTTCTGGAGCGTTGGCGCAATATTCGCTGCGATATTGATCAGATCATTATTACCGATGGTACGCACAACGGTATTGAACTGTGCGCCGTGGCCTTGGCGGATGTGGGAGATACCGTGGTAATGGAGTCGCCCTGCTACTGGGGAGCGCGCAACGTATTTACCGCTGCAGGGTTAAATATTGAAATGTTGCCGTGGCAGCCCGGCCAGGGCCATAACCTACCCGTGGCGTCTGCCCCTGTGCAGCTCACGTATCTCACCGGCTCCCATCACTACCCGCTTAGCGTGCCCACCAGCGCTCACGATAAGCAGCGCCTGTGTGATGCGTTAGCGTCTGCGTACATCATTGAAGATGACTACGAGTTCAGCCGCGACGACCATGCCAATCTGCTGTTTGATCCACAGTCTGAGCGTCACTTTCTGGTGGGCTCTTTTTCCAAAATGATGTTTCCCGGCCTACGGCTGGGCTATTTGGTGGTGCCGCGCCAGCTATCCGAACCCATGAATCGCCTGCGCAGCGAGCTGTTTCGGGAGGGGAGAATGCTGGATCAGGCGGTACTCGCCCAGTTTATCTTTGATGGTGACCTGGACGCCTGGTGCCGGCGCATTCAGCGCGATTACCTGGGCCGCCAACAGGTAATGCATGACCAGCTGCGTACCTTGCCTCGGCTGAAGCGTATTTCACCGCCCAGTAGCGCCATCAGCCTGTGCGTGGAATTTGAACCGCCTATTGATGACGTAAAGCTTGCCCAAGCACTGCTTAAGGAACATTTGATCGTGCGCCCTTTAAGCCCGGTGTGCGCCGCGAATGACCCACGCGTTGGTTTGGTAATGGGGGTGGGGATGCTTTCAGGTGAGACGCTGGCCCGCGAGGCTCAGCGGCTGCGCCGCTGTCTGGAAAACCTGTTACGCTAGCCGCCTATAAAAAACCTGATATCCATAATCATAAAAAAGTCAGTGACGACAATATTATCCACAAGGAACTCATCATGCTTCGCCCTGTTGATAGTTTTTCCGCTGCGACGTTGTCCTGGTGCATGACATTACGCACCTGGGGACTGATCGGCATCGTTCTACTGCTTTCAGGCTGTGCAACGTTTGCGCCCAACCCTCCGCAGGATCAGAGCAATATCTGCGAGATATTCCGCGAACAGCCTACCTGGTACGACTACGCGCGGGATTCCCAGGCAAAATGGGGTACCTCAATTGCTACCCAGATGGCGTTCATTCAGCAGGAATCTTCCTTCAAAAGCCATGTCCGCCCGGATCGCAAGTACTACCTTGGCTTTATTCCCGGCCCTCGCCCCTCTTCGGCAAAAGGCTATGCCCAAGCGCAGGACCCGGTATGGGGCGAGTACCGCGACCAGGCCGGCAGCCTATTTGCCCGGCGTACCAGCATGAAGCACGCCACTGACTTTATCGGCTGGTATAACCGCCGCTCCCAGCAGCAGGCGGGCATTTCACTGACCAACCCAGAACACCTCTACTACGCCTATCACGAAGGGGCTGGCGGCTATCGACGCGGTACTTACCGTAATAAGCCGCATGTATTGCGCGCCGGGCAACAGATTGCTACCCGCACAAGCCGCTATCAGGCCCAGCTCAATGCTTGCGAAGCCGAGTTTCAATGCCGCCGTTTTTATCAGGTCTGGCCCTTTTGCCGTAGTTAATTGCCGTCGTTAAGAAGCCCTAACATGTCACTACTCATCGGTTCAGCGTTTGTCTTTGTTGTCTTTTTAACCTCGATGCTGTCAGGCATCTTCGGCATGGCGGGCGGCTTGGTGCTGCTGTGGTTTTTGCTGATTATTTTTCCTGCGGGCACTGCCATGGCGGTGCATGGCGTGATCCAACTTACCGCCAACGGCTCACGTGCGTGGCTATCGCGGCGATTTATTGTCTGGCGTATTGTCGCGTTTATGACGCTGGGCGTGCTGAGCGCAGCGGGGCTGCTGCTGCTGTTTAACTACAGCCCCAATGCGGCCACCGTCTCGATCCTCATCGGTCTGATGCCGGTTCTGGTGTGGATGCCCAAGCGCTGGTTTCATCTGGACGCTAATCGCAAAAGCCATGCGCTGTGTTGCGGCATGGCGTCTGGTGGGTTAACCATTGCCGCCGGGGTTTCGGGGCCGCTGATTGATATCTTCTTCGTCCGCTCGCATATGGATCGCCGCCAGGTCGTGGCCACCAAGGCGATGATCCAGGTGGTTGCCCATAGTATTAAAATTCTCTTTTACCTGGGTGCCGCACTTTCGCTTAGCACTGGGGAATGGGGCATGGTACTGCTGGCAGCGCCGTTTGCCATTCTAGGTACCCAAACGGGCACACGCATTCTGCATCGCCTGACCGATGCCAACTTCCGCACATGGACTCGCTGGATTGTCACCGGTATTGGCGTGTTCTATTTTGCCCAAGGGATTTACCTGCTTAGCCGTTAAACATTAAAGGTGCTGGGCAATACGCAAAGCCCGCACCTTTGATTGACAGGGCAATTGTCTGGCGCTATCGTCTCGATAGATGAAAATGAGAAACAATATCTTTTTGGAATCATTTAGCCAGTAATAATACGCAGGTAAGCGACATGACCAGTGAACAGCGACAGCTTCGCCAAACCATCGTGTTTTTACGAACCTCGTTTGAAGCGATTCAACACTCGATCGCAGGTCGCCTGGACGACCCGCTCCCCTGCTGGCTGGATGCGGGAATGCTTTCGATGTTATCGCGCGAGCTGATGCGCTGCAGCCAACAGGCCAAACCGCTGTTTGCTGCGCCCACGGTCGAGCAATTATTTGTTGCCTCACAGCAATGTGAGCTCTTGTTAAAGCAGTGCCCGGGCGTGCTGAGTAGCGCCCTGTGCTACCGCCAGCTAGCGGCTATCATGCTGCCGCTTGATACCGCGCTTCAAATGATGGCAGTGCCTTCCAAACGCCGCTGGCTTTGGCTGCGCCGATAATTATCGCGCTCTTATAGTTCTCACCTGTTTTCTGATAGATAGGCCCTCGCGTGTATGGATATACCTTTTCGTACACGCGAGGGCCTATTGGTCACTCTGCTTGACACATTCTTCTCTGATGTTGATTTAAAATGAGCACTCGATACTAAAGCATCAATTCTAAAAAGGTCCCTCATGACTGAACAAACTCCCCTGCCCGATCACGAAAAACCGAAAAAGTGGTACCGAGTAGTCCCTGATCCCATGGTGCTCATTTTCATAATACTGGTCGCGACATATCTGCTGACCTTTATTATTCCTGCCGGTGAATTTGAGCGTATTACGCAAGATGGCCGCACCGTTGTTGTACCCGGTTCATTCACCTATCTCGATAATGTTGCCAACATTCCCTTATTTAATATCTTCGTGGCTATTCCTGAAGGATTAATTAACGCCTCTCGCTACCTGTTTATCGTATTTATCGCCGGCGGCCTTTTTCATATTCTGCAAAAGACAGGCGCGTTGGAAAACGTGATTGGCGTTGCCGTTAACCGTGTTGGCGTCGAGCGGCGCAATGTCATTATCACGGTAGGCACCTTTATCTATGGCTTTTTCGGTATTGCCGTCGGTTTTGAAAATAATATCGCCCTGGTACCCATCGCCGTCCTGATTGCCAGCGCCATTGGTTGCTCAAGTTTAGTGGGCACTACAATGGCCGTTGGGGGTATTGGGATAGGTTTTGCCCTTTCACCGATTAACCCTTATACCGTAGGGGTCGCCCAGGGCATTGCTGAATTACCCACCTTCTCAGGTGCCTGGCTTAGAACACTGTTAGTGCTGTCATCACTTGGCTTGCTGGCAGCGTATATCTGTAAGCGCGTCGTGAAAATGGAGTTTCAAGAACCTGACAACGCGGAGTCACTCAGCAAACATTTAAGTGAGTACCGGCTTTCCGGGCGCAATGTGCTTACCCTGATTGTTTTTGTCGGCGGTTTGATTGCCATGCTGGCCGGTGTTTTTACCCGCGGCTGGTACATTAATGAAATTGCAGGAATCTTCTTACTGCTGGCTATCTTGATTGGGGCTATCAATGGTTTGTCGGCCAACGGCATTGCCAAGCAAATGATAGAAGGTGCGGCCAGCGTAACGGCGGGTGCGTTAGTGATCGGTCTGGCGGCTTCCATTCAGGTTATTCTAGAGCAGGCGGTCATTATCGATACCATCGTTAACTCGCTTAGCTCACTGATCGACGGCATGCCTTCGGTGCTTTCCGCTATCATGGCAAGCGTGGTGCAAGGGGTAATCAATCTATTTATACCCTCAGGCTCCGGCCAGGCGCTGGTAACCATGCCTATTCTCATCCCTGTCGCTGATCTTGTCGGCATGAGCCGGCAACTGATGATTACTGCCTTTCAGGTAGGCGATGGCTTAACGAATCTGATTATCCCCACCTCAGGTGGCACGCTGGCCATGCTCGCGCTGGGGCGCGTTTCTTACGCACAGTGGCTAAAAGCTATTCTGCCCTTTATGGCGCTGGTCTATATGCTGGCCTGGGTCGGATTGATCGTCGGGCATCTGGTCGGCTATTAAATAAGCCATTAAACGTTCTTCACCACGTCCTGATTTCCTGACAAGCCTATCAAGCGGCGTTCTGCGTCGCTTGGTAGGCATCTTCTTTTCCGCACATCTGCTCCCACTTGCATAAGCTGCCATTCGTATCAACGAGCTTGGTGGAAGGGGCTAGTCAAATTTAGGAAGCAACAATTTGGCGCTTACTAGTAAACTGGTCTATTCTAACCATCACTTTAAACCAAGCGCACAAAAGGAGTTCACTGCATGGCGTATGAAACGCTTTTTACCCCGGCCAAACTTGGTAGCCTGTCGATTCCCAATCGAGTGATCATGGCACCGCTTACCCGCTCTCGTACTCCCGATAGTGTTCCTGGCAAGATGCAGGAAGCCTATTACGGCCAGCGTGCTGGCGCGGGCTTGATCATCAGTGAGGCCACCAACATTTCTCCAACCGCACGCGGCTATGTTTACACGCCGGGTATCTGGACCGACGAACAGGAAGCTGGCTGGCAAGGCGTCGTCAATGCCGTACATGCTAAAGGCGGACGTATTGCGCTACAGCTGTGGCACGTTGGCCGCGTTTCTCATGAAATGGTTCAACCCAACGGCGAGCAGCCAGTGGCACCTAGCGCATTGAAAGGCGAAGGCGCCCAGTGCTTTGTTGAGTTTGAAGACGGTACCGCCGGGCAGCACCCCACCAGCACACCCCGTGCGCTGGAGGCCGACGAAATTCCCGGCATTGTGGACGACTACCGCCAGGCCGCCGTTCGCGCCAAGCGTGCCGGTTTTGACATGGTGGAAGTACACGCGGCCAACGCTTACCTGCTCAACCAGTTTCTGGCGACGGGCACCAATCAGCGTACCGATCAATACGGTGGCTCGATCGAAAACCGCGCCCGCTTCCCGCTAGAGGTCATTGATGCGGTCATTGAGGTGTATGGCGCAGATCGGGTGGGCATTCGTATGACGCCGTTCATCGAACTGTTCGGCCTGACCGATGATGAGCCGAAAGAGATGGCCTTCTATATGGCAGAGCAGCTTTCCAAGCGCGGTCTTGCCTACCTGCACTTGAACGAACCTAACTGGGCGGGTGGCGACATCCAGTTCCCTGACGGTTTTCGTGAGCAGATGCGCGAGCGCTTTACCGGCAGTCTGATCTACTGCGGTAACTACGATGCCGAACACGCCGAAGCGCGTATTAACGATAAAACTACCGATGTGGTGGCATTCGGGCGACCCTATATTGCCAATCCTGACTTGGCCGAGCGCTTTCGTGTAGGGGCTACGCTTAACCAACCCAATCACGACACGTTTTACGGTGGTGACGAGAAAGGCTATACCGACTATCCGTTCATGGATAACGGTTATGACCGTATTGGCTAACCATGGCGTAGGCTTTAAACGCTAACTGATTGAAAAGAACTATCCCAAGCACTACTTAGGTAGTGCTTTTTTTATGCTTCAACGTCGGGAAAGGCTGGTAGTCTAAGAGGCTGTACAAAGCAGAGCGGGGATGACGCCCAAGACGCGTTTGCTTTGCTACCGCCATGTTGCGGCTCAAGCAGCCATAGTCGTTATGGAATAGTGACCATGAAATAGTCCATGGAAACGGTAGTATCAATGATCGAAAAACAAGGAGAGGCAAGTTTTGGAAAATACATCGCTGGCAACACTACTGGCACTGGGTTCCATGCTATTGGGCTGCGTGGCGTTGGCTCTTTTCGTGTTTATCGTTCGCCCCATTCGGCAGCGCAAAAAGGCGCAAGCCGTCTTGAAAAAACAGTCGCAAGAGAAAGTGGCCGTGAGCGACGTGCCCGAACCAGCGCCCGCCCCTGTCCATGCCAAACCTGCCGCCAAGGTTTCTCAGCACTCTTTATTTATTATTTTTGCGGAACCCGGGCAAGTCACCGAGCAGACGCTTACCCAGTGGCTTAAACAGATCAATGCCGACTACGACCCGTTAAAGAAGATATTTCTGGTCGCCGGTCAACAACCCGCCAATCCCATTACGATTGCCAACGCTTTCTTACCTGGCGAGCTGCCGGATCTATTCAGAGACGAAAGCGCTGACGATCCTATCAAAGGCATCAGCCTGATCGTTAAGCCACCTTTGCGCAAACGCCGCAATCAACAGATGATTGCCTTTGTGGCGATTGCGAAAGAAGCGGCAGCGCTGTTTAACGCCGATGTGTTGGATACCCAGCATCAAAGCGCTACCGAAGAGACTTACCAGCAGATTATTGGCTAGCCTTACACAACGCCTTGGCTACGCAGGTAGTCGTCATAGCTGCCGCTGAAATCGACAATGCCTTCTGGCTGCATATCGATAATGCGCGTGGCTAGGCTTGAGACGAACTCACGGTCGTGGCTTACGAACAGCAACGTGCCTGGATAGTTTTCCAGCGCCAGGTTAAGCGCCTCAATAGACTCCATATCCAGGTGATTAGTCGGTTCATCCATCAGCAGCACGTTAGGGTTGGTCAGGGTTAGCTTGCCAAACAGCATCCGCCCCTGCTCACCACCGGAAATAACCTTAATGGACTTTCCGATATCGTCGCTTGAGAACAGCATGCGCCCCAGCGCCCCGCGCACTACCTGCTCCCCACCCTGGGTCCACTGCCCCATCCACTCGAAGAGCGTCATATCGACGGCAAAGTCATCGGCGTGGTCCTGAGCAAATACGCCAACGTCGGCCGCATCAGTCCACTTCACTTCGCCTTTATCGGGGCGCAGATCGCCCGCCAAGGTTTTCAGCAAGGTTGTCTTGCCGATACCGTTGGGGCCGATGATTGCGATACGCTCACCGGCTTCGACAGTCATTGAGAACCGGTCGAACAGCGGCTCACTGCCATCATAGCCTTTGGTAATCGCGTCCACGTTGACCGCATTGCGGTGAATCTTCTTGTTCTGATCAAAGCGGATAAACGGGCTTACCCGGCTGGAAGGCTTGATGTCTTCGAGCTTGATTTTATCGATCTGGCGCGCCCGCGAGGTCGCCTGCTTGGCTTTTGAGGCGTTCGCCGAGAAGCGGCTGACAAACTGCTGAAGCTCAGCAATCTGGGCTTTTTTCTTGGCGTTATCCGAGTGCTGACGCTCACGCGCGGCGGTTGCCGCCGTCATGTAGTCATCATAGTTACCCGGGAACAGGGTAATCTCACCGTAATCCAGATCCGCCATATGCGTACATACGCTGTTTAAGAAGTGACGGTCGTGCGAGATGATAATCATGGTGCTGTTACGCGCCGTCAGAATATCTTCCAGCCAGCGGATGGTGTTGATATCCAGGTGGTTGGTAGGCTCGTCGAGCAGTAGCACATCAGGGTCTGAAAACAGCGCCTGGGCTAACAGCACGCGCAGCTTCCAGCCGGGAGCCACTTCACTCATCGGCCCTGTGTGCTGCTCAATGGGAATCCCCAGACCCAGAAGCAGTTCGCCCGCGCGGGCTTCGGCGGTGTAGCCGTCAAGCTCGGCAAAGCGTACTTCAAGGTCGGCCACGGCCATTCCGTCTTCTTCGCTCATTTCCGGCAGGCTGTAGATACGTTCGCGCTCGGCGGCAACCTTCCAAAGCTCAGTATTACCCATGATCACGGTATCGATGACCCGCTCGTTTTCATAGGCGAACTGATCCTGACGCAGCTTACCCAGCCGCGTGCTGCGATCCAGCATGACCTGACCCGAAGAGGGCTCAAGTTCACCGCCCAGGATCTTCATAAAGGTCGATTTACCGCAACCGTTGGCGCCAATCAGACCGTAGCGATTGCCGTTATTGAATTTGACGGAAACGTTTTCAAACAGGGGCTTGGCCCCAAACTGCATGGTGATATTGGCGGTAGCGATCAAGATGTGGACCCTGGTTGGCGAATTGCGCGTACAAAGGCTCGCGATTCTACGCGCTCTTGGGCGTGGTTACACCTATCGACTAATGTGGCGTACGGGGCAGCGCAGGCAGCTTGAGCAGAAAACGTTCGCCATCAATTGCTTGGCGCAACCGGGAATAGAGAATATCCACAACGTCTGGATGCTCGCCCACAAGCTTTGTGGTCACCACGCTAAGCGCTGAATGACGCTTTTGTGCCGCGCGACAGATCTCATCGATATCGCCGCCCTCACCCGCGTGGCGGCCAGGTGACAAAAACAGCATGGCCAGAATTACCGGCCCGGCCTGAAACTCATCGGAGTCCAGCAGGTTTTCCAAAAGAGGCTCATTAAAGCGATACTCTTCACCCTCACGCCGCTCCATTGACGCTGCCGCTACACACAAGGCGTCGTCTGCCAAAAGGGCACTCAACTGCCCGGCCAGTCGATTACGAACAGCGGTCACCTCGGCAATCGGGCTGCCGTGGTCAACAAGAGCAACGCGAGTCGGCTTGCCGTTAAGGTGCTCACGCACGTTGTCAGCCAATAGGTGAGCCAAACGCAGATCGTTGCCACCGCGCTCGTCTACCAGCGGCTGGGCGACGCGCACGCTAACGTTTGGGAACGTTGCCTGCAGTGTCGCCATGCGCTCGGGTAAATAACCGGTCAAAGCTTTGCTCGGGCCGAAAAAGAACGGCACTACGATGATCTCGGTAGCCCCTTGCTCAGCGCTGCGCTCAGCCGCAGGGCCAAGGGTCAGCGCGGGCGTACCATCGAGTTGATCAGCGGGGATCTTATTGGAGTGGAGCAGCGAGGCGGCCTGTACCGTTTCGCCTATCTGCTGGCTGAGGGCAACCGCCACGCGGCGTAAATTTAGCGTGGCTGCCGGACGTAGTGAGCCATTATCGACGAGAAAAATAGCGCGCATGATCGCTCCAGAAGAAGGTGCTAGGGCATGGTACCATGGCGTTTTAAGCCACATTCAGATTACCCATGTTGATCGATACCACGGCCATTAACCAGCAGCGCAACCACTTGGATGAAAACGCCGACATCTGGCTATTTGGCTACGGGTCGTTGATCTGGAAAGCGGATTTTGCGTATCTGGAAAGACGCAGCGCTTATATTACCGGTTGGGAGCGCCGCTTCTGGCAGGGTTCCCACGACCATCGCGGTACCTTGGAATCCCCTGGACGCGTGGTCACATTAACCCCTGTTTCCGACGCCATTTGCCATGGTATGGCTTACCGCATTACGCCAGAAACCTTGGCACCGCTGGATCATCGCGAAAAAAACGGCTATTTGCGTGAGTTGACGCCGGTATACTTTACCGATGGCTCTCAAGAGCAAACAAAAGGATTGGTGTATCTGGCCACCGAGGATAATCCTGCTTTTCTAGGGCCGGCCTCGCTTGAAGCCATGGCAAATCAGATTGCCCGCGCCTCCGGCCCTAGCGGCCCCAACCGCGACTACCTGGTCAATCTAGCCCAGGCGCTGCGTCACTTGAAGGTTGAGGATGCGCATATCTTCGCACTAGAGCAGCAGTTAAATAGCCTTTAGGCATTAATGGCTTAACCGTTGAAGAGTTACCAGTAGCGCGGGTAGCGGCGATGGCGAGCCAGATTATTGACCAGAATGGCGATCACCAGCATTACCACGCAGCCCATGCCGATAGGCAACAGCGGATACCACCAGCCCAGTTGATGCACGCTAGCACCGCCGCCTACGGCAATTAGAGCCGCCGCTGCACCTGGCGGGTGCACGGTATGGGTTAGCTGCATTACCAAAATTGAAAGAGATACCGAAAGCGCCATGGAAATCGGCGTCGCCCCGAGCAGCTGATAGCAGCCGACGCCTATGCAGGCCGAAAGCACGCTGCCAAACAGCACGTGGCTTGGCTGGGCAAAGGGACTTTCAGGGGCGGCATAAATGAGTACTGACGTTGCCCCAAACGAGCCCACAATCAGCAGCTGCTGGGAAAGCCAGGAGGCGCTTAACCAGCAAATGACCGCCATGCCGGTAAACGCCCCCAGCCAGGACCACACGGCGTCTTGCCAACCTACCCGATTACGCTGAATCGGCTCGCCACGCATTTTGCCAAGATACGTTTTCATCTCGCTCACTTTGCACTAAAGAAGTGCGAAATGATGGCAAATTGCAACAAATAGGCAAATGATAAATCGTCATAGCGTTATGAGCTGAACTCACGCCTTAAACGCCTACCCGAATTAACGCTATCAATACAAATACTTAGCATGCTTACTTATGTTTCAGTCTGGCACTCTTAATTACATTATTAGCCAAGAAAGAATAAATAGCGCCAGCACAATTCTGAAAATGGCTCCGAATATCGACCCGCGGAGTATGGCTTTCACGCCACCCCACAGCAGACAAAGCCCGATAATCAGTACCAGAATACTGAAGAAAGAAGCATTGATCCCCAGCGAGCGGCTTAACCCATCGACAAACTCCTCCAACGCACCGAAGAAGTTAGTGAAGATAGCCAGTAAAAACTCCACCACTGTACGAATCACATCGCCAATGGTCTCGCCTACCCGATCAAAAAATCCGTTTCCCTGCATGTAAAATCCTCAAGCTCAGCCATCGCGATGCTTTGCATTGTCGGCTAAAACACAGCAGCGGGCAAAGCAAAGCGCTATACATAGAGCAATTAGAAAATCATCACTTTAAAAGCAGACATGGAAATACAGCCTGCTTATTAATACTTACCAAGTCTTCATCAAACAAGCCCAAACAGGCTACATTAGAGCTGAGCCTATTTGCCCCCCTTGATGAAGGAGTCGTCGCGATGCCTAGCGTTTTAATTACCGGTGCTACCTCTGGCTTTGGTAAAGCCGCCGCCATGCGTTTTGCACAAGCCGGCTGGTCATTGATTCTGACCGGCCGTCGGGAAGAGCGCTTAAAAGCGCTGGAGGAAGAGCTTTCCAAGCAGGTGCCGGTACTCACTCTGGCCCTGGATGTTCGCGATAGCGATGCTGTCACCAAGGCACTGGGCGAGCTACCCGAAAGCTTTTTACCACTCACCTGCCTGATCAACAATGCAGGTCTGGCGCTAGCTCCAGAACCGGCACAGAAGGTCGATCTTAAAGACTGGCACACCATGATCGACACCAACATCACGGGCCTGGTTAACGTTACCCACGCCGCACTTCCACTCCTGCTTGCCCAGGGGGAAGGCGCCAGCATTCTTAACCTTGGTTCTGTTGCTGGCCAGTGGCCCTACCCCGGCGGCCATGTGTATGGCGCCTCCAAAGCATTCGTGCAGCAATTTAGCTACAACTTGCGCTGTGACCTGCTGGGCACCGGTATTCGTGTGACCGACCTTGCCCCCGGCATGGCAGAAACTGAATTCACGCTGGTACGCACCAAGGGCAACCAGGAGGCGTCTGATGCGCTTTATCGCGGCACCACGCCGCTACAGGCCGAAGATATTGCCGAGCAGCTTTATTACCTCGCCACGCTGCCTGCGCATATCAATATCAACCGTCTGGAAATCATGCCGGTCCGCCAGGCGTGGTCGCCGTTTAACATCAACCGCGACGCCGAATAATGGCTAAGCGCAGATAAAACGCGTAAGCATTTTTAAACGCCTGCCTGAAAGTTTGACGGCTGTGCGGTGATGATCATGGCGATATGCGCTCTATGCCATGTCCTGACCGCGCAGCAGCTTTAAGCCCTCTGTACCGAAGCCACTCTCTTGCTCTGCAATACGCTTTTCACACTTCATTTGCACCTCACCATTCCAGCTAAACCCGCCTGGCTGTGGCTTTCAGCGGCCTCTTCGCCCTATGTCTACCCTTCTGCCTCTTGACCCAGATATTTTAAACCTCTATTTGTTATATATAACAAGCCACCTGATACATCTCTCTAGCGTCATCGAGCGTGCGCTGCTAGCGAATTGTCCATCCAGAGGTCGATGTGCATGAATGTGAACATGACGTTTCTTCAAGGACTACTCTCCAATATCAGCACGCGTACTCGCCTATTGGGTAGCGCTGCTAACGCCACGCAAAGCAGTGATGCGCACCTTCACGCTCTCTCTTCGGCTTGTGAAACGCTGATGCAGCGCGGCGGTGAAGCTTCCCAGATAATGACCGCGCAACGCGCCTTAACCCACTATCAGCAGTTAGAGCCCGAAGAACGCCAGGCCTTCTTCTCGCTGCTTGCCAGTGATTACGCTGCCGAGCCGGGGGCCATCCATGCCGCGTACCAGGCTTACTGTGAGACTGAAGATAACGCAGCCCTTGAAAAGCTGTTTAACGCCTGTGAGCCACGTCGCCAGGATTTACTGCGCCGCTTGAACCTTTGCCCGGGCGGCACCTTTGAGCTCGTGAAAATGCGTGCCGACCTGCTCAAGCAGCTACGTCACGCACCCGAGCTTGCCGCGCTGAATAGCGACTTTTCCCATCTGTTTAATTCATGGTTCAACCGTGGGTTTCTGGTGCTGGAAAGCATCGACTGGAACACGCCCGCCGCCGTGCTGGAAAAGCTGATTCAATACGAAGCCGTGCACGCCATCAGTGACTGGCGTGACCTGCGCCGCCGGCTGGACCCGGAAGATCGCCGCTGTTACGCCTTTTTTCACCCGGCAACCGGTGATGAACCGCTTATCTTTGTGGAAGTGGCGCTATGCAAAGGTATCCCCGACAACGTGCAGCGCATTCTGGAACACGGCGAAGAGGTGCCGTTGGATGAGGCCGATACCGCAGTCTTCTACAGTATCAGCAACTGCCAGGCGGGGCTTAAGGGCGTATCGTTCGGCAACTTCTTGATCAAGCAGGTGGTTCAGGAGCTCAGTCGCGAACTGCCGCAGCTCAAGAACTTCGTCACCCTGTCACCGGTACCGGGCTTTGCTGACTGGCTGGCCGAGCAGCGTGCCTCTCAGGCCATCACGCCGTCCGATCCTCTGGAAGCCTTTCTGGATAACCCTGAAACAAACGAGCTACCGGCGGCCGCGCATAAGGAATTCATGCGCCTCGCCGCGCACTATCTGGTCGAGGCCAAGCACCGAAGCGGCCAGCCACTTAATCCTGTCGCACGCTTTCATTTAGGCAATGGCGCAAGCCTTCACCGGCTTAACTGGCTGGGCGACACCTCCCCCAAAGGGCACCAACAAGCACACGGGCTGATGGTCAACTACCTCTATCAGCTGGACCGCATCGAACAAAACCATGAAGCCTATACCCGCGATCACAGCGTGGTATGCGCCAATGATATTCGTCGACTGGCAAGCCAGGCTAGCCAGCATTTCAATACCGAAGCGAGCGCTTAACGATTAGCGCTCGCAAAATAACAAGGCACCTTTCATGAACCACAACCTTTACCTGCAGTTTTACCCGCACTTTGAACGCCAGCCCAACAAGGTGTTGATGGATACGCTGGAGGGTAAGCGCTACCGGTATGGCGATGTCCTAACGACCAGTCGGAAAATGGCCAGCGTCCTTCTGGAACTAGGCGTTTCACCGGGCGACCGGGTCGCCGTCCAGGTCGATAAAAGTCCTGAAATCGTCATGCTGTATCTTGCCTGCCTACAGGTCGGCGCAGTGTATCTGCCGCTCAATACGGCCTATACCGACAGCGAAATTGCCTACTTCCTCGAAGATGCGCAACCACAGCTTTACGTGTGCCGCCCGGCAGTACTCAAAGAGGCTCAAGAGCGCGCCAGCACCAGTGGCGTTGCCCATGTAGAAAGCCTGGGCACCAAGGCCGACGGCAGCCTGATGGAAAAAGTCGCCAATGCACCGGAAACCGAACAGGTATGCGAAGTAGCAGGCGACGATCTGGCGGCGATTCTTTATACCTCCGGCACCACCGGACGCTCCAAGGGCGCCATGCTCAGCCACAAGAACCTGGCCTCCAATAGCCAGTCACTGAGCGAAGCGTGGCAGTATACCGAGCAGGATCATCTGATCCACGCACTGCCGATTTTCCACACCCACGGCCTGTTTGTGGCGTGCAACATCACGCTGATCAACGGCGCTTCGATGACGTTCCTGCCCAAGCTCGACGTTGATGAGCTGCTGGATCTCATGCCCCACGCCACCGTGCTGATGGGCGTGCCGACCTTCTATACCCGCCTGCTTGCCTCCGAGCGTTTGAACCGCGAGGTGGTTGCCAATATGCGCCTGTTTATTTCAGGCTCGGCACCCTTGTTGGCTGAAACCCACGAAGCATTCGAAGAGCGCACCGGCCATGCCATTCTTGAGCGTTACGGCATGACCGAAACCAATATGAACACCTCCAACCCTTACCACGGTAAGCGCCGCCCGGGCACGGTCGGCATGCCGCTTCCCGGTGTGGAAGTGCGTATCGCTGACCGCGAAAGTGGCAAGGCGCTCGCTCAGGGCGAAACCGGCATGGTTGAGCTACGCGGCCCGAATATTTTCCAGGGTTACTGGCGTATGCCGGAAAAAACCCAGGCCGAGTTTCGTGATGACGGCTTCTTTATCACCGGCGACCTGGGGCTTATCGACGAGCACGGTTACCTGAACATCGTGGGCCGTGACAAGGACCTGGTGATTTCCGGTGGCTACAACGTCTATCCGAAAGAAGTCGAGCAGTTGATCGATGACTTACCGGGGGTGGTGGAATCGGCTGTGATTGGCGTGCCGCATGGTGATCTTGGCGAAGGGGTTGTGGCAGTGGTCGTGCCCAGCGCTTCAGACGCGATTAGCGAAGCGCAGATACTCGCAGCTCTCAAGGATCAGGTAGCCCGTTACAAACAGCCTAAGCGAGTCTTCTTTACCGATACGCTACCGCGCAACGTGATGGGCAAGATTCAGAAGAATCAGCTGCGCACTACCTACACGGATACATTCACTCAGGAGCGTGCGACGGCTAACGTTTGAGCCTACTTCCCGCGCCGCAGGGGATCGGGCCAAGCCCTGACTGCGGCCATAAAATGTGCTCCTCACAACAACGATAAGACAGGAATTGTGCCATGGTGATTTACGGTGTTGCCCTTCTGGCAGGGTGTATGTTGGTCGGCCTGTGGGCTGGTGATGTGCTGGGCATGCTGCTCGGCGTAAATTCGAACGTAGGGGGTGTTGGCATTGCCATGCTGATGCTGATCTTCCTGGGCGGCTATCTGATGGACAAAAAGAAGATGCCCGCCAGCACGGAAGACGGCATCAAGTTCTGGAACGGCATGTATATTCCAATTGTGGTCGCGATGGCCGCTAGCCAGAATGTCGCCGCCGCGTTTGATGGCGGCCTGATTGCGCTACTTGCAAGCCTGGTCGCGGTAGTCGCAAGCTTTGCGTTAATCCCCTTTCTCAACAAGCTTGGCCGCCCCAAGGACTCCGATACTCAGGAAAGCACTCCGCCCCACAAGCCGCGTAAAGTGTTAAGTGCCTCCTCACCGTCTCATGCTCGTGCTCGCGCGCGCCATGCCCGCTAACTGGAGGTCACTATTATGATTGAATCGTTAGTCACTCAGCTTGAGAAACAGCACCTGATAGCGGCGTTTGCCTTAGTGGGCGGCGCCATGTATCTCTCCTACCTGATCAGCGATAAGCTGACCAAAGGGCGTATTCACGGCTCGGCTATTGCGATTATCGTGGGGCTAGGCTTGGCCTATTTTGGCGGTATTCATACGGGCGGTACGCGAGGTCTTGCCGATATCAGCCTGTTTGCCGGACTAGGCTTAATGGGCGGTGGCATGCTGCGCGATCTGGCGATTATTGCCACAGCCTACGGGGTACGTTTTCAGGAAGTTCGCGAGGCGGGTCTCAGCGGTATTATCGCTCTATTTCTGGGTGTGTTCGTATCGTTCATTGCCGGCGTGGCGGTAGCCTACGCGTTCGGTTATCGCGACCCTGTTTCGCTGACAACCATTGGCGCCGGTACCGTAACCTATATTGTCGGGCCCATTGCGGGTGCTTCAATCGGCGCGTCTTCAGAGATCATCGCCCTTTCGATTGCCGCAGGTCTATTCAAATCGATTCTGGTGATGATTCTAACCCCCGTCGCTGCCCGTCATATCGGCCTGGATAACCCACGTTCAGCGATGATCTTCGGCGGCTTGATGGGCACCACCAGCGGCGTGGCAGCAGGCCTTGCCGCCACTGACCCGAAGCTGGTGCCTTATGGTGCCATGACGGCCACGTTCTACACTGGCCTCGGCGCGCTGCTTGCCCCTTCAGTCCTGTATTTTGCCGTCCGCGCCATTTTCTAAAGGCCCATCTAGCTGGTGATAGGCAGGCGTTTGCGGCTAAAGGCCGTTAGCCCGACCAATAGCGCCGTGGTGGTAAAAATCGCCACGGCGCTCATTGCCATTCCCACCCCCGGCGAGCCCTGCTCGAACTGCCCGAATACAAACGTCGATACGGTGCTCATACCTGCTGGCGCCACCATCAGCGATGCCACCAATTCTCTGGAAGCGATGGCAAACACCAGCAGCATGGATACCAGAAGACTCGGCGCCAGCGTCGGCAGCAAGATACGCCGAAACGTCGTGACAAACCCGGCACCACACACCCTGGCAGCCGCCTCCAGGCTCTCGCCCATCTGCCGGAAAGCCGCACTGGCATAGCGCACGGGGTAAGGAAGCAGCAGGCACGCATACGCCAGCAGCAGCATCGCCCCGGTGTTATACACCTGAATAGGCCAGTGGCTTTGGTTCCACGCCAGAATCAAACCTACCGCCACAACGACGCCAGGCAGGGTATTGGGCAGCAGCGAGAGTAAATCGAGCACCCCTTTACCACGTACCTGAGCGCGCACCACCAGATAGCCAATCAGAGCGCCCAATACGCCCGTGATTAAGGCGGCACCAACGGCCAGGCTGAGACTCGTTCCCAATGCCTGCATGGCACCACCGCGATTGGCAAACAGCGCCTCGAAGTGGCGTAGCGACAGATTATCCAGCGTAAGCCCGCCCGATAGCGTCCCCGTCAAGGCCGTGGCCAATACGGCCAGCAGTGGAACGGCGACCGAGATAAACGCTACGGCTGAAAAAAACACCATGACCGGCCACTTCCATTTTCCAAGCTCGGCGCGCTCACCCGTGGTCGGCTTGCCAGTCTGGCTGATAAACGAGCGCCGCGTTACCAGCCAGTGCTGGATATAGAACGCGGCCATCGCCAGCATCACAAGCAGCAGCGACAGCACGGCAGCACCGGGGATATCGATTGGCCAGTCGGAAAAGCGCTGATGAATCCCGGTTACCAAAACGTGATAGCCCGCTTGCGCGCCCAGTGTGGCTGGCGTGCCGAACTCCTCGATCGTGAGTGCAAAAACCAGCAGCAGACTGGCTGCAATACCGGGCGTTGAGAGAGGCAGAGTGACGCGCCAAAGCGCCTGCCATTTGCCCGCGCCACAAACGCGGGCAGCCGACGCGTAACGCCCGCCCACGCTCATCATGGTGCGCGAAACGGCAAAATAGACCACGGGAAAGACGTTCAGCACCATCACGAACACAATACCGTAGAAGGAAAACAGAAACTGACTCGCTTCAATACCCGTTAACTGCTGCGCATAACCGCGCGGCTGAAGCGTCAACATCCAGGAGAGCGCCGCGATATACGGCGGAATCATAAATGGAATCAGAAAAATCAGATCCCATACCGCGCCGCCCGGCACACGGGTAAGCGCCCGCAGCGCGCCAAGCGGTACCGCTAATACGGCACAGGCCACAACCACAGCAAGGCCCAGGCGCAATGTATTACCCAGCAGTTTGAGTAGCGCAGGGTCGACAAGGGTGGGTACAAAAAGTGTAAACGCGCCGGAGAGATCGCCGCGCGACCACAGCGGAAAGATGGCCTGCAAAACAATATACAGCAGCGGCAAACCCACTAACAAAAGCAGTATCAGCACCGTGAGCAACAGCACGATGCCTGCCCCGTCCAAGCGGGGCAGGTTGAGGGCCTTGATCGATTTCATCAGCCGCCCGTCAGCTCACGAAAACGCTCTAAAATGACGCCACGCTGCTCGTTCATTGCATCGCTATCGATATCAATCAGCGTCAACTCATTAAGCGTCGGACGCTGCGCTTCGATATCGCTACGCGCTGGCATCAGGTAGCTTTCCGCAACCCGCTGCTGGCCCTGGTCAGAAAGCACGAAATCGATAAACTGCTCGGCCTCATGTTGCAGGGAGCTTGAAGCGAGAATCATCATCGGACGCGGCGCGATAACCGTACCGCTTTCTGGGAAAATTACCTCAATCGCCTCACCGTCTTGCTGCTGGGCGAGGGCAATATAATCGACGGCGCCAAACACTACCGACTTGGCGCCCTGCAATACCGGGTTCAGCGCGCGCGCGTTAGGCCCGGGCACCACCATACCGTTGTCCATCAGCGCTTCCAGCAGCGACCACGTTGCGTCTTCCCCCGTCGCCGTCAAGAGACCGGCCACCAGTTCAAAAGCGGTCCCCGACTGAGCAGGATCAGGCATGGTTACCTGATCGGCGTAAACTGGGTCAGCCAGGTCAGCCCAGTCGCTGGGTGGCGGCGTGTCGCTATTTTTATTCCAGACCAGCGACAGCGCCGAAACACCCTGAGCGACGTAGTCATCAGCCTGCAAAAAGTCAGGTACGTTGGCCGCATTAGGCGATTGATAAGCGTGCAAGAGGCCATCTTCCGAAAGCGACGTCGCGCTGTCCCACGAGGCGGAAATGACCACATCCGCCAGCGGATTGGCGCGCTCGGCTTCCAATCGGGCCATCAATTGGCCTGTCGTGCTCTGAAACACATTCACATCAATGTTGGTTTGCTGGGTAAAATCGGCCGCCAGACGTTCAATCAGTGAGTCCGGGCCTGCTGAGTAGACCGTCAGCGCCTGAGCATGAGCCTGACTACCCAGACTAAACAGTGCGGCGCCCGTAAGCGAAACCAGCGCAGAGCGGGAAAGCAATCGAGAAAACATGCAACATTCCTTATGGTGGGGTTAATGCGTTAACAAAGCTCAGCAGCATGTAGAGGAGTACATGAAAGCGCCTCGCCAGAGGGTAGCCAGGCGCGCAGTGATGCGATATCCACTGCTAGGCCAACGGATTCCAGCGGCACCAGCGTGTCGTGAACGCGCAGTTTTATATGGGTATGTTGATCAAGCGACAGCGTTAGTGCGGTATGGTCGCCCTGAAACAGCCGGCCTTTTACCTTGGCAATTACGTCGGCCTGAGTTGGTGACGTCAGCGTCAGAGCCTGGCGAGGCAGCAGAAGGCGTGCCGGGCCGGTGTAATTACGTCGAGTCATGACGCGTAGCGTTTGGCCTGCGACATGAAATCCATCTGCATCGAAGTGCCCGTTCAGTAACGCACCGGCATCAATAAACTCGGCAATAGAGGGGGTGGCGGGCGCTTGATAAAGCGCTTCTGGAGAAGCCACCTGCTGCAAACGCCCCTCCTGCAACACTGCCACCTCATCGGCCAGGGCAAAGGCTTCATGCTGGTCGTGGGTGACAAAAACGGCCGTCAGCGCGAGTTCTTCAATCAACGCTCGGATTTCCAACGCCAGATTGTCACGAAGGCCTTTATCCAGATTGGAGAGCGGCTCATCCATCAGCAAAAGCTTGGGCTTGCCCACGATGGCGCGGGCCAGAGCAACACGCTGCTGCTGCCCGCCGGAGAGCGAACCCGGCTGGCGGTCGGCATAGTCGCCAAGGCCAACCAGCGACAGCGCCCAGGCCACCTGCTGTTTGCGTGCCTTGGCGTTAACGCTCTGCATTTCCAGAGGAAACGCGACGTTTTGCGCCACGCTCATATGCGGCCAGAGCGCATAGTCCTGAAAGACCATGCCGAGCTTGCGATCATTAGGACTCAAATGGCGCTGAGGCTGAGCTACAATCTGCCCGTCCAGAGAAATATGTCCGTTATCAATCCCGGTTAGCCCAGCGATACAGCGCAACAATGTCGTTTTACCACAGCCTGATGGCCCTAGCAGGGCCAGCACTTTGCCGCTCGACAGGTGAAGGTCGATACCGTCCAGTGCCTTTTTATCGCCAAACGATTTATGCAGACCTTCAATAGCAAGCGCAGGAATGGGCATCGGGTAGCACCGTGAATAAAAAGAAGCACCCTAACCACAAATGATGACAGTTGTTTGACAGATTTAATCGCGGTTAAAGCGGCACCAATGCCTCTAACGCTTCACGGCGAAGGTGCTGCGTCAAACCTGCCAGCAAGCGCCCGCCGTTGCGCCAGTAATGCCAATAGAGCGGTACATTGATGGCGCGCCCAGGTATCAGCTCCACCAGCTTGCCTTGGGCCAGCGCATCACGCACCTGAAGCTCCGGCACCATTCCCCAACCCAGTCCGCTTTCCAGCAAACGTACAAAGCCTTCCGATGAAGGACACAGGTGATAGGCAAAGCTGCCGATAATACCAAGCGCCGCTAGGTAGCGATGCTGTAGCAAATCATCGGTACCAAACACGATAGCTGGCGCCTGGGGTAAGACGTCTGCACCCACGCCATCAGCAAAGTACTGTTTCATAAAAGCTGGGCTTGCAACCGCCAGATACGGCATGGCGCCTAACGCGACGCTGTTTGCCCCCGCGACAGGGCGCTCGGCCGCACATACACAGCCTGCCACTTCGCCTGCCCGCATACGCTTTAATCCCACCTCCTGATCCTCGACGACCAGCTCCAGCAGTACGTTTTGGTGGGCACAAAAACCACTCACCGCCGAGGGCCACCAGGTGGCCAGACTGTCTGCATTAATCGCCAGGCGCAGGCGCTCCGGCACTGCGTCATCCAACGCGGGTACCTGGCGCGTGAGATCACGCTCGAGTAAGCGTACCTGCTGTACATGGTTGAGCAGCCGTCGACCGATTTCGGTTGGAGCAGGCGGCGTCGCGCGCACTAACACCGGCTGGCCGATACGCGCCTCCAGCAGCTTGACCCGCTGCGATACCGCCGACTGGGATATCCCCAGCATATGCGCGGCGCGCTCAAACCCGCCCTGTTCTACCACGGCGGCCAGGGCTGCCAGCAATTTATAGTCGAGCAATCAGTTTTCCTTATAGGGCATCAGGAGTATTCATTTTGCTTATAAAAATGATTCTAGCAAACTGGGCCACTACGGGCGGCATAACGCGCCTTAAATAGCGATTAATAAGGAATACACGCAATGTGGCAGAGTTATAGCAACGGCCTGCTGGTGGCGATTGGATTGATCATGGCGATTGGTGCGCAGAATGCGTTCGTTTTATCGCAAAGCTTGCGGCGCGAGCATCATATAGCGGTCGCGTTGCTGTGCATTTTATGTGATGCCACGCTAATAACCGCGGGCGTATTTGGCCTGGCAAGTATATTGACGCAAAGCCCGCTACTGCTTGCTATCGCACGCTGGGGCGGCATTGCGTTTTTGCTTTGGTATGGCAGCCAGGCGTTATACCGCGCCTGGCGTCCGCAAGCGCTTCGGGCGACTGACACATCATGCCGCTCGTTAAGCGCCGTAATGCTAGCCGCGCTGACGGTCACGCTGCTTAACCCACATGTCTACCTAGATACCGTATTGCTGATTGGCTCACTCGGCGCCCAGCAGCCGATGCCCGGCGCCTACGCCTTGGGGGCCACTAGCGGCTCATTTATATGGTTCAGCGCACTGGCCTTAGGTGGCGCAAGCCTTGCGCCTTGGCTTGCGCGCCCAGTTACCTGGCGTCTTATTGATATTGGCGTAGCGCTTATGATGTTTACCGTGGCTGCTCAATTGCTTATCGGTGGGCTGTAGCGCGTATATTATTCAGCCACCTTTACCACCTTAACTTTCATCAACTCTCCTTTTTGAAAACTTTAAAAAATGATGTATTAAAATACTTAATATACAACTAAAAGCTTAACTTACGTAAATTTATCCAGCACAAATTCCCTGCTAGCTTTAAAAGGGCTGTAAACGTTTATTACGGATGATCCTTTTTAATCAAACAGGAGCGATACGATGGTTATTAAAAACGCCAAGGACCTTTTCATTCATCTTCTTTCCGACACGAACAGTGCTGAAAAGCAGATAACAAAGGCGCTACCCAAATTAGCTCGGGCAGCTGATGACCCCCAACTGGCTGAGGCATTCAAGCACCATCTGGAAGAAACCCAAGGCCAGCTGGAAAGGCTTGAAAAAGTAGCTGACAGCCTGCCAGATATCCGAATCAAGCGCATGAAGTGCCATGCAATGGAAGGTTTAATCGAAGAAGGCCAAGAGCTGATCGATGCGACTGAGAAAGGCCCGGTGCGCGATGCAGGCCTGATCGGCGCGGCTCAGAAAGTCGAACATTATGAAATTGCGACCTACGGTACACTGTGTGCTCTTGCCGAGCAGCTAGGCTATACCGAAGCCAAAAATATTCTGGCTGAAACGCTTGAAGAAGAAAAGAACACCGATAATAAGCTAACCCAGTTGGCTGAGACGCTGGTTAACCAAAAAGCGGGATAAAACCCATTTAATGAAGTAGCCATCAATGGTTGGTCGTATTGGCCGTACGTTATCCAACAAACGGTTAATTATTGATATCCAACCTATATGATATGGCTTCATTGAAAGCCAATTTTAAGTCTTATTAATTTAGGTGAGCTGATAGTTAATAGCTCGCCTAAATTTCATGCATAACTTTTAAGGCCATATTACGACTTAACGCACGATTCAAGGCGCTTTCATTGTCTACGCCTTTCTCTCCCCTTCCCCTACGCTTGGTCAGGTTCCTTATTCAGCTACTTGAGCTGGCGCAAATGGCCTGCTATCTTATCGGCAATAATTATCATTAACATAGGGAACAGTATCTCATGCAGCTTGCCGATAGGGGTACAGCATCAGACAATACGCCTGCGCCTCGCGAGGTCGAAAGCCGCGAATTGCTTGGGCCACAAGGCCAACTGGTGATTCAACATGACAATCGCCGCTACGTATTGCGCATTACCAAAAGCGGAAAACTTATTTTAACGGCGTAACGCTCAATCAGTTCTTACACCCCTTAACGCCAGCCAGGTAGCCCACGCACCCAGCCAGCGCCTATTTCCTCCTTATTGTTGGAACGGTCTGGCTCATGAAACGTGTTCACTCGCTTTGCCCGCTTTACCTCGCTCTTTGCCCCTTGTTTATCGCCCCTGCGTTAGCGCAGTCAACGGCGGATCCAGTGACCGTTACCGGCACGCGGGCGCCTACCGACCTTTCTCGCGCACCGTTGATTATCGATATTATTGACCGTGATGATGCCGTTCTGGCTACCGCTGGCCGCATTGAAGATGTACTGAGTCGTCAACCAGGCCTGCACGTGGCCGGGCCAGGGCGGCGTAACGGTCAAACGCTGAGCATGCGGGGTTTTGGCCGCCAGGGCGTGCTGGTTCGTCTGGATGGCGTTCGCCAGGATATTTCCACTGGCCACGTAGGCAACTTCTTCCTGGACCCTGCGCTGATCCAGGAAGTGCAGATAGCGCGCGGCGCACTATCAAGCCTTTATGGCAGTAACGCCATGGGCGGCGTGGTAAGTTTCACGAGCGTGGAAGCCAAGGACCTGCTTGCCCCCGGCCAAGACAGCGGCGCCCGGCTTTCGGTTGGCGGCGCTACAGCGAATGATGAGCTGCGTGGCAGTCTGACAGCCTTTGGGCGTCACGCTGCACCCAGTGGTCAAGTGGATGGCCTGATTTCAATAGGCCGTAGCGAGTCCGGTGATATTCGCCGCGCAGGTGGCGAGGAGGCCGAAGACGATGCCTCACTCAACAGCCTGCTGGTCAAAGGCGGTTGGGAGCCGAGTAGCGATCAGCGGGTGTTTATCAGCTGGCAGCATTACGATGAGCGTGCCACCCAGCCCGCTAACCCTCAGCAGTTATCACGCGATGCCAGTAACCCGCTGCGCGACCGGAATGTCGAAAGTAACAATCTACAGCTTGGCCACCGCTGGCAGCCCGGCCAAGCGACAGAAATCACCTCACGACTGACGTTTAGTCAGCAGGATATTGATGAGCCCCAAGCCAGCCGCACGCTGGAACGCGTTGGCTTGCAAAGCGATGGCTACCACACCATCAATCACGGCTGGCTCTCCCAAACATTGGTATTTGGTGGCGAACTGGAGCAGGCGCGTCAGCGCCCGGAGGGTAACGCCAACGGCTTTCCGAAAGCCGATATCGACACCCAGGCCGCTTATTTAGACACCACGCTAACCGCTGGCCGCTACCTAGCAGAGGGCGGTGCCGGCCAGTTTGATGTGGGCCTGGGGGCCCGCTATGACCGTTACGACGCCACCGGCCAAGGCGATGCCGATAGCGTGCATGACCAGGTCTCGCCACGTTTTCGCCTGGCCTGGCGCCCCGATGAAGCGCTGATGCTGTTCTCCGGTTACGCCGAAGCCTTCCGCGCGCCGAGCCTTTCTGAGCTATACGCCAACGAGCGCCACTTTGCCGGTTTCTGCGCCGGGCCTTTCTTCTGTACACCTGACAATTACTGGGTGCCTAACCCTAACCTGTCTCCTGAATCCAGCCATACCTGGGAAAGTGGTGTGGTCTGGCATCAAGGCGACTGGCAGGTGCGCGCCAGCTACTTCGACACCCGCGCCGATGACTTTATCGACACCCAGGTCGACATTATGGCGGGTACCACTCAGGCCGTGAACGTACAGCGCGCCCAACTATGGGGCTATGACGCTCGCGTTGCCTGGCAGCCCGGCGCCTTTCCTCTACTTACAAGCTTTATAGGACTCTCAGAAGTTTCCGGTAAAGATCGCGACAGCGGCGGCGCGCTAGGCAGCCAGACACCCATGGAAGTGACCCTCGGCAGTGAAGTGGCGCTCTACAACCATGATGTGCGTATCGGCTGGCAAAGCCGCTTGGCGCGTGATTTTGATAAACAGGGCGATGACGAGCGTCTGCCCGGCTATGGGCTGCACGATGTGCACCTGGCCTGGCGCCTTACCCCCGCCATCGATACCTCGCTACGCCTGGCTAACCTGGGCGATAAAGTGTGGTACCGCCCCGATGGCAGCTTAGGCGATGGGCGCAGCCTGTTCGCTACCCTCAACTGGCAGTGGTAAATCCATTCAGTGAACCCGATATAGGTGCGCTATGACTCAATCCCAACAAATCGCTATTCTGGAAGCCTTTGATGCTGCGCGGGCGGCCCAGCCGCGCCTGCCCGCCATCGACATTGCCGAGCGTCTGGCCATTAGCGAAGGCGAGTTACAGGCGGCTCGCCTGGGCCGTGATGTATGGACACTGCCCTTGCCACCCAGCGAGATCGCAAGCTATCTGCCCACGCTTGGCCGCGTAAAATCGCTGACCCGCTCACGCCTGGCCGTCCTTGAACAAACCGGGGTCTATCCTGAACTGCGTGGCGGATCCCAAACAGGTCTGCTGCTCGACCCTGGCGGTTTGGATCTTCGCTTGCTGTATCCCCACTGGCACTGGGTGTGCTTGATTCGCGATGCCATGCCTTCACCAGATGGCTCAAAGGAGTGGCGCTGGAGCCTGCAAATATTTAACCAGCACGGCTGCGCCGTGCACAAATGCTTTGCGCTGGAAACACCGCTTCCCAGCGCCTGGAACGCGTTAGCAGCACTCGGCACCCAGGACACTCCAGCGTTCACCCAGAGTGCACCGCGCCTTAAACGCCCGCTTCCCAATGTCCCCGATCTTGCGAGCGAATGGGGAGCGATGCAGGACGTGCATCAATTCTTCGCTCTGCTGCAGCGCCATCGTCTGGAGCGTATTGAGGCCAACCAGCTGATGGAGGGCCACTACACCCGTGCACTACCGGCTAACATACTGGAAAACCTGCTCCATCAGGCAAGCCAACACGCCTTGCCACTCATGCTGTTTGTCGCCAGCCCCGGCTGCGTACAAATCCGCACGGGCACGCTGCCCACACCCCAGCGCGCACGGGGCTGGCTGAATCTGTTTGGCGATAGCTTTACCCTGCACCTGGACGACACCGCCATTGATCAGGTGTGGCAAGTGTCTAAACCCAATCGTGATGGAGGCGTCACCAGCATTGAAGCATTTGACGCACAAGGCTCATTAGTCCTGCAACTATATGCCGAGCGCCGCGAGGGCAACCCAGAATCCGCCGCCTGGCGGCAGCTATTGAATGAGCTTCGTCAGCGTGAGGCCGTGGCATGAAGCAGCATGCTCGACTGCTCTCCGGCGTTTTGCTTGCGCTGTTGTTCAGCCTGGAAACGAGCGCCAGCGAACGTTGGGTTGTGCTGGGCGGCGATATTGCTGAAACGCTTTCGGCCTTGAATACTGACATTAATCTGGTCGCCCGCGACGATACGGTTCTCTATCCCGAGACCCTGACAGCGCTGCCCTCCGTGGGTTATTTGCGCCAGCTCTCGGCCGAAAGCGTACTGTCGGTTCAGCCTGACCGTATCCTTGCCAATCAGCATGCCGGCCCTAAAGAAGTGCTTGAGCAGCTGGACGCTGTCGGCGTTACGCTGGATGTGGTTAGCGCACCCGCTACGCTAGCGGCCATTGCTGAAAAGGTTCGTGCGGTGGGTAGCTACACTGACCGGCGTGAACAAGCCAACGCTTTAGCGCAAACCTTGACTGACAAGCTTGAATACCTGGCCGATTTGCCCTCTTTACCTTCAACCCGGACGATGTTTATTCTCCAGCATAGCGGCTTAACGCCGCGTGCGGCTGGTCGCCAAACCGCGGCGCATACGGCACTTGAAGCCGTCGGGCTGGAAAACGCCTTTGCAGCAATGGAGGGCTACCACAGTGTTGGCACCGAGGCGCTGGTGCGCGAGGCGCCTGAGCTGATCATTATGTCGGCGCGCGGTTTAGACGCCATGGGCGGCCCAACGGCCTTATGGCAATTACCCGGCATGGCACTTACTCCGGCAGGCCAAGCGCAGCGGTTAATCGTTATCGATGATCAGGCACTATTGGGCTTTGGGCCACGTGCGCCCGACCAACTGTTAGCCTTACGCCAGGATGTTGAAGCGCTGCTCAACGCCTCGCCCACTGCGCTGGCTGCGCCGTAATGGTCAGCTTAACGGCTTGTCGTCAGCGTACGATGCGACCGATGGGGCGCACTCCACGAGTCCTTATCGGTTTAACGCTTGCGCTGTTACTTGCCTTGGCGTGGGGCGCTGCATCGGGTGCGTTAGGGCTTTCCCCATGGGCACTGCTAAGCGGCAATACAGATACGCTCAGCACACAGGTTTGGTGGCAGCTGCGCTTACCGCGCTTGCTGCTAGGGGTTGCCGTAGGCGCCATGCTCGCGGGCAGCGGCGCTGCCATGCAGGGGCTATTTCGTAATCCTTTAGCCGACCCAACGCTGCTCGGCCTTGCCAGCGGTGCCGGGCTATTTGTGGCGCTATGGATCGTTATTTTTCAGGATAGCGCCGTCAACAGCCTTTACGGCCAGTTTGCTGCTGGCTTTTTGGGCGCGCTGAGCGTATGTGTGATCGTGTTTGGCTTGGCCAAACGCCAGGGTGGCAGTGCCGCCGTTATGACCCTGCTGCTAGCGGGCCTGGCGATTAACACCCTGGCCGGTGCCGGGGGCGGTGTTCTTGCGTTTATTGCCAGCGATGAACAGCTTCGCCAACTGAGCCTGTGGGGCATGGGCACGCTAACCCATGCCTTATGGCGAACCACCGCTATCGCTCTGGTACTGATTAGTCTGGCACTGTGGATGCTAATGCGCAGCGCCAGCGAGCTTGACCTGCTTCAGCTAGGCGAAACCACAGCCCATGCGGCGGGGCTGGATGCCAAACGCCTGAAACGCCGCATTGTTGTGGCCACCTCACTTGGCGTCGGGCTTTGCGTAGCGCTCACCGGGGTCATTGGCTTTCTTGGCCTGCTGGTTCCCCACTGTTTACGGCTTTGGCTAGGGCCTGGACACCGGCTACTCCTGCCTGCCTCAATGCTGGGCGGGGCGCTGCTGTTAGTGGTCGCCGATACCCTGGCACGTACGCTAGGTGCACCTGCCGAGATCCCGGTCGGGCTGCTAACAAGCCTTTTGGGCGGGCCCTACTTTCTGTATCTGCTTATGCGCCGGAGCCCGTCATGCTGACCCTGCATCAAGCGGGGCTAGCCTCAATTCCCGCACTAGCACCTATTAGTGGCGAGCTCCATCCGGGCGAACTGCTCGCTATTGTAGGGCCTAATGGTGCGGGCAAGAGTACGCTGCTCAGCATGCTGTCAGGCTATCGCCGCTGCGAACAGGGCACCGTACAGCTGGATGGTCGCTTGCTTGACGAGTGGGAGATTACTGCACTCGCCAGCCGCCGTGCGCTTGTCGCTCAGCAGGAGCCTGTCGGGTTCGATTGGCGAGTGGAAGAATTGGTGTGTCTGGGGAGCAACCCCGATAAAGCACTCATCGCCGAACTGCTCGATGACCTGAACCTCGTCCCGCTCGCCAAGCGCAGCGTACTCTCGCTTTCGGGCGGCGAGCGCCAGCGAGTGATGATTGCTCGCGGCGCCTGCCAGTTACTCTCGCGGCGCTCAAAAACCGCAAGAGATGGCGGTCTGCTTCTGCTGGATGAACCTACCAGCGCACTGGATATTGGCCAGCAGCAGCGGCTAATGCGTCAACTACGCACCTGGGCAACACAGCATCATATGGCCATCGTATGCGTCCTACACGACCTGAACCTGGCCGCTACTTACGCCGACGGGGTGTGGCTACTTCATCAGGGGCAACGCATCGCCTACGGCAAGCCCCATCACGTGCTAACCCCCGAACGCATCGCTGATGTGTACGGCGCAGAGTTTCAAGCGACCACGAGCCACAAAGCCTCACCTCCGCTTCTTGCCCTCGCTCGCTAATGCGTCGAGAGAGTTAAGCAGTTTTAAATACGGCGTAGTATGCTTAGCACATCAACGTATTAGCCAGGCAAAACTGACTTGGCGCATCGCTAATCACTGTTATCCATGAGAAGCTGGATGCATGAACGAGAAACCGCCCATTAGCTCGCCGCAAAAGCCCTCAGCAAAAGAACCCATCACGCTAGTACGTGCCTTATGGGTAGGCCTTGCTGCGCTAAGTTTCGGCATTGGTGTCATCGGTATCTTCTTGCCCTTGCTGCCGACCACTGAGTTTATGCTGGGCGCCGTTTACTGCGCTTCTAAAGGCTCTCCGCGCTTTGAAGCGTGGATTCGCTCGCGCCGCTATGTAGGGCCACTTATCACCAACTGGGAGCGTGAGCGCGCCATTCCGCGGCGCGCCAAATTCATTGCAGTCGGCATGATCAGCGCCAGCGCCCTGTTTATCTTGCTGCACCTGGGCAGTGGCTGGCTACGCTGGGCCATTATCGCCCTGCTGATTGGGGTGGCAGCTTGGCTTATCACCCGGCCAGAACCCGCCACTCGGGATTAGTGCTTTCTGTCCACAGGACAGCTTGATCGGCAAACAGCCGTTCATTTGTAACAACCTATACAACCCGGCTTATGACGCCTCGCCGCTGACCGGCTCCCCATTAGCATATTTGATCCACGTTTTACCCAGATGGTTGCGCAGCTCATCGCCGACGCGTGCGGCGTCGCGGGCCTCCAGAGCCGCCATGATGGCCTCGTGCTCCTCCATGGCTTTCGCCCATTTATCGGTCTTTTGATTGGACAGATAGCGCACCCGATAAAGCTGCCGACTGAGGTTGGCGTGTATATCAATCAGGGTCGTGTTCCCTGAAAGCGCCACGATCCGGTTGTGGATATCTTGATTAAGCCGAAAGTAGTTCTGCCGATCCCTTCTTAAGAAAGAAGCTTTCATTTCGTAATGCAGCGCCTGTAACTCAGCAATATCTTCGTCGCTAGCCCTGACACATGCCAGTTGCGCGGCTGACTGCTCAAGGACGCTTAATACATAGGCCTTTTCTTTCATATCCGCAGCACTGACATCCGCAACCACAGCCCCGCGATTGGGGGAAATCACCACTAAACCTTCTGTCGCGAGAATCTTGAGCGCCTCGCGTAGCGGCGTACGCGACACTTGTAACTCAACTGCCAGCGTGCGCTCGGGTAACCGCTGTCCCGGTTGAAAATGGTCCATGACGATATGTTCGCGCAAATAATGCGCGACTTTTTCAACAAGCCCAGCGTTATGGGTTGGAGCGATATCTTCCATGGAGTTATTCACTTTTATTAGCAATCATCAAGAATGGCATACCAAAAAATTCCTTTCAAATAAGCACACGCCTATAGACGTTTTAATTAAATAATTAAAATCAATACCTTAACTCATTCAACTGGTTTCACAAGACTAAAGTATTACACCGCTTATATTGACCCCCAAAATGGTATACCACTACATTCCAGCATCTGTATACTACGTTTGCGTGGCAAAGAAGCATTAATAAGTTCATGTCACCGTTCGGAAAGTCTTGACCCAAACAGGGAATACCCTTTATCTATGAATTACTTACAACACTTTGACACGAACAAGGTAGTTGAAGCCTGTATCGCGGGCGCTGGTGATTTTGGTCGTGGCGTATTGCGTCAAGCCCGCCAGATGCCAGGATTGTCGGCGCGCATTGCGATCGACATCAATCCTGAAAAGGCGGCTGAAGCCTTGCGCCATGCGGGTATTCCCGACACGCAAATAATGGTATGCCATTCTGAAAGCGATGCCGAAGACGCTTGGCAGAAAGGCTTTTTTATTGCCACGGCTTCTTTCGAAACGGTCGCGGCACTTCCGTTCGATATTCTGGTTGAGTCTACCGGTATTCCTGATGTCGGCGCCCGTTATGCAGAAGCGGCCTTGCTGGCGGGTAAACATGTCGGTATTGCCACCAAGGAAACCGAATCGGTGGTCGGGCCTTACCTGACTCGCTTGGCCGAAGACCAGGGACGTCTTTTCACGCCGCTGGATGGCGACCAGCCAAGCCTACTAATTGGCCTTGTCACATGGGCCAGAACGCTAGGGTTTGAGATCGTTTCTGCTGGCAAGAGCAGCGAATACGACTTTATCTGGGATGAAGCGCAAGGCACCGTGACCTGTAATGGTACCCAGTACGATGCCACTGAAATGGCCGCACTCTGGAAGCTTGACGATAGCGATGCGCGCGCCACAGTCAAATCCCGCGGCGAGGCTCTATCCGCTATTCCGCAGATTTCAGTGCCTGACCTATGTGAAATGGTCAACGTTGCCAACGCAACCGGCCTGCAGCCAGACCTGCCCGAATTTCATGCCATGGTATTGAGAACCACAGAAGTACCTACACTTTTGGATACCCAGGCAGAGGGCGGTGTTCTGGAAGGTAACGAGCGCCTTGAAGTCTTTAACTGCCTGCGCCGCCCAGACGAGCTGAGCTTTGCTGGCGGTGTGTTTGTGGTGGTGCGCTGTGAAGACCCGCATGTCTGGACACTGCTGCGCGATAAAGGTCACGTACTAAGCCGCAGCGGCAATAGCGCCATGGTTTATCTGCCGCGCCATTTGCTGGGCCTGGAAGCGCCTATCTCGCTGCTGGATGTGGTACTCAACGGCTTAACGTCCGGTGGCGGCCATGCCACCACGCCTAAATTCGACCTGACCGCGCGCGCCACCCAAGCGATTAAGGCGGGCCAGCGGCTTGAGATGAAGGGCCATCATCGGCACATCGAAGGGCTGCGTCCGGAAATTCACCCCGCCGCGGCGCTTTCAGATGACGCCAAAGTCCCCTTTTATCTGTTACCAGGCGCCGAAGTTATTCGCGATATCGCGCCTAATCAACCCATTACTTTAGCCGATGTCACGTTACCATCTTCCCGATTACATGAGCTTCGCCTTAAACAGGACAAACTGTTTTATGCAGGCGACAGCCAGTAACTAACGGTAGAGCGCCTTTAAGGTGCTTTACTTCCTATATTGATGGACCCTAAAAGCAACAATAATCACCTTGGAGAAAATTATGTTTATCAAACATAGTGTTAAATACGCCACTCTAGCTCTTGCCATGCTTGGCGCGGCTACCAGCGCAAGCGCCAGCGATGCCGATGATTTCCCCAGCAAACCGATCCAGTTCCTGGTAGCTGCGGGTGCTGGCGGTGGTACTGATAACTTTGCTCGGGTCGTTCGCCCGATGTTTGAAGAAGCCATTGGCGGCGCGCGTATTACAGTGGTTAACCTGCCAGCCGCATCCGGCGCTTTAGCCCACCAGCGTACCGCGACAAGCGCAGCTGATGGCCACACTCTGGACTTTGCCTCCACTACGCTTGTGACTTCACTTGCGGCAGGCCAGAACCCAGTGGGCCTGGATCAATTAACGCCGGTTGCGCGTATGCAGTCTGACGTAATGGCGCTTTTTGTTAATCCGGAGCGTTTTCCTGATTTTGAATCCTTCGTGAAATACGCTGAGGAAAATCCCGGCAAAGTCACCGTTGGGGGCACCCATACGGCAAGTCCAGATCATGTAGCTTTCCTGTCGCTGCGTGATGCGTCTGGGCTAGACATGAACTTTATCCCTTACGACAGCACCGGCAACGCCACTGCGAACGTGCTGGGCGGCAATATTGATGCGACCACCACCTCGCTAAGCCCACTATTAAGCTACATCGAAGCCGGCCAGATGATGCCAATTCTGGTCTTCAGCGATGAGCGCCTTGAAGACTACCCAGATGTGCCGACTACGGTTGAAAACGACTGGGATCTGACAGACGGCAACGATCGCGCCATATTTGTGCATGCTGATACGCCTGCGCCGATCATGAAGCGTCTGGAAGATGCCTTTAAAGACGTATATGACTCCGAGGAGTACCAAAGCTACGCAGAGCGCGTAAACCTTGATTACCGTGCAGGCTGGATGGGCAGCGACGAGTATCGTCAGCGGCTTGAGAACAACTACGAGCTTTACTCGCGTTTGCTGCAAAACGACTAAACCAGCAGCTACTGGTTGGTGGAGGGGCATGTCCCCTCCTATATCCATCTGAAAGACCGGCCTTGCGGGGCCGTTCTTCCACTATCCCCGTCAAGGTTTACCATGCACGCCAGGATCACTCTTTTTGCGCTTGGGGTCGTGTCACTCGCGGTGGTGAGTCTTTATCCCACGCTGCAATTCCCAAGCTCTGCACAAGTATCCACCTTTATCGGCCCACGCGTTTGGCCACTGACACTGCTGATCATTCTGTTTACGCTGGGCATTGTTCTACTCGCTATCACGTGGCGTGACCGAAAGCAGGCAATGATATCGGAGCCGCAAGGCACGCAGGATACCCCAGTTGAAACCGCGCCAACTTCGTCACGCTTCTCCCTTGGCCGCACCCGTCACTGGTGGTTTATAGCGGCGGCTATCGCCTACACGCTATTGATGCAAAGCGTGGGCTTTTTAATCGCCAGCCTGATATTTACGTTTATCGGCACGTTGCTGCTAGGCGCCCGCTCATGGCTGACCATTGCCATTACGTTAGTTATTGCTGGCGTACTGATGCAGGGCGTTTTCGTTTCGCTGCTCGGTATCCCCATGCCGTAAGGCTGACCCATAACAGACCCAACCTTCTAGGGAGTCGACCATGCTAGAACATTTTTTGGGCGGGTTAGCCGTGGTGATGCAGCCACTCAACCTGCTGCTCTTAACCTCTGCCGTGTTTATCGGCTTTATCGGCGGCGCACTGCCCGGCATCAGTGGCGTTATTCTGGTGGTTATCCTGCTGCCGGTTACGTATGGCATGGAGCCGACCACAGCCTTTATGGTGCTGACCGCCATTTATGGCGCCACGGTCTTTTCGGGCCTGATTACCGCTATCCTTTATCGGGCTCCCGGCACGCCTGAAGCGGTGATGACGGCGTTTGACGGCTATCCCATGACGCAGCGTGGCGAGGCAGGCAAAGCCTTGGGCATCGGTGTTTTAAGCTCGGCTATCGGCGGGCTTGTGGGTACCGTAGCACTTATTATATTCACGCCCATGCTGGCCAAAATGGCCTTGAAGTTTTCATCTCCCGAGTACTTTGCCTTGGCGGTACTCGGTTTAACCGTGGTGGCTTCACTAGGCGGTCGTCTCATATTTGGCTTGATTGGGGCGGCGCTAGGCCTATTTATTGCAACCATTGGCATTGACCCGCTCACCGGCACCAGCCGCTTTACCTTTGGCAATCTTAACCTGGCCGAAGGCGTGGGCTTGATTCCGGTCATTGTGGGTCTGTTTGCCGTTTCAGAAGTCATGAAACGCACGCTGGACCATAAAAGCCATCAGCCCTTGAAAAAGGTGAAGGTCAAGATTTTCGATCTTCCCATTTTGCGCCAGATTGGCATGACCCTGTCGCGCTCATCCATTATCGGGGTCGTCATCGGCATCCTGCCGGGTATCGGTGCCAGTACCGCAGCGATGGTGAGCTATAGCGAAACGGTGCGCTGGTCCAAGCACCCCGAGAAATTTGGCAAGGGCGCGCCGGAAGGTATTGCCGCCCCTGAGTCTGCCAACAACGCAGCGGCCATGGGTGCACTGGTGCCGCTTTTTGCGCTGGGCATCCCGGGTAGCGGCACAACGGCCGTTATTCTAGGCGCGTTTATCATGCACGGTTTACAGCCTGGGCCAATGTTCATGCTGACCAGTAGCGATTTGATCTACGCTGTTTTTGCCGGGCTGTTTATCGTCAACTTCATGATTCTGCTGTTCTCGAAACCGTTCATCATGCTGTTCACCAAATTGTTGAACGTACCTTATTCAGCGCTGGGCCCTATCATCATCATGTGCTGCATCGTGGGTACCTATTCGGTGCGCAATTCGATGTTTGATGTATGGCTGATGCTTGGCTTTGGCGTACTGGGGTATCTGCTTGAGAAGATCAACTTCCCCCTGGTATCCATCATTTTAGGTTTGGTATTAGGCCCTATCGCAGAAAGCGAGCTGCGCCGTGCATTGTCTATGTCACAAGGCGACTTCAGCATCTTTATTGAGCGTCCTATCAGCGCCACGCTGCTGAGCATTGCTTTCGTTCTACTGGCCGTCACGCTGATTACGCCGCTGATCAAACGCGCACGTCGCAAGGCCATTACCTGAAGCCCGTATCCTGGAGAATGCTATGACCATCGTACTGGGCGCTATCGCCGACGATTTCACCGGTGCCACAGACCTTGCCAATAACCTAGTACGCGGCGGCATGCGCTGCGTTCAGGTGATTGGCGTGCCGACCACCCCGCCCGATTTAAGCAACGTGGATGCCGTGATTGTGGCGCTTAAGTCGCGTTCCTGCCCGGTTGAAGAGGCCACTAGCGACTCACTAGCAGCTCTTGAATGGCTGCGTGAACAGGGTGCCCGGCAGATATTTTTTAAATACTGCTCAACCTTTGATTCAACCGACAAGGGCAACATCGGCCCGGTGGCCGATGCACTGCTCGATCGGCTTGGCGTCTCGCAAACCGTGATGGTCCCGGCATTTCCGATTAATGGCCGTACGGTATATCAAGGGCACCTGTTCGTTGGCGACCGTCTGCTTAACGATAGCGGCATGCAGCATCACCCGCTGACGCCCATGACCGATGCGGATCTGGTACGCGTGCTTTCGCGCCAGACTTCCCACGCCGTTGGCTTGGCCAACCGCGCTACGCTAGCCAAAGGGGCCGAAGCTACTCGCCAACACCTTGACGCTTTAGCAGCTGAAAACATACGCCACGTCATTTGTGACACCGTCGATGACAGCGATCTTGACGCACTGGCGGAGGCAACGGTAACGATGCCTCTGGTAACCGGCGGCTCGGGGCTTGGACAGGCATTGCCCGCTCAGTACCGCAAGCAGGGTTGGCTTGCCGAGATTGCAGAGCCCGGCCGCCTTCAGCCCGCCTCTGGCAATATGCTGGTACTGTCAGGCAGCTGCTCACGGGCAACGCTTGCTCAGGTCGCTGATTTTTTAGCCCGCCATCCCGGCGCTGGCTTTGCGCTTGACCCACAGGCCCTGGCCAAGGGCGACAAACAGTGGGAGCAGGCGCTGGCCTTCGCGTTCGAGCGCCTTGAACAAGATGCGCCTGCCCTGATTTATGCCTCGGCGGACTCTGAAAAGGTCAAGGCCGCTCAGGCGGAACTGGGCGTAGAGCAAGCTGGCCTGCTAGTCGAAGAAGCGTTAAGCCAGCTTGCCGTTACTCTGGTTACTGAAGGCGTTGGTCGGCTGGTGGTTGCCGGTGGCGAAACCTCGGGGGCAGTGGTATCTGCCCTGGGCATTTCAGCGCTACGTATCGGCGAGCAGATCGACCCCGGCGTGCCCTGGACACAGGCGGCACTAGCTAACCGCGAGGCACCGCTTTCACTGGCGCTCAAGTCAGGCAACTTTGGGGGCGTTGATTTCTTCACCCGAGCGTTTGAGGTATTGGCATGAGTAATCACGACCAGAACTGCCTGCGCGAACAGATCAGCACGCTGGGTAAATCACTGTTTGATCGTGGCCTGACCATGGGTTCAAGCGGCAATATCAGCGTGCGCCTGGATGACGGCGGCTGGCTGATGACCCCTACCAACGCCTGCCTTGGGCGCCTGGACCCTGCACGCATCTCGCATCTGGATACCCAGGGCCAACTGATCAGTGGTGATAAGCCCACCAAAGAGCAGTTTCTGCATATGGCGATGTACGATGAGCGCCCTCAGTCCGGCGCCATCGTTCACCTGCACTCCACGCATTCGGTGGCGGTTTCCTGCCTGCCGGGTATCAACCCCTGCGACTGCATTCCGCCTCTCACCGCCTATTACGCCATGCGCGTGGGCAAGCTTCCCCTGGTGCCTTACCATATCCCGGGCGACCAACAGCTGGGCGAAGCGGTACGCGGCTTGGCAGGCAAGCACAGCGCCGTGCTGCTTGCCAACCACGGCCCGGTCGTCGCCGGTAAAAACCTTGAAGCGGCGGTGTATGCCACTGAAGAGCTTGAGGAAACGGCGAAGCTGTTTCTGCTGTTGCGCGGCGAAAACCCGCGCGCGCTGACGCCTGAACAGGTTGCTGAATTGGAAGCCCGGTTCCCAAGGGATTAAGCTATTCAGTAAGCTCAATTAAAACATAAGGGCAAAGCTCATTGAGCTTTGCCCTTATTGATTACCACTGACCCTAGCTGATACCCCATTCAGCCAAGCTATGCGCCTGGCGAATTTGTACCGCTATCAGGATTCGTTGCGCGTCTCAAGCAGGCGAATCAACTCCGGTACCGCCATGGTCTGATCCTCCACACCGGCATACAGCGCCGCCACCGCGCCAGCCACGCTTCTTGTCGTATTCAGTTCATCGGTCATGGTGTGGTAGTAGCCCAAGTCTTTATGCGCGTTCGCCACGCTAAAGCGAAACCCCGATGCATCGCCTGCTTCAATAAAGGGACGTAGCCGTTCCAGCACCACGCCGCCCCCGCCGCCCTTGGTCAAGACCTCCAGAAAAGCGTGGTCATCGATCCCCGCCCGCCGGGAAGCCGCAGTCGCCTCGGCCAATACGGCTGAAAAGCCCAACGACACGTAGTTATGCAGCAGCTTAAGGGTATGCCCTGAGCCTACGTCTCCTGCGTGGGTAATGACCTCAGCGAAGCTTTCGAGTAACGGGTGCAACGCTTCAAACAGCGTCTCATCTGCACCGACGATAAGGTTCAACCGCCCCTCCTCGGCTTCTTTGGGAGTGCGCGTCATCGCCGCATCGACCAAGTGGCCACCCGCTTCTTCTACCCTGGCGGCAACCTTAGCCGTGGAGCTTGGCAACGAGGTAGAGCAGTCCACTACAATGGCGCCTTGGGCAAGCCCTTCCAGCACGCCATCTGGCTCAAACAGCACGGCCTCCACCTGGGGCGACCCCGTTACACACAGCAATACCACGTCGGCTTTTTCAGCCACTTCCCGCGCGCTTGAGCACGGCACGGCGCCCGCTGCCAGTAGATCGTCCACGGGCTGATTGCCTGGGTGGTCCAGAAAGGCCAGGGAATACCCCGCGTTGAGAATGTTCTTGGCAATGCCGTGGCCCATTAAACCTACACCCACCATACCGATGCGATGCTCTGTACGAACGGATTGATTCATGAATAAGCTCCTAGCCTAATGTAGTTATGATTTTGTTCTAGCCATGGCGAATGGCGACCGTTTTTATCCGGGTATAGCTGCGCAGTCCCTCGAAGCCTTTTTCCCGCCCGAATCCTGAGCGCCCGACACCGCCGAAAGGCAGTTCAATACCGCCGCCCGCGCCGTAGTTATTGATAAAAACCTGGCCGCTGCGAATGCCTCTTGCCAAGCGCAATTGGCGGCCGCCGTCGCGCGTCCAGACACCGGCACACAGCCCGAAATCGGTTGCATTGGCCAGACGCAGCGCTTGCGCTTCATCGTCGAATATCTGAACGGCCAGCACGGGGCCAAACAGCTCTTCGCGCAGCACGTCATGATCATCGGGAATATCGGTAAGCAGATGCGGGACAACAAAATGACCAGCCGGTGAGGCGTTTTTAGCGAGCTGCCCTCTTGCCGCAACTCGAATACCGTCTGCTTCGGCCATGGCTAGCCGCTTATCGAGCTGCGATTTTTGGCGGGCATTGATCAGCGGGCCACAGTCAGCGTCTTCCTCGCCCGACGCACACTGCAGTGTTGAGAAGCGCTCTATCAGACGATCCGTAAACGCTTGCGATATATCGCGCTGTATCAACAGGCGACTTCCCGCCGAGCAGGTTTGCCCGGCATTCTGGATAATCCCACGCACCACCGCTTCGAAAGCCGCCTCCAGATCGGCATCTGCAAAGACAATCTGCGGCGACTTGCCACCCAGCTCTAGCGTGACGGGGACGTGATGCTTTGCCGCCGCCTGGGTTACCTGGGTGCCGGTCTCAGGCGACCCGGTGAACGAGAGGTGATCAATACCCTGGTGCGCGGCCAGGGCAGCACCGGCTTCCCGCCCAAGCCCCGGCACCACATTGAGCACTCCGGCTGGCAAGCCGCAATCTATCGCCAGCTTTGACAGGCTCAAGACGCTCAAACAGGCGTCTTCGGCAGGCTTGAGAACTACGGTATTGCCAACAGCCAAGGCGGCGGCCACACAGCGGCCAAAAATCTGTGACGGGTAATTCCAGGGAATAATCTGAGCGCAAACACCATACGGCTCACGCAGCGTCATGACGGTGTAGCCCTCTTCATAAGGCAGGGTCTCGCCATGTAATTTATCGGCGCCACCGGCGTAAAAGCGAAAGTAATGCGCGCAGGCTTTAATATCTGCGCGCGCCTGGGTTAAGGGTTTCCCCGTGTCCAGGCATTCTAAAACCGATAGATGCTCATGGTTGGCCTCGATGGCATCGGCAAAGCTAAATAGCCAGGCGCTGCGCTGGCGGGCACTCCACTGAGCCCACTCCCCCAGCTCACCAGAAAAGGCGCGCCGCGCTACGGTGACGGCATCATCGACGTGCTCGGAAGTGCAGCGGGCGATATGCGTGACGACTTCGCCACGGGCGGGCGCCTCTACGGGTAGCGTCGCGCCGGTATCGACCCAGGTATTGCCTATCAACGCCGCCTGGGGTGGAAATTCGAAATCAATCATCAACAGGCTCCTAGCCATACAGTAGATTAACCAGCCCCATGGAGATCCAGGGCATATAGGTAATTGCCATCAGACACGTCAGCACCACCAGCACAAAGCGCACTAGCCAGGGCAGCATCTGATCAATGGAAATCTTCGCCACTGCACACGCGGCAAACAGGTTGACGCCCAGCGGCGGTGTAATCATCCCCAGGGCCAGATTGACCACCATGATTAGCCCGAAATGCACTGGGTGAACCCCAAACTGCATGGCAATCGGGGTTAGAATTGGCGCCAGTACCAGAATGGCGGCGCCGGTCTCTACAAACATTCCCACCACAAGAAGCAGGGCGTTGACGGCCAGCAAAAAAGCCCAAGGGCTTTCGAACATCGCCGTGACCCCAGCGGCGACTTGGGCGGGAAGGCCGGAGCGGCTGATCAGAAAGCTAAATAGAGCGGCCGCTGAGATAATCAGCATTACCGCGGCGGTAGACACAACACTTTGGCGCAGCACGGGTATCAGGTCGACAAGCTTAAGCTCACGGTAGCAAGCGCCGACGACCAAGGCATAAAACACCGCCACTGCCGAGGCTTCAGTGGGTGTGAAAATACCGCCATAGATGCCGCCGATGACCACCACCGGCATCAGCATCGCCGCCCAGGCGCGCTGGAAGGCTGTCGTGAAGCGGGTGCGGTCATTGCGATCTTGAAGACCAAAACCGCGCAGCTTGCAGAAAATATAAACAAAGACCAGCAGCGCACCGCCGACCAACAACCCTGGGCCAATGCCTGCAATGAACAGTTGGCCAATCGAGGTATTGGTACTTACCCCAAATAGAATCAAGGGAATAGAGGGCGGAATCAGCACCCCCAGTTCTGCCGATGAAGCCTGGATGGAGGCGGCCAAGGGTTTGGGATAACCGTGCTTGACCATTGCTGGAATAAGAATCGCACCGATAGCAAAGGTCGTCGCCACACTAGAGCCTGAAACTGCCGCAAACATCATGCAGGTCAGCACGCAGGTCATCGCCAACCCGCCCTGAACGCCGCCCACGATTGACTTGGCCAGATCAACCAGTCGGCTAGAAATACCACCGGCCGCCATCAGGTTGCCCGCCAAGATGAAAAAAGGAATCGCCATCAGCGGAAAGTTATCCAGCCCTACAAACAGCTGTTGAGGCACCATCATCAAGGGAAAGCGCGAAAAAAACTCAATGCCGATGATCGATGCCAGCAAAATGGAGATCGCGATCGGCACGCCGGTGGCGAACAAAATCAACAGAGAAAGACCAATGGCTAAGTTCATAAGCGCGGCTCACTCGGGGTAGCAGGCGGCATGGCGGACGTTGCTGCTATCTCTTGCTCGACTGCCTCATCATGCATTGGCCCTAAAGCTTCAAGACCGCAACTTTGGGCCAGCAGCCGCGCAATAACGGCCAGCATCGCAAAGGCGCTGCCTACGGGAATGGCCGCATATGCCCAGGACATCGAGACCTCAAGTGCGGACAACGTCTGGTTGCTGACCCGCTGGGTCATCTGGATGCCGTAGAACACCAATACAAAGAGCACCAGGAGACAGCACAGGCCGATAAACCATTCAAGCGCCAGCAGGGTGGGCTTGGGCACAAGCTTGTAGATAACCTCTACGGCCATCATAAAGCCGCCGCGGAACGTGGCGGCAGCGGCCATAAACACGCACCAGATCATCGTCGCCCGTGACAGCGTCTCCGACCAGGTTGAGGGCGCATTGAAGAGAAATCGCGTGAGCACCTGATAGAACCCCAGCGATACCGAGACGATCAGCATCAGAATAGCAATCGCCAGCGCCAACCGAGTCAATACATGTTCGACACGCAGAAACCAGAACACCATGAGTCACCTCATCCGCCAGGTAATAGGAAAGTGGCGCCCAAGGGCGCCACAGGATGGGTTCAGCAGCTGCTGTTGCGAATGCGTTCCAGCATCTCATCGCCGTACTGCTCAACGAAATCGGCGTGGACCGCTTCCACGGCTTCCTGGAAAGGTGCTGGATCAACGTTATCGGTCACTGTCATACCACGCTCCTGCAGGAATGCCACGCCCTCCTCTTCCAAGCGTGATACCTCAGCGCGGGTCGCCTCGGTAGCGGCTTGGGCAGCCTCATCAAACCAGGCGCGCTCTTCTTCACTTAGCCCATCAAGCAAGACCGGTGAGCCGAGCAGAATGGCAGGCGAATAGACGTGGCCAGTCAGCGATAGCTGGTCCTGCACCTCATAGAGGTTCGCAGCCACAATGACCGTAAGGGGATTTTCTTGACCATCCACCGTGCCTTGTTGCAAGGCAGTAAATAGCTCTGGCATGGCCATGGGTGTCGGGCTCGCGCCTAATCCCTGAAAAGCCTGCTGATGGATGCGGTTTTCCATGGTGCGTATCTTCAGGCCACGGACATCCTCAGGCGTTGCGATAGCGCGTTGGCTATTGGTGATATGGCGAAAGCCATTTTCCGACCAGGACAGGCCGACCAGGTCATGGTCGCCCATCTTATCGAGCAGTTCCTGGCCAATCTCGCCATCAAGCACGCAGCGAGCCTGCTCGTAGCTGGTAAACAGGAACGGCAGGTCGAGAACGTAGGTCTCTGGCACAAAGTTACCCAATGGCCCGGAGGAGGTGATGACTATATCGACGGTGCCTATTTGCAGCCCCTCGATCATGGCCCGTTCCCCGCCGAGCGAGCCACTGGGGTGATCCGTTACGGTAAAAGCACCATCAGAGAGGTTTTCGAGGGTCTCTTTAAATGCCCGCGAACCGGCGCCATAGTGAGAGTCACTGGAGATAGCGTAGCCCACACTTACCTCTGTGGCGGCCTGAGCCTGAAATGACAGACCTGCCAGGGCCAGAGTGGTAGCGGTGCCGATGGCGGTCGCAAGCGTACGCCGAGCGAAACGAGTGGTCATGGTGATACTCCTAATTGTATTTATTGGTAAGAACGATGGGGAGTAGTAGCCCCTTATTGCTCGCCCGCCAGGCAGGCGAAGATCCATTAGCGATGCTCTGCCACATAGGCATCGATAATCTGCTTGAAATCTCGGTCCCCGACAAAACCCAGCTGGTTCGCTTTAGCAGTTTCAAAGCGCGCGGGCCAGCTTGCCACCAAGGGTTCGATACGCGGGTCTGGCTCATGACGTACACGCGCCACCGCTTCAGCGCCCGCCACCTCACGCAACGCCTCGAGCATTTCGGAAACATTGGTGGTGATGCCCGGCAGAATGAACGCGCGAAATTTACCCAACGCTTCTTCCTGCACTTCGGCGCCATGTATCAACGCTTCGATCACCTTATCTGGTGACATTACAAAAAGCGCCTGATCCAACGGTACGGGGCAAATGGCTTCCTCCCCGTTTAAGGGCTCGCGCAGAATACTGGACGCAAAGCTCGACGCCGCGGCATTCGGCCGCCCAGGGCGAATCACAATAGTCGGCAAACGCAGTACTCTGCCGTCAATCAGGCCGCGTCGGCTGTAGTCGTTGATGAGAAGCTCACACATTGCTTTTTGCGTGCCATAAGACGTTTGCGGCTGCGAAGCCGTCATGTCATCCAGCACATCGGGAAGATCCCCGCCGTAAGCCGCCACGGAGCTTGCCATGACTAGGCGCGTCTTATGCAGACCACGGGCACGGCAACCTTCCAGCAGAGCGCGAGTGGCATCAAAATTGACCGCCATCCCCAGATCCAGATCGGCCTCAGCCGCGGAGCTTACGACCGCAGCCAGGTGGAAGATGACATCGGGCTTTCGATCAAGCGCACTACCCAGCGCATCTGGAGCAGTAATATCCACGGCATCGTTACGGATCGTTATATCAGGCGCGTCGGGTACGGCAGCCTGGGTTTGATCGACCAGGGCCAAGTGGGTGATCGGCTGACCGCACAGCTCTTTACGGTTGATCAGTCGATGTAAAAGGCGCTGTCCCAGAAAACCGGCGGCGCCCGTGATTAAGATATGCATGATTAAGGTGTCCTCGCTTTATTGTAGGTTGTTAGCGTTTGAGACCATGTTTTGGCTACTTACTCATGAGTGAAGCCCATAATGTCGACCCCAGCCCAAACCTTGGCGCGTATCGCCGGCCGGCCTGTATTCGCAGCCAACCCAGCCGCTATAGCCCAGCGCTTCTAGCCTGGCAAATAGCGCCGGATAGTTGATCTCGCCAACATCGGGCTCATGCCGTTCCGGCGCTCCCGCCACTTGAACATGGCCGATAGCGCTGAACTGGCGCTCAAGATGGCGAATAAGGTCTCCTTCCATGATCTGGCAGTGGTAGAGATCAAACTGTAGCTTCAGATTGCTCGCCCCCAGCGCTTTCAATACCGCCATGGCTTGCGCCTGTCTTGATAAGAAGTAATGGGGCATATCACGGGTATTGATAGGCTCGATCAATATGTCCTTGCCCAGCTTGGCAGCCTCAGTAGTGGCGTAGCGCAGGTTACGCAGGTAGGTAGCCTGATGATCGGCCTGGGTCGTCGCGTCGGCATTTTCAGGCAGCAAGCCTGCCATGGCGTGAACATGTGGGCAGTTAAGCGTCTCGGCATAACGCAACGCCTCGACGACCGAATCACGAAACTCGGCTTCGCGCCCAGGCAGGCTGGCAAGGCCTCGCTCACCGGCGTCCCAGTCCCCCGGCGGCAAGTTGAAGAGCACTTGCGCTAAGTGTGTTTCATCAAGTGCCTGGCGCAGCTCTCGAGCGCTATAGGCGTAGGGAAACAGGTATTCGACCCCTTTAAACCCCGCATCAGCCGCCGCCGAAAAACGGTCCATAAAATCGTGCTCGTTAAACAGCATGCTAAGGTTGGCGGCTAATCGAATCATGACGTATCGATACCTCTTTGTTTTTATCTGTAGTCGTAATGTAGGTTAATTTCGAGGAAATCGCGCCTCAAGCTCCGCGACTTGCTCAGGCGTGAGCCCCCGTGGGTTTTCGCCGCGCAGTAGCAAAAACAGTTTGGCCGTCTCTTCAAGCTCTTCGGTGGCGTACACCGCGGCTTCCAGATTTTTGCCGGCCACTACCGGGCCGTGGTTGGCAAGCAGTACAGCGCTGTGTTTACCCGCCAAGCCCCGCACCGCCTCGCCTAGTTTTGGGTCGCCGGGAATGTGATAGGGCACTAGCGGCAGTTTGCCTACCCGCATGACATAGTAGGCGGTGAGCGGGGGAATGCAGTCGCAAGGGTTCACTTCCGGCAAACACGAGACCGCTACCGAGTGGGTAGAGTGAAGATGCACAATGGCGCCCGACTGGGGGCGCTCTGCGTACATCGCCATATGCAGGAACTGCTCTTTCGTGGGCTTATCGCCATCAAGCAGCTGGCCGTTATCATCCAGATGGGAGATTCGCGCCGGGTCAAGTCTTCCCAGGCAGGCGTTGGTGGGCGTCATCAACCAGCCGCCCTCCTCTAAACGCACGCTGATGTTGCCGCTGGAGCCCATGGTCAGGCCGCGATCAAACAGCGATTTGCCTAGCGTGCTGATCTGCTCGCGCAGACTATTTTGGTGATGGTGGCGCAGGTGAACGCTCATGCCAGCACCTCAAAGGCTCGGGTAAAGAAATCGACACTGCCAAAGTTACCCGACTTCAGCGCCAGTGAGAGCGGTGCTTCACGTCCCGCCAGCGGCGCCTGAGTCCAAGGCACGCCGGGATCAATCTGCTCACCGATACGCAGGGTGGAAATTCCCAGCGCCGAGACTACTGCCCCCGACGTTTCGCCCCCGGCGACCAGTAACTTCCCAACGCCTTCGTTAACCAGCGTGATCGCTAATTGGCTCAGTGCCTCTTCGACCAGCGCGCCCGCATGCGCGGCACCCAATACTTGCTGGGCAGCGCTGACTTTCTCTGGATCCGCCGAGGCGTAAATCAATACCGGGGTCTGTGCCGTTAGCTGCTGCCGAGCAAAGGCTAGCGCCTGTTCCCACTGTTGATCACTTTCGGCAAGCGATAAAGGGTCTAGCGCAAAACCGCCCTCGGGATGACGTACCAGGAAATCGGCTACCTGCGCCAGGGTTGCTTTAGAACAACTCCCGGACAATACCAGCGTGCTGCCTGATGCGGGTTGCAAACGCCCCGGTTCGGTAATGGACTCCAGCCAGCCTTGAGCACGGTACTGAGCGGGCAAGGCTTGCCCCAGGCCGGAGCCACCGGTCACCAACGGTATCAGCACGGTAGCTTCTGCCAATATATCCAGGTCCTGCTCATCGAGCGTGTCGCAAATCACATGGCGAGTGCCCTGCTCGGCAAGTGCGGATAAGTGGTCGAAAGCGGCGCTGGCGCCTTTGGCTATTACCGAGTGACCGAGCAAGCCTACCGGATGGGCTGTTTGACGGGATAGGACTCGAACCAGGTCAGCGTCCTGCATCGGGTTGAGCGGATGATGCTGCATACCGCTATCGTTAAGCAGGCGATCACCCACAAACAGATGGCCCTGATAAACCGTACGACCATTAATTGGAAACGCCGGCACCATCACCGTTTGAGAGGCACCCAGGCGATCCAGCAGCGCATCGGCCACGGGGCCGATATTGCCTTTATCAGTAGAATCGAAAGTAGAGCAGTACTTAAAGAACAGCTGCCGAGCGCCCTGACTACGCAGCCACTCAAGAGCCGCGAGGGAATCCGTGATGGCTTCATCAACCGGGCAGGAGCGCGATTTCAAAGCTACCACTACGGCATCAACTTCTTGGAGATCAATCGTCTCCTGCGGCACGCCGATCACCTGTAAGCAGCGCATACCGCCGCGTACAAGGTTATTGGCAAGATCGGTTGCCCCGGTAAAGTCGTCGGCGATCGCTCCAAGGACTATGTTCCCAAGGTCTGTTTTTCCAAGGTCTGTTTTTCCAAGGGCTATCTTTTCAAGGGCTATGCTCTGCTCCGTGCTCATGCTTAGGTTCCCTGAGCATCGTTCGCCGCTTCAGGCAACGTAATGCCTGATAGCCGCTGATAGACTTTGATAACCGCAGAATCATCCTCTCGACCAAAGCCTGCTCCACTGGCCGAGGTGAACTGCTGCAACGCGCTGGCGGCAACCGGCGTGGCCATCGAAAGCTCGCGCCCGGTCTGGTGCACGATATTGAGGTCTTTAATAAAGATATCCACCGCAGAAAGCGGCGTGTAGTCACCTTTGAGAATATGCGGCACACGATTTTCGAACATCCAGGAATTGCCCGCCGAGTGAGTAATCACCTCAAAGATAACCTCGGGATCCAGTCCCATCCGGATTCCCAACGCCATGGCTTCAGCGGCGGTCGCGATATGCACGCCTGCCAACAGCTGATTAACCAGCTTCATACTGGACCCCACGCCGGGGTCATCGCCAAGGCGATAAACCTTGGCGGCCATGCCATCAAGCACGTCACTTGCGTAGTTAAATGCCTCCGCGGCGCCCGATGCCATAACTGATAGCTCACCATTTTTGGCTTTTGCAGCACCGCCGCTAATCGGTGCATCCAGCATCATCAATCCTTCTGCCGCCATCCGCTCGCCTAGCTGTTTCACCTGACTGGGAGCCACCGTGGCACACTGTATGACCAGGCTGCCTGGCGCTAGATGTCCAACCACGCCCTGCTCACCAAACAGCACCTGCTCAACCTGGCTACCGTTGACGACCACTACCAGCACAATATGACAGTGAGCGAGCTCCATAGGGGTTGCTACACTCTTGCCCCCTGCCGCTACAAAGGCATCGCGTGATCCAGCGGCAATATCACATCCAGTCACGTTAAATCCCTGGTGATGTAAGGCAGTAGCGGTGCCCATCCCCATTGCACCCAGGCCAATAACGCCTACTTGAAGTGATTGCTTATCGTGTTGACTCACCGGTCGACACCTCGCTTTTGTTGTATGAATTGCTGGCGTTGCAATGGTTTACTTTCCCTTGAATCTGTTCTGATTGTTCACCTTAACAAGGAAAATGGTAGCGCTGTCATGATAGCGCTACCATTACTTCTAGATTACTCTCAGCATATCGACAAGTTGAACATCAAGGACGTGTGACTAATGTCTAAAGACCTCCCGGCCGCTAACAAGTCACGCCGTCGCTCCGATCAAATCACGCTCAGCCAGGTGGCGCAGGCCGCAGGAGTTTCCCCGATTACGGCATCGCGGGCACTGAACCACCCCGACAAGGTGAGCGACAGTACCCGCCAAAGCGTTTTGGAAAGCGTAGAGCGTCTGGGCTATGTGCCCAACCTGGTAGCGGGTAGCCTGGCTTCTTCCCGCTCCCGGCTGATTGCAGTCATCGTGCCGTCGCTGATCAACAGCGTGTTTGTGGAAGTCATCAAAGGCCTGCAGGAAACGCTGGAAGCGCAGGGATATCAGATCCTGCTCGGCAATACCGATTACGATCTGGACCGTGAGTATCAGCTGGTGCGTACGTTTTTAGGCTGGTCATGTTCGGCCCTGGTCACCGCCGGGCTACGCCATAACGATGCATGCCATACGCTCTTAGCCAACTGTGGCCATCCGATTATGGAAGTGATGGAGCTCGGTAACGGCATAGATCTTAACGTTGGGCTGGATCATGTGGCTGCCGGTCGCTGTATGGCCAGCCATCTTGTCGACAGAGGCTATCAGCGAATGGTGTATGTTGGCGCGCGGCTCTCTCACGATTATCGCGCGGGGATGCGCTACGAAGGGCATAAAGCAGTGCTGAAGGCGAAGGGGCTGGAGGCCCCCTTGTTAGAACTGGATACGTTAGGCAGCCTGCAGGCAGGTGCAGAAAGCCTGGCCCAGGTGTTACAAGACTACCCCGCTACACAGGCCATCCATTTTGCCAACGACGACCTTGCCGCAGGCGCCCTGTTGGCCGCCCAGCGCCAGGGCCTCACGGTGCCTGGCGATATCGCCATTGCGGGCTTCAACGGCTTACCGCTAGGCCAACATATCACCCCAAAACTCACTACTATTCTCTCTCCACGCGAAGACATGGGGCGTTTGGCTGCTCAAGAACTCATTCGCAGGTTAAGCGGTAAAAGCGTCTACCGCCGTCAGCACGACGTGAGTTTTACGCTTCAGGTAGGCGAGAGTACTTAGGCTGGGCCTTATTGTTCCTCATCGATAAAGACACAGCTTAGGTTAGCCATTGGCCTTCTCTAGAGGAGTCCGCTCAGCAGCGCCTGGCTAGCGGGGTGCGCGTGGCTTTCAATTCAACCAGTCTATAAACTCAGCAGAGCGAGCCGCCGAGAGTTTGCAATTTTATTGCCTTCAACACCTAGTTTCCAAAAAGGACGGACGCTATGCGCGATGATGAAAAATATACCAATAACGAAGAGCTGCTGCTTCACCTTCAAAAGCTTTTAGACACTCCAGAAACAGCGGCTCTACACGAGTTTTTTACTGAACTCGATACTTTAGACATTGCGCGGACACTTGAATCCTTCCCGGCCAAAACACGCGATTCTCTTTGGGAGTTTATTCCTGAGGAGGTGATAGGCGAGGTTCTCGCTGAAGTTGACGAAGATATTCGTGCCGATTATATCGAAGATCTATCGGCAAGCGACGTTGAGCAAATTGTTAAAGGCCTGGATGCTCAAGAAGTTGCTGAAGTATTGGATGTTGCTGATGAGTCAATAAAAACCAGCGTCTACGCCAGCCTGGACCAAGATATTCGCGCCCAGGTCGAGAACCTTCATGCCTATGAGGATGATGTAGTGGGTCGTTATATGGACCCAGAAACCGTTAATGTAAAACAGGGCGTGTCGTTGGAGGCTGTGCAACGCTATATCCGAATTCATCATTTGCTCGACGATGAGTCGCAGCAGATCATGATCACCGATAAGGATAAGCGGTTACTGGGTACCTTAACCCTAATTGATTTAATCAAGCAGCCGCAGGATGGCGTGGTTGATGATTATATAAATGATTTTTTTACCCTCAATGACCAAATGAAAGTCAGCGATGCGGCTGCGCTTCTGCGCTCCAAAGAGCTTCACTTTGTGCCCGTATGCGATAGCGACGGCTTACTGGTCGGACAACTAAATGCCGCTGACGTATTAGAAATCACCCAGGATGATGCCGACCTAACGCTTAAGCATATGTCTGGCGTCAGTGATGAAGAGGAAGTCTTTACCCCGATTATGCGCAGCGCTAAAAGCCGAGGCATTTGGTTGGGGATTAATTTATTGACTGCTTTTTTAGCAGCGTTTGTTATCGGGCAGTTTGAAGCCGTGCTGGATCAAATTGTAGCACTGGCCATTTTGATGCCGGTAGTCGCAAGCATGGGGGGTATTGCTGGCAGTCAGACGCTTACCGTTGTTATACGTGGTTTAGCGCTGGGCCAACTCGCGGGTAACAATAAACGCTGGCTATACAATAAAGAGCTATGGGTAGGCATGAGTAATGGTCTAGTTTGGGCGTTAGTGGTCGGGCTGATTGCCTATTTCTGGTTTAGCGACCCTCTGATCACGCTGGTGATAACCCTGGCAATCTTTCTCAACATGAGCCTAGCTAACATCGCAGGCGTACTGGTCCCCCTGGTCTTGAAAAGACTGCAGATTGACCCCGCTTTATCGGGTGCAGTGATATTGACTACCGTTACCGATGTGGTGGGTTTTCTATCCTTTTTGGGGCTCGCCACGTTGATTATCCTGTGAGCATAGCTTATCAAGAAGGCAAGAGGGACACAGTTCCCTTCGCCTGCTAATATTTATCGCGCGCATACCGCCACGCGAATGAAAACCCTGCATAAAGCAGGGTTTTAACATTCAATGCTTTACCTTTCCGCGCCTGCCAAGGAATTGCCGTGCTCCCTGACTACTCCATCATTGCTTGGCTGTTAATCGTATTTTCCGTTTATCTGACAGGTGTTTCCAAAGGGGGCTTTGCCGGAGGTTTCGGCACACTCTCGGTGCCGCTCATGGCGCTGGCGATTAGCCCTACCCAGGCGGCAGGGCTATTGCTGCCACTGCTCTTGGTGATGGATGTATTTGCGGTAAAGGCATGGTGGGGTAAGCATGATATGGCCGAAGTATGGCGCTTTTTGCCAGGGCTACTGATCGGGGTAGCGGTGGGCACGCTGTTATTTGACCGTCTGAGCGAACAGGGGATACGCCTGGTGCTTGGAGGGATATCGCTGGTGTTTGCCACCTATATGCTGTTCAAGCCAGTGGCCAAAAAACCCATTTCCACCCGCTGGGCACTGCCTGCCGCCAGCGTATGTGGCTTTACCAGTTTTATTGCCCATGCCGGTGCCCCACCGCTGAATATTTACCTGCTACCACGCAAGCTACCCAAAGAGACGTTTATTGCCACCTGCGCCGTCTCATTTGCGGTAGTTAACGCAATCAAACTTGGTCCGTATTTGTGGCTGGGTGAGGTGAACGTCACCAGCGCCTGGGCATCGCTGCTGCTGGTACCTATCGCCTGGATCGGCGTACGTAACGGCTTTTGGCTGCAAAGCCGCGTTAATGAAGCGCTATTTTACCGACTGGTTATTCTTGCGATGTTTTTGGTGGGAGGCAACTTGGTTTGGCAGGCCATATTTTAATGAGCCGGTACAATACTAATTATCGTTTCTAGCGTAAAACGAAACATGCTCGCCGTTAACCACGGAGTTTCAATCTTCCTTAACGTTAACCATTATCTCGGTATTCTTTGCCTTTACAGAAGACGTTAACGCTTAGGAAGTATATGATATTGGGATCACTATTATTACCGCCCGCTACGCTGACAGCGAATGAGGAGACCATATGACGGGCCTGTCATCCCCAAGCGATTCGCTTTATATGGCACTCACCAACGAGCTGCCAGCTTTTTTGAGTAAGTCGCTTTTACAATGTAAAAGCCTGCCTGCTTTACCGTCTGTTGCGCTTCGGGTACTTGATATAGCCCGCTCCTCTCGAGCAACTTTAAATGATTACGCCAAGGCAATTGAGCACGACCCTGCGCTTACTATGCGCCTGGTTGCACTGGCGAACAGCGCCTATTACGCGCGCGCCTCAACCTCCATCCATACCTGTATAGAAGCCATGCAACGCTTGGGTTTAAATGCCACGTTGGCAGTGGTGCTGGGCTTTACCCTGTTTCAATATGCCCAAGGAGGTACTTATCGTAACCGGACTTGGCAGCGGGCTATCACTTCAGCCCTGGTAGCCCGTTATCTAGCTGAGCAGCTATGTCCTGACAAAAGTGGCAATACATTTACCCTGGCGTTATTACAAGATATTGGCATATTGGCGCTGCAAGCCGCTTACCCTGAGGAAGCGGAAGCGTTATACGCAGATACTGCGCTATCGCATGGTGAAATAACATTGTCAGAGCAGGCATATTTTGGCTGTGACCACACGCTGGTTGGCGCATGGCTGGCAGCCAAGTGGGGGATGCCCGACCATACTGTTATGACCATACGCCAAAGCCATGAAAGCTTTCTATTGAACGACAAAGCGTTACTCTGTATTCGATTGTCGGGGCCAATTGCTGATGCCTGGTTATCAAGAAACCCAGCGTCGCAGCTAGCTGCAGTGCTTTATCAGTTAAAGACGGTTAGCTATATCAGTGCATTGAAAATAGATGAAGTGTTGCATAATGTTCAACAGCAAACTGACATACTTGCCAATGCGTTGAATATGACTACGTCCGTCGAGGTCGATAGCATGACCCTGTTGGCGGAAGCTCACCAGCTGCTCTTCCAACATACTCTAATGTTGAGTTCCCAACTAGAAGACCAAAAACAAGCCCTAGTCTCTTTACGCTACCCTGATGAAAATCAAAAAGAGCATAGTCGGTGGGATGCCTCTCTCAAGGGCCAGCGTTCAGGGTTAATACGCAGGAAAAAAACGGATTAAACATTGCGCAGGTTAACGCTAAAAAAACAGGCCGCGCGATCGCGGCCTGCCAGGTCAACTATTCATCGCATAAGGCAGATAAAGCGCTATTGCGGGAAAAACATGCATCAAGGCAATCGCCAGCAGCATCAATAGGAAGAAAGGCAGCGTCGCGCGTGTGATGGTTAAAATATCCTTGCCGGTCAGCCCCTGAATAACAAACAGGTTAAAGCCCACAGGCGGGGTAATTTGCGACATTTCCACCACAACCACCAGATAAATACCAAACCAGATAAGGTCGAACCCCGCAGCGCTGACCACCGGCATGATAATCGCGGTTACCAGTAAGATAAGCGAGATACCGTCTAAAAAGCAGCCCATGATCAGCAAGAGCACGGTCAGGGCGATGAGCAGCATGGTGGGAGATAATCCCATCTCGCTAATCGCGCGGGCCAGCTGCATGGGAACTTGGGTAAAGCCCATCGCCGAGGTCAGAAACGAGGCGCCGGCAATAATAAATGCGATCATGCACGCCGTACGAATAGCCGCGAATAGCGAGCTTTTAAATATCTGGGTCGTAAAATGGCCGTTCCAGCGGGCAATCACCATGGATAGCACGACCCCGACCGCCGCGGCTTCGGTGGGTGATGCCAGCCCGCCGTAGATCGAAATGATGATTCCCCCAATCAATAGCAGAATTGGCATTAATGCCAAGGTATTACGCAGCTTCTCAGTGAAGCCCATGTCAGACTCATCTTTGCCGGTAAGGCCTTCCCGATTACCTTTAATAAGCGCCCAGAGTATGAGGTAGGCCATAAACATTGCCAGAATCATCAGGCCTGGGCCGACGCCTGCCATAAATAGTCGTGAAATGGATTGCTCGGTCACTACGCCGTAAACAATCAGCATGATGGAGGGTGGGATCAGCAGGCCTAACGTCGAGGCACTTGCCAGCGTACCGATGGCCATATTGCTGTCGTAGCCACGGCGTTCAAGCTCCGGCAGAGTCATTTTACCCACGGTGGCGCAGGTAGCGGCGGATGAACCACACACGGCTGCGAACATGCCGCTACCGATAATATTGGTATGCAGCAAACGGCCGGGTAAGCGGTTGAGCCAGGGCGAAAGGCCGCGAAACATATTGTCCGCAAGCCCAGAGCGAAACAGAATCTCTCCCATCCAGATAAACATCGGCAGCGCCGTTAAATCCCATCCATAGCTCGCCCCCCAAAAATCAGAGGCAAGGATCGGGCCCGGGTCAAACGGGCTAAAGAATGCCAATGCCACCCACGCAGTACCGATTAGGGCAAAAGCGATCCACACGCCCCCGCCCAGCAAAAGCAATAACGTAAAAATCGTTGCCAAACTGAGTGTTAACACAAGGTCTTCTCCAACATAACGTGGCCAAGCAGTGCTGGCAGAGAGTTAGTGCATTTCGCTGTCATCGGTGGATGTCGCTTCACGAAAACTGGACGGGTCACGTGTTGCTATCCGCAATGCAATAATCAGCGCCTCGATCAGAGCAAGACTAAGTAGCCCTACACTGATGACCAAAACGCTTTGGGGTATCCACAGCGGTATGGATAAAAAACCCGATGACACATCGTTGTATTGAAGGCTTTCTCTTGCCAGCCCAATCAGGCCATAACCGAGTATCAAGCTAATCGCTAAAGCAATCAGCAGGCAGGCCACTTCAAACCACACCCGAATGGCAGAGGGCAGCCGTGAAATCAAAAGCGTCACGCGAATATGGGCGTGATGCACAAAGGTATACGCCAGGCCCAGGAAGGTGGCACCCACCAATAAATAGGCCGCCATCTCGGAAACACCGGTAATACTGATACCCAGGCGATTCAGCCCCACCAGTATCAACAGCGCATCGATGGCACGAAAAGCCACCTGCAGTGCAATGAGGGCACAAATCGCGATCATACACACCGCGGCTCCCCAAGCACCTAAACGGTAGAGTCTGTCGAATTTAAACGTCATGTTCGTTATCTCACCGAGCGCGTGGGTGAAAAGAGGCGGCCAGCGCCGCCTCCATAAAGGTTTTATGCCGTTTAGTTGCCCTGCTGCTCCCGATAACCTTCCAAGGCAGCTTCCGCTTCGTCATCAGCACGGTTCAGCCAATCCTGAAAGAGCTTATCGCCCGCTTCCTGGAGGGCTGCGGCAACCTCTTCATTTGGGGTCGCTACGGTGATGCCGTTCTCTTCAAGCGCGGCGAGGCTCGCATCGTTATCGTCACGGCTCATCTGCCAGCCACGCTCTTCAGCGCGTTCAGCCGCTTCCATCAAGGCATCCTGAGTCGCCTCATCCAGACGATCAAAACTGCGCTGGCTGATAAACACGATGTTTTTCGGAAGCCATAAGTTGGCGTCGGTGTAATAGGACACGTAGTCCCACGCCGTCATGGAATTACCCGTAGAGCTTGACGTAATCATGGCGTCTACACGACCGGTACTGAACGCGGTGGGAATGTCCGACTCTTCGGTTTCGGTGGGACTACCGCCGAGGTTATCCACAAATCGCTGGGTATTGATATTAGGTGCCCGCACCCGCAAACCTTCAAACTGCGCCGGATCTGTCAGCTCGTTGGCGGTATAAATCCCCTGCGCAGGCCACGCGACGGCGTACAGCGGAATCAAGCCTTCATAGGCAAAGAGTTCAGTAATCATGGGCTTGGTGGCTTGCCATAACGCGTAAGCATCATCATAGCTACCGGCTACACCGGGCAGCGTATCCACCTCAAAAATCGGGTCATCGTTGGATAGCACCGACATGAATACCTCACCAGCATCAATCGTGCCGCGGCGTACCGATGGCTTGATTTCCCCGTGGGAGACGAGCGAGCCACCGCTATGCACAGTAATGGTCAGTTCGCCGTCGGTCGCTTCAGCAACATCTTCAGCAAACTGCTTGGTATTTTTGGTGTGAAAACTCGCGTCACCATAAGGTGTTGCCATGTTCCATTGAGCCGCTTGGACAGACGCTGTCGCAGCCAAGCCATAGGCGGTGGCCAGAAGCAGTGGGGTTGCAATACGCATGATGAACATCCTCTTATTGATATTAGCGGAGCGGTTACATAAGGTGTGGCCGTAGGCATCTGTGACAGTACTCAGCGTATTAAACGCCTATCGTTGTTATATCAGTGCACTACCGTAAAAGCATACGCCTGCATTCAACGCCTTTGATGGCAAAATGAAGGCGCAGTGTTTATATCGCAGCATAGTTTATCGCTGGCAGCAGCACAGGTAATGTCAGACGCAAAAGGCCAACTAGCCGCTAATCATCCAAAAAAATCGGCGCCGCCTATCGAAGAGCAGTGTTAAATAATAAATATTATTATAACGATGCGGCTGCTCTGGCAGCCTGATCATAAAGCCCAGACATGGCGCGCAAAATGCCCGCCACTTTACTTATTTCAGCGCGTTCAATCCCCATCGAAGATAGCGAATCGATCAGACATGCTTCGCGAATTTCCGCATAACGGCTACACGCGTCCCTACCCTTTTCAGTGGTACTAAAAAAGGTTTCCTTCCCCTGCTTCTCACCAACCACCAGTTCCAGCTTGGCGAGTTTTCGTAATGCATAAGTGACGGTATGCGTGTCTTCAACGTTGAGCACTAGGCAAATATCGGATTGGCGCTTGGCTCTCGCCCGATGGTTAACCCTATGGAGTACCAAAACATCCAGCGCGCCTAGCTCTGGGTAGCCGGTTGCCGTCATGCAGCGCACCATCCAGCGGTTAAATGCGTGGCTTTGAATAATCACGCCGAACTCGAACTCTGATAGTTCGTGTGCCGTATGCGATAAATGCTCCGATGAGACAATTGGCTCTCGCTCTCTGGACGCGGTCTGGCTGGGTTCTGTCATTGATGACTCATCTTCTATTTGTCTTTGATTGTAAAAGCGTCTTTGCGTGGCGTGCTGACGTTCCTAATAGCTCATAGTCCATGTTTTCAAGGGTATTTGGCAACTTGTTCGAGTGAACGCATTTTTGCATAGACAGATATGTAATAGGCATTGCGTGATTGACATATGAACACCATGCAGATAATTTCTAGATAAATTACATAAAAAATATAGGTATAAGCTCTGTGTCCTTACAACCGCCCTTCCCACTACTGTCCGTTAATTCGCTCGATATTGCTTTCGGCTCCAATCGGGTCGTCAAGGATCTTTCTTTCGACCTTTATCCAGGTCAAACACTGGCAATAGTCGGAGAGTCAGGGTCGGGCAAGTCAATGACATCGCTGGCCATCATGGGGCTGGTTCACTACCTCAACGCCACTATCGCTGGCGGTAATATTCTTTTTCGACGCAGCACGGACAGCGCGCCTGTCGATTTGACGCAGCTCACCGACCGCCAGATGCGCAAGATCAGGGGAAAAGATATCTCCATGATCTTTCAAGAGCCGATGACCTCGCTCAATCCGGTTTACACGGTGGGCGATCAAATTACCGAAGTGCTGTTGTTGCATGGCGATTACACGCGTGCCACCGCGCGTGATGAAGCGCTTCGCCTGTTACGTCTGGTGCGTTTGGCCGATGTTGAATCTCTGTTAAAGCGCTATCCCCACCAGCTTTCGGGCGGTATGCGTCAACGCGTCATGATCGCCATGGCACTTGCCTGCAAGCCCAAGGTACTGGTTGCCGATGAGCCAACGACCGCGCTGGACGTTACGATTCAGGCACAAATCCTCACGATTATCCGCGACCTGCAAAAAGAGTTGGGCATGGCGGTGATCTTTATCACGCACGATATGGGTGTGGTCGCCGAGATAGCCGACCATGTAGTCGTGATGCGTGAGGGCGAAAAGGTTGAAGAGGCCGCAGTGGAGCCGCTTTTCGAGCAGCCGCAAAAGGCCTATACCCGCGCCCTCTTGGCCGCCGTACCCACCCTTGGCAGCATGAAAGGCCAAAACCTGCCCTGCTCCGAGCCGCTGGTGATTTTTGACGGTGCTGACGTCGTTACCCGCGGCGAAGCTACCGTTCAGGATACGGTGCGCGTGCAGGAGCAGCCGATCGTTCGCGTCGATAATCTCGTCACGCGCTTTGATATTAATAAAGGCTTTTGGGGTGGTGTAAGCCACCGCGTGCACGCAGTAGAAAATGTCAGTTTTGATATCTACCCAGGAGAAACGCTCGCCCTGGTAGGGGAGTCCGGCTCTGGAAAATCAACGATCGGACGGACGATTCAGCAGCTGCAGGAAAGCACCAGCGGCGAAATCGTCTTTTCCGGCAAACCGGTCTCACAGATGTCGCGCAGTGAAAAGATGACGCTTCGCCAGCAGGTGCAGTATATCTTTCAGGACCCCTTTGCCTCGCTTGATCCACGCAAGACCGTGGGCTTCTCCATCGCCGAGCCTATTCATACTCACCAGCTACTCAATGGTCGCCAAAACGTTAGCCAGCGAGTGAATGAATTACTGGAACGTGTCGGTCTCAAGCCCGAACACGCCAAACGCTATCCGCATGAGTTTTCAGGCGGACAGCGTCAGCGTATCTGTATCGCCCGCGCACTCGCCTCCAAGCCCAAGCTCATCATTGCCGATGAAGCCCTGTCTGCTCTGGATGTCTCCATTCAGGCTCAGATTATCCATCTGATGATGCAGCTTCAGCGTGAAGAAGGGCTGGCCTATCTCTTTATCAGTCACGATATGGCCGTTGTTGAGAAGATGAGCCACCGGGTTGCCGTTCTGCACCTTGGCCAGATTGTCGAGATGGGGCCTCGTCAGCTCGTCTTCGATACGCCTCAACATGCCTATACCAAAAAACTGCTGTCAGCCGTGCCGGTTGCCGACCCCAAACATCAGCGCCAGCACTTACTGCTGGACGGCGATATTCCCAGCCCAATTAGAAAAGTAGGTGATGAACCCATCGTTAATCCCTTAAACGAAGTTCAGCCTGGCCACTACGTATCACACAGTGAAGCTTCCGCCCCCCTGTAATTGAGCACCTCGGTTTAAATAATAAAGGTTCGGAGAAACGCAAAATGAAAAAAACGACAACGCTATTTAAAGTCTGCACTCTCACCGCTGCCATGCTTGCAACATCAGCAAGCTATGCCGGTTCGCTGACCATCGCTTCGCCGCAGGACCCGGGTAGCTGGGACCCCATCGACACTTTTTTGGTTAACTGGGCTTCTGTCGCCACCAATATTTTTGATGGTCTCACGTACCGTGGCCCCGACCTTGAGCTAGTGCCTGGCCTGGCCACCAGCTGGGAAGAGCTGGACGACGGCAAGCGTATCCGCTTTTCCTTGCGTGAAGACGTGGTCTTCCATAACGGCGAGCCCTTCAATGCCGACGCTGTGAAATTCACCTTTGATCGCCTGCTGGGTGAAGAGGGCTCCCGCGGGCCACAGCGTTCCAACTACACGGCGATTTCTCATGTGGAAGTCATTGATGACTACACCGTCGACTTTTTCCTATATAACTCGGATCCGGTACTGCTGACCAAGCTTGCCGGTTACGGCGCGATGATCGTGCCGCCGGGTTATATCGAAGAGCACGGCGACGATTACTTCAATACCCACCCCGTGGGTACCGGCCCGTTCAAGATGGTCGACTATACGCCGCGCTCAGATGTGAAGCTTGAAGCGTTTGCCGACCACTGGGGCGGTGCGCCCAAGCTTGATAGCGTCACCTATCGTTTTATCTCCGAGCCCTCAACCGCCGTAGCTGAACTGCAGTCTGGTCGGGTGGATATCGTTCTGCCGCCGACCATTCCGATCGGTATGATCGACTCGATCAATAATCACCCTAATTCTCAGGTGGTCAGCGTTCCTTCGCCAACCGTCGAAGCGCTGCGGTTCAATACCCAGTCGGGCATTACCGCCGATGAACGCGTGCGTCAGGCGATGATCATGGCCATCGATCGCCAGGCGATCGTTGATTCCATTCTGGGTGGCGAAGGTCAGGTCATTGCCAGCTTCCAGGGCACCCAGTCTTTTGGTTTCGATTCAGAACTTGAGCCCTACCCTTACGACCCGCAGCGCGCTCAGGCACTGCTCAAAGAAGCCGGTGTTGAACCGGGCGCGTCGGTACAAATTGATGTACGCGGCAACGATGCCACCTTTGGTGAAGTCGCTCAGGTCGTCGCGGCCTACCTACAAGGGGTGGGCATCAATGCCTCCATCCAGCCTTACGAAACGAACGTATTGCTCAACGATATTATCCCTGCAGGGCGTACCGGTGAGATGTTCCAACAGAAGTGGGGCGGCTGGACCTTTGACTTCGACAACACTGCCTACCTGATGTACCACTCCGGTGAGCGCTGGAACCCCTATGACAGCGATGCCACGCTGGACGAAATGCTCAATTCACAGCGCAGCATCACCAACCGCGAAGAACGGGAAACCCTGCTGCAGTTCGTCGCCCGCTACACCAAGGAGCGTGCGCTTGAAATGCCGCTCTATAGCCTGAACGCGCTCTACGGCGTCAGCAACCGGGTACAAAACTTCGAACCAGCGCCCGATAACCGGGTGCGCCTGACCGATGTCGACGTTTCTGAGTAATCCCGATGGACCGTTGCCCCAGGGCAACGGTCATTTCTTCATTTAGGGGGAGGCCACGTGGCCAAGTTTTTATTCTATCGCGTGCTGCAAGCACTGTTCGTGCTGGTAGCGGTAACGTTGATCGTGTCGTTTGCGATTCGCCTGACAGGCGATCCAGCAATAATGCTCGCACAGGGCGCCGGTAGTATTACCGAGGCAGACCTTGAACGCATTCGCGAAGCGCTCGGCTTAAACCAGCCGTTTCTGGTGCAGTATCTGGAATTTTTAAAAGGCCTGGTTACCGGTGATATGGGGCGCAGCTTTATGGGCGGCACCTCGGTAAGCGAACTGATTGGCCGTGCACTTCCGGCAACGCTGGCGTTGGCATTCGCATCGCTGCTGATATCTATCGTTGTCTCGATTCCACTAGGCATCAAGGCCGCGGTTTCGCGTGGCAAGTGGCCAGATCAGATGATTCGAATCCTGTCGCTGGTAGGTCTTTCATTTCCTAACTTCTGGCTGGCGATCATGCTGGTGCTGCTGTTCTCGATCACCTTTAATCTGCTGCCGCCCAGCGGTATGGAAGGATGGCAGAGCTTTATCATGCCGGCAGCTACCATGGGCATCATCTTGACGGCGACGAACGTTCGACTGGTGAGAACCACCATGCTGGAAACGCTGCGGTCACAGTACATCATGGTTGCGCGCGCGAAAGGCCTCTCCAATTCTGCAGTGCTTTACAAGCATGCACTGCGCAATTGCTCGATTCCGCTGATCACCTACTTTGGCCTGCAGTTCGGCGGCTTGCTGGGTGGCATTGTGGTCGTCGAGCGGGTTTTCAACTGGCCAGGGCTGGGCACGTTGGCCTTTGACGCCGTTGCGGCGCGTGATTACCCCGTACTGCAGGGCGTTATTACCGTCCTGTCGCTTATGATCATCTCCATCAATCTGCTGGTCGACGTCGCCTATGGGTTTGTCGATCCACGCGTCCGGAAGAGCTAGGGTGCCATTATGTCCGTAAATTCTCTTGATCTGGGGCGCTTCAAAAGTATCGAGTTCATCATGGGCGCTGTACTGGTTGGCGGTATCGCCTTTGCCGTGCTGTTTTCCCACTGGCTGTTTCCAGGAGGCGGTAGCGAGGTAAACCTCGCCATGCGCCTGACGCCGCCCATGACCGAGGCAAGCTTTCCGTTCGGCACCGACCCGCTGGGCCGCGATGTGTTGGCACGCGTCATCATCGGCGGCGAAATTTCGCTGAAAGTCGGATTCTACTCGGCGCTCGGCGCGGTCGTGATCGGCATCATCATGGGCCTGCTGTCAGGCTACTACGGCGGTTTTGTCGACATGATCGTCATGCGCTTTGCCGATGTTCAGCTCGCCCTGCCCTTCATACTGCTCGCAATCACGTTCATTGCGGTGATCGGGGGTGGCCTGAACAACATGATCATACTGCTGATTATCTCGCAGTGGGTGCAGTACGCCCGCTTGGTGAGAGGGTCGGTAATGTCGCTCAAGGACCGGGAGTTTATTCTTTCGGCCAAGGCGATTGGCGTACGCGACTGGCGGATTCTTTTTCAGCACCTTCTGCCCAACCTGCTCGGCCCGGTCGTCGTGCTGATGACACTCAACGTGGCGAACAATATTCTGCTGGAAAGCAGCCTGACGTTCCTGGGTTTGGGGATTGATCCGGTGATTCCCAGCTGGGGCGGCATGCTGGCCGAAGGCCGTAACTATCTGCAAACAGCCTGGTGGGTCAGCGTTTTTCCTGGACTCGCGATTTTGCTTACCGTTTTAGGCCTTAACTTATTGGGCGATTGGCTGCGCGATGCTCTTGACCCAACAGGGCGGACCTCACGATGAAGACGCTTCTGGAAACTACGCTAGAGCGCAGCGTCGATACGCTCGTGGCGCAGTATCAGCATCAACTTGCTGCGGGTGATCACTTAAGCGCCTGGGTGTTCGATGATTTAGCTGCCCGGCAGGCGGCTGAACGGGCATTAGCGGCTCACGGTATTCAGGCGCATTTTCTGAGTGCCTATAAACCGCTGGTACACTTCTTTATCGAAACGCTGGGCGAGCGTCCACTTCACGCGATTCATATCCGCTACCCTGCCCCTAAAGAAGCGCCTCAGCGATTTCTGCTGGAAGCTTACCCACTGGCAGGGCTTATTAAAGACGCCGTGACACTTACCTGGGAGGCGGTAGTTTGTGAGGCGCAAACCGCTCTCTATTACTATGAGCTGACGCTCACCCACACTGACGGTAAGCTTGAGCACATCGAGGTAGCCGCGCCCAATCGTTGCCACATCGACCATGTCGATACCCAGCAGCTTTCACCCTGTGGCTGGGTGCAGTGGCGTACGGCTCAGGGGGAAAGCGCAAGCGCCTTTTATGCCTGCGACTACGCCCTACTGTTCGAGCTGGCCATGCAAACGGTCACTCAAGCCTCTTGGCCTGCCCAGCAGCCTTTGTTCGAAGAGTTGAATATCAGCGTTAACCTGCCCTGTCAGGATACATTGCTCCCCTTCGGCAAGGAGCACATTAGCCTTGCCGAAGGGCTGCATGAAGATCTCTACTTCTCGCTGCTTGAGTATTATCAGCACCTTGCGGGCTTGCCTCTGGGCGATCGTTCAATCCAGCCGGGGCAAATTGTCCCCGAGATACGTACGCGTATCGATGCGCCGCCGTCTATTTCGATTACGCTACGCCCGCTGTGTACCGCACAGGCACAAGCAACGGCAGATATTGCGCTTATCAAGGCACCGCGTGCGCCGGGCGTGCAACAGATAACCAACCTGCTGGAGGCCATCGACGGTGATGTTATCACCGCCAAGAGCCGCAGCGGGCGGATATTGTCTGCCCGCTATCGTAAGGGTAATGACCGTGCGGTAATCATCAGCGCGGCCCAGCATGCCAACGAAACCTCAGGTATCGTCGGCGCGCTGCGTGCCGGGCGTGAGCTGGCCTCACGACCCACGTCGCACTTTGTGCTCTCGCCGCTGGAAAACCCTGATGGTTATCATCTCCAGCAGCGTCTCGTCGCCGAGCAACCAACCCACATGCATCATGCCGCCCGCTATACGGCGTTTGGCAATGACCTTCAGGCCCAGCCGATTAACGGCGATTTCGAGCTGGCGATTCGCGAACGCGCTAAAGCGCTGAGCGGCGCCGATCTGCATATCAACCTGCATGGCTATCCCGCCCATGAATGGACGCGTCCGCTGACCGGCTATGTGCCGCGCAACTTCGAGCTGTGGTCTATCCCCAAGGGCTTTTTTCTTATCATGCGTTATCACCAAGCATGGGAAATCCAAGCCAAAGCACTGCTTACCAGCGTTACCCAGCACCTCGCTACGGTACCCGGCCTAGTTGATTATAACCTTGGTCAAATTGATATCTTTGAAGCCCATGCCGGTCGTCTAGAATTTGATATTAGCCATGGGATTCCTTACCTACTGACTCGCGATGACGATCAGTTGACACCGTTGCAGTTGATTACCGAATATCCAGATGAAACGATCTACGATGCTGATTTCATCATGGCGCATCAGGTGCAGTACGAGACCATAATGAGTGCTTATCGGTATTACCAGGCGATGACGCTGCCCCAATAAACAGGCAGCCAAAACGCTTGGTATTCGTATCAACGACGTCGATCACCAGGAGAGTACATAATGACCGACAAAAAACTCCCTCTACTCAACTGCGACATGGGCGAAAGCTTCGGTAACTGGACCCTTGGCCTGGATGCCGAGGTCATGCCTTACGTTGACTGTGCCAATATCGCCTGTGGTTACCACGCCTCCGACCCCCATGTCATGCGCCACACCGTCGCACTGGCGGCCAAGCATGGCGTGCGCATTGGGGCTCATCCTGGCTATCCCGACTTGATGGGTTTTGGGCGACGCTCCATGGCCTGCTCGGCGGCTGAAGTCGAAGATATGATTCTTTATCAGGCGGGCGCGCTTGCCGGTATTTGCCGCGCGGAAGGTGTCGAGCTTAGCTACATCAAGCCGCACGGCGCCATGTATAACGATATGGCTGCCAACCTTGAGCTCTTGGAAGGCGCGATGCGTGCTGTACAAGCGTTTGATGCAAGCCTTCCGCTGATGGTGATGGCCACCGCCGATACCGAGCCACACCGCGAACTGGCTGAAAAAATGGGCATTACGCTCTGGTTTGAGACCTTTGCTGACCGCGCCTATGAGGCGAACGGTCACTTGGCATCGCGCCGCTTGGCGGGTGCTGTACATCACGACCAAGCGACCATCGTGGCCCAGGCCATTGCGCTGGCCAAGGGCGAAGCCCTGACCGCTCGTGACGGCACCGCGCTTCACCTGCCCTGCGACACGCTCTGCGTGCATGGCGACAATCCCGAATCCATCGCGGCCGTACGTGCCATCCGTGATGCCTTCAAAGCGTTGGAGTCTGCGTGAAACTGCGTCTTGAAACCGCTGCCATGGATGCGCTGACAGTACGTCTGTTCGATGCGATCGACGAGCGCAACATGGCCTGGATCATGGCGGCTGACACCGCCCTGCGTCACGCTTTCGGGGATGTGCTGATCGACCTCGTCCCCTCTTACACGACGCTGTTGATTCATTATGATTGCCGGTCGATGGCCTTTGTCGAGGCCACGGCTCTCGCCCGCGAAGCGCTTAAAGACTTGCAGCCTGCCGATACCCAAAACGGCCAGCTGCATGAAATTCCAGTGTGGTACGACGAAAGCGTTGGTCCTGAGCTGCCACAGGTGGCCAAGCGCGCGGGGTTAAGCGTTGAACAGTTGATCGAGCGTCATTGCGGCCACGACTACAGCGTGTTCGCCCTTGGTTTTGCTCCTGGCTATGGGTTTATGGGACTGGTGGATGAAAGCCTGACTACGCCACGCCTAAAGACACCACGGCGACGCGTAGCCGCCGGAAGCGTAGGCATCGCCGATCGGCAGACGGCCATCTACCCGCTGCTCTCACCCGGTGGCTGGAATATTCTGGGCCGCACGGCGGTTCCCCTATTCGAGTACGCCCGGCGCGGTGAACCGTTATTTCGCCCCGGTGACAAGGTACGCTTCACGTCCATATCCAGGGCGGAGTTTGAAGCCGCCGGCGGCGATACCACACCACTGGAGGAGCGCGCATGAGCCAAGGCCGCATGATCGTCAAACAGGCCGGGCCGCTTGCCCTGATTCAAGACGCGGGGCGTTTCGGTGTAGGCCACCTGGGCGTTACCCAGAGTGGCGCTGCCGACTGGATCTCTTATAACTGGGCGAACTGGCTGCTAGGCAACCCGGCCAATAGCGCGGCACTGGAAATCGTCATGGGCGGCAACCTGACATTAGAAGCCGGCAGCGACGTCTGCCTTGCGCTGACCGGGGCCGATCTCGATGCCCGTATCGACGGCGAGCCACTCGCCCCTAACGCGTGCTTTACTCTCAAAGCAGGGCAGTGCCTGACGTTTCGCCAGCCTCGCGCCGGGCTACGCGTTTACCTGGCATTCCCCGGCGGGCTACAGGCCCCGGAGGTCCTCGGTAGCCGTGCCTGCACCGCGCGGGAAATGATCGGTGGCCTGCATGAAGACGGCAAGCCACTGCAAACTGGCGATCAACTAAGCTGGCAAGGCGATGCGCCGTCTCCCCGCCAACTGCCTGACAATGCCGGTTTGCCCATGCCACAGAATCGCTGCCAGCTTCCTCTGGTGCTGGGCTCCCAGGTAGCCCACTTTGCCGGGCGTAGCCTTTATCAGGCGTTCAACCAACCCTGGACGGTCGACCAACGCGCCGACCGTATGGGCATTCGACTGACCGGCCAAGCGCTTAAAAGCAAATTGGAAGGGGTGATTTCGGAAGGTATTCCCTTAGGCGCGGTACAAATACCCCCCGATGGCCAGCCTATCGTCCTGATGAATGACCGCCAGACGATTGGCGGCTACCCCCGCATCGGCGCGCTCACCCCCAGTGCCTGCGCGCGGCTCTCCCAATGCCTGCCCGGCACAGAAGTCTGGCTACGTCCGGTGAGCGCTACCCAGGCTCAGGTGACTCACCGCCGCCAGCTGGCGGTGTGGGAGTAAGCCATTAAGAAAGGCTCAAACGTCAAAAGGCACCCGCAGGGTGCCTTTTGTATTGAAATGCCGCTAACGGTCAGTTTCGAAGCATCTGTATATCTTTTACAACGATATCGCCATCAACCACGACAGGCTCGTCGTCCAAAAATAGCGAGCAATTACGCATAGGGATATCCAGATGGCAGGCCGTATCGTTGGGCCCGCCCAGTTCGTTATTGGGGCCGGTGGAGAACATCACATTGCCATAAAAGCTGCGCGGCTCCATGCCCATCCCACCGGGGAACTCGCCGGGCACCATGCGGTGCCACTTGGCATCTGGGTTCATGCCCCAGCCAACATGACTCATGCCCAGGCCACGCTCATCGTTGAAACTGTCCATGTAGGACTTGACCAGCTCAGCATCCAGACTACCTCGAATATCGGTAATCCAGCCCTTCTTGATGGTGTAGGTGATTGGCTCGCGGACATACATGTTCTGGGGTAACAGGATATCGCCGGGCGCTACGACAATGGTACCGTCCACGCCATCGTCATCACCGCCGGTAAACACGAAACCGGATGGCCAATGATCCCAACGGCCTGGTTCATCGGTACACGCATACTCGGCAACCGTCGGGTAGGTATTGAGCTGGTAAGTCACGTCGGTGCCATGGGCGGATGTGATGCGCATTACCTTGGCCCTGGCCAATAGCTCAGCGGCAATCTCGACCTTCTCTCTAAGCTCCTGGGTCGGCAGCATACGCGCCAACAGTTCAGGCGGCTCAACCGCGGTAAGAATGCGAGTGCCTGCCGCCTGAATGGCCATCTGTTCAGGGGAGAACAACAGGAAAATACAGTCGATGAGCATGTCGCAGTTCTTGAGCGCTTCCACCGCCTCGGGCATTGCAGCAAGCCCTGTAGTGCCGACGTTCCACCCCCCCACAAGAGGCGGTGGCGGCAGACGCATATGGTACATATTGGCGCCTAAACGCTGCCCGGCGGCCATGAAAGCATCGGCATAATCGAGCCGGTCGTTACCCTGGGTCAGTACGATGAGCCTTTCATCGGACTTTACGCCGGACATTCTCAACTGATGAAGACAGATTTCCGTAAAGCTTGCGTGATCCATAACCACTCCTGCATATCGTCAGTATGACGTTGAAGGCGGTAACCTCTGCCCCGGAGCCGACGGTATTTATTGGCAGCATCGAGGCAGACGATTAACGAGAGATAGCGTCGGTAGAAATAGTCCTACACAGCGGCGTTCTGAGATGACGGTGCACTGACCGGCACACGCTTCTTACGCCCGAGTTCCTCGGAAATAGCGCTCAGGAAGGCATCGGCCGAAGCCTTGTGCGGTTTGGTCGCAAGGCTTACGCCCACAAAGAGGAATGCCGAGACAAAGATGCCCCATATACCGGCGGGTAAACCCAGCAGGGAATTACCCGTGGCATACATCACCAGCACAAACACGCTGGTACCCACGACGCTTGCCAGCGCACCCGCAGCGGTACCACGCTTCCAGTAGAAAGCCCCGATAATGGCAGGCACCATGGCAACCAGGCCTGATGAAGCCGCCACTGAAAGTACGGCGATCAGATCCAGCTGCAGCTCAGCGAAGCCCAATGCCAGCAACGCAATGACCGGGATCACGATCTTGCCCATCAGTAGTTGGCGCTTTTCATCCACACCCGGTTTGGCGTTGGCGTAAACATCCCGGGACAGCATGGAAGCCAGGGTCAACATGATCGAATCGATCGTTGAGACAGCAGCGGCCATGATACCGATCATGACAATGACACCCAGCACAGGCGGGATAAAGTCAGACGCCAGCAGTGCGGGTGTCGCAAGGTCGGCACGCGCAAGATCGGGGAATGCAGCAAGCGCCGAAAAGCCCCACAGCACGGAAACCAGTGTATAGATGAAGCCGAACACCAGAAAACCGATCAGCATCTGACGCATGGAGCGCAGGGAAGACGGCATGAAAAGACGCTGACTGACCTGCGGGTTGGATAGGCTGAAGAAGAACCAGGGAATGCTCAAGCCCAGGAAGGTAACCAGGCTAAAAAGTCCCGGCCCAGGTACGCTGAGCGAAGCGGGATGCTCGGTTGCAAGCGTACCAAACAGACCACTAAAGCCACCCAGGCCCTGGATGACCAGAAAGGCCACCAGCGTCGAGGCAACGATCATCATCAAGGCCTGTAACGAGTCGGTCCACATCACTGAACGAATACCGGCGATATAAGAGAAGAAAACCGCTATCGCCGTTGCCATTACTACACCAGTGGTAAACGTGATGGCGCCATCGGTCATGCCTTCCAGCAGGTAGCCCACCCCGGCAAGCTGAACGGCCGAGTAAGGAATCAAAAAGATGCAGCTGGCAATCGAGACGGCCATCGCCACATGCTTGCTGTTATAGCGATGTCCCAGCATTTCACTGGGCGTGACGAAACCAAATTTTTTGCCGACCGCCCAAAAACGCGGACCGAAAACGGCTACCAGCGAAACGCCGGCAAAATAGATGATCTCAAAGCCCAGCGCGCCGACGCCACCGGCATAGGTCAGCCCCGCCAAGCCCACCATCATGAAGGCGCTATAGGTTGTCGCGCTATAGCTCAGCGCCGACACAAAACCATTCATCTGTCGGTTGCCAAGGAAGTAGCCCGACATACTTTCCGCCGGCCCCTGACGGGAGAGGAAGGCAATACCGACCGCGATCAGCAGATAGATGGCAATTGACCACCAGATCATTGACTCAGTCATGGTCGTGCTCCTCGAAATCCTTGGTAATGAAAACATTAAGTGCAATAACCACAAGCCCCGCGCAGGTCCAGAAAAGGAAACTGCCGTACCAGGCCGCGACATTCGTTAACAAGGTGTAGGGCACAAGACAGCTCAAAAGAACCACTATCCAGACGACCCATATCCACTTGCTGCGTTTCATGATCCACCTCGTTTTGTATTGTCAGAGAGAAGAGTGCGTATTGTTGTGATGAGGCTGGCGTATTGCGGCAACGCGTTGTTCAAGTTGTTGCCAGGGAGGTGCGTCGGGCGCGAAACGTGCCCGTAAATAGGTTGCCAGGGTAGCGACTTGCGTATCACTGAAGCTGTCGGCAAAACCGGGCATGTTACCTACATCAGGGACAGTGTCAGCATGCACACCGCCTAAAATCGATTGAATAACGTTATCGGGGCGCTCGCTGTAAAGGTTGGTATTCAGCGCAAGTGACGTCCGCGCTCGGGTAAACGAGGGCAAGCCGTTATCCAGATGGCAGGCGGCACAGGCACCGTCAAACAGGCGCTCGCCCTCTTCCATGCCATTGGGGCTAACCGCCGCTGCCGCCACGCGGCGCTGGGCCTCAGCTTGCTGTGCCTTACCGTTCCCTGACGGCGCTTCCATCTGCTGTGCCACATAGTGGGCGATGGCGCGGACATCATACTCGGGCAGTTCGCTCAACCCGGCGACCACAGGCGCCATTGGACCTGATGCAACACCATGCAGGGCCGATTCACCGTGGCGTAAATAGTCGTATAGCGAGTTTTCGCTCCAGCCAATGGGGGATCGCGAAAGCGTGTTCAAGGCAGGCGCTTCCCACCCATCTACCATGGCACCTGCAAAGTAGTACTTGCCGTCTTTTTCTGCGCCCATCGCGTTGCGCGGACTATGGCAAGCACTGCAATGCCCCAGCCCTTCGGCGAGATAAGCGCCGCGATTGTAGAGCTCGCTTTGCGCAGGGTCCGGTTGAAACGGTTTCGGATCGTGATAAAGCGCATTCCAGGGCGCCATGAGCGCACGCACATTGAAAGGGAACGATAGATCGTTTTGGGGCGCTGACGCAGATACGGCAGGCTGGGCCATCAGGTAAGCATAAAGCGCCTGGAGGTCGGCATCGCTGGTTTTGGCAAACGCCGTATAGGGAAACGCAGGATACAGATGACGACCATCACGGCTGATACCGTGGCGCATGGCGCGCTCAAACGCCGCATACGACCACTGACCGATCCCCGTCGCCTCATCAGGCGTAATGTTCGTGCTGTAAAGCGTGCCGAACGGCGTTTCAAAAGCATGACCGCCGGTATTCGTCGCGCCACCTGCAACGGTGTGACAAGCGGCACAATCACCTGCCGCCGCCACTAGCCGCCCGCGCTCGATAGTTTCATCGGAATAAAGCGTCGCGGCCGGCCGGGAGACCGGCACAATCGCTCCTTTCCAGGGCCAGGCCATGGCCGCACTACCGGCAACCGTCATGAAAGCAGCAGCCGCAAACCACTGACGACGTGGTGATCTGCTTTTACCGGATAAAAAAAGGCTATTACGGCCTGTGGATGCTTCCAGATCGTGCTCTTGCAACGCTTGACGCACCCGGCTGGCCGTAAAAGGCGGCTGACGAAAACGTATGCCCGTGGCATCGAACAGCGCATTGGCAATGACAGCCACACCCGGCGAAAGCTCGGTATCCTCCAGGGTCACCGGCAACGCGGAAGGTGCTTCATTTGACGCAATCACCTGCCTTTCTAACGAAGGCTGGCGCCTGGCCAATGGCTTATTCTGCTTGTCCTCCAGGCGGCCATCGCCCCACTCATCGAAAGCCGGCTCACTTCCCAGCAGCGGCCGCGCTTCGCCTAATACACGCGCTTGGAGCGTGTGTTGCAAACGCGCTGTATCAACCTCGACGCCTGAATCCTGGCCCACGACCAGTCGCGTTAGCTGCACGTTCCCCGTGATCCGGTTAACCTCGACATCGGCAATCCAGGCAGAGCGTACGCCACTCTCCAGGCGCTGTTGACGGTCAGGTAGCTGTGCATACGCCAGACCACGGCCCTGCAATACATCACTCGTTGCTGAACGAGAAGGAAGGTCTATCTGCCAGTCGGCTCGCTTGGCAACCGATTCAATAAGCTCGCGACCACGCGCGTCGCCAAGATAGCGCAGGCGTAATGCCAGCGGGTCCTGGCCGCGCGCATGAGCAACTTCATCAAGAAATGATTCACGGGCGAATGTTTGCTGAATGCCCAGCAGGGTATCATTCAAAGCCTGCCCCGAGAGGCGTCCGGTATGCGCCGATAGATGCGCGTTTTGGAAGGTATACGGAGAATACAGCGGCTTTTCAGTATTCGTTAAAACACCCGGCACAAGGGCTCGCCCGCTCAAAAGCAGCCCGACGGCTACTACCTCGCCACTGGCATGCGCTTGCCGGTAGCGATAACGCTCGATGTGATCTCCTTCCCCAAAGGCGGCACTTAACGACAGGCGTTGCGCTTGTCCGAGAGCCTTAACATCAATGCTGTACTGCGCATCCAGCCATACAGCGACCGGATGGCCCAGCGCACGCGCCATCAGGGCGGCATCCACGGCGGCATCGTCACCACAATGGCGGCCAAGGCCTGAGGCTACACGCCGCTCTGTCCCCTCGCTGGTATAAAGCGTTATTTGATCCGCATCTAGTGCCGTCAGGGTACTCAAATCCTGGCGCAGCGCTTGTGGCGTTGTGGTTTGTGTCCAAACCGCAAGATGGTTGTTTCGGTACTCGGCAACCACCCAACCTTCGGTTTCTCCCCAGCGCATGCGGCTGGGCCAGCCGTAGTCGCGTTCATATCTATCAGCGTGGCTGCCTTCGATATCAGCTACGCCGTTTTTTTGGTGTACCGGAGCCTTGTGGCTTTTTTTATTTACGCGTGCTTTCTGTGCGGGCGTCGCCGCAATTGGGTCGTGAGCCTGCCAGCTTAGAATTAGGCACTTCGCGGCATCGCGGGCATTTTCGATACTGTCTGCCACGACCCCTACAAAATTACCTTCAATCACAGCCCTTGCGTCATATGGCAACGTTTTAAGCGCCAATGTATCAACGTGCGCCAGCCGGTCACACGCAAAATGCTCACCGTTCCAACGGTAGTGAGGCGGACGCACCACCACGCCGTAGCGCAGGTTCTCAAAACCGGCGGGCAAGGCAGTCGTATAAGACTTCAACGTGGAATGGCGCTCAGTCATCAATGCCTCCCAACGCCATCACGTTGAGGGCGACAGCGCGATGGGCAGCATCCAGGATTTCCAGATGCGTGCCACAACGACAAAGATGATGCTCCAGCGCCGCCCCAATCTGTTCGGAAGAGGGAGTCGAGGTGTGATTCAACAACGAACGGATGCTGATAATCATGCCATTCAGGCAATAGCCGCACTGTGCTGCCTGCGCATCGATAAACGCCTGTTGGACAGGATCCAGACGGCCCTTATCGGCCAGCCCGTCCAGCGTCGTCACTTCACGTCCCACCACCGAGGCGACTGTCAGCACGCAGGCTCTGGCAGCCATGCCATCCACCAGCACACTGCACGCACCGCATTCGCCCAGTCCACAGCCATACTTCGGGCCGTTTAGCGCCAGGTCGTTACGCAGTGCGTTGAGCAGAGGTGTTGTAGGCGGAATGGCCAGCTCAACATTCTGTCCATTCACTTTTAGCTTCAGCGTCATAGGAAATTATCATCGTTATTGTTAAAGCAAATATTTATTTAGATATCTCTTATTAATCGGCAGCACTAACATAATTTTTAATTATTTTTGGCCATATTGGATCTACCAGGATTCGCTCCCAACTTCGATGCACCTGCGTGGTGCAGCTTGTTCCAACTCGCCTAAAAATAGTGCATACACTACAAATACGCGACTATAAAACATATACCACTCTACTCTCGCATCTCGCAAGTTTTTTATAAAAACAGTCTTAAAAAATATAAATACTCATAATTAATAAATACTTATATAAAAACAAATGAAGATGTAAATTATCTTATGATTTCTGTCTATTTTTTCTTGACCAAAAAATAAATGGTGTATACGTTGTTTTATAACATTTCAAATACCCTTCCAAAGGTTTGGCTATTGCCTCCCCTGTGCGTTATGCCAATAAAAACGAGGAAAATAACGTTATGAATAACAAACCCACCATCGCCGTGATTGGCGCAGGCCTTGGCGGCGCCGCTGCTGGCGCCTTGCTGCAGCAGGCCGGTTACCCCACCAAGGTGTACGAGCAGGCCCCGGCATTTTCCCGTCTGGGCGCCGGCATCCATTTGGGTCCCAACGTGATGAAGGTAATGCGGCGCATCGGCATTGAGGACAAGCTCAATACCATGGGCTCGCACCCCGACCACTGGTTCAGCCGCAACGGCCTGACCGGCGAGTACCAGTCACGCATTCCTCTTGGCGACTTTGCCCGTGAAAATTACGGCGCGGCATACATCACTGTTCACCGCGGCGACCTGCACGAGTTGATGGTCAGCACGCTCGATCAGGAAAATCTTTTCTTCGACAAACGCCTGGTGGATGTCAACGACCAGGGCGGCAAAGTGCGCATGACCTTTGCCGACGGCACCACCGAGGAAGCGGACCTTGTGATCGGCGCCGATGGCGTCAACTCGCAAATTCGCGAAAAACTGCTGGGGTCCGAAGCGCCGATCTATAGTGGCTGGGTCGCGCACCGGGCGATCATCTCCGCCGAGAAGCTCAAGGCCTATGATCTGGATTTTGAGGCCTGCGTGAAATGGTGGTCGGAAGATCGTCACATGATGGTTTACTTCGTCACCGGCGACGAGAAGGAGTACTACTACGTTACCGGCGTACCGGAGCCCGAATGGTGTCACGGCACGTCCTTCGTCGACAGCTCCCAAGAGGAGATGCGTGAGGCTTTCAAGGGTTACCACCCTACCGTTCAGGCATTGATCGATTGCACGGAGACGGTGACCAAGTGGCCGCTGCTGGAGCGCAACCCCTTGCCGCTATGGCACGACAACCGCTTGGTACTGCTGGGCGATGCCTGCCACCCGATGAAGCCCCACATGGCTCAGGGGGCCGCCATGGCTATCGAGGACGCCGCCATGCTGGTGCGCTGCCTGGAGGAAGTGGGTGCCCACGACTATCGCGAAGCTTTTGAGCTCTACCGCACCAATCGCTTCGAGCGGGCCTCCCGCGTGCAGAAGGTTTCCCACGATAACACCTGGCTACGTCAGGATGAGGACCCCGCCTGGGTCTTTGGCTACGACGTGTTCGAAACGCCGCTGAAGGCGCCTGAAGCCGTGAGTGAGGAGAGCCCGGTATGACCGATACGACCTCTGTCAGTACCTACCGCTACGGTGCCAACGTTCACGCCAACGACATTCGCCAGCACTACTTGCGCTTTGGCGGCGAGTCGGCCTCCACTAAGCAACCGCTGGTGCTGATTCCGGGCATCACAAGTCCTGCCGTCACTTGGGCATTCGTCGCCGAGCGCCTAGGGCAACACTTCGATACTTATGTGCTGGACGTGCGTGGGCGCGGGCTCTCCTCGACAGGCCCCGATCTTGACTACGATATCGACACCTGCGCCGACGACATCATCGCTTTCATCGAGGCGTTGGGGCTTGAAAACGTGATTCTTGCCGGTCACTCAATGGGCGCGCGCTTTGCCCTGCGCGCCATGACCCGTGGTGCACGCGACATCGCCAAACTGGTACTAATCGACCCCCCCGTCTCTGGCCCCGGTCGCCGGGAGTATCCCAGCAAGCTGCCCTGGTACGTGGACTCCATCCGCGACTGCACCCATGGCGCAGACCTCGACACCATGCGCACCTACTGCCCGACCTGGAGCGAAGAGCAGCTGCGCCTGCGCGCCGAGTGGCTGCACACCTGCTATACACCGGCCATCGTGCAGGCGTTCGAGGAGTTCCATAGCGTAGATATCCATCAGGATCTTCCGGCCATTGAGGTACCGACGCTGCTGATCTGCGCCGGCAAAGGTGGTGTGATCCAGGAAGCAGATCGCGAAGAGATCCAGACACTCTTGCCGCCGATTCGTATCACTACCGCCGCGAATGCGGGCCACATGATTCCCTGGGATGACTTCGAAGGCTTCTTCACTGCCTTCGAAGACTTCCTCGGCACCCCACTCTGAGAGACCGATTGCCATGACGCTTGAAACCAAGACCTATCGTATCGGCCAGATCGTGCCGAGCTCCAATATCACCATGGAAACGGAAATCCCCGCCATGCTCACCGCGCGGCAGCTGATCCGTCCCGAGCGCTTCACCTTTCACTCCAGCCGCATGCGCATGAAGACCGTGAGCAAGGACGAGCTGGCCGCCATGGACGGGGAGTCCGACCGTTGCGCGCTGGAGCTTTCCGACGCCGCCGTGGACGTCATGGGGTACGCCTGCCTGGTAGCCATTATGTCGATGGGCCCGGGCTATCATCGCGAGTCTCAGAAGCGTCTGCGCCGCCGCACTGAAGAAAACGGCTGCGATACGCCGGTTGTCACCAGTGCCGGTGCCCTGGTGGATGCCCTGCACGTTATGAAAGCCAAGCGTGTGGTCGTGGTAGCTCCCTACATGAAGCCGCTGACCGAAATGGTGGTGGATTACATTCGCCAGGAAGGGGTTGAGGTGGTCGACTATCGGGCCTTGGAAATTCCTAACAACCTCGACGTGGCACGTCATGACCCGGCCAAGCTGCCCGAGATCGTGGCCAGTCTCGACTTGAGCGATATAGATGCCATCGTGCTCTCGGCCTGCGTGCAGATGCCCTCACTTCCGGCCGTCGCCAAGGTCGAGGCGCTGACCGGAAAGCCCGTGGTGACAGCTGCCATCGCCACCACCTACGCCATGCTCAAAGCGCTGGATCTGGAGCCGGTGGTGCCTGGCGCTGGCGCTTTGCTCTCTGGCGCCTACTAGGAGCGTACCCATGGCAAACGCTGATGCGATTCAAGACAGCTCGCTTCAAAACGACTTGGTTCATGAAAACTCGGAAGAGAATTCCGCTCAAGAGAACTATCGGGGCGTCTGGGACGGGCGCATAGGCTTCGGGCGTAAGGCGGCACTTTTGGTGGTGGACTTCATGCAGGGCTACGTGCGTGAGGAGTCGCCACTCTACGCGCCCGGCGTCGTCGAGGCCGTGGCCAATATGCCGCCACTTCTGGATGCCGCCCGGCAGAGTGGAACTCCGGTCATCCACACCAATATTCTCTATCACGCGCCGGATCAGATCGACGGCGGTATCTGGGTGAAGAAATCACCGGTCATGCGCGCCATGGTGGCCGGCAACCCCTTCGCCGAGTTCTGCACTGAAGTGGTGCCGGATTCAACGGAGCCGGTCATTACCAAGCAGTACGCCAGCGCCTTCTTTGGTACCTCTCTCGCTTCCATGCTGGTGTCCATGGGCGTGGACACGATCATCGTTACCGGCTGCTCAACCAGTGGCTGCATTCGCGCCACTGCCGTTGACGGCCTGCAACACGGTTTTCGCGTGATGGTGGTGCGCGATTGCGTGGGCGATCGCCACCCTGACCCGCACGAGGCGAATCTGTTCGATATCGACAGTAAGTACGGCGATGTCATCGACCTCCAGGCAGCGATCGATCATTTGCTTAGCCATAGCTCTTAAGTACACAAGCAGGAAGAGCAACTGAGAGCCCCTTTTGCAAATTAAAGGGGCTTTTTGTATCAGGCCATCTAATATCTTAGCTATTCACTGCTGATGAATCAGGGTCTGCATTCATTTTTTCCAGCAGGTGCATCAGCGCCACGCGCTCGGCGGGGTTTAAGTTTTGCATGGTGGCATCGCTGATCTGTTGGGCATTGGGTACCATCGCTTCAACGATGGCGGCCCCGGCTTCGGTAATCACCACCATCACCTTACGTTGATCGTTGGGGTCGGTGGTCAGCGTTACCCATTCACGAGCCTTGAGACGCTTGATCACTCCCCGAACAGTGGCCGGATCAATGGCTGTGGCGTTAACGATATCGGTCAAGGAGCTGGCTCCACGCTCCATCACTGTGCACAAAGCGACAAACTGAATGGCCGTTAGCTGCTTATCGCAGACATGGCGCTGGAAAATGGCAATGTGGCGCTGATAGGCCTTACGTAACAGATGGCCTACCTGTTCTGAAAAATCGTACCCCTGCTCAGACGGTGTAGGGTGCGCGTTTTTTTGGACGTCGTGTAAACGGTCCGATGTCATTCAAACTCCTTGCTGATGCGCAGTGATGTCACTGAAGTATGGCAGTGGGAAACGTTAGGCAGAACTTTACGTATAACGCGAGAATTACCGCCTGATTCACCGCCAATTTATGGCGTACACATTATAAATTTATATTAAACTCAAGCAACCTCTCGCGGTACATGAAAGACCTGAGCATCTAAAAACAACCAAGGAGGCCAAATGACCGACAAGAAAGTCTATGATCGACAAGCCCTTCTACATGATCCAGATCTTCTTATCGTGTATCGGGATCCGATTACACCTCCCAAGCCCGCGCCGGGGCAACCGGGTACACATTCTAATTTCGTGCCTACTGAGCCTGAAATATTTATTGCCATACTAAGCACGGGCCAGGTGCTGGCATTCAACGGTCATGTGGATCTTGGCACAGGCATACGCACTGCGCTTGCCCAGATTGTGGCTGAAGAGCTTGAGGTAGCGCTTGAATCCGTCACCATGATTCTGGGTGACCCGTTCGAGGTGCCCAATCAGGGGCCGACGATTGCTAGCGCCACTATTCAGATTACTGCCGAGCCGCTTCGTCGTGCTGCCGCTCAGGCGCGTGAATATTTACTTTCCAGAGCCGCCCTGCATTTTGGTCTACCTCAGCATCAGCTCCATTGTCGTGCTGGTTATATTGCACCGTTAGACGACGCATTGCCCGCTATCGGCTATAGCGAACTGCTCGCCGGTGCCCGGCATGCCTTGACGCTTGCCGATGATGTGCCCCTCAAATCTGCCCATCAATACAGCCTGGTGGGCAAGGCAGCACCTCGCGTGGATATTCCCGGCAAGGTAACGGGCGCACTGACGTTCGTGCATGACTTTCGTCTGCCGGATATGCTCTATGGCCACGTGATTCGACCTCCTTACAGTGGCTATGACCGGGGCGATTTCGTCGGTAATTCACTGGCATCCGTTGATGAAAGCTCAGTAGTCGGCATGGCAGGGCTGGTCAGCATCGTGACGATTGGCGACTTTGTCGGCGTTGTGGCTGAACGCGAAGAGCAGGCGGCCGCTATCGCCCGTAAACTCAATATCGTTTGGCGCAAGCCCGATACGCTGCCCCCCATGCATAACATTGAGCAGGCATTGGACGGACTGCCGGTGCAACAACGCCTACTGCTTGAAGAAGGCCAGGTCGACGACGCTCTTGATAGTGCTCAACATCGAGTTCGACGCGCTTATGTCTGGCCTTTTCAACTGCATGGCTCAATTGGGCCTTCATGCTCGGTGGCTCACTACCGTGATGGCCAACTGCACGTCTGGTCAGGTACGCAGAACCCTCATAGCCTGCGTGCCGAGCTGTCGCGCCTGATGCTGCTGGATGAAAGCGCCATTACCATCACGCGTATGGAGGCCTCCGGCTGTTACGGCCGCAACTGCGCTGATGATGTGGGTGCTGATGCGGCGTTGTTATCAAGGGCCGTTGGCCGCCCCGTGCGCGTCCAGCTCACCCGCGAACAGGAGCATCTCTGGGAGCCCAAGGGAGCCGCCCAGCGGATGGATGTTGAAGCTGGTATCGATGCCGACGGTAATCTGACAGGCTACCGTTTCGTGGCGCGCTACCCTTCCAACAATGCACCGACCCTGGCACTTTTGCTGACAGGCGCGCAGCAACCCAGCGACGTGCCTTTCCAGATGGGTGACCGCACGTCCGTTCCGCCCTATGGCTATCCGCATCGGCGCATTGCCTGTGATGATGTGCCCACGCTCGTGCGCGCCTCATGGCTACGCGGCGTTTCCGCTATGCCGAACGCGTTTGCGCATGAAAGTGCCATCGATGAGCTGGCCTACTTGGCCGGGGAAGACCCTATTGCCTTCCGAATTAGGCACTTGACCGATACGCGTGCCATAGAACTCGTCAAGGCCCTGGCAACACGCGCTCATTGGCAGCCTCGCATAGCCTGCTCTACCCCCCGTATCGAAGCGGGCTGGCATTACGGGCGGGGCTTTGCCTACGCACAGTACGTGCATAGCAAGTTCCCCGGATTCGGCGCCGCACTGGCAGCTTGGGTCGTCGAGCTGAAGGTACATCCCGCCAGCGGCCGAATCATTATCGAACATCTGTACGTGGGCCAGGATGCCGGGCTTATGATCAACCCCGACGGCGTACGCCACCAAGTGCATGGCAACGTCATCCAGACGCTTAGCCGAACCCTGAAAGAGCGGGTGACCTTCGAAAAGGGCTTACCCATGAATCGCGAATGGGGCAGCTACCCCATTCTGCGCTTTTCGGAGCTTCCGGATATTCAGCTTCTAATGTTGGATCGAAAGGATCAGCCGTCGCTAGGTGTCGGCGAATCCACATCTCTCCCCGGCGCCCCGGCCATTGCCAATGCGCTGTTCGATGCGACCGGGGTTCGCTTTACACATCCGCCGTTTACCGCCGAAACCGTTCGTCAAAAGCTTGAGCAAAGCGATATCTCCACAGAAAAGCGCGTCGAGGTGACGCTGTAATGCAGCATCTTGATCTTCAGGTTATCGAGCGCGCCCTCCAGTGGGCTAACCAGGGCCGAGTGGTCTGGTTATGCACGGTACTGTCAACCTTTGGTTCGTCACCCAGGGCGCCTGGGGCGATCATGGCAGCGTGCTCAAAAGAACATTTCATAGGTTCACTATCTGGCGGGTGCGTTGAAGAGAATTTTCTGGAACGCCTGGAGCAGGGGGCTCTTTCATTTTCACCGGTTCAACTGATTCATTATGGTGGCGAAAGTGATGACACCGTCCGCCTGCCCTGCGGCGGAAGCCTCGATGTGCTGGTCGAGCGGCTTGAGCCCAGCGCCGACACACTGATCCATCTTGAAGTCATGCATGCCACGCTGATGGGGCGACAGCCGTTGATACGCCATGTACTGCTGGACGGTTCGCGCAAGCGCTTTATCGTGCCCGAAGGGCCGGGGCCAGCCGCCACATATGATGAGCAGGCCGCTTATCTGCGTATCGGACCTTCGCTGCGTCTTATTATCTCAGGCATTTCCGCCATTGCCGCACCCTGCGCCCAGTTCGCTCAGGCACTGGGATTTGAAGTGATTGTCTGCGACCCACGCGAGGAGATGCGGCGCGGTTTCAATGTTTCGGGTGTCGAGGTACAGGCCGTGCTGCCTTCGCTGTTCATAGCCTCAGGAGCGTGCCACGCAGCTACGGCGATTGTTGCCCTTACCCATGATCCGCGTATTGATGATCTGGCAATGATTGAGGCTGTACGCACTAATGCTTTTTATATCGGTGTCATGGGGTCGAAGAAAAGCTCAGCCCAGCGCGCCGAACGCTTACGGCGCTCAGGTGGTTTGACCGACACCGATATCGCGCGGATCGTCATGCCGATTGGCCTGGACCTGGGAAGTAAGACACCGGCGGAGATCGCGCTGGCGACCATGGCCGATATCCTGCGTGTTTATCGAGGAAAGTGATATGACAAGCGGTAACAACATCGGAGGCCAATAACGTATCCAACAATCTTAATGAAAGCACCCTCAACATTTATTGTTCTACAACAAAGATAATTGCACTTAAGTTAATCGCTAAACGGTCGTTATTAACTTTTGCGCCAGCAATAAAAACGATCTCTGCGCCATAAAAAAACTGCGTGGATCATGACCGGCCAGTAATGGCCAACCTCTCACTCACCGAGGCCTTTAATGAGCAAGTTCTCTCGTCTGTCGTTAACACAAAAATTGCTGAGTGCAGTCGCTCTTCCTTTACTGATTGTTGCCGTCGTTCTCGGCGTTATTGTCAATCAGCAGCTCAACCAAGCTATCCCTGACCTAATCGACAATGCCGGTACACGGCAAGTCGAGGCACGCGCCGACGAGATAGGCCGCTGGATCAACGGCTACCGTAACTGGAATGCGGTGCTGGCGGAAGATGAGCGTCTCGCCGAAGATTTGCCTGTCGCTACGCATCTTGAATGGCTCGCCAAACGCTACCCTCCGGGCGGCACCATCGAATCGCTTTTTTTCTCTAATGCCTCGGGTGACACAATAACCCATGCTGGCGTGCCGCTAGACATCTCGGAACGTCCCTACTTCAAGACACTCATTTCTGAAAGCAGCCAGGATAGCCTGCTTGTCGACCCGGTGATCTCCATGGTCAGCGGGCTGCCAACGGCGTTAGTAGTCGATACCGTTTTCGATGAACGTGGCAACCGTGCAGGGCTTTTAGGTATCACCGTTTCCATGGCGGCGGTGTCTGATATCACCTCGGCAATCAATGTCGGCGAGGGGAGCTACGGCTGGCTTATTGACAGCCAGGGTCAGGTCATTGCCCACCCGGTAGAAGAGTATCGCATGTCGCTGAACTATACCGACGCCGACCGTACTCAGGGGTATCAGGGGTTGGATTCGCTGAGTCAGTCAATTCTCAGCGGCGCCCCCGGTTCCGGTGAAATCACCATGCCCAGTGGCGAACGTACCCGGCTTATGTGGAGTCCTGTGGAAGGTACCTCCTGGGTTGTCGGCGTGACCGTTCCGATGTCCGCCTTTACCGCCGTAACCAACAGCTTGCTGAAATCCCTGCTGCTGGCGGGCGGGTTGCTGCTGATATTGCTTCTCGTGGTAGTTGCCTATGCGGCACGCCGCTCGCTTGCGCCAATCAAGCATACGGCTAGTGCCATGGCCGATATTGCTCAGGGCAAGGGTGATCTGACTCGCCGTCTGGAGGTTAAATCACAAGACGAGATCGGTGATCTGGCGCGCGGTTTCAATGCGTTCGTTGAGCGTATGCAGGGCACCCTTCAGGAAGTGCGCCATAACGCCCAAACGGTACTCGCTGGTGCCAGCGACATGGCAGATGGCACTCACGAGCTTTCCTCACGTACCGATCAGGCCGCGGCCAACATTCAGGAAACCTCTGCCTCCATGGAGGAGATTCATTCTACGGTGGCGCACACGTCGCAAGCGTCTGAGCAGGCCAATGGCCTGGCGATTGAAGCCGCAGGCGCTTCCAAACGCGGCACTGAATCCATGACCCAGATGGAAAGCAAGATGGGCGCGATCAGCGAGTCGTCCAACAAGATCAGCGATATTATCGGTCTGATCGACTCCATCGCCTTTCAAACCAATATCCTGGCGCTTAACGCATCGGTCGAAGCGGCCAGAGCCGGCGAGCAGGGGCGCGGCTTTGCGGTGGTGGCCAACGAAGTACGTACGCTGGCCAGTCGCTCGGCAACTGCTGCTCAAGATATCCGCGCGCTGATCGATGTGTCGGTTAATCATGCCAAGGAAGGCAACCATATTGTTAAATCCGCCGCCCAGCAGATGCAGGAAATTCATCGCAGCATCACTCAGGTGTCTGACGTGATTGGTGAAATTACCGCTGGCGCCCGCGAGCAAACTGCAGGCATCGAACAGGTCAATACCGCCGTTGCGGAAATGGATACCATGACGCAGCAGAATGCTTCCATGGTTAGCCAGAATGCCTCTCTTGCTGCGCAGATGCGTAACAACGCCGAGCGTCTGGATCAGTTGATGAGCGAGTTTGTGCTGGGTGATTCTCAGCCGCTAGCTATCTCCACAAGCGCTACTCCGCCAGCGAGTAGCCCTCGCTTACCGGCCGCATCTTCTGCACCTTCAGCGCCCAAGCCCAGAAAGGCCGTCACCGAGCCCGAGTGGGAAGCGTTTTAAAGCTTTTCTTTTGCCCTAAAAAAGCCCGCATCTTTCGATGTGGGCAAGACTGGGTACATCAATAGTACTTACTGCTCACGCGCCCCTTCTGGGGCGCGTGGCGTTACGCTAAATCAAAGCGGTCGGCGTTCATCACTTTTGTCCAGGCGGCGATAAAGTCGCGGGCAAACTTCTCGGCGTGATCATCCTGCGCATAGATTTCAGCATAGGCACGCAGGATCGAGTTGGAGCCAAACACCAGGTCCACACGGGTGGCGGTCCATTTCACCTGACCGGTTTGACGATCACGAATCTCATAATGGTCGCCCGCCGGATGCCAGGTATTGGCCATATCCACCAGATTCACAAAGAAGTCATTGGTCAGTGCGCCTTCGCGCTCGGTGAACACGCCGTGCCTGATGTTTGTGTGATTAGTACCTGCGTGGTTGGTGCCCAGTACGCGCATGCCGCCGATCAGTACGGTCATTTCCGCCGCGGTCAGGCCGAGCAGCTGGGTGCGGTCCAGCAGCATCTCTTCGGGGCTGACCACGTAGGTGTCTTTCTGCCAGTTGCGAAAGCCGTCGGCCAGCGGCTCAAGCGCCTCGAACGACTCGGCGTCGGTCATTTCATCCGTTGCATCACCGCGGCCGGGGGCAAAGGGCACCGTGGCACTTAAGCCTGCGGCTTTTATCGCCTGTTCGATGCCCACATTGCCCGCCAGCACGATGGTATCGGCAAGGCTTGCACCGCTTTCCTGGGCAATGGGTTCAAGCACTGCCAGCACGCGGGCGAGGCGCTCGGGCTCGTTGCCCGCCCACTGGTTCTGGGGCGCCAGGCGGATGCGGGCACCGTTGGCGCCACCGCGCATGTCAGAGCCGCGGTAGGTGCGTGCGCTGTCCCAGGCGGTGTTGACCATATCGCTGATACTCAAACCGCTGGCGGCAATGCGCGCTTTCAGGGCGTCAACGTCGTAGTCGGCTGGCCCTGCGGGCACCGGGTCTTGCCAGATCAGGTCTTCCTGGGGTACGTCCGGGCCTGCGTAGCGCACCTTCGGACCCATGTCGCGGTGAGTCAGCTTGAACCAGGCGCGGGCGAAGACATCATCAAAGTACGCCGGGTCCGCCATGAAGCGCTGGCAGATTTCGTTGTAAATTGGGTCGACCTTCATGGCCATATCGGCATCGGTCATGATCGGCATGCAGCGGATGGAAGGGTCTTCCACGTCTACCGGCATATCTTCTTCTTTAATGTCGACAGGTTCCCACTGCGAAGCACCGGCGGGGGATTTCCTCAGCTCCCATTCGTGGCCAAACAGCATCTCGAAGTAGCCCATGTCCCACTGTGTCGGGTTCTTGGTCCAGGCGCCTTCAATACCGCTGACCAGAGTGTCACGGCCAATGCCTCGACCCTTGGTTTTCATCCAGCCAAGGCCCTGAAGCTCGGGGCCAGCCGCTTCGGGCTCCGGGCTTAGATCGCCGGGCGTGCCGTTACCGTGGCACTTGCCGATCGTGTGCCCACCAGCAGTCAGGGCTACCGTTTCTTCATCGTTCATCGCCATGCGCTTGAAGGTTTCACGCACCTGGGCGGCGGTCTTGAGCGGGTCGGACTGGCCGTTCACGCCTTCCGGGTTCACGTAGATCAGGCCCATCTGCACGGCGGCCAGCGGGTTATGCATGGTATCGGGCTTTGTCACGTCGCCGTAGCGGCTGTCGGAAGGCGCCAGCCACTCTTTTTCAGCGCCCCAGTAGGTGTCCTTTTCAGGGTGCCAGATATCCTCGCGACCGAACGCGAAGCCGAAGGTTTTCAAACCCGCGACTTCATAGGCCATGGTGCCGGAGAGAATCATCAAATCGGCCCAGGAGATCTTGTTGCCGTACTTCTTCTTGATCGGCCACAGCAGGCGGCGGCCTTTATCGGTATTGGCGTTATCCGGCCAGGAGTTGAGCGGCGCAAAGCGCTGATTGCCGGTGCCGCCACCACCACGGCCATCTGCCAGGCGATAAGAACCTGCCGCATGCCAGGCAACCCGGGCAAACATGCCTACGTAGCTTCCCCAGTCGGCTGGCCACCACTCCTGGCTTTGGGTAATCAGTTGGCGAAGATCCGCTTTCAGTGCCTCGACATCCAGTGTTTGAAGCGCTTCGCGATAGTTAAAATCTTCACCCAGCGGGTTCGTCTTGGTATCGTGCTGGTGCAGGATGTCCAGGTTCAGGGCGTTAGGCCACCAGTCGGTGTTGGACTTGCTGGCGGCTGTGTTACCGCCGTGCATTACCGGGCATTTACCACTCATGCGTTCGTTTCCCCTTATTGCTCTTACCCCTGGCGTAACCAGAGGAACACTCAATGACGTCTCTCAACATGACGCTTTCAAAACGCGCGAGCGGGCGACTCATTGACATGACACAGTTTTAAAGCACATTAGCCATAGCTACAATTTGCATTTAGCGACCAACTTGATAGTAATTTTTAATTTACAGGTAAAAAAGCCATTTCCTGGTAACCATGACAGTGGGCGAGACGCGCCGACTAAACACGAACAGGGCGCCCTTGGGCGCCCTGTTCGTTGGGTTGCACTGCGTTGTGGAGCGTTAATCGACCAGTGGCAGCAATGCGTTCAGGCTATCGCGGGCATCGCCGTAGAACATCCGGCTGTTCTCCTTGAAGAACAGCGGGTTTTCGATGCCTGAGTAGCCGGTACCCTGCCCGCGCTTGCAGATAAATACCTGCTTGGCCTCCCAGACCTTCAATACCGGCATACCGGCAATGGGGCTGTTGGGATCTTCTTCAGCAGCCGGGTTAACGATATCGTTGGAACCAATCACGATCACCACGTCGGTGCTGGTAAAATCGTCATTGATTTCATCCATCTCCAATACGATGTCGTAAGGCACCTTGGCTTCTGCCAACAGCACGTTCATGTGCCCCGGCAGGCGCCCCGCCACCGGATGAATACCAAAGCGCACGTTCTTGCCCGCCGCACGCAGCTTGCGTACCAGATCGCTTACCGCACTTTGAGCTTGCGCCACTGCCATACCGTAACCCGGCACAATCACCACGCTGTCGGCATCGTTCAGGGCACTGGCCACACCGCTGGCATCAATCGCTACCTGCTCGCCTTCAATTTCTGCCGCTGGCCCTGTGCTTCCACCAAAACCACCCAGAATCACGTTAACGAAGTTGCGGTTCATCGCCTTGCACATGATGTAGGAAAGAATGGCCCCGGAGGAGCCCACCAGCGCACCCGTCACGATCAACAAGTCGTTTCCGAGTGTAAAACCGATAGCCGCTGCCGCCCAGCCCGAATAGCTGTTGAGCATCGAGACCACCACCGGCATATCAGCACCGCCAATGCCCATGATCAGGTGGTAACCGATAAAGAAGGCAAGCGCGGCCAGCAAGATCAGTGTCCAGAAACCTGCGCCATTAAGATAGAGAATCGCCAGCAGCAGTGACAGCACTGCAGCACCAGCATTGAGTAAATGCCCGCCAGGCAGCTGGCGCGGTTTGCCGTCGACTTTACCCGCCAGCTTGCCAAAGGCAATCACCGAGCCTGTAAAGGTGACTGCGCCGATAAAGATTCCCAGCACCACTTCGATCTGCAAAAATGTCAGCTCATCCGGCGCCTTGGTGGCCACCAGCGCGGCAAACGCCGAGAACTCTTGCATCACGCCGTCGGCGGCGCGCGCGGCCAGCACCCGGCGGCGCTCAAGGTCCGCACTCCAGGCCACAAATACCGCCGCCAAACCCACAAAGCTATGCAGGGCGGCCACCAGCTGGGGCATTTCGGTCATTTCGACCTTGCCCGCCATATAGGTACCGATGCCTGCGCCGATAATCATCATCGGGATCAGCCACCAGTAGCCGCCAATGCCCGGCCCGAAGGCGGTGAAAAATACCGCGACGGCCATGCCCACAATGCCGTACCACACGGCGCGCTTGGCTTTTTCCTGATTGCTTAAACCGCCTAACGACAGAATAAACAACACACTTGCCGCGATCGCCGCGGCAGATACGAATCCTTGACCTAACATATCGTTTCTCCGCCGCTCAGGATTTCTGGAACATGGCCAGCATCCGGCGTGTCACCAGGAAGCCACCCACAATATTGATCGTTGCGATGAGTACCGAAATAGCCGCCAGCACGCTAACCACCGCGCTGCCTGAGCCAATCTGCAAAATCGCCCCCAAAATAATGATGCCGGAGATCGCATTGGTCACCGCCATCAGCGGCGTATGCAGCGAGTGGCTGACTTTCCAGATCACCTGGAAGCCGATAAAGCATGCCAACACGAAGACAATAAAGTGCTGCATAAAAGACGCGGGCGCGACTTGACCAAGCAACAGCATCAACGCACCGCCGATCGCCAATATGCCGATCTGGCGCTTGGTCTGGGCTTTGAACGCCGCTGCCTCGGTGGCTTTTTTCTCTTCAGGCGTCGGCTCTTTTTCTTTCTTCTTCGGCTTGGCCGCGGCAATCGCTTTTACTTTGGGCGGCGGCGGCGGAAAGGTCACTTCGCTCTGGTGAGTTACCGTCGCGCCACGAATCACGTCATCGTCCATGTTGTGATTGATTACGCCATCTTTCTCAGGCGTTAAATCGGTCAGCATATGGCGAATATTAGTGGCATACAGCAGAGATGACTGCGTCGCCATGCGCGAGGGGAAGTCGGTATAGCCGACCACAATCACGCCGTTATTGGAGACAACGCGCTCATCGGGCTGGGTTAAATCGCAGTTACCGCCTTTTTCAGCGGCGAGATCGACAATCACCGAGCCGGGTTTCATGGCCGCGACCATATCCTCAAGCCACAGCTTGGGCGCAGGGCGCCCGGGGATCAGCGCAGTGGTGATGACAATATCCACGTCGGGCGCCTGTTCGCGGAAACAAGCCAGCTGCTTTTCGCGGAACTCGGGGCTTGAGGGCGAGGCATAACCGCCGCTTTCCGAACCATCCTGGCTGTCTTCGAAATCGAGGAATAGAAACTCAGCACCCATCGACTCGATCTGTTCGGAGACTTCGGGACGTACATCAAAGGCCCGCACTACGGCACCTAAGCTGGTGGCGGTGCCGATAGCAGCAAGGCCGGCCACACCCGCGCCAATCACCAGCACTTTAGCCGGGGGCACTTTACCCGCAGCGGTTACCTGGCCGGTAAAGAAGCGGCCAAAGTTATTACCCGCCTCTATTACCGCGCGGTAACCGGCGATATTGGCCATGGAGGAGAGCGCATCCATCTTTTGCGCCCGGGAGATACGCGGCACCATGTCCATGGCGATCACGCTGGCGCCCTGTGCCTTGCATTTTTCCAGCAGCGCTTCGTTTTGGGCGGGCCAGAAGAACGCAATCAGCGTTTGGCCTTCGCGCAGTCGCGCGGCCTCACTATCAGAGGGCTCACGGACCTTGATGACTACCTCAGCGCCCTGCCAGAGTGCATCCGCGCTATCCACCACGGTCACGCCAGCGTCACGGTAAGTATCGTCGTTAAAACCCGCTGCTAGTCCTGCGCCTGTCTCAATCAGGCACTCATGGCCCAGCTTCTGAATCTGCTTGGCACTTTCCGGGGTGAGCGCCACGCGCGCTTCGCCCCGGCTCGTTTCCTTAGGTGCGCCTATTCTCACAGGGGTACTCCCTACTGTTTAAAAAGTGGGCTATTGGCTTTAGTTGTTGGCGGCTGATCTCGGTGCCCCGCCCTCACTCAAACGTTATAGATTCTCATGCAGCTTTAAATAAAAGCTATTCAACCTTTGATGCAGGTAAGGCATGAGCTTTCTCAGTACGTCACTACAGGGAAGCACCAGTATGAGCAAAAAGTACCCTGGATAATTATCTCAATGCGACCTGATGGTTAGCTGAACAAGGCGTGCCACTAGCGGGCGCACCATCAGAATGCAAATAAAGGCGCTGGGCATGGCCACACGGTAGGCGTGCCATACCTGGCTGAAATAATTGTCACTCACCCCCGCATTGACGGCGGTAATAATCAGCGTCATTAAAAACGCCATCACCGTCGACATGTAAAAAGCAAAGACGACCGGCGTAAAGCGGGGATGCAGCTTGCGCGCGGCCAGCATGCGCTGTTCGGGGAATTGTCGCTGTGTCATTGAAGCCTACCTGTTCGTTGAAAAGCAGGTAGGCACTTTACAACGCTCTTAAGGGAGGCAGAAGGCCATCCCCTATAAGCAGAGCAATAAGCTAAACTTACGAATTATTTTTAACAACATGGTTTAACTTATGGTTGCCCTGCGCGGTATCGAAAGCTTTGTAAAAGCCGTTGAAGCGGGCTCTATTGCTGGTGGTGCCCGCCTACTGGGGATTTCCCCCGCCGCTGCCAGTCAGAATATCAGCCGATTAGAAAACCACCTGGGCGTGCGTTTACTCACTCGCACCACGCGCAGCTTGGCGTTAACGGAAAGCGGCTCGGCTTATTACGCCAAAGTGCGCGAACTGGTACAGGAGTTGGAGCTTGCCAGCCAAGCGGTCAATGCGCTCAATGCAGCGCCTAAAGGCCGCCTGCGTATTGCCTCCACCGGCGCGTTTGCCCGGCATATTCTGGCGCCCATGATTCCCGCATTTAACCGGCGCTATCCGGATCTTACGGTTGAACTCAATATCGCGGACAGAAACGTGGATCATATTGCGGAGTCGATAGATGCCAGCATTAGAATCCGCCATGCCCTGGAAGACGGGCTGGTGGCACGCCCGATTGCCCGCGTACCGTCACTGTTTTGCGCAGCCCCCAGCTATCTAAAGCGCGCCGGCTACCCGCGTACTTTGGAGCAGCTAAAAGAGCATGACTGCCTCGTGTTCCGCTTCCCGCTAGACGGGCGTTATCTCGGCTGGGGATTTGTGCGTAACGGCATACGCTTTGATGCACCGGTAAACGCCCGCATGATCAGCGATGACATTGATGCACTCGCGCAGATGGCAGTTGAAGGTGGCGGGATCACTCGATTAGCAGCGTTTATCGCAGAGCCGCTTATTGCGAGTGGCAAGCTGGTGGCGCTCTTTACGTCAAAAACGGTTACGTCAGAACCGGTGGCGCAGGAACTGACTCAGGCGTCAGCGCTTGGGGCCGACGCGCAGGTTGAGATCGAACCGTTGGAGTTTTATCTCTGCGTGAGGCATCGCCGGGAGCTAACACCCAAAGTCCGCGCATTTAGCCAGTTCTTGACGGAAACGCTGCCTGAGCGCTGGCGAGCGTAACGCTTGGTAAAATGGCTTTACACATGCTCGTGGCTATTGGGCCATCACGCTTTGCAGCATACCTTCAGCGTCGCCTTCACTTACGCCAAGCATTAAAAGGATCTGGCGCTGGGTGGCCATCAATACATGCTGGCGCTCTTCTTCGCCCGGCAAGCTCTTGGCAATGGCGACGGCGCCTACCAACGAGGCCAAAATCACCCGCGACTTGTCGGCAATGATATTGCGGTCATTGGCAAAGGGTAGCTGTTTTAGCTTACTCAGTGCGAGCAGGCGCGTTTCGAGCATTTTCTTCATGCTTAAATACGACGCTTCAAACATGGTGCGGATTTCGGCTTTTTCGCTGCCTATCTCGTTAAACAGCACCGCTTCAGGCCCCGGTTGCTGCTTACGCTCTAGTTCCTGCAGATTCCAGTAGTTGGATACAAGCTCAGTGAGATGCTGCAAGGAGAGCGGCCCTTTGACCAGCCGTGCTGCGCGACTGCCCTCCAGGGTTTTACGCACAGAGGCATCATACAGCGCTTCTTTAGAGGCAAAATGGGCATAAAAAGCGCCGTGGGTCATTTTAGCCAGCGTCATTACCTGACCAATAGACACCTTGTTGAACCCGTACCGACTAAACAGCTCTGTCGCTGATGACAGAATCCGCTCCCGGGTTTTTGCCTTGTGGCTTTTGGGATAAGGCATGTTTACCTCGTCATGGCACCGCTAGCTAAATGGTGCCGCTAAATATTATCTTGATCATATAATGCGCAATGCTAGCGTAAGCTTATTTAAAGCACTGAGGAGCCGCTATGCATTCACCTATTGTTATCACTGGCATGGGTATGGTCAGCCCCTTAGGGTGCGACGTCAAGACAACATGGCAGCGCTTGATCGAAGGCCGCTCGGGCATTAGCCAGATCACGCGCTTTGATACCGACGCCATTCCGATCAAAATTGCCGGAGCCGTTGCGCATTCTACTGATGATCCCGAAACGGGCCTGCGTCTGGATGATATCGCAGACGTTAAAGAGCGCCGCAAACTGGATCTGTTCAGCCTTTACGCCATGGCGGCCGCCAAAGAGGCGCTGGAACAGGCAGGCTGGCAGCCTCAAAATGAAGCCCAGAGGCGCGCCACGGCGACGATTGTCGGTTCAGGCATTGGCGGCTTCCCAACGATTACCGAAGCTCAGACAACGTTACAGCAGAAAGGTTATCGTCGGGTATCACCCTTTACCGTACCCGCGTTTCTGGCCAATATGGCCGCAGGCAATCTGTCGATCCGTTACGGTTTTCAGGGCCCGCTGGGTTGCCCGGTGACCGCCTGCGCGGCGGGGCTTCAAGCGATTGGCGACGGCATGCGCTTAATTCGTAGCGGTGAAGCTGACGTTGCCTTGGTGGGCGGCGCCGAGGCGTGTATCGACCCGCTATCATTGGCGAGTTTCAACGCGCTTAAAGCGCTTTCCACCGAGCACGAACAGCCAGAGAGCGCGTCGCGCCCCTTCGACAGCACCCGTAACGGCTTTGTGATGGGCGAAGGTGCGGGCCTGCTGGTGATTGAAACACTTGAGCATGCACAAGCGCGCGGCGCCACGCCGCTGGCGGTAATCAGCGGCTACGGTACCAGTGCCGATGCCCACCATATTACTGCCGGGCCTGAGGATGGCAACGGCGCCGCGGCGGCGATTCATTCAGCGCTTAAAATGGCTGGGATATCTGCCGAGGAAATCGGCTATATCAATGCCCACGCCACCTCCACGCCGGTAGGCGACCGGGCAGAAATTGCTGCGTTACGGCGCGTGTTTGGTAGTGCGCTGCCTAATATCCCCATCTCTTCAACCAAGTCGTCCACTGGCCACCTGCTGGGCGCGGCTGGCGGTGTGGAAAGTATTTTTTCAGCACTGTCCGCCACCACCGGCCAGCTGCCCCCCACGCTTAACCTGACCCACTGCGATGAAGATATGCAGGATCTAGACTTTATCCCGCTAACATCACGCACCCAGCCCACTCAGCATGTGCTGTGCAACGGGTTTGGTTTTGGCGGCGTCAATGCGGCGCTGATTATCAGCCGCGTATAATACCCCACCTCTCTGCAAACCCCGATTGGCGGATCACGATCGCCTGCCAATCGGTTTTTGCCTGCGGTTAGCGTATCCTTTTAAGCTGTTGTTTAGCGGCAGGGAAATATGAAGCGCTACGAACGGTTTGCCGAGGAAATATCCGAGCTTATTCGCAGTGGCGTCCTGACGCCGGGTGAGCGCGTGCCTTCCGTTCGTCAGGCAAGTCGCCACTATGCCATTAGCCCTTCGACGGTGTTCCAAGCGTACTATCTGCTCGAAAAGCAGGGGTTGATTGCTGCCCGCCCGCGCTCTGGCTATTTTGTCCGCGAACAGGCAAAGCTTTTTCTCAACGAACCTGAAATGACCCAGGGCCACCCTGAAACGGCGGATATTGCGGTTAGCGAGCTGGTCTTTTCGGTGCTGGGCTCACTTCAGAACATCGAAACAGTGCCCTTCGGCTCCGCCTTTCCAAGCCCCGAGCTGTTCCCGCTGCCGCGCTTGGCCCGCAGCATGGCCAAAGGGCTGCGCGAGCTTTCTCCCAACGCCATTATCGCCGATATGACCGCAGGCGATGCAGGGTTGCGTCGCCAAATTGCCCTGCGCTATCGGCTGGCGGGCGTGCATCTACCACCCCAGGAACTAGTCATTACCAATGGCGCCATGGAAGCGCTCAATCTTGGGTTTCAGTGCGTGACCCAGCCCGGTGATCTTGTCGCGATCGAGTCCCCGGCCTTTTACGCCAGTCTTCAGGTATTGGAGCGCTTAAAGTTAAGGGCGGTCGAGATTCCGGTGCACCCGCGGGAAGGGATCGACCTGGACAAGTTAGCCGATAGCCTTGCCAAGTATCCCATCAAGGCCTGCTGGCTGATGAGCCATTTGCAGAATCCGCTGGGTGCAAGCCTGAGTGATGCAAAAAAACAGGCGCTTTATGCGCTGTTAAAAAAGCATCAGGTACCGCTGATTGAAGATGATGTGTATGCGGAGCTGTATTTTGGTGACAAGCCACCCACGCCGGTTAAGCACTTTGACGATGATGGTTTGGTGATTCACTGCGGTTCGTTTTCAAAGTGCCTGGCGCCCGGCTATCGGGTGGGCTGGGTAGCCGGCGGGCGCTATGCGGAAAGCATCTCCCGCCTGAAGCTGATGACGACTATTTCGCCATCGGTGCCAGCCCAAGTGGCGATTGCCGATTACCTTCAGCACGGCGGTTACGACCGGCACTTGCGCAAGCTGCGCCTGGCGCTTAAAACCCAGCAAGGGCAAATGCTTGCGGCGGCGGCGCGTTATTTTCCAGCCGAGACTCGGGCAACCCGCCCGGCTGGCGGCTACTTTCTGTGGTTTGAATTTCCCAAGCAGGTGGACTCGCTGCGCCTGTTTCAAATGGCCTTGGCGCAAGGGATCAGTATCGCTCCTGGGCCTATCTTCTCTGCCACCCAGGGATATCAAAATTGTGCCCGCTTAAGCTACGGCCACCCGTGGACGCCGCGCAGCGAAGAGGCCATGGCAATACTGGGGGAACAGCTAAAGGAAATGCTGGCCTCGGTTTAGGCACTCAAGCATTTTGGCTATGCAGGTGATGATTGCCTGCCGGTGTTTGCCGGGCAAGCTTGCCAATTTGATACAGGTCGTGCAGATACATATCCAGCCGAAAAATACCGTGAGAGATTAAGGTCAATACAAAGGTCAACAGCATCAGAATCACGGGCTCGTTCAGCCAGACAAACGTCGCTGAGGAGAACGGGTATAACAGCGTATAGATGCTCATGCCACCCAGAAACTGCGCCAGCATGCTGTTGATAATCACCAGCGAGATCATCAACACGCGGGCATTCCATTTCGGCAGGCGGGCTTTCCAGAACGGCAGGTGACGAACGCTTATCTCTTCGTTGAAATAAAGCTGCTGCCTGCGGCGCAGAAGTGGAATAGCGTAGGTGCCCGGCTTCTCTTCCGTAAAGGCCGCCAGCGCCAGTTCAGGAGCAAGGCCTGGGCCAAAGGCCCGCACGACCGCCTGATTAAAAGCGCTCGTATCATGGGTTTGCTCGGCAGCACTGGCCTTCTGAGTTAGCTCACTCAAATACTCCTTATCAGCACTTGAAAGCTTCAAGTCATTGGCGAAGTTAATGTTGTAATTAACCTCGTAAACTTGATAAAGAGCGACCGTAACGCCCACAAAAATCATGAAATAGATAAAAACAGTTAACATCGTCGGCCCCTTAAACGTTTTATCATCCTATTCGCTTATCACCCTATCCGCTTATCATTCTACCCGCGCGGCCCAGCGAGCTAACGGTGCGCACTTAGCCAGGCCGCTATGACTATGCCTTGCCTAGCTTTTCCAGTACAGACACAGAAAGACGCAATAAATACATATCAGTCTAGAGACTGATCTGGCGCAAGCAATGCCCTTTAAGCAAGTTACTTGGTAGCCTGGCGACATCTGTATGGATTTTAGTCGAGGTGGATAACGCCGCGCATAGGAAAGCGCCCCCCGACTAGGCTAACATAGCGCCCCCACGAGCCTGCTCGCGACAAAACAATAATCAAATTTAAACAAAACCCCGCTCACAAGGAGCCTGCCATGCCCCCACAAGAATCCAGTACGCTGACGGCCTCTCCGCCAGCCAAGTCAGTGTATGCCAAATATCTAGCGGCTCTCGGGCCCGGTTTTTTATTTGCAGGTGCAGCCATTGGCACCTCCCACGTTGTTCAGTCAACGCGTGCTGGCGCTGAGTATGGCATCGGGCTTTTGGGCTTTATCCTGCTGGCAGTACTGCTTAAGTATCCGTCTTTCTTCTTTGGGCCGTTTTATGTCAGCGTGACGGGCAAGTCACTGGTTGAAGGTTACCGTCAGACGTTTGGAAAATCGGTGGTGGCCCTTTTTGCACTGGTGCAGATCCCTGTCACGGCGATCATTATTGCTGCCATTGCAATTACCACTGCGGGTCTCGCGGGCAGTATTGTTCCCTTGACGCTAAGCCCGCCCACGGTAGCGGTAATATTGATTGCGCTGTGCTGCGCGCTCACCTTTGTCGGCGGCTACAAGCTTCTGGATTGGGTCAACAAGGTGTTTATCGTCATTCTGAGCGTGACCACCGTGTTTGCAGCGCTTGCCGCCGTGCCGCTGGTCGACTGGACGCTCTACCCGGCAACGGCCGTCTCGCCGCTGTGGAGCACGGCTACTTTCATTACTCTGGTGGCGGTGCTAGGCCTGATGCCGTCAGATATAACGCTCGCGATCATGAACTCGCTGTGGTCGGAAGCGCGCAATAAAAACCAGGGTATGCGCAGCGATACTGCCGCTGAAAAGATCGATTTCAATATTGGTTATATCGGTGCCGCGGTACTCGCCGCCTGTTTCGTGATCATGGGCGCGGGGGTCATGCACAGCCAGGGGATTACGCCCGCTGATGGCGCCGTGGGGTTTGCAAGCCAGGTGATTAGCCTTTACACCAGCACCTTAGGCGAGTGGAGCGGCGTGGTCGTGGGTATATCCGCGTTTACCGTCATGCTCACCACGCTTCTGACCGTGCTAGACGGCTTCCCACGTATGATTACGGCCTCTTACTATACGTTTACACGCGAGGCTGACACGGAAGAGACCCGCACGCTTGAGGGCGGCCGGGCATTTTTGGTGTGCATGGTGGGCCTGTCGTTATTGGCGATTGTGATTCTGTATACCTTGATGGGCAGCTTCCGCCTGTTTATGGACTTTGTGATGGTGGTGGCATTCTTGATAAGCCCCATTCTTGCCACCCTTAACCACCTGACGGCCAACGGTTCTACCGTGCCGTTGGCACTGCGCCCTTCACGTCTGATCAATGCGTGGAGCTGGCTTGCAATCGCCACCTTGACGCTGCTTTCGCTGGGCTATATTTACGTACGCTTTATTTACTGATCGTTAGGCGTTAGGCGTTCACATTAATGGCGTGCTGGATAACAGCACGCCATTTTTATGCGCCTTGATTATCTTTCCGGGCGCTTTAGCCTAAAGGGCCACCCAGAATGGTCTTTTTGATTCCCTCGCGCACGCCCTGGCCATCTTCACGGCTTAACTCGTCATACCAGTGCTGGGTGAGCGCCGGGGTGTGACCATGAATCATTTCCGCACGCTGGCGCGCTCTTGCCACAATTTCCCCTACCCGCTTAACGCGCGCCGTATTGTAATTATCCAATGCCTGACGCAGCGCCTCATTTGGCGTTGGCACATCCTCAAGAGCCTTTTGAACCACCTGCGCCAATACCCAGGCGTCTTCCATGGCCTGGCAGCCACCCTGGCCTAAATCAGGCGCCATGCCGTGGGCGGCATCGCCCAGCAAAGCCACGCGGGTATCGGTCAGGGTTTCCAGCGGTTCAATATCATGAATCTCGACACGCGCCATGCGCGCCGGGTCAAAATGCTCGATCAGGCTCTGCACGGCGTCGCTCCAGCCCGAGAAATGCTCGCGCAGCTCTTCACGATAGCGCGCTGGTTCATTAGGTGTGTCGGCGGGCAGCGGAACGTCAAAGAAGCAGTAAAACTCCTGCTCTGCGTCGGCGTTGCCACCGGTGCCCATGGGCATCAGTGAAACGCGCTTACTCTCACCGACATACTGATCCCAGCTATCCAGCGGGGCGAGTTCATCAGTGGCGGGCACGCGTACGTTCCAATTCACGTAGCCCACATACTGACGCTCGACAGGGCGTCCGATGATCTTGTTACGCAGTTTGGAGTGCGTGCCATCGGCCACAAGCAACAAATCCGCCGTTACCTCTCGGCCGTCGGCAAAAAAAGCGGTCACGCCATCGGCATCGCTTGTGTAATCCACACAGTGCTGGCCTAGCTCAATATTTTCAGCGCCCACGGCGTCAAACAGGGTTTGCTGAAGTGCCGCCCGCGCAATCGGGCAGGCGCGCTGCTCTACGTCGTCATACAGGGGCGTTAAGGAGAAGTCGCTGAGCAGTTTGCCATCGTGGCGCAGGTAGCGCATACGCTGCATGTCGCCACTCAAGCGCTCGATCGTGGTGCCCAGCCCCAACTGGTGCATCACCTTGACGCCATTGGACCAAAGCGAAATGGCCGCTCCGATGGGCCGAATATCTTCGACACGCTCCATAACGCTGACACGATGGCCGTGTTGCTGAAACGCCAGCGCAGCGCTCAAACCTCCCATGCCTGCCCCAATGACCAGAACATTTAGCGACATCGGCGAACTCCTTGCTGTTGTTATAAAAGATGATAGTAAATGCGTTCAGTGTAATCCGGTTACGCGTGATACGAACAACGCTTCAAAGATACTTGGATTATCGCGCAAGATAGATGCCAATCTTGTCGCGCTGATCCAAACGCCGCTTGTGGCGCGTGTTCGATGCTATGCCTGCTCACTAAATGTCTGCTCGCTAAATGCTTTGGCAAACTCGGTTAGCTGCTGATGCAGCCAAACGGTAGAAGGCTCATTGGCATACAGCCCATGCTCAATCAATGTCATATTGAGCGCAGGTAGCTCATTGGGTGGTTCTACCACGCGTACCGGCAACATGGCGCTAAAGCGCTGGGCCATTTGCCGAGGTAACGTCATGATCGCCCCGGTCAGCGCCACCACCCTCGCCGCAGCGATATAGTTAAGGTTTTTGGAAATCACCCGTCGGGTCAATTTATGCTGCACCAGGCAGTTATCAATATTACTCGGGCCCAGCCCGCTGATATCGGCAAGCTCTACATGCAGCGCGTCGGCAAACTGTAAAATGGTCAGCGAATCACCGACGTGGGTATTGTTCAAAGCCGCCAGACACACCAACTCTTCCTGCATCCAGGGCGTTTTCAGTACGCCCCCCGGTAGCTCGATCTGGCTATCCAACCCCACCACCATATCGACTTGGCGATGCTCCAGTCCTTCGCTTAATACCTCTGGGGTAATCAGCTCAATGGAAAAGCTGATGCCTGGTGCATAGTTTAATAGCTGGCTGAGAAACGTCGGGTACATGACCTCTTCAAAATAGTCGGTAGTGGCCAGGGTAAAGCGCCGCGTGCTGCTGGAAGGCGCGAACGTTGCAGGAGGCGCCAAGCCCTCCTGCAACATGGCCAACGCCTGCTGAACCACCGGCAGCAAGGCAAGCGCCCGGGGTGTCGGCTGCATGCCCTGTTCCGTGCGCACCAGCAGCGGATCATCCAGCGCCTCACGCAGGCGCTTAAGCGCATGGCTTATCGCCGGCTGGCTTAAATGCAGTTTTTCCGCCGCCCGGGTTACGTGACGTTCATGCATTAACGTCATGAATACCCGCAGCAAATTTAAATCGAAGTGGCGCAATATGTTCATAAATAGCCATTACTAGACATTATTCATCTCATGAATGATTTAATTCTAAACATTCATTTAATTTATTACTAAAAATTATTTATTGTCGGCCTCCTTTCGCCATAGTGCGATGCGCTTACTCCCTTTCTAAATTCAGGTTTAACCCCAGGAGACGCCCCACGGTGAGCCACCCACAAATCATGCCTAGCCTGTTTGGTGATGTTATCTCTACCTTTATGGGTGTGGCCAAAGCCACTGATCCCAAGGCAACCGATGCCGAGGTAGTGGTCAGCGGCGTACCGTTTGACCTGGCATGTTCTGGCCGTGCGGGTACTCGTATGGGGCCGAATGCGATTCGTCAAAGCACCGCTAATCTCATTTGGGAAGGCAAACGCTGGCCGTGGGATTTTGCCTTGGAAGAGCGCTTACGTGTGTGCGACGCGGGCAACCTGGATTACGCCTACGGCGAGCCGGAAAGCCTGGTGGATAATCTGGAAAACCATGCCAACCGCTGGCTCAGCGCGGGTAAAAAGATGCTGACCCTGGGCGGCGATCATTACATCAGCCTGCCCCTATTGCGCGCCCATGCGCGCGAGCATGGACCGGTGGCGCTAATCCATTTTGATGCACATACCGACACCTACGAGCAAGGCACCCGCTTTGATCACGGCACCATTTTCCACCACGCCCTGAAAGAGGGGCTGGTTGTGCCCGAGCATTCACTGCAAATCGGTATTCGCACAAGCTACGACCGCTACAACCATCCTTATGAAGTGCTGGATGCCGACTGGGTGAACGATAACGGCCCCAAAGCCGTGCTCGAAAAAATCCGCGCCCGCGTAGGCCATCACCCGGCCTACGTCAGCCTGGATATCGACGGCCTGGACCCTGCTTTTGCACCGGGCACCGGTACGCCAGTGTGTGGTGGCATGTCCACCGACCTGCTGCTCAAGGTCGTCCGTGGCCTGGTGGGTATGGACCTGGTGGGCATGGATGTTGTCGAGGTTAACCCGGCCTACGATCACGGCGACATTACCTCGCTTGCCGCGGCAACGCTGGGGCTTGAGTTCTTGTATGTGCTGGCGGCGTCCAAGGGCGCTTAATAGCATTTACGCATCTATGTGTTGATTCGAACGCGGCTTATGCCGCGTTCGGCATTTTTGAATAACCCTTCACGCCGTTCAACCGGCTTGCGCAGCCAAAGCGTTAACAGCACAACAGCCAGCAGTACTTCGGCAAAGTCGCCGCCGTAATACATCAACTGGGCGGCGGCTTGTATTTCCTCAAGCGAATGGTCGGTGCCACGCGGCCAAGCGTAGCCGTACATCAGCTTGCCCAGCAAACTATGGGTGGCGATAGACGCAAACAGTACGCCCAGCCGAAAGCGCAGGCTCAGCCGATGGGGCGACACATCGGGCTCGGCCAGAATCGCCCAGCAGAACAGATAGCCCGCCACCAGAAAATGCACATGTATCCAATAGTGAAGTGCCTGATTATCTAGCGATGCGCTATACAGCGGCGTGAGATACAGCACGTACATGCCGCCGATATTGAGTATAAGTGCGCTGACGGGATGAGAAACGAAGCGCACGAACCGGCTCTGCAGCAGGGCGGCTACACGCCTGCCACCTGCCTGCGGCAACGTGCGTAATAGTAAAGTGATGGGCGCGGCCAAGACCCAGGCAAGCGGCGCCAACATGCCGATCAATAAATGCAGGGCCATATGGCCCACCAGATCATGGTGCGCCCAGGCCATTAAAGGGGGTGCTACGGCGAGGGCAAGCAGCAGACTGCCCAAAGTGAAAAAACTACTTCGCCAACCGCTCCAACCGGTCGCTTTATGGCGTTGGGTATAAGCCGCCGTTAAATACGTAAACGTGATTAAAACAATCAGCGCCAACGGCAGCCAATCAAGCAACGCCCCTTGCGCGGCATGAGTATGGTCGTGGACGCGCATGTCTAGCGATGTCCAAGGCGCTTGGCATGGCGATAGAACCAGATACCTACAAGCAACAACACTATTGCCGCACCATTCCATACCACGTCATAGAGCAGCGGGTCGACGCCGTAGCGAATCTGATGCAGGCGCAAAATTTTGTGGTTAATCAGGCCATCAAATAGCTGGAAACCGCCCATGCCTAAAAAGAAGCCCGCCTTGGCCCAGGGGATTGTCAGGCGTTTGCGCTGAGAAAGGTCGAGTAGCATGAACACGCCGATCACGATGGCGAGCAGCTCGAAGGCGTGCAGCAGGCCATCCGAAATAATCCCAAACGTTGGCGTACCAAAATCAAAGAAATGATGCCATTGAAGCAACTGGTGAAAGACTATTTCATCGACGGCCGCCATTACGCCAATACCCAGCAATACGGCTGCCCATAGCGAGCGTTTGGAGTCTGCCTGTGTAAACGTGGAATTATCCATTATGGCATCCTGGCTTTTGAAGCGTGTTCTTCAGATTAGGCACACAAGGCGATGCCCGCAACGGTATAGCACCTGGATTCAATGACCGTTTTCTAAACAGGTGCCATCGAACAAGCAAGCCAAGATCCTCTCTTAAAGCACATCTTTTAAGTTTATGATCAAAAACGATCTTAATAATGAGTTCGATACTATTGTCTAGTACAAAATAAATTTCGTAGCGCTACGATTACGTATTACCCTATCGCGCTATTTTTTTAATTATTAAATCTTAGCGCTACGAATTAATGATAGACAACAACAATAGCTTGTTAAGCAAAGGATCAAATTTAATGAAGCCTGTTGCACTTTTCCCTTTAGTGGCGGCGATAACGTTAGCCAACATCGGTACATCTGCTCATGCAGATAATGCTGATCTTGAAGCGCGCATTGCAGATCTGGAGGCACGTTTAGCGGCCGCTGAGATGCGAGACAACCAGCCTGTTGAAGCCAACACCACAACGGTAAACGAGCGTCTTGATACCTTGGAAAGGAAAGCTTCCAATGGTGAAGGGCTATCGCTCAATGGTTACGCGCGCTCTGGGCTTTTGATCGGCGAAGATGCCAAAAGCATTTCTGGCGGCCCCTATGTGACGCCTGCAGGCCCGCTGGGTGGCGCAGTTGGCCGTTTAGGTAACGAGCCCGATACCTACGTCAACTTGATGTTCAACTTACGCAAACAGCTAGATAGCGGTGCTCGGTCCCTGTTTCGTGTCGCCATTGCAGACTCGGTCACCACCAGCAATGACTGGACAGCCAACGAATCCGAGCTCAACGTACGTCAGGTCTATGTTGAACTGGACCAGCTTCCAAGCTTTACCGGCGCCTTTAAAGATGCGGCCATCTGGGCGGGCAAGCGCATTGATCGCGAGACGTTCGATATCCACTGGCTGGATAGCGATGTCGTGTTCCTGGCCGGCACCGGCGCCGGTATATACGATATAAAGCCTACCAATAACTGGCGTACCAATTTCTCGGTCTATGGCCGAAGCTTCAGCGATTTTCCGGTAGGCGATCCGCGCAATCCAGGTAGTGGCGATACCGATAGTCTCATTGCGACGAGCAATAACTATGTCGGCAATTGGCAGCTAATGGTTAACGCCATTTCTGCCGCCGATAACGATGAGCGTCTAATCGAGAGTAGCGATACCGCAGCGGATAACGGCTTTCATAGCATGCTGGCGTATCACGGCGACTCCTTTTTTGGATTGTCAGACGGCAATTTCAAGGCAGCGCTGCTCTACGGGCAAGGCCTGGGTGCCGAGGTCAAGCGCCTGGGTTCCAACGGGGATTTACTGGATGACGCCCAAACCGCCCGTTTGGCAGTCTATGGCACCACTTACCTGACTCCCACATGGCGTATCGCCCCCGCCCTTCTGGCCGAGACGAGTGAAGACCGTTTTTCACAGGGTGATAGCTATCGCTGGATAACCGCGAATGCGCGTCTTGCCAACGAAATTACCCGTAATTTCGAGATGCAGTACGAGCTCAGCTATCAATATATGGATCTCAACCCTGAAGGCTACCGGAACCGTAATGCGGTAAGCGGGGAGTTTGCTAAGTTCACGATTGCGCCCACATTCAAGCTCGACGTGGGCGGCTTCTGGAAACGTCCTGAAATTCGTACGTTTGCCTCTTATACTGACTGGAGTAGAGAGTTGAACGGCTATGATAGCCAGGACGCCTTCGGTAATGACAACTTTACGGGCGGCCAGTGGAGCTTTGGCGTTCAGGCGGAGACTTTCTTTTAACACTTTAGTTAACCGTTAACCTCAATACTTACGGTTCTATACTTACTGTATTAAGTGTTCGCATTCCCCATGGGTCATCCCATGGGGATTTTTATATCTATCGTTAAGCTCGTAGCGCTGCGAAAAAACTGCTTATGTTATAGTGCAATCAATTTTCAAGGCTAGAGGGAATATGCCCTCGATATTGTGTTTGCTAGAGAGCTTTTTATGAACAATAAATCTCGCCAACGTCGTTCCACCCAACGCGTCACCATGAGCGATGTGGCCAAGCTTGCGGATGTATCTGCAAGCACAGTATCTCTCTATTTGCGTAAACCCGATGAAGTCTCGGGACCGCTTGGTCAGCGCATACAGAGCGCTATCAATACGCTGGGCTATGTGCCCAATTTGATGGCCGGCGCGTTAGCTGCAGCGCGAACACGCGTTATCGGGGTGGTCGTCCCCTCCATGTTAAACGCCATTTTTGCGTCTACCGTCAATACCATGCAGAAGGCATTGGGGGCTCAGGGGTACCAGCTTCTGTTAGGCCACAGCGACTACGCGGAAGCGGAGGAAGAGGCGGTGGTAAGAACGTTTCTGTCCTGGTCACCTAGCGCAATGGTGCTTACGGGTTTAAGCCATAGCCGGGAAACTCGGCGCATGTTGAGCAATTCCGACGTACCCGTTATAGAAATGTGGGAGCTGGGCTCCAACCCTTTGGATACACTGGTAGGCTTTTCCCATCTTGATGTAGGACGCGCGCAAGCGCGCCATCTGGTTGACGCTGGCTGTCAAAGAATTGCTTTTATCGGTACACGCTTGAACGTTGACGAACGCGCCAAGCAGCGCTGTGCCGGTAGCGAGGCGGCGCTGATGGACCTGCTGGGCAAGCGGCATACGCGCGTTATCGACTGCGGCCCTGGGCGTATGGCAGAAGCCGCCAACCACGCATTTGCCGATTTGCTGTCAAGCCACCCGGATACCGATGGCATCATCTTCGGCAATGACATGCTGGCCCTGGGCGCGCTTGGCGAAGCGCAACGACGTGGAATTCGTATTCCTGATGATATTGCGATGATCGGCTTTGGCGACATGGATTTCAGCAACTGTACGCTTCCCCCCTTGTCCACCATTCGCCCACCGCGCGAAGAGATTGGCAACGTAGTGGCCCAATGTGTCCTTCAAAGGGTTCAGGGCCATACCCAGGAAACCTGTCTGGACCTGGGTTTTGAACTGCTATCGAGGGCCAGCAGCCTTCGCCACTAGCCGCGCACGCTTCAAGCTTTCAGCAGCGCGGAAACACATAAACTCAAGCCCGAAGCAAACAGTAGCAAAAAAGCAACGCGGCGCAGGCTACGCTCGGAAAGCGGCGGAGGGTAGCGTCTCCCCAGCCAGGTAAACAGCATGACGATGGGGACAGCCGTGGCCGCCAACCCCAGAATATTCAGATTAAGCTGACCTTGCACACCCACGATGATCAAGCGTTGCAGGGAGTTGATCGCGAAGATCAGCAACAGGCAATCGCGGATCACGGCCAGAGTGAGCGGCTGGCGATAAAAGTGGAACACCAAAGGAGGGCCGGAGGTCGAGAACATCCCGCCCATGAACCCCGACAGCCCGCCAAAGAACAAAAACGAAAGACGCCCAGACCGGGTTTTCGTAGGTAGCGGATTAACAATCAGCATCAAACTGCTGATGATAATCGCCAGCCCCAGAATCAACTGCAGCCAGTGCACATAGCTACCGCTCAAAAGCTCCAGTGTCCAGACACCAAAAATAAGCGTGGCAAAACCGCTGAGCGAGCAGAAAACGATGATTTCCCAATCCAGGTTGCCCAGGTTCCGGTAGAGCGCCAACGAACAGTTGAACAGGCTCAGAATGCTGATCAGGATGGCCACCAGTGATACCGGCGCCAACCCGGAAAGCACTACGCCCGCCATCAAGATAAGCCCAAAAGCAAAACCCGTCACCGTTTGGGCATAGGTAGCCAGCGCTACCCAGCCCAACAGCAGTAAGGTTGCTGACACCTCCATCAGTCTTGATCCGCTACTTCAGCAAACAGCGGCTTCCAGGCACTCTCTGAGCGATAGAAGACAGGCGGCTTACCAAAGGGCGCCGCAACCGTGACACGCTGCCCGCCAGCGTAGCGCTCACCGCTCCACAAGTGTACCCATTCAACGCCTTCAGGCAGGTAGGCCGACCAATCGCTTCTACCTGCCTCATGTACGGGCGCCACCAGAAGGTCAGGCCCATACAGGTATTGATCCTGAATGGCATAGCACGCCGCGTCGTCTTCAAAATGCAGAAACAGCGGACGCTGTACCGGAAGACTCTTTTCACTGCCCTCAGTCACCAGGGACTTGAGATAGGGCGCCAAGCGCACATAGATCCGGCTCATGCGCGCCAGGTGTGCGGCGACTTTCTCGTCATCGAACCACTGCACGTTCTCGGTGGGGCGGTTGGATTCGTGGGTACGCATCACTGGCGTAAACGCCGCCATATCGGACCAGCGCATGAACAGCTCGGCATCCCGGGTATTGCCAAAGATGCTGGTATAGCCGCCAATGTCGCTATGGTGGAAAGCGTTGCCCATCAGTCCCGAGGAAAGCGCGGCACAGATAACCGTTGCCAGACCATCATGGCGGGTGAAATCGACCGACTGGTCGCCTGCCCAGAGCAGCGGGCAATGTGCCTGAACACCGCTGTAGCCCGCGCGCATGAAGAAAGTAGCCTTATCCGTCAGGCCGGCCTCGGCAATGGCCTCTGCGTTCACCTGCGCCCAGCGTACCGGCCAGCGGTTATGCTCCTGCTTCGCCGAAACGCCGTTGCTCAAGGTGACATCAATGGGCAGATACTCACCAAAGTCCGCCATCCAGCCACTTAGGCCCAGATCCAGCATTTGCGCTTTGATGATGACGTCTTTGAACCATGTGCACGCCGCCGGATTGGTAAAGTCCACGACGCCGCAATCAAACTCGCCAAAGTCGACTATCGCCGTCTGCCCCTGACCATCCGTCGCCAGGTAGCCTTGAGCCTGTGCTTCAGGAAAGAAGTGGCCATCCACGCATAAATACGGGTTCACATAGCCGAGGAACTGCACGCCCTGCTGGCGCAGTTCATCAATCATCTTGTCCAGGCTTGGGTAACGCTCCGCCTGCCAGCGCCAGTCCCAGAAAAGCCGGGTGCCGAAACTGGTCTCGCGAACGCCAGCCCAGTCCTCGCACCAAAGCGCGGATACCGACATATTGTTGGCAAGCGCCTCCGCCAGCTTGGCTTCGGCATGCGCCTGACCCCGCTTGAGCCCCAGAATCACGCCGTTGTAGACCCATTCAGGCAGCTCGGGCTGGCGGCCAAAATGGGCGCCAATGTTTTCCACTAGCTGAATGAAGGTCGGCGCGCTGCGCAACAGGATGACGTCAGGAATGCCCCACACCTGCAGCTCATGAAAATCCGCGCTTCTAAAATCGAAGTCCGCATAGTGGGTGGTTTCCATATCGCAGAAGTAGCGCCGCGAGGAAACGAACGTCGGTTGTGGGTAGTTGGTGTGGTAATAATCACCGCCTGCCCGGTTGACCACATCAGACTGCCACGTCACATAGGTGGACTTGTCGCGCCCCACGCCGGGCTCAGAGGTCCACAAAGGGAAATGGCGCCCGCGCAAATCGAAATAGGACATCTGCTCACCGCAGCCCCACACTCGCTCTTCATCTTGAGCCGCCACGCGCAGCCAGAAACGGTTGATGCCTTCTGCCGCGCTCAGCGACTCCATGCGAATACCGTCTTCCAGCTCTACCAGCCGCAACGTTAGCTGAACGTCGTCTTCAGCGTAGCGTCGTAGCGTCAGCTGGAGCCCGGCGCCGTCTTCAACGACCGTTAAATGCCGCAGCGCTTCGCGGCTTTCCAGGTAATCTTCAATGTCAAAATTACCCCGGTACATCTCCATACGCTCCTGGCCGCGACCAATAAAGAAAGCCGGTGCATCAGGGCGGTGAACAAGAAGTGCTTCGCCACCCAGCATCACGCTCAGCTGGTCGTGTTTCGTAATTATTTGCATAGGAGTATCTCGTTGAACGGGCGACGCCAGACGTCGCTAAATCAGTTAAGGGTAAGGCCTGCATCGACGATGAAGTTCTGGCCGGTACAGCCGCGGCTCTCTTCAGAGCCTAAAAAAAGCGCTAAACGGGCAACATCGTCCGCATGCAAACGAAACTTGAGCGCCTGCTGGTCCAGAAAACGCTGGTTGACCTCCGGCGTCAGCCAGAGCCGCTCCTGGCGCGGTGTCAAGATTGCGCCCGGCACCAGTGAGTTGACCCGGATACCGTGCTCGCCAAGCTCCTGGGCCAGGGTGCGGGTCAAACCGTTGATCGCGGCTTTGGCTGCGGTGTAGCCCACCATGCCGGGGCGCCCGCGCATCCAGGAAATGGAACCCAGATTGATCACGACGCCACCTCCCGCCGCTTTCATGGCGGGCAGCACGGCCTGGGTGGCAAACACATGATGGCGCAGGTTGATAGCCTGGCAGTTATCCCAGTACTCGGGGGTGATGTCTTCGATGGCATGCCGGTCATCAAGGCCTGCATTGTTGATCAGGATATGCGTAGGGCCTTGATCAACCTCGATATCAGTGATCACGGCCTGCAGACGCGCGATATCGCAAATGTCGCAGGGGTAAAAGCGTACCTGCTCGCCAAGTGTTGTGGTCAGCTCCTGACCCGCGTCTTCGTCGATATCCAGAAACGCGACGCGGGCGCCTTGTGCTGCAAAAGCCTTGACCAGCTCAGCACCAATGCCCGAACCGCCACCGGAAATTATCACGCGCTTGTTATTGAGTGACCGATACGTCACGTCACGATAATCATTCATGAGTGCGCTTCACCCGATGGCCATGTTGATGTACTTGGTTTCAAGGTAATCCTCGATACCGAGGTAGGAGCCTTCACGCCCCAGCCCTGACTGCTTGATGCCGCCAAAGGGCGCTTCACAGGTAGACACATGGCCGTTATTGATACCCACCATGCCGTACTCCAGCGCTTCCGACATGCGCCACGCGCGGCCCAGGTCGCGGGTGTAGCAGTATGCCGCCAGCCCATACTCTGTCGCGTTGGCCAGGGCAATCACCTCGCTTTCGCTTTCGAAACGGAACACGGGTGCCAATGGCCCGAAGGTCTCTTCCCCAAAACACGCCATCTGTGGCGTCGCGCCGGTAATCACGGCAGGCGTCAGGAAGTTGCCATTCTGGCGCTGGCCACCAATCAACAGCTGGCCACCCTTGGCAATCGCATCTTCAAGCTGCTCCAACACCTTGTCGGCAGCCGAGGCGTCGATCATTGGGCCTACGTCGTTACCTTCTTCGTTGCCGGGGCCTACCTTGAGCTTGGCGACCTCTTCGGCAAGGCGCTGGGCAAAGGCATCGTGAATACCGGCTTGAACGAAAATACGGTTGGCGCACACGCAGGTTTGCCCCGCATTACGGAATTTCGCCTGCATCACGCCTTCGATGGCCTTGTCCAGGTCGGCATCGTCGAACACGATAAACGGCGCGTTGCCACCCAGCTCCATCGAGACTTTCTTGACGGTATCAGCACTCTGCTTGAGCAGCATCTTGCCAATGGCGGTCGAGCCCGTGAACGATAGCTTGCGCACCTTGGGGCTTTCGGTCATGGCTTTACCGATGGCGCGCGCTTCACCGGTCACCACGTTGACGACACCGGCAGGAATGCCTGCCCGCATGGCAAGCTCGGCCATCGCCAGCGCTGAATACGGCGTTTGCCCGGCGGGTTTGATAACGATGGTGCACCCTGCCGCCAGGGCGGGACCGGCCTTGCGGGCGATCATCGCCGCCGGAAAGTTCCACGGGGTAATGGCGGCACAAACGCCTACGGGCTGCTTGACGACCAGAAGGCGACGGTCGCTTTGCGGGGTAGGAATGACATCACCGTAAGTACGCCGTCCCTCTTCGGCAAACCACTCGAAGAAGCTGGCCGCGAAACCGATTTCGCCACGGGCTTCAGCCAGCGGCTTGCCCTGTTCGGCGGTCATCAGTGCCGCGAGGTCTTCCTGGTGCTCGAGAAGCAGGTCATGCCAGCGCCGCAACAGGGCACCGCGGGCCTTGGCGGTGAGCGCCTGCCAGGCAGGCAACGCCTCTTCAGCAGCATCGATGGCACGTAACGTCTCAGCCTCGCCCAGGCGCGGTATGCGGCCAATAACGCTTCCATCGGCCGGGTTGGTGACGTCGTCGAAGCCATTGTTATCAGCGCTGATCCACTCACCGCCCACCAGGCAGGCTTCGCGCTGCAAAGTAGCATCTTTCAATTTCAACATTACCCGCTCCTCAACGTTAATCTTATCCAGGCAAGCGATGTGCTAGCCAATAAACTGGGGTTCTTGCTGGCCCGCCACTTCGACGCGCATGGCAAACAGGTTGCCAGATTCCGGGTAGCGCTCAAGCTCCTCATCCGAGCGCCCATGGCGTGCCGAGGTAACATAAAGCGTCTTCAAGTCTGGGCCACCGAAGGCACACATCGTGGGACAGCGCGCGGGCAGTGGATACTCGGCCACGATTTCCCCCGCGGGCGAAAGTCGAACTACGCGGCCGCCTTCGTAAAGCGCCGACCAGTAGTAGCCTTGCGTATCGACGGCCGCTCCATCCGGGCGTCCATTGCCAAACGGAAACTGATGAAACACTTCGCGCGGCCCGGTTATCTCCCCGGTGTCAGGGGTCAAGGGGTAGCGATAAATCACGTGATTAGGCGTGTCGGAGTGATACGCCCAAGCGCGGTCCGGGCTGAAGGCCACCCCGTTGGACACCTTTACATCACCCGCGATTCGCTGGCACGTGAGTTGGGCATCCACCTGAAAAAGTGACGCGGCCGGGATATCCCGGGGTTCGTGAATAGTGCCTGCCCAAAAACGCCCCCAGGGGTCGACACGGCCATCGTTGAAGCGGCTGATCGACGTATCCTCGACCGGGCGCGCCACGCACTGTTCCAACTGCGCTTCGCTGTCAAGCAACCATATTCCTGAACGCAGCCCCGCGATGAAGCCACCGTTTTGGCGGCGGCCAAAGCAGCCAATATTTTCAGGCATTGGCCACTGCTGGTTTTGCTGACTGGCCGGGTCAAAGCGATTCAGGCTAGGGGCTTCGATATCCACCCAGTAAAGCGCCTGTTCGTCTTCGGCCCACACCGGGCACTCGCCGAGCAGGGCCTGGGCCGGTAGAACCGTCGTAAAGGCAGTATCTGTCATGGTCACTCTCACTTATCCGTTTGCAGGTGGCAGGGCACGGTTGATTCTGGCGCCCGTATCAGCGGTCAGTAAACACCGCTGTCCGCCGTCTCCACCACACTGCCCTTGAGCGCGCCCACGTACTCTTTAGCACGCGACATCATCATGCTCATGTCAGAGCCCACGGCTACAAAGCGAAAGCCCAGCTCACGGTAGTGGCTTACCAATTCAGGCTCGGCCCCGACGATACCGCAGGGAAGCCCCAGCTCTTGGCTCTTGGCCACCGCTTTTTTAATCGCATCCTGCACGTCGGCGTGGCGTATATCGCCAATTCGGCCCATCGCTGCCGAAAGATCCCCTGGCCCCACGAAAAACCCGTCGATATCGGGAACCGCGGCAATATCTTCCATGGCCGCCAGCGCTTCGGGAGTTTCCAGCTGCAAGATGACCGCGATCTCTTCGCCCGCCTGCTGCAAGTAGTTGGCCACCGTGCCGTAGCGGCTGGCCCGATGAACTGCGGCAACCCCGCGGCTGCCCTGCCCCGGATAACGGGTCGACAGCACCGCCTGAGAGGCTTCTTCGGCGTTTTGAATGTAGGGGAACATCAGGGTCTGGGCGCCGCTGTCGAGCATGCGCTTGACGATGACCGGGTCGTTCCACGGCAAACGTACGACCAGCTCCGTTGGTGTACCCGCAACCGCTTGCATGATGGCAATTGCCTCGGGGACACCAATGGGTACGTGCTCCATATCGAGCACTACATAATCGAAACCGGCCCAACCGATAGCCTCAGCCACATTGGGGCTCGCCGTCATCAACCAGGTACCGACTGGCACCTTGTCAGAATCATTCAGCCACTGTTTAAACTTGTTCTTGGGTAGTGTCGTCATCGAAATATGTCCTTAAAAAATTTCCGGCTCTGGCTGGCGTTGGCCGTTTTGTAGAATGTCGAAATCGCAGCCCTGATCGGCCTGGGTCACATGTTCCTGGTAAATGGCGGTATAGCCCCGGTCGATGCGCGGGCTGGGCGCGCGCCACGCCTGGCGGCGCTTCTCGAGCTCGGCATCACTGATGCACAGCGCCAGGCGCCGCTCGTCCACATCCAGTTCGATCTCATCGCCATCACGTACCAGCGCCAGCGGCCCGCCGACTGCCGACTCGGGGGCGATATGCAGCACACAGGTGCCGTAGTGAGTGCCGCTCATGCGCGCATCGGAAAGGCGCAGCATGTCACGCACGCCTTGCGCCAACAGCTTCTTGGGAATGGGTAGCGCGCCCCACTCGGGCATGCCCGGCGCGCCTTTGGGCCCTGCATTACGCAGCACCAGCACGCTATCCGCCGTGACGTCCAGTTCCGGGTCATCAATTCGCGCCATCAGATCGGCGTGGTTATCAAACACAATGGCCTTGCCACGATGCTTGATCAAACGCGCATCGGCGGAGCTGGGTTTGATGACAGCGCCCCTGGGCGCCAGATTGCCGCGCAGTACCGCAAGCGCCGCGCCTTCGCACACAGGGTTATCCAGCTGGCGGATCACATCTTCGTTGTAGCACTCGGCGCCAGCCAGATTTTCACCTAAGGTCTGTCCGCTTACGCTGGCCGTATCGAGCGCAAGCTGGCTGCTCAGATGCGATAGCAGTGCGGGTAGCCCGCCGGCGTAATAGAAGTCTTCCATCAGGTACTGGCCTGAAGGAAATATATTGGTCAGTACGGGAATCTGCCGGGCGATAACGTCCATATCTTCAAGGGTCAGCTCGACATTGGCACGCCGCGCCAAGGCAATGAGATGGATAGCGGCATTGGTCGAACCGCCCAACGCCATATAGCATTTGACGCCGTTAAGAAAATTATCGCGGGTAAGAATGTCGGAAGGCTTGAGGTCTTCCCAGATCATCTCCACGATACGGCTACCGCACTCGGACGCCATACGAATATGGGCGGCGTCCGCTGCTGGAATGCTCGAAGCACCGGGCAAGGTCAGGCCCATGGCATCAACGATGGATGTCATGGTGGATGCAGTACCCATGGTGTTACACGTGCCGTTGGAGCGCGTCATCCTGGATTCCAGGTCGATCCACTCTTCCTGAGTAATATTGCCGCTGCGCAGTTCATCCCAGTACTTGCGCGTGTGGGTACCGGCGCCTAGCGTCTTGCCTTTCCATTTTCCGTTCAGCATGGGGCCTGCCGGGCAGAATATCGCCGGTATATCCATGCTGATCGCGCCCATCAGCAGCGCAGGCGTTGTCTTGTCGCACCCACCCAGCAGCACGACCCCGTCAATGGGGTGGCAACGCAGCAGTTCTTCGGCTTCCATCGCCAAGAAATTGCGATAGAGCATCGTGGTGGGCTTGACCAGCACTTCGCCTAACGACAGCGCAGGAAGCTCGACGGGATAACCACCGCTTGCCCATACCGCCCGTTTGACGGCTTCGGCACGGTCACGCAGATGCGCATGGCAAGGGCTTAGATCGCTCCATGTATTGATGATGCCGATAACCGGCTTGTTCATGAATTCATCACGCCGCAAGCCCATTTGTTGGGTCCGCTGTCGATGCGCAAAACCTCGCATGTCTTGCGAATCGTACCAACGCTGACTGCGCAGTTCTTCGATCTTGCGTCGCTGTTTTGTTGTCACGTCGTATGCCTTTATTTCGTAGCGGGCGGTTATATGCTGGGAACTTTTCTAGCCTGCTTATATTTTCGTAGCGCTACGAAAATATAGCCTTTGCTATTCAGGGCTGTCAACTTGGCGGCTTGTCAGGTTAATGTAAAAAGTAAATTAAGTATTATTTAACAGATATTTAAAAATACATTTGTGAGAAAATCACTGTAATTAAGACTTATGTCTAAGCCTTACAGCCCGCATATCGCCTGGGATCACTTGACAGCCTATAGAGGTGTCCCTAACATTTTCGCAGCGCTACGACAGCCGTTTTATCAGGTTTAAACCTTCACTAATATAATGACAAAGGCAACCTCCGTCGGGAGGCAGAACTGCCTTACGGAGGCGACAATGCCAACGTTCATCGCCCTGCTTGACCGTATCAATGGGATGACCACACGCTGGGCAGGCTATATGGCGACGCTGCTGCTGGCGGCCATGCTGGTCATCATGATCACCCATGTGTTTTTTCGCTATGTGCTCAGCGATAGCTTTGGATGGACGGAAGAACTGGCCCGCTTCATGATGGTCTGGATGGCTTTTCTGTTTTTCCCCGCCGCCCACCGTCAAGGGCTGAATGCCAGTCTCGAGATCGTGACGGACTGGTTTCGAGACTCCGTGTTATGGCGCCTCTTACAGCTGTTGCTCGAACTATGCATTCTGGCGGTACTGATATGGTGTATCAAACTCGGTTTTGAGCGTATTGAGCGGGGTGCCACGATTGCCAGCCTGTCGCTGGGGATCAGCATGGCTACCGTTTACTACGTGCTCCCCTTAAGTTTCTTTCTGACGGCGTTAAGCTCTTTCGAACGCGTGCTTCGTTTAGGGTACAGCCTCTTCTTCAATACCACTTTACCCGTCAGGCAAACGCCTGATGCTGATAACAACGTAGAGGTATAACCATGGCTTTCGCTTATTTATGGATATTCCTCTTTCTGTTGGTTGCCGGAATGCCCATCGTCTTTCTGATGCTGTTTGCCCCAGGCGTTAGTTTGTTGCTGGAAGGAAAACCGATATTTCTCAACCTGTTATTCCAACGTCTTTTCGCGGGCATTGATAGCTTCCCGTTGATGGCACTGCCATTCTTTATCCTGGCCGGTGAGTTGATGACCGCCGGTGGCGTGACAACACGTATTGTGCGTTTTGCCGAAACGCTGATTGGCCACCGCAAGGCGGGCCTTGGACAGGTGTCGGTCGCATCCTCGCTCATGTTGGCGGGCGGCTCGGGTTCTGCCGTCGCAGACGCTTCCGCCATGGGGTCGGTAATGATTCCTGCGATGCGTCAATCGGGTTATACCAACCGTTTCTCGGCAGCCATTACTGCCGCTTCGGCGGTCATTGCCAGCATTATTCCACCCAGCGGTATCTTCATTCTTTATGCCTTCATCATGAATGTATCGGTGGCGGGCATGTTCGCCGGCGGCATCGTGCCGGGCATTCTGATCGGCATAGGTCTCATGATCACGATTGCCATCATGGCCCGCTTCAAGGAGTTTCCCGAACCGCTGCCCAAGGCGAGCTGGAAGGAGAAATGGCAAGCTTTTGTTACCGCGTTCATGCCGCTTCTTACGCCGGTCATTCTTATTGGCGGCATTGTCGGCGGTATCTTTACGCCGACTGAGGGAGCTGCGGTTGCCGCTTTTTACGCACTGATTCTAGGCCTGTTCGTTACCCGCGAAATCAGCTTTAAAGACCTTCCCCGCCTGTTCGGTAAAGCGGCGCTTAACTCGGCGGTCATTCTCTTGTTGGTCGGTGCCGCAGTCGCTTTTGCTTCTCTTGTCAGCCTTAAAGGCACGCCACAGCTGGTCAGCGCATTCATTCTTTCCATTACGGATGACCCGCGGATTCTGTTCTTTCTGGTGGTGGCGTTTCTGTTGGCGGTAGGCACGATCATGGACGCAGGCCCCGCCATTCTGATCCTGGGCCCTATTCTGGCGCCGGTAATGGTGGGCGTAGGCGTCGATCCGATTCACTTTGCGGTCGTAATGAGCATTACCTTGATCATGGGCCTCATCACCCCGCCTATGGGCTTGGTGCTCTTCGTGGTGAGCAGCATCAGCAAGGAGCGTATCGAGAAAATCGCCTGGGAAATGCTGCCACTCTTTTTTGTCGAGATCGCCATCCTCTTCGCGCTGGTTTACATCCCCGATCTGATTTTGGCATTGCCCAGAATGTTTGGCTATGTCGCTTGACCCGTAACGATAACCCAAGGAAAACAATGACAATGTCTATGAAACACGCCAAAAAAACCCTGGCCTCGCTGCTGTTAGGTAGCTCCTTGTGCGCCTCAAGCATGGCGCAGGCGACTGACCTTAACCTGGTCTTTCTCGCTAACGAAGAAGATCAGGAGTATGACGCTGCACTCGTATTCAAGAACTATGTAGAGAGTCGCACCGGTGGAGACGTCAACGTCAATATCTTTGCCGGCGCGCAGCTCTGCGGTTCTGCCAATGAGTGCTTTGAAGCCATGCAGGCGGGGATCGTCGACCTGTATACCGCCACGGCCGGGGGCGTTGCCTCAATCTACCCACCGATTCAGGGTCTGGATATTCCTTACGCATTCCCCGATGATCGCGCGGCCATGAACATGCTGACCGACCCGCAGTTTACCGGTTTTCTAAGGGATGAAATTCTCGATGCCAGTAATGACGGCATCCGTTTGATGTCCATGACGCAGACGGGTGGCTGGCGCAATATCGTCAACGGCAAGCGTGAAATTCGCACGCCTGGCGATGCCGAGGGCCTGCGCTTTCGTACTATAGAGTCGGAAATACAGCAGTTGATGGTTCGCGAAATGGGCGCTTCGCCAACCCCCCTGCCCTGGCTTGAAGTTTATACCGGACTACAGACAGGTGTTGTAGACGGCACGCTTAACTCTATTTCAGATATCACCAACATGAATTTCCAGGAAGTCATTAAGTACATGACCATGGATAATCATGCTTATATGGCTGCTATGTGGCTAATGGGAAATCAAAAGTTTCAATCTCTAACACCAGAGCAACAGCGTATTGTTGCTGACGGTGCGGCCATGATGGCTACTGTGCAGTTCGGCATTCAACCACGAAAAGAGCTAGAGGCTTACCGCAAGTGGCAAGAAGCTGGTGGTGAAATTTACACACCAACTGAAGAAGAAATGGAAGAGTTTCGCGCTTTAGCCGTCCCTGTCCGCGAATGGTATTTGGATAATTTTGGTGAAGACGGTAAAAACTTCCTCGAAGCCTTTGAGAGCGCTCGTGAGCGTGCCCAGGAGCGCGCTGACGCTGACCGCAATTCAGTGCTTGGATAAGATAAGAAAAGCAATTAAACGCCTCTGACGCTGCCAGCCTGCTTGATTAAGCGGGCTGGCAGTTAAGACAGCCTCTCCCTGAATATCAGCAAGCCGCACCAATGCTGGTATCCCCATCTCTTTTCTCCCCCTAGAATACCCCGCGTCGGTGTTCTTTCGAGAACCTAACAGAGAATCCGCCGCGCCTGGCCGCGAAACGGAACTGCCCCCGCAACTGTAGGCGGCGAGCGATGCTCGACAATGCCACTGGACGCTATGTCTGGGAAGGTGAGCTAGCGACGACCCGTCAGTCAGGAGACCTGCCGACACCCTAACCTTCATCGAGCGGGTCGGCTCGGTTTTTTTGCTGCGCCAACGGCCTGCTCATCATGCACGGGAGTGTACATGATGTTGAAATTGACCACGGCGGCTGTCGCCGGCCTTTGGTTTGGGCAAACCGCCTATGCCGCCACTGATTACCCCTTGACGCTTGAAAGCTGCGGCCACGAGATCACGCTGGAAAAGCCCCCTGAACGAGTGGTGAGCATCGGCCAGGCACCCACCGAGATCCTGTATATGCTCGGCCTTGCCGATAAGCTGGAGGGCACAGCGCTTTGGATAAACCCGGTGCTGGGAGAGTTTGCAGACGTTGACGCCACCGTTGAGCGGCTTTCCAACGATGCGCCCAGTTACGAGAGCGTGGTGGCTAAAAAGCCTGATCTGGTCGTCTCGGCCTATGAGTGGATGATTGGCCCGGCAGGCGTGGTCGGCACACCTGAGATGTTTGAGGATGTGGGGATCCCCAGCTGGACCATGCCCACAGACTGCATCGGCAAAAGCAATCAGCAAAGCATGGATGGCGCCCGCACGGCAATGTTCGATACCGGGCTGATCTACGAGAGTATTGAAACGCTGGCCGAGCTGTTTGACGTTACCCAGCGTGGCGATCAGGTGATTGCTGAGCTAAAGGCGCGTGAAGCCGCGGCCGTGACGAAAGCCGAAGCGCTGGATTTACCCGAAGACATTACCGGTGTGTTCTGGTACTCCTCCGCCGACTTGGGTATCGACCCTTACGTGGCGGGAGTGAATAGCGTTCCTGACTGGATGATGAACCGGCTGGGTATTAGCAATGTCGTGAATGCAGAAGAAGAGTGGCCCACGGTTGGCTGGGAAACCATTGCCAGAAGCAATCCCACCTTTATTGCCGCCGCGCGCATGGACCGGCGCCGTTTCCCGGCTGATGATATTGCGGCCAAACGTGAGTTCCTGACATCTGACCCGGTTACCCGCGAGACTGAAGCCGTACAGCAGGACCGCATTATCGAGATTGATGCGCACGCACTGGATCCCTCGGTCAGGGCAATTTTTGCTCTGGAAGTGCTCGCCGACCAGCTTGCCGAGTTCGACCTGACTCCCTAATACAGTGGCTATGCCATACTGCGCCCCGCCTATGGGGCGCTTTGTCTTTAATAGCGTAAGGATTTTGCAATGAAGATACTGCTTCGACTCATAGTTCTGCTTGTCCTTTTCCCGTTGGCCGCGCAAGCCGAGACACATACTGTAGAGATGCTCAATCGCAACGACACTGGGCCCATGCCCTACGCACCGGATTATCTGGTGATACAGCCCGGCGATACCGTCCGCTTTGTACCCACCGCGCCAGGCCATAACGTGGCGTCGATCGAGGGCATGATGCCGGAAGGCGGCGAAGCATTCGTCAGTAATATCGGCAAAGAGGTAGACGTCACTTTCGATGCCGAGGGCATCTGGGGCATCAAATGCTCGCCACACTACACAATGGGCATGGTTATGCTGATTCAGGTCGGCGATACCGCCGCTACGCAAGCAGACCTACCTGAATCATTGCCGCCCGCTGCCCAAACGCGCTTTCTAGAGATACTTGAGCGACATAAAGGCTGACCGGTGAAAAGCGCCTGGTAAAACGCGGCGACGTTCCCATGATGGCGCGTTAAGAACGCAACCAGGCGTTGATTTCTTGAAGAACAAGTTCAGGGTGCGTCATATGCAGGCAGTGGCCATGGCTTGCCAGTAGGCGCAGTGTGCTATTCGGCATATGGGCACGCATATAATCACCAACCTTAGGATTGGCCAGCGTATCCTGCTCACTCTGCAGAATAACAGTAGGCTGTTTCACGTGAGGCAATAGGTAGCGGTAATCCGAAAAGAACGTCGCTTTAGCGAATATCTTGGCGACTACCGGGTCGGTGGAGCAGAAGCTGCTGGAAAGCTCGCCCACCAATAACTCAGAGCTTTCAGGCCCCATTACCAGGGGCGCCAGATAATTAGCCCAGCCAATATAATTTCGATCCATCAAGCCAATGAGCTCTTCCAAGTCACTTCGCTCAAAACCGCCGTAGTAGTCAGGTGGCATGTTCAAAAAGCAGGGTGAAGGGCAAATCATGATCTGGCTGGCAAAGCGTTCAGGCTGGGCAGTGCTTGCTAGTAAACCAATCGTACCGCTCACCGAATGCCCGACAAAATGCACCTGGTTTAAATCCAGCGCTTCACAGATATCAATGACATCCTGAGCATAGCCTTCAAGCGAGTGGTAGCGCGCTTCACTAAAGGCCGATAGCTGCGATTGGCCTGAGCCCACATAATCAAATAGCACCAACCGGTAATCATCCTTTAATTTAGGTACCAGGTAGTGCCATACCTGCTGGTCACAGCCAAACCCATGAGCAAGCATTAATGTTTTTTCGCCAGTCCCGACGATAGTCACATTATTACGCACCATGACCTGCTCTTTAGTTAACACGCCGTTTACTCCTTCGTTTTAAATGAGTGAGTTTTTATACTTCGCTTGAAACTCCGTTTGATACCACTCATCAACCCATGCTGGAAAGGCACCGGCGGGCATCGGCTTGGCTATGTAGTACCCTTGGCCACATTCACAGCCAAGCTCAATCAGCAGCTGGCTATGCTCAAGTGTCTCCACCCCTTCTGCGACCAGACCACACTCGAACGCGCGAGCAAAGCCGATAACGCCCTTCAAAATGGCCAAATCACTGCTGCTGGTCAGCATGTTCTTGACAAAACTACGATCAATTTTAAGGGTATCTACCGACAGGTCGCGAAGATGACTCAAGGAAGAGTAACCCGTTCCGAAGTCATCCAGCGAGATACGAATCCCCATTAACCGGCAGGCATTGAGCACTGAATAAACATGACCCACATCTTCAATGGTACTGGTTTCAAGTACTTCAATCTCAAACCGTTTTTTAGGCAGGTTGGGAAAGTCAGAAAGAATGACGCTTAAGTCGCGCAGAAATTGCGGATGCTGTAAGTGGTAACCATCAATGTTGACGCTGATCTGTAGGTCCAGTCCCTTCTGTAGCCATATTTGCAGCTGACAGAGCGCTTTCGTAATCACCCATCGGCCTAACGCCAAACCGGTAGAGGTATTGCTGAGTACCGGCAAGAAAGTAGCTGGTCCTTTCACCCCCTCCACCGGGTGGTTCCAGCGTATTAATGCCTCAACGCCAAATACTTCGCCGGTACGCATATTGATTTTGGGCTGGTAATAAAGCTCAAACTGATCGGCCTTCATGGCAGTTTTAATCGTCAGCAGCTCTGAATACCGTTCCTTTTGAACGACCTCATTATCAATATTAAAAAGGCACACTTGACTCTTTCCGGCAAGTTTTGCCTGATACATTGCCTGATCGGCTTGGCGAATAAGCTGGTCCGGCTGTACTTCTTTCGCCTGCGGGTAAAGCGTAACGCCAATACTGGCAGAGAGCTTTAAGTGCATTAAATCGATGCTGAATGTTTCTGAAAGTTTATCAATAAGCCGCGTTAGCGACTCTTCTGCCAAACTCGCGCTAAAGCGGCCATTTAAAAAGATAACGAACTCATCGCCACCAAAACGGGCAATTAGATCGTCACTTCGAAGATTACTGGCCAGCCGCTCGGCCACTAACTTGAGGACCTTATCACCAACATGATGCCCATGGCGGTCGTTGATTTCCTTAAACCCATCAAGATCAACAAACGCCAAAGCGAACGCTATATCGCTACGCTTTTGATCCAGCATTTTATGGTCAAGGTATTTAGTCAAGGCCGCCCGATTAGGTAGCCCGGTTAACGGATCCGTGTCGGATAACGTACGCAGTACGGATACTTTCTGTTCAAGCAGTTTTTTAGTTTCCGTTAGCTCTTCAAATAGTTGATCTGAACGGCTGGCACTACTGATACTCCAATAGACGTTTCCATCAGAACTGCCATCAAAAAAAGCACTTACCGACACTGGCACCTTGCCTTTTGAGGGTGTCACCAGCGTCAGACGGATTTCATCACAGCAGGTTTCCTGAAGCAGCAAGGGCATAATGTATGCTTCATAAATAATCTGTGACGCTTTGCTTAACAAGGTAAACAGGTCAGTGCCCACCAGCCCGCTGACTGAATAACCGTAATACTTTTCAAAATAATGATTGCTATACAGAATACGCCGTTTATTGTCGGTAACCATGCATCCCACGGGGAAATCATCAAGCGAAAATAGGGTAGATGTGGACATGACTTACCTTGAATAATGACAAAACGAATTATCCGTCAACGATTTTTACACCCTTATATGTTCTCTGATTATCACCCAGGTTTCTATTTTTATAACGTAACGGATTGATACCACTCAACGTAAAATAACAAACCTAAAATACTATTCGTGTGAAATTAACATACTCAACAGAGCCTAGAATCTTAGGTTTCTTCTTACTGTTGCTCAAAAAGCAACAAACTCAACATACAAGCCTCTCCTTTAAGCCCATCAAGTCACTTAGCCTTAGAGCACATAATGACATCAATAACGGCACCCGCAATGCGCCGTGAGATCGGCACTCTGCCCCTTTTAGCGCATCCGACGTGCTGTGCTGTAAAACCTTACATTCGCCTGACCATGCTGGCATGCTTTAACGCCTTCCAAGGAGTCTTACCGCATATGACCAGTGTCGCCATCTTTGTTGATACCCAAAACGTCTACTACACCACGCGGGACGCATATCGAAAAAACTTTGATTACAACAAGTTTTGGGCGCAAGCCACCGCTAACCGAAAGGTGACGGGCGCGTTTTGCTATGCCATCGATAAAGGCGACCAGAAACAGCGCGAGTTTCAGAACATACTCAGAGCGATCGGTTTTGAGGTGAAGCTCAAACCGTTTATTCAACGCTCTGACGGTTCCGCCAAGGGTGACTGGGACGTCGGTATCACTCTCGATGCTATCGAGTACGCGGAAAAGGCCGATGTTATCGTTCTGGTCTCGGGCGATGGCGACTTTGACCTACTCGCCCATAAAATCCGCACCGTACATGGCAAGAAAGTGGAAGTGTATGGCGTTCCCCAGCTGACCGCCGCTTCGCTTATTAATGCGGCGAGCGAGTTCGTCCCTATCAAGCGCGACCTGCTGCTTGGCTAACGGGCTTCAAGTGCATGAACGCCGTGTTTAACCGCCTTGCCTGCGAATCAAGCATTACTCATTTTTCGCGCCAGCGTGGGTGGGCAGCGCCATTACAACGCGCAGCCCGCCGCCGGTTCGGTTATCAAGCGCCAGCCTGCCGCGATGTGCCATCACAATGCTTCGGGCAATGCTCAGCCCCAGGCCGTACCCGATGCCGCTTGATGGCGCTGAGGCCTCACCCTGCACGTAAGGCTGCATGACGGCAGGCAGATGCTGGTCATGAATACCGGGGCCGTCATCCTGAATCTCAACCTCGACCCAGCGCTCTGTCAGCCGCAGCGTTAGCTGAGCGCTACCCGCATAGTGCAGGGCATTGTCGATCAGATTGTGCAGCACCCGTCGAATGCTGGCGACGTGACCTGAGATAATCACGGCCGGGGCGCCGTGCCAGCGGACATCGCCTCCCGTATCGACGAACTCATCCACCACTTCACTGATCAATCCGGCCAGGTCAAACGCGGCGTGACCATCCGGCGTTGCGCCGCTGCTGGCGGAATCCAGAAGCGAGCGAATCAGCTCTTCCATCTGGCCGATATTGGTAACCAGCTTTTCCCGAAGCCGTGCATCATTGATGCCTTCCACCCGAATGCGCATGCGCGTAAGCGGCGTGCGCAAGTCATGGGAAACGGCGGCAAGCAGCTGAGTTCGCTCGCCCATCAGATCAATCAGCTGTTGCTGCATGGCATTGAAGGTCTCGGCGGCCTGGCGCATTTCCCTCGGCCCTTCGACCGGTAAAGGCGGCTGCTCGATGTTCTGACCCAGCGCCGAGGCAGCGCGAACCAAGCGCCTTAACGGGCGAGTGCTGATACGTACCACGATGAGCGCGATAGCCGCCAGGGCCAAGGCGCGGAGCAGATAAACGCGCAGGGCGTAATCGCCCAGCACGCGCCAGGCAGGCTCAGCGTTCCAACCCTGCTCCTGAACCGCCTGGATGTGCAGCCACTGCCCCGACGCAAGACGCAGCTGGAAGTCGAAATGCCCAACCACGTGAGAAAGACCAAACAAGCCAGCCCACGTTCTGGCGTGGCCGTTCTCATCCTGGATAGTCACGTCGAGCAGCGATAGCTCTACGGCTTCGCCGACCTCCTGACTTAGCGCATCCTGCAGCATGCTTTCCACGTTTTGCTGGCCACTGTCCAGTCGTGGCGGTGTGGCAAGTGGCGATGCCAGAAGCTCAGGGTGAAAGGTTTCCGACCCCAGGTGGGTTATCGCCTCGCCATTGGCCAGTTTATGCAGCGTTTCCACGGTACGAAACGCCACCAGGCGAGCGGGCACTTCGAGCACCTGACTGTAGCGCACGTCATACCAGATGCTGCTGAACAGCAGCTGGATCGCCAAACCACCGGCCACCACAATCACGCTCAACTGCCCGAACAACGAGCCAGGCCATAATCGGCGCCACCATCCGGGCGTACGCGCCATTCTGAACATGCGCGTCATTGAGAAATAGAGGGCTGCTCGAGCAGATACCCCTCGTTGCGCACGGTGCGAATAAAACGCGGACGACGAGCATCATCCTCAAGATAATGACGCAAGCGGCTGATGCAGACATCAATGGAGCGGTCGTTAACGTAATACTCCCGCCCAAACGCGCGGCGGCTCAGCTCGTCACGGCTGACGATGCGGTTAGGAATCTCGCTCAAGGTCTTTAGGACCATGAAATCGGAGCGGGCGAGATCGCAGGCGTGGCCAGCGGGTGATTTCAGCCGACGGGTCTGCAGATCCAGATGCCACCCGGCGAAGCACAGTACGGCTTCATTGGCCGCGGCTTGCGGCGGGGTGTCCGGCTTGTCTCTGGCGTGCGGTTCTCGGCGCATGACGGCGCGGATACGCGCCAGCAGTTCGCGCGGGTCAAAGGGCTTGCACAGGTAATCATCCGCGCCAATCTCAAGGCCGATAATACGCTCCGCCGAAGCGCCGCGGGCGCTGATCATGATCACTGGCAGGCTGCTCTGCTGGCGCAGGGCGCGACACAGGCTCAAGCCGTCTTCGCCTGGCAACATCAGATCGAGAATGACCAGACCCACGCTGCCATTCAGTTGGCCCCACATCTCGCGGCCATTGGCCGCGCCGCGCGTGCGATACCCCATCCCGGCCAGATAGTCACAGATCAGCTCACGGATTTCATCATCGTCATCCACCACCAGAACGAGGGCAGATTCATCGTGTTGCTCAGCGCTTGACGCCAACGGCGCTACATCACCCATACAATTCATTACATATGCCCCATAGAGCAAAAGTTTCTTAGCCAAAGACGTCAATATAATCGGGACCTTAAAAATGGTAAATGCCAATCATTATTATTTTAAGGGACATTCATGATGTATCGCGCCTCGCACACCTTCAGGAACTCATCTGTGTGGTCAAAAACCCCACTCGCCAAGGCAGTTGCGGCCGCCTGTGGTGGCTGCCTGTTAAGTACCAGCGCACTGGCCCAGACAGCAGTTGACGAACCTCAACGTATATCCGACGTCCAGATGAGTACTGTGCAGGTCGAGGCGGCTTATCAAGGCGACTCTGCGCGAAGCTATACCGTTCCCGAAACCAGCAGCTCTACGGGTTTGGATCTCTCCCCTCGCGAGACGCCCCAGTCGGTCACCAGCGTGACCCGTCAACAGCTTGACGATCAGCAAGCAGTCAGCCTGGAAGACGCGCTGGAGCTCACTCCCGGTATCGCCGCCAGCAAAGCGGAAGTGGGCGTACGTACGTCCTACCGTGCCCGAGGCTACAACATCAGCAACTGGAAAATTGACGGGCTGCAGTTCCCTGGCGATTCCGGTTTCAGTGGCGGCGGCAACGCCGTAAACCTGGACCTGTACGAGCGTGTGGATATCGTGCGTGGCGCTAACGGTCTGCTGGGCGGCACCGGTGACCCCTCGGCCACCGTCAACCTGATTCGTAAACGTCCCGAGCGGGAGTTTGGCGGCAGTGCCTACGCCTCTTATGGCCGCTGGGACAACGCGCGCGGCGGGGTGGATATCAATACGCCACTTACCGAGGATGGCAGCATCCGCTCGCGCTTCGTGGTGACCCAGGGCGAAGGCGACGGCTTCCGCGACCATGAATCCACCCGCAGCCGGGCGGCACTGGCCAACTTCGAATTTGACGTAAGCGACGTAACTACGCTGGGTGTGGGTTACCAGTACGAATACAACAAGACCTCGGGTGCTGGCTGGGGTGCCAACATACCTATCTGGTTCGCCAGCGGCCGAAAAACGGATCTTTCGCGCAGCACCAACCTGGTCCCTGAATGGAGCTACGCAGAGCAAGAGACCAACACCGCCTTCGCTTCGCTGAACCATCGCTTCAACAGCGACTGGAGCCTTGAAGTCCAGGCTGCCCAGAGTAATACCGATGCATTCAGCAACCTCGCCCTGGGCAAGGTGAACCGGGGGCCAGGAGGCACCTATACGGGCTATTGGGAAGAAGATGGCGGCGGTGCCATTCTCAACGGCATGCGCAATGATAACGAGACGCGCCAGCGCTCCGCCCGGATCGACCTGAACGGCGCTTATGGTCTACTCGGTCGCCGTCACGAGGTAGCGCTTGGCTATAGCGACAGCCGGACGCGTTCACGCACCCATGACCACGATTGCACGCTGAGCAGCGCCACCACGTCCGAGTTTGCCGAAGGCTGCATGTACCGTAACAACAACGGCTTGCCGATCACCGATTGGCGCAACGGCGTCGATGCCGACATTCACTTGAATGGCGCCCGAAACGGCCAGTCCAGCCTCACCGAGACCGACCTGCGCGGTGTTTATGCGGCTACGCGTCTAAGCATCACCGAGCCGCTTTCCCTTATTGTGGGTGGCCGCACCAGCTACTATAAAACCGAGAATGAAACGGCTTCCGGTGATACTACCAGCCAGCGTGAAACTGGCGTATTCACACCCTATGCGGGCCTGGTCTATGACCTCACGGACAACCACTCGCTCTACGCCAGCTATACCAACATCTTCACCCCGCAAAGTCGGCAGACTACCAGCGGCGACACGGTCAAACCCATCGAAGGCGACAGCTATGAAGCTGGCGTAAAGGGCGAGTGGTTTGACGGCCGATTGAATGCGTCTGCGGCCTACTTCCGCACCCGCCAGGAGAACAGCGCCGTATTGGATGGCAGCAACCTGACCCCCGACGGCAACCAGGCCTACCGCGCGGGTACCGGCAATGAAACCGATGGCATCGATCTTGAGATCGCGGGCGCGATCACGCCAGGCTGGAACGTCTACGGCGGCTATACCTACCTGCACTTCCGACGCATTGATTCGGACGGCCGCAGCGACCCCTCACACCTGTTCAAGCTGCATACCACTTATGAGCCGGCAGGCCTGCTGAATCGCTGGACCTTCGGTAGCGGCGTTTATGCGCAGAGCAATATCAAAGCCATCTCCAGCCCGGCAGGCCAGCCAACAGACGGGATCAGCACCGGCTCCACGCCCGCCAACTGGGCAGGTTACGCCACCGTGAATGCCATGGCCCGCTACGATATTACTGACGCCACCAACGTCACGCTCAACGTCGACAACCTGTTCGACAAACACTACTACCAGCGCTACGGCTTCTACGCCGGTGCCATTTACGGCAGCCCACGTAGTGCCACGCTAACGCTACGGACCGAGTTCTAAAAAAGTCAGCACAAGTAAAAAAGCCGCGCAATTTTTGCGCGGCTTTTCTCGTTTAAAGGCTGTCGGTTAACCCGTTTATTCAACGTGCTCCGCTATTCGATAGGCAGTCCATCAATCTAAGCGACCTGTGCTTTTTTCGTCATGGAGCCTGCGAGTCGGCAGAGCAAAGAGGCATCAAGTGCGGCCCTTGGGTCGCCAAGCTGGCAATATAGCCGACGGCCGCCGCGACCACATAGTGCAGGGTACCCATCAGCGCCGACGCCACACCGGCCTGCGGCACTGATACCGGTAGGTAGCGTTTGTGGTTTATAAAAAAGGCCCTTTCGGGCCAAATAAAATCGACTGCTATCTGATTTAAAACATAGTGTTGTCGTTGGCCGCTTCTTCCGGCACAGACTGGATGACATCCCAGTGCTCGACGATCATTTCATTTTCAACGCGGAAGATGTCCACAACGGCTTCACCGCGATCATCATCACCATTGGTAGAGTGAACATGCAGCCAGACCAGGTCGCCATCGGTCGCACTACGTACGATTTCGCTCTGGTAGTCCGGGTTTTCCTGGAAATAGCCTGCAAAGTAATCCACAAAAGGTGCCTTGCCATCCGGCACGTCCGGATTGTGCTGAATGTAATCTTCCGCCAGCACCAATGAGCTCTGCTCTGTTTCATGCTCGTTGAAGAACTGGTTATAGAACTGGATGACCAATGCCCGATTTGCTTCCTCGGCCTCAAGATCACGTTCGGCTTGCGCAAACGATGCGGCGGGTAAAGATAGCATCAGCACCGACGTGGCAACGCTCAACGATTTCAGTAACGACATGTCAAAACTCCTGTTTCGGGTAGGTGGCTCAATAGCCAACGGTAAAACGTTGATTCACGTGGCGAGGCTTTTCCAGCTCATCCACTAATGCCACGGCATAATCTTCAAAGGAAATACTTGAGCCCGCGTCATGGGTCAGCAACTCATTCTGGCCAAGGCGAAAGACGCCGGTACGCTCGCCGGGTACGAACTCGGCCGAAGGCGACAGGAACGTCCACTCAAGGTCATTAACGCCGCGTAAAAAATCCAGAAACTCACCACCGGCACTCGCTTCGGGCTTGTAGGCTTCAGGGAAATCCGGCTGATCAATAACTTTCTCACCAGGAGCAACTTCAAGGCTGCCTGCCCCACCCACCACCAGATAGCGGGCCACGCCACTATCACGCACCGCGCCCACCAGCTTTTTGACATCACTGGCCGAGAAAGGCACGGCACTGATCACCGCATCATGCCCCTTGAGCAATGCGCCCAGCGCCTGCTGGTCGTTGGCATCGCCTTGCTTTGGTGTAACACCCGGTAATGCGGCGATCTTATCCGTATGGCGAGCAATGGCCGTTATCTGGTGCCCTCGGTGTGATAATTCCGCGAGAATACGTGAACCTGCATCACCCGATGCGCCAATAAGTGCAACTTGTGCCATGAGAAACCTCCTGGAGTTTCTATGTTTTATACGGTCTAAAATGTAGACCTTGAGATAAACTTAAAGTAGTTTCTATGGCCGCGCAAGAAGTCACATTTACCTGACCCGGTCATACCCATATGCCCACTGCATACCCATCCATGGAGCCGTGATGACTGCCATTACCGCTAGCGAAGAGATCGTTCTTGAACAGCCCTGCCCAATTCGTGATGTGCTTGATCGTATCGGCGACCAGTGGAGCCTGCTGATTCTGGAAGCCCTGGCTCCCGGCACGCTGCGCTTTAATGCCCTGATGCGTGAGATTGGCGATATCTCAAAGCAAATGCTTTCCCGCACTCTCAAACAGCTGGAGCAGGACGGCTTTATCACCCGCACGCTCTACCCGGAAGTCCCTCTACGCGTGGAATATGCCCTAACCCCGCTGGGCCATTCTTTTCTTGAGCCAATGCAACAGCTGGTGGCGTGGGCGGATACGCATCACCGCACCATTGTGGCTGCGCGTCTGCAGTATCAGGCTAGCCAGACGTAGACCTGATGCCTGCCACGCGAGAATTAACAGCATTAAGCGATAAAAAAGCCCCGGATGAATCTGAGTAATGAGTAATGAGTAATGAGTAATGAGTAATGAGTATAAATTATGCTCCTGGTGGGCTCTTGATAGGCATAAGATGCCTTTATGGTGCTCAGCGCCACAGTACGCTGAGGCTAAAACGACAACGCCCCGCCGGCGTGGGCCGGCGAGGCGTTGTATAACGGTCTTGAGGCTTGGTGGTTATTAGCCGGCGTTGAACTCAGCGATGCCGTAGCTGCGCTCCATTTCACGCTGGTCGCTGTCGAAGCCGCTGATCTCGACCGTACCGTCCTCATCAAGATCGATATCTTCGAAGCGGTCGAAGCCGTCGCCGCTGGCCCGGTCGAGCAGACTGTTGAGCTGCTCCTGATCAAGCCCCCAGGGCGCGACCTGGGTATCGTTGCTCGACTCGCGGATGACTTCTCCGCTCTCGCCGTTCAACGTCAATTCATACGCTTGACCCTCGGCGTTCCAGCCCTCAACCTCGAACTCCAATGTGCCGCGCTCTTCGTCTATCTGCAGTTCGCGAAACGACGTGACGCCTGCACCGGCAGCGTGACCGATCATGTCAGAGAAGGCCGCCTGGTCGAGCGCTTCTTGATAGTCGTTACGGTCGGCCATAGCGCCCTGGCTGAGTCCTAGCGTGGCGGCGGCGGTGAAGGCGAGTGCGATTGATGTCTTTTTCATGGCAATATCCCTTTTCGATGAAGTGACGCTTCGATGAATGAAACGCCTCAAGGTGAGACGATGTCATCCAGTGGCACTCACTCTATTCAAGCCCACCTTACCCAAGCATGATACGTTCATTCATATTTCGTTCATGTTCGTTCAACCATGCATGGATGCACAAGGAGCGTGGCAAGCTATGGCCCGCAATCGCACACTGCTCAACAGCGTCTTATTACTGCTGCCAAGGCTTACCGCCTTTGCCTGGCGGGTACTGAGCCACTTTCTGAAAAACCGCGGTATTCTGCTGGCCGGCGGCGTGGGCTACAACATTTTGCTTTCGATCGTGCCGCTCTTTGCTCTGCTAGGAGTGATGTTGACGCGCGTGGTGGACGAGCAACACCTGCTAGAGGTGCTGGCGGTGCAGGCGCGCCATCTCGCCCCCGCCCACGCCGAGGTCGTGATGGACGCCGTTCGAGGCCTGCTGGATTCTCGCGACGTGGTCGGTATTCTCAGCGTGCCCATCTTGCTGCTGTTGAGCTCCTTCGCCTTTCGCATGCTCGAAGACGCCATGGCGCTGATCTTTCATACCTCTGAAACACCAAAGCGCCACCTCTGGATATCGATGCTGTTGCCCTACGCCTTCATGCTGGTGCTGGGCGCCGGGCTAATGGCGCTGACCCTGGTCGTCACGCTGGCAAGTTCGCTCAATGCGCTGGCGCTGGCCCTCTTCGCTCAGGAGCTACCGCTGGCAGGGCTCTCAGGGTCAGTGCTCAATCTGATCAGTTTTCTCGGTGTATTTCTGCTCTTCAGCGCCATTTACAAGGTGCTTCCGGTTGTCAGGATCTCCCTGCGCCGAGCAGTCGTCGGCGGCTTCGTGGCGGCGCTATTGTGGGAAGGCGTGCGGCTGCTGCTGGTCTACTACTTTACCCACCTCTCTTTCGTCAACGCCATCTACGGCTCCCTGGCAGCCTTGGTGATTGTGCTGCTCAGCCTGGAAATAGGCGCCATCATTCTATTGCTGGGCGCTCAGGTCATCGCTGAGCTTGAGCGCAATTCGCGGATGGGGCTGGTCTGGTATGTAGATCCGGATCGAGAGCCGATTAGTCGGATTGATTAAAGGAGCGGCGGATGCTGTTTTCGCGGGCAAAGTACTTGGCGATATCAATACGGCAAAGCGATATCGGTGATTGACGCAGGCGGGGATAGCGCAAGGCTCAATTTCATGGCTCGCACTTCTTCTGCCGGTGGTTGACCAAACAATCGCTTGAATTCCCTGCTGAACTGGGAAGGGCTTTCATAGCCTACCCGGCTCGCCGCAGCAGCGGCGGTCAACCCATCACGAATCATCATCAGCCGCGCATGGTGCAAGCGCGTCGATTTGATGTACTGGATAGGCGAGGTTTGAGTGACGGATTTGAAGTGCGCATGAAACGCCGGAGCGCTCATGCCCACCTCACTGGCGAGCGTGCCTACTTCCAGCGGAGCGGCGAAATGTACATGGATGCGGCGCAGCGCCTTGGCTATCTTCCCGAACTGCCCATAGTGAGATAACGCCGAGCGAACACTTCCGCCCTGTTCGCCGGTCAGCACCCGGTAGCAAATTTCTCTCACGATGGACGGCGCCAGAATGCGTGCATCCGCAGGCGTTGCCAGCGCATCCAGTAAACGTAGCGTTGCACCGGCAAGCGATTGATCAAGCGGCGTGGAAAGCATGCCCCTGGGTGGGATTGGCTGGTAATCACCCGTTGCATCCAGCTGGGTCACAAGCTCTGCAATGACCGCGGCATCAAGGCGTATCGCAATCCCCAGCATCGGCTCTTCAGGGCTCGCCTCCGTTTCTGAAATAAACGGCAGAGGAACCGCCAGTACCAGATAGTGGTGGGCATCATAAAGATACATTTCACCGCCTAGATAACCCCGCTTACGCCCCTGGCAGATGATGACGATGCTCGGCTCATATAGCACCGGAGTATTTTTAAGCGTCCGGTTTGAGCGCATCAGGCGCACATCATCCAGCAAAGATTGGGTATAGCCCTCGTGCGGGGCGAGTTGGTATAACCGCTCGATTATCCGGCGCTGCACTACCGCATCGCTACTCGCTACCATGCGCCACCTCGCTAAATGCTCTCACTGTTCGCTATCATTTTTGCCACTGCCACTGCTAGTGCCTTAGCCAACATAAGAGCAATAATATAGTTTGTTGGGTCAGTTTCCTGCCTTTAGCCCGCCAATTAATAGCTTTAGGCAAGCACGCAAGAGGATCGTCTATATTGCCGTTCGTGGGCATCCCCTACGCTTTTCCTGTACTTTCCCACAACAGGAAAAACGTATGACCAGCCTATCGAACGTCCCCTCTAAAGTTGTTTTATTGACCGGCGCCAGCAGCGGTATTGGTGAAGCCACGGCCCGCGAACTAGCCAAGCAAGGCCATCGCCTGATTATTGGCGCGCGGCGCACCGACCGCCTGGAAGCACTGACACACGACCTGCGTGCCAACGGCGGCACGGTTGTTTACCGAGCCCTGGATGTCACTAGCCTTGAAGATATGCAGGCGTTTGCAGAGTTTGCGATCACAACCCATAGCCGCATCGATGTCATCGTCAATAATGCGGGCGTCATGCCGCTTTCCCCGCTGGCAGCGCTCAAGATAGATGAGTGGAACCGCATGATCGATGTGAACATTCGTGGCGTGCTGAACGGGATCGCGGCGGTTCTTCCCACCATGCAGGCGCAACAGGCCGGGCAGGTTATCAACATCTCCTCCATCGGCGGGCTGAGTGTCGTGCCCACCGCCGCGGTTTACTGCGCGACCAAATACGCCGTGCGCGCCATTTCCGACGGCCTGCGTCAGGAAACCAACTGCCTACGCGTTACCTGCGTCTACCCTGGCGTTGTGGAGTCGGAGTTGGCCAACACCATCACCGACAAGGAAGCCGCCGAGGCCATGGAAGCTTATCGTCAGATCGCGCTTAAACCGGAAGCCATCGCCGCCGCCATCGCCCACGCAATCAACCAGCCTGATGATGTTGATACCAGCGATATTGTGGTGCGGCCTACTGCTAGTCAGTAGTTTTTCAGTGGTGAAACGTGCCTGGATATCGGGTTGAAGTATAGCCAGGCACGTCTTTAGTGGGCACTAGGGCGCTTTCTGGGACATTAATTAAGCTAAAAAATATCAAATATGAATTTAATAAAGTTACGCAAGTCAGCGCTAGCTATGCCGCCCCACTCATCTCTTACCTTGCGAGGCATGCTCTAAAAGATAAAACAAATATATATCGTCATGGACAACAAAATGGCTTATCGGTTAACATTATTACTTAATAACTATAAAAAAAACAATTATCTACGTAACAAATCAAACGGAGCTATCATGAAGATTGAGGAGTACAACTCTAAAGCCAGAGAAGCTTTTGGAAAAACATTAGTGGAGCTTGGGGTTGCAGTATTCAAAGGAATAATATTGTTAATAACTATCATACCCTTAGGTTTTATTGCTAAAACCATTGCTGAAGAAAACGAAAACCCTATTAGCTTTATAGAATTTATAAGTTCGATGAGCAATGAAACTTATTTAACATTTATCATTTTATTATCAATTTCATTTATATTAGGTCATGCATTAAGAAAAGAAGGTCTGAGGCACATACACGAATCTGAATATATTGAAAAATAATTTAATATCAGTCTTCTTATATAATAGGAACAAAAAAGCCCACGACTAAGTCGTGGGCTTTTTTCGTGCAATTCTGGCGCGCCCGGCAGGATTTGAACCTGCGACCCTCGGCTTCGGAGGCCGATACTCTATCCAACTGAGCTACGGGCGCATTGGGTGCGTATCGTACCTGTGCGGGCGCGCTGTGTCCAGCCGCGCAGCGGCTTTACTGCTTGCCTCGATTGACCGTTTTCCCAGGTGTAGGGCATGATTTGTGGGCACTTCGTCTTTTTACACATCGGGAACTCATAAAAATGAAAACATTCACGCTGAACACGCTGGCGTTAGGTATTTCTCTGGCGCTGGCCACCACTGCCAACGCGGCCGATTTTGACGATATGGACCCGGTAACCCTGCGCCTGGCGCATGTGGTTAACGAGCAGGATGGCTTTCATATCGCTTCCACCAAATTTGAAGAGCTGGTCGAAGAGCGCACTGGCGGCAAGGTAAGCATTGAGATTTTCCCCAACGCGACCCTGGGCGATGAGCGCACCTTGCTTGAAGGCATGCAGATCGGCACGGTGGATATGGGCCTGATTACCAACGGCCCGGTGGCCAACTTTGTCGAAGAGATGGCGGTGTTCGAACTGCCGTTCCTGTTCCCTTCTCCCGAAGCGGCCTATGGGGTACTGGATGGTGAGATCGGTCAGGAGCTTTTAGACAAGCTTTCCGACGTTAATCTGAAAGGCCTGGCCTACGCCGAGCGCGGCTTTCGCAACCTGACCAACAGCGAGCGCGCAGTGAATACGCCGGACGATATGGACGGCCTGCGTATTCGTGTGATGGAAAACCCCGTTTACACCGATACGTTCCGTGAGCTGGGCGCCAACGCCATTCCCATGGCCTGGACCGAAGCGCTGACCGCCATGCAGCAGGGCACTATCGATGGCCAGGAAAACCCGGTCAACGTGGTGTACTCGTTCAATCTGGGCGAAACGCAAAACTACATGACGCTTTCGCGCCATACCTATGCCCCGGCCATTTTTGTGATGGGCATGTCCGCCTGGAACAAGCTGCCGGAAGAGGCCCAGGTAGTTCTGAAAGAAGCCGCCCAGGAAGCCGCTGAGCATGAACGCCAGGTGAATGCCGATATGGAAGCAGAGCAGTTAGCTGCGCTTCAGGAAGCAGGTATGGAAATCAACGAAACGCCTGATCTGGAAGCCTTCCAGGCAGCGGTAGCGCCGGTCTATGAGAAGTATGGAGAGCAGTTCGGCGATTACCTGCCGCGCATCCGCGAAGCCATTGCTGAGTAAACCGACGTTCGGTTTTACTTGAGCCGTTGATGCAAAAGGCCACCGCGCGGTGGCCTTTTTACTAGGCGAGAAACCTGTCTTGCATGCGTGGTTTAGCCCAGAATCTTGCCGGGGTTAAGCAGCCCTTTAGGATCAAGCGCCAGCTTCATGCGCTTCATCAGGGCGATCTCTTCGGGTGTGCGCGAGATATGCAGGTAATCGCGTTTTTCCATGCCCACGCCGTGTTCAGCAGAGATCGAGCCGTTATAGGCGGCAAGCATCCCATACACCACATCTTCTACCTGGTGGCGGCTGTGCGGGTTGGCGTCACGCACGGTGATCATGATGTGCAGGTTGCCATCGCCCAGGTGGCCAAACACCACCAGCGCGCCGGTTTCCGGCCACTGCTCCTTCAACTTGCTCTCAAGCGCGGTCACGTACTCATCCATATGGACGATCGGCAGGCTGACATCGTAAGAGAACATCGGGTTGAGTTCGTGTACCAGGGTTTCTATGTCTTCGCGGACTTCCCAGATACCCTGGCGCTGGGTATTGGAGTTGGCAAGCACCGCATCGGTGATCAGCTCGGCTTCCAGCGCCTGTTCCAGCACGCGGGCAAATGCCTCGGCTTCCTGCTTTTCATCTGACCCCAGCGTTTCGATGATGGCGTAGAACGGTGAGTCGGTGGCCAGCAGCGCGGTGTGCTTGGTGGTTTCAGACGTCATCAGGGCGTAGTGGTTGTTCCACAACGCTTCAAAGGCACTCAGGCTGTTGGCGAGTTCTTTTGAAACCAGTTTGAGCAGCGTGGTCAGCGCATTAAAGGATGGCACGGCGACCAGCGCGGTCTGCTCACTGGGCATGTTGGGATGCAGGCGCAGCACGGCGCGGGTGACGATCCCCAGGGTGCCTTCGCTGCCAATAAACATCTGCTTCAGATCGTAACCGGCGTTATTTTTCAGCATGGTGTTCATTGAGCTGACCACGGTGCCGTCGCTCAGGACGACCTCCAGTCCCAGCACCTGCTGGCGCATCATGCCATAGCGGATAACTCGAATGCCGCCGGCGTTAGTGGCGATGTTACCGCCGATGGTGCAGGAACCGCGGGCACCCAGATCGAGCGCGAACTGCATGTCGATCTCCTGGGCCGCTTCCTGGACGCGCTGAAGTGTGACGCCCGCCTGTACCTGCATGGTCGAGCCGACCGCATCGATGTTTTCGATCTGGTTCATCAGTTCAAGGGACACCACCAGCTCATTGGGGCTGGCAACGGCGCCATGCACTATGCCGGTTAGCCCGCCATGCGTCACCACGGCCTGCTTGGCGGCATGGCACTTGGCCATCACTTGGCTGAGCTGCTCGGTGGATTGCGGCCGAATAATCGCTTTGGCTTCGCAGGGCGCTTTGGTGAACCAGTCGACGCTGCGCTGCGCGACATCGTCACCCAGCAGCACACCCGTTTTGCCTACGATGTTTTCAAGCTCTTTAATCAGCGTGTCCATTGTCTGTTCCTGTCTTGGCCGGTCGGTGCGGAGAGAAGATTCGTTATTTTACGCAAGCGATGGGAATGCATCATCGGGAAGATAGCTTTAGCGTTCCGGATTTGCCTGGGCGATGAGGCTATCCTCAACAGGGCATTTGCTCAAGTCTAGGCCCTGAAACGCTTTTTTATTGCCAGCGTGAATCGCCAGTAGGCTCTAAGACGAATGGCAGGGTTACAATCAATTATTTGTTCGCTAAAACCAATATGGTATAGATGACGCGCCTATTAAGGACACACCCTTTTCACACTATAAAAAAATCGATCGCTTCAAGGAGATCACGTGGACACCACTGCACTTTCCAGCACGCCCCGCATCCTGTTTAAACGCGCAACCCTGGCCTTAGCCTGCGCTAGCCTTCTGGGGCTTTCGCTTGCAAGCCACGCCGATGTGCCCGCCACCAACCTGCGCTTGGCCCACGTGGTTAATAGCGACGATACCTACCATATTGCCGCCACGCGCTTTCAGGAGCTGCTGAGCGAAAAAAGCGACGGCGCGATCAGCGTCGAGATTTTCCCTAATGCGTCGCTAGGCGATGAGCGCACCTTGCTTGAAGGCATGCAGATCGGCACGGTGGATATGGGCGTGATTACCAACGGCCCGGTGGCCAACTTTGTCGATGAGTTTTCGGTCTTCGAGCTGCCGTTCCTGTTCCCCACGAAAGAAGCTGCCTATGAAGTGCTGGATGGTGAGATTGGCCAGGAGATTCTCGATAAGCTAGAAGGCGTTAACCTGAAAGGGCTGGCTTTTGCTGAGCGCGGCTTTCGGAACATCACCAATAGCCGCAACGCGATCAATACTCCGGATGACCTTGATGGGCTGCGCCTGCGCGTAATCGAAAACGAAGTGTATGTGGATACCTTCCGCACGCTGGGTGCCAATGCCGTGCCCATGGCCTGGACCGAAGCGCTGACCGCCTTGCAGCAGGGCACCATTGATGGCCAGGAAAACCCGATCAACGCCATCTACGCCTTTAACCTGGCCGAAACTCAGAACTACCTGACCATGACGCGCCACATCTACGCGCCGGCGCTTTTCGTGATGAGCCTGCCCAAGTGGAACGCCATGCCCGAAGAGGTCCAGGCGCTAGTGCTTGACGCCGCGCGCGAAGCTTCAACTTACGCCCGCGAGCAGAATGCCGAAATGGAAGCCGAGCAGCTGGCAGCGCTTGAAGCAGCAGGCATGGAAATCAACGACTCGCCGGATATCGAAGCGTTCCAGACGGCCGTTGCCCCGGTGTATGAAAAATACGGTCAGCAGTTCGGTGACTACCTTCCCCGTATCCAGGAGGCTTTGCAGTAAGTGGCCACTTTGTCTCAAACGTTGTTAACACCGCTAAGGCTGATCGAGCGCGGGCTGGATGGCATCATCCAGCCTGTCGTGTTTATCGGCATGGCGGCTCTGATCGGGGTAATCACGCTGCAGATCGTCTCGCGGGTGCTGTTTACCGCGGTCGGCTGGACCGAAGAGGTCGCCCGTTTTCTGCTTATCTGGATTACCTTTCTGGCTGGCACGCTGGCCTTTCAGCGCGGTCATCATATTGCCGTTACCTTTGCCGTTGATGCGCTTCCTGCTCGTTTACGCCAGATAGCGCGGATACTGGCCGTGATGGCGGTTATCGCCTTTATGATCACGCTGGTGGTGATCGGTTATCGCTATATGCAGGTGCAGAGCTTCCAGAAATCTGCTTCACTGCGCGTGCCGATGTCGTACGTGTATGCTGTGATGCCTATCAGTGCGGCCATCATGGCCTGGTATGCCTTGATCGATCTGCTTGAACTGATACTTGAAGGCAAGCCCTCGCAGCCCATGGGAGAACAGACACCATGACCATGCTGCTATTTGGCCTGTTCTTCCTGTTTATGCTGATGGGCGTGCCGATTGCCTTTGCGATTGGCGCAAGCACCCTGTATGCCCTGTACCAGTCGGGCGTGCCGCTGATGGTGGTGACTCAGCAGATGTTCCAGGGCATCAATTCCTTCGCGCTTGTGGCGATTCCCATGTTCATTCTTGCCGGTGATTTAATGGCCCAGGGCAAGGTGAGCGAGCGGTTGGTGAGTTTTGCCGATTCGCTGGTGGGCTTTATGCGCGGCGGGCTTTCGGTCGTATCGGTCATGGCGGGCATGTTCTTTGCCGCTATTTCAGGTTCGGGGGCAGCCACCACGGCGGCGGTCGGTTCAAGCCTGGTGCCGGAGCTCAAGCGCAAAGGCTATGACCCCGCCTCGGCGGCCAGCCTGATCGCGGCCAGCGGCACCATTGGCGTGGTGATTCCGCCGTCAGTGCCCATGATTATCTATGCAGTCATCGCCCAGCAGTCGGTGTCCAAGCTGTTTTTAAGCGGCTTTTTGCCCGGTTTGGCTATGGGCTTGGGGCTGATGGCCATTGCTATCACGCAGGCCTATAAACGCCAGTATCCCAAGGGAACGCCGCTTTCCATCACTACCATATTGCGCACCTTCAAGGCGGCAAGCTGGGGCTTGATGACGCCGGTGATTATTCTGGGGGGTATCTTCACAGGGATCTTCACGCCGTCTGAAGCGGCGGTGGTGGCCGTGAACTATGCACTGTTGGTGTCACTGTTCATCTATCGCGATTTAACCCTGCCCCAGGTATATCGTCTGCTGATCCGTTCAGCCATGACCACCGCGGTGATCATGCTGGTAATCGCCATGTCGGCAGTGCTGAGCTGGACACTGTCTAGCTGGCAGGTGCCCGGCGCTATCGCCCAATCGGTGCTCTCGCTCTCAACCAACCCACTGATCATCATGCTGCTGGTGGTCGCCGTCATTTTGCTGACCGGCGTGTTCATCGAAACGGCAAGCGCGCTGATCATCCTAACGCCGGTGCTGCTACCGCTGGTGCTGCAGTTGGGCATCGACCCGATTCACTTCGGCCTGATTATCGTGGTAGGGCTCTCGATAGGTATGATTACCCCACCGGTGGCGATCAACCTATACGTTGCTTCCTCCGTCACGCAGCTGCCGCTTGAGCGCATTACGCGGGCCATTGTGCCGTATATGCTGGGCTTGATCGGGGTGCTGCTGTTAGTCGTCTACGTGCCTATCTTTATGGGCTGGTCGGGCCATTAACCGCGCCTAAGCGTTCACAAAAAGGAGCCAGCTACGGCTCCTTTTTTGTTTAACCGGATGCTAATTTTTTAAACCGCTATTAGTTAGCTTCTGTCTGACACGACTTCCTAAACTGGCCGGGTGTAATGTTAAACAGCTGATAAAAACAGCTACGAAAATGGGAGATGCTTACAAACCCTGCCGCCACCGCTATTTCAGCAACGGGTTTATTAGTTTGCTGAAGTAGCTGGCGGGCGCGGGTTAGACGTAGCTCCATATAGTAGCGAGACGGGCTAGCGTTCACGTAGTTACAAAATAAGCGCTCTAGCTGACGTCTAGAAATATTGACCCAGTTCGCTATTTCAGAGATGGAGAGAGGTTCCTCAATATTATTTTTCATTAGCTGCAAGGACGTCTTGAGCTTTTCTGGCAGGGTTTGATTCTGATCAACCGAAATAGTGGATATGTCAGGCGAGTCCAACCCTTTATCACAGCTAAGCATCTCTTCAACGGCGCTGGCTACCTCATTGCTGCAATCCGCTCTTACGACTTCTAGCATCATACTTAAAGAGCTACTAGCGCCTGCACAGCTCAGCCGATTACGGTCCACAATGAAGCTGCGGGTCGATATAGATACTTCCCAGAATTCTTCTAGCATCATTGCCCGCCCGTCGGGGTGGTAGGCACACTGGTAGCCATTTAATAGGCCTGCTTCTGCAAGAAAGTAAGCTCCATTCCACAATCCTCCCAGTACCACTCCGTGGCTGTCAGCACTTTTTAGCTTATTACGTAAAAGCGCTGTCGTTTTGGGCCTTACCCTAAGCCCACCGCACACTATCAAGACATCCAACGGCATATGATAAATATCCAGCGCCGATAGAGAAATATCGTTTTTAACTTCGATACCTACGTCAGAAACCGTCACTCCCTCCTCACTGCCCACCACTAATACCTCGTAAACCGTTTTCGACTTCATCAAGTTAGTGGTGATCAGCGCATCAACTGCGCCTGTAAACGCCATCAGAGAAAAATTTTCAAGCAGTAAGAAAGCCACTCTTTTTACTTTTTTGTCAGCTTTTTCAGAAGGTTCTGACGCCAGATAAGCCATATTTTTATTTTTCAACAAGCTTGAAAACTTATCTTTCATATCAAGACCTCTTTTAATAATTATCGCTACACAAGGCTACTGCTGAAAAACATCCCACCCTCTTTTCGAGAGGAAAATATGTAAGAGGTAGCACTGGATCGTCTAAAAAAGTTCACCTAGCATGCTTTTTAATCTAATCGAGAAAGCTTCATTCACAGCTTCCCGAACAAATAAATAAGTTTTAACTATCTGACAATTAAATCGTTAATTAAAAAACAGCGTGAAAGTTCCATTTATTCCTAGCAATGTCGTCAATACCATCCTTAATGTCGCAAAAGCAACCCTTTCCATCAAGGCTACTGCCGCAAGATGAAGCTTCCCCTCCCCGCTCCAGAGAAAAATAGATGAATAATTCTAAAAGCAAAAAGCTCATTCTCAGCGCCTCTGCCGTCGCCTTTCTAACTATTATTCAAAGCGCTCAGGCAGACAATATTTCGTTAAAATTTCACAGCGGCCTTGCTCAATCCAGGCCTGAAGCTAACCAGATTGAAAGATTTGCAAGCTTAGTTGATGAAAAATCTGGTGGAGAGCTAAAAATTGAGGTGTATCACGCGGGTGCCTTAGGTTTAAAAGAAGCCGACATGCTTAGAATTTTGCAGCAAGGCATGGTCGATATGGCGCTACTGTATGGTGAATATTACACCCGTGATGCACCGGCCCTGGCTTCTGTTTACGCTCAAGGGGCTATTACTGAAGCATCGCAGCACAACGACATTCTTGATGTCATCAGAGAACTATACGATGAAGGCTTCGCGAACTGGAACATTCATATAGTTGGCGGCGTCGTGGCTCCCATCTTTGATGTTGGTTTGCACTGCAAAGAGCCGGTCAACACGTTAGAAGAGCTGCAGAATAAAAAGGTGCGTGTCTGGTCAAGGCACTTAGTCGATACGTTTGATTTACTTGGTATTTCTGCACAGGTCATTCCGCAAAACGATATGTACATGGCCCTGCAAACGGGTGTCGTAGACTGTGCCTACTATTTATCGACGGTTGCACCAACGGTGTCTTTACAAGAAGTGACCGAATACGAGGCGTACTTACATCCGTGGGCGGCTTCTCCATGGCTTTTCGGTATTAGTGAGCGAGCTTTATCACGCTTAAACGATAACCAGCGCCAAGCCCTGGAAGCCGCTGGCCAAGAAATTTGGCAAGAAACTGCTGCTACCGCCGTTGATCCAGAGCGCGAAGCACAGGCTCGACAAGAACGTGAAGCACTCGGCATTACCATGCTCCCCGCCTTTTCTGATGAAGACCAAAACACCTTCGTAACCGCTGCTTGGGAGGCATGGCAAGCCATGGCTGAAGAGTCAGGCGAAGAAGGTGTGCGTTATTACCAAACAGTCACCCAGGCACTCTCAGAAAACCACTAATTAAAGCGCAAAAAAAGCCAATCTGATGATTGGCTTTTTTGGGAGTCAACAATGCTAGCAAGAATGAGCAGTATTATTCATAAGACAGCTTACGGTGCGTTCCTGTTGGGTGTGGCCAGCGGTATTAGCATGACCATACTGATCTTTGTCAGTACGTTTATGCGCTACCTGGGCGGCCGGCCGCTACGGTTTTCAGATGAACTTGCTGGCCTGCTTTTCCTATCTTTAACGTTTCTCTGCCTGCCCCATGTACTTAACAAAGGACGCCATATTCGAATTGAAGTATTAATTAATATTGTGCCCGCTGGCATGGCTAAGTTAATGGACTTTATTGGTGTTATTACACTGCTTACATTCTGCTCTTTCTTTGCTTATGAATCCTGGAACTTCATGGATTTCTCATTCTCGCTTAACTCACGCACGGATATTAGCGGTATTTTATTGTGGCCGTGGATGATGATTATGCCGTTATCGATGGTGCTCTGCATTTTGGTTCAGATCACTCATGGCTTGAAGCAGCCAGCCTCTGACGTCAACTTAACTGAGGATGCAATTTAATGAGCTGGCTACTATTAAGCGGGAGTTTGGTGATTTTTTTGACGAGTGGCGCCATTTTGGGTGCTGCATTGGGCCTAACGGGTATGCTGTTGCTCCATTTCCAAGCAAACGGAGCGACTCCCTTAGCGATTAACGCTACTTGGAACATGCTGACAGATTTCACCCTTAGCGCCGTTCCTTTATTTATATTTTTGGGTGAAATACTGCTGGCAAGTGGTGTATCCAAGCGCGTCTACAATGGGCTTACCCCTCTATTTGCCCGCGTGCCTGGCCAACTACTGCATACTAACATTGCCGTTTGCACGCTGTTTGGTGCTGTGAGTGGCTCTAGTACATCCACGGCAGCTGCCATAGGCGCGGTCGGCTATCCGGAACTGAAAAGCAGAGGCTATAACCCAAACGTGGTGGTGGGCACACTGGCTGCGGGCGGCACGCTTGGCCTGCTAATTCCTCCCAGCCTAGCTCTTATCATTTATGGGGCAACGCAAAATGTATCTATCGGCAAGCTCTTTATCGCAGGCATGCTGCCAGGACTACTGATCGCGTTAGCCTTTTCCACATGGATTATTATCCGCTCTAAAATTGGCGAGCCTGTTACACCTACATTTAAAGAGAAAGTAACGCGCTCACATATTGTGAATGGACTAAAAGAGATTTGGCCTTTACCTGTACTGATTTTCTTTGTACTGGGCACCATTTATATGGGTATAGCAACGCCAACGGAGTCAGCAGCGCTTGGGGTAGTGGCCAGTATTGTGCTTGGGCTAACGTGGGGCGATTTAACATTTAAGCGGCTTTGGCAGGCGTTTAAACATGCATCAATCATGTTTACCGCTATTGGCATGATTTTAATCGGCACGGTTATTCTTTCTCAAGCAGTCAGCCTGCTGGGTATCCCTCGTGCAGCGGTCGAAACCATTGGCAACTTTGGCCTAGGCCCTTATGGCATATTATTGATGATCGTTATCGTCTATATCGTTTTGGGATGTTTTTTTGACGGTATATCCCTACTGCTCATGACACTTCCTATCACGTTTCCGATGATAACCAGCTTAGGGTTCGACCCGATCTGGTTTGGTATTATTGTTACTCTACTCATCGAGATAGGCATGATAACGCCTCCCGTGGGGCTTAACCTGTTTGTCCTTTCTTCCATCTCTAAAAATGAAGTAGATTTAACCGCTGCCGCGAAAGCTTCGCTTCCTTATTGGCTTATTCTACTAGGTGCCGTAGGGGTGTTTACGCTATTTCCTAACATCATTCTCTGGATAACCCAGTACTAACGGTCCATCTTTTCGGGTTTCTATTCGATCAAACGGCCCGCTTTTAGCTAAAGCGGGCCGTTTTATTAAACATACTGGCTGACTTATATAGAGGCTACACGCTGCCGCTGTATGGCCCTGATCAATCAAGTGTCCTTCAATGCTTTGCTATCAGCACCTCACTTGGCTCAATAATATTGCCACACTGGCTTGGGCTATAGCCCGGTAGGCGCCCGACCGCTTCCTGGAAGGGTTCACCCTGCAGTATTTCCAGGAAAGCGCGAAACCGAGGTTCTTTCAGGGAGCGGTGGTGGCAGGCCAGCAGGTAATCTTCGATGGCCAGTGGTATAAAATCCAAGCCAAACTTCTGCGCGGCGGCTTCTACGCCAAAGCCGGTATCCGCCATGCCCGCCGCCACATACGCCGCAACAGCCGAGTGGGTGTACTCCTCGATTTCATAACCACGAATGTTGGTACTTGAAACCGCCGCTTCAGAAAGCAGGCAGTCCAGCAGCGAACGCGTGCCTGACGATGCCTGGCGGTTTACGAAACGTACGGCCTTATTAATAAGCGACTCTACGCCGGTGATGCCTAGCGGGTTGCCCGGCGCGACCATTAGCCCCTGGGTTCTGGCGATAAAGCCAATCACCCGGTGCTCGCGGGGCTTTAAAAGACCTTGGTACGTATCGCGAACACGCTCGCCCACGGCACCACGCGGCAGGTGAAAGCCCGCCACATCGCAGCTGCCTCGATTGAGCGCTGCCAGCGACTCCTGCGGGCTGCAGTACTGTAAATCCAGCGGTATTTCTTGCAGATGCTTAGGGAGTAGTTCAACGGCAAAGCCGTGACTGGCATGTAGACGCAAAACCGATAGCGCTCCCTGCTGCTGTTGCTGAATGGCGAGATTGAGTTCAGACCCCAGGCTTTCCAACTGTGGCCCCAAACGGGCGATGGCGCGCTGCTCGGCCCATAGCAGCTTTTCGCCCAGTAGCGAAAGCTGCGCCCCCCGCCCACGCTGCAACTCGACCAGCGGCACGCCAAAAAAATCGCCGCCCTGGCGCAATAAGTTCCAGGCGTGCCGGTATGAGATACCCACGTCTGCGGCGGCATGCGTTAACTTACCCCGCCGATATACCGCACTCAGCAGGCGAAGTAGCTGTAAATCCAACTGATTCCCCGCCTCATCGCGAAAGCACCAGGTGGGAATGACGGTAATTTTTTTCATTGGCATAAATTTTCATATTTTGTCTCTGTTAGCTTGATGCTAGCGTTACATAGACCGTGGTGCACGCCTTTTTCATATCTACTCTAAATAAGCATAAGCGTGCATATATGCAAACAATAATCAGCACCAGGAGAGACATGATGAACAAGTCTCAAGAATGGTCGTTGCAGTCGATCCAGACTGAGATCAACGCTCTTCATCACAAACCAGGCGCGTTGCTGCCAATTCTGCATGCTCTCCAGGACCGCTTCGGCTTTATTCCTTCAGAGGCCATACCCCTTATTGCCGAATCACTGCAACAGACCCGTGCCGAAGTGCATGGCGTTATCAGTTTTTATCACCATTTTCGTACCACGCCACCGGGACGCCACGTGGTACAGATCTGCCGTGCCGAGGCCTGCCAGTCGGTAGGCGCGCGCCAGCTGGAAGCTCACGCCAAGGCGCGCCTGGGGGTTGATTACCATCAAACGACGCCTGACCGCGAAATTACCCTTGAAGCCGTTTATTGCCTTGGCAACTGCGCCTGTGGCCCGTCGATCCGTGTGGACGACAGCGTTCGCGGGCGGGTTACGCCCGAAGCCTTCGATGCGCTGCTCGATGAGCTGCAAACCCGGCCGCTGGAGGTGATGGCATGAGCATTCGCGTTTTTGTCCCCCGCGATACCACTGCACTAGCGCTGGGCGCTGATGCTATCGCCAACCGGCTGGCGCGTGAAGCCGCGGCCCGTGGTGAGCCCATTACGCTGGTGCGCAACGGCTCCCGCGGGCTTGCCTGGCTGGAACCGCTGGTCGAGGTGGAAACCCCAACCGGCCGGTTCGCCTACGGCCCGGTTACCTCTGCCGATATACCCGCGCTGCTCGAAAGCGGCATGCTGGAAGGCAGCGTCAATCATTCCCTGGCGCTGGGGCCAACCGAAGACATCGACTATCTCGCCCGCCAGCAGCGTCTTACCTTTGCGCGTATCGGCATCACCGACCCGCTATCGATTGATGACTACCGCGCCCACAGCGGCTTTGTTGGTCTTGAGGCTGCGCTGGCCCTTGAGCCGCAGGGTATCGTCGAGGAAGTGAAGGCCTCCGGGCTTCGCGGTCGCGGCGGCGCGGCGTTCCCTACCGGCATCAAGTGGCAGACGGTGCTCGACACGCCCGCCGATCAAAAGTACATCGTGTGTAACGCCGATGAAGGCGACTCCGGCACCTTCGCCGACCGGCTGGTGATGGAGTGCGACCCCTACATGCTGATCGAGGGCATGACCATTGCCGGGCTCGCGGTGAAGGCAACTCAGGGCTACATCTACCTGCGCTCGGAATACCCGCTGGCCAAGGAGGTTCTTGACGAGGCCATTGCCCGCGCCGAGCAGGCCGGCTTTCTGGGTGAGAACCTTTGCGGCAGCGGCCGCGCCTTTCATCTGGAAGTGCGCCTGGGCGCCGGCGCGTATATTTGCGGTGAAGAAACATCGCTGCTTGAAAGCCTGGAAGGCAAGCGCGGCCTGGTGCGCTTCAAGCCACCGCTGCCCGCCATTGAAGGTCTGTTTGGCCGCCCGACCGTGGTCAACAACGTGCTCTCGCTGGCCGCCGTGCCGTTTATCCTCGCTGAAGGCGCTGAGGCTTACGCCTCGCACGGCATGGGTCGCTCGCGGGGCACGCTGGCACTTCAGCTGGCGGGCAACGTTCAGCGCGGAGGGCTCATAGAACTGGCCTTCGGCACCACGCTGCGCACTCTAATGGAGGAGTTTGGCGGCGGCACGCTAAGCGGCAAACCGCTGCGTGCCGTGCAGGTAGGCGGACCGCTGGGTGCCTATTTGCCTGAAGCGCAGTGGGACCTGCCGCTGGACTACGAAGCCTTCGCGGCAGAAAGTGCGGTGCTGGGCCACGGTGGCGTAGTGATGTTTGACGAGAGCGTGGACATGGCCGAACAGGCGCGCTTCTCGATGGAATTCTGCAAGGTAGAGTCCTGCGGCAAATGCACGCCGTGTCGTATCGGCTCGACCCGTGGCGTGGAGGTCATCGACCGTATCCGCGCCAATCATAACCGCGAGGACAACCTCGCCCTGCTCCATGACCTCTGCGAAACGATGGTGGATGGCTCGCTCTGCGCCATGGGTGGCATGACCCCCTTCCCGGTACAAAGCGCGCTCAAATACTTCCCTGACGATTTCCAGCGGGCCGCGAACGGAGACAGATCATGATCGGACACTTTGACCCCAAACAGTACGCCAGAAGCGCCGCCCACGATAAAGACCTGGGCACGCCTTTCCCAACCGGTACGGCGCTGGTGAACCTGGAAATTGATGGCATTACCATCACGGTACCGGAAGGCACTTCGGTACTGCGCGCAGCGGCACTGGCCGATATCAATATTCCCAAACTGTGCGCCACCGACAGCCTGGAGCCGTTCGGCTCTTGCCGATTATGCGCCGTAGAGGTAGAGGGCCGCCGTGGGCTGCCAGCCTCCTGCACCACCCCTGTGGTAGAAGGCATGAAGGTCACCACCCAGAACGAGCGTCTCGCTAAACTGCGCCGCAACGTGATGGAGCTGTATATCTCCGACCACCCGCTGGACTGCCTGACGTGCCCGGCCAACGGCGACTGCGAGCTGCAGGATATGGCGGGCAGCGTGGGGCTGCGGGAAGTGCGCTACGGGTTTGACGGTGAGAATCATCTGCAGGCCACCAAAGATGAATCCAACCCCTACTTCAGCTTCGACCCCAGCAAGTGCATCGTCTGCTCGCGCTGCGTGCGCGCCTGCGAGGAAGTGCAGGGCACCTTCGCGCTGACTATCGACGGCCGCGGGTTTGATTCCAAGGTGGCGGCGGGGCAGGACGAAGCGTTCATGGACTCGGACTGCGTCTCCTGTGGTGCCTGCGTTCAGGCCTGCCCAACCGCCACGCTGATGGAAAACAGCGTGATCGATCACGGCGTGCCGGATAGAAGCGTCGTCACCACCTGCGCCTACTGCGGTGTGGGCTGTTCGTTCGAGGCTCAGATGAAGGGCGATAAGCTGGTCCGCATGGTGCCGTACAAGGGTGGCGACGCCAACCACGGCCACTCGTGCGTGAAGGGGCGCTTTGCGTTCGGCTACGCCACTCACCCGGACCGCCTGACTACTCCGATGATTCGCGAGAGCATCGACCAGCCATGGCGCGAGGCCAGCTGGGAAGAAGCCATCGGCTTTGCCGCCAGCCGTCTGAAGGCGATTCAGGCCGAGCATGGCCGCGAAAGCATCGGCGGCATCACCTCGTCACGCTGCACCAACGAAGAGACCTATCTGGTTCAGAAGTTGATTCGCGCGGCGTTTGGCAACAACAACACCGACACCTGTGCGCGAGTCTGCCACTCGCCCACCGGCTACGGCCTGAAAACCACGCTGGGCGAGTCGGCGGGCACCCAGACTTTTGACTCGGTGATGAAGGCCGATGCGATCATCGTGATCGGCGCCAACCCCACCGACGCCCACCCGGTGTTTGGTTCAATGATGCGCAAGCGCCTGCGCCAGGGTGCCAAGCTGATCGTCGCCGATCCGCGCCGTATCGACCTGCTTAAGACTCCGCACCTGAATGAAGCCCAGCACCTGCCGCTGCGCCCCGGTACTAACGTCGCGCTGATCAATGCGCTTGGGCATGTGGTGATCACCGAAGGCCTGGAAGACCAGGCGTTCGTCGCCAAACGCTGCGACACCCAGGCGTATCAGAGCTGGCGCACGTTTATCGCCGACCCGCGCCACTCCCCGGAGGCCAGCGAGGCGATCACCGGCGTGGCCGCAGCAGCCGTACGCCAAGCGGCACGCACCTATGCCACGGCCGGTAACGGCGCTATCTACTACGGCCTGGGTGTTACCGAGCACAGCCAAGGCTCCACCATGGTGATGGGGATCGCCAACCTGGCCATGGCCACCGGCAATATCGGCCGCGAGGGTGTGGGCGTCAACCCGCTGCGCGGACAGAACAACGTACAAGGTTCGTGTGACATGGGCTCTTTCCCCCATGAGCTTCCGGGCTATCAGCACGTCGCCGACCCAATCGCGCGTGGCCGTTTCGAAGCCGCCTGGGGCGTGCAGCTCGACGACGAGCCAGGGCTGCGCATTCCTAATATGTTCGATGCCGCCATTGAAGGCACCTTTAAGGCGCTTTACGTGCAGGGCGAGGACATCGCCCAGTCCGACCCCAACACCCAGCACGTCGAGGCGGCGCTGCGCTCGCTGGACTGCCTGATCGTTCAGGATATCTTCTTGAACGAGACGGCCAAGTTCGCCCACGTGCTGCTGCCAGGTTCGAGCTTTTTGGAGAAGAACGGCACCTTTACCAATGCCGAGCGACGTATCAACCGGGTGCGCAAGGTCATGCCACCGGTAGCTGGCAAGCAGGATTGGGAAATCACTCAGGATCTGGCCAATGCGCTGGGCTACCCGATGCAGTATGTCCATCCATCCGAAATCATGGATGAAATCGCTAGCCTAACACCGAGCTTCACCGGTGTGAGCTACGCCAAACTTGAGGAGTACGGCAGCCTGCAGTGGCCGTGTAACGACGAGCACCCGCACGGCATGCCGACCATGCATGAAATCAACTTCCCCATCGGCCTGGGACGCTTTGCGATTACCGAGTACGTAGCCACCGAGGAGCGCACCAATCGCCGCTTCCCGCTGCTTTTGACTACCGGGCGGATTCTCAGCCAGTACAATGTTGGTGCCCAGACCCGGCGCACCGACAACCAGCACTGGCACGACGAGGATGTGCTGGAACTGCACCCAAGCGACGCCGAAGTGCGCGGCGTGCGCGACGGCGACTGGCTGGGGATAACCAGCCGCTCGGGCCAGACGGTACTGCGCGCAAGGCTGAGCGAGCGCATGCAGCCTGGGGTGGTCTACACTACCTTCCATCACCCGGGCAGCGGTGCCAACGTTATCACCACCGATAACTCGGATTGGGCCACCAACTGCCCCGAATACAAGGTTACCGCCGTGCAGGTAGAAAGAGTCAGCCAACCTTCCGCCTGGCAGCAGCGATTTAACGCTTTTGACCAGGCCCAGCGCGGCTATCTGGCGAAGGCGCAACAGGAGGTGCCATGAGCGCAGACCGCGAAGGCGGCACGCCACCCCAACCGGATACCGCCCTAGCGCGCTTGCCGGTTGAGGTGCGCAAGAGCGCAACCGGCTGGTTCGCCGATATGCAGGAAGACACCCTGGCTTTGGAGGTGCCGGTGGCGCTAGTCTACAACGGCATCTCCCATGCGGTGATGATGGCAAGCCCCACTGACCTTGAAGATTTGGCTTTGGGGTTCAGCCTGACGGAGGGCATTCTGGCTCATCCCCACGAATGTTATGACCTGGAGCTTCGCGAGGAAGCTCAGGGCCTGGCCGTTCATATGACCATCGCCACGCAACGGCTGGCCGAACTCAAGCAGCGCCGGCGCAGCCTGACCGGACGCACCGGCTGCGGGCTATGCGGCACCGAGGCGCTGGAGCAGGCCATTCGGCCGATCCCGCCGGTAACTGCGCCGCCGCTCAATGACGCGGCCATTCAGCACGCCCTGGGAGAGCTTGCCGACTATCAGCCGTTAAAGGCGGCGACAGGCGCCGTGCACGGCGCCGCCTGGTGTGATTTACACGGGCGCATTCAGCGGCTGCGTGAGGATGTGGGCCGCCATAACGCCTTGGACAAGTTGATCGGCTCGCTTGCCCGCGATGCAGCACCACTTGTAGAGGGCTTTGTGCTGGTTTCCAGCCGTGCCAGCTATGAAATGGTGCACAAGTGTGCCAGTGCCGGGATTGGCGCGCTGGTCGCCGTTTCCGCCGCGACGGCCCTGGCAGTGGAGCAGGCGCGCGCGGCAAACCTGCTGCTGGCGGGTTTTGCTCGCCCCGGTCGTCATTTGATATACCACCGCCCTGTGGCGGCCGCTATGGCTGAATACTGAGGAGACACGCGATGTCGACGAACACCGATGCGAACCTGATAAACATGATTAATCAGATTGCCGCCAACCTGGGCGGCGGGCGCGATGAAGAGGCTGCCGCCACCGCAACGTGCCGCCACCTGGAAACATTCTGGGCACGCCCCATGAAGCAGCGCTTGGTTGCCAACCTGGCACTTGAAGGCGTCGAATTTTCACCTCTTGCACGACGCGCTGCCACGCTGCTGGCGACCCGTCTCTCCGAGCGACAAAGCATCGCTCGCTAGAACATAAAAAGGCTTGCCGGTCGGCAAGCCTTTTTTGTATTCGCACATCGCTATTTTCCCAGTAGCGCACTTTATACTCATCTTCAGTATGCGCACCGAGTATCGCTTTATTGAGCAACCAAACGGCTTTCTGCATTAGCATTTCATGCTGTTAACCAGCCTGCCAAATCGCCGCTATCAATTTGACTTTTATCAATATTCTCCTAAAAAGCGCTGATTTTTTAACCAATTCATCGCTTAAATACAGTATAAATTCAACTTTATAACCTAGGTTAAGGATATAAGTAATCACAACGTTCACTGTAACGACGTGGTGGCCAGGGACGGCCCGTTTGGCAAGATGCCAACCACCCTTTTTTGGCTGCCATGACCTTTTACCGCCTGGTCATGGCAGCCTTTTTATTTATGTCTATTCAATAACTTGTGGACGCCTTTCGTCCAGCATCCCTTTATCCAGAATGAACCGGATAATCTCCTCAAGCCCTACCCCGTCATACAGATTGGTAAACACGAATGGTCGTTCGCCGCGCATCTTTTTTGAGTCGCGCTCCATAATCTCAAGCGACGCGTGAACCTGCTCGGCAATATCAATCTTGTTGATAATCAGCAGATCCGATTTGGTAATTCCCGGTCCGCCTTTACGGGGGATTTTATCGCCCGCTGAGACATCGATCACATAAAGGGTTAAATCGGAAAGCTCGGGGCTAAACGTCGCCGAAAGATTATCGCCCCCCGACTCCACCAGCACTAGCTCGAGCTTGGGGTGGCGCGCCTGTAGCTCATCAATGGCCGCCAGATTCATTGAGGCGTCTTCACGGATGGCCGTATGCGGGCAGCCGCCTGTTTCTACGCCCAGAATGCGGTCAGCCGCCAGGGCATCGTGCTTGAGCAGAAAATCAGCGTCTTCGCGGGTATAAATATCGTTTGTCACCACTGCGATGTCGTAATAGTCGCGCAGTGCCAGGCAGAGTTGCTTGAGTAGCGCCGTTTTACCGGAACCTACGGGGCCGCCCACACCGATACGTAAACAGTGAGTCATGGTAAGTATCTCCTAACTTCTAAACAGCCGTGAATATTGAGTTTCGTGTAGGGCGCTGGCCAGCGCCAGCCCCGGCAATACAGGGCCAAGATCCTGATCGCCGAGCGTTAACGCTTCATCTACCGCGCTAACCAGCGGCGATCGCAACTGTTCGATAATCCGCTGAGCGGCCGTATGGCCAAGGGGTAGCGCTTTACAGGCCACCGCCAGCTGGTTTTCAAGCCATGCCCAGCCAAATCCGATTAGCGCCTGACGAATGCTCACGCCCCGCGCATGGGCGGTAAACGCAAACAGCGTGACATAGCCCGGCTGAACCGGTAACAAGGACGGTAGTAAGCCCTCACTGGGTAGCAGATCAAGGCTGCCCAACAGCCGCTTGAGAGAGGCCCCCAAGCGACTGTCTTCAGCGGCAAGCTCGGCGGTTTCCCGCGTGGCACTCAGCCAATCATCCCACTGGGTAATCGCCGCGCTGTCGTGCTGCGTAAACGCCGTATATAAGCGGGCAATTACCGGTAGTTCACAGCGGGTCAGGCCATCTTCCAGCACGCCGGAAAGCCACTCGGCCAACGTCTGTTCATCGTGCACCCAGCCAAGTTCAAAGGCGCTTTCCAACCCTTGAGAAAACGCAAAGGCCCCGATGGGCAGTGCCGGGCTGACTAGCTGCATCAGCCCGAGCAGGGCTAGATCAGGCTGGCTGCCAAACGCTGCGGATTCAGTGGGCATGGTGATGGCTGTGGTCGTGGTCGTGGTCGTGGTCGTGGTCGTGGTCGTGGTCGTGGTCGTGGTCGTGGTCGTGAGCATGCGAGTGCCCGTGTGAATGACCATGTCCACCCGCTTGGTTATAGGCGCCCGGCTCTGGATCAAACGTGGCCTCATGGTGCTCAAGCGTTGCGCCCAGCAGTTCAGCCAGCTCCTCCAACACGTGATCGGGCGGAAAGCGTACCCAACCGCCGCGCTCGTCTTCGCCCAGCGCCAGCTGCACGTGTCGGTTGCCCAAGTGGTAAGCAAGCCGCGCCAGGGGTAAGCCAGTACTTACTCGCGCGGTCACCACCGGTTCAATGGCGGCGCATACGCGAATGACCTCGCCGCTTTCCGCTTTTAAGCCTTCACCACTGCGCAGTACGGGGCCACGGTCTAAAAACAGCCCCAGCGCCTGGCCATTGTCGCTTTCGGCTTTTAGACGCCCGCGGATGCGCAGTTCAAAGGGAAGTGTGAGCGTATCGCTGGCTGCGCTTTCATCCACAAGGCCTAAACGTTCTATCAGTTTCAGCATCGATATCGTCCTGTTATAACCTTTACGGGCAAGCCGGGAGCAGCCCTACGAGAGGGCGCTGTAAATACCTCCCTGTACGCTACTTTTGCCATCTGACCTCCATGGATGGAGGAAATGCCGGAAATGTAGGGAACATTTTCCGGCCATGGCAAAAGACCCTCTCTACGGGCTGCCCCCGGCGTCCACGTCACGGGGGTCAATCATCAAGAATTAAAATAGGTGGTAGCGTTGAGCCAATGGCAGCTCTGTGGCGGGCTCGCAGGTTAACAGCTCGCCATCGCAGCGCACTTCGTAAGTTTGCGGGTCAACGGTCAGTTCCGGGCAGGCGTCGTTGAGCTTCATATCCTTCTTACGCACCCCGCGTACGTTCTTGCACACGGCAAGCGTGCTCTGAAGCCCCAAGCGCTCCTTGAGGCCTGCATCAATCGCCGCCTGGCTGACAAAGTTGAGCCGGGTCTGGCTGGCCGCGCGGCCAAAAGCGCCGAACATGCGTCGATAATGAACCGGCTGGGGCGTAGGGATCGAAGCGTTAGGGTCGCCCATAGGTGCTGCCGCGATCATGCCGCCTTTTAAAATCAGCGACGGCTTAACGCCAAAAAACGCCGGTTTCCAGAGCACCAGATCGGCCAGCTTGCCTACCTCAATAGAGCCCACCTCATGAGCGATACCGTGGGTAATCGCCGGGTTGATGGTGTACTTGGCGATATAGCGTTTGGCACGCAGATTATCGGCACCAAGCGCTTCGTCTTCAGGCAGCAAGCCACGCTGTACTTTCATTTTATGCGCGGTTTGCCAGGTGCGGCAGACCACCTCGCCTACCCGCCCCATTGCTTGAGAGTCGGAGGCGATCATCGAGATCACACCCAAATCGTGCAGTATATCCTCGGCGGCAATGGTTTCACGGCGAATGCGTGAGTCGGCAAACGCCACATCTTCGGGGATATTGGGATCCAGGTGGTGACAAACCATGAGCATATCCAGATGCTCGTCGATGGTATTGACCGTATAGGGCCGCGTGGGGTTGGTGGATGACGGCAGCACGTACTCTTTGGAACACGCGGTGAGGATATCCGGCGCGTGCCCACCGCCCGCGCCTTCAGTATGGTAGGTGTGAATGCCACGCTCTTTAAATGCCGCCAGGGTGTCTTCCACAAAGCCCGATTCATTGAGAGTGTCGGTGTGAATGGCGATCTGTACGTCGTAGCGCTCGGCCACGCTCAGGCAGGTATCAATCGAGGCGGGCGTCGTGCCCCAGTCTTCGTGAAGCTTGAGGCCCATGGCGCCCGCTTCCAGTTGGGCTTCCAGAGCCTCAGGCAGGCTGGCATTACCTTTGCCCAGCAGGCCGATGTTCATGGGCAGGTCATCCACCGCCTGAAGCATTTTACCAATATGCCACGCGCCCGGCGTACAGGTGGTGGCATTCGACCCGGTGGCCGGGCCGGTGCCGCCGCCCAGCATGGTGGTGACGCCACTCATCAGCGCTTCGTCTACCTGCTGGGGGCAGATAAAGTGGATATGCGCGTCGATGCCGCCCGCGGTCAGGATCTTGCCTTCGCCCGAGATAATTTCCGTACCGGGCCCAATCACGATATCCACATCGGGCTGTACGTCAGGGTTGCCCGCTTTGCCAATCGCAGCAATACGCCCATTCTGCAGCCCCACATCGGCTTTGACGATGCCCCACCAATCGAGAATCAGCGCGTTAGTGATGACGGTGTCCATGACGGTTTCATCGTTACGCTGGCTTTGGCCCATGCCGTCACGAATCACCTTACCCCCGCCGAATTTGACCTCGTCGCCATAGTGGGTGGCGTCTTTTTCGACTTCGATCCACAGCTCAGTATCGCCCAGGCGCACCCGGTCGCCTACCGTGGGGCCATACATATCGGCGTAGGTCTGCCGACTGATCCTGTTCCCCGGTTTCATTGTTTATCTCCGTCCAGCGGTCCCATTACATCGCCACGAAAGCCATAGATTTCCCGCTTACCCACAAATGGAATCAGCGTGACTTCGCGAGTCTGGCCGGGCTCGAAGCGGATCGCGGTACCTGCGGCCACGTCGAGGCGAAAACCGCGGGTCTTGTCGCGATCAAACACCAGCGCGGGGTTGGCCTCGGCAAAGTGGTAGTGGGAGCCGAGCTGAATCGGCCGGTCGCCGGTGTTCGCCACGTCTACCGTGATTCGCGCACGCCCCACGCACAGCTCGATATCACCCTCTTTTAACTGATACTCACCGGGAATCATGGCAGCCTCCTGACGGCTGATAGCTGGTTGCTGATAGCTGGTTGCTGATAGTTAGTTGATGGGCGTATGAACAGTCACGAGTTTCGTGCCATCCGGGAAAGTGGCTTCGACCTGGACTTCGTCGACCATTTCAGCCACGCCTTCCATCACGTCATCACGGCTCAGAATCTCGCGCCCGTAGCTCATCAAATCCGCCACACTGCGACCGTCCCGAGCACCTTCGATAATCTCGAAACTGATCAGCGCGACCGCTTCGGGATAGTTAAGCTTCAACCCTCGCGCTTTGCGCCGCTCGGCAAGCTGGGCGGCGGAAAACAGCAGCAGCTTGTCTTTATCTCTTGGGGTTAATTCCATAAGGCGTCTCCATCAGAATCGATTAAGTTAACCAAATACGTGGAATATGGGCCTCACGCTCAATCCAGCGCGGGCGCAGCAAGTGCCAGGCCTGTTCGCACAGCGCCCAGGCTTCATTTCGTGAGTCACCCAGATAGCGCAGCAATAAAACACCCTGGCGCACCGTTACCGCCCAGCGCGGGTTATCCGGCAGGGCATTACGCAGCTCATCAATCACCGCTGGTGCATCGCTAATTCCTACCGCCCAGAGCGTGGCCTGCACCGTGGCGCCGCCCTGCCCCCAGCGCCCTGTAAAGCGCGGGTGCAGTGGATCTAGCGGCTGGCGCTCTAACCACAGCGGCTTGCCATCCAGCGTCAAACGAAAATACTGTTCAATGCGCCCCGACAAGTACGGCAGCTCGCTCGCCGGGCGGCCCAAGGCCATGACTTCCCAGCCTAAACAGCGAGCACTGCCGTGAAGGTCAATATGAGTACGCTGTTCGCCTTTAGAGCCATCAAAAGCAATGGTTTCCTGAGGTAGCCACTCAAGCGTTGCGCCATCGGCGACCTCAAGTTCGGTGCGCTGGCTCCAGGCCACCCCTTGGCTATCGGCCTTATAAAGCTTATTCGCCGCCGGGGTGGTCAACAGGGCATGTGCGCCCTGCTCGACGTATGCCTTGATGGTGAGCGCGTCGCCGCTGACCAATCCGCCGGGTGGGTGCAGCACGTAGATATGGCACGCCTCCTCGCGGCCTTCAGGATAAAACGGCCGCTGGACCCGAAGTGGCCCCTGGTGGCGTGCCTGAATTAACCGCGTGGCGCCTTCGCGCTTGGCAAAACGCAGCGCCAGTGAGGCCGCCCAGTGGCGTTCCTGGTCAAAGCGGTGGCCGGAGCCCGCAAGCGGTGGGGCGAGTTCGCGAAAGGTCATGGAAGACGGTCGCATCCTTTTGAATAGGTCATAGCCTTTCAAATGCAAGGAATGCGCCAAAATGGTGAAAAGTGGATTTTACTAACGATTTTTACTAACTCTGTACTGGTTTAATCTTCATAGCCAATAAGCGTCAAATACTGATTGCACCAAAAAAGACCATCAAAAAAGCCTGCCGCACCACAAGAGCACAAGCGACTAATCAAATAAACACCTGATGCATAACCTTCCGCTTCTAAATCTGGTCATATAAGGGCGGAAGGTTTTTAGCGCATCATTCACATGCGGAGGCCGAAACCAGCTGTGGATAACTTAAACCGTTAGGTGCTGCTTGATCAGCTCATTGGAAAGCTCGCTGATATCGCCTTTGGCGACCGGGCGGCCGCGATCCATGATCACAAAGCGGTCGGCGTATTTGCGCGCAAAGGGCAGCTTCTGCTCGACCAGCAGTACCGTTAGGCCGTCTTCGGCAATCAATTGGCGAATCACCTGGCCAATTTGGGCAACGATATTGGGCTGAATGCCCTCCCCCGGTTCATCCAGAATTAGCAGTTTGGGCTCGATCACCAGGGCCCGGCCAATGGCGAGCTGCTGCTGTTGCCCGCCGGATAAGTCACCGCCGCGGCGGTGCCTCATCTCCTTAAGCACTGGGAACAGCTCATAGATACGCTCGGGGATTTTTTTCAGCCCGTCGTTGCGTACGGCAAGGCCGGTACGCAGGTTCTCTTCTACGGTGAGTAGCGGGAAAATCTGCCGCCCTTGCGGTACAAAGCCAATGCCCAGCCGAGAACGTGCCTCCACGGCTTTTTGGGTCAGCTCAACCGCTTCGCTGCCCAACTGGTAGCGTAACTGGCCGCTTTTCACCGCTACTTCGCCCATGATGGCTTTCATCAGCGTGGTTTTACCCACCCCATTTCGTCCCATCACACAGGTGCACTGGCCAGCGGGCACGTCCAGGTCCAGATCCCATAGCGTGTGGCTTTCCCCGTAAAACTGGTTGAGCTTTTCGATTGCGAGCATCAGGCGGCCTCCTCGTCATCAGCACCCAGGTACACTTCGACTACGTTGGGGTCGTTTGAGACCTGATCCATGCTGCCTTCGGCCAGCACACTCCCCTGGTGTAGCACGGTCACCTTGCGGGCAATCGAGCGCACAAAACCCATGTCGTGTTCCACAACGACCACCGACTGCTTACCCGCCAAACCGGTTAGCAGTTCGGCGGTACGCTCCATTTCCTGCTCGGTCATCCCCGCGACCGGCTCATCCACCAGCAGCAAGCGCGGGCGCTGCATCAGCAACATGCCAATTTCCAGCCACTGTTTCTGGCCGTGGGAGAGAATTCCGGCGGGCTGATAGCGCAGTGAAACCAGGCCGATAGTTTGCAGCACTTCGTCGATGCGGTCTTTAATTTCACCGGTCATGCGCGCGGTTAGCGTGGGCAATATCCGCTTGTCAGCGGCCATGGCAAGCTCCAGGTTTTCAAACACGCTTAGCGCTTCAAACACCGTGGGCTTTTGAAACTTGCGCCCGATACCGAGGCTCGCGATCTCCGGCTCGTTCATGTTTAAAAGGTTATGGCGGCTGCCGAACCAAACGCTGCCCTCGGTGGGCCGCGTCTTGCCGGTGATGATATCCATCATGGTAGTTTTACCCGCGCCATTGGGGCCGATAATGCAGCGCAGTTCGCCATCATCGATGGTCAGATTGAGGTTATTGATCGCTTTAAAGCCATCAAAGGTTACCGTGACGTCTTCCATATACAGAATAGGGCCATGGCGAACATCAACTGGCGAGGCGTCTGGCGCCATAAAGTCAAACACCCGGTCGCGGGCTTTGAGTGATTGCAGCAAACTCATACGATAGCCTCCTGAGTACCCGCGTTGTCTGATGTAGCGGCACGGCGGCGCTTACGCAGAAGCCCCGCTACGCCTTTGGGTAGAAATATCGTCACGAGGACAAACATCGCGCCGAGAGCAAACAGCCAGGCATCGGGCATTACCCCGGTAAAGATGGTCTTGGCGTAGTTGACTAAAATCGCGCCGATGACCGCGCCATACAGGGTGGCCCGCCCGCCCAGTGCAACCCAGAGTACGATTTCAATGGAAAACAGTGGGGAGAACTCGCTGGGATTAATAATGCCCACCTGAGGCACGTAAAGCGCACCGGCCAGCCCCGCGATCATCGCGGAAACCACAAACACAAACAGCTGAAAGCGCTCCACCCGGTAGCCGATAAAGCGCGTACGCGCTTCAGCATCCCGTGTGGCCACACACACCCGGCCCAGCTTGCTGGAAACAATCGCCCGGCACAGGATATAGCTCAGCGCGAGTGCGACGCCGGTGGCCAGGAAAAGCCCCAGACGTGTGTCGTTGCTGCGTAGGTTAAAGCCTAAAATCTCGCGAAAATCGGTCAGGCCGTTGTTGCCGCCAAAGCTCATTTCGTTACGAAAGAACGCCAGCATCAGCGCAAAGGTAAGCGCCTGGGTAATAATTGAGAGATACACCCCGGTCACCCGCGAGCGAAACGCCAGAAAGCCGAACACCAGCGCCAGAAGCCCCGGCGCCAGCAGCACCATGGCAAACGCAAACCAGGCCATATCAAAGCCTTGCCAGTACCAGGGCAGGCTGTCCCAGCTCAGGAAAACCATGAAATCCGGCAACTCCGGGTGGCCGTAGGTGCCTCGGTCACCAATCTGGCGCATCAGGTACATGCCCATGGCGTAACCGCCAATGGCAAAAAACGCGCCGTGGCCCAGGCTTAAAATACCCAGGTAACCCCACACCAGATCCACCGCAACGGCGAGCAGCGCATAGCTTAAGTACTTGCCGAACAGGTTAACCGTGTAGGCGTTAACGTGCAGCGGGCTGCCTTGAGGCACCACGGTATGCAGCACCGTGACGAGCAGCAGCGCAGCCAACAGCACGCCCAGGAAAATCTGCGTGGCGCGCTCGCCAAACGGGCGGGCAAGCCAAAACTGGCTTGAAGGTGACGATCTTGAAAGTGACGGTTTTGAAAGTGGCGATTTTGAAAGTACTTGGGTCATCATGGGTTAGCCCTCCGCAGCCCGGCCCTTCTGCGGGAAGAGTCCACGCGGGCGTTTTTGAATAAACAGGATGATAAACACCAGTACGATAATCTTGGCCAGCACCGCGCCCGCCCAGGGCTCCAGCACCTGGTTGATCACGCCCAGCGACAGCCCGGCTACGAGCGTTCCCCACAGATTGCCCACACCGCCGAACACCACCACCATGAACGAATCGATGATGTAGTTCTGGCCGAGGTTCGGCCCCACGTTGGTGAGCTGGGAAAGCGCGACCCCGGCAAGCCCGGCAACGCCCGAACCCAGCGCAAAGGTCAGGATATCCACGCGCGTCGCACGAATACCCATGGAGCGTGCCATGGCGCGGTTCTGGGTCACGGCGCGCACTTCAAGCCCCAGGCGCGTGCGGCGCATGATCAGCATCAAACCGGCGAACACGACCAAGGCAAAGGCGAGTACCACCATGCGGTTAATGGTCAGCGACAGCGCATCGTTGATCACCAGCGAGCCGCTCATCCACTCAGGCGTAATCACCGTGCGGTTAAGTGGTGAGATCCCAGTGCGCACCAGCTGCTGCAGAATCAGGCTGATACCGAAAGTGGCGAGCAACGTCTCAAGCGGACGGCCTTTCAGAAACTGAATAACGCTGCGCTCAATCGCGACACCCACGAGGGCGGCGACCAGAAAGCCGGCCGGAATGGATAGCACCAGCGCCAGCCCCGGCTGGCCGGGCAACAGCTGCTGCATCATCCAAGTGGTATACGCCCCCAGCATCATCAGCTCGCCGTGGGCCATGTTGATCACGCCCATCACGCCAAAGGTAATCGCGAGGCCAATGGCGGCCAGCACCAGTACCGATCCCAGGCTCAAGCCAAAGTAGAGCGTTTCAATCCCTCGGTTGATTTTCAGGTTCTGCTCCACGCTGACAAGCGCGGCGCGGGCGGCATCTGCGACCACCGGGTCGTCGCCATTGGCTGCGCGGCTCAGAGCCACCCGAGCACGGGGATGCAGGCTGCCGGTAAGCGCTTCAACGCCGGCCATTTCGCCCTGCTCGGCGTGATAAATCGCCACCGCTTGGCTTAGCCGGGTACGCACCTGACTATCGTCTTCTTCCAGTATCAGTTCATTGATCGGCTCGACCAGCTCGCTGTCCACTTCCCCCAGCAGTCGAGCGGCGGAGGTGCGGCGGCGTTCCAGATTGGGCGAATAGAGATCCACCACGGCAATCGCGCTGCGCAGCTGGTTACGCAGCGCGTTATTGATACCCACGCGGTTCAGGTCGCGACGTGACATTTCACCCAGCGGTTCATTCGTCAAGGCGTCGGCCACCGGCCACTCGCGGCCACTGTTATCGAGTACGACAACAAATTGACCATCGTCGGCACGTTGCAAGCGGCCATCCAGCAGGGCCTGCAACCAATCGCGGGCGCGCTCGTCGTCGCTTTGTAAAATGGCGGTGATGGCCTCGCCTTTATCGCGGTAGGAATCAACATCCAGTGCATCAAGAAGCGCAAGCGCAGCGGTATCATTAGGCGGGGAAGTGGCGGCTTCCGTTTGTGCCTGTGCAGTGAGGGTGAACCCCAACAGCAGGCAGCAGAGCAGCGCCAAGGAAAGGAAACGCCTCATAGGGTTCTTCCTTTGGTTATCCAAGTGAGAAAGGTAGCGTGCTCCTTGCCGCGCCGGATTTAACGGCGCGACAAGGAAGGCTTTTTAGCGCAGGTGATTACTCGGCGAGTGCCGCTTCGGCTTCTTCAGCGGCGGTGCTGCCACCGCACGAGCCGTTCACGACGTTGAAGTTGCCGCACTCCATGGGCTTGCGCCAATCGGCAATCAGATCGCGCGAGCCGGGCAGATAGTCAGACCAGGCATCCCCCGCCACCGTTGAAGGCGTTTGCCAGACGATGTCGAACTGACCATTGTCCTGAATTTCACCAATCAGAACCGGCTTGGTGATGTGGTGGTTGGGCATCATCGCCGCATAGCCGCCGGAAAGGTTGGGTACGGTCACACCGATGATGGCGTCTTTCACCGAATCGACATCGGTAGTGCCCGCTTTACGCACTGCTTCGGCCCACATGTTAAAGCCAATGTAGTGAGCTTCCATGGGGTCATTGGTGACGGCTTCCTCGTCGCCGGTGTAATCGATCCAGGCGTCGATAAAGTCGTAGTTGTCGTCACTATCGACGCTCATGAAGTAGTTCCAGGCGGCCAGATGCCCGACCAGCGGGCCAGTATCAATACCGGTAAGTTCCTGCTCGCCAACCGAGAAGGCGATAACCGGAATATCGGCGGCGTCGATCCCCTGGTTAGAAAGCTCGGTGTAGAACGGCACGTTGGCATCGCCGTTAATCGTCGAGATCACGGCGGTCGGTTTGCCCTCTTCACCAAAACGACGAATCTCGGAAACGATGTTCTGCCAGTCCGAGTGACCGAATGGTGTGTAGTTGACCATGATGTCTTCTTGCTCAATACCGTGCTCATCCTTGAGGAAGGCTTCAAGAATGCGGTTGGTAGTGCGCGGATAGACGTAGTCGGTGCCGATCAGCGCAAAGCGCTCAATGCCTACTTCGTTGATCAGATACTCAACCGCCGGAATCGCCTGCTGGTTAGGGGCAGCCCCGGTATAGAACACGTTTCCAGATGACTCTTCGCCCTCATACTGCACCGGGTAGAACAGCAGGCCGTTTAACTCTTCGACCACCGGCAGCACGGCCTTACGCGATACCGAAGTCCAGTTACCGAAAATGACATCAACCTCTTCCTGGGCCAGAAGTTCACGGGCACGTTCGGCAAACAGCGGCCAGTTGGAGGCCGGATCAACCACCACCGCCTCCAACTGGCGGCCTAACAAGCCCCCTGCGTCATTTTGCTGCTCAATCAGCATCTCGACCGTATCCTTGAGGACGGTTTCACTGATTGCCATGGTGCCGGACAGAGAGTGCAGGATACCGACTTTGATCGGGTCGTCGCTCTGATCGGCGCTTTGGGCAATGGCCTGGGCGCTGGCGCCCATAACGGCGGCGGCCAGTACAGAAGTGATAAAACGGCGAGAAAGGACATGGTGATGTTGTATGGCCACTTGAATCTCCTTGCACCCTTTATAGCTGGGGCTTGTTATGAGGGCTTCGCGACCGAGCTGACTGCCATTACGTGTGATTATTATGGGCACGACATCGACTCGGTACGTCCACGAGGACGTAGCCACTAGCATTTGCAAGGGGTGCGCCACATTGAAACAAAAGCCAGTATTAACTTTTCAATCAATTACTTGGATATATTTAAAAAGCTACCATTTTGATCTTTTGCACTGCGATAGCGCGTACATACATTTCCGGCGCACACTTCGCATGCACCAGGACGACGCTTTGCACCAACAGTGCACTTTAAGGTTTCAGATACAAAAAACGCCCGGGGAAACCCAGGGCGTTTTGATCAAACCGTTTGATGAGTGCTTATTCGGCAGCAGCCGCCGCGCGTTTACGACGCTTTTTCAACAGCGGTAAGCCTAGCGACAGCAGCGCGATGACCAGCAGCGAGAGTGAAATCGGTTTATCAATAAATGTCATCCAATCACCACCGGAGATCTGTAGCGCACGGCGCATGGACTCTTCCATGATATTGCCCAAGATCAGCGCCAGGATCAGCGGGGCCGCCGGGAAACCAAACAGGCGCATGCCCAGGCCCAGCAGACCAAAGCCCAGCAGCAACAGCAGGTCAAATACGCTAAAGCTCATGCCGTACACGCCGATCATGCAGAAGATGAGAATCAGCGAGAGTAGCAGCGGCTTGGGTAGATCCAGAATCTTGGCGATCAGCGGAATCAGCGGCAGGTTCAAGACCAGCAGGAAGATGTTGCCGATATACATACTGGCTACCACGCCCCAGAACACGTCCGGGCGTTGCTCAAGCATCATCGGGCCGGGTGTAACGCCCATCACCAGAAGCGCGCCCAGCAGTACCGCCGTGGTGCCCGAACCCGGTACACCCAAGGTTAAAAGCGGTACAAACGAGCCGGTACACGCCGCGTTATTGGCCGCTTCCGGCGCCGCAACGCCTTTAATATTACCCTTACCGAAGGTGTCACCGTCTTTGGCAAGACGCTTTTCCATGCTGTAGCCCAAAAATGAGCCAATCGTCGCTCCTGCGCCCGGCAGTACGCCGGTAAAGAACCCAAGCACAGAGCTACGGCTAACAGGGCCCGCGATCTCTTTCACTTCACTGCGGGTGAGCTTTAACGAGCCAATGGCATTACGCGGGGCTTCTTTACCACCACCGCCGCGCAGCAGCATGTAGAACACCTCGGCCAATGCAAAGATACCTAACGCCACCACCAAAAAGTCGATGCCATCCAGCAATTGAATAGAGCCAAAGGTGAAGCGTTCGGTACCGGTTTGCAGGTCGATGCCCACAATCGAGATGATCACCCCGACCACGGCGGCAATGAGGCCTTTGACCAGCGACTTATCCGACAGCGAGACCACCGCGGTTAAGCCCAACACCATCAATGCAAAGTACTCAGCAGGGCCAAAACTTACCGCTACCTTGGAGAGCAAGGGCGCGACCAGCATCAAAAAGATAACCGAGACGGTTCCGCCTACAAAAGAGGAGTAAGCGGCGATGGCCAGCGCCTTACCCGCCAGGCCTTTTTTGGCCATCGGGTAGCCATCAAAAGACGTGGCGACCGTGCCTGCAACGCCTGGGGCGTTGAGCAGAATAGACGAAGTGGAGCCACCAAAAATGGCGCCATAATACACCCCTGCCATCAGAATCAAGCCGGATGAAGGCTCCATGGCAAAGGTGATGGGAATCATTAAAGCCAGCGCGCTGATCGGCCCAAGACCGGGCAGCATGCCGATAATCGTACCGGCAAACACACCGGCAAACACATAAGCGATATTGATAGGCTCGAGCGCGATGCCGAAGCCGTACATCAAATTATTTAAGGCATCCATGGGATCTACTCTCTCAAAAACCAGCTCAGAAACGACGCAGGAGGCATTAGCACGTCGGCGTTAGAAGGGAAGAACGCCGGTCGGCAAGTAAACATCCATTACCCGTGTCATCGTCAGATACAGCGCCAGCACGACGCCTAGCGATGTCGCTAGATTGACCGCATGACGACGGTAGCCGTAGTAAGCCGTTAACCCCGTGCACAAAAGCGTCGAGGCCAGTACAAACCCTAATGGCACCAGTAGCAGCGCATAGGCGGCAATGGCCAGTGACGTAACAATCACTCGTGCCCACGGAGTCAGCAGTAGCGGGCCTTGTTGAGCATCGTGATCGACCTCATCGGCACCGGCAAGCGGTGTGGGTTTCTCAAAAAACAGAAACACGGAGAGAATCAGCAGCGAAAAGCCGAGCACTTTAGGAAACAGGTCAGAGTCGACCGGGCGTGGCAAAGGAAAGGTGGGTATCTGCCACGCCATGGCGATATACGCAGCCGCCACTAATGCCAACACCAGCGCTAACCACTGATTGGTATTCAATTTAGTCATTGGGTTTTCTCCGAGGAGCACGTACCTAATCATCACGAACAGGCATTCCCAGCGGCGCATATAGGCCACTGGGAAAACACGCTATCGCGCTATAGGATATTTATTGACGCAGTAGACCCAGATCACTCAGCACGCCGCTGAACTGCTCTTGCTGCTCGTCAAGGAAGACACCGAACTCTTCACTGTTCTGGTAGGCATCGATCCAGCCCAACTGATCGCGGGCTTCTTGCCAGCCATCGGTTTCGAGCATTTCGGCAAACAGATCCTGGTAGTAGGTCACCGCTTCTTCCGGCATATCCGGGGTGCCCATTACGCCGCGCCAGATATCAAAGGTGTAATCCACACCCTGCTCTTGGTAGGTCGGCACATCGGCTAGGCCACCACCCAGGCGCTCCGGTGCCGATACGCCTAGCGCACGGATCTGGCTGCCTTCACCCAGCTGGCCGACCGACTCACCGGCACCGGTAATCACCGCTTCGATATGACCGCCCATCAGGTTGGTCATGGCATCGCCGCCGCCGGAGAACGGAATGTAGTTCACGCTTGACGCTTCAAGGCCCGCCGCGGATGCCAGACCCGCAATAGAGATATGGTCCATGGAGCCAGGTGCACTGCCGCCGCCTACGCTCAAACGCGGGTTCTCTTTGAGAGCATCGAAAAGATCGTTGATCGTCTCGTATTCAGAGTCTGCCGACACCAGTACGATGGAGTAGTCAGTAATCAGACGAGCGACCGGCGTGAAATCAGTGTGGTCGTAGCGCGAAGCGCCTGCCAGTGGCACCAGGATGATCGGCGGGCTGGTCGCAAACAGTTTGTGCGGGTTGCCGCTATCACGGGCGATCTGCGCCCATGCCACGGCACCGCCGCCCCCAGGTACGTTGATCGCGGCAAAGTTTTTATCAGCCAGCCCCTCTTGCTGAATAACGCGCGACACGGTGCGTACCAGTGTATCCCAGCCGCCACCCGGGTTGGCCGGTGCGACGAACTCAATCGACTTGCTCGGTGTCCACTCCTGCGCCTGAACAGATGTCGTCATGCCTGCCAGGGCGGCCATTGGTAGAGCGATCACGGCTAAGCGCTTCAAGGAAAGCGAGGTCATTTGGCGTTCTCCACATATAGATGTTGTTGTGTGGTCCACTGTTATTATTTCGTGGTTACGCCGCGAACGTTAGAAGCGCTGGGCCTTGACGACAAGTTTGTGAACATAAAGAACAAAAAGTGCATTGTGAGCGTTTTGTTCATTATGCTCACGCATGGGGTTTATAAATAGGGTTCATAACGTGTTCATCCACTCCCTGCCTCGCTCAAGCAGGCGATAACGGCGCTCGGGCCGCCCGACATCGCCATACCCCAACTCGGCGGTCACGCTTTGCTCTGCGACCAGAAACTCCAAGTAGCGGCGGGCAGTCGAGCGGCTTGCGCCCATGGCTTTGGAAACCTGCATTGCCGTTAGCGGTAACGGTGATACCGCCAGCGCATCAATTACGCTGCGCAGCGTTAGTCGATCAATCCCCTTGGGCAAATTGCCCACCGCCGCGCGGGGTGCAGCATCGGGCACTAGACGTGCCAGTACTTGATCCAGCTCATCCTGATTCATTTCATTTTGATTGGCCAACGCTTCCCGCTCACGCTGAAAGCGCATGAGCGTCTGGTGCATTCGGGAGGCTTCGATGGGCTTGATCAGGTAGTCGAAAACGCCGCAGCGCAGCGCCTCACCGATGGTATCGACCTCGCGAGCAGCGGTAACCATCACGATATCCACATGCACATAGTCTCGCCGAATGGCCCATAAAAGCTCCAGCCCCTCTACATCAGGCAGATAGGCATCCAATAAAATCAAATGGATATCATCAGCATGCTCGGCCATCAGGGCTTTGGCTTCGCTGCCGTTGCGCGCCATGCCCACTACGTGAAAGGCGTCACTTTGCTCAATAAAAGTCTTGTGGATATCGGCGATGCGAAAATCGTCTTCGACAACCAGAATGCCGTATTGGGTTGCAGACATGCTCACTCCTCTTACGGACGTCATTATTATGATAATTAAGGTGTATCAGGTTCAGCGCATAGTGAGCGGTCCAGCACCGCAATAAAGCAGGCGCCGCCCAGCTCGCTCTCTTCAAGCGTTATGGCACCGCCATGCTGTCGACAAAGCCTTGCCACCAGAGCCAGGCCGATGCCGCAGTGCTTGCCCGTTTTGGTAGAAAAACCTTCCTGAAATACTGACTCGGTATGCTCGGGGAGTACGCCTGGACCATTATCTTCTACTTCGAGTAGCAGCTGCTCACCCAAATCGGTAAAAAACAGCCGTACGCAGGGCGCGCTACTATTGGGACCGTTAAGCGCGGCGTAGCAGGCATTATCCAGCAGGTTACCGACCACACTCATCATGACCTCCTGCCCGGTCGGAGTCAGCGGGCAGGAGAGCGAACTCTGCTCGTCGATCTCAAGCGTCACGCCCAGCTCACGTGCCCGAGTAAGTTTACCCAGCAGCGTACCGCTGAGCACCGTATCGGCAACATGGCGCATCAAGAAACTCATCTGAGCCTGAGCCCGCTCGGTTTCCTGGTGAATGAGCGCCAGCGCCTCGTCAATGCGCTCAAGCTGAAGGAGACCAGAAATGGTATAGAGCTTATTGGAGAACTCATGGGCCTGAGCACGCAACATATCCACATCGCGACTTGCCTGGGTGAGCGCCTGGGAAAGGTCAATGATTTCCCGGCGGCTTCGAAACGTGGCCACCGCGCCTTCGATTTCTCCCTCATGCAGAATGGGCACCCGGTTAACCACCGCCGGATGATCGCCCAGCCACATCTGCTGATCAAACTCCTGCTCGCCGTGCTTAAGCACTTCCAATAGGCGGGTATTAGGCACCACATCCTGGATCGGCTGGCCCAGCATGACATGCTCATCGGGCAGATTGAGAAAACGTCTGGCCTGTTGATTCACCAGGGTAATATGCCCATCGCGGTTAACCGCCAGGATACCCTCATGAATGGACTGCAAGATGGCTTCTTTTTCCATCGCCAACCGAGCGATTTCATAAGGCTCGAGGCCCAGAATGACTTTTTTAAGGTGCTGGGATAACCAATACGCCCCGGCAAAGCCCAGGGCAATCATCAGCGCAACGAGCGCCCAGCCAAGGTTTGTGTAGCGGGCCACATCCATCGCGACCCGATCCATCATAAAGCCGACGGAAACGAGCCCGATAATATTGCCTTCTTCATCCCAGATGGGGGCCTTACCGCGCATGGCGGTACCCAATGACCCGGTTGCCTGGGAAACATAGGATTGACCGTAGATTAGCGCCTGGTCGTTATCGCCCCCCACCATAGGTTGGCCAATACGCTCTATTACCGGGTGCGAGTAGCGAATCGACTGCGCGTTGCCGACCACCACATAGCGCGCTCCGGTTTCTATACGCACCCGCTCGGCCAGCGGTTGAATAATCATTGAAGGATTCGGGATGGCAAAGGCATTCACAATTTGCGGCATGCCGGCCACGGTTTTTGCCACGGCCAACGCCCGCTCGCCCATTTGCTGGCTGATGATATCTGCCTTGCGATGATTGAGATATGTACCCTGAGCCAGTAGCATGCCGGCCAGCAGCAGCCCCACTAGCATCATTACCTGCAAACGAAAGCTACGTTTATACCAGCGCCGTTTCGCACGAGTACGGCGCCAGCGCTGTAATTCAGCTAAGGTACGGGGGCGGGAATCAGTCATGGCGGAACTCAAAGTGCGCGACAGCGTCATTATGACATGCGCAGCAAGGGGGCGTTAATCGCCATCTTTTATGTCATTAAGGGAGGCGTTGGGTGTTCAGTATATTTAAACGCGTTATTTCGTCGAACAGTTATCTGTTTATTAGCGCTACTTTTTTAAGCCTTGTGCTTGTCAGCCCCGCGGTCGCTAATCCTTTTTATGCGCCCCCGCCGCCTACCGATGACGCGCCGATTTTCAGCGGCGACGCTGAACTTGGCTTTACCCACCTTTCCGGCAACACCAATAGCCAGACGCTGATTGGCAAAACCCGCTTGACCTGGCTGACAGGTGACTTTATTCACTCGCTGCGCGGCGAGGTGCGTAACGTGAGCAAGGATGGCGAAACCAGCGCCGAGCAGTATCTGGTAGCTGGCCGCGAGCGCTATGATTTCAACGGCCCACACTACGTGTTCGGCTTTGCACGCTGGGAAAAAGACCGCTTTGCGGGTTATGACCAGCAGCTTTCCGTGATCGGCGGGTATGGCCGTCAGCTGTTAGAAGGCTCGCGCCATTCTCTTTCGCTTGAGGCAGGCCCAGGTTACCGGAATGACCGCTTGCGCGAAGCGGAGAACGAACAGCTTGCGGTTGCCTATACCGCCTTGGCCTATCACTGGGGCTTTTCGGATTATGCCGATATTGAACAGGAAATGTCGGTGGAATACACCCAGCAAAACACCACAGGCAGGTCGCTTACAGCGCTTACTGCAAGGCTCAACTCGCGTATGTCGCTACGCTTGTCCCATGAAATTAAGCACAACTCTCAGCCGCCGGACGACGCCAGCGAACGCACCGATAACACCACCAGCGCATCGCTGCTTTATCACTGGTAATGAAAGCGATGCTTCGCATTGCTGGCCCACCGTTAGAAGCACCACCATGATTTTTCAGCGCACCAATAGGGTGCATTGACTTGTTTTCTAGCACCCATTTTAAGCATCCACTCCAATCGCGTTCGACTTTGGTCTAGTCGCACGATATACTAGCGCCAGTTTCCTGTCCTCGCGCCATTCAATGAATGGCGCTTTTTTTTTGCTGCGCTTTCCGCATTTGCGCTGTTTCCTCATGTTCCACCAAAGGTGTTCTTATTGATGAACCAACCAACCTCCGGTGCTGAAAGCCACCAGCATTCTTCGCTAGGCGACCCCATCGTTCTTACGTTAAGCATTGGATTTATCGTGCTTTTTCTAGCGCTTTCCTTTTACGACCTGGACCTTGTCGCCGATTCGATCAGCCAGGGTTTTGCGTGGAGCGCGCTGACCTTCGGTACCTACTTCCAGTTTCTGATGCTGTTGACGTTCTTCATCGCCATCGGGCTTGCGCTGACCCCGGCCGGCAACGCCAAGATCGGCAACCTGGATGCACCGGAGCTGAGTACCTTCAAATGGCTTTCGATCATCTTGTGTACGCTGCTGGGCGGTGGTGGTGTCTTTTTCGCTGCCGGTGAGCCGATCTATCACTTCGTGAACGTGCCGCCCACCTTCGATACCGACCCGGGCGTGGCCGCCGCGGTGCCTGGCGCGCTCGCGCAGTCGTTTACCCACTGGGGATTCGTCGGCTGGGCGGTACTGGGGTCGCTCACCGCGATCGTGCTGGCCCACGCCCACTACGTGAAAGGCCAGCCGCTACAACCACGTACCCTGCTCTACCCGTTATTCGGCGAGCGCGTAATGCGTGGCCCCCTGGGTGGCGTCGTGGATACCTGCTGCGTATTGGCAGTGGTAGCAGGCACCGTCGGGCCGGTCGGCTTTCTGGCTACCCAGGTCAGCCATGGCCTTGAGGTGCTGTTCGGGCTGCCCAATACCTTCGTTACCCGGCTTTTGGTTCTGGCGGTCCTGGGCATGGTATACGTGCTTTCCGCGGTCAGCGGTGTGCACAAGGGGATGCAGCTCTTGAGCCGCTTCAACGTCATGCTGGCGCTGGGCATCGGCGCGGTCATCTTCTTGTTCGGACCGACGCTGTTTCTGTTCAACAGCTACTTTGCCAGCATGGGCACGTACCTGGACAACTTCTTCAAGATGGTCACCGCCACCGCGGAAACCTCGCCGGCGGACTGGATGCAGTGGTGGATCGTATTCTTCTACGCCTGGTTCATCGCCTTTGCGCCCTTGATGGCGATCTTCGTGGCGCGCATCTCTCGCGGGCGCACCATTCGCGAGATGATTCTGGCTGTGGCGGTCATCGCCCCCATCGCCACCACGGTCTGGTTCACACTGCTGGGCGGCTCGGGCATCTACTACCAGTTGACCGGCGTGATCGAGCTGACCGATGCGCTGACGAACTTTCAGTTCGACATCGCCACGCTCACCTTGGCCCAGGCACTGCCTGGCGGCACCTGGATGGCGCTGGCAATCCTGCTGCTGACGACCATCTTCGTGGCTACCACCGGCGACTCCATGAGTTACTCCATTGCCATGGTCGGTGCTGGCCACGATGAGCCCAGCCCCTTTTTACGCGCCTTCTGGGGCGTGACCATGACGATCATGGCTGCGGTGCTGCTGGCCATGCGTGAAGGACAGATCGCCGCGCTGCAGCAATTCATCGTGATCACTGCCGTGCCGGTATCGCTGATTCTGCTGCCCTCACTCTGGGATGGCCCTAAAGCGGCGTTTGCCATGGCGCGTGAGCAAGGCATTATTGACTAAGCGTTATCCCAGCGCCTGCTAGCGTATGAGGCGAATCTGCTCGCCTCATACGCTATGATTCCCCTCTACGTCGTCCTTCTTAGCCATCGGGATGATTAATAGGTGATCAGGAGCTTCCCCTTTGGCATCACGCAACCTTCCTTCTACCGTCGCCATGCAGTGCTTTGAGGCGGCGGCACGTCATATGAGCTTTACCCGGGCAGCCGATGAGCTGAATCTTACCCAAAGTGCGGTAAGTAAGCAGGTTGCTCATCTTGAGGCAGCCCTTCAGCACAAACTCTTTCGCCGTGTCAGGCGCAGCCTGTTGCTCACGCCTGAAGGCGCGATCTTTCTGAGCGATGTACGCAAAGTACTCACTCAGCTTGAGATGACGACCCAGACAATCATGACCTATAGCGGCAATAGTGAAGTGCTCAAAGTCGCCACGCTGCCAAGCTTTGGCAGTCGTTGGCTTGCCGATAAGCTACCGCCCTTTCTAGCCGCTAATCCGGGTATTAGCCTGGAGTTTCATGATCGCGTGGAAGATTTTGATCTTGAGCAGCAGAATATTGATATCGCACTATTTTATGGTCACGGCAGTTGGCCTAATCTGGCCTGTCATAAGCTTGTGGATGAGGAGATGGTCGCCGTTGCTTCCCCGGCATTTTTGGCCCACCACCGCGTGGCTGCCGCCAGCGATTTAGCGCGCTTACCGCTGCTGCATCTTTCTACCCGCCCGGATGCCTGGCACCACTGGTTTGCAAGCCAGAAGATCGTCACCGACCGCAGCTATCACGGCACCCGCTTTGAGACCTTTCCCATGCTGGTACGCACCGCCATGGCAGGAGGGGGCGTTGCTTTAGTGCCGCACTTTACCGTGGATGAAGAGCTAGCCGCCGAGCGCCTTATACTCGCTTGGCCGCATCGTTTATACAGCGAAAGCGCATATTATCTTGTTTATCCAGAGCACCTGGGGGAACTGGGTAAAGTACGCCGCTTTGTCGAGCACATTACGGCCAGCGCTGAATGCCGCGTATAAACCATTCAGGCCGCTGGTTAGGCGGCCTGAATATTAAGCAAGTATATAGCGCAGTTAACCTTCCAATGATGCCAAAACGCGCTGCTTGGAGGCCTGTTCGCGCTCGGCATAAAGCGCCAGCTCATCGGTCACCGGGACGCCAAGGGCCTCTTCAAACGCTTCGCGGTTGGCATTGCCCGCATAGGCTGCGTTTTCGCCACCGCCCAGGTTTGATTGGAAGATACCCGCCGCGCTGACCGGCAAGAAGTCTTCATAGGTAATCGGCTGCGCCTCTACCAGCCCTTTGGCAATCAGGGCGTTCATATCGGTGCCGGCATCACCTGCAGCGGCTTTCCCAGCTTCTGTAAGATGGTAGTGAAAGTAGGCCAGACCTTCACGGCGCATTGCTTCATCGCTATCCGGCATGGCGGCAAATACCTTGTTCATGACCGCCTGGTGAGCATTGTTATCCAGCCCCGCGGTTTGTTTACGGCCTTCGTTAAGCAGCTGATCATAAAGCGCGCGCCCTTTCGGCGTGAGCGCCATGCCGCGCTGCTCGATTTCGCCAAACCGGGCGGTATGCGTGCCTTGGGCATCGCCTGCAAAGCGGATCGACTCCTCTAACGCTTTGAAGCTTGTCTGGCGTAGCAAAATGGCCGCCTCACGGCGCGGCGGGCCTTCGATAACCGCCTTGGGGTTCATGCCCACGCTTGGCATACGGCGCTGAACTTCGTCGATATCCAGCGTGCGCGGCGTTAAATGGTTGATATGCGGCCCACGAAAACACACCACATCGGCAATCAGACGGTGTTCATCGCTCAGCGCTTGGTAGGTATCCAGATCTACCGTGGCATCCTGATGCCAGCGGAAGGTTTCCAGGGCTTCTTTAACGAACTGATCCGCCTCTTCAGAGGTTAACCCACCCTGGGTTTCAAAACGCTCAATAAGATCACGGGCGGCGGGCGTGAAAATATCCCGCTTGGCCAGAATTTCTTCGGCACGCTGGCGCAGCGTCTCGCTCTCAATGAGTTCCAGGCGCAGCAGCGAGGTAAAAACGCGAAACGGGTTGCAGGCCAGCGCGTCATCCTCAACCGGACGAAACGCGGTGGAGTGAACCGGTACCCCCGCTTCAGAAAGGTCGTAATAGCCCACCGGGTACATGCCCATTACGGCAAACAAGCGGCGCAGCATGGATAGCTCTTCGGCTGAGCCCACGCGAATCGCCCCGTGGCGCTCTACGCTCAAGCGCGCAAGCTCGCCCTGAGCTTCCAGGCGGCGGCGTAGCGCTGGCTGCTGGCTAAGCGTTTCCTGGTTTACCTGCTCGACCAACTCCAATAGCGTGCCGTATTGGGGGACTTCCGTTTGATACATCGCCGACATGGCTTTGGAGAAACGGTCGCGAATATTATTAGTGGCTAGAAACACGGACTGCGTCATTTCACGGCTCTCTATAACGTATTGTCAGGCTGACAGCGGCACGGGCATGGAAAAATCAGGGCCGTTGCTTCGTTTGCCATTCAAGGCTTAATGACCTTATCAAAGCAAATTCATACGTCGGTCGACAAACGAAAAAAAACGCTTAACCCATTCCAAAATGGAATGCATATAGCACATCAAGCCCTGATGTTTGAAAAGTAAGGATGAAAGACAGCAAGAAAGGAATAGCAAACGCTCGAAAAACAAGATATAGATTTGACTGCTTAGGGCGCCTATAAACCCTCTAGCAAGCGCAGGATCATCTGCGGTTGCTGGTTGGCCTGAGCGAGTATCGACATGCCCGCCTGCTGGAGAATTTGCGCGCGGATCAGGTTAGAGACTTCTTTGGCGTAATCGGTGTCCTGAATACGTGACTGCGCGGCCGAGAGATTCACAATGTTATTGTTGAGGCCGTCGATCACGCTTTCAAAACGGTTTTGTACCGCGCCGAAATAGCTGCGCTGCTGATCCAATTTTTTGATGGCTTCATCAAGCTTGTCTATGGGTTTATCAATAGTGCTGTCTTTAAGTACGCTAAAGCCATTCAGGCCTAATGCGTCACTATCCATGGCTGCCATACGAACGCTGATGGTATTGCCTGCATTGGCCCCCACCTGGATATTAAGGCTGCGCGCCTCCCCCAGCAGATTGATACCGTTGAAGTTGCTCTGCCCTGCGATGCGGTCGATTTCCTCAAGCCGCTGGTCGATTTCGTCCTGAATTGAGGACAGGTCGTCGGCCGTGTAGGTACCGTTGCCCGCCTGTACGCTCAGCTCACGAATCCGCTGCAGGTTGTCGTTGATCTGATTAAGCGAGCCTTCAGCCGTTTGTACCAGCGAAATCCCGTCGTTGGTATTGCGGATAGCCTGATGCATGCCGCGGATTTGCGCGCCCATTCGATTGGCGATCGCCTGCCCGGCCGGATCGTCCTTGGCGCTGTTAATACGCAAGCCCGACGATAGCCGTTGCATGGAGGTCTGTATTGCCTGCTGGCTGTTGCGCAAATTATTCTGCACCAGCAGCGAGGTTAGATTGGTATTCAGGCTAAACAATATAAACCCTCACAGGGGAGAAGCTCGGCGCTTGCTGAATAGCGACCATAGAGTTATCGGCCTGAGCGGATAAATCGTTAACCTTTTTTTGTCATTAAAGAACGTCCGCTGACGGTAAGCACCTCATCAACAGGGAGCCGGACGTAATCGTATTCAAAGTATCCCTGATCCAGTAGTTCACCATTCCACGCCACAATATCCAGATCCATCGTGCGAGGGCCTGATTTGTTCGGGCCATGCACGCGCCCCAAGCGGTTTTCCACCGCCTTTAAATAGAGGCGAAACGCTTCATAGGTCAGCGGCGTACGGATCAATAGCGCGGCATTGAGAAAATCAGGTTGATCTAAAAAGCCCACCGGTGGCGTGCGAATGGCCTGAGAGTGTGCCACTAGATCGCATTCGGTGCGTAAAAGGTTTAACGCCTGAGTAAAGTTTAACTCCGGTTCGATATTCGAACCGATAGAAATCAAACACTCGTGAAGTGCGGTGCCCTGCCCTGCGCGTAACGCCGTTATTGGCATAGCGATAACCCCATTGGAGGTAGTCGAAACAATCTTAGGATCAGTTAATGACCAACTCTCAGACTAGCGCTACGCTCTTAGTGTGCAAGCCATAAAACGACTAACAATAAACGCAAGATACACGCAGTCATTACATAACGATTAAATACAGGGACACTCAATGACTTCTAAAGCTGCATTAGTAACCGGGGGCGCGACCCGCTTAGGGCGGTACTTTTCCGAAGCATTAGCAGACGCGGGGTATGACATTGCCTTACACGTTAATAGCTCGCGAGAAGAGGCCGAAGAAGTAGCGGCATATATTCGTGGGAAAGGACGTGAGTGTGAAATATTGCCGTGTAACTTTCTGCACGACCCTTTAGATACGCTGATTCATACTGCCAAAGCGCGTTTTCCTCATTTAAGCGTACTGTTTAACAGCGCCTCGTCTTACCAGGCAGCACCTATCGCGAAAACCGATTTAGCCATGCTGGAAACCCAGTTTCGCATTAATCTGTTTACCCCGCTGTTGTTAACCCGCCACTTTGCCGATGCGGTTCCCAAGGGCTGCGTGATTAATATCATCGATAATAAAGTGGCTTATCACCAGTATCCGTATGCGGCATATTTGCTGTCTAAAAAGGGACTGGCGGAGATGACGCAAATGGCGGCAATCGAGTTCGCGCCACATATCCGGGTTAACGGCATTGCGCCGGGCGTCGTGTTGCCCACCGCGCAGCGTAATCATGACTATATTGCCTGGCGCCTGGAGGGAATCCCGCTTCATCGGCAGGGAACGCCTGGGCATCTGATCCAGGCCGTGCATTACCTGCTGGATAATGATTTTGTCACCGGGCAGGTGCTATGTGTCGATGGTGGCGAGTCGATCTATCTGGAAGGCAGACACTCGGAAAACTATGTTGCCTAAAACATGTTTCCTAAAAAAAACAACATGGGCCGCCCAAAGGCGGCCCATGTTAGCTTTATAACAGCATCAACCTGACTGATTAGACATCTTCTTCATCAGGCTTATGGTGCTCAGGGTTTTTCGATGTGGAATCAGCCTTGTGCGGATTATGCCGATCATCCGTTACCAGCTCAGCCGCTTTAGGCTGCCCTGCCGGACTGCCATCAATGGTGAAGGCTTGCTGCATCACACGCAGGTTAGCGGGCGGCGCAGAGCCTGACTTGTCCTGGCCAAAGTAGAGCGTGGTATGCGGGAACGGAATCTCGATACCGGCTTCGTCAAAGCGCATCTTCACTAAGCGATTGTAGGCACGTCCAACGCCCCACTGATCGCCCGGAGTCGTCTTGATGACCACACGAATATTGACCGAGCTATCTGCCAAGGCAACGACACCGGCAACGGTCAGATCAGCCAGTATCTTGAAGCCATGCTCCTGGCTGGAACGCAGATCCTCAAAGGCCAGCTTGAGCTGCTCAATCGCGTCATCGATGCTTTCACGGTAAGCAATACCGTATTCGCCCACGTGGTTACCGTAGTCGCGCATATAGTTGGATACGGTATCTACGCTTGAGAACGGTACGATATGGTAGGTGCCGGAAAGATCGCGAATACCCACAGAGCGGATGCTTAACCGCTCGGCGGTACCGGTAATTCCTCCCAGGGTGACCACATCGCCGGTATTCATGGCGTTTTCAATCTGAATGAATACCCCGGTGATCACATCCTGCACCAGTTTCTGGGCGCCAAAACCAATTGCCAGACCCAGCACACCGGCACCGGCAATCAGCGGCCCGATGTTGATACCGATTTCCGAGAGAACGATCATGCCCGTAATCGTCACCATGGCGATCGCCAGGGCGTTACGGAACAGGCTCAGCAGCGTTTTAGCACGTGCCGAGGGCTCGCCGGTGCCGGTTTCCGGGTTGAGCTTATGCTCGATCAGGCTTGCCAGTGCCAGCCAGACACCCAGCGACACAATAAGGATGACCGCGACGCTGATCAGGTTGCCGACCAAGTGAGCGCCACGCTCAGAGGCGTACCAGCCCGCTAAATTAAAGGCGCCCCAGGCATCCAGCACCACCATGATCACGGCTACTAGAATCACCGTTCTTAGCACGCGTAATGCATTGGGTACGTAGCTATTCAGGCGATGTTCGAGCATCGGCAGCTTGCGGCGTAAATCATCGGATAGTTGAATACGCCGTCCAATGGTTTGGGTCAGGAACGTAGACGCCAGCAGGCCAACCACTACGGCCGCTAACGTTTTCAGAGTTGCAAATAGCACAAAGGGTAACGCATCGCCCGGACGCGTCAGGGTCAGTACAAACACGATCAAAAAATACAACAGCGCAAACAGGTGCCAGGTACGCGCAAATAGCTGTAGCGATACGCGGCTTGCGGTCATGGTGGTATTGGCAGCGATCGCATTCATGTTGCCTCGCAGGCGTACGCGGTTTTTAAGCACCACGCTCACCGCATAGACAAAGGCGATAATCATGATCAACGTACCGACCGCTTGCCCCAGCGATACACCCAGATAGAAATTGACCAGCGGTACAGCGACCATCAAGCCATATCCCACCATACCGATCAGACGCGCCAGCCAACGGTTCCAATAAGACGCTTCATGGGCAGAAATAGGCAGCAGGCGTAGCCCCTCGTAACGGGAGGAGAAAAGCATACGCATGACGGCCTTGAACAGTTCGATAATCAGGAAGGCATTGAGAAACAGCGATGCGCGCGTGGAAAGCTCGCCCGTTTGCCCCACGGCAAACGTAGCGATCAGGTTGCCGCCTACGTACGCTAAACCGACAATCAAAAAGTCGATAACCGCCGCGATAGCAACACATAGGATAAGCCTTAGCACCGGCGTTAGACCGGTACCGGTTAACGACCAGCGGCTCACCTTGGCAAACGCGGGCTTGCCAAGCCTGCGTAACACAAAAAACAGTGCAAACGTGGCAACAATCACGATACCCAGATTAATCGCCGCCTGGGTAAACGCCGCCGCGTCGAACGTGCTTGAGCTGTCACCGCTACCGGTAAACAGATCGCCGACCACGGAGGCCGCCTGTTCAATCTGTCCACCAATATCGGTGACTACTCGGCTGGTAAGTTCGGCGAGCTGGCGAGGCAGTGACACATCCTCAGGCGACACATTACCACCTGCGGCGGCGGCCTCAGGCGATAATTCCGCTTCAAGACCAGCCGGCAGCGCCGACGCCTGACTGCGCAGCACATCAATTAACTCTTGTCGTGATTGTTCATTTTCAAGCAGATCCGCAAGCGCCTCGTAAGAAGCCTGCTCCTCTGCCGGTGGCGGTGCAGGATCCTCGGCAGCCGACGTTGTCGTTTGGGCTAATGCCGGCGTTGCCAACAACACAAATAGTGTCATCAGCCAGATGCCTAGCCAGGGTAATAAGCGTAATGGCGTCACACCTCAACCTCCCTTTGGGTAAATGCTTACTTAAATCTAACGGTTGGCCCACTTTATGCAAACCATAATGCACACGCACTGCATATCGATAGCGTGTAAAAGCGCACAGGGTAACATGGGAACATGAACCAGGTATGGATGCAGATTGAAAGCCGGTGTGAGGTTTTGCATGCCGGTCAGGCCTTGCAGAGCGGTAACAGCCACTGGTTCGCAAGGCCCAGCACTATCGCGTAGCGAGCACCTTTTGCCACTACAATCCATAGAAAAGCACGCCACCAGGGCAGTCGAAATAGACCGGCCAGCACCGTCAGCGGGTCGCCAATCACCGGCACCCAGGAAAGCAGCAGGCTTGCTTCCCCCAACTTGTGATACCAGCGCTCGGCCCGCGCCAGACTTTTGGCCGATGCGGGAAACCAGCGCCGATGCTGAAACTGACGCGCGTAGCGGCCCATGGCCACATTGACCAGACTCCCCAGCGTATTGCCTGCGGTAGCTACAACCCACAGCAGCACGGCAGGCTCGCCCAGGCACCAAAGCCGAGCAAGCCACACCTCGGAGCCGCCCGGCAAGAGTGTCGCGCTTGCCAGGGCCACCAGGAAAAGACTCAGCATATTAACAGGCGCTTACGATGAACGCGGCACCTGGCCGCCTAGCTGATTGGTGATCTCATCAGCCACTTGGCGCACCAGCGCGCCCAGCGCCAGTAGGCGCGATTCAGGAATGCGCGCCACGGGGCCTGAAACGGAAATGGCCGCCAGCGGCGTGGCGTGCTCATCGTAAATGCAGGCCGCCACACAGTGCAGGCCAATGGCATGCTCTTCACGGTCGCAGGCAAACCCCTGTTGCTCGACCTGCTGCATTTCTGCAAGCAGTGCGTCGGGGTGACACAGCGTGTTTTCAGTCACGCGGGCGAGTTCGCGGTTATCCAGAAAGCGGGCGCGCTCATCAGCGGGCATCCATGCTAACAGCGCTTTACCAACACCAGAGGCATGCAGAGGCGCACGCGACCCTAAGCGGGTAATCATGCGCATCATTTGAGGTGATTCGTGCTGGGCGAGAAACACCGCCGTATCACCGTCGCGAATACCCAGGTTAGCGGTTTCGCCGGTTTCGCTGGTTAATCGGCGCAGGAAAGGCCGGCTTGACGCCACCACATCGCGGGCTTCTAGAAAGCTGTTACCGATGCGAAAGGTTTTGACATCAATGCGCCACAGCCCCTGTTCGTTCTCCTGGGTCACAAAGCCCTGACTCTGCAAGGCCTGGAGCAGACGGTGGGTGGTGGAAGGGGCTAAATCAGCTTTCTCGGCCACGTCCGACAGTGCAAGCCCCAGAGGACTCGCCGCTAAATACTCCAATAACGTTAAGCCCCGTACCAGAGACTGGCTATGCCCGCCGCCCGCTTTGGCGGCGCTTGCCGGACGCCCAACCGTCCTACGCTTGGCTTCACTCACCCTGCTCTCTCCTGAAGGCGCAAAGAGCAACAGGATAACGCGCTGTCATAGCTGCTGTCGCGTTTACGGAAACGGATTCCACTAATAGCGGAGATGCGTTAGCGACGGATAGAGGCGAACGACGAATAGGCGCTAGCGGTGTTGCCAACGCGGTGGACGCTTGTCGATAAACGCATCAATGCCTTCTGCAGCGTCAAGCGTTTGCATATTGCAGGCCATGGTTTCTCCGGCAAATGCGTAAGCTTCATCCAGCGGCATGGCCAGCTGGCGCGCGAACATGGCCTTTCCAGTTTTCACCGCCACGGCACTTTTGGCGCAAATACTCTCGGTCAGCGCCTGAACGGCGTCGTCGAGTGCCGCATCCTCGGCAACCCGATTGATCAAGCCCCATTCAGCCGCCTGGGTAGCGCTGATGAACTCACCGGTCAGGAGCATTTCCATCGCCCGCTTACGGGGCACGTTGCGCGATAACGCCACGGCCGGTGTTGAACAGAAAAGGCCTAGATTAATTCCCGACACCGCAAACCGGGCGCTCTGCGCGGCAACGGCTAAATCGCAGCTGGCAACGAGCTGACACCCAGCGGCGGTGGCAAGGCCCTGCACCTTGGCAATCACCGGAACCGGGCAATGGACGATAGCCTGCATCACCTGGCTACAGCGGGCAAAAAGCGCCTGATGGTAGGCTCTATCCGGGTTGGCGCGCATCTGCTTTAAATCGTGCCCGGCGCAGAAGGCTTTACCGTTGGCTGCTAGCACCACGCAGCGCACCTGCTCATCGTGGGCAATCTCTGCAAGCGCCGCCTCTAGCGCCTCAAGCATCTGCTCGGAAAGCGTGTTGAATCGCTTGGGGGTATTGAGCGTGAGCGTGGTCACGCCCTGCTGGTCATCGCGAAGCAGTAGCTCGGTCGCCGAAGTATCACAAGAAACAGGCATAGGAGGCCCCTAGATAAGCTGAATAAGCTTCAGTCTAGTGCCTCAAACGTCAGAAACGGGATGTTTACGACCAAAGGCGACCACGAACGTGGCCGCCAGCTTAACGTTAAGCCTTAGATTAGGCGTTAAGCTTTTTCGCGATGGTTGTAGCCTAACGGATGGGGCTGGCCGCGCTCCTTGGCAAGCTCGATCTGGCGCTGGCGCTCGCGGGCGGCCGCGCGGGTTTTCTCAGGCAAAGAGTCAATGCAGTGCGGGCAGCTGATCCCCGGCTCATAGGCACTGGACTGCATGTCCTCCTCGGAAATCGGCATGCGGCAAGCGTGGCACTGCTCAAAGGAGCCTTCGCTCAGGTCGTGGCGGACTGCTACCCGGTTATCAAACACAAAGCACTCGCCGCGCCACAGAGACTTTTCTTCAGGGACTTTTTCCAGGTAATTCAGCACGCCGCCCTTGAGGTGGTAAACCTCGTCAAAGCCCTCTTTGAGCATAAAACTGGAGGCTTTTTCGCAGCGAATGCCGCCGGTGCAGAACATGGCGACTTTCTTGTGCTTCTCCGGGTTGTAGTGCTCGCGCACGTACTCGGGAAACTCACGGAACGTGGTGGTCTTTGGGTCAACCGCGCCTTCGAAGCTGCCAATCGCCACTTCGTAATCGTTGCGGGTATCGATCACCAGGACTTCCGGGTCGGAAATTATGTCGTTCCAGTTTTCAGGCTCAACGTAGGTGCCTACGGTATCGTTAGGGTCGATACCCGGCACGCCAAGCGTCACGATCTCACGCTTGAGCTTGACCTTGGTGCGGTAGAACGGGTGCTCGTCGCAGTAAGACTCTTTATGGTCGATATCGGTCAGGCGCGGGTCGGCAGTCAGCCAAGCAAGCAAAGCATCAATGCCTTCGCGTGTGCCCGCTACGGTGCCGTTGATACCTTCTTTAGCCAGCAGTAAGGTACCTTTGACATCGTTATCGACCATGGCCTGGCGCAGCGGCTCACGCAACGCCTCAAAGTCATTCAGGGTGACGAACTTATACAGCGCCGCGACGACAATACGCGGCGTATCGCCAGATTCAGAGATCGTTTGAGAGATCGTTTGAGAGATAGTTTTTGAGATAGTTTCAGAAACAGGGGTAGACATGACAAGCTCCAGGTAGTCGCCCTCGCAAAGGGCGGACCGGGTTAATAAACGCGCATAGTCTAACGCAAACGGCGTAATGCTTGAATCCTGCCAGATTGACGCAGGTCACCTCCCTATAAATTCGTCGATTTAATCGACGTTATCATGCAGAAACCTTCGCCCGACGCGGCGCGATTACAGGCGTATATTGAGTTCATTCCTTCAACAGCTATTCCTTCAGCAGCTATTTATTAAACACGGCTGGGAGCAAAAAAATGAAAATTCGTCGCGCGGGTGAAAGAGGTTATGCAGACCACGGCTGGCTTCGTTCCTACCACACGTTCTCGTTTGCCAACTACCATGACCCCAAACATATGGGCTTTCGCGCCCTGCGGGTGATCAACGAGGACCGCGTTGACGGCGGTCATGGCTTTGGCGCCCATCCGCACCGCGATATGGAGATTATCTCCTATGTGCTGGAAGGCGAAATGGAGCACAAAGACAACATGGGCAACGGCGAGGTTATGCGCCCAGGTGATGTACAGCGTATGTCCGCCGGTACCGGCGTGCTGCACAGTGAGTTCAATCACTCCAAAGAGAGCGGGCTGCACTTCTTGCAGATCTGGATTGAGCCCAAAGCGCTTGGCATTGCACCCAGCTACGAACAGAAGCCCTTCCCGGCGGCTGAAAGGCAAGGCCAGTGGCGCTTAGTGGCCTCGGAAGAGGGCCGTGAAGGCTCGGTTAGCCTCAACCAGGACGTTAACCTTTACGCTGGCTCCTTTGACGCAGACCAAAGCCTAGAAACGCCTGCCACACGCTACGCCTGGCTGCATGTGGTAAAAGGGGCGGTAGAGGTCAATGGCGAACAGCTCAGCACCGGCGATGCCGCCGCGTTCCAGCCTGGCGACGCCATCAGCGTGACCGGCAGGGATAAAAGCGAAGTGCTGCTGTTTGATCTTGCCTGATCGTCAGCCTTACTAACCAAAACGGCTCCCATTCGGGAGCCGTTTTTTATGCCATCAGCCAGGCATTTTACGTTGTTGCCAAGCCTCGTCGCTGTAAAACCTAGCTATTGTGCGCCGAGTAAAGCGCACGGATTTTCAGCGTATGCTCTACCTGCTTCAAGGCTTCCAGCGCCTGCGGGCCATAAGCCTTGTCGACATCAATGACCACGTAGCCGACCTTATCGTTGGTTTGCAGGTACTGGCCGGAAATGTTGATGTCGTTTTCCGACAGCACGCGGTTGATCTGCGACAGCACGCCCGGCACGTTGTCATGAATATGCAGCAAGCGGTGCTTATCAGGATGCGCAGGCAGCGCCACTTCGGGGAAGTTGACCGAGGTAATCGTGGTGCCGTTATCCGAGTAAGTCGTCAGCTTGTCCGCCACTTCGATGCCGATATTTTCCTGGGCTTCGAGTGTAGAACCACCGATATGCGGCGTCAGAATCACGTTCTCAAGACCGCGCAGCGGGCTTTCAAACTCTTCGTTGTTGCCCTTGGGCTCAACCGGGAATACATCCACGGCGGCACCGTTCAGATGGCCTGACTTGATCGCGTCCGCCAGCGGCTCGATTTCGACTACGCTACCCCGCGAGGCATTGATGAAGATCGCGCCCGGCTTCATGGCGGCGATCTCTTTGGCGCCAATCATCCAGCGGGTAGAAGGTAAATCCGGCACGTGCAGGCTAACCACATCCGAGCGGCTTAATAGCTCGTCAAGGTTGGCGACCTGGCTTGCGTTACCCATACCCAGCTTGGTGATGATGTCGTAATAGATAACGTTAAAGCCCAGCGCTTCGGCAAGCACGGAAAGCTGCGCGCCGATACTGCCGTAACCCACAATACCCAGGGTTTTGCCGCGAGCTTCATGCGAGTTGCTGGCCGACTTCAGCCAGCCGCCCTGGTGGGCACGGGCATTTTTCTCGGGAATACCACGCAGCAGCATAATCGCTTCTGCCAGCACCAGCTCCGCCACGGAACGAGTGTTGGAGTAAGGCGCATTAAACACCGCAATACCGCGTTTTAGCGCCGCATCAAGATCTACCTGATTGGTACCGATACAGAAACAGCCAACGCCGACCAGTTTCTCTGCCGCTGCAAATACCCGCTCATTAAGTTGGGTACGCGAGCGAATGCCGATAAAGTGAACATCACGGATTTTCTCGATCAGCGACGCTTCATCTAGCGATGTCGGTAGATGCTCGATATTTTCATATCCGGCGTTGTGAAAATTGTCCACCGCACTCTGGTGGACGCCCTCGAGTAGCAGGATTTTGATCTTGCTCTTTTCCAGGGACGTTTTGGCCATGGCTGAATCAACCTCTATGGTCGGCGGCGTGCGCCGTGTATCGGTTAACGGAAGGCCGTATAGTATCACACCGCATACCTTTCAGGCCTTTGTGAACTGATGAAATGTGTGCGTTTTCAAGATGAAAACAGTGCAAGTCACACGCCGAAAGCAGGCTGGGGAAGACGCCACCCCCTGGCCTCGGTGTATACTGTACGTTTACATTGCAGGCCCGCGCGCTGCCTTTTGACGGGGCGCCAGAAAACAGTAGGCATTGACCAATGAGCGATACCACACCCTCGCAGCAGGATTTTGCGGCCACGGTTGAACAGCTGGAAACCATCGTAGAACGCTTGGAATCAGGCGAGCTCTCATTGGAAGATGCGCTGGGCGCCTTCGAGCAGGGCGTGCGGTTAACCCGCGACGCGCAGCAGCGCCTGGATACCGCCGAGCTGAAAGTACGTGCGCTGAGCGAAGACAGCGAAGGACGCTTAAACGTTACCCCCTTCGCCGATGCAGAAGCACCCAAGGATGATGCTGACGAGGGTAAGGAGACACCCCCATGGTAGCGACTCACGCCGCCTCACTGACGGACTTGCGCGCGATCAGCAACACGCGGGTTGATGCCACGCTTAACGCCCTGTTTAACGAGCGCGCCGTGGTAACCCGGCTGGATGATGCCATGCGCCACGGGCTTCTGGTGGGCGGCAAGCGCCTGCGCCCGCTGCTCGTCTACCTTGCCGGGCAGGCGCTTGGCGCAAGCGATGAAGAGCTTGACGCCCCGGCTGCTGCCATTGAGCTGATTCACGCCTACTCGCTCATTCATGATGATTTACCCGCCATGGATGACGACGACCTGCGCCGCGGCCAGCCCACAGTACACATTGCCTTTGACGAAGCCACCGCGATTCTGGCGGGTGACGCGCTGCAAACCCTGGCCTTTGACGTGCTGGCGCGTACCGCCCATCCACGGCTTGGCAGCCTCATCACCACGCTCGCCACGGCGTCTGGCCGTGAGGGCATGGTGGCAGGCCAGGCGCTGGATCTCGCCGCGGTAGGCGGCCACCCCGATGTGGACGCTCTGGCGCATATGCACGCCCATAAAACCGGCGCGCTGATTGTTGCGGCGGTACGCATGGGCGGGCTTATTGCCGTCGATGAAAGCGACCCGCGTTTAAACGCCCTGACTCGCTACGCGCGCGCCATTGGTCTAGCCTTCCAGATTCACGATGATGTTCTTGATGTGACAGGCGATACCCTCACGCTCGGTAAAACATCCGGCGCTGATGCTGCCCGCGCCAAGCCGACTTATCCCAGCCTTTTAGGGCTTGACGGCGCGCAGCAAAAGGCGCGCATCCTGATTGACGAGGCCATTGCCGCCCTCGCCCCGCTAGGCGAGAAAGCCGCGCCCTTGGCCGAATTAGCCCACTATATGATCGAGCGCGACCACTAGATGCCCATGAAGCTGTTCGACGAGATTCCCCGCGAGCGCCCGGCAACGCCGCTGCTCGACTCCTTTGATCATCCCGCTGCGCTGCGGGCCATGAATACCCAGCAGCTTGCCCAGCTGGCTGACGAGCTGCGTGCCTACCTGCTTTATAGCGTAGGCGTTTCCGGCGGCCACTTTGGCGCAGGTCTGGGGGTGGTAGAGCTGAGCGTGGCCCTGCACCATGCCTTTCATACGCCCAAGGACCGTTTGGTATGGGATGTGGGCCATCAGGCCTACCCGCACAAGATTCTCACCGGCCGACGTGAGGCGATGCTCAGCATTCGCCAACACGGCGGCCTGGCGGCATTTCCACGCCGCGCTGAATCCGAATACGACACTTTTGGCGTGGGCCACTCGAGCACCTCGATTTCCGCGGCGCTTGGCATGGCGCTGGCCGCCCAGGCCAAAGGCGATAACCGCCGCGTCTGCGCGATTATTGGTGACGGCGCGCTCACGGCGGGCATGGCCTTTGAAGCACTGGCCCACGCAGGCCACGTCAATGCCAATATGCTGGTCGTGCTCAACGACAACGAGATGTCGATCTCGGAAAACGTCGGCGGCTTGGCGACCTACCTCGCCCGAATGATGTCGAGCAAGCCCTACCTGAAAATGCGCGAAGAGGGCAAAAAAGTACTCTCTCACCTGCCCGGCGCGCTAGAAATTGCCAAGCGCACCGAAGAGCATATGAAAGGCATGGTCAGCCCCGCCACGCTATTCGAGGAAATGGGCTTTCACTACATCGGCCCGATTGACGGGCACGACCTTGAGGCGCTGACCGAAACGCTGCGCAACATGCGCGAGCTGGATGGCCCACAGTTTCTGCATATCAAAACTTGCAAGGGTAAAGGCTTTCTACCCGCCGAGGCGGATCAGATTGGCTACCACGCCATCACCAAGCTTGAAAAAACCAGCGTGCCGCCCACGCCGCCGCCCAAAGCGCCGTCCGCCCCCAAGAAAAAGTACTGCAACGTATTCGGCGACTGGCTGTGCGATATGGCCGCAAGCGATTCACGCCTGATGGGCATTACCCCGGCCATGCGCGAAGGCTCCGACCTGATTCGCTTCTCCAAGGAGTACCCGGCACGCTACTTTGACGTAGCGATTGCCGAACAGCACGCCGTAACGCTGGCGGCGGGCATGGCGTGTGAAGACATGAAGCCGGTGGTGGCCATCTACTCGACGTTCTTGCAGCGCGGCTATGACCAGCTGATTCATGACGTGGCGGTGCAGAACCTGGACGTCACCTTTGCCATCGACCGGGCGGGCCTTGTCGGCGAAGATGGCCCCACTCACCACGGCAGCATGGATCTGTCCTTTTTACGCTGCGTACCCGGCATGGTCATTCTGGCCCCTGCCGATGAAGCCGAGTGCCGTGCCATGCTAAGCGCGGCCTACCATCACCCCGGCCCCGCGGCAGTTCGCTACCCACGCGGCACCGGCCCCGGCGTGGCAATCCCTGAGCACCTGGAATCGCTCCCGATTGGTCAGGCAGAGGTACGCCGCCAGTCACAAGGCGACGGCGTGCGCATTGCGCTACTCGCGTTTGGCAGCCTAAACACCGCAGCCGCTGAAGTGGCCGAAAAGCTCAACGCCACGCATATCAATATGCGCTCCATCAAGCCGCTGGACCGCGACGCGGTTCTCCACGCCGCCGATGAGCATGAGCTTCTGGTAACGCTTGAAGAGAATGTCCTTGCCGGTGGCGCGGGAAGTGCCGTTAACGAGCTGCTCAACGCCGAAGGCGTCCAGGTAGAAGTGCTCAATCTGGGCCTGCCCGACACCTTTGTAGAGCACGGCACCCCAGACGAACTGCTGCGTGACTGTGGCCTCGATGCCGCGGGCATCGAAGCCGCCATTCGCCAGCGGCTGCCTTGACGCTTAAAGTAAAACTTATTACATCTTGCAAGTACAATGAGTTTTTTGATAAAAAATCTTATAAGAAATATTAAAAATTAAGTTTTAAAAGAGAGAAAAATGTCAAAATTAGTCGTAGTGAAAAGTCATGGATATAATGACAACCAATTAGGCATAGTCATACCAATTGCATACGAAAATGAAGATGGCACATATACACCTGTTGACCCTAGTGAATTTCCTAACGATGGCATTTTCATTGGTGCTGATTACGAAAAAATAGATGAGGCTTTTCGAGAAGGAGAGACTTTTATTCTTAATGATTGGAGTGAAAGTGATTCAAATTGGCAGGAAAACCCACGTATACAAAAATTTCGTAGCTTTGGCAACAAGAGCTCGCATAAAGAATCAAATACGCTATTACCTGTAATTGAAACAAGTCTTCCTGAAATAAGTACTGGTCTAGTTAATGACAATCTTCCAAGAAACACCTCTCTGTTTATAAAGAATGGAGATTTTATCTATGGTCCTTTTTTCTCTAGCAATACAGAAGATACTTTATATTTAACACCAACGACTGGAACGACTCCTTTAAGTCTACCAACAGATCATATTGCAGTTTTTAAATCACTAGATTTATTTAATTCTGGTGATTTATTGAAGGTTAGCCAGAACGGTGAATCACAACTATATCTAGGCTCCCTTAAACGCGTTGCTCGTCAACAATTTGAAAAGATGGATTTTATCTCGGATGCAAGATTAATAAAATTTTATACTCAGCATGGTTTTGGAAAGAAAGTTTCCACGCCTCTAAATAAGGCAGATGCAAAAAAACTACATCAAGCGATTGAACACTATAAAAAACAAGAGAGCAAATTGCAAAATGAGCAAAGGCTTAAAAGATTAGAAAAAGTAATTGAGGATTTTCTCAATGTAGATGCTTATGGAAAAGAAATAATTGAAAACTTCCTTGTTGATAATAAACACGGAAAAGCATATTTAGATAATTATTTTAATAAAAATAGTGAGATTTTAATAAAACAGAAAAAAGAAGAAATAGAGGAAAAAACAAGGCTAGAAATATCTAAAAAGAAAAAGGAAATCGAAAAAATTGAGCAAGAAATTGTCTCTAAATCTAACGAACTAAAATCATTTCAAGAAACTATTCTATTAGAAAAGAAGAACTCAGAGATAAAAATAGAAGAAATTAAAAATCAAACTGTTCATGAAATACATCAAATCCAATTGGAAAGACAAGAAGAACTAACCAAAAAAAATTCGTCCATTGAGAAAGAAATTAGTGAGAAAAAGTCAGAACTCGAAAATTTGATTATTATGCTTGATACAGCTAAAGATCTTGAGGATCTAAAGCGCAAGGTTGAAATTGAAAAAGCTCGTTTAGAAGAAGGCAGAACAGATCTGCACGAATTAAAAAGGGCTATTGGTCAGCAAAAGCATATTATTGAATCTCCGGGACTAACTGACAAACTGGTTGAAACTAACACGCTTATTGCCATACTAAATGGGCGTAGTTCTACTGAAAAAGATTCTCAACAAGAGCCTGCTGTTCTTAAGCGATCAAGTTTCCCTCTTACTCATGAAAATAGATTTGATTACATTCAAAGCATTAACAACTATTTTGATAGTGATCATGGGAAAAAATTTGATTATGATGAGACACTAAATATATTAATAAATATTTATCAATCCTTTTTGACTATCTTCTCCGGTCCTCCTGGCACAGGTAAAACTTCAACAGCATTGCGCTTAGCAGCCGCAACTGGTTTGACGAACCCTGAAGAAAGCTATAAGAAAACTAATTTTTTAAATATTGCGGTAGGAAGAGGTTGGGTAGCAGGCAGGGATATTTTAGGATTTTACAACTCGTTGAAAGGTGTTTATCAAGAGTCTCGTTCAGGGCTATATCAATTTTTAAGAAATGATCTATCCAATTCTGAAAATAGTGATCTAAAAAAGTTAATTTTGCTTGATGAAGCAAATTTATCAAGCATGGAACATTATTGGTCAGATTTCTTGTCTATGTGTGACCCTGAAGGTCGAAATAAAGCTATCGACTTAGGAATTCCGAGCGCAGAAAAAAGGTTTTTAAAAATAGACAATAGTGTTCATTTCATAGGTACTATTAATAATGATGCAACGACTGAGAAGCTTTCTCCAAGGCTTATTGATAGAGCACCAATAATTAGTCTTACACATGGAGAATTAGACGATATTAGAACTCCAGAAGAGATTGTTTCGCTTTTCGATGGAGCTATAACACATGAGCAAATTAACAATAGTTTTAACATTAGCGCTCACGAAGCGGAGCTAAACATTGATGAAGAAGAGATACTATCTTTAATCATCAAAGAATTATCATCACAAATCAACAAGACATCTCCAGTTATCGTTAGCCAACGGAAAAAAAATGCTATTAGAAGATATTGTCATATAGCTAATGATGTTGGCCATATGAGATCTCAACCAATTGATTTTGCGGTCGCACAACACATTTTGCCTTTAATTGAAGGACATAGTTCTTCTTTTAAAGAAAGACTTTTAAAAGTAGATCAAATTTTTGTTAAGTATGATTTAAAAAGGTCAAGAAGCATATTAAAATCTATTATTGATCGTGGTGACAATTTCGCTGAATTTTACACTTTCTTTTAGTGAACAACATGAATTTGAATTTTACGGTACTGAATGGGCCAAGAAAAGAAACTCAGCACAATCTATCGAGCAAAACTCCTGGCCTTTACTTTTATGAAGATGAAGCCTTATTAATAACTTTAGAAATCGCTGAATTTTCTTCGGAAGTATATCTATGCCTGCATGAAAATGAAATACGTGCTACCGAATATATGGAGACAGATACTGGCTTTAAATATATTTGGCGTCCAGTTAAACATTATAAATGGGGCCATGAAAAAATCTTTCATAATTTTTGTGGTTATGCCGAGATATCAGTAAAGCATACCTCGCATGAAAATGAAGTTAACGTATTTACATTCTCTTTAGTTGAAATTTTAGCGAGAAAAATTACATCGGAAAGTGTTACTTCGATGCTTAGCTTTTTATCTGAGCATGGTGATGAGACACTTTCTACTTTATTGAGGGTTACCAGGTTTTCTGCAGGTTTGAAAGAAGGCCATCGTTCGATATCTTTTTTAATTGAACAAATTGAAAAAAACGTTTTACTGCTCAATTCAAAAATTGCTTCTATCTGCGCTAACCCAATAACTAAAAATAATCTTAATGAAAAAATTAATTTGCCAAGCGAAAGAACTCTATTCGATGATAACAGTCTGGCTTGGTTATGTGAAAACTTAGATAGTTTATACGAAACCGATGACTATCAAGAAGCTTTTATCGAATGGGAAGGCAAACTTTATACTAGTCATAAAATTCGAGAAATAGAAATTGAAAAGAATCATGACACATATGAAAACCAAGTTATTCTTGGATTTATTGAAACTTTGATAAACACTACGAATTATATTCTCATAAAGCTTGATGATACAAAGCCAAAAAACTCTATTAACTCTTATAACGAGCAAGGTTATATTAGTTTCTTTTCGCAAATAAGAAAATTTAAAAGAGAAATAAATAAATCTAAAATAAAAAATTGTCGCAATATAATTAATCAACTTCATGCCATAAAAGATTATTTTTTAGCGCATTTAAAGATTACATCATCATTCAATGGAATGCCTAACTTCACCTATAAAGCAAAAGAAAAAAATGATTATTTTTTAATTTTCAAAAATATTGCTAATTGGTATAGATTTGGAGCTGCTGACTTAGGCATACCTGATGAATTATCCTCAATACAAAATATACCCAAATTATTTGAATATTATTGCTTTATTCGCTTAAAACTTAGCCTTGAAAACCTAGGCTTTATACCTGAAGACATTAACACTGATAAAAAAGAAAATGGAGTTTCTTATTACTATAAACTACAAGGTTATTGCTTAGCATTGAGATATGAGCCAGTATTCTGGGCTGATAACAATAAAAGAAGTGGAAAACAGGAGTTTGTAAACATAGAAGCCTGGACAGTTGACAAAAGGAACATAAAGGAAAGAAGCAAAAACAGCTCTAACTCAAAAAGATGCCCAGACTTTGTTATTGAGTTAACAAAAGGCTCAGAAAATAAAATGTATTATCTAGATGCAAAATACACTAATAGAGATACTGCCTTTACGAATTATTTACCTGATTTGACTATGAAGTACATACATGGAATAGGCTCTAAAAACTCAGCAGAGAGCCCTTCTCTAGGACTTAGTATAATTTATCCTGATGAAGTAGAAAAAACCATTAGCTTTCACGAACATGAATATAGCATATTTGGCAGCAAGCCTATTCTACCAGCGCTAAACATAACCTCAATTAAGATTTATGAACAAAACCATAAGGAATCAGAGTTCAATACTTTCATAAATAAAATTTTATTATTTATGAAAAATTCATTAGTAGAAAAAACGATCATATAAAAATTCCATATGGATTTACTTCATAAAATTATTTACCTAACATAATCTGTATTAGTGGAAGACGATAAAATACCTTTGTTCATATCGTATTACCCGTAAAGCCGGGCTGGCGCCGCCTGCGGGTTGGGTGCTCACCCAGCCCGCGTCTTCAAGCTCCGCGCAGGCGCGGCGGATCAAGGCATGTTCGATATTAAGATGCCTGGCTAGCAGCGCACTGGAAAAGCCTTTTTCGGCGGGCGGTGACTCGCGCAGTGCCAGCAACACCAAGGCTGCCAGCGTGTCGAGTTCAGGGTGAGCATTCTGCAGCGCCGCGAGTGAACGCTGCAGTTTCTGCTGATTCGCCATTTGATCAGACAGGTCAAGCAATGCGGGCGCTCGCCTCCAAGCGAATGGCAATCGACTTGGACGCCGGGGTATGGCTTTGATCGCCCTTATGATCCAGCGGAATCAGCGGGTTGGTTTCAGGGTAGTAGGCAGCGGCGCAGCCTTCGGGCGTGTCGTAGGCCACGACTTTGAAGCCGTCCACACGCCGTTCGATGCCATCGCCTGACTCACCGATCAAATCCACCCACTGCCCGGCGCTAATGCCCAGCCGGTCAATGTCCTTACGGTTCAGGAAAATCACCTGACGGCCGTTTTCGATCCCCCGATAGCGGTCGTTATAGCCGTATACCGTCGTATTGTACTGATCGTGAGAGCGCATGGTTTGCAGGGTAAGCCAGCCGCCTTGGCGGGTTGCCATTTGTTGGTGGACGACCTGCTCGGGCAATGGCGCATCCGAAAACTCGGCCTTACCGCTCTGGGTAGGAAAGCGCAGCTCGAACGCCGGGTTGGTTAACCAAAAGCCCCGCGGTACGCGAACGCGCTCGTTGAAGTTCTCAAAGCCGGGAATCACCGCTTCGATATGTTCACGGATCACGTCATAGTCTTCGCGCATGGCCGCCCAGTCCACGACATCGCTGCCCAGCAGCCGCTCGGCAATGCCGGTCAAAATGGTGATTTCTGAAGGTAGCGAGGCATCTACCGGGCGGTTAATTCCTGCTGAGCTGTGCACCATGCTCATGGAGTCTTCCACGGTGATCAGCTGCGGCTCGCCCGCCTGGTTGCGGTCGATTTCGGTACGCCCCAGGCAGGGTAGAATCAGCGCGTCGCTGCCAGTAACCAGATGGCTGCGGTTGAGCTTGGTGCTGATAAACGCCGTGAGCTGACACTGCGCCATCGCCGCCTCAGTCACCCGGCTATCGGAAATCGCCCGGGTAAAGTTACCCGCCAGGCCAATAAACACCTTGCCGGGCTGATGGCGCATGGCGTGCACGGCGGCCACGGAGTCCACGCCGTGTTCACGCGGCATGGGTTTGTTGTAGCGGGCTTCCAAGGCATCCAACAGCTCATCGGAGGGCTGCTCGAAAATCCCCATGGTGCGGTCACCCTGCACATTGGAGTGGCCGCGTACCGGCGAGGTGCCCGCACCGGGTTTACCTAAATTACCGCACAGCATCAGCAGGTTAACGATTTCACGTACCGTCGGCACCGAGTGCACGTGCTGAGTGATGCCCATGGCCCAGCAGATGATGGTGGCCTTGGAGCGCGCATACAGTTCGGCCGCCTCTTGCATCTGTGCGCGGCTTAAGCCTGATTGAGCCTCCAGCGTTTCCCAGGCGGTTGCTTCCACCACGGTACGATAAGCATCCAGCTCAATGGTGTGTTCGGCCATGAAAGCGTGATCAAGCACCGCTTCGCCTGCCGCGTCACGCTCAAACAGAGCTTTGGCCATCCCACGCACCGCCGCCATGTCGCCGCCCAGTTTGGGGCAGAAGTAGTGGGAACTGATCCTATGGCTGCCGTTATGCAGCATCTCAAGGGGCTTTTGCGGATCGGCAAACTTCTCAAGCCCCCGCTCACGCAGCGGATTGAAGCTGACAATGGTAGCGCCACGCTCAGCCGCTTCGCGCAGCGTGCCCAACATACGCGGATGGTTGGTGCCGGGGTTCTGGCCAAACACGAAGATTGCATCGGCCTTTTCAAAATCTTCCAGCCGTACGCTGCCTTTGCCCGTGCCCAGCGCTTTGGTCAGCGCGACGCCGCTGGCTTCGTGACACATATTGGAGCAGTCAGGCAGATTATTGGTGCCATAAAGCCGCGCCAACAACTGAAAAACATACGCCGATTCATTGCCCGCCTTGCCCGAGGTATAGAAGATCGCATCATCCGGCGTGGGCAGCGCTTTAAGCTCGGCGGCAACGAGATTCAGCGCCGCATCCCAGGTAATCGGCTCGTAGTGATCGGTCTCGGCGTTATAGCGCATCGGCTCGACCAGCCGCCCCTGGTCTTCCAGACGGTAGTCATCCCAGGTTTTAAGCTCGCTGACGGTGTGCTTGGCGAAGAAGTCCCGGGTAACACGCTTGGAGGTGGCCTCCCAAGTTACGGCTTTTACTCCGTTCTCGCAAAACTCAAACGAGGAGCCGTGCTCAGGATCGCCCCAGGCACAGCCTGGGCAATCAAACCCATCAGGCTGGTTAAGCTTGAACAGCGAGCGGGCGTTGGTGGCTGGGGAGCGGCTATGCAGCAAATGCTTGCTGACCGCCTTGAGTGCGCCCCAACCGCCTGCCGGGTTGTGATACTCAAAAACCTTGGGATCGTGTACCGTAGAGCTTTTTGGAGCGTCCGGATCTGGCGAGGCCATAGCTTCTCCATGCGAAGAGAGGAGGTGGGAAGCATTGTGGTAAACGATTGCGGCAAACGTTAGCCTGCTTCATTTTCAACTATAGTAGTACGTTCGGCGAAACACGTCGCCTTGTTTAAATAGCTACTTGAAAGCCTGGCACCGCCCTTTGCCTGTATCCGGTTGCACATCCGTTCTACTGACGCTAGAGAGAGCCATGCTACTTCTGATTGTGTTTTTTGCCCTGATTGGTCTTGCCACAGGCGGCCCCGTTGGGTTGTTAATTGGTGGCGCCTTGGGTTGGTGGTTAGGGCGTCGCCTTGGCCGTCGCCTGATGGAGGCGCGCATGCGTCTTCAAGAAGGCTTTTTAGAATCGATTTTCTCGGTGATGGGCTGCCTTTGCCAGGCCGACGGAAAAGTCACTGACGGCGAGCTAGGCGTTGCCGAAAAGCTGTTTGACCAGATGCACCTTCAAGGCGAGCAGCGGGCCAAGGCACGCGCGGCCTTTGAGCGTGGCCGTGCGGATAACTTCGACCTTGATGCCGAGCTTGCCAGCGTCGGCCGTCTAACCCGCAACCAGCCGGTCATGCGCCAGGTATTTTTACAGGTCCAGCTCTCAGCCATCGCCGCGGACGGCGTACTGCATCCTGAAGAGCATACAATGATCCTGCGAGTAGCACGGGGCATTGGGTGTAGCGAGGCCGAAGTACAGCAAATTGAAGCCATGCTACATGGCGCGGCGGCTAACTCTCAAGGGGCAAGCGAAGAAGCGCTTAAAGATGCCTACCGCGTGCTGGGCGTTTCTGAGGATGCCAGCGACGCCGAAATCAAAAAAGCCTACCGCCGCTTGATGAGCCAGAACCACCCGGACAAACTGGCCGGTAAAGGGCTGCCCGAAAGCATGCGTGAAGTGGCCCAGGCGCGCACCAGCGAAATCGGCAACGCTTACGAGCGCATTCGTAAAGCGCGCGACAGCTAAGCGGCCTCTGAAGGGCTGCGTTGACTGGCTATTCTGACATCGACAGCCGGTGCCTTAGTCGTTAGATTGAAAGCGTCTTCTTTTCGCCAGCGACGGCTGGCCCCTTGTCAGGAGCACGCCATGATTACGCTGTACAGCTTTCCCCATTCTCGCTCACTGCGCGCCGCCTGGACGCTTGAAGAGCTGGGCTTGGACTACGATTGTCGCTATGTCGCGCTGGACAAAGGTGAAGGCCAGACTCCGGAGCATCTGGCGCGCCATCCGGATGGCAAAGTGCCGGTGCTGGAAGACGGTGAGCTTACCCTGTTTGAGTCATCCGCCATTTGCCGTTACCTGGCGGAACAGTATGGTGACGGTAACTTGCTACCTACCAATGCCGCCGAGCGTGCCCAGGTTGACCAGTGGTTGAGCTTTATCGTCTCTGAAATGGAGCAGCCGCTGTGGACCCACGCCAAGCATAAGTTTGCGCTGCCTGAAGACAAACGTGTGCCGACTATCGTGCCGACGGCTACATGGGAATTTCAGCGTGCGCTGAGTGCGTTAGAACGGCGTTTTCAAGGCCAAGAAACCCTGGTGGGCAATACTTTCACGCTGGCGGATATATTTCTCACCCATACGCTTTCCTGGGCGATCAGCATGAAACACCGCCTGCCAGAGCCGCTCATCGCTTATCAAAAGCGCCACGCTCAGCGCCCGGCGTTGGCAAAAGCAGTGGCGCGCGAGAAGCAAGCGGCCGAGTAAACATTTAACGCTTCAAGTCGAATAAGGCAGTACGGCTGCCACTACCGCAAAGTAGTGGCATACGCTGCCCGCCACTACAAATAAGTGCCAAATAGCGTGGTTATAGGGGATCGCCCGCACGGCGTAGAAGATTACGCCCAGCGTATAGAACATACCGCCCGCCGCTAAGAGAGTAATGCCGGTGACCGAGAGGCTGGCGGTCATTTCTTCGGTTGCCAACACAATCATCCAGCCCATCAGCAGATAAATCACCACTCTTAAAATCGCGAAGCGCTGCGGCCATAGCAATTTGCAGATAATTCCGATCAGCGCGAGTGACCACACGGCGGCAAACAGCGTCCAGCCGGTAGGGCCACGCATATTCACAAGCAAAAACGGCGTGTAAGTACCCGCAATCAGAAGATAGATCGCGCAGTGATCCAACAATTGAAAGCGCTGTTTCCAGAGTCGATGCGCAATACCGTGGTAAAGAGTAGAAGCGGTATACAGCAACACCAGCGTCATACCGTACAAGCCGAGGCTCACAAGCTTCCACGGGTCTACATGAGCGGCAATACTCGCCATCATCAGTAGCACCACAACCCCAACGATACTCAGCAACGCGCCTACCCCGTGGCTAATGCTGTGCAGGCGCTCTTCTAGAGCGCTGAATTCTTCAGGTTCAACATCGTATGCGCTGTTCATGCCTTGCCCCATTGCTAAGAGCTGCCGTCATTGAGCAGTGAGTACTAATCACCAGGCTTCACTCTACCTCTCAAATATGACAAAACCCAGGCGCCGTTGGTTGAACGTCTGGGCTTTGTGAGGTCATGAAACAGGGGCCGCTGTACTTAAAACGCTGTGTTTAATACATAATGCTTAAAACAGCGATATGTCTGCACTATTAAAGTAAATAAAATAAAGCTAAAGCGGCAAGCTGGGCAGCGCATCCTGCATATCGTTGGGCACTTTAAAATCACGCGCCGCGCCGCGGGCGCTTTCCAGGCCTTGTGGGAAGCCGCTGCGGTGGCTGTAATCCGGCGTGACACCAGCTTGGTAAGCATGCCGTTTGCTTAACGCCTGGGCACAGTAGACATCGACTGCGGTAATAATCCCCACGGCGGTTAGCGCCAGATAAAGGTTCTTTCGCTTGGGGTTATGTCTATCCTGAAGCGCGTAGGTCAGTGCAGCCAGGTCAAGAGTATCGCCGCCGACCCGGCTCCAGATCGCAGGCGTTGGATTATCGGTCAGTGCGCCAATGCCGCTGATCATTTCACGCGCGCCGCAGGCACGCATCTTGTTCTCATGGCCGCGCAACCCAAGTTGTTCACCTAGCTTATGCGGCGCCAACAGCTGATAAAGCCCCAAGCCCAGACTTAGCCAGCCTAGCCCGCGGGCGACTCTATCGGCGGTGCTTAATGAACGGGTCATATGTTGTGATTGATGATATTGATGGTGCATAGCTACCTCCATGGCTTGTTGATCAAGGTTTGAGAATCACCTTGACACAACCATCCTGCTTCTCGCGGAAGGTCTTATACATTTCAGGCCCCTGATCCAGGCCTACGGAGTGGGTAATGACAAATGAGGGATCAATCTGCCCTTCATCAATACGCTTGAGCAGGTCATCGGTCCAGCGGTTAACGTGGGTCTGGCCGGTGCGCACGGTAAGCCCCTTGTTCATTAGCGCGCCCATAGGGATTTTATCGACCAGCCCACCGTAAACGCCGGGAATGGACAGCACACCGGCAGGACGACATACGTAAATCATCTCGCGCAGTACATGGGCGCGGTCACTTTCAAGCATCATCGCCTGCTTGACCCGATCATAGGCAGAATCCAGTGAGCGCGTGGCATGCGCTTCAAGGCCTACCGCATCGATACATTTTTCCGGGCCTTTGCCGTTGGTCAGCTCCTGCAAGCGGCCAAGCACACTCTCATGCTCGAAGTTAATCGTGATCGCCCCGCCCGCCTGGGCCATGGAAAGGCGTTCAGGCACGTTGTCGATCACCACTACCTGGCGGGCACCCAGCAAGACGGCGCTGCGAATACAGAACTGACCAACCGGCCCCGCTCCCCAGATAACGACCGTATCGGTGGGCTGAATATCGCACTGCACGGCGGCCTGCCAGCCAGTCGGGAAAATATCCCCGAGAAACAGCACCTGCTCGTCGGTCAGCGTATCGGGAACTTTGATATGCGTGGTATCAGCAAACGGCACGCGGACAAATTCCGCCTGGCCGCCTGCATAGCCGCCGGTTAAATGTGAGTAACCAAACAGCCCGGCACCGCCGTGGCCAAAAGCCTTGTCAGCCAAGGATTTATTGCGGTTGGAGCGCTCGCAAACCGAGTAATTGCCGCGTTGGCACTGCTCGCATTCGCCGCAGAAAATAGTGAACGGCACCACCACCCGGTCGCCGACCTTTAACTTTTTGTTAGCGCTGCCCACCTCCATGACTTCGCCCATAAACTCATGGCCAAGCACGTCGCCGCATTGCATACCGGGTATAAAGTGATCGTAAAGATGCATGTCAGAGCCGCAGATAGCGCAGCTGCTTACATTGATAATCGCGTCGCGGGGATGTTCTATTTCAGGATCAGGAACCGTGTCGTAACGAACGTCATTTTTGCCATGCCAGCACAGTGCTTTCATCGTTGCTCCTCCTTACTCTTTTGCAGATAGTTAGCGTCCTGCTATGTATCAGCATCGGTCTGTATCAAAACCGGTCTGTATCAACATAGCCCAGACGCCGGGCAAAAAAGTTTAAGAAAAAGCAATTTTTGGCAGTTTTAACCGCATTAAGGCGTTCTTTTCAGCCTTTTCGCTCGATATCCACATCGCTTGCCTGGGTAAAATCACCCAGCGCCATCATATGGCCAAGCTTGCCTGCCTTGGTGGCAAGGTACTGCTCGTTATGCGGGTTGAGGCCGGTGGTAATGGGCAGCCGTTCGACTACGTTGACGCCATCCCGGGTCAGCGCATCGACTTTACGCGGGTTATTGGTCATCAGCTTAAGCGCGGTAATACCCAAATGGTTGAGCATGGGCACGCACAAATCATAGCGGCGCATATCGGCGCCAAAGCCTAGCTGCTCGTTGGCCTCTACCGTATCCGCGCCCTGGTCTTGCAGATGATAGGCCCGGATCTTATTGAGCAGGCCAATACCGCGCCCTTCCTGACGCAGGTAAAGCAGTACGCCACGGCCCTCTTCGGCAATACGCTTAAGCGCTTCCTGTAGCTGGTAGCCACAGTCGCAGCGCATGGAAAACAGCGCATCGCCGGTCAGGCACTCTGAATGTACGCGTCCCAATACTGGCTCACTGCCCTCAACATCGCCGAGCGTTAAAGCGATGTGATCTTTGCCCGTCGCTTCGTCTTCGAAGCCGTGCATGGTGAACGTGGCCCAAGGGGTGGGCAGTCGGGAAGCAGCAATAAAGCGAATGGTCACAGGTTACCTCGCTGATTAACCAAACCAGTTAACCACACCAATGTTGGTAAAATAGGCGGGTAGTCTATCAGGAAGTCGCCTTTAGCTCACGGGTGGCATAGGGTATGAGCCACGAGAAAAATTGTCGGGTTGCGACGATTTTTGCCATGCACATCACTGCCTGGCACCTATCTTAAAGTACAATTGCTCGCCTACAATGCGGGCAAATTTCCTAAGGGCTAGTATTTATGACCCCCACACCTTTGCAAAACGACCGTTTCCTGCGCGCGCTGGCGCGTCAACCTGTCGACCGCACGCCGGTGTGGATGATGCGTCAAGCCGGCCGCTATCTTCCGGAATACCGCGCCAGCCGTGCCGATGCGGGCAGCTTCATGGACCTGTGCCGCAACCATGACCTGGCTTGCGAAGTGACATTGCAGCCGTTGGAGCGCTATCCGCTAGACGCCGCGATTCTGTTTTCAGATATTCTGACGATTCCTGACGCCATGGGCCTGGGGCTCTATTTTGAAACCGGCGAAGGCCCCAAGTTTCGCAAGACCGTGCGCACCGCTGGAGAAGTCGCCGCACTCAGCGTACCGGACGCCGAACGCGACCTGGGTTATGTCATGCGTGCGGTATCCACTATTCGCCGCGAGCTGAACGGCCGCATGCCGCTGATAGGTTTCTCGGGAAGCCCCTGGACGCTGGCCACTTACATGGTGGAAGGCGGCTCCAGCAAGGACTTCCGTCACCTGAAAACCATGCTCTACGACACACCGGACACCATGCACCAGTTGCTGGATACCCTGGCTCAGTCGGTTACCGACTACTTGAACGCCCAGATTCGCGCAGGTGCCCAGGCGGTACAGATTTTCGATACCTGGGGTGGGGCGCTGTCTACCCCAGCGTACCTGGAGTTCTCGCTGCGCTATATGGAGCAGATCGTCTCTGGGCTGATCCGCGAGCATGATGGACGCCGCGTGCCGGTAATTCTATTCACCAAAAACGGCGGCCAGTGGCTTGAGCATATCGCCTGCGCTGGCGCCGATGCGCTGGGTATCGACTGGTCGACCGAGCTCTCCAGCGCCCGCGCCCGCGTCGGCCACAAGGTCGCGCTACAGGGTAACCTCGACCCCAACGTGCTGTTTGCCCGCCCGTCGGCGATTCGCGCCGAAGTCGCCCGCGTGCTGGAAAGTTACGGCCACGGGCCAGGCCACGTGTTCAACCTGGGCCACGGCATCAGCCAGTTTACCAATCCGGATAACGTCACCGCCTTTATGGAAGCGCTGCACGAGTTAAGCCCGCAGTATCACCAAGGCATTCCGACCCACTCCAACACCCCTTCCTCAGGAGCCAATTGATGAGCGAATTACGCGACGACCAGTGGTTTACCGAAGTTTTTGATAGCCACGGCAGCGCCTTCTCGCTGAAAATCTCTGAAAAGCTGTTGGATATACAGAGTGAATACCAGCACCTGGAAGTGTACGCCACCGAGACCTACGGCAATCTGATGGTGCTGGATGGCTGCGTGATGCTCACTGACCGTGACAACTTCCTTTACCACGAAATGATCGCCCACCCGGCGCTGTTTACTCACCCAGCGCCCAAGCGCGTGGTGATTATCGGCGGCGGCGACTGCGGCACGCTGAAAGAAGTTCTGCGTCATCCGGGTGTCGAGAAAGTCACCCAGATCGATATTGATGAGGAAGTTACCAAGGCCGCAGAGCGTTTCTTCCCCGCGCTGGTTGAGGCCAACGACGACCCGCGTGCCGAGCTGCTGTTCGCTGATGGCGTCAAATGGGTGGATGACGCTGCCGATGAAAGCATTGACGTGCTGATTATCGACTCCACCGACCCGGTCGGCCCGGCGGAAGGTTTGTTCAAGACCGACTTCCTGAAGCGCTGCCACCGTATCCTGAAAGCCGATGGCATTATGGTGCAGCAAAGCGAATCACCGCTTTATCACAGCGGCTCGATCATTCGTGAACTGCGTCATGATATGCGCGAAGCGGGTTTTGATAGCGTCGCCACGCTGCCCTTCCCGCAGCCGGTTTATCCGTCTGGCTGGTGGAGCGTGACGCTGGCCGGTAAAGGCACCAACGTGGAAACCTTCCGCGAAGAGGCTGCCGCTAGCCACGAAATGCCGCTACAGTACTACACAGTGGATGCCCACCGTGGCGCCCTGGCGCTGCCGCCGTTTATGCGCAATGCTTTCGCTTAACGCACGCGCCAGCAAGCGATAAAGGCCGGGCTGCTCTGCCCGGCTTTTTTGTGTCTCAACGTTAAGGAAACAACAATGAAAACCGTACGTTGGTTAAGTATTAGCGCCTGTGCCCTGGTTCCCGTATTCGCCCTGGCGGATACTCCCACGCTGGAAAAAGTGCAATCCCGCGACAGCGTGCGCTGTGGCGTTAATGCCGCGCAGCCCGGCTTCTCCTCGCTGGACGACAACGATCAGTATCAGGGCCTGGATACTGACATCTGCCGTGCGGTTGCCGCAGCCGCCCTGGGCGACGCCAGTAAGGTAGATTTTGTACCACTGGACTCGGTCGAGCGGTTTACCGCGCTGCAGTCTGGCGAAGTAGACCTGCTGTCTCGCACCACTACCTGGTCATCAAGCCGCGATACGACGCTGGGCCTGCAGTTTACCGGGGTGACCTACTATGATGGCCAGGCCTTTATGGTCGCCAGTGACCTAGGCGTACAGAGTGCCGAGGAACTCGACGGGGCGGCGGTATGCACCCAGTCGGGCACGACCAGCGAGCTGAACCTTTCCGACTACTTCCGTATTAATGACATGAGTTACGACGCGGTGGTCTTTGACTCCCCTGAGCAATCCATTGCGGGTTTCGAGGCGGGCCGGTGCGATGTTTTAAGCTCTGATGCTTCTCAGCTTTACGCCCAGCGTATGCAGCTTGCCGACCCGAATATGGCCGTCGTGCTGCCTGAGATTATTTCCAAAGAGCCGCTTGGCCCTGCCGTACGCCAAGGCGATGATCCGTGGTTCAATATTGTGAAGTGGTCGCTGTTTGCCATGCTGAACGCTGAAGAGTACGGCGTGACCAGCGAAAACGTCGATGAAATGGTGAGTTCCGAGAACCCTGACATCGCCCGCCTGCTGGGCCAGGACGGCAACTATGGCGAAGGCATGGGCTTGGAAGCTGACTGGGCCTACAACATCATCAGTCAGGTGGGTAACTACGCGGAAGTTTATGAGCGTAACGTGGGGGCGGATTCCAACTTCAAGATCGCTCGCGGCTTGAACGCGCTGTGGAAAGATGGCGGTATCCAGTACGCGCCGCCCATTCGTTAACCACTTTTAGCCAGCAACCGGCGGTTACTGCACCAAACCAGGGCGTGCAGTAACCGCTTCTAATTTTTTGCACCTAAACTTTCGTCGGAACCGGGATGTTTTGCGTTGAAAAGCGCTGAATTTGGCGATATCCCATGTTGGCATCTTCCTTGCTAGTTTTATATGTCATGCCTTTGCATGCATAACAAGACTAAACACAATGGGAAATGATCATGCTAACTAAAAAACACCTGGTACTGCTGGCTTCAGCAGGCGTCGTCACACTGGCGGGAACCTCGACGGCGAATGCAGCTACGTTGGAAGATACGGTTGAGCGTGGCGCGGTTCAGTGCGGCGTCAGTGACGGTTTGCCAGGCTTCTCCGCGCCCGATGGCGATGGCAACTGGCAAGGGCTGGACGTCGATGTGTGCCGTGCCGTAGCAGCTGCCGTTCTGGGCGATGCCGATGCAGTAAACTACATTTCACTTAATGCCGTAGAACGCTTTACCGCTCTCCAGTCAGGCGAAGTGGATGTGCTTTCGCGTAATACAACCTGGACCACTACCCGCGATACTACGCTGGGCCTGAACTTTGCAGGCGTCAACTTCTACGACGGCATCGGCTTTATGGTTAGCCGCGACCTAGGCATTAGCGGCGCAGACGAGCTTGATGGCGCGGCGATCTGCATCCAAACCGGCACCACCACCGAACTTAACGTGGCCGATTATTTCCGCGCCAACGATATGCAGTTCGACCCCATCGTATTTGATACATCAGAACAGACCGTGGGTGGCTTCCAGGCCGGCCGCTGTGATGTATTGACCTCCGATACCTCTCAGCTGGCGGCCCTGCGTATTCAGCTTGATGATCCAGAGGGTGCGGTCATTCTACCCGATATCATTTCCAAGGAGCCGCTGGGCCCGGTGGTACGCCAGGGCGATGACACTTGGTTCAATATCGTCAAATGGTCGCTGTTCGCCATGCTGAACGCGGAAGAGTACGGCGTGACCAGCGAAAACGTTGACGACATGACCAGCTCCGAAAATCCCGATATCGCGCGTCTATTGGGTCAGGACGGTAACTACGGCGAAGGCATGGGCTTAGAAGCTGACTGGGCCTACAACATTATCAGCCAGGTGGGTAACTACGCCGAAAGCTTTGAGCGCAACGTCGGCATGGGCTCTCCGCTTGAAATTGAACGGGGTGCTAACGCCCTGTGGAACCAAGGTGGCTTCCAGTACGCACCGCCGATTCGCTAAGCGTCTCGCTTGACCCGGCCCGTCGCCCTTATCAGGTACGCATCCAGTACGTGCTTTAAGTTCCTGTTTTAAGGGCAGGCGGGCCATTTGATTGACCTTCCGTATCGCGGAGACGCTACCCATGTCGGTAAGACCCAATACTCGCCCCGCTGGCCAAAAGCCGCCGTTCTGGCGAGACCGCGCTAAGCGTGCACTGATTTTCCAACTTCTTTTAACGGCGGCGGTCGCCGCCTTCCTGCTATATATCGTGGGTAATGTTCAGGACAACTTATCCGCCCGGGGGATTACTACCGGTTTTGGCTTTTTAAGTAACACCGCAGGGTTTGGTATCGTACAAAGCCTGATCGACTACTCCTCCCGAGACACTTATGGGCGTACCTTTTTAGTAGGTTTGCTCAATACGTTACTGGTGGGTGGGTTCGGGGTATTAGCGGCCACTACGATTGGCTTTATTGTGGGGATTGCCCGCCTATCGCCTAACTGGCTGCTGGCGCGCCTCGCCACCGCCTACATCGAAACCTTTCGTAATATTCCGCTGCTGCTGCAAATCTTCTTTTGGTACTTTGCCGTGCTGCGGGCTCTGCCAAGTGCCCGGGATAGCTTGTCTTTTGGCGAAGTTCTATTTCTTAACGTACGGGGCCTTTATTTGCCCGAGCCGCTTTTTGAGTCGGGCTTCGGGTTAATTCCGGTAACGTTTTTGGTAGCGATTGTTGCCAGCGTTATTTTAGTAATCTGGAATAGGCGTCGTCACGAGGCCACGGGCAAGCGCCTGCCGGCTATCTGGATCTCACTGGCGCTCATTTTTGGTTTACCGCTGCTGGTCTTGCTCGCCACGGGCGTGCCGGTGACCTGGGATGTGCCTGAGCTGCGCGGATTTAACTTCCGCGGCGGCTTTACGATCATTCCCGAGTTTTTGGCCTTATGGCTGGCGCTGTCGATCTATACCGCCGCGTTTATTGCGGAAATTGTCCGCTCGGGTATCCAGGCTATTTCTCATGGGCAAACCGAAGCGGCGCAGGCGCTAAGCCTGCCGCGCAATCTTGTGCTGCGTCTGGTGGTCATTCCTCAAGCGCTGCGGGTCATTATCCCCCCGCTTACCAGCCAGTACCTGAACCTGATCAAGAACTCGTCACTGGCCACCGCGATCGGTTATCCCGACCTCGTTTCAGTGTTTGCGGGCACAACGCTCAACCAAACAGGCCAGGCCATTGAGGTCATTGCCATGACCATGGCGGTGTACCTGACCATCAGTCTGTTGGTTTCCATGTTTATGAACTGGTTCAACGCCCGCGTGGCGCTGGTCGAGCGCTAAGTGACGGTGAGGATTTCTGCATGATTCATAATCAAACAATGATCAATCAGCGGCCAGCGCCTACCAATACGATTGGTCCGCTTGCTTGGCTTCGCGCCAACTTATTTAGCGGGCCGATCAACACGCTGTTTACCCTGATTGGTCTTTACGTGCTGTATCTACTGGTGGTGCCGACCATTCAGTGGGCGTTTATTAATGCTGACTGGACCGGCACCACGCGTGAAGACTGCTCACGCGAGGGCGCTTGCTGGGTATTTGTGAAGGCGCGCTTTAGCCAGTTCATGTATGGCCTCTACCCACGCGATGAGGTTTGGCGGGCCAATATCGTCTTTGCGGGCTTCTTTGCGCTTATTGCGTGGCTCGCCATACCGCGTATGCCGTTTAAGCGCTGGGTGGCTGTGCTTGCGTTAGTGGGCTTTCCGGTCGCGGCTTATGTGCTGCTGCACGGCGGCTATTTCGATTTGCCGCGTGTCCCGACCCACCGCTGGGGCGGCTTGATGCTAACGCTGCTGCTGGCTTCTGTGGGCATGATCGGGGCACTGCCCATCGGCATTGTGCTGGCCCTGGGGCGGCGCTCCAATATGCCGATCGTGAAAAGCTTCTGCGTCATCTTTATTGAATTCTGGCGTGGTGTGCCGCTGATTACCGTGCTGTTTATGGCCTCGGTCATGCTGCCGCTCTTTCTGCCTTCCGGCATTAGTGTGGACCGCCTGGTACGCGCGCTTATTGGTCTGACGCTGTTTCAAAGCGCATACATGGCAGAGGTGATTCGCGGCGGCCTGCAGGCGATTCCCAAAGGCCAAGAAGAGGCGGCTGCCGCACTGGGGATGACGTACTGGAAGCGCATGGGGCTTATCGTAATGCCGCAGGCGCTGAAGATGATGATTCCGGGCATCGTCAATACGTTTATCTCGCTATTTAAAGACACCACGCTGGTCATGATTATCGGGCTGTTTGATCTATTGGGTATTGTGCAGGCCGCGCTTTCCGACTCGAACTGGCTGGGCTTTTCCATTGAAGGCTATGTATTTGCAGCGTTCGTTTTCTGGATTTTCTGCTTCAGCATGTCGCGCTATAGCCAGTATCTGGAACGCAAGCTCAATACCGGCCATAAGCACTAACGCCGCTTTCCTTAAAGATTTTGAGTAGGATTTCACACATGACACAAGCAGCCACTAATAGTTCTGATATAAGCACTCATGACACAAGTACGGACACAAGTACTCCTGATCTGATGGTTGAAATGCGCGGCGTTAACAAGTGGTACGGCGACTTTCACGTACTCCGCGATATTGATTTTGAAGTAAAACGCGGTGAGCGCATCGTTATCTGCGGCCCGTCCGGTTCGGGTAAATCGACGCTGATTCGCTGCATCAATCACCTTGAAGAGCATCAGCAAGGCGAAATAGTGGTCGGCGGCGTGCCGCTTACCCAAGATGTAAAACGTATCGAGCAGATTCGTCGCAGCGTCGGCATGGTGTTTCAGCACTTCAATCTCTTCCCCCATTTAAGCGTGCTTGAGAACTGCTGTATCGCGCCGATGTGGGTACAAAAAAAGCCCCGCAAGGAAGCTGAGGCCCAGGCGATGCGCTATCTGGAGCGGGTAAAGATCGCAGAACAGGCCAGGAAATACCCCGGCCAGCTCTCTGGCGGCCAGCAGCAACGCGTAGCCATCGCCCGTTCGCTGTGCATGCACCCGGATATCATGCTATTCGATGAGCCCACCTCCGCTCTTGACCCGGAAATGATCAAGGAAGTCCTGGACGTAATGGTGGAGCTTGCCAATGAAGGCATGACCATGCTCTGCGTCACCCATGAAATGGGCTTTGCCAAAACCGTCGCCGACCGGGTGATCTTTATGGACCAAGGGCAGATTATTGAAGAAAACGCACCGGAACCGTTCTTCAATAACCCCCAGTCGGAGCGTACTCAACTGTTCTTAAGCCAGATCCTGGGCCATTAAGCTTTGCTGCGTGCTTAACGTGCGCCTACAGCGGTAATACTGGCCGGTAACAAGGCAAGCTGCTCACGATGTTGGCTGAGCGGCTTGCCCGCCAATGCGGTGAGCAGTATTTGCAGCGGGTCGCCATGGCTTACCAGCAAAATCGTTTCATCATGGGTTTGCGCTTCCCAATGCTCAATCACGGCCATCATACGCGCCGCCACTGAACTCACCGCTTCCACCTGACGGTGGCAATGCTCGGCGTCACAAGCATCCAGCGCCCATACGTCTGGATAATGAATATCCCCCTCGCCGTCGAATTCGCCAAAATAGCGTTCACGCAAACGCTCATCCTTGCTCATCTCAAGCTTGAAGGCACTCGCAACCCGCGCGGCCGTTTGGGTAGTGCGCAGAAAATCGGAATGCACCACCCGCGTAGGGCTTGGCCATGCCCACTTGGCCACCGCCTGCGCGAGCTGCTGTTCGCCCATTTCTGAAAGCCCAAAGGCGCTAAGTCCGCGCTCCGGACTGCTAATAATCAACTTTTGCTGATTCGCCTGGCTATGACCATGGCGCATTAATAAGTAGCGGTTGCGCCAATGGTCGGAGGAGGCAAGGAAAGTGTTTGACATAACTTTGTCACAAACCCTAGATTGAGAGTGTTGATTTTCGAAAACCAATATTTAAGCCGCTAAATGCGCACTTTCGAAAAGCGAGTGTCTTTATGAAGGTGCCATAGCGCAGAGAAAAGAACACTCAAGACGCTTGTTAGCTACCCATAATGCATCAACAAATAGCACGACCATAAACAGCAAGACCACAAAAATAACTTACTAATGAGGCTTTCCATGGCTACGTCGCTTTTTTGCAAGCGCCCGCTTGCGTTACTGACTGCTGCAGCGCTGCTCCCCCTCGCCCTGCTTTCCACCCAGGCTTATGCCGAGTGTGAGCGCGGTGATCTTGATGCCCTTTACTGTGATGAAAATGGCGATATGGTCGCCGACCGTCCAGCCGATGAGACGAAATGGGCCAATCCTGATACGCTAATTTTTGCCTACACTCCGGTTGAAGACCCGGCGATTTACTCGGATATCTGGCAACCCTTTATCGATCACCTGTCAGAAGTGACCGGGCGCAACGTGCGCTTCTTCGCGGTCCAATCCAACGCGGCCCAGGTAGAGGCCATGCGCAGCGGGCGTCTGCATATCGCCGGCTTCTCCACAGGCCCCACGCCGTTTGCGGTGAACTTGGCAGGCGCGGTTCCTTTTGCGCTGATGGGTTCAGATGATGGCCAGTTTGGCTACACTCTGCAGCTATTCACCCATGCTGATTCCGATATCCAGGAACTTTCAGACCTTAAAGGCAAGCGCGTTGCCCATACCTCACCCACTTCCAACTCGGGTAACCTGGCGCCTCGCGCGCTGCTGCCGGAACTCGGCATAACGCCTGATGAAGATTACGAGGTGGTCTACTCCGGTAGCCACGACCAATCCATGCTGGGCGTTGTGGCACGCGATTACGATGCCGCTCCGGTTGCCTCGGAAGTGGTTGACCGCATGGCCGCGCGTGGGCTTTACGATACCGACGACGTTCGCCTGATTTACGAATCAGACCGCTTCCCCACGACCTCCTACAACTACGCCTACAACCTGCACCCTGATCTGGTTGAAAAAATCGAAGAAGCTTTCTTCAGCTTTGATTTCGTAGGTACAGAACTTGGCGAAGAGTTTGAAGGCGTCGAAAAGTTTATCCCCATCAACTACAAGGATAACTGGCAGGTTATTCGCACCATCCAGGCCGCCAATGGCGTGAGCTATACGCCTGAAAATCTGGAAGAGTAAAACGCACCGCGCCACGCTCGCGTGGCGCGGTTATTCCTAGCGGATGGAAACGAAAACATGCTGGAAATTAAAAATCTGGTCAAACGTTATGGCCGCGATAAGGCCGTGCTGGAAGGGCTGGATCTGAAGGTAGAGGGCAATAGCGTCGTGTCGATTGTGGGCGCCTCAGGTGCCGGCAAAAGCACCATGCTGCGATGTATCAATCGTCTGGTAGAACCTACCTCCGGCTCAATCACCTTAAACGGCACCGAGCTCGTCAACCTCAAAGGCGGCGACTTACGCCGCGCGCGCCGCAAAATCGGCATGGTGTTTCAGGGCTTTAACCTGCTCGACCGCCTGACCGTCATGGAAAACGTGCTGGCTGGGCGACTGGGCTATGTAAACCTCTATCAGGCGATTACCCGCCGTTACCCTCAGGCGGATATTGAGCGCGCGTTCATGCTGATGGAGCGCGTAGGCATTGCTCAGTACGCCAACAAGCGCGCCGATGAGCTTTCCGGTGGCGAGCGCCAGCGGGTAGGCGTAGTACGTGCATTGATGCAGGAACCCGAAGTACTGCTGGCCGATGAACCCACCGCGTCACTCGACCCGCGTACCTCTGAACAGATCATGATGCTGCTGCAGAGCCTGGCAAGCGAGCTGTCGCTGCCGGTACTGATCAATATTCATAACGTCGCCCAGGCCAAAACCTACACCGAGCGTATTGTGGGCCTGCGTCACGGTAAGATGATCTTTGATGGCGCACCTACCGATTTCAATAAAGACGCCCTGGACGCCATTTATGGCGGTATCGAAGCACCTGACGAGGCCGTAAGCGACGCCCGTACCGAGGAGCGCACCCATGACCCGGCCTGATGCTCATACCACGGCGCCGCGTACCTGGAAAAAACCGCCGTTTATCGCTAACCCGCTAATTCGTTACGGCATTCTTATTTTAGCGGTTGCCTACCTGGTGTGGGCGTTTGGCTCACTGCCGTTTAACTGGGCGCGTATTTCAGAAGGTCTGCCCCGCGCGGCGCGTATTTTCAGCGGCGGGTTTCCGCCCAATCTTGAGCGCTACGAGCTGCTGCTAACGGGCTTTAAAGAAAGCTTTCAGATTGCCATTCTGGCCACCCTGCTGGGCGTTTTTCTGTCGATTCCGTTTGCCGTGATGGCTGCACGCAATGTCGCCCCCATGCCTATTTATCTGGTGGGTCGCGCGGTGATCATTATCTCGCGCAGCTTTCACCCGGTCATTGTGGCCATCTTGTTTGTGGCGGCCGTCGGCTTTGGCCCGCTGGCAGGCATTCTCACGCTCACTCTCTATTCGATTGGCTTTGTAGGCAAACTGCTCGCCGAAGAGATCGAGGAGATTGACTGGGGGCAGGTAGAGGCGATGCGCGCCACGGGCGCCGGATACCTGGCGACGCTCTTCTACGCCGTATTCCCGCAGATTTTACCGCGCCAGGTAGGGCTTTCCATGTACCAGTTGGACAGTAACCTGCGTGCCTCTGCCGTGGTGGGTATTGTCGGGGCCGGCGGAATTGGCAGTACTTTGATGAACGCCTTTGGGCGCTACGATTACGATTTCGCCTTTGCGATCTTGCTGGTCATCATTGCGGTTATTTTGCTCAGTGAAGGCATCAGCGGCTGGGTAAGGAAAAAAATATGGTAGATCACGCACAAAAGCTCGCCGATCACGTCTGGCAACGTTTTGATCGCAAGGAGCGCCTTATTCGCTACGCCGTACTGCTCGTGACCCTGATGGTAGTGGTATGGGCGGTGCGCGATATCGATATTTTCTGGCCCTGGGTGTGGGATGCGCCCAACCAAATCTCAAACCTTGGCGGCCGTATGTGGCCACCCAGCGCGGCCGGGCTTGGCAATATATTGAACGCGCTGATTGAAACGGTTCACATTGCCACGTTAGCCACCTTTCTGACCATTTTCCTGGCGCTGCCGGTGGCCTATATCGCCGCGCAAAACACCACGCCCAACCGCGCCTGCCTGTGGCTTGGACGGTTTATTCTGGTCTCTAGCCGCTCGGTGAATACGATTATCTGGGCGCTGCTGTTTGTGGCTATTTTCGGGCCCGGCGTACTGGCGGGCATACTCGCCATCGTGTTTCGCTCGATCGGGTTTATCGGCAAGCTGATGGGCGAAGCCATTGAGGAGATCGATAAGCGGCCGGTTGAGGCCATGGAAGCCACCGGCGCCTCCAAGGCCAAGGTCATCATCTATGCGATTGTGCCTCAGGTCATGCCCGCCTTTTTCGCCATTGTGATTTTACGTTGGGATATCAATATTCGTGAATCTACGGTGCTGGGTCTGGTGGGTGCAGGTGGTATCGGGGTGATTCTGCAAGGCGCGATTGATACCTTCGCCTGGCCGACCGTGGCGACCATCCTGATTGCGATCATTGTACTGGTGCTGATCGGTGAAGCGATCACCAGCCTGCTACGGCGCAAAGTGCTCTAGCTGCTGTACTCAAAGAGCACTCCAGGTTGACCGAATGCCAAACGCTTGCCATGGTTAACAGACGCTTAACGACACGGAGGACGTTTAATGATGACAACCTATATCGTGGTAGCTGATGCTGCTCGGGCGCGTATTTTCACCCGTGATGCACTTAACCTGGAGGAAAAAGAGAGCCTGGTTCATGCCGAAGGTCGCCTGCATGAAGGCGACCTGATCACTGACAGCGCCGGGGCCGACGTACATGAATCAAGATCGTCGTCATCACGCTCATCCTCTGAAGGGGGCACGGCGTTAAAGCACGAAAACGAGCTGTTTGCCAAAGAAGTGACCCAGTGTCTGTATAACGCACGCGTCAATAACAGCATGGAAAAGCTGATTCTGGTCGCACCACCCAAGTTTCTGGGCCTGCTGCGTGAGAAACTCGACGCACCGACCCAGAAGCTGGTGACGCACACGCTGTCAAAAGATCTTAGTAAGGCGTCCCTGAAAGATATTCAGGAAGCCGTCAGCGACTTGCGTTGAGCGCTTAACGACAATCACCCTATAGTTAACTAAAGTAGCAGTCGCTCTCGCCGATAAGCTTGATAACTTCACTCCGTAGCAGCAGTGCATACGGTAGCTTATCGACACAGAGAGCGACCATGTTTTCCTCCCTTCGACTACGTATTTTATTTGCTGCGCTGGCAGCGATTATTCTTGGCCTGGTGATTAATGGCATCGTCAGTTACATGACGGTAAAACATCACAACAATGTACAGATAGCCAGCAACTTAAAAGCGGTTGTGAGCGGCAATACTCAAGCCTTGAACGAGTGGTTCAATACTCGGCTAAATATGCTGGAAAGCATGGAGACAGCCGCTAACAGTAACGACCCCGGCCCGGCGCTTCGCCAGTTCCTCACCTCGGGTGGGTTTATTTCTACTTATATTGGCTATCCCGATGATGGTTCCATTACCTATGACAACGGAGCATCGCCGAGCAACGGCTATGATTCGCGCGAACGCCCCTGGTACAAAGCAGCAGTAGCAGCACAGGATACGATTGTTACCGCACCCTATATTGATGATCAGACAGGCGGGCTGGTCATTACATTTGCCCGGCCGTTCTATCGCAATGCTGAACTCACCAGCGTGGTAGGTGCGGATATTCCTATCGGTAATATTGTCGAAACTGTCACCGGCATTGCGCCGACTCCCGCAAGTTTTGGTTTTCTTACCACTCACGATGGCACGTTGATCGCTCACCCCGATACTGATTTGATCCTCAGTCCGGTTTCAGCCATTAACAGCCAGCTCACGACGGGCTTGATTAACCAATTGACGAGTGCCAGCACCCCGCTCCCTCTAACTCTCCAGGGGAGTAACAAGCTATTACTCGGCCGCGCTATTGGCGGTGAAAATGGCTGGCGTCTTATGGTCGCGTTGGATGAACATGAGGCAACGGCTGGCCTACGTGCAATCGCCACCTCTTCCATCGTTATTTTAGTGGTTGTGGCGCTGTTGACCGCCCTTGCCTTTGGCTTGCTGCTATCACTATTGCTGCGCCGCCTGCTGATTGTGCGTAACGCTATGGATAATATCGCCTCTGGCGAAGGGGACCTAACTCAGCGCTTACCCGAAGGGGGCAACGATGAAGTTACCCAAATTGCCAAGGCCTTTAACCGCTTCGTGGGTAAGATGGAAGCAGTCTTGATTGATGTGCGCACCAGCAGCGTATCGGTGCACCATGCGGCTACTGAGATCGCCATGGGCGGGCAGGACCTTTCCCGCCGTACCGACAACGCGGCCGCCAGCCTGCAGCAGACGTCCGCCTCGATTGAGGAAATTACCAGCACCGTTCAGCACACCGCAGCATCGGCCCAAGAGGCCAACAAACTCTCGCAAACCGCCTCAGAAGTAGCTAACGAGGGCGGAAAAATGGTGGCGAACGTGGTGACCACCATGGAAGACATCACTCACGCCTCGGATAAGATCGGCGAAATTGTCACTCTGATGAACAGCATTTCCTTCCAGACTAACCTGCTGGCGCTCAATGCCTCAGTGGAAGCCGCCCGCGCTGGCGAACACGGCCGTGGATTTGCGGTAGTCGCCGATGAGGTACGTAAACTGGCAGGACGCAGCAGTGATGCCGCCAACGATATCCAAAAGCTGATTGAAGACTCGCAAAGCAAGGTGAATAACGGCACAACCCTGGTACGCGATGCTGGCGCCACCATGCAGGATATCGTGGCGCACATCACTCGCGTAACCGATGTACTTGAAGAAATCACGGCTGCTACCAGCGAGCAGAGCGACGGTATTCATCAGGTCAATATTGCGGTGGCCGAACTGGACCACATGACGCAAGAAAATGCAGCCATGGTAGAAGAGTCCACCACCGCCGCCGAGCAACTGAAAGAGCAGTCCCTGCGCCTTTCCGATGTCTTTGGCAGCTTTACCCTATCAACCAATTCATCGCCCCAAGTAGATGGGCGGCTCATGCCGTCCCCTTCCCTGCCGCGTTAAGCGGTAACTGAGCATCGAGAGCAACTATAAAAATGAACTTCAAGTCCGTCCGCACGTTGATTACCATTTTAGTAGGTGGCTGTATTCTGCTGGTGGTGACTGCGTTGGTAATCTATTCACTGATTGCCAATGCGCGCTCTCAGATACTGGTAGAAGACCAGACCAGAGATCTACTTGAGCGCAATATCGAAGCACGCTTAACGGCCGTTGCTTCAGCGCAGGCAGAGCTTATCCAGGGCCAGTTTGAAAAAACCCTCAAGATCGCCGAAAGCCTGGCCGCCACCAATGCCATGCTGGGCCAGCTGGATGACAACGGCCGACCGGCACTCAACCTCAGCCGCCGCGAAATTTCGCTGCTGGTACGCCAAACGGTAATCGCCAATCCCGAGATACTCGATGCCTATATCGGCTGGGAGCCAAACGCCTTTGGGCTGGATGCACGGTTTGCCGGACGTGAGGGCCTTGGCTACGGCGACGATGGGCGCTTCCGCCCTTGGTGGTACCGCACCGAGAACGGTGATTTAGCCGCGCTTCCGCTAAGCGACGCTATGGAGAGTGAGGCTATCCAGGCAAGCGGCGTGCGCAGCGGCGAGTACTATCTATGCCCACGTGAAACGCTAGCCCCTTGTATCGTTGACCCGTCGCAGTTCGATTACGACGGCAAGCTCACGCTGGTCACTTCGTTCAATGCCCCTATTATCGTTGATGGCGAGTTTCGTGGCATTGCGGGCGTTGATTATACGGTCGACTTTATTCAATCGATACTTAACGAGGCCAACCAGGCGCTTTACAGCGGCGCGGGCGAAATAGCGCTTATTGCCTCGCAGGGAGGCATCACGGCCTACACCAGCGATGCCTCCCTAGTGGGAGAATCCGCAAGCGAAGCATTTACCGCCTCCCTACAGGGGAATCTTCGCCGTGCACAACAGGGCGAAGTAGTCCGTAGCGTTGATCAGGCGCAGGGCATGATCGAACTCTATTGGCCCTTTACCATCGGCGATACTGAAGCCCGATGGGTATTGATGCTTCGCTTACCCGAGCAAGCCGTATTTGCTGGCTTAAACGACATGCAGGAGCAGATGCAGGAGCAACGCACAGCCTCCACGTTGAGCATGCTTGGCATGGGTCTAGGCATCGCGTTTCTGGGCCTGTTGGCCAGTTGGCTATTGGGAACCAGCATCTCTCGCCCGCTGAAAAACCTGGCCGATCGTATGCGTGACATTGCCTCGGGCGACGGCGACTTGACGCAGCGCCTGCCTGTGCGCGGACGCAATGAAAGCGCCGAACTTGCCATCCAGTTCAACGCCTTTGCCGTTAAAATCCACGATGTGCTGGTCGATGTACGCGCCAGCAGTGAATCCGTTCATCATGCGGCCAACGAGATCACCCAGGGTGGTCAGGATCTTTCACGGCGCACCGACCAGGCCGCGGCCAGCCTGCAGCAAACCTCGACCGCCATGGAGGAGATCAGCAGCACAGTGGGCCATACCTCCAGCGCTTCCACGGAAGCCAGCGGACTTTCTCAAACGGCGTCGCAGCTGGCCTCGCGGACCAATTCGGCGTTTGAGCAGGTGGTGGTCACGATGGATGACATCCGCACGACGTCGGCTGAAATTCAGAAAATTGTAACCGTGATCGACGGCATTGCCTTCCAGACCAACCTGCTGGCCTTGAACGCGTCGGTAGAAGCGGCGCGTGCGGGTGAACATGGCCGTGGGTTTGCGGTGGTTGCCGATGAAGTGCGTAAACTGGCGTCTCGCAGTAGCGACGCTGCCGCGGATATCCGCCAGCGCATTGATGCCTCAACCGGCAAAGTGGAAAGTGGCACCCAGCTGGTCCAGGGCGCTGAAACAGCCATGCATGAGCTGACGGAAAGTGTCACACGCGTCACCCAGATGCTGGCCGAGATAAGCACCGCGGCAAGCGAGCAGAGCGACGGCATCAGCCAGGTCAGCATCGCTGTGAGCGACCTTGACCAGATGACCCAGCAAAACGCGGCGCTGGTAGAAGAGTCCACCACCGCTGCCGAGCAGCTCAAGGATCAGGCCGAGCGTCTCGCAGCACTGGTGGGCGGCTTTACCCTGGCAAGCAATTCAGCTTCTTCAAGCCAACGGCTTATGCCGCCTGCCTACCTGCCGCGTTAAGCAGCAACCACACTGAGGGCAACAATAAAAATGAACTTCAAGTCCGTCCGTACGCTGATAGCCACTCTGGTGGGTGGCTGTATTCTCCTGGTGATTGCGGCGCTGGTGATCTACTCGGTGATTGCCAACGCACGCTCCCAGTCGCTGGTGAGAAGTGAAACCCAGACGCTACTCGAAAGTAATATCGAGGCGCGTCTCACCGCCATTGCCTCAGGCCAGGCTGAAGAGATAAAGGGTCAGTTGGAGCATGCGCTAACGCTTGCGACTAATCTGGCGCATACCAACGCCATGCTGGGCCAACAGGATGCCGACGGCCGGCCGTTGATGTCCTTGAGCCGGCGTGAGGTCTCAATGCTGGTACGTCAAACGGTGGTTAACAACCCTGACCTGCTGGACGCCTTTATTGGCTGGGAGCCAGATGCGTTCGGTAGTGATGCTCGCTTTACTGATCGTGAAGACCAGGGCTATAGCCCCGATGGCCGTTTTATGCCGTGGTGGTATCGCACTAACAGTGGCAGCATTGAAGTTCTCGCGCTGGGCAGTGACATAGAAAACCAGGAACGCGATGCAGACGGCATTCGCCGCGGAGAGTACTACCTGTGCACCAAGGAAACCCAGCGCAGCTGTATTGTCGACCCACACTTGTACGACTATAACGGCGAAACCTTGCTGGTGACCTCTTTTAACGCCCCCATTATCGTGGACGGCGAGTTTCGCGGCAGTGCCGGCGTAGACCTCTCGGTTGAATTCATTCAGGGCTTGCTTGAAGAGGCAAACGAAACTCTTTATGACGGCGTGGGCGAAATGGCCCTGGTTGCTGCTCATGGCGCCCTGGCCGCTTATACGGGTGCGCCCGAGCTAATGGGTAAACGCGTTGAAAACGTGCTCGACCCTGAACTTCAGGCCAGCATCGCTCAGGCCCAGCAGGGCGAGAGTGTGCATAAGCTTGATACTGAGCAGGGCATGACCGAACTGTACTGGCCGTTTGCTATCGATGAGAGCGGCCAGCCGTGGGTATTGATGATTCGCCTCCCTGAAAGTGCCGTCATGGCGGGTCTCTATGGTTTGCAAGATCAGCTTAGTGAACAGAGCAAAGCCTCCATGTGGGGAATGATCCTAATGGGGCTGCTGATTGCAGGCCTCGGCCTGTTGGCCAGTTGGCTATTGGGAACCAGCATCTCTCGCCCGCTGAAAAACCTGGCCGACCGCATGCGCGATATCGCCTCCGGCGACGGTGATCTGACCCAGCGGTTGCCGGTGCGCGGGCGTAACGAAAGCGCTGAGCTGGCGATCCAGTTCAACGCCTTTGCCGTGAAAATCCACGATGTGCTGGTCGATGTACGCGCCAGCAGCGAATCGGTCCACCACGCCGCAAGCGAAATCACCCAGGGCGGCCAGGACCTTTCACGGCGCACCGACCAGGCCGCCGCCAGCCTGCAGCAGACCTCGACAGCCATGGAAGAGATCAGCAGCACCGTGGGCCACACCACCAGCGCATCGCAAGAGGCCAGCGGGCTTGCGCAAACCGCCTCGCAACTCGCTACGCGCACCAACGGCGCTTTCGAGCAGGTGGTCATCACCATGGACGATATCCGCACCAACGCCACCGAGATTCAAAGCATCGTCAGCGTGATCGACAGCATCGCCTTCCAGACCAACCTGCTGGCCCTGAACGCCTCGGTGGAAGCTGCCCGGGCAGGCGAGCACGGCCGCGGGTTTGCCGTGGTGGCAGATGAAGTACGCAAGCTGGCCGGGCGCAGCAGCGATGCGGCGGCGGATATCCGCCAGCGCATCAATGCCTCGTCAGGCAAGGTAGAAAGCGGCACTCAGCTGGTGCACGACGCGGGAAGCGCGATGCATGAGCTATCTGAAAGTGTGACGCGGGTCACCCAGATGCTGGGCGATATCAGTACCGCCGCGCGTGAGCAGAACGACGGTATCAGCCAGGTCAGTATTGCGGTGAGCGACCTTGACCAGATGACCCAGCAAAACGCTGCCCTGGTCGAAGAGTCCACCACTGCCGCCGAACAGCTTAAAGAGCAGGCCGAACGGCTTGCCGAGCTAGTAGGCGGATTTACGCTTGAAGGCGACAGTGCCACCGCCCATTACCGGCTGCCTTCTCCAACCCCAGCAGGTTACTAACCCACTCCATCGATTATCTTGAACGCTTGTCGGGGCCTCGTTATGAGGCCCCTGTTTTAGGTTACACACTTTATCGCCACCTATTTCAGCACCTAGCTAAAGTCGTACTTATCAATGCCGATAGCATGACAACAGATATAGCCCATAAGGCGGCCTCCCTCCGTCGCCCCCCTGCCTTAAAGAGATTTCATTCATGCTGTCATCCCTGCGCTTGCGCATCCTGGTCATCACTCTGGTGGTGATTACTCTTGCATTGACCATCAACGCCGCGGTCAGCTATCTCACCTTGAAGACACATAACGATGAACAGGTGACCCAACAGTTGGCGTCCATCTCCCAAGGGAATGCTCTGGCGATCGAGGAGTGGATTGCTTCCCGTACGGCGATGATAGAGGCAGCGCGTACGCCGTTGCTCAATGGCGACCCGACTTCACCGCTCATCCAGCTCGCCGAGTCAGGCGGGTTTATGATTGCGTTTTTTAGTCAAACCGACGGCACCCACACCACTTCTACCGGATTGGTACCAGGCGGTGATTACGATCCTCGCACCCGGCCCTGGTACCAATTAGCCGTGGCGCAGGATGCAACCACCGTGTCTCCACCCTACGTAGATGCAGATACCGGTAAATTAGTGGTTACTTTTGCAACGCCCGTCAAACGCAATGGAAGCCTTTACGGCGTCATCGGCGGCGATGTGGCGATCGATAATTTGGTCAGTCAGGTCAATGCCATTAGGCCAACACCGTCGAGCTTCGCCTTTTTAAGTAGCGCTGGCGAGACAGTGGTTGCACACCCGGAGGCGGCGCTTACTCTGCAGCCGCTTACCCGGCTCAGCGATACCTTGACGCCCACTACTATCGAGCGGCTAAATGCAACCCGCAATGCTTGGGAACCCATCAAAGTCAATGGCCAGAACAAGCGGATTACGACAACCCCCATTGCAGGTACCGACTGGGAGCTCGGCGTAGCGCTTGATGAGTACGAAGCAACCGCAGGCCTACGCGCTATTATCAAGGTCGCACTGATCACGCTGCTCACCATTATTGCCATCACTGCCGTGCTGCTAAGCCTATGGCTAAAGCGTACTTTCTCTGGCCTTGAGCGCGCACGGGATGCGCTAGATGATATCGCGAGTGGTGAAGGCGATCTGACCCGCCGGCTGCCAGAGCAAGGTCGTGATGAAGTGGCTCAAATAAGTGGTGCCTTCAACCGCTTCGTCGGCAAAATGGAAGCGGTATTGATGGATGTACGCGCAAGCAGTGAATCCGTACATCACGCCGCCAATGAAATCGCTATGGGTGGCCAGGATCTTTCCCGTCGTACCGATAACGCAGCGGCCAGTCTTCAGCAAACGTCCGCTTCGATTGAAGAAATCACCAGTACCGTCCAGCATACGGCGGCCTCGGCGCAGGAAGCCAACAAACTTTCGCAAACCGCTTCAGAAGTCGCTAACGAGGGCGGAAGAGTCGTGGCAAGTGTGGTGACCACCATGGAAGAGATCACCCGCTCCTCCGACAAAATCGGTGAGATCGTCACCCTGATGAACAGCATTTCCTTCCAGACCAATCTGTTGGCACTCAACGCCTCGGTGGAAGCTGCGCGCGCTGGCGAGCACGGACGCGGATTTGCAGTGGTGGCTGATGAAGTACGCAAGCTAGCGGGGCGTAGTAGTGATGCCGCCAGTGATATTCAGAAGCTGATCGAAGATTCACAAAACAAGGTAAATAACGGCACGACGTTAGTCCGTAATGCTGGCACGACCATGCAGGATATCGTGGCCCATATCACCCGCGTGACCGATGTTCTGGAAGAGATCAAGGCAGCCACCAGCGAACAAAGCGATGGTATTAATCAAGTCAACATTGCGGTTGCCGAACTGGATCGTATGACCCAAGAGAACGCAGCCATGGTGGAAGAGTCCACTACTGCCGCTGAGCAACTGAAAGAGCAGGCCGACCACCTGGCGGGCACCATCGGTAGTTTCAAGATGTCACAGGCCAGGCCCGCTGCCCACACCGCAGCGCCGATGACGGCCCCGACGAAGAGGCCAGCGCTCGCATCACAGTCCCGGCCGGCACCGGCCGTCACTACCCAGGACGAGTGGGACGAATTCTAACGCAGCGTTCAAGGCACCGGCGGCAGCTCAATATCATCACTGCGCTTGGCGCCAGCGGTCATTTCGCGACACAGGCGCAGGAACTCGCGTACGCCGGTCGTCAGGTACTTGTGGCGATGCCAGATAAAGGTGAACTGACGCTTTAGATCCAGCTCCGGCGTGGGTAGCGGTACCAGGCTGCCACGCCGGAAGGCATCGCGCAGCGCCAGGCGGGATACGCAGCCGATACCCAGGCCAGACTCCACTGCACGTTTAATCCCTTCGGTATGTTCAAGCTCCAGCAGCGTATTAAAGCGGCTGCGCCGGTGGCGCGCGGCGTGCTCTAGGGTCATCCGGGTGCCTGAGCCCTCTTCGCGCATGATCCAGTCTTCGCGCAACAGTTGCTCAAGCTCAAGATGGTCTTTTCCGGCTAAAGGATGGCGCGGCGAGCAGAACACGCACAGCTCATCTTCGACCCAGGGCTGGCTGATGATCATCTCGTCATCGCACTGGCCTTCGATCAGGCCCAGGTCCAACGAGTGCTGGCGCACGCTCTCGATAATATGGCGTGTATTGCGCACCGAAAGGCGCACCCGGCTGCCGGGGTAGCGCTGCATAAAATCGCTGATCAAAAGCGTTGCCAGATAGTTACCGATCGTCAGTGTCGCGCCTACATCCAGCGTGCCTACGCCCTGCTGGCCGCGCAAAAGCTCCTCTATCTCCTCGCCACGGTCAAGCAGAGCTACCGCCTTGGGCAGAAGCTGGAAGCCCAGCGCATTGAGCTTTAAGCGCTTGCCTATGCGGTCAAGCAGCTGGCAGTCGAACTGCCTTTCCAGTTCAGCCAGGGCGGTACTGGTAGCCGACTGTGACATGGCCAAGGCACGGGCGGCGTGAGAGACGCTTTCATGCTGGGCTACCGCTACAAACACTTCCAGCTGGCGCAAGGTGTAGTGCATACAAGGCCTATATCTATTTTAGAGATAAACGTTATCAATATAATTTGCTTAACAGATATACCACTCTTTGCTTAGACTTACTGACAACGTTTTAAGAAATTCTTATTCTTTTTAAGTATATGAGTGGTGAGGCTAACGCTTTATCACCTGATGGAGAAGTCGGCATGAGTAAGTTTGCTTTAGAAGAAGTACTCAGCGTTCACCACTGGAACGATACCCTGTTTAGCTTCCGCACTACGCGCGAGCGTAGCCTGCGCTTCAAAACCGGCCAGTTCGTCATGATTGGTCTGGAAGTTAATGGCAAACCGCTGATGCGCGCTTACTCCATTGCCAGCCCCAATTACGAAGATCACCTTGAGTTTTTCAGTATCAAAGTGCCCGATGGTCCGCTGACCTCACGCCTTCAGCACCTGAAAGTGGGCGATCAGATCATGGTCAGCCGCAAGCCAACCGGTACGCTGGTTTGCGACGACCTGCTGCCGGGTCGCAACCTGTATATGCTTTCAACCGGTACGGGGCTGGCGCCGTTTATGAGCCTGATTCAAGATCCGGAAGTCTATGAGCGCTACGATAAAGTCGTACTGGTACACGGCGTGCGTGAAGTCTCTGAGCTGGCCTACGCCGACTTTATTACCAAAGAGCTGCCTGCCCACGAGTATCTGGGCGAAGATATCGCCAACAAGCTGGTTTATTACCCCACGGTAACTCGTGAAGAGTTCCACACCATGGGACGCTTAACCGACCATATTCGCAGCGGTAAAATCTTCGAAGATACCGGCCTTCCCCCAATCGACCCGCGCCAGGATCGTGCGATGATCTGCGGTAGCCCCGCAATGCTGGACGACACCAGCGCGCTTTTGGATGAACTCGGCCTGAATATCTCCCCGCGTATGGGCGAGCCGGGTGATTACGTGATCGAGCGTGCGTTTGTTGAGAAGTGATTTGTTGGTGAAGGGTGAAGGGTGAAGGGTGAAGGGTGAAGGGTGAATAGAAAACTCTAGTTCGGTTGCCGCCACCTTCCAACAAAAAGCCCCTGACGGATGCGATCCGCAGGGGCTTTTTTACGCCTCACGCCTTACCATTCACTACTCACCCGCTTAAACCGCGTCTTTACCCGTTTCGCCGGTACGGATGCGAATGACCTGCTCAAGCGGCATTACGAAAATCTTGCCGTCACCGATTTTACCCGTGTTAGCAACCTGGGTAATCGCATCAATGACTTGCTCCACCAAATCATCGTCAACGGCTACTTCGAGCTTCACTTTAGGCAGGAAATCCACCACATACTCAGCACCACGATAAAGCTCAGTGTGGCCTTTTTGACGGCCGAAACCTTTTACTTCTGTGACGGTAATGCCCTGCACGCCGATATCGGAGAGCGATTCGCGTACGTCATCAAGCTTGAACGGCTTGATAATGGCTGAGATCAATTTCATTGCGACATCCTCTAGCTTGGTGGCCATTGTCTTGTCTATTGGGTGCGGCGAAAGCCAGCCACCTCTAACGCTAAGCATACACCGCTACAGGCAGAGAATAAAAAGGCCTTCCTCGAAAGGAAGGCCATAAGGAGCACGCCAGCTCACTTGCTTAGCATTATGCTTATTTCTTAACGCTAAACTCGGGGTAGGCTTCAAGACCGCATTCTGCGATATCCACGCCTTCATACTCTTCTTCTTCGCTCACCCGGATGCCCATGATGGCTTTAAGCACCAGCCAGACCACCAGGCTTGCCAGGAATACCCAGGCAAAGATGCCGACGATACCGATCAGCTGAGCGCCGAAGGAGGCTTCCTCATTAGTGATCGGCACAGCCAGAACACCCCAGATACCTACCACGCCGTGCACTGAAATCGCACCGACCGGATCATCCAGCTTCAGCTTATCAAGCGTGATGATCGCGATAACCACAATCAAACCGCCCAATGCACCGATAGTTGCAGCCCCTAAACCTGTTGGGGAAAGCGGGTCGGCGGTGATCGCGACAAGGCCCGCAAGCGCACCGTTGAGCGCCATGGTGAGATCCGCCTTACGGAACCACAGCTTGGCCAGAACCAATGCAGCAATCACGCCGCCAGCCGCAGCAGCATTGGTATTCACAAACACTTGGGCGACGTTGTTGGCCGAGCCGATATCCGACATTTTCAGCTCAGAGCCACCGTTAAAGCCGAACCAGCCCATCCACAGAATAAACGTACCCAGCGTTGCCAGCGGCATGTTGGCGCCGGGGATCGCATGGATAGCGCCATCTTTACCGTACTTGCCTTTCCGTGGGCCGAGCACCAGCACACCGGCCAGGGCCGCCGCAGCGCCGGCCATATGCACAATGCCTGAACCGGCGTAATCCGAGTAACCCACCTCAGACAACCAGCCGCCGCCCCACGTCCAGTAACCGGAAGTAGGATAGATAAATGCCGTCATCACCACGGCAAAGGCCAAAAAGGCCCAGAGCTTCATGCGCTCAGCCACGGCGCCCGACACAATCGACATCGCCGTTGCAACGAACACTACCTGGAAGAAGTAGTCAGCGCGCATAGCGTAGTACGGCGCATCTTCACCACCGGCCAGCACTGCATCAACGCTGTTTTCGGTACCTATCAAAAAGCCCAGGCTCGGCAAGAAACCGCCCGCGTCGCTTGAGTACATGATGTAGTAGCCGACCAGTAAGTACATGGTGCAGGCAATGGCGAATAGCGCGATGTTTTTAGTTAGAATTTCCGCGGTATTCTTGGAGCGCACCAGGCCTGCTTCAAGCATGGCAAAGCCCGCGGCCATCCACATGACCAGCACACCGCAAATCAAGAAGTAAAACGTATCGAGCGCGTAGCTCAGATCAGCCAGTTCATTCATTGTTAGTTCCCCGTTGAACTATGAAAGTATCCCTGTCACTCACTGCCTACACAGCGTCTGCGCCGCGCTCACCGGTACGAATACGGATAACGTCCTCAAGCGGGGTGACAAAGACTTTGCCATCGCCGATTTTTCCGCTATTCGCGGCGTTGCAGATAGCATCGATAACGCTTTCCAGACGCGCATCGTCAACCGCCACTTCCACTTTTACTTTGGGCAGGAAGTCGACAACGTATTCAGCGCCGCGATAAAGCTCGGTATGGCCTTTCTGGCGACCAAAGCCTTTTACTTCCGTGACGGTAATCCCCTGGACGCCGTTATCGGCGAGCGCCTCACGAACGTCGTCAAGTTTGAATGGCTTGATGATGGCGGTGATGAGTTTCATCCCGATCTCCCCTGCTGGATAAGGCCTGCTGGATGTGTAGCGACACGTCGCTAAAAATGGCAATGCCCTACTAATGCGCATACCGTGCCACCGAATTTTTTTATTCTTATTTTCATTAACTTATATTTAAAAAATGAAAATCTAAGCACGAAAAAGGAGCATCGCCTGGCTGACGCGGCAAGGCATGCACCAGCACAGCGCAATCAGAATATGCCGCCGCACCAAGAAGAAGCGCAGCGCCTCATGGAAGACAAATCCCTAAAACACTCCATGCAATACATGCGTACTCTTTAAGGGTTGCGTATCCTTGAGAGAGTGCCCACTTTTGTATGACCCCCTATCAAGGAGAGAACGATGGCGCCCCAAGACCGTATTAGCCGACTGGCCCAGCAGATCGGCGATCGTTTACAGAATGCATCACAGGCCCCGGAAGATATTCAGAAAGGTGTACAGCAGGTCGTTCGCGGCGCCTTTGATCGTCTGGAACTCGTCTCTCGGGAAGACTTTGATATCCTGATGGATGTACTACAGCGCACGCGCTCCCGCGTGGAGGCGCTGGAGCGTCAGGTGGCAAACCTGGAAACCACGATTGAAAACCAGAAGTCTGCCCCACAGACGCCCGCGCCCACGGCTTCTGTCGAAGCGACGGAAAGCCCGTCGAAAGACACCCCCAAGACAGCGGACAAAAAGCCTAAGGCCGACGACACGGTAGCCCCCAGCAAGCCAACCGCTAGCCGCAATCTGAAAGACGATAAGTAAGGCTTCCTGGGTTAACAATGAGAACATTTATCATTGCGTTTCCTCTCGCCAATGATAGGATCACGGTTAACAACAACCTGTTCTCTGGATAACCCATGAACCGCACTATCGTATTAAGCGTCGGTCTTTTGAGCGGCGCTTTTCCTTTGCTGGCCTTTGCGCAAACCTCCAATGCACAGACAGCAGCTGAACAAACAACAAATACCCAAACAGCAACGGCCCAAACGAATGAAAGCGCCGCCCAGGAAACGCTAGTCGTCGTAGGCTCGCGTACGCCAACGCATATCAGCCAGATTTCAGGCGCCGTTCATATTGTTGAGAGCGAAGAGCTTCAGCAACAGATCAGTGCGGGCGGTGATCTTAAAACGGCCTTGGGCAAGCTGGTACCGGGGCTCGATTTTGGCCCGCAGGGGCGCACCAACGCGGGGCAGAACATGCGTGGGCGCAGCGTTCAAGTATTGATTGACGGCATTTCACTGAACAATTCGCGCGGCTTATCGCGCCAGTTCGATGCCATTGATCCGTTCAATATCGAACGCGTCGAAGTGCTCTCCGGCACCAGCAGCCTGTATGGCGGTGGCGCCACGGGCGGGCTGATCAACATCATTACCAAGCAGGGCGAAAGCGGCGCGCCGCATTTTGAAACCCAGGTCAGTGTGACCAGCGGCTTCAATCACAGCCATGATCTTGATCGGCGCCTCTCCCAGTCGGCCAGCGGCGGTAACGATACGGTACAGGGGCGCATTGGCGTATCGCTAGTCGAAAATGGCCGCCAGTACGACACCAGAGGCGATGAGATCTTTCCCGATATCGCCCAGAGCGATCTGCAGGACAACCGTAGCCTGGATATTTTAGGCAACGTGCACGTTGAGCTAAGCGACGAACAGACGCTAACGCTCAGTGGCCAGCTATATGAGTCAGGCAAGCAGGGCGACCGTGGGGTTTACTACCCCAACCTGGCGGCCGCTGCGCCCAATCTTAACGATGCCGATATCCGCGACGGCTTTACCGCCGACCGCGACCCGCGCACCGACCGCAAGATGTTTAGCGTCAACTACCACCATGCCAATTTGCTGAATCAGGATTTCTATCTTCAGGCGTTCCATCGTGAAGAAGAATCCAGTTTCCACCCGTTCCCCTACGCGGCCCAAGGCGGTGGCTATTACTTTGCGGCCTCCCAGCAGAACACCACGTTAAGCGGCTTGAAAGGGCTCTTCTCGGCGGACCTGACGGATAGTCTCAACCTGACCTATGGCGCCGATCTGGATCGTGAATCCTTCGACGCCACGCAGATGCGCTTTGATCGCGCGGCAAGCGACGCCTCCGGTGGGCTCGTGCAGCGCGCCGACCGTATCACACCGCGCTACCCAGGCTTCGATATCGACACTCTGGCTCTATTTGCGCAAAGCGAGTGGTGGCTGACGGACCAGCTCCAGCTAAGCGGCGGCATTCGCCACCAGCGCATGGATGTGGATATCGACGACTTCAATAACGTGCCGGGCGGTTCAAGCGACTACAACGTCACGCTGTATAACATCAGTACCCTGTACGACTTCGACAACGGCCACCAAAGCTGGCTTGGCTATTCGGAAGGCTTCGAGCTACCCGATCCGTCCAAATACTACGGAAAAGCCGGACAAACCGTTGCCGACAACCCGCTGGATGGTATCAAGACGCAGCAGGTGGAGCTTGGCTGGCGCTACCGTGGCGGCGACTGGATGACCCAGGCCGCGGTTTACTATGCCTGGTCGGATACCGCCATGGAGCTTGATAGTGACCTGAACGTTACCCAGGTCGACGACGACCGTCGCGATTACGGCCTGGAAGCATCGGTCACTCGCTTTATCGGCGACCACTGGGAAGTGGGCGGCACGCTGCATACACTCGTCTCAGAACGCAAGGAGGATGGCAGTTGGCAGGATCGCGGCATTACCGTGGCGCCCTACCCTTCGCAGGATAGCCTGACCGCTCATGTTGCCTGGGCAGATAATGATCGAACACTGCGCCTTCAAGGCAGCCACGCGCGCGATTATAAAGACAGTGGTGATGGCCGCATCGACGGCTTCACCACCTTCGACCTGATCGGCAGCCAGGATACCGCGCTGGGCACCCTCAGTTTGGGTATCAGCAACTTGACCGATGAGCAGTATTCGACCCCCTGGGGTCAGCGCGCCGTAGGTTTCTACTCACCCACCTACGGGCCAGAATACCTTTACGATTACCAGGGTCGTGGCCGTACGTTCACGCTGGGTTGGTCACTGGATTACTAAGCCATAGGTCAGTCTATCGATGCCGACTATTACGTCTCTCACGCCGTCGACCTTGAGTCAGTTGGGGCATAAGTTCGGCATCGATTACTTACACGCTTATCAAGGGCATGATCACCCCATTGCGTTGGGCAGCGTCAGCGACTTGCCGCTGCCCCCTGGCCTGCATCTCACGTTATCCGACCTTGAGGTACGCCAGCGCTACGCCTCGCGCTCCACGCAGACGGTACCATGGTTTTTATGTGTCGTGATGGAAGGCGGTATTGAGATCGCCCAGGGACAAAAGCGTTTGGTGATTAGCGCCGGTCAGGGGCTGTGTGCGCATTTCACGCCGCAGGCACCACTGATCGTCGAACAGCCCGCTCAAGCACGGCTACGTACGCTGAACATCGCCGTTCTGACCACCGAGTCTTATGCGCTACCCAGCGCTCATGAGCCTCAACTGCACGCCTGGACGCTCCCTCCCGCGCTCTTTGAACAGCTGTGTGCCACCCGTGAATTTCCACTCGACGACTGGCGACAGTCGTTAGTCTGGCAAGGGCTTGCCTTGCAGCTTTTAGGCTATGGGTTACCCACATCGCAGCCCAGCAATATTAAGCCTGCCCCAGGCATTAAGCATCGCGAGCGCGAGCGGCTCGCCCGCTTACATGCCGAGCTACGCGATAACCCCATGATCGATTACCGCCTGAGTGACCTGGCCCGCAGCGCGGCGATGAGCCCCAGCAGCCTGCGGCAAAAGTTTAGTGCGCTTTACGGCTACTCCCTCTTTGATCACTTACGCCAATGCCGGCTTCAGCGGGCATATTGCGTATTGGCAAAAGGCTATAGCGTTCAACAGGCAGCCCATACCTGCGGCTATCGCCACGCGACCAACTTTGCCACCGCCTTCAAGCGCCACTTTGGCATTCCGCCCACGGACGTTAATCGGCACGCCTATAAAACGCCCAAGCCGTGAAAGCGGATGCTTTGCATATTTGCTTAAGCGTTAGCATTACGCATATCAGGTTTGGCATCTGGCATAGCTCAGCGGGCCACTTAAGATCAATAATTCTCATTACTATAAACGGTTGAGACTTATTGCCATGCTTACGCGCCAGCACCGCTTCCCCTATCGCCACCTTGTTTTATCCATTGCCCTGGCAGGTGGCTCGATACCCATTACCTATGCACAAGCGCTGGATGCCTCGCGCCAGCTATCGACGGTGACGGTGACCGCTCAGCAAGCCGCGACCAAACTGGAAACACCAGCTATCGAAACCCCACAAAGTGTTTCCACGATTACCCGCGAGCAGATGGAGAACCGTGGGGTAAGCACCGTTCAGCGGGCGACCGATTACACGCCCGGCGTTTATTCAAATCAGGTGGGCGCTTCCAACCGCTTTGATTACCTGGTGCTGCGCGGCTTTTCCGACGGCAGCTTGAGCAATACTTTTCTAGACGGGCTCAAGGTAATGGGCGATGCCAACTCGCACAGTTCCATGCGTATTGACCCATGGTTTCTGGAAAGCATCGAAGTCGTCCGCGGTCCTGCGTCCGTGCTTTACGGCCGCGCATCCCCAGGCGGCGTAGTGGCGCTCAACAGCAAGCGCCCTGAATTCGAGCAGGGCGGCGAGCTGCGCTTGCGAGTGGGCAACAATCATCAGCGCAGCGCCGCGTTTGATCTTACCGGGCCGATTGGCGAGCAGCAGCGGGTGGCGTTTCGCCTGACCGGTATTGCCAGCGCCGCCGATACCCAGTTCGGCCCCACCGAAGAGCAGCGCTACGCCATTGCCCCGCGTTTGACGTGGGACATGACCGACGATACCAGCCTGACCGTTGAAGCCTACCTGCAAGATGAACCCGAAGGCGGTTATCACTCTGGCGTGCCTTATGAAGGCGCCGTGGTACCCCGCAACGGGCGTAAAATCAGCAATAACTTCTTTGACGGCGAAGAAGATTACGATGCCTATGAGCGCACGCAGCGCATGTTCGGCTATACGCTTGAGCACCGTTTTAATGACCAGATGACCGGCCGCCAAATGCTGCGTTACCTCAACTCGGACGTAGTACTCAACCAGCCTTACGGCTTTGGCTGGACGTCACCTACCTCCAATGAGCTGAACCGCTACTACTCCGGTAGCGACGAATCCCTTCAAGCCTGGACGATTGATAATCAGTTGGAAGCCCGGCTCAGCGACGGCTTTATGGATCACGCGCTGCTCTTGGGAGTGGATTATCAGCAGCGCGAAAACGAGGTTGCCTGGCCTTCCGGCGCCTTTGAGCCGATCAACGCGTTTGAGCCGGTCTATGGCACGAGCCCGGTGGCCTTTTACGCCCCCATTCGCGAGCGTCATGAAATCGAACAGACCGGTGTGTATCTACAGGATCAAATCGCGCTTGATAACTGGCGCTTCACCCTGGGCGGGCGCTACGACTGGGTCAGTATCGATAACACGGACCTGGATACCGATGCCTCAAGCTCGCTCAGCGATACCCAATTCAGCGGCCGTGCCGGCGTGGTTTATCTGTTCGATAACGGCGTGGCGCCTTACCTGAGTTACTCCACCGCGTTTACCCCCACAAGCTTTGTAGACGCGCGCGGCGATTTGCTCTCCCCCATGGAAGGCGAGCAGTGGGAAACCGGAGTGAAATACCAACCCAGCGGTAGCGCCAGCCAGTACAGCGCGGCACTTTTCCACATCAGCCAGAAAAACGTGGCCACCAAAGAGCAGCCCTCTGACCCCTACCGCGCGGTGGGTGAAATCGAATCCCAAGGCCTTGAGCTGGAAGCCCAGACCCAACTGACCGAAACGCTCTCGCTACAGGCAGGCTACAGCTTCACCGATATTACCTATGCCAAGAGCGACGACGGCAACCAGGGCAACAACGCCATTTACTCCCCCCGGCACCAGGTGCAGCTATGGGGCCATTATGCAGCCAATAGCGGTTGGCTAAACGGCGTGGATGCAGGCGTTGGGGTACGCCATTACGCAGACATCGCCGCGGACCGCGCCAATACCGAAACCGTGCCCGACTACACCCTGGTGGACGCCACCATCGGCTATGACTGGAGTCACGTAGGCGTTAACGGCGTCGAAACCCGCCTGAACGTCAACAACGTGCTGGATAAAGAGTACGTAGCCTCATGCAACTCGCTGGACTACTGCTACTTCGGCGCTGAGCGCGGAATTACCGCAAGCGTTCACTACCGCTTCTAAACACGTTTTATGAAAGCCACTGTGCCCCGGTGCCTGTTTCGTTAACACGCCCTGGGGTTAAGCAAAGCAGGTTCTTTTTTTGACAATGTAAAGTGATCGTTTTACATTGAATGCATGGACATTAAAACGAAGCTTATCTCCGCCGCTGAATCCCTTTTCGACCGGCATGGCTTTACCGCCACCGGGATAGATCGGCTTACGCAGGCTGCCGGCATGTCGAGCAGAACGCTCTATAAACATGCGGGCAGCAAACATTCACTTATCGCCAAAGTGCTTTCGGAGCGCGACAAGCGATTCTTACGTAGATTGGATGTGAGCAGTGTTGATGCACTGTTCAAAGCGCTTGAAGACTGGGTGCGGGTAGAAGGCTGCCGAGGGTGCCTTTTTCTACGCGCTTATGGGGAAACCGGTGGCGATGTACCGGAAATTGCCGAGGTCATGGCCGCTCACAAGGCCGGAGTCTGGAGCAAGATCCAGGAAATCATTGCACTCGAAACCAACGGTCGCGGCAATGAGCAGCTCGCCGAGCAAATTCTGATTCTGTTCGAAGGCGCAACGGCGACCGCCATCTATCGCGGCGCGGATGCCGTTGCCACCGCTCGACATTGCGCGGTTCGTCTAGTCAAACAGGCATCATCATGAGCCCGGGCATGACGCTCGGCGCCGTGGGATTTGGGCTCATTGCCATCTGCTACGGCTTTGCCCGCTTTGCTTTTGGGCTATTTCTTCCCCAAATCGATGCGGATCTCTCTTTATCCTCAACCGTGGGCGGGTTGATATCAGGTGGCTCTTTTCTGGGCTATTGCGTGGCGATTGTTGTCTCTGCCCACCTGACCGAGCGGCTAGGCCCCCGCGCGGTGGCAACCGGTGCGGCGCTGGTGGCGGCAATGGGCATGATAGGCATTGCAACGGCGCCCTCATCGCTATGGCTTGCCGGTGCTGTGATGCTGGCAGGCTCCAGCACAGGCCTTGCGTCGCCGCCCATGGCCGCCGCCGTGGCTGCGGCGGTCAAGCCCGCCCGACAGGGCGCCACCAATACACTCATCAACGCCGGAACCGGCGCAGGCGTGGTACTTTCAGGGCCCGTGGCGCTATTGATGGGCGGCCATTGGCGGATCGCTTTTTTGATCTTTGCAGCAATGGCATTGTGCATGGCGATAGCAGTCGTCGTCAGCGTACCGGGTAACGCCCAATCAGCAGAAAATCGCGCAAAAGGCTTACCGACGCTCAATAAAACTCTTAAGCGATTAATCATCGCATCTTTTCTAATGGGCGCCTCAAGCACGGCCCTGTGGTCTTTTGGCAGCCAGCTGGTCACGCTACGCCTGGATTGGAGCCATACTGGCGCGGGGCTTCTGTGGATTGCCATCGGTGCGGCAGGCATGGCGGGCGCGGGGGCTGGGTCGCTCGTTGCCCGGTTTGGAATTGACCGGACCCACTGGCTATTTCTGGTTACGCTGGCCGGCGGCATCCTGCTGGTGGGCTTTGAAGGCACCACTCCCGCGCTGACGCTACTCGGTGGGGCGCTATTCGGCTTGGCCTACATCATGCTCACCGGCGTTTATTTGGTGTGGGGCGTTTCGGCACTGCCCAGACGCCCCGCGACAGGCCTGACCATCGGTTTTCTGACCATCGCTATCGGCCAAACTGCTGGCGCTCCCCTTTTCGGGTTGATCATGGATCAATTGACGCCCACTTACGCCGTCACAGCCTTCGCCTGCCTTGCCTTTACCGCTGGATTGGCGAGATCAGGCAACGCGGCGGATACAAAATCTACGACGTCTACCCTTCCCAATGCCTGAACGTATGGCGTTGCAAGCAAGAAGGATTATCGTTTAAATACAGCTCTTCTTTTAAAATGGCTCTTCCCCATGCGCCGTACCGTGACGCTTCTTTTCGCTCGAGCCACGCTCCTGCTCACCAGCCTGCTGACGTTTACCAGCGCCCACGCCCAATTTGCCACGGTGGACTGGACCATCGCCGAGACGCTGGTGGCCATCGGTGCGCCAATCAGCGGCGTGGCCCAGCAGCAGGATTACTACGATTGGGTGGGTGAGCCGCGTATCCCGCAAGGCGCCACTGACCTTGGGCTGCGCGCTCAGCCCAATTTTGAACTGCTGGCCCAGCTTGCCCCCGAGCAAATATTGATATCGCCAATGTTCGCCTCGCTCACGCCGCGTCTGGAGCGCATTGCCCCGGTCACCTCGCTTGCGCTCTTTTCACCCGGCGCGGATACCTGGCAGGAAATGCAGGCGCTGACGCGCGCGCTGGGGGAGCTGACCGACCGAGAGGCCGCGGCAGAGCAACTGATTGAAGACACGCAAACGCTGATGGATTCGCTGCGCGAAACCCAGCCGGACACCGCACCGCTGTTGATGATGCAGTTCATGGATGCTCGACACGTACGCATCTTTGGCGAAAACAGCTTATATAACGCGGTACTTGAGCAGCTTGGCCTGGCTAACGCCTGGGATCAGCCTACTAACGACTGGGGATTTGCCTTGACGGGTATTGAGGCGCTCGCCCGCTATCCAGACGCCCGTCTAGTGATCATCGACCCGCTACCCCTGGGTGTGGAAGAACAGCTGGCCACAAGCGGCCTGTGGCAGCAGCTACCGATTGCCAAAAACGCCAACCTGCTACGCCTGCCACCGGTATGGAGCTTCGGGGCACTGCCCTCGGCCCAGCGCTTTGCAAACGTGCTGACCGCTGAACTGAAGCAAAAAACTTCGCCCAGCGGCCAAAGTAACGATTAGCGTGCGGCTTACCAGCGGTAGCTGACGCTGCCGATCACGCTGCGCGACTCACCGAAGTAGCACCAGTAATCGCAGCTTGCCACATACTCTTTGTCGGTCAGGTTGTTGACGTTAAGCTGAGCCTGCCAGCCTTCAGCAAACTCATAGCCGATCATGGCATCCGCCAGGGTAAAGCTGCCCACCTGGGTATCGCCATCCACGCTCTCACCCACGTAGCGCACGCCGCCGCCTAGGGTCACGCCATCCAGCGCGCCACCGGTAAAGGCGTAATCCAGCCAGGTAGACGCCTGGTGACGCGGAATCAGGCTGGCGCGCTGGTCATCTTCCAGGCGCGAATCGGTATAGGTATAGGCTGCGGTGACCTTCAGGTTATCGGTGACGTAGCCTACCCCTTCCAGCTCAAAGCCTTGGGAAGTGCGCTCGCCTTCCTGCACCTGGAAACCGGCCGGTGAAGTTACCAGCGTATTGCTTTCTTCCAGATCAAACACGGCGGCCGTCACGTAGCCATCCCAGCCTATCGGCGCATACTTCACACCCGCTTCCCACTGGCGGCCCTCACGCGGGTCATACAGGTTACCCGCACTGTCGGACTGAGCAATCGGCTCGAACGATTCGGTGTAGCTGACGTAAGGGTTGATGCCGTTCTCGCCGAGATACATGACCCCGCCGGACCAGGAGAGCTGATCGTCATCGGAGCGTTCGGTAACGCCTGTAGTAACGTTGGTATTTTCGGTTTCCGCCTGATCATAACGAACGCCACCCAGCACTACCCAGCGGTCATCCAGGCGCAGCTGGTTTTGCAGGTAAACGCCGGTCTGCTCTTTGTCGATATGCCGCTCGACCAAGTCTTCATCGGCAAACGGCGTGTAGTTGCCGTAAGTGGGATTAAAGATATCGATCGGCGCGCCAAAGGCGTAGTCGTCGCCCTCCTGGCCCTTGAGGCCCAGGTTCTGGTAATCGACGCCCACCAGCAGGGTATTTTCGGTGCGTTCGGTGTACCAGTTGCCCACAAAGCGGTTGTCCACCGTCCAGCTATCGGCCTTGCCGTCGCGCAGCGTCAAACCGCGTGATGCCCGGCGATCATCCACCATGGAGAGCGCATAGGTGCTGCGCAGTTCCAGATCGAGTTCGCTGTAGCGTAAATCCTGCTCGAACGCCCAGGTGTCGTTGAAATCGTGACGCAGCTCGTAACCTACGCCCCACTGGGTGCGCTTGTTGCGGTCGTAGTCAGGTTCGCTGACGTTGGACTGCGGGCTGACCCGGCCAAACGGCGTATCCTGAATGCTGCCGTAGGGCAGCTTGAAGCCATTGACGGGCACGCCGTCGTCCTTCTGCACGCTGGCCAGGAAGGTAACGCTGGTGTCTTCACTGAAGTCCACCGCCAGGCTGGGTGCAAAGTAGTAGCGCTCGTTTTCGGTGTTATCCAGATCGCCGTCGCGCTCTTTATACATGCCCACCAAACGGTAGCGAACATCGTCTGACTCGCCTACCGGCCCGCTGGTATCCACGCCTATCTGGCGGTGGTTGCGATTGCCCATCTGCAAATTCACGTTGCCCTGGGGCGTATCGGTCGGGCGTTTGCTCACCGCGTTGATCAAGCCACCGGGAGGCGCCTCACCGTAAAGAATCGAAGACGGCCCTTTGAATACATCAATCCGCTCAAGGCCGTAGGGCTCAGGCAACCACTGATAGAAGCCTTCACGATAGATACGCAGGCCATCCTGGTAGGTGGATTGGTCAAACCCGCGCACCTTGAACCAGTCGGTATCGTTATCGCTGCCGTAGTGGCCGGCCAGCACCCCAGCACGGTAGCGGAAGGTTTCATCCAGCTGCTGCACATTGCGGGTTTCAAGCTCTTCACGGTCAACGCTTGAAACCGGGCGCGGCGTTTCCACCAGCGGGGCGTCCACTTTCAAGGCCGTGCCGACCACCACAACGGTATCGTTATTAACCGCCTCCTGAGCGCTAGCAGTGGCGCATACAAGAACGGCGGTGACAGGAATCAACGCGGCAATGGAACGCGCCAGGGGGCGGCGCACAAACGGTAAAGACGGCATGTTGAGCACTCGGTTTGGTTAGGAGCAGAGGGGCATAAAATCTTTTTAGTGATAATCGTTGTGATTTATATTCACTATACCGCCGCCAGCCCTGCGCTATCAACGTCTGCTTAAATAAGTTAAGTTAGGGTTAAGTAAACCTAGCAAGGAAGCACAATGACATTGGCCATTGTTGCCACGCGCGCAGGCGTGGGGTTAGACGCACCGGCGGTGCACGTAGAAGTACACCTTGCCAACGGCCTGCCAGGGCTGACGCTGGTGGGCCTGCCGGAAACCGCCGTGAAAGAGAGCCGCGAACGGGTGCGCAGCGCCCTGGTCAACGCAGGGTTTGATTTCCCCAACACTCGACGGATTACGCTGAACCTCGCACCCGCGGACCTCCCCAAGGAAGGCGGCCGATTTGATCTGCCGATTGCGCTGGGGATTCTTGCCGCCTCGGGCCAGATTCCGGTAGAAGCCTTGGAAGGCATGGAGTGCGCGGGCGAGCTGGCGCTGGACGGCAAGCTGCGCGCCGTACACGGCATTCTGCCCTTTGCCCTGGCAACGCGCCGGTCTGGAAAAGCGCTGATCATTCCCCGCGAGTGCGCGGATGAAGCCGCGCTGGCGGGCGACTTGCCGGTGCTGCCGGCCGATACGCTTTGGCAGGTTGTCGCTCACCTGCTCGGCCAGGAAAAAATCCCACCCCACCGCTTGCCTGCTTCTGTTAAGACCACCACGCCGATGGCCGATTTGGCCGATGTGCGCGGCCAGCAGCAGGCACGCCGGGCGCTTGAAGTCGCCGCTGCCGGTGGGCACAACCTTTTGTTCGCCGGCCCGCCGGGCACCGGCAAGACCATGCTCGCCAGCCGCCTGCCGGGCATTCTGCCGCCGCTTTCTGAAGAGGATGCGTTAGCGGTCGCCGCCGTGCGTTCGGTATGTGGATTACCCCTGGATGCCGACTGGGGCAAGCGCCCATTTCGCCAACCGCACCACAGTGCGAGTGCTGCCGCGTTAGTGGGCGGTGGCTCAAAACCCAAACCGGGAGAGATCTCGCTTGCCCACCACGGCGTGCTGTTTTTAGACGAGCTGCCGGAATTTTCCCGCAACGTGTTAGAAGTTTTAAGACAGCCGCTGGAAACGGGCGAGATCCATCTGGCCCGGGCCAGTCACGAACGCCGTTACCCGGCGCAGTTTCAATTGGTAGCCGCCATGAACCCCTGCCCCTGTGGGCACCTGGGCGACCCGCGACAGCGCTGCCAGTGCACCGCCAGCCAGATTCAGCGCTATCAGGCGCGGCTTTCCGGCCCGCTGCTGGATCGTATTGACCTACAGGTCGAAGTCCCCGCGCTACCGCCGGAACAGCTCACCGCCCAAACCCAAGGCGAATCGTCCGAGGCGGTGCGCGAGCGTGTGATGGCTGCAAGAGAGCGTCAAATGGCACGCGGCGCGCTCAATAGCCAGCTAGGCGGCAAGGCACTGGAAGCCGCCTGCGACTTGAACGATGAGGAGCGCACCTGGCTTGCCAGTGTGCTGGAAAAGCTCAAACTTTCCGCCCGCGCCTACCACCGCGTGCTGCGCGTGGCGCTGACGCTGGCTGATTTACAGGGCGAGCCCAAGCCCTCCCAGGCGCACCTGATCGAGGCCATCGGCTATCGGCAGCTGGATCGGATGCTGGGCAAAGGCTGAAGGCGCCATGCAGCAAGGCTTGCCATCAACTTTCGTGGCGGCCGCTCATCACCCACGCCGTCCATGAACCATCGAACAGCGCAAGATGCTCGTACCCGGCAAGCTCCGCGGCCACCCACACAATGCAGGCGGTGATGCCGGAGCCACAGCTGAAGGTCAGATGATCCGACGGCTCAAGCTCTTTGCTGCGCATGAGCCTTGAAATCTCCTCCCGGCTCTTGAAGTGCCCGTTTTCCAGAACCTCGGTAAAGGGCAGATTAAAAGAGGCAGGGATATGCCCACTGGGAAATTCTGGGCGGGGCTCGGGGGCCTGCCCTGAAAAGCGCGCAGCACTTCGGGCATCTACCACCTTGAAGCGCTGGCGTTCGATGTTGTCGTGAACTTCATCCACGCTGACCACGCTTTTATTAGCCTGGAGCACAGGCGGCACCGGCAGCGGCGTGGAAGCAGAGTAGCCCTGTTGAACCGGCAGCGACTGCGAGAGCCAATGGGGCAAACCGCCATCCAGCAGTTTTACATTTTTGAAGCCCGCTTGGGTAAGCAGCCAATAGGCGCGCGGGGCTGAGTAAACGCCTCGATTATCGTAAATCACGATCTCATCATCAGGGGCCAGGCCGAGGCCTTGGCACGCCGCTTCCAGCGCCTCTTTTGCGGGCAGCGTATGTGGAAATGCCGCCTCGCGGTCGGAAAAGACCTGCTCGATATCGAACTCGAGTGAGCCGGGTATTTTTCGATCATCTTCCGGTACATGAGCCGCAATGGGGCTGTTAGGCAGCGATGCATCCAACACCTTGGGTGGCGCGTCACTGTTCAGACGATCCAACAGATCATGGGCACTAATCAGAATATCCGACATAAGAGGAAACTCCCTTGAGTTGGGGCGGGCGCCCTCGGTGGCCAAGACACTCGAAGCCGCCTGCGCGCTTGATGATGAGGAGGTAGAAGTTACGCGTTGGTACGCACCAGAATATCCACCAGCCGCTGACAAAGGGCATCAAGCTTTTTGCTATTGGCTTCTTCGATAAGCGCGCCCGTTTCATCAAAAGCAGTGTGCGCTTTGGATAGCGACATGGGCTGGGGCAGTACGATCAAACCCAGATTGGCGAGCAGCTGTTGGGCCAACGGCATGGCGCGAATGCCGCCTAACCCGCCGGGGGAAGCCGATACCAGCGCGGCCCATTTACCTGAGTAAAGTGCCAGGCCCGGCGTATCTTCATAAGGGCGAGACAGCCAGTCCAGCGTGTTCTTCAACAGCGGGGTGATAAAGCCGTTGTATTCGGGCGAGGCGATAAACAGCGCCTGGTGATCGGCTAAAAGCTTACGCAGTTTAAGCACGTTCTCGGGTATGCCCTGGGTTTCGATATCTTCATCAAACAGCGGGCACGGATAGTCTTTTAAATCCACGAACGTTGCCACACCGCCCAGCGCTTCAATACGCTTGGCCACTAGCTGGGCTAGCTGCTTATTGAGTGAGTCCTGGCGGCTACTGCCTGCAAATACTAATACCTTGGGCGCTGCAGTCATCTGTTAACACTCCTGTTAAGTCAATGGCTTATTGGTCGGTAGCCTCAGGCTTACCGGCGGGCATCTCATCAATAAACGTATTGATGGCTTCAAACAGCACTTGGCGAATCGGCTCTGCCTCGTTCACCAAATGGTGGCGCGCGTCTGGATGGTAATGAACCTCAGAAGAGGTGAATTTTTCCGCCAGAATGTTCAGGTTCCATTCCCAGTCCACCGTTAAATCCTGCTGGCCCTGCAAAATCAATACTGGGATATCCACAGGCGCAAGCGCCAGCAGGCGCGGCATCCAGCGGCGCATGGCGCTGACCCAGGCAACGCTCAATCGCTCGGGCTGGAGCGGGTCACGATCACGCAGAAATTCGGTAAACGTTTCATCGGTCGAGTTGGGCCGGTATTTACGCGGCAGCTCTTTTAAAAACGGGCTCGCGATTAAATGCACCCAGCTGGCCTGGCTCCACCGCCAGGGACGTACCAATGGCGCCAATAGCACTAAGCCATCCCACCCGGATGCCTCACGGCGGGTTAACGCGTCGGTGGCCAAAATAGCGGCCCCGGTGCTTTGCCCAACCCCCAGCCAGGGCTTAGGAGCCATCTCCAATGTTTGCAGAGTATTCTGCATATGTGTCAGGCAGTGCTGGTAGTCGTCGAAATCTTCAATTTCCGCCCGCGGGCCGCTTGAAAGACCATGGCCCGGTAAGTCCCATAGCACTACCCGCCAGCCTTTCGCCAATAGGTGCGCCAATAAATGTCGATAAAGCCCTAAATGATCGAAGTAGCCGTGCACCACAAACGCCGTGCCGGACGGCTTGGGCGGGCTCCAGACCTGGCACCACAGGCTAAAGCGCCCGGTATCGATAAACCCTGCGTGCACCTCATCGGTGTCTTCCAATAGTGTTTCGAGGCCATAGTGCAGGAAATAGTCCTGCACTATGTTCCAAAGCGTCTCACCCGGTATTAATCGAGAGAACGCTGACTCGCCTGATGCTTGCCGAAACAAGCCTTCCAGCTGCTGGAAATCCTGCATCCCTGTCTCTCCGTGAACGCCCTACTTCCATTATTTTAAGAAGGCCACTCGGGGCCTCTTCTCATCATTTGGTCGAGCATTTTACTGCTTTAAGGTCTACGCTGTTTACATGCCCAATCAGATGTGGAAGTATTTTCCATAAATATATTTTCACTCTAGCTGTGGCCTTCAAACAATCCACGGGCATCTTCACAGGAGAACTCCCCATGAGCGAGCGTATCACGCACCACCGTTTACAGGTGGCCGCCGAGCTGGACCGTTTTATTAATGAACAGGCGCTACCCGGAACGGGTGTGGATAAAAGCGCTTTTTGGGCCGGTGTCGATGCTCTGTTTCATGATCTGACCCCAAAAAATCGTCAATTGCTAGCAGAGCGTGATGCGCTGCAGGAAAAACTCGATACCTGGCACCGTGAAAACCCCGGCCCGATAAGCGATATGTCGGCTTACCGTGCGTTTTTAAAACAGGTCGGTTACCTGGTAGATGCGCCGGCGAACGTGAAAGCCAATACTGCCAACGTGGACCGTGAAGTAGCACTTCAAGCCGGCCCGCAGCTGGTGGTGCCGGTGAGTAACGCCCGCTACGCCCTGAATGCGGCGAATGCGCGCTGGGGCAGCCTTTACGATGCGCTCTACGGCACCGATGCTATTTCCGAGGAAGACGGCGCGGAAAAAGGCACCAGCTTTAATCCCAAGCGCGGCGCCAAAGTCATTGCCTACGCGCGAGGCGTTCTGGATCGTGCCGCGCCCTTGGCTACAGGCTCTCACCGCGACGCGGTTAAATACGCGATTCGCGACGGCCATCTGGTGGTTACGCTGGAAGGCGGCCGGGAAACCGGGCTAAAAGATTCAGCCAAGCTGATTGGCTTTACCGGTGAAATGACGGCACCTGAAGCTATTTTGCTGGCCAATAACGGCCTCCACCTGGAAATCCAGATCGACGCCAGTCACGCCATCGGCAAAACCGACCCGGCGGGCGTGAAAGACGTGGTAGTGGAAGCCGCGCTGACCACCATTATGGATTGCGAAGACTCAGTGGCCGCCGTGGACGCCGAAGACAAGGTCGGTGTGTATAGCAACTGGCTCGGCCTGATGAAGGGCGATCTGGAAGAGAACATCGACAAGGGCGGCAAAACCTTCGCGCGCAAGCTGCACGCAGACCGCACCTGGAACACCACCGAAGGCGGCAAGGTGACCTTACCCGGCCGTTCACTGATGTTCGTGCGTAACGTGGGCCACTTGATGACCACGCCAGCGATTCTGGATGAGGATGGCAACGAGCTGCCGGAAGGTATTCTCGACGCCGTGGTGACCTCGTTGCTTGCCCTGCACGATCTGAAAAAAGATGCCGATCAGCCGCGCAATTCGCGCACCGGCTCAGTGTATATCGTCAAGCCCAAGATGCACGGCCCTGCTGAAGTAGCGTTTGCCAACGAGCTGTTTGGCCGCGTGGAAGACCTGCTGGGCATGAGCCGCGATACCCTGAAAATGGGCATCATGGACGAAGAGCGCCGCACTACGGTGAATCTCAAGGCGTGTATTGCCGAGGCCTCTTCACGCGTGGCATTCATCAACACGGGCTTCCTCGACCGGACCGGTGATGAAATGCATACCGCGATGGAAGCGGGCCCGATGGTTCGCAAGGGCGATATGAAAGGCGCCAAATGGATCGCGGCGTATGAGAAGAGCAACGTACAGGTAGGCCTTGCCTGTGGCCTGCGCGGTCGCGCCCAGATCGGTAAAGGCATGTGGGCCATGCCCGATTTAATGCACAACATGCTGGAACAGAAAATCGGCCACCCGAAAGCCGGTGCCAACACCGCTTGGGTACCTTCGCCCACGGCCGCTACCCTGCACGCGCTGCACTATCATCAGGTGAACGTAACTGACGTTCAGCGCGAGCTTGAAGGCCTGGGCGAGCCTGATTTCCTGGATGATCTACTCAGCGTGCCGGTGGCTGAAAACGCCAACTGGTCCGATGACGAGAAGCAGCAGGAGCTGGACAACAACTGCCAGGGCATACTGGGTTACGTGGTGCGCTGGGTAGAGCACGGCGTGGGTTGCTCGAAAGTGCCGGATATTCACGACGTGGGCCTGATGGAAGACCGCGCCACGCTGCGCATTTCCAGCCAGCACATTGCCAACTGGCTGCATCATGGCATTGTCGATGAGGCTCGCGTGAAAGAAACCCTCAAGCGCATGGCCAAGGTCGTCGATGAGCAAAACGCCGGTGACCCCACCTACACCGCAATGAGCAGTCACTTTGAGGACTCCACCGCCTTCAAGGCCGCCTCAGATTTGATCTTCAAGGGTCGCGTGCAGCCGTCAGGCTACACCGAGCCGCTACTTCACGAATGGCGTCAGGTGCATAAGGCGAAGTAAATTCGTTTTATGGTACAACTAGCCCTAAGGCATATGCCTTGGGGCTTTTTTATGAAGGATAACAACAATGACCGTCATGACTGTCGAACAGATCGAGCACTTTTTAGATGAGGTGTTTCCCCAGCGAATGGGCAGAGTGGAAAGCGTAGGAGAGATGTGTGCCACGATGCGCTTAACGGTAGGTTATGAACACCTGCGCCCCGGCCCCCGAGTAAGCGGCCCCACGATGATGGGCTTTGCCGATGTGGCGCTGTATGTGGCGATTCTGGGCCAAATCGGCCCGGAACCCATGGCGGTGACCAGCGACTTCAACTGTCACTTCCTGCGCGCCGCTTCAGGCGAACACGACATTATCGCCCACGCCAAACTGATCAAGCTAGGCCGCCGATTAGGCGTTGGCGAGGTACAGGTTTTCTCCGCCGCGGATAACATCCGGCCGGTTGCCCATATCACCGCAAGCTACGCCCTGCCTCTGTAGCGGCGAACAGCGCTAACGTTAAAGCCGCTCTCAAGACAAAAACGCCCCGCCCCTTGGCTATTCACTAGCTTGAGGGCGGGGCGTTTTAGCGGCTAGAGCGCTTAGTAAGCGGCTTCTGGCTCGTAGTACTCTTCTACATTATCGAGGGTGATCAGGTCAGCGTTAAGAATGAGCCGTGAAGGCACGCCGTGGTACATATCACCCAGATGCTCGCCTTTAACGCCGTGTACCGCTAGCGCCATGGCCGAGGCAATCATGTTCGGCGGATAGGTTACGGTGCCTTTAACCATCGGGTGCTCGTTACGGATCATTTCAATCACGCGCTGCGAACCGCCACCGCCCACAATCAGCTGGATATCGTCGCGGTTGTTTTCATCCACCGCCTGAAGCGCCGAGATCAATACGTCATCGTCACCCGCCCAAATGGCATCCACTTCCGGGTTACTGCCCAGCAGGTCTTCCGTTACGCTAAGCGCCTGCTGTGGGTTCCAGTTGGTCGTTTGAGAGGCCAGAATATTGATGTTGGGGTAGTTTTCCATCACCCTGTTAAAGGCATCGACACGCTGGCTATTAATAGGAATGGGCGGGCCTTCCAGCACCAGAATATTGCCCTCGCCGCCCAGCTCTTCAGCGATATAACGCGCGGCGTGCTCGCCTAAACCGGGGTTATCGCCCGCAATAAAGACGTTTTGTGCAGGCGTTTCAAGCTCGCGGTCGACCACAACGGTGTAGATGCCTTCGTCATAAGCTTCGGAAATAACCGCCTGAAGCGTTGCCGGGTCGTGTGGCAAAATGACCAGCGCATCCAGGTTGCGGATCATCAGATCTTCCACGTTAGAGACCTGGGCCGTACCGGAGTTAGCGGAAAGTACCGTAAAGCTGACATCCGGATACTTCTCGCTTAGCTCGCCGGCGGCTTGCTGCGCCCACCATAAAAGGCCTGCGGTCCAGCCATGGTCAGCGGACGGCACGGTGACGCCAATATGGTAGTCGTCGGCCAGCGCCAGGCTGGACGTACTCGCTATGGCCGTTGCCAGCGCGGCAGTCTTGAAAAGGCGTGATAGTGTCATTGTTATTGCTCCCTTTCTAACGTACATCGTGGATGGACGAGCCAACCCCGCCCAGTGTGATCGTCGGCCCTGTTTGGGCATAGCGACCGAAAAGACCGTTTTTAACGCTTGTTCTTAAAACCGTTCTTAAAACCCGTATTAACGAATCAGGCACGCTTGTACTGCAGCAGCACCGCCAGCAAAATGACGCCGCCTTTGACCAGCCCCTGTAAATAAGGGGAAACGCCGGTCAGGTTAAGCATGTTGTTGATAATACCCAGAATCAGCGCACCGATGACCGTGCCCCATATCGAACCGCGCCCGCCGGAAAGCGCCGTGCCTCCGATGACGACGGCAGCGATAGCATCCAGTTCATAAAAGTAGCCCGCATCGCTCGGGCTTACCGAGTTGAGCCGTGAGGTCAGCATGATGGCCGAAAGCCCCACACAGATCCCCGCAATCACAAAGGTGGAGAGCACAATGCGCTCGACCCGAATGCCCGAATAGCGTGCTACCTGAGGATTAGCGCCCACCGCGCACACATGCCGCCCGTAAGGGGTATGAAACAGCAGCACATGCGCGATGATCGCCAAGCCAAAAAACACGATTACCGGAACCGGAATGCCCAGCAAAAAGCCGCCGCCCACGCTTGAGAAGTGCGGATTGGGGGTAGAAACCACCGCCGCGTCGGTGAAGTAGAGCGCCAGTGAGCGAAAGATCGACATACTGGCAAGCGTTACCACAAAGGCCGCTATGCGCCCTCGGGTGACTAACAAGCCGTTGAATAGCCCTAACAGCCCGCCCGCAGCGATAGCGGCCAACAGGCCGAGAAGCACCGCCTGAATGGGGTCACTAATGCTATTGACGATATACAGGATAACCACGCCCACAAGCGCCACCATCGACCCCACCGACAGATCGATCCCACCGGCGATAATCACAAAGGTCATGCCGATGGCGATAATGCCGGTATAGGAAACCTGACGCATCACGTTGGAAATATTGCGCGTATTCAGAAAATATTCGCTGGCGATGGACGAGACCACGAACAGCAAAATCAGCGCCACCAGCGGGGCCAGAATCGTCGCGTTAAGGGGCAGCCTGCGCAGACCTTGGCGTGCAACGCTCCCCATTGACTTGGTATTAGGCGGTTGAGCCATCTTAATTCCCCACTTGTTCACGGTTGGCGTGCTGTCGTGCGCCAGCGGCATACAGCATTATTTGTTCTTCGTTGATATCGTCACCGTTAAGCTCAACGGCTATTTGCCCCTCGCGAATCACTAACACCCGATCCGCAATACCAATGACCTCTTCAAGCTCGGAGGAGATCACGATAACGGCTTTATTTTGTTCGGTAAGGTCGCGAATCAACCGGTAAATCTGCTGCTTGGCGCTGATATCGATGCCGCGGGTGGGCTCATCGAGAATCAGGATATCGGGCTCGATATCGAGTAGCTTTGAGAAGTAAACCTTCTGCTGGTTACCGCCACTCAGAAGGCTCACCGGCGCCGCCAGGTTGGATGCCTTGATGGTCAGGCGCTGCTGGTAATGTTCGGCTTGACGCCGTTCAGCACGATGCTTGATAAACCCGCGCACATAGCGCTTCAGGCTAAGGGCGGTAATGTTCTGCATGACGTTAAACGAGAGAATCAGCCCCTTGCCCTGGCGGTCTTCCGACAGATACGCCAAGCCGTGGGCGTGGGCTTCGTTGGGTGAACGAAGATCAACAAGCTCGCCATCGATAAATATCTCACCCTGCTCTTTGCGGTGCAGCCCCATGATGGTTTCAGCAATTTCGGTGCGCCCCGCACCTACCAGCCCGGCAAACCCCAGCACTTCGCCACGGCGTACCTCAAGGTTGATGTCCTTGAGTTTGCCTTTAAGGCTCAAGCCCCGCACCCGCAGCGCGGGCGGCGTGTTATCAGTACTTTGCGCAAGCTTCTCAGGGTAAATTTGTGACAGCTCACGCCCGACCATTTTGCGCGCCATGTCCTCTTCATTAAGCGTCGCGGTCTCGCACAGCTCTACCTGCTGGCCGTCGCGTAAAATCAGCAGCCGGTCACAGAGATCTTTGACCTCTTTTAGCTTGTGAGAAATAAATAAAATCGTGACGCCCTTGGCGACCAGCGCACGCACTACCCTGAACAACACCGCAACTTCACGGTCGGTCAGTACCGTAGTGGGCTCATCCAGAATCAGCAGTCGCGCGTCGTTAACCAGCACCCTGGCCACTTCAACCATCTGCTTTTGGGCAACGCTTAGCCGCTCAATGGGAAGTTCAGGGTCCAGGTCCACTTCAAGCGAGCTGAGCAGTTCCTGGGTGCGCTTACGCATGCCTGCGTGGTCAAGAAAACCATGACGGCGTACTTCCTGGCCCAAAAAGACATTTTCGTAAACACGCAGCGTGGGGATTAAATTGAATTCCTGGGGGATCATCGCCACGCCGTGAAAACGCGCCGTAATCGGGTCCAACGCACTAAATATCTGACCATTCAGGTGGATCGTACCCACCGTTGGCGTGTAGATACCGCTGATGATCTTTAACAGCGTGGATTTCCCGGCGCCGTTTTCCCCCAGAATACCCAGCACTTCGCCCGGCATAACGGAAAGGGAAATATCATTCAGCACCTGAACGGGGCCGAAGGCTTTACCGATCCCTTCAAGCGTTAAAATAGGCTCGCTCATGAAGCGCCCCCGGAAGCGTCTGGCGCTTTCCTCAGATGCAGCGGCGTCCAACTGCCTGCCGCCTGGTGTGAGGTAATCGCCGCGGCAATAAAGCGCATACCATCCACACCGTCTTCAATACCGGGCAGCCAAGTGGGATATTCGCCTGATGCATGCCCATCGGCCAACGCCTGATACAGGTTGGCAAAGGCTTCAATGTAGCCTTCCGGATGCCCGCCCGGCACGCGCACGCCTTGAGCGATATTCGCACTTAGCCAGTCATCGCGCCGTGTTAAGCGCTGGCTTGGCCCGTTAAGCGGTTTCAGCCACAGCTCGTTGGGCTGCTCCTGGGCCCACTGCAGGCTGGCCTTCTCGCCGATGACACGAATGGTTAACGCGTTCTCATAACCCGCTGCCGTCTGACTTGCCCACAGCATGCCCCGCGCACCGCCGTTAAAGCGCAGCAGTGCCTGAACGTTATCATCAAGCGCCCGCCCCGGCACGGCAGTCACCAGCTCAGCGCTTACCTCACTGACGCGCTGGCCGCTGATAAACTGAGCCAGCTGAAACGCGTGCACGCCAATATCTCCCAGGCAGCCAGCAGCCCCCGCCTGGGTGGGGTCTAAACGCCAGGCGGCCTGGCGGTTATCGGCTTCCGGGGGTTCGCTTAACCACTCCTGAATATACTCGACCTGCACGTGGCGAAGCTGCCCTAGCGCGCCTTGGGCAATCAGTTCACGGGCATGCTGAACCAATGGATAACCCGCGTAGTTGTGCATTAATACAAAGTGGCGAGCGCTTTTCTCAGCCGCTTGCGCCAGCTGTTCAGCTTCCTCAACGCTGAGCGTCATGGGTTTTTCACACACCACGTGAAAGCCCGCTTCCAGGCTTGCCAGCGCCGCCGGGTAATGCAGATGGTTGGGTGTGACTATCGCCACGACCTGGGCGCCATCTTCGCGGGTGGCTTCGCCTACCAACAGCGATGCGTAGTCGGCATAGCAGCGCTGGCCATCAACGCCCAACTCGTTGGCGGTCGCCAGATTGCGCTCGGTTTGGGATGAAAAAGCCCCGGCTACCAGCTCAAAGCGGTCATCCAGGCGCGCCGCCATACGGTGCACACCGCCGATAAAAGCACCCTGGCCGCCGCCTATCATGGCAAGGCGAAGTCTGCGCGGTGTGTTGTTGTTTGTTGTCATTACCTAACCCCTGAGCGTGGTTTAGCCGAGACCCAGCAGCGTGCGATTAGCCTCACGATCCGTTCCGGCATCGGCAAAGTCATCAAACGCGCGGTCGGTCACCTGGATAATGTGCTCATTCACGAACGTGACGCCTTCCGCCGCGCCCTGCTCAGGATGCTTGAGCGCACACTCCCACTCGATGACCGCCCAGCCGTCAAAATCGTACTGGGCCAGTTTCGAGAACACCGCTTTGAAATCCACCTGCCCATCGCCCAGGGAGCGAAAGCGGCCTGCCCGCTCGACCCAAGAGGTGTAGCCGCCGTAAACGCCCTGCTGGGCGGTAGGATGAAACTCGGCATCCTTGACATGAAACATGCGGATATACGGGTGATAACGATCAAGAAAGGCAAGGTGATCAAGCTGTTGAAGCACCAAATGCGAGGGGTCATACAGCATGCAGCAGCGCGGGTGATGGTCCACGGCGGCTAAAAAACGCTCAAAAGTCGCGCCATCATGCAGGTCTTCACCGGGGTGAATCTCAAAGCATAAGTCCACACCAGCGGCATCAAAGGCATCCAGAATAGGGCGCCAGCGTTTGGCAAGCTCGGCAAAACCATCTTCAACCAGCCCAGCGGGGCGCTGTGGCCACGGGTAAAGAAACGGCCAAAGCAGCGAGCCGGAGAACGTGGCATGGGCCTTCAACCCCAGATTGGCGCTGGCCTGCGCGGCAAGCTTTAGCTGCTCGACAGCCCAGGCTTGGCGCGCGACTGGGTCGCCGTGCAGTTCAGGCGGGGCGAAGCCGTCAAACAGGCTGTCATAAACCGGATGCACGGCCACCAATTGGCCCTGCAAATGCGTCGAAAGCTCGCAAATTTCCAAGTCATATTGCGCTAAAAGCGCCTGTACTTCCTGGCAATACGCCTGGCTTTCTGCCGCTCGCTCAAGATCAAAAAACCGCTTATCCAGCGTGGGCATTTGCAGCGCTTTAAAGCCCAGCTCCGATGCCCAGCGCGCAATATGCTCCAGGCTATCGAAAGGCGGCTCGTCACCAATGTACTGGGCTAGAAAGAGCGCGGGCCCTTTAAGGGTCTTCATCATCGACCTCATTTGTTTTGTTGTTTTGGCGTCAGCAACCACTGCTGAAAGACACAATGTAATGGATTACATTTCAGCAGAGCAACATACATCGGTCAAGCGTGACAAAAAGGCTAAAATAAAATTGATAACGTACTGCTGTAAAAGGATTTTAAATCTTTAAATTCTATCTAAGCGCCTATAATTTAGACTAAAGAATACATAAAAAGAGCAAATAAATAGCTACATAATTAACGCGCTAATAGTAAAGATGCGTTTAAATGTTGTGGTTAACGCTGCTAGAATTTGAATGTAAACATTTACATTTTAGCGAATAGCGCGCCAACATTGTCTTTAACCGCCCGCTTTCAGGCGCGTTTTTTCAGGACCATCGTTCAATGCTTAACACCCCGGTAACGAGCAAACAGCCGCATAGCGTGCCGACGATTAAAGACGTGGCGAAAGCGGCGGGCTGTTCGACAGCGACCGTATCACGCGCCCTGGCAACGCCTGAAAAAGTCAGCGATGCCACTCGAAAGCGGGTGAATCAGGCAATTGCTCAGGTGGGTTATTCGCCCAATATTGCCGCGCGCAACTTGCGCCGTGCGGAGTCCAAAACCATCGTGGCGCTCTTGCCGGATATTTCAAATCCGTTTTTTTCCGAGATTATTAGCGGCATGGAGGATGTTGCCCATCAGGCGGGTTATCAGATACTGATTGGCGATTGCGAACACGACCCTGCGCGCGCAGAGGCCTACTTTCGGCTGCTTTCCACCAACCAGGCCGATGGTATTGTGCTGTTGACCTCCGAGATTCCCAGGGCGCTGGTCAAGCAAGCGGATAAGCAGGCGGACTTTCCGTTGGTCATGGCGTGTGAATTTTTTAGCGATATCGACCTGCCGTTAATTGCTATCGACAACCATCAAGCAAGCGCCCAGGCGATTGATTACCTGGTGTCGCTTGGCCACCAACGTATCGCAACGCTTTCTGGCCCAGCGCATAACCCTATTTGCCAGGAACGCAATCGCGGCTATCGCGATACGCTAGCGGCGCATCAATTGAGCAATGAAGCGCGTATTGCAGAGGGTAACTTTGGCTTTCGCTCCGGGTATCAGCAGGGGTTAGCCCTGCTGGAGGGGAAAACGCCCCGACCCACCGCGATTTTTTGTCATAGTGACGAGATGGCGGTTGGCGTGCTGAAAGCCGCCCGCCAGTTGGGTATTAGCGTGCCCGACCAGCTGTCCGTTGTCGGCTTTGACAATATTGGCCTGAGCGAATACTGCGACCCGGAACTGACGACTATTAGCCAGCCGCGCAATGAAATCGGCCAGCAGGCCATGCAGCTGCTGCTCCATCTTTTGCGTGGCGAGCAGCCCATACGCCATCAAACGCTAAGCAGCCACTTGATCGTGCGTAAAAGCACTGGGCGGCTTAAACCCTAGCCATCGCGTTATATGCCTGCATAAAAAACGCGGGGGCAGTTGCCTGCTCCCGCGTTTTAATGGTTACCGCACTGGCTTACGCGTCGGGCAATCGATCAAGCATACGGTCCAGCGTCATGGGGTAATCGCGTAGGCGTATGCCGGTTGCGTTGTACATGGCATTGGCTACCGCCGCCGCGCCGCCGCAGATACCCAGCTCACCCACTCCTTTGGCTTTCAAGGGCGTAGAGGCACCGTCCTGGGTGTCGAGGAAGATGACTTCCTGCTCGGGAATATCGGCGTGCACGGCGATTTCGTAACCGGCCAAGTCGTGGTTGGTAAAGTACCCTCGCCGTGAGTCGATGTTCAGGCTCTCGGTCAAGGCCGCGCCTGTGGCCATGGTCATGCCACCGATCACCTGGCTACGCGCGGTGACAGGGTTCAGGATGCGCCCGGCATCCACGACCGAGAGCGTACGCCTGAGGCGGGTTTCGCCGGTATAGGCATGCACCGCCACCTCGACAAAGTGCGCCGCGAAGGTACCGATCTCAAGCTCGTCCTTGAAGTCGCCAAAGTGCAGCGTATCTTCGCCCACTAGCTCTTCATTCGGGGCCACGTCACGTAGCGCCACACGCTTGTCATCGGTCACCACCTGACCACTTTCGAACCGCGCCGACTCGACGCCCAGGCACTTGGCAATCTCGCCTTGCAGTGCCACACACGCTGCATAAACCCCCGCGGTAGAGCTGGCCGCGCCCATTTGGCCGCCGGAGCCGGACGCCGCCGGGAAGGCGCTGTTACCCAGGCGCACCTCCACATCGTCCATCTCCAGGCCCATGGTTTCGGCAGCGGTCTGGGCGATGATGGTGTAGGAGCCGGTGCCGATATCGGTCATGTCAGTCTCGACGATTAGCCGCCCTTCGCTCAACCGTACCCGGGCACCGGAATCCATCGTCGGCGCACCGCGGTAGGCACCGGCCATGCCCTGGCCAATCAGCCACTGCCCTTCGCGCTTACCGCCTGGCGTGGTGTTACGCTCGCTCCAGTTGAATACCTCGGCGCCCTTGCGCAAGCACTCGACGAAATGGCGGTCGCTATAGCGTTTGGAAGGCTCTTCGGGGTTGACCTGGGTATCGTTGAGAATCCGAAACTCCACCGGGTCCATGCCGAGCTTTTCGGCCATTTCATCCATGGCGATTTCCAGCACGGCGAGGCCCGAAGCTTCGCCAGGGGCGCGCATGTCGGCGGACTCAGGCAGGTTCATATCAATAGCATGGTGCGCCACACGGCGGTTCTCGCCAGCGTAGAAGCAGCGCGTCTGGTTGACCGCATCTTCACCACTGCCGCCGGGCAGCGTATGGGAGATCGCCGAGTGATCGAAGGCGGTGATCCGACCGTCCTTGCCCGCGGCGATGCGCAGCCGCTGCACGGTGCCGGAGCGATGGGTGGCGTTATTGAAGATAAACGAGCGTGGCAGCGCCACCTTCACCGGGCGGCCAGTCTCTCTTGAGCCCAGCGCGGCGAGCACCGCGTCGGCGCGCAGCCACAGCTTGCCCCCAAAACCGCCACCGATGTAGGGGCTTTCCAAGCGGATATTGGCCGGGTCGAGCTCAAACGTGGTGGCCAGCGCCTTGCGGGTCCACTTGATCATCTGATTCGAGGTCCAAAGCGTCATGTTCTTGCCATCAGTCCAGTCCGCAATCGTCGCGTGGGGCTCCATCATGGCGTGGCTTTGCGAGGCGGTGTGGTAGGTCTCATCCAGCGTGACCTCGGCACTGTCAAAGGCCGCGTCCACATCGCCCACGTGCGAAACCACGTCTCTATCCTGTAGCCGCTTCCAGGCATCATCCAGATCGAACTCGCCTGGAATCTCTTCGTACTCTACCTCGATGAGCGATGTGGCCGCCCGGGCCTGCTCCAGCGTGTCGGCCACCACCACGGCAATCGCCTGGTGGTAATGTTCAACCATATCGCCGCCAAACAGCTTGGCGACGTTGCTTTTGGCACGCGGCAGCTCGTCGATATCCAGCGCCGTGATCACCGCCGCCACGCCGTCCGCGTTACGCGCCGCCGTTGCGTCCATGCGGGTAATACGCCCTTTGGCGATACTCGACCCCAGCGGGTAACCCACCAACGGGTTATCCGCTACATCATGGCGCTCGTAGGCGTAGGGGGCCGTGCCAGTCACTTTCAGTGCGCCATCGACCCGGGTATGGGGCTTGCCGATGATCCGGGCGTGGTCAAAGAGGTTCTCGTCGGCTGATTGATTAAAATCCATACATCACTCCTTTGCCAGCAGGGCGGCCAGCGTACGCTCGGCAAGTGTCAGCTTATAGGCGTTCTCATCGGTGGGGCGCGCGCCGTCCAGAAGCTTTTCCATCACCGCTTTGGCGCCGTTGCCAAGCTCGGCATCCGCCTCGTCACGCCGCCAGGGCTTGGGCGCTACACCGCCCAGCGCCACGCGGCCCTTGCCGTCGTCGGTTTCGATCAGTGCCACGGATACCAGCGCAAAGGCGTAAGAGGCGCGATCGCGTACCTTGTAATATTGCTGGCGCCCGCCGACCGGCGCAGGAAGCACCACGCCGGTGATGATTTCACCGGGCTCCAGCGCGTTCTCCACGTTCGGGGTATCGCCGGGGAGCTGGTAAAACTCATCAAGCGTAAGCCTGCGTGTTTGCCCTTCGGGGTTGACGGTTTCCACCTCGGCATCCAGCACGCGAAGGGCCACGGCCATGTCCGAGGGGTGCGTGGCGATGCAGTGATCCGACGTTCCGATCACGCCCAGTTGGCGGGTATCGGCGCCCTCGTCAAGCGCGGCGCAGCCAGCCCCGGGCTCGCGCTTGTTACACGGCATCGCCGTATCGTAGAAGTAAGGGCAGCGGGTACGCTGTAACAGATTGCCGCCGGTGGAGGCCTTGTTGCGCAGCTGGCTCGATGCACCGGCGAACAGCGCCCGGCTGAGCACCGGGTAGTCGCGTTTGATGCGCTCGTCGGCGCCAAGGGCGGTGTTGCTGACCAGCGCGCCGATGCGCAGGCCGCCGTCGTCGGTCGCGACAATGTCATCAAGGCCAGTACCATTGATATCGATCAGGTGTGCAGGCATTTCGATTTCATGCTTCATCAGATCGAGTAAATTGGTGCCGCCAGCAATGAATTTGGAACCTGACACTTCAAAGGCGCGCGCCGCCGCCTGGGCGGCATCATCGATGCGCTCATAGGAAAAGGCTTTCATGAGCGCTCCCTGGCAGTTTGATCGTTGGCAACCTGATTGATGGCTTTCAAAATGTTGGCGTAGGCACCGCAGCGGCACAGATTGCCGGACATGCGCTCGCGGATCTCCTCATCGCTGATCTCGATGGGCCCATTGAGTTCTTGGGTCACGTGGCTCGGAATACCGGCGCGGATCTCATCAAGCGTCGCCTTGGCCGAGCAGATCTGGCCCGGCGTGCAGTAGCCGCACTGAAAGGCGTCGTTATCGACGAACGCCTGCTGCATCGGGTCCATATGCTCGACATCGCCCACGCCTTCGATGGTGGTGATCTCGTCGTCCTGGTGCATTACCGCCAGCGTCAGGCAGGAATTCACCCGCTCGCCGTTGATATAAACCGTACATGCCCCACACTGGCCAAGATCGCAGCCTTTCTTGGAGCCGGTGAGTTTCAGGTGTTCGCGCAGGGTGTCCAGCAGCGTGGTGCGATTATCAAGTTCCAGCTCGTGGCGTTGGCCGTTGATTGACAGGGCAACCGCGGAGCGGGTCGTGGCGCTGTCACGATGCTTCTCGAACGTCGTCGTTGAGGTCATTTGGATTGCCTTTAATTTTTTCGTTGCTATCGCCTAGTCACGGTCATGACGGAATAAGCATAGTCACAATTAAAGCCACCAGCCCAATTCTTCTGATACTCCCGCCCCAGCGCACAATTGGTCTACGCTAAAGGGCACATAGACCCCGGCCCGGCTTGCAGGTCACTGAACAAGGAACGCGTGAATCAATGCAACACCTGGACCTCAAGGTCATCGAACAAGCGCTGACATGGTGTGAAAAGGGCGAGACGATCTGGCTCTGCACGGTGCTTGAAACCTTCGGCTCATCGCCTCGCGCACCGGGCTCGTGGCTGGTCGCAAATCAGCGCGGCGAGCATATCGGCTCGCTCTCCGGCGGCTGCGTGGAGGAGGATTTTCTCGAAAGGCTCAACAACGGCGCCTTCGACAGGCCCATCACCACCACCCGCTACGGCGACACGGCAGACAGCGATGCCCCAGGCGTAGCGCTGCCTTGTGGCGGCGTGCTGGATGTACTGGTCGAGCGGCTGGCGCCCACCGCCGAGACCCGCGAACACCTGAGCGTGGTTCTTAACGCGCTCAAGGGCCACGAGCCGCTAATGCGTAGGGTCGATAAAGCAAGCGGCGAGCGCGGTTTTCACCCGGCCCCACCCACCGGGCCGCGTGTCGAGAGACAAGGTGACGCTATCAGCATGCGCGTCTCCCCGGCTCACCGGCTGGTCATCGCCGGTATTTCGCCGATTACTACGCCGTGTGCGGCGTTTGCCGTGACGCTTGGGTATGAGGTGATTGTCTGCGACCCGAACGAGGCCGCCTGCGCGGGCTTTAATGTGCCCGGCGCCCGGGTGGAGGCACTCCTGCCCTCAGCGTATATTTCACCGAACACCTGCCATGGCGCCACCGCGGTGGTGGCGCTCACCCATGACCCACGTATTGATGACCTGGCAATGATGGAAGCCGTGCGCACGAGCGCCTTCTATATCGGCGTCATGGGCTCACTGCGCTCCTCGGCGGCGCGAGCCGAGCGGCTGGTCCGCTCCGGCGGGCTGAGCGAGGCAGAAATCGCGCGTATCCATATGCCGATCGGCCTGGCGTTGGGCAGCAAGACGCCGGCCGAAATTGCCCTGGCCGTGATGGCCGATATTGTGCGCGTTCAGCACGGAAAACAGCTCGATGAGCTCTAAGCGCGCCTTTCAGGTGGTCGCCCTGCTGATGGCCGCAGGCTACTCGCGCCGCTTTGGGCCTGACGATAAACGCTGCGCGCTTCTGCCGAATGGCCAAACGCTGCTGGCCGCATCGCTTGCCAACGCTCAAAAAGCGTTTACCCACCTGCGCGTGGCCGTGCGTGAAGAGGAAGATCCAGCGTTATTGGGCATTCCCGGGGATGTGGCGCTGGTGCGCGTTCGTAATGCGCACCTTGGCCTGGGGGAAAGCCTGGCCGAAGCGGTGGGCGCACTGGGCCGTGACCCTGGCCTTGATGACATTGACGCCGCGGCAATCCTGCTCGGTGATATGCCCTATATTGATCCAAAAACCATGTTGGCCTTGCAGCGCCTGGCCTGCCGAGACACCATCGTGCGGCCCTGCTTTGAAGACCAGCAGGGCCACCCGGTGATTTTTGGGCGGGCAATGTGGCCTGCGCTTGAGAGACTTAGCGGCAGTGACGGCGCCAAGGGTGTGATCAAGCAGTACGCCTCACGCTTGCGGGAATGCCCGGTCGCGGATGCGGGCGTTTTGCGTGATATCGACGCGCCAGCGGATCTGCCAGGGCCGTTTAGTTAGAGGCTTGTTAGCTAGAGACCAATTAAGGACTTCTTAGTACCGCCACCGCCAGCATCAACCACCCGCCAATCAGCAAAACGCCACCAATGGGCGTCACGATGCCCGCATTCAAACCGGCCATCGCCATGGCATAAAGCGAGCCGGAGAAACCCACGACTCCCAAACCCCACAGCGCAACCGGCCACTGCCAGCCCTTGAAACCAAACACGCGCTGACCAATTAGCACTGCCATCATCGCCAGCGTGTGCCAGGCCTGGTAGCGCACGCCGGTTTCGGCCGCATGCACCATTTCGGCACTGGCCCGTAGCGCCAGACCGTGGGCCGCGTAAGCTCCCACCATGACCGTGACAGCCCCGGAGAGCGCGATCAGGCACCAAATGATTCGTTCGTTACGTTGCATTGCTGCTCCTTTCAAGGTGTTACCGCACCTGTAAAGCTCGCGAGCGACTCGGCATACCTTGCGCTGCGGGAAACCGCTACAATAGAGGCACTTTTAAGTATTACGCTAGGGTTAGCCCTAACTCTTATAGACCCTATGCCTCGATAGACGAGACAGTTTTATGCACATTCAACTCAATGGCGAGCCTTACACGCTGGAAGCGGGCCTGACAGCCGCAGATCTAATCGATCAACTGGCGCTCACCGGCCGGCGGGTCGCGGTAGAGATCAACGAAGAGATCGTACCGCGCAGCCAGCTGGCCACCACTCGCTTGGCTGAAGACGACCAGGTGGAAGTGGTGCATGCCATCGGCGGTGGCTAACCCGCAGCACTTATGTCTCTTTGACTGGCTACGCCCTTTTTTCGCGTTCTATTGCTCGCGTTTTATCCAGGATTCGCTATGACACTTCAAAACGATGCGCCGTTTACCATTGCCGGACGTAATTTTAGCTCTCGCCTGCTGGTGGGTACCGGCAAATATAAAGACTTCGACGAGACCGGCGCGGCGATTGCCGAAAGCGGCGCCGAGATCGTCACCTTTGCCGTACGCCGTACCAACCTGGGCCAGGAAGCAGGGCCCAACCTGCTCGACGTGATTTCGCCATCGCGCTATACCCTGCTGCCCAACACGGCAGGCTGCTACACCGCCAAAGACGCCGTGCGCACCTGCCGTCTGGCCCGCGAACTGCTCGACGGGCATAAACTGGTCAAGCTGGAAGTGCTGGGCGATGAGACCACGCTCTACCCCAACGTGGTTGAAACCCTGAAAGCCGCCGAGACGCTTTTGGCCGATGGTTTTGACGTCATGGTGTACACCAGCGATGACCCCATTGTAGCCCGCGAGCTTGAAGCCATGGGTTGCTGCGCCATCATGCCGCTGGGCTCGCTGATTGGCTCAGGTCATGGCATTCAGAACCCGCACAACGTGCGCCTGATTGTGGAACAAAGCAGCGTGCCGGTGCTGGTGGATGCCGGTATCGGTACAGCTTCGGATGCCGCTATGGCCATGGAGCTGGGGTGTGACGGCGTATTGCTCAATACGGCGATTGCCCACGCACGCGATCCGCTGCGCATGGCGCGTGCCATGAAAAGCGCCGTAGAAGCCGGGCGTGATGCTTTCCTGGCCGGACGCATGCCGCGTCGCCAAACGGCAGACCCATCATCACCTTTTGCTGGCCGCATTAACGGTTAAGAGATTTTATGACTGATATTAAAAGTACCGACGAGTCCTCAACCGGGCCGGAAAGCGCTGAAGCGCCGCTGCATCGTCGGGGGATTAAAAGCTATGTAATCCGTGCCGGGCGCATGACCCAGGCGCAGAACCGGGGCCTTGAAGACGTATGGCCACGCTTTGGTCTGACGATTGACGACGGCCTGCAGGACCTGACCGCGCTGTTTGGCCGGGAAGCCCCGCGTGTGGTTGAAATCGGCTTCGGCATGGGCAACTCGCTGATCGAGCAGGCCGAAACCCATCCGGACACCGACTTTATCGGCATTGAGGTGCATTCGCCGGGCGTCGGCAAGCTGCTGGATGAAGTGGACAAGCGCGGCCTGACCAACCTGCGCATCTACAAGGAAGACGCGCTGGCCGTACTGGAAAAATGCCTGCCGGAAGGCTCATTGACCACCGTGCAGCTGTTCTTCCCCGACCCCTGGCCGAAGAAAAAGCACCACAAACGGCGCATCGTGCAGCCCGCGTTTGTCGAGCTGATTCGCACGCGCCTCAAGCCCGGCGGCACCTTCCATATGGCGACCGACTGGGAAGCCTATGCCGAGTGGATGGCCGAAGTAATGGAAGCCGCCCCCGGCTACGCCAACACGGCCAATGCCGACACGGCGCCTTACGTGCCCCGCCCCACCTTCCGCCCGCTAACCAAGTTTGAAGCCCGCGGCGAGAAGCTGGGTCACGGCGTATGGGATCTGATCTATCGGCGCGAGGCGTAAGCCTGATAAGTACGATCGATAAAAGCCGCCAGTCTGAACTGACCCCATAAATTTGGACAGTAAAAAAACTAAGCGGCCAAGGCCTGATTTCGGTACTGTACCGGACTCAGGCCTTTTAGCTTGGTCTTAATGCGCTCGTAGTTGTAGTAATGGATATAGCGTCGGATGCCCGCCTGTAACTGTTCAATATTGTCGAACCGGTTCAGGTAGAAATATTCAGACTTCAGCGTTCCAAAGAAGCTCTCTATGGCGGCATTATCGAGACAATTTCCCTTGCGTGACATGCTCTGGATCACACCATACTCCGCGAGTTTGCGCCGGTAAGC
>NZ_KB898647.1:3558-629419 GCF_000377665.1 Vreelandella zhanjiangensis DSM 21076 | reverse complement strand
GCTTACCGGCGCAAACTCGCGGAGTATGGTGTGATCCAGAGCATGTCACGCAAGGGAAATTGTCTCGATAATGCCGCCATAGAGAGCTTCTTTGGAACGCTGAAGTCTGAATATTTCTACCTGAACCGGTTCGACAATATTGAACAGTTACAGGCGGGCATCCGACGCTATATCCATTACTACAACTACGAGCGCATTAAGACCAAGCTAAAAGGCCTGAGTCCGGTACAGTACCGAAATCAGGCCTTGGCCGCTTAGTTTTTTTACTGTCCAAATTTATGGGGTCAGTTCAGAGCGGAGGCTTTTTTTAGTGCTGAGCTTCGGTATTTTGCGCTTCCAGCATATCAACCAGCGGCTGAAACTGTTCCCGGTTATGCTCATTCATGTGCATCAAAATACGGTGTGCCTCAAGAATACGCTCGCGCAGCCCCTCTTCATCCGCGGGTTCTTCAGGCAGATCAATCAGCGCACTATTAAGCACGGACGCCTGCTGAAGCGGCGCTTCCATCAGCGTAAAAAAACGCGCAAACCCCATTACGTCGAGCATTTTTCGAACATCAGGATTATCGGCAATAATGGTAGGCGGGTGCGCCAGACGCCCTTTCACCGCCATCGCGACTTTTGCTAAAAAGCCCAACGCCGTCGAATCAACATTCGTTGCTTCGCGTAAATCTATCATTACGGTCTGTAAGCCTGGCGTTTCAGCAAGGCGCTGCGCTTGGGTATCAAGCGTGGCACAAAGCGTTAAACGCACATCGCCACAGAGTTTTAATACAAAAACACCGGAGTCGAACGCCGCCTTAATACGGCCTTCATCAATCAGCATGACCAAATCCGCTCACCATCATGATTGTTAGATCATCGGGTAAAGCATCGCGGTCTGGGTTTGCCTCATCAATTGCATCGCCTTCTGCAAGGAGTGCATTTGTTTGGGCTAGCCGGTCGCGCAACTGCTCAAGCGTGACACTTTCGCTTATTAATTGCTCAAGTTCCTTGAGCCGCGTGTCGAGCGTTTTACCCGGCAAGCATTCCAATACACCGTCTGAACACAGCCATAAACGAAATTCAGCCGGTAAAGCACAGCTCAGCGAAGGATACTCTATATCGGGGAAAAGACCTACCGGCATTCCCTCTCCTTCAAGCCGAACGAGCTGACCATCAGCAACCAATAAAGGCATTGGCAGCTGAGCGCCGAGCGAATAGTGAAGGGTATGCGAGCAATGGTCAATAACCCCGACGAACAAGGTGGCATGTTTACCGATATCGGTGCCCTGCAACTCGCGGTTCATGGCCGCCAGCCAGTCCGGTGCCAGGCGCTCTGGTTGCAGGCCATCCCACTCATTGAGCCACCGGTTGCACAGATACTTCAAAAGTACTGTCACAAACGCCGATGATGCCCCATGGCCAGAGACATCGGCGAAGTAGAACGCACTGTAGCGCTCGTTATAACGCTGGTAATCGAGAAAGTCACCGGACAGATACAGCGAAGGAGCAAACCAGTAGTCAAAATAAACGCTGTTAATGACCTTGGGCCGGGCAGGCAACAATCGGCGCTGAATATGCCCGCCGCTTTGCTGATCCATACGCAGTAACGCCAGGTGCGTCTCTAAACTCTCGTTTAGCTCGGCAAGCCGCGCGCGGTCCCGGTCGCGCTCACTGGCAAGCGCATGCAGCTCAATGGCCTTACGGATCATTCGCCGTAGCAGCTCAGCGTGGCGCAGCGGATGAACAATATAGTCCACCAACCCAATATCCACCGCTTTAATCAGATCAGCATCCTGACGTGAATCGCTCACCACCAAGGTCGGCAGACGTCCGGCTAACTGCGACCAATGCTGATGAGGCACTGCATGTGCATGGGCAACAATCAGCGCCGTTTCTGCGGGCAGATAGCTGATATTATCGGCTGCAAACACCCACATGCCATCACACGTGATAGCTTCTGCCAGTGCATTACGCTCAGGACCCGGCTCGGCGATCACCGCAATCAGCTGCTTGGAATGATCCATGTTAAGCCTCAATCGGCGAAATCGTCGTCACTAACGTCGCTGTCGTCGAAATCGCTGTCCTGGAAATCAAAGTCATCCATTGCAAAAGGATCATCGCCTAACTCGCCATCATTAATTTCAAACTGGCGGCGCTGTAAAAAAGCATCGCGTATAAACCGATAACGATCACCGCTAATCAGATTTTCCTGGTCGAGCAAGCCAGCACGAATATCGACAATATTAAGCGCCGTCAGGCCTATTTTAGTTGCATCGTCTTCTACATAAGTGACTGGGTATGCCGCCATATCCGCTGGCAACCCTGTCGTATCTCGCAAGGTGCTGGGTCCCAGGAGGGGTAAGACTAAATACCGCGATTCTTCCCATCCCCAAACGGCCAGGGTTTGCCCAAAATCCTCATCGCTTGCGTTGATTTCCATCAATGTCGCGTAATCAAGCAGCCCGCCAATACCCACGGTTGAGTTGATCAAAAAACGCGACGTTGCCAAACCAGCATTGGCTGGCTTGCCCTGAAGCAAACTGTTAATAGCCGTGCGTATTTCTCCAAGGTTGGAGAAAAAATTACCCACCCCGGTCTGCACAGGGTCAGGCGTAATCGTGCGATACCCAGTTGCTACCGGTTTCAACGCATAGCGATCCAGCACGTCGTTAAATACAAAGACGCGGCGGTTAAAGCCTTCCCAAGGGTCGTCTGGGTGCGCTTCGGCGGCCGTTTGAGTACCGGTGCTGGCACAACCGCTTACCGCAAGCGTGGCAAACAGCACTATTGGCAGCGCTGCATTACGCACGGTGACGACGGAATTCTGCTTGGCTAAAAACCGCAGCATGATCTTTCCTCTTGTAGAACTTAAATGCTATTACTGACGCCGCACCACAACGCTACCTGCGCTGTAGCCCGCCCCAAACGAGCAGATCACCCCGATATCGCCCTCTTCCAAACCATCATGATGCAGATGGAAAGCGATAATGGAGCCTGCCGAGCTGGTATTGGCGTAACGGTCTAAAATGATAGGCGCCTGCGTTTCGCTGGGCTCAAAACCTAATACTTTACGGGCGATAAGGTCATTCATATGGCGATTGGCCTGATGCAGCCACATTTTCTTAAGATCGCTACCCGATAGCTCAAGCGACGCTAAATGCTCAGAAATAAGCTTGGCTACCAGCGGACATACTTCCTTGAAAACCCGCCGCCCTTCCTGCACAAACAGTTTATCAATCGCCAGTGGATCACTGTCCGTCACACGGTTCAAAAAACCTGCATTATTACGAATCGCATTGGAAAACTGAGTAACCAGGCGCGTGCCCAATATCTCAAAGCGCTCTCTGGCAACGGCCACCGCACTATTTTCTAATACTACAGCCGTACAAGCATCGCCGAAAATAAAGTGGCTGTCACGATCCTGGAAATTTAAATGTGCTGAGCATATCTCAGGATTAACCACCAAGGCACGTTTTACGCTACCCGATGCAATGGCGTTAGCGGCGGTTTCCAGAGCAAACGTTGCGGAACTGCAGGCAACGTTCATATCGAACCCATAGCCGCCTGCCCCCAGAGCTTGCTGTACTTCAACCGCCACGGCCGGATAGGCACGTTCCAGGTTTGAACACGCCACAATCACGAGTTCAATATCTTCTGGCGCTACCTGGGCATTTTCCAGCGCCTGCCGGGCGGCAGCTGTCGCCATTACACACTGAATGGACGGCTCATCATTTTGCCGCGCAGGAAGCTGAGGGCGCATACGTTCAGGATCAAGGATACCCGCGGCATCCAATACATAACGACTCTTGATACCCGATGCTTTTTCAATGAACTCGCTGCTGGAATGGGCTAACGGCTCACGCTCACCGCGCGCTATCTCTTCAGCAAAGCGTGCATTCTCATTGTCGACCCACGTATTAAATGCGCTCACCAGAGCCGCATTATCAATGGCGTGTTCCGGCGTATAAAGCCCCGTACCGGTTATCACCACATTTGTCATGCTTGTTCTCCTTTAAGCGGTTTGCCATCCATCGTTGGCGTAGGCCTACGGCTCGCGCTTAACATTACTGTGTGCGTTATTGGTCGATTTTACCAGTCGTCCTCTAAACGCTAATTATCTCTTGCCAGCGTTTTTCCAGCCGCTTGCTCGATACCGGTATTAGCGTTCCCAACTGCTGAGCAAAAAGCGACACGCGAAGCTCCTGTATCCACCAGCCAAACGCCACTAACTCAGGGTCTTCAACCTGCCCGCGCCGCTCGCTTTTACGCCGGGCATCAAAGCGTGTTTCCAGTGCTTGAATATCGTGCATCATCATGTGATCGCGTCCGCGTTCACGGGCTGCCTTTTCAAGGCGAATCAGCGCCGCTTCAGTATAGCGGGGGTATTCGGCAAGCCACTGCCCCGCATCACGAATGAAGCCAGGATAGACCAAGCGCTGCATCTGTGCGCTGATATCGCTATAGGTCAAAGCCAGTGCAAAATTGAGCTTACCTCTAAGCACTTTAGTCACCGCCAAATGGCCTTTCAATGCGGCTTCAACCTGTTTGAGTAGCGTGGCGGCATGTTCAACAAGTTCTGCTTTAGTGGCGTCCAGACGCGCGACCAACTCAGCAGATGAACGCGGCAGAGGATGCTGGGCAACTACCTGGGTAAATACCGCAAGCAAGAGATCATCCACCAATGCCTGCTTGCTGCCTACCTTGGCAAACAGCAGCGCGCATTTTTCAACATCGGGTAAGCGTTTGATGGCCTTAACCTGGTCAGGCTGGCGGGCAATGGCCAGACGGGCAACGCCTTCCTGATGCGCGGCCTGCGCTTTTGCCGGATGATCAAACAGCGCAACCTTAAACTCTCCCACCTCGGCAACTAACGCAGGATAGGCTTCAACACGAATGCCCGCCTGTGTGGTAACTCGCGACTCGGGCAACGGCTCGTCTGGCAGTCCTTCAAGCGCAGGGGCATGGCTTGCCTGCTCGGCTAATGCCTGAGCACCGGCGCTTGCAGCCGCCTCAAAGCGCTGCTCAAGCGCCCTTACATTGCGTCCTTGACCCAGCTGTTTCCCCGCATGATCGACCACACGAACATTCATCATCAGATGCGGCTCAAGCAGGTCCAAACGCCAATCATCTGGATGCACCCGCGTGCCCGTCCGGCGGCGGATAAACTCGCCCAGCGCTTCCGTTAGCGGACGTTGGTCAGGTGCCAGCGTCTCCAAAGCAGCGTCTACCCAATCAGGAATAGGCACCACCTGGCGACGAATGCTTTTGGGCAGCGATTTCAAGAGCGCAATGCACTTCTCACGCAATAACCCCGGCACCAGCCACTCCAGAGCATGTACCGGCAGTTGCGGCAACATGGCAGCTGGCACCGTCAGGGTAACGCCGTCATCCTCGGCGTGGGGTTCGAAATGATAGCTAACAGGGTAGGCCACCCCGCCAAGCGTTAAATGGTCGGGATACTGCGCCTGGGTGACATCGGCTGCATCACGTGCTTTTAACGCGTCTATATCAAAGTGCAGCAGCTTGGGCGCCTGACGTTCCACCTCTTTACGCCAGTGCTCGAAGCCTTTGCCGTTGATAACGTCAGCAGGAATATGCTCATCGTAAAACCCAAACAGCGTGTCTTCATCGACGAGAATATCACGTCGACGGGCACGGTCTTCGAGCGCCTCGACTTCATCAATTAACGCACGGTTATGGGCGAAAAACGCACCTTTTGTATTGAACTCGCCCTCTACCAGCGCGCGACGAATAAACAGCTTCCGTGACTCTTCAGGGTCAATTGGTCCGTAATGCACGCGACGGCGCGCCACAATCGGCAACCCAAACAGCGTCACTTGCTCAAACGCTACAACCTGAGCGCGCTTTTGCTCCCAGTGCGGTTCACTATAGCTGCGTTTGACCAGATGTTCGGCCTGCGGCTCGATCCATTGAGGATCAATTTTGGCCACGGTACGCGCATAGAGCTTGGTGGTTTCAATCAGCTCAAACGCCATGACCCATTTAGGCGACTTCTTGGCAAGTCCCGAGCCTGGGTGAATCATGAACTTGCGGTTACGTGCGCCCAGGTATTCACGATTTTCGAGCAGCGTGCCCAGGTTCGACAATAAGCCGGATAGAAGGGCCTGGTGCAGCTTGCCGGATGTTTTGCGCCGCGCCTGACGGGCCTGCTCTTCGCTTTCATCTTCATCCCGCGGTAGCGGTGCGGGCACGTCGATCTGCATATCACGCAGCAGCTGTCGGAGCTGGCGGAACGTATCGTGCCATTCGCGCATACGCAGGTAGTTAATGTAGTGTTCGCGGCACCAGCGGCGTAGCTGATTACCCGACAGGGCTTCACGGGCATTTTCAATGCCGTGCCACAGATTGAGCAGAGCCACGAAACCGGAATCTGGATCATGCCACCGCTGATGCGCCTGGTCGGCGGCCTGGCGCTTATCGGCCGGGCGATCACGCGGGTCCTGAATGGCCAGAGCGGATACCACGACCAGCACATCGCGCAGGCTGCCGCGCTCGGCACCCGCCAGCACCATGCGTGCCAGCCGCGGGTCAATGGGGAGCTTGGCTAGCTTGCGGCCCAACGGGCTTAAGCGCTGACCTTCATCGACCGCGCCCAATTCAAAGAGCAGCCGGAAGCCATCTTTGACGAACCGGCTATCGGGTGGATCCACAAACGGAAACGCTTCGATATCACCCAGCTTCAGCGCCAGCATGGAAAGGATTACCGAGGCCAGATTGGTGCGCTGAATTTCCGGGTCGGTAAACGCCGGGCGGGAAAGAAAATCCTCTTCATCATAAAGACGAATACACACGCCTTCCGCTACCCGACCACAACGCCCCTTACGCTGATTGGCGCTGGCCTGGCTTACCGGTTCGATCGGCAGGCGCTGAATTTTTGCCCGGTAGCTATAGCGGCTAATGCGCACCAACCCAGGGTCAATCACGTAGCGAATGCCCGGCACCGTCAGCGAGGTTTCCGCAACGTTGGTGGAGAGCACAATCCGCCGACCACGATGCGCCGAAAACACCCGATTCTGCTCCTCATTGGAAAGGCGCGCATAGAGCGGCAGAATTTCCGTGCCCTTTAAATCGGCACGTCGCAGAGTATCGGCCGTTTCGCGAATTTCCCGCTCGCCGGGCAGAAACACCAGCACATCCCGCGGGCCATGTAGCCAGCCCTTTTCACGCTCAATGATTTCGATTTCGTTGACCGCATGCAAAATACCCTCCTGGAGCGTGCGGTCTTCTTCGTCTTCTTCATCACGTGCCAAAGGGCGGTAGTGCACATCGACCGGGTACGTACGCCCCGATACCTCAATCACGGGCGCGGGCGCATCAGGTGTGCCGAAATGGGCCGAGAAGCGGTCCACATCAATAGTGGCCGAGGTGATGATAACTTTAAGATCGGGACGCTTGGGCAACAGCCTTTTCAGGTATCCGAGCAGAAAGTCGATATTCAGGCTGCGTTCATGCGCTTCATCAATAATGATGGTGTCGTAACGCATGAGTAAGGGGTCGTGCTGGGTTTCAGCCAGCAAGATACCGTCGGTCATCAGCTTAACCAACGTTGTAGGGCTACTCTGGTCGGTAAATCGCACCTGGTAACCCACCTGCTCGCCCAGCGGTACCTCAATCTCCTCCGCCAGCCGCCCGGCAACGCTACGCGCCGCTAACCGGCGCGGCTGAGTATGACCAATTAGCCCGCGCCGCCCACGGCCTAGTTCCAGGCACATTTTGGGTAGCTGGGTGGTTTTACCCGACCCTGTTTCTCCAGCGACCACCACCACCTGATGATCTCGAATGGCGTTTAAAATATCTTCCCTACGCTCGACTACCGGCAGCTCAGCGGGGTAGTTAAAGGCTACTTTCAGTGCCTCACGCTGGTTGAATAATTGCTGTGACCGCTCAATCTCGCGCTGCACCTCGTTTAAACCATGATCGATTGGCTTGTGGTCACGTACACGACGCGCCAGCCCTGCTACACGGCGCTCCAGACGCTGTGCATCACGCAGCATAACGTTGCTTATGGCTTTTTTGAGCACAGCAAGGCGTTGGTTATCGGTTAGATCGGAGGGCATATCGGTGGTCACGTTAGGCTCAGTTTCCATTCGTTACTCAAAAGCGGGGTTGCCAGCCGTGTAGCGACAGGGCAAATAAACATCCGGCCCGCTTTAGTGAGCGGGCCGGATATTGTAACGCTTCCATCAACGTGACGCCTAACCGAGGCTGGGGGCGTTAATGGCTGTCGCTAGACGCTGGCTTTTCATCACGTAGTTCGCGGCGTAATACCTTGCCGACATTCGTTTTAGGCAGTTCGTCACGAAACTCAATGTACTTGGGCACTTTATAGCCCGTTAACTGCTCCTTACACCAGCTACGCAGCGTTGCAGCATCTAGCTGGCTATTTTTGGACACGACAAACAGCTTGATGACTTCTCCGGCATCTTCATCCGGCACGCCAACCACTGCGGCTTCAATAATATCCGGATGAGAGGCGACGATATCTTCGACTTCATTGGGGTAAACGTTAAACCCTGACACCAGGATCATGTCTTTCTTGCGATCCACAATGCGGATATAGCCATCGTCCTGAAGTACCGCAATATCGCCGGTAAAAAACCAGCCATCGCTATCAATGGATTTATGAGTTTCATCTTCACGCTGCCAGTAGCCCTTCATTACCTGAGGCCCCTGTACGCAGAGCTCGCCCGGCTCGCCTAGCGCCACGTCATTGCCTTCAGCATCAATGACTTTAACAGCGGTACCCGCGACGGGCTTGCCAATAGTACCAAGCTGAATGGCATCGGTTGGGTTAAAGCTCACAATGGGCGAGGTTTCTGTTAATCCATACCCTTCCGCAATTGGGCAGCCGGTGGTCTCCTCCCAGCGCTGAGCGGCAGCTTTGGTCAGGGCCATCCCACCGGAAATGGTCAGTTTGAGATGAGAAAAATCAAGTTGCTTGAAATCGTCCCGGTTACATAGTGCGTTAAACAGCGTGTTCAAACCGATAAACGCGGTGAACTTAACCTTTTTGAGTTCTTTGACAAATCCATCGATATCACGTGGATTGGTAATCAGCAGCGAATGATTACCCGACTCCATCAAGAACAGGCAGTTAACCGTAAACGTATAAATGTGATAAACCGGTAGCGGCGCAACCACCAGCTCCTGACCTTCTTTTAAGTGTGTACCGATCGCCAGCCGTGCTTGCAGCATATTGGCAATCAGGTTGCAGTGCGTGAGCATCGCCCCTTTGGGCAGGCCGGTAGTACCGCCGGTGTACTGCAGTGCAGCCAGGTCATCCTGGCTTCGGCTTACCTCGGTATAATTTAACGAGGCGCCCTTGTTCATGGCATCGCGAAAACTGATCGCTTTGGGCAGCGAGTAGGCCGGCACCATTTTTTTCACGTGCTTGACCACAGCGTTTATCAACCACCGCTTGGGTAAGCCGTGAAGATCACCAAGCTCGGTCACCAGCACATGTTTGATGTCGGTCTTATCAACCACGTTTTCAAGCTTTTTAGCCATATTGGCTAAAATCAGCACGGCCTTGGCACCTGAGTCCTTAAACTGGTGGGTCATTTCCCGCTCGGTGTAAAGCGGGTTGGTATTTACCACTACCAGGCCTGCGCGCATAGCTCCGAATACGGCGACCGGAAACTGTAAAACGTTAGGCAGTTGAATGGCGATCCGATCGCCAGGCTTTAGGTCAGTCTCGTGCTGAAGCCAGGCCGCAAAGTCGGCGGACAGGCGGTCAAGGTCGGCAAAGGTGAGCGTTTTGCCCATGCAGCTAAACGCAGGCCGTTCCTTATGACGGCTGACAGCAGCATTAAAAACGTCTGTAATGGAGTCGTACTGATCCAACCCTTCAAGCTCAGGGCCGCGTAATATAGGAGCTGTGGCGTGTTCGCTCATGGGCAATCTCCGCTATCCATGTCGATGATATTACCGACCTTGTTATTGTCGTGAGGTGAGAGAGCCAACGATATACGACGCGCAGCATGCTGTAAAACGATCGCTTGAAACTTGTGTTTAAACTTTAGCCATAGTGATCGAGTCGTACGCCACCCTCTCAATGTCTACTTAGTAATGTAGCGACTATTGGCCTTAAGGACAGTATTGCGCCTTAATTTCTCCTTCATGCCAGACTAATAGCTCGCCGGGAACCATTCGCCCCCACGCTTCGTTATGGGTTAACGGTTCGGTGGCAATCACTGACACCACGTCGTTGGGCGTTGTATGCTCGGCAAAGTTAACCGTTATTTCCGCATCAGAGAGTTCGGCATCACCAAACGGGGCTCGCCGGGTGATATGCGCAAGCTTCGTGGAGCAGTAGGTGTAGAGATACTGACCATCGGAAAGCAGTAAATTAAACACCCCCAATGCTCGTAGCTGCTCGCAAAGGCCATGCAGCGTTGTCCATAAGGCATTGAGGGATGCTGGCGGGTTCGGAAAAGCATCACGCAGCTGGCCCATCAACCAGCAAAAGGCATGCTCGCTGTCGGTATTGCCAACCGGCGTATATACCCCCAGAGGCAAACCCTGCCAGTCGCTTAGCTGGCCGTTATGCGCATAGCACCAGGGGCGTCCCCACATTTCACGGGTGAAAGGATGTGTATTGGCCAGGCGCACGCCACCGACGTTAGCCTGTCGGATATGGCTAATCACTACGTTGGACTTAATCGGATAGTCGCAGATCAAGCGGGCGATAGGGGAATCAACCGACGGGTGGGGATCGCGAAACTCCCGGTACCCGCCCTCTTCATAGAAGGCGATCCCCCAGCCATCGCGGTGCGGACCGGTACCGCCACCACGATGCAAAAAGCCTGAAAAGCTAAAACAGATATCGGTCGGAACGTTGGCGCTCATCCCCAGCAGCTCACACATAGCAACGCTCCTTCTCGGTGACCATCAACATTAACCGATAACCGGTTCGCGCCGACGCGTGGGCTGAGGGTCATCTTCCACGTCCTGCTTGACGCGCTTGGCGGGCGGCGTGCTGGCTGGTCTGCGCCACCACCAAAGAGCAATACCGATCACCGCACCAATTGCCACGCCGGCGATCAGGCAGAGCAGGCCACCGGTCACTGCGCTGGCGTTATGCTCTAAAAAACCTACCGCGGCGACCATCGCCGCTGGCGCCCATCCGGTATAGAATTCACCTTCTTCTATCAGGGGTAAGCGGAAAAACGCTGGCGCCCACATGGCCCCTCCCACGCCCCATGTGATCACTAAGCGTGGCAAACGCGGTAGGAACGCCAGGGCAAAATAGACAGCCACTAACACCAGCAGCGAAATACCGTAATAACTTAGCCACAACAGTGACATTGAATTTACAAGCAGCATAATACCTCTCATATGGGTGTACGCACCCGACGTTGATTTCCCGCTATGGTACCTATCAATTTATGAAAGCACAGCCAGACACGCTCTCAGGTTCTCCCGTCGCGCGCTATTATCGCGCTAATGACCCCAAATGGCACTGGCTGGAAGCACGCGAGACGCCTGATGTCAGCGCTTTTTTGGAAAGCGCTAATCAGCAGCAGGAAAAATGGTTTGCCCCACTGGCGCCGTTGGCCGAGGCATTATACAAAGGCCACCTGGCGCGTCGCGAGCTTTCCGTCACAAGCCTTGAGACACCGCTTGACCACTATACGTTCTGGAGCGAAACCGGTTCTGAAGACGACTACCCTCGCTGGTGGCGTTATCTCAATGGACACCCAGAACAGCGTGAATGCTTTTTTGACGTTCAGGCTCGCGCCGCCGATGAAGAATTTTATGAAATGGGCGATATGGCCCTTTCACCGGATGAGCAGTGGCTCGCTTGGACGGAAGATACCCAGGGCGACGAACGCTATACGCTGTGGATCAAATCGCTGCCGAATGGCCAACCGCAGGCACTGATCAGCGATATAGGCGCGGGCCTGTGCTGGGCTGAGGATCAAACTGCTGCCTCGGCCACGCTGTTTTTTACTCGCTTTGACGCAACTCAGCGACCCGACAGCATATGGCGGGTGTCGCTTCCTTTCGAGGCGCCTGAAAAGCACGCCGAGCCCGCGCTTGTCCTGCGTGAAGACGATACTGAATTCTGGCTGGGCATCGGTAAAACTCGCTCACGCCAGTGGCTGTTAATTGAAAGCGGCTCCAAAGATACCAGCGAAGTCTACGCCCTGCCGGCCCAACAGCCTGCGGCGGCGCCGCTCTGCGTTCAGCCCCGCCAGGCAGGCGTTGAGTACAGCATTGACCATCGCCCCGGCGCCTTTTACCAAGTACATAACCAGGCAAGCACGCATTTTCAGCTTGATTATCTGCCTGAATCCGCGCTGGGTGACGCCAAAGCGCAGTGGCAGCCACTTATCGAGCCGCGTGACGACGTGACCCTGGAAGGCATCGACGCCTTCTCCTGGGGGCTTATTATCGCTGAGCGCGATCATACTCAGGCACAGGTCGTTCTGCGTCGCTGGGTGCTGGATGCGCACCAGCATCGCCTGATTGATGAGTACATCGGCCTTCCCGAGCAACCCTGCTCCCAACTACTCGAAGATGCGCCGCATTTTGATACCCAGATACTGCGCCTGCGTGAGGAGTCGTTTACGCAACCGCCCAGCTGGTTTGCACTGGACCTTACCAGCGGCGAGCGGACGCTTCTAAAGCGCGCACCGGTTTATGGCGCCCTGACACCTGAACAGCTGGTAAGCCGTCGAATCTGGGCAACCAGCTCTGATGGCGAACAGGTGCCGGTATCCATTGTAATGCGCGCGGACCTGGCTGATCAGCCGCTACCCACCCTGCTATATGGCTATGGCGCCTATGGTGAGGCACTTGACCCGTGGTTCTCGATTGCCCGCCTTGAATTACTGGAACGTGGCGCTGCCTTTGCCGTGGCCCACGTGCGCGGGGGCGGCGAACGGGGTGAGCCCTGGTACCTGAAGGGTAAAATGGCCCATAAAGAGAACAGCTTTAATGACTTTTTAGCGGCCCGAGATGCGCTGGTGGAAACCGGTATTAGCGATCCTGACCGGATAGCGGCCTATGGCGCCAGTGCAGGTGGTTTGCTAGTGGGCACCTGCATTAATCGAGCACCCAAGGCCTTTTGTGCGGCCTTGCTGGATGTACCCTTTCTGGATGTTTTGCGCACCATGCAAAACCCTGACCTTTCGCTGACCACCGCAGAATACAGCGAGTGGGGTAACCCAGAAGAACCCGAGGTAGCCGAGCGCATTCGACGCTACTCACCGATGGACAATATCACCGCCCAGCACTACCCGGCCCTATGGATCGAAGGCAGCTGGTTTGACACACGGGTGAGCTACTGGGAGCCGGCCAAATATTACGCGCAGGTAACGCAACAGCAGCAAGGCAGTGCGCCCATTCTGCTGCATACCGATATGAGCAGCGGCCACGGCGGGGCGTCCGGCCGATTTAAAGCGTGGCGCGACACCGCCCGCCAGGACGCGTTTATTCTTTGGGCATTGGGTTTAAGCACTCTCTAAGCAAAAGCTTCAAGGCGTAAGCATTCAATCACGTTGCGGCTCAGGGAGTTGAGCCGCCTATCAAAAGAACAATCGCTTTAGGCGGTCCTTGTGCTGCCTTTTTATTTTTTTGAAAATACTTTCCATAAAAATATTCCTGCGCCATACTATACCTTAGTAGCATAAAACATTAGTAGCATAAACTTACGTCTAGCACTGGAGTAGAGCATGAAGTATCAGGATAACTTTCCCACCATTTGGGATACGCCGCTTAAGCAAGTCAAACCAGCTAAAAACACAGCCGCTCAGCCTCCCGCATCGTTTAAGGAGGTATTTTTAACTATCTGGGATAGCGCTAAGCGTAAGTCAGCTGCCTAACTGTCGGGCCAGGGAGGGCGTTATTTAAGACATTTATCAAATGCTCGCTTACATCGGCAGTACAGCGATAATGTGAGACTCCAGCGCCCGTTCGGGCACGTCATCCTGAGACACGGCAAAGCCACGCACGCTAACCCCTTTACGGTGTACGCGCTCTGCATCGTTGCTCAACAGCGGGTGCCAACCGGCGAGCTTTCTGCCCTCTTCAACCCGCCGATAAGCGCACGAGGCAGGCAGCCAGGTAAACTCTTTAACCAGCGCGGGGGTCAATTGGGTGCAGTCCGGTACGCTTTTAAAGCGATTCTCGTAATCACTGCACTGGCAGCTTTGAATATCCAAAAGCCGACAGGCAACGTTTAATACCGCAAGCTCCTGGGTTTCATCATCGTGCAGCTTTAACAGGCAGCACTGGCCACAGCCATCGCACAGCGCCTCCCACTCTTGTGGGGTTAGCTCTTCCAGCGTGTAACGCTCCCAAAAGCGCTCGCGCATTGTGGTTTCCATCATGACTCCTCTCGTTGCGACTTATCGCACTGGGCATTACGCCCTGAACTGCTTAACGTGGCACTTAGCGCTGGCCATAAGCTCTGAAAATCCGCTTCCAATAAAGCGTAGTCGCGGTGCAGCCAGGGAATGAGCTCTGCCAATCGGTTAGGGCCTGTAAGCCGCCGACCAAGACCTTCTACCGCATTACAGGTGAACTCAAAATCAGCGTAGTTTCTTAACCAGTCGTGTTCGACCAAATAGGGCACCATGGCCTCCAGGCGATTGGGCGCAGACCTTGACGACAGCAGGTCATAACAGCGAGTCACAAGCTTTTGCTGCTCGTCACGCCCAGCTTTATCGCGTGCCAAAAAATGATCCCAAACGATATCCAGGGCAATGCCCGCATAGCGGCGCTTGCCTTCGGGCGCCCGCTGTTTGGCACCCAGCACGCTGGGGTGCTGATCCACCCAGGCATCAACCTTGCGGTGATGACGAATACCGTATGCCACGTCAGACGTCCAGGCGCTTAGATCACTGCCTTTGACGCCGTCGGCAACAAGATTTCCGTACAGGAAATCATCGTTGCCGCTTGATGCCAACCACGCATGGGCAAGAAAATTCACGGCAAACCGCTACTGCGCCGAGCCGCGCGCGCTCTGCTGCGCCCGATGCACGTCGAGTAGATAGTCCTCTTTAGCGGGCGGCATCTGCAGATAGAACCCCTGGGTCTCAATCGCGCTGATCACGTCTTCGGTGTTAACGCGTGCAAGCTTTTTATCCGCCGTTAAAATCATCGTTAATACCGCAATTGGCTTACCGAACGTTGCCATTAACGCTTCAGGTACGGGCTTTACCCCCTGGCGCTTATCAACGTATAGGTACATCTCTTCTTTACGCGAGCTTTTGAAAATCTCGCAAAGCAGCTTGTCACTCATTTTGACAACTCCTCAAGCGCGTGGCCCAACGCATCCGCCAGACACTCTCCCCGCCACCCTTCGGGTAGCAGCAATGGCTGCCCAGCCATATCCTGCATTACCAGCGCTTCGATATCACGCCGACGCATCAGCATTTCTGAAGCCATTCCCAGCTCGCCCGCCTTGGCGTTAATAACACTTTTGAGCGCTTTGAAGCGCTGCTTAAACGCCGGCTGCATCGGGTCAGGCCAACGTTCTGGCAAGGCACTCTCTTCGCCGTGCTGCGCCTGTTTAACCAGCCCTAACAGCGTATCGCCCTCTTTCTTGATCAGCATCGGCTTAAAGCCTTCCACGTTGGCCAGGTCATAACGGCTTTTAGGCATCGCTTCAGCGGTCGCGAACAGCAGCTTGTCACTGATCAGCCAATTGCGAGGTAAGTTGCGGCGCCGCGTCTCCCCTTCACGCCAGATGGTCATTAGGCGGTAAGCTTCTACTTGGCGTGCATTCAGCCGCCATAGCTGACGGTTACGCATATACCACTGGCCGTCAGCCTCGACGCTGCGTCCAGCCTGATCTATCAAGCCAGTACACTCTTCACTCAACCAGCGGTAGCGCCCTAACTCTTCCAATCGCTCAGCCTGAAGCGCCCAGACTTGAAGCAGATAGATAACGTCCAGCGCCGCGTACTCGCACTGTGCAGGCGTTAAAGGCCGCTCCAACCAGTTTGAACGCGTCTCCTCCTTGGGCAAAGTTTCGCCCATCCAGAATTCAACCAGCTTCTGGTACCCCATTGAAGGCATTTCGCCGAGAAACCCTTGAGCTACCTGGGTGTCGACCAGCGGCGTGGGCAATACACCTGCCCAGTGCTGGAATACTTCCAGATCTTCACTACAGGCATGCAGCAGCTTGATCGCACTGTTTTGCAGGAGCTTTCGAAAAGCAGGCGTGCAGGGCGTCGCCAGCGGATCAATCAAATACGCAAGCTCACCGGCCGCAAACTGGATCAATGCCGGTACCGGGAAAAACGTATTTTCACGGAAAAACTCGGTATCCAGGGCGATAACAGTGGCATTGGCCACTTGCTCGCAAGCCGCATCAAGCGCCTCGGGGCTGTCAATCCATTGGTATAAGGGGGAGGCTAGAGAAGACAAAGCATACTTCCAGGTTGCTACAACCGCGACTGCGCTTGCAGTGTGGGGTGGGGTTAATCGCTGGTAAAAGGCTGACGCCCATTAAACGCTCGGCTTAGCGTGCCGCCATCGACATACTCAAGCTCTCCCCCCATGGGAACACCATAAGCCAAACGTGAAAACCGTACACCGTAGTCAGACAGCTGGGCGGCGATATAGTGCGCCGTAGCCTCGCCTTCAACGGTCGGGTTGGTCGCCAGAACGATTTCTTCGATATGGCCTTCCGCCACTCGCGCTTCCAACTGTTCAAGGCCAATGGCGTCGGGGCCGATACCATCCAGCGGCGATAGATGGCCATGCAGCACAAAATAACGCCCATGAAAGCCGCCCGCTTCTTCGATCGCCAGCTGGTCCGCCGGCGACTCAACCACGCAAAGCAGCGCATCATCGCGACGCGGCGTTTCGCATATGGCGCAAATATCCGCTTCCGTCAGCGTACGGCAGCGTTGGCAATAACCGACTTCATCGATAGCCTTCTGGATGATCGATGAAAGCCGCTGACCGCCTGCCCGTTCACGCTCAAGCAGATGCATTGCCATACGCTGGGCCGTTTTAGGCCCAACGCCAGGCAACACACGAAAAGCATCCATTAGCTGTTCAATAAGAGGAGAGAATCTCATTATTTAGAACGGCATCTTAAAACCGGGCGGTAGGTTCAGGCCTACCGTGGCTTCTTCCATTTTTGCTTTAGAGTTTGCTTCGACTTTACGTACCGCATCGTTGACAGCGGCTGCCAGCAGATCTTCAAGCAGCTCTTTATCTTCTTCCATGACGCTTGGATCAATCGTCACCTGGCTTACGTCATGACGACCGTTCATGATAATTTTGACCATGCCTGCGCCTGCCTCGCCGTGTACTTCTGACTGGGCAACCTCTTCCTGGACGCGCTGCATTTTGTCCTGCATTTCTTGGGCTTGCTTCATCAAGTTGCCCATTCCACCTTTAAACATGGCGCGCTCTCCTAGCGGGTTAAATACTGACCTGTTAAAACAGGTATTGGATTAAATGCTAACGCTTTGCAGTCGCTGGCTTGACGGTCGATTCAATGAGCGTTGCGCCAAACGCCTGCTGTAATTTCTGTATATTGGGATCGTGGTTCAAGAGATCAACGGCCTGCACATGCCGCTCCTGATTAAGCCGACCCTCACGCTGACGAGGCGTTTCGCTTTGCGTGGAAAGCTCCGCGACCACAAACACTATCCGACGCGGCATTCCCTGTTCGCTCAATGCCCGCTCAATACGCGTCTGATGAACCTCTGCCTGCATGGCTTCCTGGCTTGGATCCAGGCGCAGCGTCAGGGTTTTACCATCGTCGCTCTCTAAAAGGCAGTTTGCGGCAAGGCTACGCGTTAATCCGCCCAACCCCAGAGAATCAAAGCATAGCAGCCATTTCGCATGATCAAGCAATTCATCCGCTACGTCTGCGATCGTTAGAGGTTGCTCTTCTGTCGGCGCAGTAGCTTTTACCTCTGACGCGGGCGCGGCGAGCACCTCGCCAGACGCCATCGCCACTTCCTGCTCAGGCTCGACGCGAGTCTCTTGCTCGAGCGGCGGCGCTAAATTCGTTTGTGGTGCGGACTCAGGCACTGGAGCTGGAGCTGGAACAACATCAGGTTCAACCGCAGATTCCTGCTCCATGGCTGCCGCCTGGGCGACGTCATCAAGCGACCATGGCGGCGGCATTTGGCTGGCAGCGTCAGGCGCTGCAAGATCGGGCGGCTCGATCCGGACATCAGGCTCAGCGCTTGTCTCTTTCAAGCTTTCTTTCAAGCCGGCCCGTTCATCAAGGCCCGGCTGTTGAGTATGTTTTTTTTCGAGATCAGCCGGGTCTGGGCTGGCACTGGCAGCGTCGGTGTTGCCCAAGCTGCCTGCATCACGTGCCGCGTTTACGTCCGGGTTAACCGGCGCTTCAGGTTCAGCTTTATGCTCCGCTTGAACGTTATTACTGGCCGGAAGCGGAGCAGACGGTTGAGCCGGCGTACCCGCTTGTGCAGAACCTGAGCTTGCCGGCTCAGCACGCAGCGGTAGCGGCGTACGCGGCGGTTTGGGAACGCCTTGAGGCCGAAACGCCAGCATGCGCAACAGGGTCATTTCCAGCGCGCTGCGCAAATCGGGGGCGTGCACCATATCGCCTCGCCCCTGAATACCAATCTGGTAGTAAAGCTGAATATCTTCGGCGGTGAAGCGGTTGGCCAGCTGTAAAATAGACTCCCGATCACCGTGGCTGTTATCAACAGCGTCCGGCACCATTTGGGCAACGGCAAGCCGGTGCAAAATGGCGGAAAGCTCGTCCAGCACGGCGGCAAAGTCAGGGCCTTGCTCAGCAAGCTGGGCGATTTCGGCCAAGAGCTGCTGTACGTCCACATCGGCTAACGCCCCCACCAAGGCTAAAATATGCCGGTGGTCGAGCGTGCCCAGCATGGCCGCAACATCGGCATGGCGCACGGCGCCCTGGCCAAACGCAATCGCTTGGTCGGTCAGGCTCATGGCATCACGCATGGAGCCTTCGGCCGCCTTGCCCAACAGCCATAGTGCACTTTCATCAAACGCCACGCCCTCTTCACCCAGCACATAGGTCAAATGCTCGACAACGCGCTCGGGGGGCATATGTTTAAGCGTGAACTGCAGGCAGCGCGAAAGCACCGTTGCCGGGAGTTTTTGGGGATCGGTAGTCGCTAACAGGAATTTAACGTGAGGCGGCGGCTCTTCCAGCGTTTTCAATAGCGCATTGAAACTGCTGGTGGAGAGCATGTGTACCTCATCGATCAGGTACACCTTGTAACGCCCCTGGGTAGGCGCGTACTGGACGTTGTCCAGCAGCTCACGCGTATCTTCAACCTTGGTGCGTGAAGCAGCATCGACTTCGATCAGGTCGACAAACCGTCCTTCATCAATCGCCTGACAGCTATCGCATTGACCGCAAGGAGTTGAAGTAATGCCTTCATCACCACGCCCGTTGGCCGTGCAGTTCAGGCACTTTGCCAATATACGGGCCAAGGTGGTTTTACCCACCCCACGGGTGCCGGTAAATAAATAGGCATGGTGAAGACGGCCTTGGTCAAGCGCATTGACCAAGGCACGTTGAACATGGGCCTGGCCCACGAGCTCGTGGAATGTACGCGGCCGCCATTTACGGGCCAGAACCTGATAGCTCATTGAGCGATGCTTCCTTCGGCGGGCTGTCCTGATGGTGCATTATTTCAATACAGCAGGTGCCACAATGCGTGATAAAACGCCATTCTAGCGGCTACGCCTCAGCCCGCCAACCGCCCGAGTATGTAACCCGGGCATCGTTATCAGGCGTTCTGCTCGCCGCCTTCGGCGTTAGCGCGCTGAGCGGCTGCTTTAACCAGCGTTTCCAGCTCACCGTTTTGGTGCATTTCCATCACGATATCGCATCCACCCACCAGCTCACCTTCTACCCACAGCTGCGGAAAAGTAGGCCAGTTGGCAATTTTGGGCAGCTCTGCACGGATATCGGGATTATCCAGAATGTTAACGAAGGCAAAGCGTTCACCACAGCTCATTAGCGCCTGGACAGTCTGAGCTGAAAAGCCACACTGAGGCAGCTGGGGCGAGCCTTTCATGTAAATCAAAATGGGATTTTCGCTAATTTGGCGCTGAATGTTTTCGGCTGTTGTGCTCATGTGAGTACTCCTTAAGTAAAGAACTTGCGCGACGAAGGATAAGTATACGCACGAAATAAATCGCAGTTCACTCAGGTGTCTAACACCCGCTTTAATACCTGAGTGCGACACTCGGCCTTAATCTTTGGACGTCATTCTACGCGTGCCGTTCGCGTTGCGCATCCCCCGCCGCCTCGCTAGGATGGTGTTTTTGCGCGGAGAGAAGCAACCATGGCGACACGCCATTTCCTTACCCTGCTGGATTTGACGCCCGACGAACTGGATTATCTGATTCAGCGTGCTATTAAAATTAAAACCGACCTTAAAGCTAACGGGCCGGTTTACACTCCGCTGCCTAACCGCACGCTGGCGATGATTTTTGAGAAATCATCCACGCGCACACGTGTCTCGTTTGAAACTGGCATGGCGCAGTTTGGCGGACACGCGCTGTTTCTGTCTCCGCGTGACACTCAGTTGGGTCGCGGTGAGCCTATCGAAGATACCGCGCGGGTACTTTCCGAAATGGTCGATGCCGTCATGATCCGCACCTTCTCTCATGCCGGGCTCGAAACATACGCCAGCGCCAGCAGCGTTCCCGTTATCAACGCGTTAAGCGACGACTACCACCCCTGCCAGCTGCTCGCCGACGTGATGACCTGGACCGAGCTGCGCGGCAGCGTAAAAGGCCGCACGGCAGTCTGGATTGGCGATGGCAACAATATGTGCCACTCATGGATTAATGCGGCCCGCCAGTTTGATTTTCAGCTGCGCGTTTGCTGCCCGAAAGGCTATGAGCCGCGCGCAGACATTATGCAAGCGGCCGGAGATCACGTCACGCTGATGCACGACCCACAGGCAGCCGTTCAGGGCGTTGATCTGATTACCACGGATGTCTGGGCTTCCATGGGCCAGGAAGAAGAGCAGGCCAAGCGTGAAGCAGATTTCGCCGGCTTCCAGGTAACGGAAGCCATGCTGGATCAGGCAAAAAGCGATGCGCTCTTCCTGCACTGCCTGCCCGCTCATCGCGGTGAAGAAATTAGTCAAACGCTGCTGGAAGACCCGCGCGCCGTGGTATGGCAAGAGGCTGGCAACCGCCTGCATGCCCAAAAAGCGCTGATTGAGTTTCTGCTGCTGGGCCGCATCGACGACTAAGCCTTTTTTATCGATTGGCCGCTGGCTACACCATACTGGCGGCTAATCAAGATGACTTATGGCGAACTTATGGCATAAAGTAGGCACATACAAAAAGCCTCGCTACGAATAGCGAGGCTTTTTGATTGTATCCTGGTGGAGCCTAGCGGGATCGAACCGCTGACCTCAACACTGCCAGTGTTGCGCTCTCCCAGCTGAGCTAAGGCCCCTTCATCCATCCTGTCGGACAGCGAGCGAATACTATTATGAAAATGAATCCAGGTCAATCTTCCACGCAAATAAGTGCTTACTAATTCTCCTTTATAGTTAGCTGTGGCACTCTATGGGTCAGCGTCAAAGGCCATCGCCTGAGCCCACTATGTTTTTCTGAGCCCACTATGTTTTTATGCAGGAGCTAGCCCCTTGATCAACGTTCTAATCGCCGATGATCACCACCTGGTGAGAACCAGTATTGCTCACCTGCTAAACGAAGAAAGTGATATTAAAATTGTAGGCGAGGTCGACGATGGCGAAAGCGCAGTCACTCAGTGCCGCCATTTAAAACCGGACATAGTGCTGATGGATATACGCATGCCTGGCATCGGCGGGCTGGAAGCCACGCGCCGCATTCACCGCACGATGGAAGATATCAAGGTACTGATTTTAACCGCACATATGGAAGACAGCGTGCTGCGACGCATGCTGGAAGCCGGCGCGTCAGGCTTTTTGAGCAAAGGCGCTGATGCAGCGGAAATGACCGACGCGATCCGCCAGGTGTTCCATGGTCGTCGATATGTCAGCCAGGAAATTGCCCAGCGCCTGGCACTGGCGCACTTTACCAATGAAGACAACCCGTTTAGTCATCTATCGCATCGCGAGCTGCAAATTGCCTTGATGATTGTCAACTGTCAGCGTGTTCAGGACATCTCTGATCGCCTGCACTTGAGCCCGAAAACGGTTAATACGTATCGCTACCGGTTGTTTGATAAACTTCAGGTAGCCACCGACGTGGAGCTGACCCATTTAGCATTGCGCCACGGCTTGGTGGAAGGCTTTGACGGCAGCCAGGGATAAACCTAACATCCCTAGCCACTCCTCGGTGTTCGATACGGTGCAATGACATTTAACGCAAAGCAGTTTTTAAGCTCGGTAAGCACCTCACCCGGCGTTTACCGGATGCTTGATGAAAGCGGCAATACTCTTTATGTCGGCAAAGCAAAACGCCTAAAAGCGCGCCTTGCCAGCTATTTTCGTGGCCAGCTAAATACCAAAACACAGGCAATGGTCGCGCGGATTGCGGATGTACAGATCACCGTAACCCGCAGCGAAACCGAGGCCCTGCTGCTTGAGCAAACGCTTATCAAGGAGCTGCGCCCGCCCTACAATATTTTATTGCGGGACGACAAATCCTACCCGTTTGTTTTCGTGACCGACCGCCACCCCTACCCCAAGCTTGAATATAAACGCGCCCGCCAGCGTCGCGATGATGGCCGCTACCTGGGGCCATACCCAAGCAGTGGCGCGGTGCGCGAAAGCCTTTCGTTAATGCAGAAGATCTTCCGCATCCGCAACTGCGAAGATAGCGTATTTGCACACCGCTCGCGGCCGTGTCTTCAGCACCAGATTCAGCGCTGTAGCGCTCCGTGCGTGGACTATATCGCCGAAGAGGATTACCGGCGCGATGTCGAGCACGCCGTCATGTGTCTGGAAGGCAAAAGCGAGCATGTCACACAAGCGCTCACCGAGGCGATGGAAGCGGCCAGCCAGGCACTGGATTTTGAAGAGGCGGCACGTCTTCGTGACCAGATACAGCAGTTGCGTCAGCTCCAGCAGCGCCAGTTTGTCGATAACGAGAGCGGCGATGCGGATATTTTCGCCCTCGCCCAGCGCCCTGGCGCCATGGGAGTATCCGTATTAAGCGTGCGCGATGGCCGCATGCTGGGCGCGCGCCATCATGCGCCTAAGAATGGCCTGGACCTTACTCCAGAAGCCCTGCTGACCGAAGTCGTCAGCCAGTACTATTTTGGCCAGCCGCATAATGTTCCCAGCGAAGTCATTACCAGTCACACGCTGGACGATAGCGAGCTGATTGCCGACGCTCTAACGGAACAGGCAGGCAAACGCATTCGCGTCACCAGCCAGGTGCGTGGGCATCGTGCCCAATGGCAGCAGCTCGCCATGACCAATGCCGAACAGCAGTTGGCATCTCAACTGGCTAACCATACCCAGCTGACCCAGCGCTTTGCCGCCCTTCAGAAAGCTCTGAAGCTTGAATCGATGCCCGAGCGGCTTGAGTGCTTCGATATCAGCCATAGTCAGGGCGAAGCGACCGTGGCCTCCTGCGTGGTGTTCGATCATCAGGGCCCGCGCAAGAGCGACTATCGCCATTTCCGTATTGAAGGGGTGGCGGCTGGCGATGATTATGCCGCCATGCAGCAGGCGCTTACCCGCCGTTTGAAACGTGTTCAGAGCGGCGAAGCCATAGCTCCGGATATTTTAATTGTCGATGGCGGTAAAGGTCAGCTCAACATGGCTCGCGAGGTACTTAATGAGCTCGCTATCAGCAATATTATTTTGTTAGGTGTGGCCAAAGGCACAACGCGCAAAGCGGGGCTTGAAACGCTATTTCTGGAAACACCGGATAACCCTCTGCCGCTGGATCCCGCCTCCCCGGCCCTGCACCTTATTCAGCATATTCGCGATGAGTCACACCGCTTCGCCATTGCAGGACACCGCGCCCAGCGCGATAAAGCCAGACGTACGTCTACCCTGCAGGACATTCCCGGCATCGGCCCTAAACGGCGCCGCGAACTGCTGCGCTTCTTCGGCGGGTTACAGGGCGTCCAGAAGGCCAGCCGTGCCGAGCTATCGCGCGTTCCAGGGATCAGCGCCGCGCTGGCAGAGAGTATTTATCTGGCCCTTAATGGATAAACCCGCTTTGGGCATAGATGCTGCTCGCCAAGGGGGATAGAATGTCCCTACCCTACATTTCGAATTTAATGACTCTCCGGTAAGGATCGCCGCCCGCGATGAATATTCCCAACATACTTACACTGGCAAGAGTTGCCTTTATTCCACTCTTAGTAGTGCTGTTCTACCTGCCGTACAACTGGAGTATGCCACTTGCTGCGGGCCTGTTTGCAGCGGCCTCAGTGACAGACTGGCTGGACGGCTACCTTGCCCGCCGCTGGAATCAGTCAACGCCCTTTGGGGCTTTTCTAGATCCAGTGGCCGATAAATTGATGGTGGTGGTGGCGCTAGCGCTACTGATTGAGCGCTACGATACGCTTGTGCTGACCTTACCTGCACTCGTCATCATTGGCCGTGAAATCGTTATATCCGCCCTACGCGAATGGATGGCAGAAATGGGTAAGCGCGGCCTGGTCGCGGTCTCCTGGATCGGCAAGCTTAAAACCACGCTACAGATGGTGGCCTTGCTGATTCTTCTGGCGTTGCCGCCCACACATGAAATCGCCCCACTGGGTGTGGTGGTGTTGTATGTCGCTGCGGCCTTGACACTCTGGTCTATGATTCAATATCTCAAAGCTGCCTGGCCACACCTTAGCCGCTCCATGTAAGCAATTGATTACTTGGGCGTGATGTTTAAGACATTGTTGATTGACAAGCTCGCAACGATGCGTATAATTCGCCCTCGAGTCGAGCGGGAATAGCTCAGTGGTAGAGCATCGCCTTGCCAAGGCGAGGGTCGAGAGTTCGAATCTCTTTTCCCGCTCCAACTTGGATAGTGTGGCAAAGCAGGTAGGGTCGAGAGCTGGATCGCCAGCCCGGTCAAATCTCTTTTCTCGCTCCATCGACTCTTTAGGCTGGATGGCAGAGTGGTTATGCAGCGGACTGCAACTCCGTGTACGCCGGTTCGATTCCGACTCCAGCCTCCACTTTTGTGTTAAGTGCAAGATGCACCAACTGCACTGCCCGGATGGCGAAATTGGTAGACGCAAGAGACTTAAAATCTCTCGGAGGTAACTCCGTGCCGGTTCAAGTCCGGCTCCGGGCACCACTGTTTATATGTCCTCAATGAATTTATTGTCTGCGAGATCACTTAGATCGACGCGGATTTTTTTGCGTCTATACATCGTCAACGGCTAATGGCCACGCTATGATGCCTGCCTTTATGCTGCGCAGCGCCAGATAAAGAATAAGGAGCGGGCCGCATGAGCACGCCAACACCCAACGTATTAATTATTGGCGGCGGGGTCGCAGGATTAACCCTCGCCCTGGAAGTTGCCGACCATTTATCGGTCATTCTGGTAAACCCAAGCCAAGATGATAGAGGCGCAAGCCGGTGGGCTCAGGGCGGCATTGCCGCGGTACTCTCCCCTGATGACGACTTCCAGGCGCATATACACGATACGCTGGTAGCCGGTGACGGCTTATGCGATGAGCAGGCCGTCCGTTTTACCGTTACCCACGGCCCTGCCGCCATTCAATGGCTGATCGATAAGGGCGTGCCTTTTACGCCCGACCCTGCCCCCAACGCCCGCTACCCGTATCATTTGACCCGTGAAGGCGGGCATAACGCACGACGGATCATTCATGCCGATGACGCGACCGGACGCGCGGTAGTAGATACGCTCCTCCACAAAGTCGCAACTCATCCCAATATTACCCAGCGACGCGATGTGACTATTTTAGGATTATTAAAAAATAGTCAGGGGCACTGCGCGGGCGCCTACGGGCTCGATGATCACCACCAGCCTCAAACGCTAACGGCGCATTACACGGTGCTAGCCACAGGGGGTGCCAGCGGGCTTTACCGTCATACCACCACGCCAGCCCCAAGCAGTGGCGAAGGCATGGTGATGGCAGCCGAACTTGGCGCCGACTTAATGAATCTGGAGTTTCAGCAGTTTCATCCGACCAGCCTGTATGACCCCGAGGGTCCGGCTTTTTTGATCAGCGAGGCGGTACGTGGTGAAGGTGGTTACTTAATCAACGAAGCCGGCGAACGGTTTATGCCTGCTTTAGATGAGCGCGCAGAGCTGGCCCCACGCGATGTGGTCGCCCGAGCGATTGACACTCAGATTCAGCAAGGCACCCAAGGTCATGTATGGCTGGATATCCGCCATCTTGGGGAGAAAGCCATCCGCCACCACTTCCCCACTATTCTCGCCCACTGCGCCTCAAGAGGCATCGATATCACTCAGCAACCGATTCCAGTGGTACCAGCAGCGCACTATAGCTGCGGAGGAGTCGTCACGGATTGCGATGGGGCAACAAGCGTGCCGGGGCTGTACGCCGTGGGGGAAATTGCCTGCACCGGCCTGCATGGCGCCAATCGTATGGCGAGCAATTCATTGTTGGAATGCCTGGTATATGCGCGCAGCTGTGCAGGCGCACTGCGCGAACGAAGCCTTGATGCGTGGCAAGCACCGGCTTTTGCGCCAGCACAGCCGCCCACTCGCCCATTAACCGCTGACGAAAAGCATCTTATGGTTCAATGGCGTCACGAGCTGCGTGCCACGATGAGCCAGTACGTCTCGATTGTACGCAGCAATGCCGGATTAACCGCTGCCTACGAGCAGTTAACCTTGCTATCGACGCGCCTGGAAAACCTGGAAAATGGCCAGAGTCAGGAACAAGAAGAATGCGTACGGCTGCGTCAGGCTCTTACGCTGGCGCGCCTAACCGTAATCGCCGCCCTAAGACGGCGCGAATCACGCGGTCTACACTACTCAACCGACTGGCCGTCGCATCACGCTGCTCCGGCGGCCTCACGCCTTACGCTTGAAGACTTAACGCCCGGCACGGTGGCATAAGCGGCGCAGCATCCGATGGCTGTGGCGCGGTAAACTATCCGGCCACAGCCAAAGCCGCTCGGGGCCAACCCACAAACCGATCAGCCAAGGCCCCAGGTAATCACAGCGCACTACCAACTCATCGCTTAATTCGCCATACGGCTGCTGCCAATGGCCGTATAAGTGATCATCACGCTTGGCCAGATAAAGCACGCCGCTTACCTGGGCATAAAAGGCGCGCCAAAGTAAAAAGCCTGCCAGAAGAGTAGCGCCGCTGCTTATCCATAATCCCAGCCCCCATCCACTCAATACCCAGTAACACAGTGAACAGAGCCCGAGTGCCAAGCCAAACTGGAGTAACGCGGCAACTTTAGAGGGTGCGATAGGCAGAGTTATTGGTGTTTTCTGCATGTTCAACGATCATTTTGACAAGGCGACGCAACGCGGGATCTTCCGGCCACTCACGGTGCATCAGCCAAACAAACAGATCCTGATCTTCTTCTGCGATTAGCCGTTCATAGGTGAGCCGATCTTCTTCGCTCAGTGTATCAAAGCATTTTTCTAAAAACGGGATCAACAAGAGATCCAGTTCCCACATGCCGCGGCGTGAATGCCAGTAAAGCCGTTTACGCATCACGGCTGCTGGGGATGCATCGTCGTTCAAGGTCAGCCTCTTTGATTGGTGTAAATGAAACGCCAGTATACCTAAGCTAAAGGGTCGCGCCAGCGCCAAGCTTCGCCTATGCTGTTATTCAATCTAGTACCTTGTTTTATCTGAATTGTTTAATATCGATTTGCACAGTATGCTGAATCTGAGGTTATCGAGGTTAGTAGCCATCTACAGCCTTCACCGTTTGCAGGGAGCCAACCGATGACAAAATCTGAACTAATCGAACAAATCGCGATGCGTCAACCGGAGCTATCCGCCAAAGAGGTAGAAACGGCGGTAAGAATCATCCTGGATGACATGACCGATGCGCTTTCAAGTGGCGGACGTGTAGAAATACGTGGCTTTGGGAGTTTCTCACTCCATTTCCGCGAGCCACGCACCGGACGTAATCCTAAAACCGGTGATCCAGTTGATCTAGACGGCAAATATGTACCGCACTTCAAGCCAGGCAAGGAGCTACGTGAGCAGGTGGATGCCAGCCGAGCGCTAGGCTACTAACGCCGAGCATGACTGCCCATGAAAAGACAATCTGTGTCTGTGGGATGACGTCGCGCCAAGACTCATACACAATAGGGCTATTCTGCGAACGTCACTGACTAGGAAACTCTCATGCGTTGGATTAAAGGGCTGATTCTTGCCATTATTTTGCTGGTGGTGCTACTGGTAGGCATTTTATTTGCCGTCAATAACCAGCAAACGATTGCCTTGAATCTGATCTGGGTTGAACTACCGCCCGTCTCGCTCTCTGTATGGCTGCTGGCAACTTTAACGTTTGGTGTGATCATTGGCATGCTCGCCATGATGGGCGTATATGTACGGCTAAAAGCCAAGCTTGCGCGCAGTGAGCGTCACAACAAGCAGCAGCGCAAAGAGCTTGATCGTTTACGCACTCAGGAGTTCAAGGAAATAGCGTAAATGCATGATTTCATGCTGCTGGGGTTGCTGTTGGCAGCGATTGCTATCGGTTTTGGGCTGGGTATTCGCCACACCACCCGCCGACACCATAAAGCGCCAGCAGCCCCCTCCTCGAACCTGTCACGCGAATATTTCGTCGGGTTAAATTACCTGCTCAACGAGCAGCCCGATGAAGCCATCAATACGTTTATCAATGCTCTCGACGTTAACAGCGATACCGTGGATACCCATATTGCGCTGGGCAAGCTTTTCCGCACCCGCGGCGAGGCCGACAAAGCGGTGAGTATTCACCAGAACCTGTTAGCCCGCCCGGCGCTATCTCGCAGCACTAATGAACACATTCAGCTTGAACTTGCCCGCGACTTTATTGCCTTGGGCGTGCATGACCGTGCTCAGCGCCTGCTGCGCTCATTGCTTGAGCAGTCCTCCGATGAGGCGTATCGCTATGCGGCTAAACAGCTTTTAGTAGATTTGCTGGAGCGCGAAAAAGAGTGGCAAAACGCCTTTGATGTGATCCAGCCCATATTGAAGCAGCATCCGGGCATGCGACGTCCGGCATCACACTGGCTTTGCGAACTGGCGCTGGAAGAAATTGAGCAGTCCAGCCGCGCCCTAGCCAAAAAGCATCTTAAGAAGGCGTTACAGCTTGATGAGCGCTGTATTCGCGCCACGCTGCTACTCGCCGAGCTTGAAATGGATAACGGTCATTATGGGCGTGCAATAGAGCGTCTAGACCATATTCCTCAGCAGGACGCTGCCCATATCCCGACCATGCTCCCTGCTCTTCAGCGGGCGTATGTCCGCAACGATGATATCGCCGGCCTTGAAAAACACTTATATCGTCTGCTGGGTCAAGCCCCCTACACCAGCGTCATAATTATGCTGGGTGAACTTATCCACCAACGCGACGGTGTGGACAGTGCCATTGAGCGGACCGGCGAGTGGCTGCGTGATGCGCCAAGCTTAGGCGGGCTGGACTACTTGTTGGATCTTTACCTTGAAAGCCAGCGGCTAAGCGGAAGAACTTCACCTGACACGCGTCTGCTGCTGCTTAAATATCACACGGACGCGCTGTTAAAAGATCGCCCGCGCCATCAATGCAGGCGCTGCGGCTTTGCCAGCGACGCCCTTTCCTGGCAATGCCCCAGCTGCCGTCGCTGGGGCACTATCAAGCCGATTACCGGTGTTGAAGGCGAGTAAGGACTACTGAATCTGAAGCTCGGCTTCTATAGCCGCCAGGGCTGCCATTGGGTCAGATGCCTGAGTGACGGGGCGACCAATCACCAAGTGCGTGCTGCCTGCCTGCATGGCTTCACTGGGCGTCATGATGCGCTGCTGATCGTTGGCTGCGGCAAAGCTTGGCCGAATGCCTGGCGTGACTTTCAAAAATGATTCCCCGCAAAGCTCCTTCAGGCGCGAAGCCTCCTGTGCTGAGCACACTACCCCCTGCAAGCCACTTTGCTGTGTCAAACGCGCCAAGCGTTCGACCTGCACTGCCGGCGAAACGCTCAAGCCGATATCCTGCAAGTCGCTCTCTTGCTGACTGGTCAAAACGGTCACCGCAATAAGATGGGTTTTTAAACCGTGCTGGCTAAGCCTTTCTGCAGCGGCCTCCATCATCTTCCGACCGCCGCTGGCATGCAGGTTAACCATCCAGACACCCTGCTCTGCCGCAGCCTGAACCGCCCCCGCCACAGTGTTGGGAATATCGTGAAATTTAAGATCCAGAAACACATCGAAGCCGCGTCCGTGAAGCGCTTCAAGTACCGCCGGGCCGCTGCGGGTAAATAGCTCTTTGCCGACTTTCAAGCGGCACCGCTTGGGGTCAAGCTGGTCGGCCATACAAAGGGCGGCATCCAGGGAGGGATAATCAAGCGCGATAATCAACGGGGACTCAGACACAACACTACTCCAGACTCATTTTCTTACATTATACCAGCCACGCAGACGCTGCTTGTAAGCTATTTACTACATTTAGCTAGTCAAAATCTTACAAACAGCGTCGTACATTACTTACATCAAGACACCCCCTAACGCGATAGGTTAGTGAAGGCGCATCGCTAAAACATAGCTAAAAACAATGTTCGGCATTGCCATTCATCTTATATAAATCAAGGGACATTTCACTTAATGAATATGACATTAAAAAGCCTGTTAACCGCAGCAGCACTTAGCCTGAGCTTAAGTTTCGCGGGTGCAGCACTGGCTCAGTCAGTTGCGCCCATTAACGTTAATACCGCTGATGCCGAACTACTCGCTGAGCTTCCCGGCATTGGCCCAAGCAGGGCCGAAGCGATCATTAAAGAGCGTGAGGCGAACGGTGAATTTGAAAGTATTGATGACCTCACCCGGGTTAGCGGTCTAGGCGAAGCCACAGTGGACCGAATGCGTGACCAAATCACTTTAGATGAGTAATTAGTCCGAGTGACCAGAACAGCCCGGTAGCGCCTAGCCGCACCGGGTGTTTTTATGATGGGCCATCCGCCACATGACGCTTTAAATCATCCAAAGTGTCATAAACTGATCCACCGACGTCGCTTCAAGCGCCTCTTGATCGTTACACAGCCGATTGATTATCTCGCAGCGAGAGGCTGGGAATCGTGTGGCTAAATGCCGCTCAAATTTCTCGACCAAGAGCGGCATACCTTCTTCACGACGGCGCTGATGCCCTATTGGATACTCCACTGCGACCTTGTCGGTTGAGCTGCCATCACTGAAAAATACCTGCACAGCATTCGCAATAGAGCGCTTTTGCGGGTCGTGGTAATCCGCAGAATAGCCGCTATCCTCCTCGACCACCATTTTGTCGCGCAGTACATCAATTAGCGGATGAGCCGCATGAAAGCTGTCTTCATAATGTTCAGCGGTCAGCGTACCGAAAATAAGTGGTACGGCCGTCATGTACTGCAGGCAGTGATCGCGGTCAGCGGGGTTAGCCAACGGCCCGGTTTTGGAAATTATCCGAAGCGCTGAGTCATGCGTGGTAACCACGATGCGCTCAATATCAGCCAAGCGCTCTTTTACCTGAGCGTGTAAAAGCACGGCCGCTTCGCAGGCAGTTTGGGCATGAAACTCGGCCGGGAAAGCGATTTTGAATAGAATATTTTCCATAACATAGCACCCAAACTCACGCTGAAAACGCAGGCGCCGCTCTGCTTCAGGTTTAAGGCTCAGGTCTTTATTGCTATGACTAAAGGACACATCGTAAAACCCCCATTGCGGGGCGCTGAGCGCGCTGGGGATGCCCATCTCACCGCGTAACGCCATATCCGCCAGGCGAACGGCCCGGGAAGTGGCATCGCCAGCCGCCCAGCTTTTGCGTGACCCGGCATTCGGCGCATGCCGGTAGGTGCGCAGGCTCTGTCCGTCTACCCACGCATGGGAAAGCGCGGCCAGCAGCTGCTCACGCGTGGCGCCCATTAGCTTGGCAACTACCGCCGTTGAAGCCACTTTCACCAACAGTACATGATCAAGCCCTACTCTGTTGAAGCTGTTTTCCAGGGCCAGCACCCCCTGAATTTCATGCGCCATGATCATGGCGTGCAACACATCACGCATCGTCAGAGGCGCATCCCCTTGGGCAACCCGCTTTTGCGACAGATGATCGGCAACCGCCAAAATACCGCCCAGGTTGTCAGAAGGATGCCCCCACTCGGCAGCAAGCCAGGTATCGTTATAATCCAGCCAGCGGATAGTTGCGCCGATATCCCAGGCTGCTTTTACCGGGTCAAGGCGTAGTGAAGTGCCCGGCACACGCGACCCAAATGGAACCTGGGTGCCTTCTACCAGCGGGCCAAGATGCTTGGTGCATTCTGGAAAACGCAGCGCCAGAAGCCCACAGCCCAGCGTATCCATCAGGCAGTAGCGAGCCGTGGACAGTGCTGCCGGTGAGGGAGTATCAAAGCTCAGCGCATAATCAGCGATTAGCTGTAGCTCATCATCGTACTCTGGCCGCTCGTTTATCTCTGCTATGACGTTCATGGAGTCGCCTCCCGATCAATGCGTTGGATTAGAAGCTGTCGCCCGGCACGCGTACCGTACCCTCCATCAGTACACGTGCGCTGCGGCTCATAATGGCCTGATCAATCTGCCAACGCCCGTCAATCAGATTGGCTTCAGCGCCCACACGCAAGCTGCCCGAAGGATGGCCAAACGTGACCGACTGACGCTTGCCGCCCCCGGCCGCCAAGTTAACCAGCGTACCTTCTATGGCCGCGGCGGCGGCAATTGCCACGGCGGCGGTGCCCATCATGGCGTGATGCAATTTACCCATGGAAAGCGCCCGCACCACCAGATCGATATCGTCAGCGTTAACGGCCTGACCGCTCGATGCGACGTAATCAACCGGCGGCCCAACAAACGCTACCTTGGGCGTATGCTGTCGGCTGGCGGCTTCGCTGATATCACTGATCAGCCCCATACGCACCGCGCCATGGGCACGAATAGTCTCGAACATGCCTAGCGCTTGGCTGTCGCCATTGATGGCTTCCTGTAGTTCGGTACCGCGATAACCAATATCAGCGGCATTAATAAATACCGTGGGGATACCTGCATTGATAAGGGTAGCTTTCAGAATACCCACGCCCGGCACATCCAGGTCATCCTTCAGGTTGCCGGTGGGGAAAATCGCCCCCTCGCCGTCAGCCGGGTCCATAAAGGCCACGGGAATCTCGGCGGCGGGAAAGGTCACGCCATCCAGCTCGAAATCGCCGGTCTCCTGAACCTCCCCATTCACGATAGGCACCTGCGATACGATGGTTTTCTGGATATTTACCTGCCAGATTCTCACTTCGACCACACCGTTTTCAGGCACGCGTGCCGGATCAACCAGGCCATTCGCTATGGCAAATGGGCCTACCGCCGCCGAAAGATTGCCGCAGTTGCCGCTCCAATCAACGTAGGGCTTATCGATAGACACCTGGCCAAACACATAGTCCACATCGTGATCAGGCGAGTGGCTTTTAGAAAGAATGACCGTTTTACTGGTGCTTGAGGTCGCGCCGCCCATACCGTCAATCTGTTTTTCATACGGGTCGGGGCTTCCAATCACACGCAGCAGCAGCTTGTCACGCGCCTCGCCCGGCATCTGAGCGGCCTGGGGTAAATCGTTTAATTTAAAAAACACGCCTTTGCTGGTGCCGCCGCGCATATAGGTAGCGGGAATTTTTATTTGCGGCACATGGCGGGCGTTGGCTACATCAGTCATCCTGTTCACTCCAAAAAAACAACCCGGCACTTAAGCAGCCGTTGACTCGAGAAAGTCCTGGGCAAAGCGCTGCAGCACACCACCGGCGGCGTAAATTGATACTTCCTCAGCGGTATCCAGGCGGCACTTGACCGCTACGCGCTCGCTACCCTTGTTTTGGCGATGGATCACCAGCGTCAGCATCGCGCCCGGCGAGACAGCCCCCTCAACATCAAAGGTTTCGGTGCCGTCCAGGCCTAATGTCGTGCGCGTGGTTCCCGGCTCAAACTCCAGCGGCATTACGCCCATACCAATCAGGTTAGTGCGGTGGATACGCTCAAAACCTTCCGCCGCAATGGCTTCCACGCCGGCAAGCGCCACGCCTTTGGCAGCCCAGTCCCGCGAGGACCCTTGACCATAATCGGCGCCAGCAATAATGATCAGCGGCTGCTTACGCGCCATGTAGGTTTCGATAGCTTCCCACATGCGTGTCACTTCACCTTCAGGCTCGACCCGTGCCAGAGACCCCTGCTTTACGCTGCCATCGGCATCGCGGACCATCTCGTTAAACAGCTTGGGGTTGGCGAAGGTCGCGCGCTGAGCGGTGAGATGGTCCCCGCGGTGAGTGGCGTAGGAGTTGAAGTCCTCCTCGGGCAGGCCCATTTTCGCCAGGTACTCACCCGCCGCGCTATTAAGCTGAATGGCGTTGGAAGGCGATAGATGATCGGTGGTGATATTGTCCGGCAAGATTGCCAGCGGCCGCATGCCTTTCAAGGTACGCTCTTTCGCCATATTGCCTTCCCAGTAAGGTGGGCGACGAATGTAGGTACTCTGGGGGCGCCAGTCGTATAGCGGATTAACCTGGGCACGCGCGCTTTTATCAATATCGAACATGGGGATATAGGTCTGGCGGAACTGCTCGGGCTTCACCGATGCTTTTACAATGGCATCAATCTCTTCATCCGCTGGCCAGATATCTTTCAAGGTAACGGGATTTCCCTCCTGGTCGATTCCCAGCACGTCTTTTTCAATATCAAAGCGGATAGTGCCCGCAATGGCGTAAGCAACCACTAACGGCGGCGAAGCCAAAAAGGCCTGCTGGGCATAGGGGTGAATCCGCCCATCAAAGTTGCGGTTACCGGAAAGCACCGCCGTGGCGTAAAGGTCCCGGTCGATAATTTCCTGCTGAATAACAGGATCCAGCGCGCCAGACATGCCGTTACAGGTGGTGCAGGCATAGGCAACTACGCCAAATCCCAGGTTCTCCAGCTCATTCATCAAGCCAGCTTCTTCCAGGTACATCTTGACTGTTTTAGAACCGGGCGCCAGGGATGACTTTACCCAGGGTTTACGCAACAGGCCAAGCCGGTTGGCGTTGCGCGCGATTAACCCAGCCGCCACCATATTGCGCGGGTTAGAGGTATTGGTGCAGCTGGTGATGGCCGCAATAATAACCGCGCCATCGGGCATTTTACCGGCTTTCTCTTCTTCGCGAGCAGCCTCAAGCCCTACCGCGATACCGCGCTGAACAAGCTCGGAGGTCGGCAGGTGCGCATGCGGGTTGGAAGGCCCTGCCAGCGTCCGCGCGACCGATGAAAGATCAAAGCTCAGCACCCGCTCATACTCAACCTGCGTCAGGCTGTCGGCCCAGAGACCGGTGTGCTTGGCATAGGTTTCTACCAGCGCCACCTGCTCATCTTCACGACCGGTGAGCTTCAGGTAATCGATGGTTTGACTGTCGATATAGAACATCGCCGCCGTCGCACCGTACTCGGGCGTCATGTTTGAAATCGTGGCACGGTCGCCGACCGTCAGCGCATCGGCGCCTTCGCCATAAAATTCCAGATAGGCACCGACCACGCGCTCTTTACGCAGAAACTCGGTGATCGCCAGCACCATATCGGTACCCGTGATTCCCGGCTGCAGCTTGCCGGTCAGCTCTACACCGACGATATCCGGCAAGCGCATCATGGAAGCGCGCCCAAGCATGACGCTCTCAGCTTCCAGGCCACCCACGCCGACTGAAATGACCCCGAGCGCGTCCACCATGGGGGTATGACTATCGGTGCCTACACAGGTATCGGGGTAAGCAATGCCGTCCCGGTTCTGCACTACCGGCGACATTTTCTCCAGATTGATCTGATGCATAATGCCATTGCCAGGCGGGATGACATCGACATTTTCAAAGGCCGTTTTGGTCCAGTTGATAAAGTGAAAGCGGTCATCGTTGCGCCGATCTTCAATGGCACGGTTTTTCTCAAAAGCACCCTCTTCAAAGCCTGGGTGCTCTACCGCCAACGAATGATCAACAATCAGCTGAGTGGGCACAACGGGGTTGACCTTGGCCGGGTCACCGCCCTTCTCGGCGATAGCATCGCGCAGCCCGGCCAAGTCAACCAGCGCCGTCTGGCCTAAAATATCGTGACACACCACGCGTGCCGGGTACCACGGAAAATCGAGATCGCGTCGGCGCTCGATAAGCTGCTTAAGCGCATCCGTCAGCAGCGCAGGATCACAGCGGCGTACCAATTGCTCTGCCAGCACGCGTGACGTGTAAGGGAGTGTGGCGTAGGCCCCTGGCTGAATATCCTCAACGGCTTGGCGCGCATTAAAGTAATCAAGCTCGGTGCCTGGCAGTGGTTGACGATATTGGCTATTCATAGCAAGCAAACTCATGAAAAGGGAGCTAAAAAAACGCCCGGCAAGCAAGCTGCCGGGCCGCACGCTGATTAATCACGCGCCTCAATGGGGACCCATTCGCTTTTTTCAGGACCGATGTAGTCGGCGCTGGGACGGATAATCCGATTATTGGCCCGCTGCTCAAACACATGAGCAGCCCACCCGGTAAGCCGGGACATCACGAAAATCGGCGTGAACAGCTTGGTGGGGATATCCATAAAGTGATAGGCGCTGGCATGGAAGAAGTCTGCGTTACAGAACAGCTTCTTCTCGCGCCACATCACTTCTTCGACTTTTTCAGATACGGGATAAAGCACCGTATCGCCTACATCGTCGGCCAGCTTTTTAGACCAGTGCTTGATAATCTCATTACGTGGATCAGACTCGCGATAGATCGCGTGGCCAAAGCCCATGATTTTGTCTTTGCGCTCAAGCATACCCATGATCTTGCTTTCGGCTTCTTCAGGCGATTGCCAATCCTCGATCATCGCCATCGCCGCCTCGTTCGCGCCACCATGCAATGGCCCGCGCAGAGAGCCGATAGCCCCGGTAACACAGGAGTGCATATCGGAAAGCGTGGAGGCACACACCCGGGCGGTAAAGGTAGAGGCGTTAAACTCATGCTCGGCATACAGAATCAGCGAAACGTTCATGACCCGTGCATGCAGTTCGGAGGCCGGCTCGCCGCGCAGCATGTTGAGGAAATGACCGCCTACCGAGTTATCGTCGGTTTGAGTATCAATACGCACGCCGTCGTGAGAGAAGCGGTACCAGTAGCAGATAATCGACGGCAAGACGGCCAAAAGACGATCGGCAACGTCCTGCTGCTCGTCAAAACTCTCTTCGGTTTCAAGATTGCCCAGCATTGACGTGCCGGTCCGCATGACATCCATCGGGTGGGCGTCTTTGGGGATCTGCTCCAGCACAGTCTTGAGTGCCTCGGGCAACCCACGCAGGCTTTTTAGCTTGCGGATGTAATGATCCAGCTCTGACTGATTGGGCAGTTTTCCCTTCAAGAGCAGGTAGGCGACTTCTTCAAATTTAGCCTTTTCGGCAAGCTCTTTGATATCAAATCCACGGTAGGTCAAACCTGAACCGGTTTTACCTACTGTACATAGCGCGGTGGTACCGGCGCTTTGGCCACGCAGTCCTGCACCTGTCACGGGTTTATCAGCCATGGTGTGTCTCCTGTCGCTACTTTTATTTTAAGTATGTATTAACGTCTGTAATCAAATAGCAGCTTGGTTACTGGTCGCTGCCTCGCTCGGCAAACAAAGCGTCCAGCTTCTGCTCGAAATCGTGGTAGTTAAGAAAATCGTAAAGTTCATCGCGTGTTTGCATTGTGCTGACCACGTCTTTTTGATGACCGTTATCCAGTATGCTCTGGTAAACGTTTAGCGCTGCTGCATTCATGGCCCTAAACGCGGAGAGCGGGTAAAGCACCATGCGGCAGCCGACATCGCCAAGCTCTGCCTGAGTGAACAGTGGCGTTGCGCCAAACTCGGTAATATTGGCCAAAATGGGCGCATCGACTCGATCACAAAACGCCTGATAATCTGCAAGGGTATGCACGGCCTCGGCAAAGATGGCATCAGCCCCCGCGTCGACACAGGCATTGGCGCGCTCAATAGCGGCATTAAGACCCTCTTTCTGAAACGCGTCAGTGCGGGCAATCAGATAAAAGTCAGGGTCTATGCGAGCATCTGCGGCGGCTTTGATACGATCAACCATCTCTTCTTGAGAAACGATTGCCTTATTGGGCCGATGGCCGCAGCGCTTTTGCGCAACCTGGTCTTCCAGATGAACAGCTGCAACCCCAGCACGCTGCATCTCTTTGACGGCACGTGAAATATTAAACGCCCCACCCCACCCAGTATCGATATCCACCAGCAGCGGCAAGTCGGTGGCACCACAAATCCGGTGCGCATCCTCCACCACATCGTTCATGGTGGTCATGCCTAGATCAGGCAGGCCGAAGGAGGCATTTGCGACCCCGCCGCCGGAAAGATAGATAGCCTGGTGGCCCACGCGCTCTGCCATCATTGCCGTATAGGCATTGATAGTGCCCAGAATGGCAAGCGGACGGTTGGCTTCCAGAGCAGCTTTGAAACGGGCGCCGGGGGAGAGGGTTGGCATTAGTGTTACTCCTGACAGGTAGTGGATGGCGTGCCGGATGACTCAGCAGGCTCTGATGATGGCTTGGATGATGATTCTGAAGATTGCTGTTTGAGGATCGCGGCATAGCGGTCAGCAACGTTGGCACGCGAAGCACTGACGTGGCGACGCATCAATAGCTCGGCAAGTTCAGCATCACCCGCTTCAATCGCATCCACGATCCGGTGGTGCTCGACAAAGGCACGCTGGGGCCGCGTGCCGCTGGCACTGAACTGCGTGCGGTAAAGGCGAACCAGATAATACAGGTCGTTGCACAGCAGACTCATAAGCATCTTGTTATGGCTGCCTTGTACAATGCGGTAATGAAAATCGAGATCGCCTTCGCGCTGGTAGTAAGCTTCGCCGCGCTTTAAATCGGCCTGGCCTTCATGCAGGGCCAGCACATCGCGCAGGCCCTGTATTTCTTCTGCAGACATATGTTCTGCGGCCAGCCTTGCCGCCATGCTCTCCAGCGCTTCACGGACATCAAACAGCTCAATCAACTCTTTCATTGAGAGTTTGACCACGCGCGCGCCGACATGCGGCACACGCTCAATTAGCCGGTGAGACTCCAAGCGCCGCATGGCTTCACGTAGCGGACCGCGAGAGATACCGTAGGTTTTGGAAAGCCCCGGTTCGGTAATTTTACTCCCCGGTGCTAGAACACCACGGACAATATCGCTTTGCAGTTGATGAAATACCCGCTCCGCTAGCGTGCGCACTTCAGGCGGCGCCATTTCAAGCGACGAATCAACAGAATATGGGGCGCTAATGGGTGAGCTCATGGAAAATTGTCGACAATTAGGAAAGTATCCAAACTTTAGCTGTGCGTCTTTCTAGCGTCAACCATAGAATACTGGCGATTTTATGCCTCTTTGGTTGTACACAAAAAGTCTATCCTCTTCATCAGTGTCAACAATCTCGCTAAACCCGTGAAAAGCACGTCGATTACATTGCTGGTGTCGACCTGCAACGCCCTCTAAAATGAGCAGCCTTTTTACCGGCGAGGCGTTTGCTCCATGACCACGGCATTGTCGATATTTACTCTGCCCTATTCTTCTGACCCGCTAGCGCTGTTTGATGCGCTTCGCCAACGCCCAGGTGCGGTACTTTTGGATAGTGGCCGCCCCATCGCTCAGGGTCGCTATGATATTCTGAGCAGCGATCCCTTAGCGACGCTGGAAGTGGACGCCGCGGGCAAGTCAGTGCTCGCGAGTGAGCAGCTGAATATAGCAGCCCTGCCGCCAGGCGATTGCTTTGCTCAGCAGCAGTGGCTGTTAAATCAGCTACCGCTACAGGCTGCGGAGGTTGATCAACACGCTTTACATAGCGAGCTGCCCTTTATGGGCGGGCTGATAGGCTACTGGGGCTATGACCTTGGGCGCTCACTAGCGACCCACCCACAACCTCAGGTGACTCACCTTCCTCAGGCCCGCCTGGGTCTTTATGACTGGTGCATCACCCTTGACCACGTAGCAAAGCAGGCGTGGCTGGTAGCCACCGCGCAGCGTCGAGAGCAGGTTCTGGAGTGGCTAGGCCAGGCACCGCCCAAACGGGTGCCTTTTGTCTTGACCGAACCCTTTCAAGCCGAGCTTAATCACAGCGATTATGCTGAGCGCTTCAAGGCCGTTCAGCGCTATATTCTGGCGGGCGACTGTTATCAGATTAATCTTGCCCAGCGCTTTTCTGCCGCCTATCAGGGCGATGAATGGCAAGCCTATTTACGCTTACGCAAAGCCACGCCCACACCGTTTTCAGGCTTCATGGCTTGGGGCCAGCAGGCCGTTCTCTCTCTTTCACCCGAGCGGTTTATCAAAAGCAGTAATGGCGCGGTTGAGGCTCGTCCTATAAAAGGCACCCGACCACGGGGCGCTACGGCTGATGAGGATCTTGCCCTGGCCAATGATCTAACCAGCAGCCTTAAAGATCGTGCTGAAAACGTCATGATTGTTGATTTACTGCGCAATGATCTGGGCCGTGTATGTAAGCCGGGCAGTATCAATGTGCCCCAACTCTGCAAGCTGGAAAGCTACCCTAATGTGCATCATCTGGTGAGCGTAGTGCGTGGACAGCTCGCGTCCGGCGCCTCACCGCTTGCTTTATTAGCGGCGGCCTTTCCCGGCGGGTCGATTACCGGTGCGCCCAAGGTTCGCGCCATGCAGATTATCGCCGAGCTTGAGCCTTGTCAGCGCAGCGTGTACTGCGGAAGCATGGGATACGTTGATATACGAGGCAGCATGGACACCTCTATTACCATTCGTACGTTGGCGGCGGATGCCGGGAGGCTTCACGTGTGGGGCGGCGGCGGGCTGGTGGCTGACTCGACACTTGATGAAGAGTATGTCGAGACGCTGGATAAGATCCGCCATCTTATTAATTCGCTGACATAAACAGCGCAGCTTTTAAATCAAAAAGGAATATAAAAGCCAAACCAAACGGTATTGGGGGAATATGCGTGCAGTTTGATAGCCTAGCCGTATGGCTCATTAACATGACAAGGAGGCGACATGTCTTCATCGCTTGAAGCGATCAACCGCGATCTGAGCAATAACCCACAAGCACTTATTGAGTGGGCGTTGACTCAGGGCGAGCGCCCTATCTGCACGACTAACTTCCGCCCTTTTGAAGCGGTTATTCTGCATATGGTCACCCAGGTACGCCCAGATATGCCGATTGTATGGATGGACAGCGGCTATAACACCGAAGCAACCTATCAGTTTGCCGACGCGGTTATTAAGCGCCTGAATCTGAACATGGTGAGCTTTCTGCCCAAACGCACTCGGGCGCACCGCGAAGCGTTAGAAGGCCCTATGCCGGGTATTGATGACCCGCGCCACGCAGCCTTTACTCAAGAGGTCAAAATCGAGCCGTTTGAGCGTGCGCTGAGCGAAATGCGCCCCGACGCATGGTTCACGGCACTGCGTGCGGAAGACACGCCCGAACGTGCCAAGATGCAGCCGGTTAGCCGCAATAGCGATGGCCTGGTGAAGGTGGCCCCGCTACTACACTGGACAGCCAAAGAGATGTACGAATACCTGCAAGCCCATGACTTGCCCAATAACTTTGACTATTTCGACCCCACCAAAGTGGAAGAGAAACGCGAGTGCGGGCTTCACTTACAGCACTAATCTATAGCACCAATCACAGTACTAATATTCAGAACTAATTTTCAGAACTAATCTTCAGGACTATTCTAAAGCGCTAGCTTAAGCACTATATAAGCCGCTCACTTAGCTATCGACTTATCTGCTATTTAGCAGACACAAGCGCCGCTGGCTAAGTGAGTTTTTTAATTAATCAGGCTTATCCAGGTTAATGCTCGGGAAGATCGATCCCTTCAAACAGCGCCTGCTCAAAACGCGGGCCAGCGGTTAACGCCTCATCGACCCGGTCTCGGGTTAGGTGCGGTGCAAAGCGCGCCAGGAAGTCATACATATAGCCGCGCATAAAGGTGCCCCGCCGAATGCCGATCTTGGTTGTCGAACTAGCAAACAGGTGGCTTGCATCCAGCGCCACAAGATCTTCATCCAACGTATCGTCGACGGCCATATGCGCCACAATACCCACGCCCATGCCGAGGCGCACGTAGGTTTTAATTACATCGGCGTCGGCAGCGGTAAGCACCACGTTGGGAGTCAGCCCCTGCGCCTTGAACGCATCGTCAAGCTGCGAGCGACCGGTAAATCCAAACACGTACGTCACTAGCGGATGCTCAGCCAATGCTTCCAGAGTTAAAGGTCCGTCCAGTGAGGCGAGCGGATGATCTTTAGGCACTAAAGCGCAGCGGTTCCAGCGATAACAAGGCAAGAGCACTAGGTCCGTGAATAGCTCCAGTGATTCGGTGGCGATAGCAAAATCCGCCTGGCCCTCGCTCACCATCTGGGCAATCTGCTTGGGCGTCCCCTGCTGCATGTGCAACGCAACTTCCGGATACTTCAGCGTAAACTCGCTGATGATAGGTGGTAGCGCATAGCGTGCCTGAGTATGAGTCGTGGCAATTGACAAACTGCCCCGCCGCTCGTCGCTATGCTCCTGGGCCACCTGTTTAATATTTTCGCTGAGCTTGAGCATCTGGCCCGCCAGATCAATAATCGATTGGCCAGCAGGCGTTACGCGGGTTAAGTGCTTTCCGCTGCGCGCAAAGATTTCTACACCAAGCTCGTCCTCTAGCAACCGTATCTGCTTGGAAATACCAGGCTGCGAGGTAAACAAGCTTTGAGCGGTGGCCGAAACATTTAAATTGTGCCGGTTAACTTCCCAAATATAGCGAAGTTGTTGTAGCTTCATATCGTCACCTCATTTTCTATACTGATCGCAGGCAGGTTCTCTTACGCAAATACCGCCTTTTCCGCTCGCCATAAAGCATTATTTAGAATAAAAAAAATTTTTATAATTCACTTATATTATAAAAGAAAGCGTCTATTAGCATCTATTAATTTCTTACATTACTAACAAATCAGTCGAGTATATTTGCCAGCAATCGCCGCGCCCGCTACCATTTGCCGACTTGGCGCGATGAAAGTAAGCAGATTATCGCGTAATGACCGTTGCTCCATTTGAGGCAACGAAACTGCATGAGCAACGCAAACGGGAGAAGCAAATGGCTAATAATGTTGATGTTACCAACGCCAATTTTGAGCAAGAAGTCCTCAATGCCGAACAGCCTGTCCTGCTGAAATTCTGGGCGCCCTGGTGTGGCCCGTGTAAAGTTATGGCACCGGTTGTCGACGAAGTGGCTGCTGAGCGCGGTGACAACTTGAAAGTCGTCAGTGTTAACGTTGACGATGCGCCGGAAATCGCCGCTGAACAAGGCGTACGCGGTGTACCTACCGTTATGCTGTTCAAGTCTGGCACCAAAGTCGCTTCGCTGGTAGGCGCTCAATCCAAGTCTCAACTAACGCAATTCATCGACCAGAACGCTTGATGAATTTGGCCACCGCCGTTATCACCGGCGGTGGCCACGCGGCCTTTCCTTTCTTCAACTAAACATCTTCTACTAACCATCTTCTACTAACCTTCTTTGGCTAGCTCCCACTTATTTAACTAGCTATCCCCTTCTTTTTTAAGATGCTCTTCGTGTTGATCACTATTTTTTCGTTTCCACGGCGCGCGACCTGCATCTCGCTGGCTCAGATAGCGGCCGGTACGATGTTTGCCTGGGCCTAGAAAGTGCGCGATCCAGCGTGTCTGCGGATGGCTATCCAAGGCAATCTTGAGCGTCATGGTCAATACCACCGAAAGCAGCATCCCCGCCGCACCAAAAATCCATCCCCATACCACCAGTGACAGAAACGCCACAAACGTTGAAAGCCCCAGCGCTTGCCCCATGACACGCGGCTCAATCAAGTTACCTAGCACAAAATTGATGACCAGATACGCTGAGGCGAGTAACAGCGCCTGGAACACCCCGCCATCCTGGGCAACCAGCAACAGCAGTACCGGTGGAATAGCCGCCAGCGCTGAGCCGATATTGGGTATAAAGTTAAGCCCAAATGCCAACACTCCCCAAAGCAAAGGGAAATCGACCCCTACAATAATGCAGGAGAGCCATACCAACACTCCGGTCGCTAGGCTGATGACCGTTTTAACCGCCAGATAGCGCTTAAGCGTCAAACTAAATTCACTAAAACGTTTTAAGCTGGGCGCGGGATTCTCAAGGGCACGGGAAACTTTCTGTCGAAAATTAAGCGTCTCAAACAGCATGAAAATGACCAGCAGCCCTACAATGATGCTTTGCATGATCAAGTTGCCCAGCTCGCCCAGCAGAGTAGCGATCCACGAGCCCTCTTCATCCATTTGAAAAACGGCGCTTAGCTGATCAGGGTCAACCGCAAAGCCGTGCATGGCCAGGGTATTGAGCAAATTCCAGTAGTGTTCGTATAGCCGTTCTTCTATATCAGGTAGCGCTGCCACAAACGTGCTGAAGCTATTCACCACCAGCACACCTATAAGCGATAGAAAAACCAGTAAAACCATCAGGGTCAAGAAGGCTGACATCCGCATGCTAAGGCCCCAGCGATGCAGCCACTGCACTGGAGAGGTACACACCACGGCGATAAACACCGCCAGCAGTAAAGGCACTAAAAGATCCGCGCCCATTTTCATTCCCGCAATAATGATCACCAGCGCGGCGAGCGCCAACGTGGCATGCAAGGGAATACTTCGGTAATCCTCATCCGACAAATTTGCCATAGCCTCATCCTTAGCTAGTTATCCGTACATAATGGCTGCAATCAGGACATTGCACAAACCGTGCAAGCAATAAGCAACTGTTTTACGTCGTCTCTTTAAAGAGGAACTTTCGCTTCTCCTACTATTCCAAGCAACGTCTACACTGTGATGACACCATCCTACTTTGCTATTCATTAAGGAAATTCTATGAACCCAACACCGGCACGTTTACCGCGTTTTCGCTATGGCCTATTAAGTGGCGCGCTGTTGGCGTTACTCAGCACACCACTTGCCTTTGCCGCGCCACCCACTCCGCCAAGCCTGAGCGTCCAGGCCCAGTCCTGGGTCGAAGTTGAACCAGACCAAGCTACGCTCACCGCTAGACTGTGGGAAAACACTCCCGCCGTCTCGTCAATGGAAGACACGGACAGCGAAGCGTTAGGCGAAGCTCGTGAGCGCCTTGAAAACCGTGCCAGTGAATTGATCACTGCCATCGAAGCATTAGGTATTGAGCGGCGTGCGATTAACGCGGGTTCTTTGAATGTTTACCCTGACCACGTAGCGGCACCGCGCAGCGAAAATGGTGATCAGGAAATGCTCCAGCGCACGCGTCTTGAGCGTCCGTTCAGCGTAGAGCTAACCGACCTTGATCAACTGGGTGAAGTACTCAACGCGCTTATCGGAGTAGGCGTTAACGCGTTAGACGGCGTACAGTTCGATCTGCAGGATAGAGATGCCGCGACCGATGAAGCCTTGGTAAAAGCACTCGAGAAGGCCCGCCACAAAGCTGACCTGATGGCGAGTACCCTGGAAGCCGAACTGGGTAATGTTCAGCGTATTGAAGAGACGCAGTCGCCGATTTTTCAGCCGCGCATGATGGCAATGCGTGCGGAAAGCGACGCTGCCAGTAGCGGTGCGCAAAGTGACTACAGCCCCGGCACCATTCGTATTGATGCCGGGGTAAACGTGGAGTGGACCCTTAAAGGGCCAGACGCTCCTGACCACGCAGATACGGACGTAGCGGCTCAGGAATAATCACCGAGCCATCCGCCTGCTGGTGGTTTTCAAGAACCGCCAGCAGGCAGCGGCCTACGGCCAAGCCTGAACCATTTAACGTATGCAGAAGCTGAGGCTTCTTCATTTCCGGATCGCGGAAACGCGCCTGCATGCGCCGCGCCTGAAAGTCCTCGCAGTTAGAAACCGATGAAATTTCCCGATAGGTTTCCTGGCTGGGCAGCCAAACTTCCAGATCGTAGGTTTTCGCTGCGCCAAAGCCCATATCACCGGTGCACAGGGTAACGACCCGATACGGAAGCTCCAAAGCCTGCAAAATCGCCTCAGCGTGGCCGCGCATTTCTTCAAGGGCCGCGTAACTCTTCTCAGGTTCAACGATCTGCACCATTTCCACTTTATCGAACTGATGCTGGCGAATCATGCCGCGGGTATCGCGACCATGAGAGCCTGCCTCGCTACGAAAACATGGCGTATGCGCGGTAAGCTTCATCGGTAGCGCCGCCTGATCGATGATTTCATCGCGTACAAAATTGGTGAGCGGTACTTCTGAAGTGGGAATCAGGTAGTACTCGCGCTCATCATTAAGCTTGAACAGGTCTTCGCCAAACTTCGGCAGCTGACCAGTTGCCATCAGCGAGTCGCTGTTGACCATATACGGCACGTAGCACTCTTCATAACCGTGCTGCTCGGTTTGGGTATCGAGCATGAACTGAGCCAGTGCACGGTGCAGCCGAGCAATCGGCCCACGCATGACGGCAAACCGGGCACCGGTGAGTTTGGCCGCCAGTTCGAAATCCAGATAGCCGGATTTCTTGCCTAAATCGACATGGTCGAGCACTTCAAAATCAAACTCGCGGGGCGTGCCCCAGCGGTGCAGCTCAACGTTATCATCTTCGTTTTTGCCTTCCGGCACGCTTTCATGGGGTAGGTTAGGAATTCCGCTGACGGCGTCATCCCACTCGGCCTGCACCTCAGCAAGCTCGCGCTTTGCAGTATCGAGGCGTTCGCCCAGATCGCTCACGGTATCTAACAGCGGCTGGATATCTTCCCCATTCGCTTTGGCCTTGCCAATGGCTTTGGAACGCGTATTGCGCTCGCTCTGCAACTGCTCGGTCTGAGTTTGCAATTCACGGCGGCGCGACTCCAGCGACTGAAGTCCTTCTTTATCCAGCATGAAACCGCGACGAGCTAGTTGTTGCGCAGCCGCGTCCAGATCACCGCGCAGCAGTTTCGGATCGAGCATGAGTTATCCCTTGGCCTGAATTCAGTTAAACACGGCGCCAAACGCCTGCATCAAAGCCACCTATTGTAGGCAAAAGCGTGGCATGGGGCTATGGGGGTCTTAGGGAGAAGTGGAGACTTCCAAAACGTAAGCATTTTTTCATAGCAAAAGCCCTTACTTTAAAGCTAAGGTAACTAAAACAATTAATCATAATGAGCCATTAGAATGCCACCAGAGACCGTCCATTTTTACGCCCACTCACTCCCAGAAGTGGGTAAGCAAAACTGGCAAGCCTTAGATGACCATTTAAAGTGCGTTGCAGAGATGGCCGCAACACGCGCTGAGCGTTTCGGCATGGCCGATGCCGGTTATGCGGCAGGCCTTTTGCATGATTTGGGCAAATACAGCGTACCTTTCCAGCGACGACTGGAAGGCTTCCCGGAACGAGTTGATCACTCTACAGCGGGCGCGATTATTGCTAAACAGCAATTTCGTAAAGGAGTGGGCGACCTGCTGGCTTACTGCATTGCTGGTCATCATGCAGGGCTTGCCAATGGGCGTGACTCAGGCGAGCGCTCGTCTCTTGACGATCGCCTTAACGCTGAGATTCCTGCCATAGACAGCGCTTGGCAACATGCGCTCACTTTACCAGCAGAACCAGCCCCTCCAAGCACATTCACACAACTTCCAGAGCGCGCTTTCTTTCAGCTCTCTTTTCTCACTAGAATGCTTTTCTCGTGTTTGGTGGATGCGGACTATATCGATACCGAAACTTTCTATGCACGGCATGAAACCGGCTTAACGCATCCTCGCGGCGGGGGGGCGTCTTTAAAGCAGCTTCGCAAAGCGCTTAATGAACACCTGGAAACTTTCGATACTGAAAAAGGTATCAATCGATTACGCGGGCATATTCTGCGTGAGGTGCGCCAAAAAGCTGACACCAAACCAGGATGTTTTACTCTCACCGTACCGACAGGCGGCGGCAAAACACTAGCTTCCTTGGCCTTCGCGCTAGATCATGCCATCGCCCATGGCATGGATCGCATTATCTATGTCATTCCCTTTACCAGTATCGTTGAGCAGAACGCTGCCGTTTTTCGGCATGCGTTAGGCCAATATGGCGCTGAAGCCGTACTCGAACACCACAGCACCTTCGAGGCTGAAAAAACCACTAAAGGCGATAAAACGAGTCTCGACAAACTCAAACGCGACAGCGAAAACTGGGATGCACCGATCATAGTGACGACGTCGGTGCAATTTCTGGAAAGCCTTTTTGCCGCTAAAACATCGCGCTGCCGTAAGCTACACAATATTGCTCGCAGCGTTGTTATTTTAGATGAAGCCCAAACAATGCCCCTGCCTTTGCTTCGACCAAGTGTTGCTGCATTGGATGAACTAGCGCTGAATTATCACACCAGTATCGTACTGTGTACTGCCACCCAACCCGCGCTTATTGAGACCGATGACCCAGAACATAGCTTCGCAGGTGGATTCAAAAACGTCGAGGAACTAGCCCCCCACCCCAAAGAACTCTACCGAGACTTACAGCGAGTGACGGTGCGGCATATCGGCAGCCTGGATGACGCGCAATTACGTGACGAACTGTTAGCGGTTGAACAGGTGCTGTGCATTGTCAATAACCGCCGTCATGCCAGAGTCCTATATGAATCCATCGCCGACCAGCCAGGCGCTTTTCATCTGACTACCGCCATGTGTGCTGCTCATCGACGGCAGGTATTACACCATATTCGTGAAACGCTTAAAGAAGGCAAGCCTTGCCGCGTTGTTTCTACATCATTAATTGAAGCCGGCGTCGATGTAGACTTTCCGAGAGTGCTGCGCGCCGAAGCGGGCCTGGACTCCATCGCTCAGGCCGCCGGTCGCTGTAATCGGGAAGATAAGCGAAGCGCCGAAGAAAGCGAAGTGCGTATTTTTGCAACGGCCAATGAAGAGTGGGCGCCGCCACCCGAGCTAAAACAGTTTGCCCAAGCCACCCGCGAAGTGCTACGCCAGCATAGCCACGATCCGCTCGCGCTGGAAGCTATCGATGCGTACTTCAAGCTGCTTTACTGGCAGCAAGGAGCTGACCAACTCGACAAGCACCAACTGCTCTCGCTGATTGAAAAAGGTCGGCTTGACGGCCTGCCTTTTGAAACCCTCGAAAAGAAATTCCGCCTCATCGACAACAATCAAAGAAGTGTCATTATTCCTTTTGATACTGATGCAAGCAAAGCGATTAAAGAGCTTGCCTTTGCCACAGGCGCAGGCGGTATCGCCCGAAAACTACAGCTCTATACAGTACAAGTGCCCTATAACGGCTTCAGAGCCCTTGAGAAGGTCGGTGCCATTGCGCCCATCGAACGGGATAAATTTAATGACCAATTCATGCTATTGGTCAATGAAGACCTCTACGACAATGCGCTAGGGTTGAACTGGAGCGACCCAACCTTTATGCGAGCCGAAAGCTTACAGTGGTAAACATACAACATTTATAGGGAGCCGTTATGTCATACGGGGTTCGACTGCATATATGGGGTGACAGGGCCTGCTTTACGCGGCCAGAGATGAAAGTGGAGCGTGTATCCTATGATGTGATAACACCTTCGGCAGCACGCGGCATTCTGGAAGCCATCCACTGGAAACCCGCTATTCGCTGGTGCGTAGACCGTATTCATGTGCTTAAGCCGATCCAATTTGAGTCATTGCGGCGCAATGAGGTCGGCGGTAAGCTCTCAGCCACCTCCGTAACCAAGGCCATGAAAGCGGGGCGCGTCGATGAAGTAGCGTATTTTGTTGATCAAAACCGCCAACAACGTGCGGCCACCATTTTACGCAATGTCGCTTACGTTATTGAGGCGCACTTTGAATTCACACCGCGTGCAGATGATAGCGACACACCTGGCAAACACCTAGACATTTTCAATCGCCGCGCACGGCAAGGCCAATGCTTCCACACTCCCTGCATGGGCACCCGTGAATTCCCGGCGAATTTTGCGCTCATTGAACCCGAACAGTCCCTCCCACCCTTTGATGCCGCACTCAATGGTGAGAAAGACCTTGGCTATATGCTGCACGACATTGACTTTGTAAACGGAAAGACATCGCGATTTTTTCGCGCCAAGATGCAAGATAGCGTGATTGAAGTTCCTCCCTTCCAGGAGACCCTCGCATGATACTGACCGCCCTCAATGACTATTATCACCAACTGGTCAAAGAAGATAAGGTACCTCAGTCCGGCTTTAGTACAGAAAAAATTAGTTTCGCTCTGGTATTTGATGAAAATGGCGTGCCGCGTCAAATCGATGATTTACGTGACACCTCCGGTAAAAAGCCCCGCGCCCGACCTTATCAAGTGGCCGTTGATAAGCGGCGCACATCAGGCATTCACGCTTACCCACTTTGGGATAAAACCGCTTACTCATTAGGCGTAACAGCCGGAGAAGGCAAACGCTTAAGCGATGAACATGCAGCCTTCAAAGCCCGCCAATTTGATCTTTTCCGTAACAGTGATGATAAATCACTCCTGGCCTTTTTGAAGTTCTTGAATCAATGGCATCCTGAAAAGCTAGCCTCGTTACCCGGTTATAGCGAGGAGGTGTTAGATAGCAATATTATTTTTCGGCTAGATGGACAACAACAATACCTACATGAAAAAGATGGCGCTCGCAAAATCTGGAATGCTGCACTCGAAGAAAATACCGGTATTTATGGGCAATGCTTAATCACCGGTGAAAACGCCATATTAGGAACTGACCACCCTGCAATTAAAGGTGTTAGAGACGCACAATCATCAGGCGCCTCGCTAGTCTCTTTTAATAGCGAGGCATATGAGTCTTACGGCTTTCGTAAGAACCAGAACGCGGCTATCTCCACATCAGCAATTTTTGGCTATACAACGGCGCTTAACTACCTACTGCGTGGCGATATAGATAATCAGCAACGCCTGCAAATAGGCGATACCACGCTGGTTTTCTGGGCAGCTGCGCAAACATCACAGGCAGCGCAAGCGGCAGAAAGCTTTTTCGCGGTACTTAACCAACCACCGAATGATGAACAAGAAGCCAGCAAACTCGGCTCCCTACTTGCCCAGGTAGCTGATGGCCGACCGCTAAAGGATGTCGCTCCAGAACTAGAACCCGAAACGCAATTTTACGTACTGGGGCTTGCTCCCAATGCCGCTCGTCTATCCGTCCGCTTTTGGATGGTAGATAGTCTGGAACACTTAACCAAGTATTACGCCCAGCACTATCAGGATCTAGACATTCAGCCTGCGCCATGGAAAGGAATTGCCCCCAGCGTTTGGTGGTTAACCCTGCAAACAGCGCCGATTCATGGCGCACGCCCGAAATCAGAAGATGTTCTACCCCAGCTTGCGGGCGAAATGATGCGGGCCATTATCACCGGGCAGCGCTACCCCCGGCCGCTACTGACCAGTGTTGTTATGCGTTTTCGCAGTGATGGCAATATCAACGGCTTGCGCGTCGCCCTTTGCAAAGCAGTGTTAGCCCGTGAGGCCCGTCTAGCTACGCACTCAAACTCGCACAAACAGGAGGTTTCCGTGAGCCTTGATAAAAGCTCCACCCATACAGGTTATTTAATGGGCCGTTTATTTGCCGAACTAGAAAGCGCTCAACGCGGCGCACTGGGTAAAGAGTTAAATGCCACCATCAAGGATCGCTACTACGGCGCCGCATCTGCCACGCCCGCCAGTGTGTTTCCTATGCTGCTGCGCAATGTGCAGAACCACCTTTCCTCAATGCGTAAAAAAGACAAAGGCGCCATTGCATACACCATTGAAAAGGAAATCAGCGAAATTATTGGCGGGCTAGGCGACACCTTCCCGCGTAGCCTGGGTATCGAAGAACAAGGCCGATTTGCCATTGGTTATTATCATCAATCACAACGGCGATTCACTAAAAAAGATAACGCAAATATCGATGACCAATCTGAACAGGGAGACTCAGAATGAACGCTATTACTAACCGTTACGAATTTGTCCTTTTATTTGATGTCACCAACGGTAATCCCAACGGCGACCCGGATGCAGGCAACCTGCCACGGTTAGACCCAGAGACCAACCAGGGGCTTGTCACGGATGTTTGTCTAAAACGAAAGATTCGCAACTATGTTGCACTCGAAAAAGAACAAGACGCTGGCTATGCCATTTATATGCAAGAAAAGTCGGTACTTAATAACCAACATAAAAAAGCCTATGAAGCGCTAGATATAAAGCCTGAGTCTAAAAAATTACCCAAGGAAGCGGAAAAAGCGCGCCAGGTCACCGAATGGATGTGCAACAATTTCTTCGATGTACGCGCTTTCGGCGCGGTCATGACGACCGAAGTCAATTCCGGCCAAGTACGCGGCCCTGTCCAAGTGGCCTTTGCAAGCTCCATTGATCCTGTCATCCCCATGGAAGTCTCCATTACTCGTATGGCGGTTACCAATGAAAAGGATCTTGAAAAAGAGCGTACCATGGGGCGCAAACATATAATTCCTTATGGCCTATACCGCGCACACGGCTATGTCTCAGCGAAATTAGCTGAACGTACCGGCTTTTCAGATGACGACTTAGCTCTTCTATGGCGCTCTCTGATTAACATGTTTGAACATGACCGTTCTGCCGCGCGGGGTGAGATGTCTACCCGTAAACTCATTGTTTTCAAGCATGATCACCCCATGGGTAACGCGCCCGCTCATGTACTCTTCGATAGCGTTCAAGTGAAGCGCATTGAAGGAACTGAAGAGACACCCGCACGCCACTACAGCGACTACCAGGTCAATATCGCCCGCGAATCACTACCCTCGGGTGTTACGCTAGAAGAACACCTATAGGTGAATCGCCATGGAAGAGGACGCGCGTCCTATACCGCTTTCTGCCCTGCAACATACGCTGTTCTGCCCGCGCCAATGCGCGCTGATTCATGTAGAGCAGCAATGGGCAGAAAACCGCTATACGGCAGAAGGCCGATTGCTACATGAACGAGCGGACCAGCTGGGGCATCAGCGCAGGCGCGGTGTGCATACTTCCATGGCATTGCCTCTGGCAAGTGAGCAGCTGGGCTTAAGCGGTATTGCCGATGTTGTAGAGTTTGACGAACGTCAATCGCCTTTAATCGTACGACCTATCGAGTACAAACGCGGGCGACCTAAAGCGCATCGAGCGGATGAAGTTCAACTATGCGCTCAAGCGCTTTGCCTGGAAGAGATGCTGGACCTTCATATCGATGCGGGCGCCCTCTTTTATGGCAAAACACGACGGCGCAAAGAGGTAGTATTTGATGACACTCTACGTGCGTTAACTCATCGTATCATTGAACAAACCCGCGCTATTTTTGATGAACAACAGACACCATCGGCTATTTATGATGCGAAAAAGTGTGATCACTGTTCCCTTATCGATATTTGCCAACCCCAAGTGTTTAGCAAGCAGCGCTCCGCAAGCCGATGGCTTACCCGGCAACTTGATGCCCTGGACGAGTAACGCCCATGCGACGACAGTTAAACTCTCTGTACATCACTACCGAAGGTGCTTGGCTTAAGAAAGAAGGCGCCAATATTGTAATGCAGGTAGAAGGTAAAGAGCGCGCCAGGCTTCCCATTCATATGCTGGAATCTCTCGTATGTTTTGGGCGTGTGCTCGTATCCCCACCATTAATGGGCTTCTGCGCCGAACAAGGCGTGACAATCACACACCTATCGCCCAACGGAAAATTTCTGGCGCGTATTGAAGGCCCCGTCTCTGGCAATGTATTACTCAGACGCACTCAATATCGCGTCAGTGATAACGAAACGTCCTGCTCAAGTCTGGTCAGCAGCCTTTTGATTGGTAAAGTCCATAACCAGCGCGCTGTTCTCGCCCGGGGCATTCGCGATTATGGCAGCAAGATGCCTCCTCAAGAGCGCCAACGCCTTGAAGTGGCCCGTGACCGACTAAGCCGCATTGCTCGAAATTTATTACAACCTGCAACCACCAATGAGCTGCGAGGACTGGAAGGCGAAGCCGCCCACGTCTATTTCAGTATATTCAATTTACTCGTACGCCAAGAAGGTGGTGCGTTTGAGTTTAAAGGCCGCAATCGCCGCCCGCCGAGAGACCGCATTAATGCGTTACTGTCGTTTTTGTATACCCTGCTTACCCACGACTGCCGTTCAGCACTAGAAAGCGTAGGGTTAGACCCCGCCGTAGGCTTTCTACACCGGGACCGCCCGGGGCGCCCAAGTCTTGCGCTCGACCTTGCTGAAGAGTTTCGCCCTTTGCTGGGTGATCGACTAGCCCTGTCGCTCATAAACCGCCGCCAGTTACGCGAAAAGGACTTTAACATCACTGAAAGTAATGGTGTCGTCATGACAGACGATGCCCGAAAGCTAGTACTGACGGCTTACCAAGAGCGAAAGCGTGAAGAGCTTTTGCATACGTTTGTTGATGAAAAAGTCCCTATCGGCATGCTGCCCATACTGCAAGCGCAATTAATGGCACGCCACCTTCGTGGTGATTTGGATGCTTACCCACCTTTTCTTTGGAAATAGCACGCTGAGGACAATGTCATGATGGTACTGGTCAGTTACGATGTCAGCACCTCTTCAGAAGGCGGTAACGGTAGATTGAGGCGAGTGGCAAAAGCGTGTCGTGATGTAGGGCAGCGAGTACAATTTTCCGTATTTGAAATCGAAGTTGATCCCGATCAATGGGTACGCTTTCGTCAACGTCTAATCGACTTGATTGATGACGACGTAGATAGCTTACGTTTTTACTTCCTGGGCCGAAACTGGAAAAACCGTATCGAACATATAGGCGCCAAGCCCGCCTTGGATATGAATGGTCCTTTAGTTTTTTGATATTTCTCTCACTTGCGAACCGCAAGTGTCTTGTAAAACCCCGCCAAGTTCGCAGCTCTTTAATAAATTGTTTTTACTAGCAAATTCTTTTGCTTACTTCTTCGTACCAAGAAAAAGCGGCTGGTACACGGTGTTTCGCAGCAACTCACTTTTTTGCTTTTATTTTTCATGATGTTATAAACACTACAGTCGCGCCCCGCTCGGGGCGTGCGGATAGAAACTTTAGTACCAGCAGGCATTGGCAACGTTACTACCAGTCGCGCCCCGCTCGGGGCGTGCGGATAGAAACACCGGCACGATAGCGCTGATTAATCTGCTCAAGCGCGTCGCGCCCCGCTCGGGGCGTGCGGATAGAAACCACACGCCGCCGGTGTGACCTACAAACGACTCACGTGTCGCGCCCCGCTCGGGGCGTGCGGATAGAAACCATGTCCGCGTTGGCGTGACGATCAAATCACCCTGGTCGCGCCCCGCTCGGGGCGTGCGGATAGAAACTTAGACAAAACAACAACCTCCCCCTGGAAAATTCGTCGCGCCCCGCTCGGGGCGTGCGGATAGAAACCATTACCGGCCCGGGCGGCTGGAATATGCCCGCGTCGCGCCCCGCTCGGGGCGTGCGGATAGAAACATGAATGCCTCGCTGGAACCCCTGGCCTCGTTGCGTCGCGCCCCGCTCGGGGCGTGCGGATAGAAACAACCGGTGTCCCGGTAGGTTTCATCGAGAAACTCACGTCGCGCCCCGCTCGGGGCGTGCGGATAGAAACGTAGGCTACAGAAAGTCTCCCGCACATTTCGCCGTCGCGCCCCGCTCGGGGCGTGCGGATAGAAACTGAATCCTACGATCAGCTTCACAGATGACGCTATCGTCGCGCCCCGCTCGGGGCGTGCGGATAGAAACAAGCAGCATGCCGCCCGAGGTAACAGAGCGAACCCGGTCGCGCCCCGCTCGGGGCGTGCGGATAGAAACGCTGCCGTCCTGGTAATGGGCCAGCTATCGAAGGGCGTCGCGCCCCGCTCGGGGCGTGCGGATAGAAACAATACCAAGCTCCGTACCCCGATAGGCCTGCGCGGTCGCGCCCCGCTCGGGGCGTGCGGATAGAAACCTGTTTATCGATACCACCTCGCCGGGTGATGTAAGGTCGCGCCCCGCTCGGGGCGTGCGGATAGAAACAGTGTCGTCATGGAGCGGATCGTCTACGAGCTGCGTCGCGCCCCGCTCGGGGCGTGCGGATAGAAACGGTGCGTTGTACCAGTTGAGCGTTGCCGGGTGGCGTCGCGCCCCGCTCGGGGCGTGCGGATAGAAACGATGCGCTCAACCACGCCGTAGCTGACGCCAGTACGTCGCGCCCCGCTCGGGGCGTGCGGATAGAAACAGTGATGAGCCATCGATATTAATCGCGAACACTAGGGTCGCGCCCCGCTCGGGGCGTGCGGATAGAAACTTGATCTGCGACGCATTCACCCGCGTCACGATATGGTCGCGCCCCGCTCGGGGCGTGCGGATAGAAACTCAACGTGGCGCATGACGCCAGCCCGGGCAATGCCGTCGCGCCCCGCTCGGGGCGTGCGGATAGAAACTTGCCGAAGGCGCGGAAGACGACTCGATCTACGGCGTCGCGCCCCGCTCGGGGCGTGCGGATAGAAACTGTATGTACAGTCGCGAATGAGGGCGGTACATGTCGGTCGCGCCCCGCTCGGGGCGTGCGGATAGAAACAAGAACATGGGTGCGACGCAGACTGACAACAACGGGTCGCGCCCCGCTCGGGGCGTGCGGATAGAAACTCGCGCATTACCTGCGCCGTCACCTTTAGGCTCATGTCGCGCCCCGCTCGGGGCGTGCGGATAGAAACCTTGCTGATAATGCTTGCAGCAAGCCATACAGACGGACGTCGCGCCCCGCTCGGGGCGTGCGGATAGAAACACTGGCGCGACGATCCGCGCAAAGATGAAGCGTGTCGCGCCCCGCTCGGGGCGTGCGGATAGAAACACCATCACGTAGCCAGCTGCGGCATACCAACCGGTCGCGCCCCGCTCGGGGCGTGCGGATAGAAACCCTCCCAAGCGTTTTGACCATCTACTGAGGTTGGTGTCGCGCCCCGCTCGGGGCGTGCGGATAGAAACCACCTCGATACCGATAGCGCCCACGTCCTTAGCGTCGCGCCCCGCTCGGGGCGTGCGGATAGAAACTATCACTCGTGCCGACATGGTTGACCAAACAAGCCGGTCGCGCCCCGCTCGGGGCGTGCGGATAGAAACAAAGGCTTCAAGAACAAATGGGAACCTGTGGGCGAGGTCGCGCCCCGCTCGGGGCGTGCGGATAGAAACTTTTACGCCGTGGCCCAGATTGCAGACTGGCCCAGTCGCGCCCCGCTCGGGGCGTGCGGATAGAAACAAAAAGCGACTTGGGCGAGCCAATCTTGTCGACGTGTCGCGCCCCGCTCGGGGCGTGCGGATAGAAACTTTCCTAATGGGCTAGGCTACATAGTCGATGGCGTCGCGCCCCGCTCGGGGCGTGCGGATAGAAACTACCCGTTGGAGCGTTTGATGGGAGCAGATTGTTAAGTCGCGCCCCGCTCGGGGCGTGCGGATAGAAACACGTTGCAAGAGCAGCCGTACACCAGCTATCAAGGTCGCGCCCCGCTCGGGGCGTGCGGATAGAAACTGCGGTTATTGACCCGATCATCCATCCACACAAGTCGCGCCCCGCTCGGGGCGTGCGGATAGAAACTCTACCGCCAAAACACCTTCGGCATTACTTTCTTCGTCGCGCCCCGCTCGGGGCGTGCGGATAGAAACCAACATTTTAACGCCCCCCTCCCCCTCCCCATAGGTCGCGCCCCGCTCGGGGCGTGCGGATAGAAACTTTGGCATGCGAGTAACCCGGCGCGCCGATGATGTCGCGCCCCGCTCGGGGCGTGCGGATAGAAACAAAGATCAAAGTGCAGCGTTATATTGGTGTGGATCGTCGCGCCCCGCTCGGGGCGTGCGGATAGAAACAGCTGGCACTAGGCAAAACCAGCGAAGCCGCGGCGTCGCGCCCCGCTCGGGGCGTGCGGATAGAAACTCCTGGATCGGCTGAAACCACTGACGGCACGCTTTGTCGCGCCCCGCTCGGGGCGTGCGGATAGAAACAATCACAACAAGCCCGGCCAGAATGTCGAGCAGGTCGCGCCCCGCTCGGGGCGTGCGGATAGAAACAGTTTCGGTGGCGATTCTACGGACACGCCAAACGTAGTCGCGCCCCGCTCGGGGCGTGCGGATAGAAACATTTGAAGTCCAAAATACAAATGGCTGCTGACATGTCGCGCCCCGCTCGGGGCGTGCGGATAGAAACCTCGGTGATGCGCTCGCCAATAAGCTGGTTCATATGTCGCGCCCCGCTCGGGGCGTGCGGATAGAAACACCAATCATGCGTATGTCATGGCCCGATGCAAGAGTCGCGCCCCGCTCGGGGCGTGCGGATAGAAACATCAATACCCCACTCGGCAGCACCCGCCACGAACGTCGCGCCCCGCTCGGGGCGTGCGGATAGAAACAGGAGATGATAGCAACGTCAAACCCAACGGATCAGTCGCGCCCCGCTCGGGGCGTGCGGATAGAAACATAAAGATCCTCACCACCGACGTTATAGCGGGTAGTCGCGCCCCGCTCGGGGCGTGCGGATAGAAACTGTGCATGATGGTCAACAGCGGCAAGACGTCCTGCGTCGCGCCCCGCTCGGGGCGTGCGGATAGAAACTCCTCATCGGCTAATGCTGCGGCTGCTCGAGTAAGTCGCGCCCCGCTCGGGGCGTGCGGATAGAAACGTCGTCTGAATCTTGAGGACACAAGCACCCAGGCTCGTCGCGCCCCGCTCGGGGCGTGCGGATAGAAACAAAGCGCCACCACTCAGCAAGATTGGCTAGCGAACGTCGCGCCCCGCTCGGGGCGTGCGGATAGAAACTGACTACAAACTAGGCGAGCAGCAAGACGCCCTGGTCGCGCCCCGCTCGGGGCGTGCGGATAGAAACCCTACGACGTGCCCGGCGCTTATACCGTGCGCTTGTCGCGCCCCGCTCGGGGCGTGCGGATAGAAACCTATAACGAGTTGAAGAGCCAATGCAGTGAAAAGTCGCGCCCCGCTCGGGGCGTGCGGATAGAAACCTTGATTAGTTGCTGGCCTGAGCCATTTCGGCTAGGTCGCGCCCCGCTCGGGGCGTGCGGATAGAAACATTCATGTAATAGCCAGCCACACCACGAAACTCAGGTCGCGCCCCGCTAGGGGCGTGCGGATAGAAACTGCGGCGAGTACATATGCTCTGATGTTGTACGTGTCGCGCCCCGCTCGGGGCGTGCGGATAGAAACTCAACAGTGCCCAGATCGCTCAGCATGCGCGCCCAGGTCGCGCCCCGCTTGGGGCGTGCGGATAGAAACAAAGCGGACGAGCGTAAAGACCGTGTGCTGGCCGACGTCGCGCCCCGCTCGGGGCGTGCGGATAGAAACAGTATCGCGAACTGATCCGCGATGCCGATGGTCTGTCGCGCCCCGCCAGGGTGTGTGGATAGAAACCAAACCATGGCGCTCATGGTGGATGGGGTTGAAACGTCACGCCCCCATGGGGCGTGCGGGTAGGAAAAACCATTCGCAGGCTAAAGCCAGCTCCCACAATCCAAATTGCGCAACGAACGTGCATGAAGGAGAAATCCAATATCAATTACCAGTGAGCATCCTTGGTTACGACATCCCCGCCCCTCGCTCGAAAAGTGATAAAGTGCGCGCCGAATCGTAATCCAGCGTTTCTTTTTCGATCAACTTTAAAGCACAACATGGAGGATATGCCCGTGAGCACATCACAAGGCGCATTCGGATGGTGGCGAGGCATTGCCCTATGGAAAAAAATTCTCGCAGGTCTAGCACTAGGCATATTGGCTGGCGCGTTACTGGGTGAAAGTGCCAGTGTATTCAAGCCGCTGGGCGATATTTTCATCAATGCGATAATGATGTTGATCGTGCCTCTGGTGTTTTCCACACTGATCGTGGGCATTACCTCAATGCGCGATCCGCAGAAAATGGGCCGCATCGGTGCGCGGACTATTGGGCTTTATCTGCTCACTACGGCATTTGCGATCAGCATTGGCTTGTTACTCTCTACTCTGCTTCAGCCCGGCGCGGGCGTTAATATAAGTTTTGACGGCAGTGTCGATGCAAGCGAGGCGCCTACACTCGCCTCTATTTTGATTGATCTGGTTCCTCGCAATCCTATCGATGCACTGGCCAATGGCAATATTCTGCAGATTATCGTGTTTGCCATCGGCCTGGGTATTTCGCTCACCCTGATTGGTGAGAAAGGTGAGCCGCTGGTCGTTGTATTCGACAGTTTTGCCGAAGCGATGTACAAACTCACCGGTATTGTCATGGCGTTTGCGCCTTTTGGCGTCTTTGGCCTTATCGCCCATGTGTCCGGCCAGTACGGATTAGAAATCCTTCTGCCCCTCGCCAAGCTGATTGGCGTGGTGTACCTCGCCTGTGCGCTGCATGTTCTGGTGGTTTATTCAGGCTTTATCAGCCTGTTGGGACGGCTTAACCCGGCCCGCTATCTTCAAGGTAGCCTGGATGCCATGATGGTGGCATTCTCCTCAGCCTCATCAGCAGGCTCGCTGCCCGTATCGATTCGCTGTGCACAACAGAACCTGGGCGTTTCCGAAGGTGTCTCCGGCTTCGTGCTTCCCGTCGGTGCCACTATCAATATGGACGGCACGGCGCTTTATCAGGGCGTCGTCGTCCTGTTTATTGCCCAAATGTTAGGTATTGAGCTAAGCCTGGTCGACTACGGCATGATTGTGGCAACCGGCACCCTCGCCTCTATCGGCACGGCCGGCGTACCCGGCGCGGGCCTGATTATGCTATCGATTGTAATGGCGCAAATCGGCCTGCCGCTTGAAGCGATTGCCGTAGTAGCGGGTATCGATCGGATCCTTGATATGGCGCGCACCAGTGTGAACGTGGCGGGCGACATCATGGTCACGACCCTGGTAGGCAAAAGCGAGGGTGAATTGAACCTTGATATCTATAACGCCGATAATAAAGCGTAAACGGCGAAGTCAAGACCTAGACCACGGCCAAGGCCAAGACAAAGCAAGCCAAGAGCTTTTGCAACCTGCCCAGGCGGCAGAAGCTCACTAGCCCAAGGAACGCACAATGAATAATCGCCTTGAACAGGTAATAAACGCGTTGGATCAACTCCACAGCGAAGACCCGCAAGCGGTTAACGTTGATGGCGAGCCGGTGGCAGCCGAGCTGCTTTATGCACAGCGCATGAGCACATGGCTTACAACGCTTACCCAATCTCCTGGAGAATGCCTGCAAATCTCTGTGCGAGCCCAGCACTTGCAACGCTGGCAAGTAACGCGCGAAGAGTATCCTGAAGGCCGCGTGGGGTATTTAACCTGGCGACGTGACCAGGGTATACGTGCTGGCGAGACTACCGCACTGCTGATGAGTGAAGCAGGCTACTCTGCCGAAGATGCCGCGCGGGTTGCCACTATTATCAACAAGAAAGGGTTAGGCCGTGATTCGGATGTCCAGGCCCTTGAAGACTGTGCCTGCCTGGTATTTTTAGAGAACTACTTTGCCGACTTTTCACGCAAGGTCGAGCACGATCACATGCTGCGGATTATTCAAAAAACCTGGCGCAAAATGTCTCCGCAAGCACATGAACTAGCGCTTGGCCTGCCCATGTCGGCCAGCTCTGCCGCGCTAGTCAAAGAGGCCTTAAGCTAAGCATCTCTCTCGAGGGTGCAGCTAAACAAGCGCTGCGGTAAAGTAGCGCTCTTTCTTTTTATGCCCTGGCACTGACGGCTTGAACGATTATGATTGCATCCCTGGACTCTCGTACCGCCCCGTTTAAACGCTTAGGCACCCATTACCTGCGCTTTCTGGAAGCCCTGAAGACCCGCGGGTTCGACGGCGAGATTGCCCCTGATTACGCCCAGCGCACGGTACTGGCAACGGATAACTCGATTTACCAGCGCTTGCCCCAGGCGGTGGTCTTTCCCCGTCATGCTGAAGACCTGGAGCGTCTCGCCAAGCTGGCGGCCGAGATGCCTTACCGTGAAGTCGTACTCACCCCACGTGGCGGCGGCACCGGTACCAACGGCCAATCGCTGACCGACGGTATCGTGGTGGATGTGTCTCGGCATATGAATCAGGTGCTGGAAATTGATGTGGCGGCCCGCCGAGTGCGGGTACAGGCCGGGGTCGTGAAAGACCAGCTGAACGCCGCGCTAAAACCCCATGGCCTGTTCTTTGCCCCGGAGCTCTCCACCTCCAACCGCGCCACCCTCGGCGGCATGATCTCAACCGACGCCAGCGGCCAGGGCAGCTGCGCCTACGGTAAAACTCGCGATCACGTGCTGGAACTCGACACGGTGCTGCTCGGTGGCCAGCATCTGCATAGCCGCGCGCTGAGCGCCGAGGATGAGCAGCACGCCTGCCAGCAGGCGGGCATTGTCGGCCGCGTTCACCAGACGGCCGCAGCGATTATCGACCAGCAACGCGCGCTGATTGAGGCGACCTTTCCGCCGCTTAACCGCTGCCTGACCGGCTACGACCTGGCCCACCTGCGCGACGACGCCGGCCAGCTTAACCTCAATAGCCTGCTGTGCGGCTCGGAAGGCTCGCTGGGGTTTCTGAATGAAGCCGTTCTCAACGTGCTGCCCATCCCCAAGTACGCCACGCTGGTCAACGTGCGCTATCCAAGCTTTATGGAGGCCCTGCGCGACGCCAAGGCGCTGATGGCAGGCTCTTCAGATACCCAGCCGCAGGCGCTCCAACCCATCTCGATCGAGACCATCGACGATACGGTGCTGACGCTGGCCATGGAGGACTTTGTGTGGGAAAGCGTGGCTGAGTTCTTCCCCGCCACGCCAGAGGCACCGATTCGGGGTATCAACCTGATCGAGTTCAGCGGTGACGAACCCGAGAACGTGGCCGAGCAGGTGAAGGCCTTTACCCAGCATCTGGCCCAGGACACAACGGTCACCCGGCTGGGGTACACCTTGGCCGAAGGCCGCGCGCAGATCGGCGCCGTGTACGGGATGCGCAAGCGCTCGGTAGGCCTGTTAGGCAATGTCCAGGGTGAAAAACGTCCGCTGCCGTTTGTCGAAGATACCGCCGTACCGCCGGAGCATCTGGCCGAGTTTATCGGTGAGTTCCGCGCTGCGCTGGACGCCCGTGGGCTTTCTTACGGAATGTTCGGCCACGTCGATGCCGGGGTGCTGCATGTACGCCCCGCGTTGGATATGAAAGACCCGGCCCAGGAAGCGCTGATTCGGGAAATTTCCGATGAGGTGGCCGCCCTGACCCAGAAGTACGGTGGCCTTTTATGGGGCGAGCACGGTAAAGGCGTGCGCTCTGAGTACGCGCCTAAATTTTTTGGCGCACTCTACCCCAGCTTACAGCGGGTCAAAGCGGCGTTTGACCCGCATAACCAGCTCAACCCCGGCAAGATCGCTTCACCGGCAGAGGACAGCGCGCTGATCGCGAAAGACAGCGACCCGAACCTGCTAAGCATCGACGGCGTGCCGATGCGCGGCCAGCTGGACCGCACGATCGACGAGCGCGCCTGGCAGGCCTACGACGCGGCGGTGTACTGCAACGGCAACGGCGCCTGCTACAACTACAATGTTGACGACCCCATGTGTCCCTCGTGGAAGGCTACCCGTGATCGCCGCCATTCCCCCAAGGGGCGTGCCAGCCTGATCCGTGAATGGCTGCGCCTGCAGTCCCAGGCGGGCATTGACGTGGTGGAAGAGTCACGGAAGAAGAAAGCCGAGCGCACCTGGGGGGTTATCAAGCACTTCCCGAAACGCATGGCCAATACGCTCAGCCGCCAGCAGCATCACGACTACTCCCACCAGGTTTATGACGCCATGGCCGGGTGCCTGGCGTGCAAATCCTGCGCGGGCCAGTGCCCCATCAAGGTCAATGTACCGCAGTTTCGTTCGCAGTTTCTGGAGGTCTACCACGGGCGCTATTTACGTCCGCTGCGTGATTACGTGATCGGCGGCACGGAGTTCATGCTGCCCACGCTTGCCAAGGCGGCGCCGCTGTATAACGCGTTAATGGGCCAGCGCTGGATGGAAACACTGATGCGCCGCAGCGTGGGCATGAGCGATTCCCCACTGCTCTCCCGCGCCAGTGTGAAAAAGCAGTTACGGGCCTGGGGCGTGGCGGAAGCCACGCCGACGTCACTGGCCTTGCTCACCGAGCAGCAGCGCGCCCAGAGCGTGATTTTAGTCCAGGATGCCTTCACCACGCACTTTGAAGCCAAACTGGTCATGGACGTGGTTGAGCTCCTCTCACGCCTGAACCTGCGCGTGTTCGTGATGCCGTATAGTGCCAACGGCAAGCCACTGCATGTGCAAGGCTTTCTGGGCGCGTTTGAGCGTACCGCAGAAAAGCAGGCCAAGCGCCTACGCGCATTAAGCGAGTTTGAGGTGCCGATGGTGGGCATTGACCCGGCGATGACGCTGACCTACCGCCAGGAGTACGTGAAAGCGCTGGGCCCCGACGCCGTGCCTGACGTCTTAATGCTGCAGGAGTGGCTGGCCACAAGGGTAAATACCTTGGCACCCAATCATCTTGCCCTGAGCGACCCCGGCTTTACGCTGCTGTCTCACTGCACAGAGAAGACCAATGCGCCGGGCAGCCCGAAAGCATGGCAACAGGTGTTTGCCACGTTTGGGCTCACGCTTGAGCTAGCGGCGACGGGCTGCTGCGGGATGTCGGGCACCTATGGCCATGAAACCCGTAACGCAGAAACGTCCAAAACGATTTACGCCCAATCCTGGCAGCCGCAGGTGGAAGCCCCCGGGAACGCGGGCAGACTGCTGGCAACGGGCTATTCGTGCCGTAGTCAGGTTAAGCGCTTTTCCCATCAAGTGCTCCCCCACCCGCTGCAGGCCCTGCTGAACGTGCTACGCAGTGCCAACAGTCAGTAAGAGGAGCTAACGGCGGGTTAGAAAAACAGGTTTTTAAGCGCCTGGCCTGGGTCGGGCTGGCGCATAAAGGCCTCACCTACCAAAAAGCCATTAACGCGATGGTCGCGCATCAGTTGAACATCGTCTCGGGTATGGATACCCGATTCGGTGATCACGGTGACGTTCTTAGGGATCTGCGCCAGTAAATCCAGCGTGGTATTCAGGCTGGTATCGAAGGTATGTAGATTGCGATTGTTAATCCCCACCAGCGCTAAATCGAGCTTGAGTGCCCGGTTAAGCTCCTCGGCATCATGTACTTCTACGAGTACATCCATACCCAGCTGGTTGGCCTGTTGATGCAGGTCACGCAGCTGGGTATCATCAAGAGCCGCCACAATCAGCAAAATACAGTCGGCGCCAATCGCTCTAGCCTCGCTAACCTGATAGCCGTGGGTAATAAAATCTTTACGTATCACCGGCAGCTCGCATACATCCCGCGCAGCGATCAAATAGTCTTCGTGGCCTTGGAAAAAGTCAGCATCGGTCAGCACCGACAAGCAAGCCGCACCGCCCTGGGCATAGCTTTTGGCAATATCCGCAGGATGAAACTCTTCACGGATAACCCCTTTGGAGGGTGAGGCTTTTTTCACTTCCGCGATAATCGCCGGGTCGCCCGCTGCAATACGCTGATTAAGTGCGTTGATAAAGCCGCGCGGGGCGCTTTGCTTCTCGGCCAAGGCCAGCAAGTCAGCTTCAGAAACCGCCTGCTGACGCTCCGCGACTTCCTGATCTTTACGCGCCAGGATACGCGTTAAAATAGTCGGCGTTGTCTGTTGGTTCATGGCGATCAATTACCCTTTAAAAACGCTGGTGAAGTGAGAAAGCTCTCTGAGTTTCTCGAGCGGCAATTTAGACGCCTGCGCATCCTGGGCGATCATTACGCCCTCTTTCAAGTTATCGGCTACGCCGGCGCAGTAAAGCGCGGCGCCAGCATTGAGCGATACCATGTCGGCAGCTGCCCCCTCACCACTCAAGGCTGCCTTCACCAATCGCAGACTGTCTTCTGCATTGGCCGCCTTTAGCGTTGCCAGGCTTTGGCGTTCAATGCCTAATGTTTCTGGGGTGACCGTGTACTGGGTAATCTCACCGTCTTTAAGCTCAGCGACTTGGGTAGGTGCGGCCAGGGAGATTTCATCCAATCCATCATCAGAGTGAACGACCATGACATGGCGGCTGCCTAGCTTTTTAAGCACTTCGGCCATCAGCGGTACCAGCTCAGGGGAGTACACACCCACGACCTGATTAGGCGCACCCGCCGGATTGGTCAACGGCCCCAGAATATTAAATAGCGTGCGTACCCCCATTTCACGGCGCGGGCCGATGGCATAACGCATTGCTGGGTGATGGTTAGGCGCAAACATGAAGCCGACCCCCACCTGCTCGATACAGCGGGCCACCTGCTCGGGCTTAAGATCCAGGTAAATGCCTGCGATATCGAAAAGATCCGCACTGCCTGATGATGAGGAAACGCTGCGATTTCCGTGCTTCGCGACGTGGGCGCCTGCGGCCGCGGCTACAAAGCTTGAAGCGGTGGATACATTAAACAAATTAGCGCCGTCACCACCGGTACCGACGATATCCACCACGTTTTCAGCATTAAGCTGAACGCGCCGCATCAAATCGCGCATTACCTGGGCGGCCGCGCTAATCTCCTCAGCGCTTTCTCCCTTCATGGCAAGCCCGACCAGCAAACCGCCTACCTGAGCGTCAGTGGCAACGCCCGTCATTATTTGCCGCATCAAAGCATGCATTACATCAAAAGGGAGGTTCTCGCGGTGTATCACCGCATTAATTGCATCTCGCATTTGCATGAGCAGAGCAGCCTCTAAAGCGTGTGAAACAGGCAATCAGCCACGTTTTAAAAAATTAGCCAACAGCTCATGGCCTTGGCGAGTGAGTATTGATTCAGGGTGAAACTGCACCCCTTCTACATCCAGTGTGCGATGGCGCAGCCCCATGATCAAACCTGGCGTTACATCATCGTCTGCTGTCCAGGCGGTCACTTCAAGACAACTGGGAAGCGTTTCTTTTTCAACCACTAATGAGTGATAGCGGGTCACTTCGACCGGGTTATCCAGACCTTCAAATACGCCTTGGTTCAAATGTAAAACAGCAGACGTTTTACCATGCATCACCTTGGGAGCGCGAATCACCTGGCCACCATACACCTGACCGATGGCCTGATGCCCCAAGCAGACACCCAGGATAGGTAGCTTACCGGCGAAATAGCCAATAGCCGCCATTGAAATACCGGCCTCGTTTGGCGTGCAGGGGCCGGGAGATATAACCAAGTGCGTGGGCGAAAGCGCTTCAATTTGCTCGATGGTAATCGCATCGTTGCGATGGGTTACCACCTCAGCGCCCAATTCGCTTAGGTACTGAACAATGTTAAAGGTGAAGCTGTCATAATTATCGAGCATCAAGACTTTCTTAATCATAACCCACTGATTACCTTATCATTCACCCGAGACACTCACTTTATTACCCAGCCATTTAGACAGCCACACCACTACCCGCCGGTGTGCTTAGTCAAGGGATTGTATCGTTGGATGAAGGTAATCGCCATGACCGATACGCCGTTGCAAATTTTTGGCCGTACTGGTCTATGCTGAAGAAGATACTCGCTTAACAGGAGAACGCCATGGATAAGGCCGTCATTGATATAATTCGGGACAAGGAAAAAATACCTGACAGCGTGCCCGATAGCGAAATCGCCCGAGAGTATAAAGGGACGTATACCGCTGCCAGAGCCGCAGTGAGCCTGGATCACACCCCCATTGACCAACAGCTCGCCAATGCTATGGCAAAAATTTTCCCGTTCATGAGAAAGAAAAAGTAATTCTTCCCAAGCAGTCCTATTTAATACAGTAGTCTTTAAAACAGCAGTCTTTAAAACAGAAAGCCCACGGGCTTTCTGTTTTCACGTCGACTAGCGTCGGCGCCGAGTACTGTATCCTAAGCGCTTTAACCTAAGTACTTTAACCTAAAGAGTTTTCGTTAAGGCGTCTGGCTTCGTCTTCGGCCTCTTGGCGGGTGGAATAGGAAACCACGGAGGTTTCATCGGTTTGAGAGTCATCGGGTCGCGTATCAATCACGTGAAATTCACCGTTGCGCTCCCGCACTTTATAAAATTCGCTCATCGTCCTTCTCCTTGGGTGAAACAACTTCAAGGGTAGAACATTTTTACAACCTTACATTTTCCTAACCTCATATTCTCAGACGCTTTGTTATGCAATAGGCTCTTTGTGGTGGAAATAGGTGATCAGCGTTACTATTTTTAATTAGCACGACGTTTAATTAGCATGGTTTAGTTTGCATGCTTGTGAATTGAGCACCACGTGCCATGATCACAATATCTTTTCTAAGCATAAATAAGTTGCAAATCGACCAATTAGGCGCCTCCTTCTACAACTCTTATACTATTAATAACAATAGCTTATAACCAATTTTAAACGCTCAGGAACTAGCAATGGGCCGCGGCAGTCTTTATTATCTTGAGCCTTTAATCGAGTGGGAGCGTAAAATGCAAAAGCGAGTGACCTGGGTGCGCACGCTCGTATTAAGTATTTTTATGAGCGCATCACCGCTAGCAAGCGCCTCAACACTCAATGTCATCGCTTCTTTTCCAGTCCTTGAAGACCTGGTCAAGCGTATTGCAGGCGACGATATCCAAGTAAGCGTCATCGTGCCCACCGGCGCCGATGTCCATAACTGGGAGCTAACGCCGCCCAACGTTCTGGCCATCGAAAAAGCCGACATCATGTTTTATAACGGCTATGGGCTAGAGCCCTGGCTACGCCATGTCGTGGCCATGTCTGATGACTCGCTTGTCCTCAAGGCCGTTGCGGAAAACGCAGACGTCTTTCCGCTTGCCATCACCACGGGCCAGTATAAAGGGGCGGTCGATCCGCATATGTGGATGGACCCGCGAGGCGCTGCCGCCTATGTCGAAGTAATTGCCGAAACCCTGGCTGAGCATTACCCATCTAAAGCCGACGCGTTTTATGCCCGCGCCGAAAAAGCCTATGGCGCTTTGAAAACGCTTGATCAGATGATCGAGCAACGTTTGGACGGCGTTCCCAACACCAACCGCTCTCTGATTACTAGCGAGGCAGGCTTGGCCTACTTTGCGCGTGCCTACGATTTTGAATACGCCTCTATTTGGGGAATAAATAACGAAACCATGGGGAGCGCCGATGCCATGGCTCAAATGAGCGAACGTTTGAACGCGACCCGCCCCCCTGCGCTGTTTTACGAGAGCACCGTCGACTTCATCCATATGGATGCCCTGGCGCGAGAAACAGGCATTACGCTGGCAGGCCCGCTCTACGTTGATTCATTAAGCAACCAGGACAAACCGGCCTATAACTACCCCGCCATGATGCGTCATAACACCGAACTCATCCATGAAGCGCTAGGCGGCGCGCGCCCTGAGTAGCCACACCGCTACTGGGCATAGGCCTGCTCAGTTTCAGGTTCCAACAGCGCGAGTAGCGATGAAAGCACAACATCCGGCTGACTACGCTCGATCGGGTCACCATGGTTATAACCATACGGCAAGGCAAGCGTTGCAAAACCTGCGGCCTTGCCCGCTTCGATATCGTGGCGTGAATCACCCACCATTAGGCATTCACCGGGTGCCACATTACACGCGTCAGCGATATGTAAAAGCGGTAACGGTGAAGGCTTTTTCTCGGCCAGCGTATCTCCTCCGACCCACAGCGAAAACCATTCGCGCAAACCAAAGTGCTCAAGAATCGGCTTAATGAACTGCTCAGGTTTATTGGTAATCAGCGCAAACGTAAAGCCTGCATGATGAAGCGCTTCCAGCGCTTGTTTTACACCTGGATATAGCGTCGTTAATGCATTAGGCGCAGCGGCGTAATACTCCATAAACGCATCAAGAGCGCGTGCTTGAAGATCCTCCTCAGGCGGATGCCCCAGAGCCCAGGTAAGGGCGCGTTCAACCAGCACCGGCGCGCCATTGCCGACCCAATCGCGCACCCGTTCCTCGGTTGGTAACGGCAAATTAAGCTTACCCAGCGCCTGTTGCACCGCGACCGCAAGATCCGGTACGGAGTCGATCAGCGTTCCATCCAGATCAAATGCCACTAACCGTTTCCCATGTAATATAGCGTGCACGGCCCTACTCCCCAGAACGCGACTGATAAGAACGTTTTTGCCATAACGGCGATCACATTGTTAGCGTCATCGTATGACGTGTTTGCCTAGTATCTTACTGTTCCAAAAACGCTAATGCATTAGTCATAAGGGCTGGAAGCTTCTATGCTGAGGCCAAAGTCTTTGTGTTTCAGCACGACGTGATTGAAACACCCATGGATCTTCGTTTAGCCAAGGAGATATTAATGGCCATACCTCGAATCGTTATTGTGGGTGGCGGCGCTGGCGGTTTAGCGCTTGCCACTCGTTTAGGGCACACTTTAGGCAAACGCAAACGCGCCGAAATAGTCCTCTTAGACCGCAATGCGACCCACGTGTGGAAACCGCTACTTCATGAGCTGGCAACGGGTGTTCTTAACTCCAGCATGGATGAAGTGGATTATCGCGGGCACTCCTCGGCTCACTTTTACCGCTACCAGCGCGGCTCTCTACATGGGCTTGATCGCGAGCAGAAGGTTCTACACCTATCGCCTATTTATGATGAAGATGGTTACGAGGTGCTTCCCGAGCGTGAATTGCACTATGACTATCTGGTTTTGGCCCTGGGCAGCGTTTCCAACGATTTTGGAACAGAGGGCGTCGCCGAGCACTGTCACTTTATCGATTCGCCGCAGCAGGCCAAATTATTCCAGCGTGAAATGATTAACACTTTTTTGCGCTACACCGACCCATCGTTGCGTCAGCACACTGAGTTAACGATTGGCATTGTGGGCGGCGGCGCCACGGGCGTTGAGCTGTCTGCCGAGCTTTTTGATGCCTCGCGCCTGTTAAATACCTATGGCGTAACGGCACTTGATCACCAACAAATCAGCGTCCACCTTCTTGAAGCCGCTCCCCGGCTGCTGCCAGGGCTTTCTGAGCGGGTTAGCCAAACCGTGCAAAAAGAGCTGGAAAGCCTGGGCGTCAAGGTGCATATCAACACCGCGATCAAGGAAGCCAAAAGTAATCAGTTGGTTACCGACGACGGGGAGATCATAGAAACCGACCTGAACGTATGGGCCGCGGGCATCAAAGCCCCTGAGTTTTTAACCAAACTGGGGCTTTCCACCAATAAGAAAAATCAGATCAACGTCGCTAAAACACTGCAAAGCGTCGATGACCCACATATTTTCGCATTAGGCGACTGCGCATGCTGCCCGCTGGGCGAAGACAGCTCCGTGCCGCCACGTGCGCAGGCCGCACACCAACAGGCCAAACTGCTGGCTAAAAACCTGGTGCATGCGCTGGAAGGTAAACCGCTTAAAGACTTCAACTACCGTGATCACGGCTCGCTTGTATCGCTTGCACGCTATGACGCGGTAGGCAATCTGATGCGTAGCTCGGCGTCACGCGGGCTGTTCCTGGAAGGCTGGCTTGCTCGCCAATGCTACGCGTCGCTTTACCGTATGCATCAGATGTCGATTCATGGCATCCCTAAAACGGGGCTTACGTGGCTAGTCGATAAGCTTAACCGCTATCTCAAGCCACGCATGAAGCTTCACTGAGGCTTTAAGCCCTAGCTAAAGACTAATGACTTTAGAACTGAAGAGGCGTTATTTCTGGGCCAGCGCGGCACGCATTTTATTGATCACCGAATCATAGCCGTGCGGGTCGCTGGCTTCATGGGCATTAAAAATGGCGGACCCGGCGACAAACATATCCGCCCCTGCCGCAGCGATCTCAGCAATATTGTCCGCTTTAACACCACCATCGATTTCCAGGCGAATGTCCTTACCGGACGCATCAATACGCGCCCGCGCCTCACGCAGCTTATCGAGCGTGGCGGGAATAAACGACTGCCCGCCAAACCCTGGGTTAACGCTCATGAGCAGCACGATATCGATCTTATCCATCACGTAATCAAGATAGGAGAGCGAGGTCGCCGGGTTAAACACCAGCCCCGCTTTGCAGCCTCCATCGCGAATCAACTGAAGCGAGCGGTCAATATGCTCAGAAGCCTCAGGGTGAAAGGTAATGTAGCTGGCCCCAGCCTCGATAAAATCACTGATCATGCGATCCACCGGCTTGACCATTAGATGCACATCAATGGGCGCGGTCACGCCATGGTTACGCAGTGCCTTGCATACCATCGGCCCGATCGTCAGGTTAGGCACGTAGTGGTTGTCCATAACGTCAAAATGAACAACGTCAGCCCCGGCAGCCAGCACGTTATCCACCTCTTCTCCCAGGCGGGCAAAGTTGGCCGATAGAATTGAGGGGGCAATTAAATAATCATGCTTAACGCTCATGGCACACTCCTGATTAACCATTGAAAAAGGGTAACCGGTCTGTTCAGGAACAAACCTGGCGGTGCCCTTTGCAAAGCGCGCATTTTAACAGAGCAGATCAAAAAAACAGGCGCTGTTTTGTCGCGCTCATTTGTTAATCGCCAAGACTAGCGATTTGAAACATATCTTGTGTGACAGTTAGTCGTGGCATTATTCCCAAAAAGAATATAAAACTTTATTGTAATTCCATAACCTCAGGATTATCGTATGCCCATTGCTATCTGAATTGCTTTTAGGAGCTTGTCATGACGTTACCTGTACTGTTTCGCCGCAGCCTGCTTGCCATTGCATTGGGCGCCAGCATTGCCAGCCCCGCCATGGCGCAAGAACGTGAGCTGCTTAACTCTTCCTATGATATTGCCCGCGAGCTGTTCAGCGCTATCAACCCTGAGTTTCAGGCATGGTGGCAGGAAGAACACGGTGAAGAAATCAGCATTAACCAGTCTCATGGCGGCTCTTCTGCACAGGCACGCGCCATCATGCAGGGGCTTCGGGCGGACGTGGTCACGTTCAATCAGGTAACCGATGTGCAGGTGCTGGCGGACGCGGGCCTGGTGGCAGAAGACTGGCAACAGGCGTTCGAAAATAATGCATCTCCCTACTACTCGACTACCGCCTTTTTAGTACGCAAAGATAACCCCAAGGGCATCGAAAGCTGGGACGATCTGGCCAAGGAAGACGTCAGCATTGTTTTCCCGAATCCTAAAACGTCAGGCAACGGTCGCTATACGTATCTTGCTGCCTGGGGGTTTGCTGACCAGGCGTTCGATGGTGATGACGAGCAGATTCAGGACTTCATGCGTACCTTCCTGGCCAATGTTTCGGTCTTCGATACGGGCGGCCGCGGCGCTACCACGAGCTTTATCGAACGTGGTATCGGCGATGTTCTGATCAGCTTTGAGTCAGAAGTTAACAATATCCGTAATGAATACGGTAGTGATGATTACGAAGTGATCGTACCGCCCATCAGTATTCTTGCCGAATTCCCGGTTGCCGTGGTTGGCGAGAATGCCGAGCGCAATGGCAACAGCGACCTTGCGCAGAGCTACCTTGAGTTTTTATACCAGGAAGACACTCAGCGCCTGCTGGCAGGATTCAATTACCGCGTTCACGATGAAACCGTGGTTGAAGAATTTGCTGACGAGTTTCCGGAAACCGAACTGTTCAACGTTGAAGACGTATTTGGCAGCTGGGATGAAGCGATGACCAATCACTTTGAAAGTGGTGCACTTCTTGATCAATTGCAGCGTCGTTAACAAGACATTATGAGCCTAGCATTACGTCTAACCGGCAACACTCGTGTGTTGCCGGGTTTTGGTCTTTCAATGGGTATCAGCGTGCTATTTATCTCGCTGGTACTTTTATTGCCTATTACCGGGCTGTTTGGCCAACTCTCCAATCTGAGCCTTGCTCAATACTGGGCGATCATTACCGAAGGTCGGATTGTCGCAAGCTATACGGTCACCATCGGTGCCGCAGCAGTCGCCGCCTTGATCAATGCCGTATTCGGTCTACTGCTGGCGTGGGTACTGGTTCGCTATGAGTTTCCGGGCAAACGCCTGCTTGATGCGCTGATGGACCTGCCCTTTGCCCTACCCACGGCGGTTGCAGGTATTACGCTCGCCACTCTGTACGCGGGTAGCGGCTGGATGGGACGTCTGCTTGAGCCGTTGGGCTTTCAGGTCGCCTACACCTGGGTAGGTATCGCGCTTGCCATGGCGTTCACCAGCATTCCGTTTGTGGTGCGCACCGTTCAGCCGGTGTTAGAGGATTTACCTGCTGAAGTCGATGAAGCTGCCATGTCGTTAGGTGCCACCGACGGGGTCGCCTTTCGCCGGGTCATCATGCCGCATTTGTGGCCAGCCCTGGTTACCGGCACGGGGCTTGCCTTTGTGCGCTCGCTTGGCGAGTTTGGCGCGATTATTTTTATCGCGGGCAATATGCCCTACGAAACTGAAATTACCGCCTTGATGATTTTCGTCAAGCTGCAGGAGTACGACTACGCGGGCGCGTCTGCCATTGCTTCCGTGGTGCTGTTCGTTTCGCTTGCTCTACTGCTTGCCATTAATGTCTGGCAGGGTCGTTTTGTCCGCCGCCTGCACGGAGGTAAAGGCTAATGCGTCGAATCGGTGATGCACCGGCCGTCAAACGCCTGCTGATTGGCGCGGCGTTAGTACTGTCGGCGCTATTTCTGCTTTTGCCACTGGTGGCTATCTTCGCCCAGGCGTTTTCACAGGGCATGGCGGTTTTCTGGTCTAACGTCAGCAACTATTTCACCCTGCATGCGATTGGTTTAACGCTCGGGGTTGCCCTGCTTACCATTCCTATCTGTTTGGTATTTGGCGTTGCCCTGGCGTGGCTGGTCACCCGCTTCAGCTTTCCGGGCAGGCGTATTCTGCAAACCCTGATCGATATCCCGTTTGCAGTTTCACCGGTGGTGGCAGGGCTTATTTATCTGCTGCTTTATGGGCGCAATGGCTGGATAGGCAGCTGGCTGGATGGTCATGATATTCAGCTGATGTTTGCCTGGCCGGGTATTTTGATGGTCACCGTGTTCGTGACCTGCCCGTTTGTTGCCCGCGAGCTTATTCCCCTGATGCAGGCACAAGGCTCGCGCGAGGAAGAGGCCGCGGCTACGCTTGGCGCAAAAGGCTGGATAACCTTTTGGCGAGTCACGCTACCCAACATCCGCTGGGCGCTGCTTTACGGGATCATTTTAACCAACGCCCGGGCGGTGGGTGAGTTTGGCGCAGTATCGGTGGTGTCAGGCGCGATCCGTGGTCAAACCAATACGCTACCCCTTCACCTTGAACAGCTTTACCAGGATTACAACGCGGTGGGCGCCTTTGCCTGTGCCGCGCTGCTGGCCCTGATCGCTCTACTTACCCTGGCGGCCAAGGCAAGTTTGGAATGGCGCGCATCGCGTCGGGAGGCGCTCTTATGAGCATTCGCTTACAGAATATTGCAAAACACTTTGGCAAAACGCTGGCCCTTGAGCCCGTTAATCTGGATATCCATGAAGGCGAACTGGTAGGCTTATTGGGCCCGTCAGGCTCAGGCAAAACCACCCTGCTACGCATTATCGCGGGGCTTGAAAACGCCGACCGCTCGCCCGAACCGGGCAAGATCCTGTTCGGCGACCGCGATGTCAGCAACGTGCACGTGCGTGACCGGCGAATTGGCTTCGTGTTTCAGCACTACGCACTTTTCCGTCATATGAGCGTGTATGACAACGTCGCGTTTGGCCTGACGGTGATGCCCAAAAAAGAGCGCCCTTCAAGCGGTGAGATTCGCGCTCGCGTCTTTCGTCTGCTTGAAATGGTCCAGCTTGAGCACTTGGCCAAGCGCTACCCCGCGCAGCTTTCAGGCGGCCAGCAGCAGCGGGTTTCGCTGGCCCGTGCGCTAGCGGTAAAACCGGACGTATTGCTGCTTGATGAACCGTTTGGCGCGCTTGACGCTAAAGTCCGCCAGGACCTACGCCGCTGGCTTCGCCGCTTGCATAGCGAACTCAACTTTACCAGCGTATTTGTGACCCACGACCAGGAGGAGGCCTTGGAGCTTTCTGATCGAGTCGTGGTGATGAGTAACGGGCGCATTGAGCAAATTGACGCCCCGGATACGCTTTATCATTCGCCCAAAAACCGCTTTGTGTTTGAGTTTCTAGGCGATGTAAACCACTTGGAAGGCAACGTTAATAACGGCGTTTTAACCTGTGGCGATGCCTATCTACACGTTGACCTGCCGAATGGCGCCGAAGAGCTGCTGCTGCGTCCACATGAAGTGCGTCTGGCTGAGCAGCCAAGCGACACCTGCCATTTACCGGTAGTGGTCACCGCCATTTCACCAGTGGGTGCAGAAGTGCGCGTCGAATTGGAGGCCAACTGGTTAGCCAAGCCTTGGCTTGCCACCGTGCGCCATGCTGATTTTGAGCGCCTTGAAATGCGCCGCGGACAGCATCTCTATGCCTACCCTCGCCAGTGGCACCGGTTTAAGGATGAAGCACTGGCCGCAGAACAGACACGGGTAGCCTAAAACGTCATTCCAGCATTAGCATAAATTCATGAGCGCGGACGGTATCTTGCTGGTATTTAAGGCGTAACAACGGCATAGTTTGCATAAAGAAATTCAAAGGCAGTTTTTTTAAGACACGTTCTCAAAGACACTTTCTTGAAACAAACCGTAATAGCGGAGAAAAATATGCTTCGGCGCCAGTTTTTACGTCTTTCAGGTGTGCTTTTGGCAGGCGTTTGGTTAGCGGGCTGTGCAAGCCCTCAATATCTTCAGCTTAGCCCAGAGCGCAGTGGCAACGTACCGCAAACCGGATCAGGCCAGCAGGTAACGGTTGTTGCCGTCGATGGCCGGGAAAGTGAAGTGATCGGTACGCGGGCGGGTGGCAATATGTCAACTGCGCAAATCACGGTTAATAGCCACGAGCTGATTCCCCAGCTGCAGGCGGAAGCCGAGCGTGCAGTTCGCGAAATGGGCTTTAACCCCACCACGGAACAGGCCCAGGGCCGTCCTACGCTGACGCTTGAGCTTGCCAGCCTGCAGTACGGACGTGGTGACAGCGGCCAGCCGTTAGTGGACGAGGCCCGTCTTGAAGGTGTTTTCCGCGCGATTGCCAAAAATAAAGGCACGACGTACACCGGCACCTATACCTCACGCCGCACTCAAGGCTATGCAGTCAAGCCGGGTGAAGATACCAATACCCGTATGCTCAATGACCTTTTGAGCGACGGTCTGAACCGGGCATTCAACGACCCCGAACTTGGCCGCCTGCTGGCCCGTTAGGACCGCTAACGCGGGCGTGGGGCACACTACAGCTGTGGCCCGCGCCGCTTAAGCGACCATACCGATTCAGTACGGCCCCGCTCATCGGGGCTACCCTCCTCTAACAGCGTTACGCGAAAATTCGGCGTAAACAGCTGGGCTATTTCGTCGCCGGGCACGCTATACGGCGGACCTGCTTCATCATCCTGATGGGTTATGCTGACCAGCAAGCCTTTGGCACCAGGTGGAACTAATTGAGCCAGGTGAAACGCATAGCGTTCTCGCGTTGCCGGCGGCAATGCGATGAGCGAGGCGCGATCATAAAACGCACCTACCTCCGCTGCCTGCTGTATGTGGAGATGAAAAAAATCTCCGCACCAAAGCTCCACACTCCCCTGGCGCGAGATTTCAAACCCCGCATGAGCGTAGCGTGATACGCCAATCGAGCGCTGGGCCAGAAACTGCTCAATCGCCTCCGGCGCCAGCTCAATTCCTAATACGGGGTGCCCAGCTTCCGCCAACCAGCGCATATCCAGGCTTTTGCCGCATAAGGGAACCAGCACTTTCGTGCCGGACTCGACCTCAAGCGTGGGCCAGTAGTGAACCAGCGCCGGGTGCGGCTGATCCAAGTGAAAACCAATTCGGCCTTCTTGCCAACGCTGTCGCCAGGAAGTACTCATTGAGATCACCTTGTGTCTTTACAGGCTTTAAACCGGCTACAGGCTTAGAACCAGCGATCACGCTTTTTACGCCGACGCGGCAAGTGCGGCACGATAAGCCCCACGAGCAGGCCAGCACCTGCCACGCCACCGCCATACATGAAGTAGCGCATCAGCAGGTCTTCTTCCTGAGTGTCCAGACGCGCTTGCAAAGCACGCACCTGCTGGCGCGACTGCTCGGTTTCGCTATCCAGCTCATTGTTGCGCGCTTCAAGATCGCTGATCCGCTGTTCTCGTATTTCCAGCGTTTCGGTCATGGAGGAAGTACGCTGCTCCCAGGTATCGTTGATCCCCGCAAGCTCAGCCGTAAGTTCATCGACACGGTCTTGCAGAATCGGTAGCTGCTCACGGGCGCTAGGGGTTTCCTGCAACTCGTTGGTCAGCACCCATACCGTATCACCACTGCCGCCTCGTACACGCGTGTAGTTACCGCTTTCTTCCAGCACTTCTACCTGCTCACCCGCATTGAGCGTACCGATAATACGATACCCGTCGGTGGGGCCGCTGCGTACATAAGTGCTTAACGCATCGCTTACCCAGGCTTGATTATCGGTTTGTGCAATCGCCTGTGTACTGGCCACAGTTAGCAGCACGCTGGCAGCGGCTGCAACACATGAGAAACGAAATTTATCTGCTTGCATGACGTCATGTCCTGATTAAAAAAACGCTGCATGGCGGACGAAGCCACCAGCGCTAACAGCGTCGCGCTTGTCTTGGGCGCTTACCCTTCGCTACGCGGCGGTAGGGGGAAGGGACGTGGGAACTCAGCAACGCGGGCATCGCTTTTTACTGCCTTCAAAGGCCCTTCGCGTTCCACCTCATCAATGCGCACAATCGCATTTAGAGGCAGATAACTACGCTTGACGCCCTCGAAGGTTCGCTGCAACTTTTCAGTTGCAGGATCAACGACTACCCGTGACGCATCGTCAAAGACAAACTCCTCGACTTCAATAAAGCCCCAGAGTTCGCTTTGAAAGATCTCCCGAACGTATAAATCCCAAATTTCACCCTGTTGGTGAACCACCACCCTATAAATCGGCTTGGCCGCCATCTTGGCCTATCCCTCTTGCCATTTGAACGTAAAATTTTCCGGCCTAGCGTACCATAACCCAACCCATAGAGCCTTAGCTGACGTGTCTTAAAGCGTTAATAAGCGCTAACCGTCCACTTTACTAAGTACTAATTAGCCGATAGGGCAAGCATCGTGTAGGGTGAAGAGAAGGAAGCAGAAAGACATACCCCTTACAGGAGTAACGATTATGCAGAAGGATCCAAATAAAGGTTACATCGCGCTGCTTGGCTGGAGTCTAAACGCCATCGAAGCGGCAGAAAAATTTGATCGACGCTATATCGTAGTTGCTCCTGATTGGGCTGAGGAGTATTGCCAGCAGCATGAAATCCCTCATGTGGCCTGGAATTTCGAACGCCTCAATGACCGTTCCTTAGAGATTGCCGAAACGCTTAAAGAGAAAGGCGTAGACGTTGCCATTCCACTGTTTGAAGAAACGGTTGAATGGGCCGGCGCCATCAACTCTGTTCTTCTTGATAATCCACGCCTTTATGGTCAGTCACTGCTGCTGCGTGATAAAGCCCTGATGAAGCGACGCGCCCAGCTGGGTGGCATCCGCGTGGGGATTTTTGAAGAGGCGCATGATAAAGAAGATGTTGTGCGCTTTTTGAAGCGCGTCAACCAGACGCTGCTCAAGCTTGATGGCGACCCAAACGATCCGATCCACCTTAAAGCGTTCGATAAAGCAGGTTGCCTGGGACACCGAGTGATTCGCACCCCCGATGAGATCGATGCCATTCCTGAAGAGGAGTTTCCGGTATTGATGGAGTCGCACTTGGATGGATGGGAGTTCGCGGTTGAGGCGTGGATTCATAATGGCAAAATCGCCTTTTTGAATATTTCCGAGTACGTAACGCTAGGCTATTCCGTGTTTGTGCCCGCCTCCCCCGAGCTTGAAAAATACCGTGACCAAATCACTACTCAGATCGAAAAGCTGATCAAGGCATTCGATATTGAATTTGGTTTGATTCATCCCGAATACTTCGTTACAAGCGACGGCGAAATGTACTTTGGCGAAGTCGCCTACCGCCCGCCTGGCTTTAAAGTATTTGAGCTGCTGGAGCGCGTTTACGGCTTTAACGCCTACCAAGCCTCGATGCTTGTGTTTGACCCAAAAAGTACGCCGGACGAAATCGCAGCGTTCTTTCCCAAGGAAGTGGTTGATGCCAACGGCTTTGCCGGCTGTTTCGGGGTTTACCCAAGGCGTCGCGTTGTCAGCCGCCTGGAGATTCCTGAAGATACCGAAGACCACGCCTACTTTGAGTCGCATGAGCTGACCTCGCCAGTTGAGGAGACGGTTACCAAGCGCACCGCTTTTGGTACCCACTGGGGGCTGATTTACTTCAAGGGCGATGACGCACATACCATGCGCGATCTCCTTAAGCGTCAGGAAGATCTCGACTTCTATGTATAATCCCAGCTATTACCGGGACAAGGAGTCATTGTGACGCCTCATAACGAGTCGCTTTCAAACGCCGACAAGCTTGACGAACTATTGCAAAAACTGGACGACGCTGTGGCGCTGTTGGCCAATGCGCTCGCTTTTTCCAAGCCCGCGAAACTTCCTCGCGTGCTGGACACCGCTCGCCGGGTGTTATTACAGCCCGGCGGCTGTGCGGCGCTTGAAACGCGTGCGGCAGTCATTGAAGCCTCAGGCGTTTTTGCGGGCTCAGACTGGGAAACGCCTCAATATCTGGTGCCTACGCTCACGACGTTCTCGCTGAAAAGCGCCGACGCCAATGTGGTGGTCATTGAGGCGTTAAGCGAATTACGCCTGCTGGCCGTGGCCAAAGGCGACTATCTGCATCCGCTACTCTCCCAAGAGCAGGCGCGCCACTATCTGACACAGGTCATGGCGATCAACCTCTGGCTGCTGTTTGGTGCACCCAGTGAAGCCGAGCGGGAAACCCAGGGGCGGCTCTCGACGATTACCCGCCAGTTATTTAGCCATCTTGCCGAGCGCATTGGCTATGAGCATGTGATTGACCAGTTGATCGATGAAATCTGGCGCATCTTGAAGCAGCGGCCAATTCAGGTAGATTCAATCAAGCAGATGATTACCCAGATTGCGCTGTGTCAGGCAAACCCGGATATTGACCTGGGCGCCAGCGGACAAGGCGCTGATCGCTTAGTGAGCTCACTCTTCGGCCCTACCCAGGCCTGCCGTGAAGATCCAGGCGTGGACATCTATCGCGAGCGCCTTGAACGCATGGACACCTCGGCTTTACAGGCTGAAGCCACGGGGTTTGCCCGCGCCATGCACGATACCGGGCTGGTTTCCCCCTACCACGCCGTGCTGATGCGCCATCTGCTTGAAGAGAGCGACTATCTACTCACCGAGGCGATGGGCCTCTCCTCGACCGGGCGCGACTGCCTGCTGTGTTATCGCGAACTGGTTCATGCACTGATCCGCAGCGCCATTTATCCGGCCACCGCGCAAGCGGTATATGGCTTGGCGCTGCTGCTTGAACGGGGCATTCTTTACCAGCCACCGGTGGCACCCGCGATGTGGCGCCAGTTGAATCTGCCGCTTTCCGACTGGACACAGGCACGCCTTATGCTCGCCTATGGTGAACTAACCACACCGCGGGCACGCCTTCTGGAAGGGGTTTTATGCATGCTGGGCCTCCCTCTGGGCGTGGGTCAGGGCAACAACCCTACCTGCCAGTCGGCCAGGGCGCTTTCCATGTGGGCGTATAACGACCCGGATTACTTGCTGCAAATGGTCGCCTGGGCGGCACGCGATGATGAAATCATCGTGCATTTTGAAGGGCAGCCGATCTCCTCTAAAGAGAGTCAGTCGGGGGTAGCGACAGAGCTTCCCATAGACCTCGATCCCGTTTCGCTGATTGTGGTGCCCCAGCTTGACCGCATTTATGCGGAAATGGGCAGGCGCTGTATTGGCCGTGAAGGTGACCCCCACCGCTGGGTGAACCCTGAGTTTCATGGCTGGTGGTCAGGCCGCGGGTTTTGCATCAATGTTGACGTTGCCACAGGGCAACTGACGAATGTTGATTCTTTCATACGCCGTTTCTATGCCTGCTATCATCCCTTCTACAACGGTAATCAGCCGCTTATCCATCCTCAGCCAGCGGGTATTGCGATTACCGATAGCGCCGCCCGTTTTATTGGCTGGCATGCGATTACAATACTGCGCGCATCGCTTGATCCATCGGATATAATGCGCCTGTATTTCTATAACCCCAATAATGACAGCGGTCAGGATTGGGGAGATGGCGTCGTTGTGAGTACTGCCGGTAACGGCGAGCGCTTTGGCGAGGCGTCTCTGCCCTTTGACCAGTTTACGTCGCGGCTGTATATCTATCACTTTGATCCACTGGAGCACGGTGAGCTGGCGACAGTAGCCGATGAAGAGCTTGAAGGCGTCAAACAGTATCTATATCGCAGCTGGGGGGGCGCTCGTTTGCCAGACACCGAGCTACAGGCCAATGAAGGTGCCCACTCGTCAATTAATCAGCCATAACCGCGCTTAATTAACCCATGTCTTCTATGTTACGACTTGATCAACTGCTGGTCAGCCAGGGGCTTGCCAGTTCGCGCACCCGTGCTCAACGGCTTATTCGCCACGGCCGCGTTCGTCTGCTAGAGGCACACCCGCGTGTGCTGACCAAACCTTCAGAAAAATGGCCTGTAGAAACGCGTTTACAGGTTGATGACGACCCGGAAGAGCGCTACGCCTCGCGCGCGGGTTTAAAACTTGAAAGCGTACTGGACGTTTTAAATAAACGCCTTGATGGACTAGTCGTGCTGGACGTTGGCCAGTCAACAGGGGGCTTTACCGACTGCGCGCTGCACTATGGTGCACGTCACGTGATGGGGGTTGAAGTGGGCCACGGGCAGCTTGTCGATTCACTTCGCTCAGACCCGCGGGTGACGTGCTTGGAAGGCCTCAATGCCAGGCATATGAGCACATCCCCAGCGCTCCAAGAAGCTGTCGCGACACTCCCGGTGGATATCGCGGTGATGGACGTTTCGTTTATTTCACAGACGCTGATCCTACCTGAAATCGCCGCGCTGCTGCCATCTGACGGTGAGCTTATTTCCCTAGTCAAGCCGCAGTTTGAATTAACCCCAGGAGCGCTTGATAAGCGCGGAGTGGTGCGCCGAGCGGCTGACTACAAGGTTGTTGAGGAGAAAATTCGTACGGCGTGCAGCGCCTGCGGATTAGCCGTACAGCATTGGCAGGAAAGCCCAATCACCGGTGGGGACGGCAATCGGGAATTTCTTCTTCACGCTATTAAACAAGGCTAGCTAAGCGTGGCGGGCGGCAGCCGCTTTATCGACTGCACCTTGGCGGCCTCCCCCTTGTCACGGTGCAGCCAGACATCCATCTGCTCGAAAGCGACTCGAACCTCTGCCTCCCGGAACAGCTGATCCACCCGGCAGTTCACTTCATCCGCCGCAAACAAACGATCCACCAGGTCATTAACAAAGATACGCAGCTCAAAATTGAGGCTGTGGTTGCCATAGCTTAAGCAGAAAACCTGGGGTTCCGGGTCAGCCAGCACCCGCTCGTTCTCGTCAGCCGCCTGGCGCAAAAGTCGATGCACTTTGTCTAAATCAGAGCCGTGAGCAACGCCGTAGGTCAACACCACCCGAGTGATGTTATCGGAAAGCGACCAGTTGATAAGCTGATCGGTGACAAACGTTTTATTGGGGATAATGATCTCTTTACGATCGAAGTCCGTGACGGTGGTGGCGCGTATCCGAATACGGCTTACGGTACCGTGTAGGTTGCCAAGCGTAATCGTGTCGCCAATTCGAATCGGGCGCTCGAAAAGAATAATCAAACCTGAAATGAAGTTGGCAAAAATTTCCTGTAAGCCAAAGCCCAAGCCCACGCTGAGCGCCGCCACCAGCCACTGCAGTTTATCCCACGATACACCTAGCGTCGCCAGCGCCATCACAATACCCGTACCTACAATCGCATAGGAAAGCAGCGAGCTTATGGCGTAGGCGCTACCCTGCTTTAAGGCCAGCCGAGATAGCACCATGACTTCTAAAAGCCCCGGCAGATTGCCCGCCATGATAATAGTAATGGCCACAATCAGGAGTGCCGTAAACACATCAGAAATCGACAGCGTATCGCCTACCAGGTCGCCCTCTTCGGCATCCCATAGCGAGACGTGATCCAGGTAACCCAGCACGGATAGAAGATCCGCCCACACCAGGTATAAAAGCGCGCTGAAACCAATCAATAAAATCAGTTTGGAAAGACGCAGCGACTGGCTATTGATTTTCTCCATATCCAGCGGCGGCTCCTCTACTACTTCAAGCCCGCCTTCAGCCCCCTCCTGCACCTGTGCCCGGCGTCGAGCCAGAGCACGCCGATAGGCAAGCCGCCTGGCGGCAACGGCCAAGCTGCGCACCACCGTAGCCTCGACCACAATCCATAGCCCCAGCAGATACAGCGTAATGGCAAAGCGGCCCACCAGGCGTAGCGCCGTATATTCATATCCCCACACCACCAGCCCCAATAACACTAACGGTATGGAGGCCATGGCAAGCCCTAACATCAACCGAAACAGGCGCACACCAAAAAATGGTATATGCGACAAAATCAGCTGGGCCAGCCACCAGCTCATGGCCATCAGCCCTACCGTAATCAGCGCCATGGCGACAGGCCGCATTGCCAAAGGGGTTTCCATCTGTTCTGACATGGCCGCAATGGCCACCACCGGCACTAACGCCAAGCCTAGCCCACGGAGCAACTCGCGAAGCCGAGCATTGTAATGGGCCGACCAGGTAAAATGGCGCTCGGCCACGCCGTCAGCCACTAATAACCTACGCCCCCACGCCACCACCGCCCAGCTTAAGGCCAACTGCAGCAACGCCGGCGAAACGCTATGGGACAATGCGCCTTGCGTTGCGCTAAGCCCTATCCCTACGCCCGCCAGTGCTAATGGCCCGGGGATCGCCAGCAGCGCGTTTAAGAGTACCGCTTTTGGGGTATGCAGCTGGGTATCGCTTTTCAAACGACCAATCTGTGAATGAATGGCGGCAAGCCCTGTTTTGATACGCCGCCGCAAACCCACTAACAGCAGGCTTATCAGTATCAGAGGGGCACCGCTGAGTACCTCCCAGGAAACGCCCTGCCAGTGACTAGGTAAAATGGCTCGCCACTCGCCTTCCCGCCATTCCAGGCGCGCATTGCTGGGCAACTGGCGCACCCAGTTGAGATCCAGCGGCCGACTGTTAGCCACCCAGAATAACTGCTCATCGATGGTCGTACGTAGTTCTCGCGTGGTGGCTAATAGCTGCTGCTGATTAAGCTGAAGCTCAATGGCAGCGCTTAGCAGGCTGCCATAGGACTGCTCCAACTGCTCAACCAGCTCACGGCGCGACTGGTAAAGCCGTGAAAGCGAGCTGACCAAGCCGGGGGTAACCTCAAGGCCAGCCTCTTCCAAGCGCTGGGTCGCCAGCCGCTCGCCCTGGCGCAGCTGGTCGCGCTGGCGAATCAAGTCAAACTGCTTTAACCGCAGGTCGGCAATTTCGTCCTGAAGGTCACGGCGCGGCACAATCGATGGCAATGATTGGCGCTGCTCACGCAGAATCCGTGAGAGTAACTGACTGCCTCGAATAGCATCAATTTGCTCGTTGAGACTGCGCTGCAGCTGGCGCACATGATCCAGCTGACGCTGCGCCTCGATATTCTCACGCACAATGCTGTTGGAGCGATCGGTCGCACGCAGCAGCTCCAGGCTAAGCTCTTGGTTAATTTGCTGGGCACGCAAGACAACGGGATGCCCTTCGGCAATTAAAGGATCGTCCCTGGCGGCATCGGCGATCGCCTGTTCCGACTGCAGGCGGCGCTGCCGATCAATCGCCCCCTGTAGTAGATTTAAGCGCTGCTCCTGACGGTCGATCTGCATTGAAAGCAGGTCACGCCGCTGCTGCGCCAGCTCACGTAGGCGACTATTGGCGCTGAGTTCGCGCTGATTATAAGTTACCTCGCGCTCCGCCAGGGCGCGCTCCAGGCGGAGCTGGATCAGCTGAGCATCGTTCAAGGCAGAGAGCTGCCGGTCAGCCAGGAGCGCTTCCCGTTCATCGTGCTGACGGCGTAAGGTTTCAATACGCTGAAGCGCTTCTGAAATTGACTGCTGAGCTCGCTCGGGTAGGGTTTGAGCAGAGAGAAGCTGCGAATTCACTTCCGCCAGCTGGCTCTGCAGCTGCTGCAGGTCTACGACGGCATCCGTCTGCTGCGCTTCGAGCGTATCAAGCGGTGTGTCGGTTAGATCGGTAACGGTTAATTGCTGACTATCATCGTTAATGTCACTGAGTTGGCGCTCCAAGAGCTGCCGCTGTTCTGGCGCCTGCTCGACACGCTGACTCAATGCCGACAACCGCTCCTCAACCGCGCTTAATCGCTCATAGGCCTGCAAGGCAGCCGTGAGTGCAACTTTATCACGCCCTTGTTGAGGCGTAAGTTCGCCTTCAGCCGCATCTAATTCGGCGAGCCTTTCAGCCAGCTCTTTTTGAGGGGGCACCCGATCAAGTGGGGAGTTATCTGCCGCGTGAACATGAACGCAAGCCATCAATACCCACAGCAAAAACAAGCTTCTAACTAGCCGACTGCCAGCAAATCTCACCACGTCAATCATGCCCTCACAGACATTATCAAAACCCGTCAATACGGAAACATTCGCCATTGTCAGGCGTTCTAAGGATAAGCGCAATGAAGAGAAGTTGACTTACACCCTCTGCATGTATAGAAACAACCTTGATAATTGTTTCTCCCCTATTTGCGAGCCACCTAGATGGTCATCCGAAAACTGATGTTGGTCGGTCTAACGGTATTGCTAAGCGCTGAAATGCTCGGTAATTCCGCATTAGCAGAATCGAAAGAAGAAATTGAAGCACGTATCCGTGCGCTTGATAATGAGCGCTATCAGCTTAGCCAGCAGTTGCAGCAAATTAACGCATCTGGCGATATATCAAGCGATATGGCGGATGAAACGCTGCCGGTGGAACAGGCGCGCGACGATCTTATTGAGCGCCGCCTACTGGAACAAGAGTCCACTCGAAATCCATTTTCGATCACCACGCACCGTACTAACTACTTATTCCCGGTTAGCTACAATGCCAAGCAAAACAGTGAGAATTTTCGCAATATCACTACAGATGCGGGCCCCGATAGCAACGAAGTTAAGTTTCAGCTCAGCGTTAAGGTAAATTTAGCGGAAGATGTTTTCGGCAGTGTTGGTGATGTCTACTTCGGCTATACCCAACGCAGCTGGTGGCAGGCCTATAACACCGATGCATCATCACCGTTTAGGGAAACCAACTACGAGCCCGAAATATTTATCGACTTCGATAACGCCTGGAGTGCTTTAGGGTGGGTCAATACGCGCAACCGAGTGTCCTTTAATCATCAGTCCAACGGTCGCTCAGATCCACTGTCACGAAGCTGGAACCGCGTGTATCTGGAAAGCATTTTTCAGCGCGGCGATTGGGCTTTGACATTAGCTCCCCATTGGCGCGTGCCAGAATCAGAAAATGACGACGATAACCCTGACATCGAACGCTATATGGGTTACGGCGACATTCGGCTTGCCAAGCGGCTCGACAATAACCATGAAATCAGTGGTCAATGGCGCGGTAACCCCAGCGCTGGGCATCATGGTACTCAGATCGACTACAGCTGGCCCACGTTCAATAGTTTGCGCGCCCACGTGCAGTATTACTATGGCTACGGTGAAAGCATGATCGACTATGACAACCGTGTTCACCGTTTGAGCATCGGTTTTAGCTTAAATCCGCTATTTAGTGCTACTGGATTGAACCGTTAACAAAACAAGCTTGTCTATCACGTATCGGCTGCTATGCTGATATAGGTTAAATAATTCATTCGTCAAAGGAAGACAAAATGGCTAAGCGTCAATTTGGTACTGATAACAGCGCTGATCAATGGAAAGAAGATCTGCGTCATTTAAGCGACACAGTAGAAGAGCTAGTTAAAGCCACATCTAAAGATGCCAGCAGTGAGATGCATGACCTGCGCACTCGTGCTGAAAGCCGTCTTAAAACTGCTCGCGCACGACTGGAAGCTCAAGGCGAGCGCATTTATGACGAAACCCGCGAAACGATTTCACAACAAGTTGATTGCTGTGACCGCTATGTGCGCGAAAACCCGTGGTCAAGCATCGGCATCGGCACTGCTGTCGGTGTATTGGTAGGTATGCTGCTCGGTCGCCGCTAATGTCTTTGGGTCCAACCCAACGCGTATTCTCCGCCGCCAAACGCTTGCTGAAATCACTGGTTGCTAATAGTGAAACTCGCCTGCGTTTGGCGGTTTTAGAGCTTGAAGAAGAACGCGCCCGCCTTTTTACGCTGTTTCTTTTATTGGGTGCCAGCTTACTACTACTGCTGTTGGGCGTTGCTACATTAACAGCCCTTATTGTAGTGATCTTTTGGGACTCCTACAGGCTATTGGCGATTGGCGGAAGCGCAGGTGCATTGTTAGCGGCTAGCTTTTTGCTGGCAGCCATTGGTGTTCGTCAGGCCAAGCGACATACGCTACTAAAAGAAACGCTTAAACAGTTAGCGGCCGATCGTGCTCTGCTTGAGGTGAATGGAGATGACGCAAATCGACAAGAGCGTTAAGCTGCCTAACCGCCCTGAGCGTATAAGTCGTGCTGAACGTAAAGCGGCGTTGCTTGCCCAGCTAGAGCAGCAGCGTGTAGATATTTTAGTATGTAGCGAATATCTGCAGCGCTCGGCATCACCACTCGATCAAAGCTGGCGCAGTATTAAACTGCCGTTATATGCCGCTGGCGGCCTGCTGGCATATAAGTTTGTACGACGTCCCGGTGGAATAATGGCGGCTGGCAGAAAAGGGCTGGCGGGCTATATGCTATTTCGCAAGCTGAAACTGCTGGCCAAAATTGCCAGCTAAGCTTGCCTAGGTATTCGTCCGTTCCTACCTGAACTGCCACTAACTAAGCTTGCAAGGTCGCATCATGCGGCTTAGCAAGCTTGGCCACAGGCAACCCCACTCGCCCATGCCCATTGAAAGTTATACCCGCCAAGCTCCCCCGTCACGTCCAGTACTTCACCTATAAAGCGCAGTTGAGGCAAATCTTTCACCTCAAACGTTTTAGATGATACTGCATCCGTATTAACCCCTCCCATCGTCACCTCAGCGGTACGCCACCCTTCTGTTCCGGCGGGCTTAAGCTGCCATTGATTAAGCCGACCGGCCCATTGATCCAACTCATCATTGCTGTACTGAGCTAATGGTTTGAGCTGGTTTGAGTCGGGGTACCACTCCAGAAGCGCCTGGGCAAATCGTTTGGGAAAACGCTCGCCCAGCCAGGTAGAGAGTTGACGTTTTGGGGTTATTTGGCGTGCATCGCGTAGTGAATTCGCGGCATTTTCATTTGCCAGCAGATCAATTTCAATGGGCGAACCTGGCTGCCATACGCTGGATATTTGCAGCATGGAAGGTCCTGACAGCCCGCGATGAGTAAACAGCATGGGCTCGACAAAACGCCGCCCGGCACAGCTAACCGCCACGGGTAAACTAACCCCAGAAAGCTCGGCACAACGCGCCTTCCAGAAATCACTTAGGGTAAATGGCACCAGCCCTGCCCGAGTAGGCAATACCTCCAGACCAAACTGACGGGCAAGCTCATAGCCGAAACCGGTGGCGCCCATGGTCGGTATGGATAAACCACCGCTTGCCACTACCACTACCCCGGCATCAATAACCCCGATTGAGGTAGAAAGACGCATACCCTCGCCTTGCCTCACGACCTTCGTGATCTGGGTATTAAGCTTTACTTCAACGCCAGCCCACTCACATTCGGTCCATAAGACACGCACGATCTCTTTGGCAGACGTTGCACAAAACAGCTGACCTGGTGCTTTCTCAACGTACTCCACGCCATGCCGGTCAACCAGCTCTACAAAGTGTTCAGGCCGATAGCGTTTAAGCGCGGAAATACAAAAATATGGATTTTCAGAGTAAAAGTGCTGAGGTGTTGTGCCAAGATTGGTAAAGTTGCAGCGGCCACCGCCTGACATGAGTATCTTTTTACCTGCTTTGTTGGCGTGGTCGAGTACTAGAACGCGTCGGCCTGCATAGCCAGCCTGTGCTGCGCACATTAAGCCAGCCGCACCGGCGCCGATAACCACGACATCATAAACCATAGAAAATAGCTCTTGGGAGGGTGTAAAAAACCGCATTTTAACAGCTCAAGCCAGTAAGAAAATTTTTCTTCGCGCTTCATTACACCATACAAAAAATCTAACCAAGACCGTATTTTAACAGCTACCGGAGAGCCTAAAGGGTGGCAGCAAACGCACACCCGAGAGGAAGTATCGTCATTTCCTGGGTTAATAAACCGCCTCCGAGCCTAATACAGAGAAGCTTATGTCCGCGTATGTCCGACCGTTTTTGCTTTTTTCACTCATTCTGGCTTTTTCTGGGTCCACGCTGGCACAAACATCCGGGCAGACAGCGCCTCCCGTCATAGGCAGCCGCGCTGAAGTAACCACCTGGTCTGACCCGCTAGAAGCATTGGGCACCCTGCGAGCTGATGAGAGCGTTACGCTATCGGCCACGGTGACCGAGATTGTTGCCGAGATTAACTTTCAGGATGGCGAACAGATTGAAAAGGGGCGGTTGCTGGTGCGCCTTGAAGATGCCGAAGAGCAGGCCCTGCTGCGTTCGGCTCAGGCCATCAGTGACGAGCGGCGTAACGCGCTTGGTCGCGTCACCCAACTGCAGGATCGCAACCTGGCCGCCCGCGCGGACGTAGAGGACTTTCAAGCGCAGCTTCGCCAAGCACAGGCTGATATCCAGGCGCTTGATGCCCGCCTTACCAATTACCAGATCAAAGCTCCGTTCAGCGGCCGAGTGGGCTTTCGAAATATCAGCACGGGCACGCTGGTCACGCCCGGCATGGAGCTGGTAACGCTCGATAAGCTTGACGTCATGAAGCTCGACTTTAGCGTCCCCGAAAGCTTTCTAGGGCGCCTTTCAAATGGGCTTGCACTAAGCGCCACTACGGCGGCCTACCCTGACGAAGTATTTAGCGGAGAAATCGCCAGCATCGGGACGCGCATTGATCCTGTCTCGCGAAGCGTTAGCGTACGCGCCTTGCTGGAAAACCCAGGCATGCGCCTGCGCCCGGGAATGCTGATGGAAGTAATCGTGCAGCAGCGCGTACGAGATGCGGTGGTATTGCCGGAAGCGGCACTCGAACCCAGTGGTGACCAGCACTATGTAATGCTGATCGACCAAAGCGGTGATGCCCCACGCCTTGAAAGACACGAGGTCGTGATTGGCGAGCGGCGCTATGGCCAGGTCGAAATTCTCGCAGGTATTAACGCAGGCGATCTAGTGGTCGTACATGGCCTGCAGCTGGCAAGAGACGGCCTCGAAGTACGCCTGTTAGGCATCATGGATGGTGAAACGGATATTCGCGCCTTGCTGGAGGCTGATCGCTAATGCGCCTATCCGATATTTCCGTTCAGCGGCCCGTGCTCGCCATGGTGATTGCCGCGCTGATTATCGCTTTTGGTTTACTCGCGCTTAACCGGCTTCCACTGCAGGAATACCCTACTGTAGACCCTCCGATTGTCAGTATTGATACTCGCTACCCCGGAGCCGCCGCCAATGTGGTCGAAACGCGGATTACCCAGGTGCTGGAAGACCGAATTGCGGGCGTCGAGGGCATCGAGCTAATTACCTCGCAAAGCGAGGACGGCCGATCACGCGTTGAGATCGAATTTGGCATTGAGATGGATATCGACGCCGCCGCGAACGATATTCGGGATCGCATCTCAGGCGCCTTGCGTAACCTGCCAGACGATGCCGACACCCCGGAAGTCACCAAGGCGGACAGCAGCGAGGAAATTGTCGTATGGCTGAGTCTTTCAGGCGCCGACTATTCGATTACCGAGCTTACCGATTACGCCAACCGTTTTCTGGTCGATAGCCTATCTGTCCAGCCGGGGGTCGCCCGTGTTCGCGTCGGCGGTGGCCGAGACTATGCCATGCGTGTATGGCTTGACCGTAACGCGCTTGCTGCCCGGGGCTTGACCGTAGGCGATATTGAGGATGCGTTACGCGCAGAAAACGTGGAGCTTCCGGCAGGCTCGATCGAATCGCAAGACCGCCAGTTCATCGTTCGCCTACCGCGCAGCTTCGCAACCGCCGATGATTTTAAAAGCCTGGCACTGACTCAGAGTGATAACGGCTATTTAGTACGTCTGGCGGACGTCGCGCGGGTAGAAGTCGGTTCGGTCGAAGACCGCTCGGTATTTCGGGCCAATGGCATCCCGATGGTCGGGCTGGGTATGATCATGCAGTCGACGGCGAATGTCATCGAGCTTTCCAGCGCCGTTCAGCGCGAGCTTGAGCGCCTTCAGGATACGCTACCTGAGGGTATGGCGCTTACCCTGAACTACGACGCTTCTGTGTTTGTTTCCGGTGCGATCGAACAGGTGGTGATGACTCTGTTTATCGCCATGGGTCTGGTGGTCATCGTTATCTTTCTGTTCCTGGGGAATTTACGCACCACGCTAGTGCCTGCCGTTACCGTGCCAATCGCCGTTATCGGTGCGTTTATCGCGCTTGCCGTCATGAACTTTTCAATCAACCTGCTTACCCTGCTCGCTCTGGTTCTGGCGATTGGGTTGATTGTCGATGACGCCATCGTCGTACTGGAAAATATCAATCGCCGTATGCACGATTACGGCGAAACGCCGCTGGTGGCGGCCTTTAGAGGCACGCGACAAATTGCCTTTGCGGTTATCGCTACCACTCTCGTGCTGGTCGCAGTATTTGTGCCATTGAGCATGCTGCAGGGCGATATCGGGCGCCTGTTCTCCGAGTTTGCACTTACCATGGCATCCGCCGTTGTCTTCTCGACGCTACTCGCCCTTACGCTAACACCCATGATGGCATCCAAGATTCTTAAGCCAGGCATGCACGATAGCGCTATTGGCCGAGGCGTACAGCGGCTACTTAACGGCACTCAGCAACATTATCAGCACATACTTGAGTGGTTACTGGCACACCGCTGGCTGGTGGTTGGGCTTTTCGCTTTGTTAATGGCTGCCACCGCCTGGCTTGCCACCCAGCTGCCCAATGAGTACACGCCTCAAGAGGATCGCGGCAACTTCATTGTGCTGGTGAATGGCCCGGAGGGAGCCACCTTCGACTACATGATGGATTACATGGATGAAATCGAAACACGCCTGACTCCTTTCATAGACGCGGGTGAGCTTGAGCGTGTGGTGGTACGCGCCCCGCGCGGCTTTGGTAATATCGAAAATTTTAACAGCGGTTTCATCATTATTAACATGACAGACTGGGGCAGTCGCCGTAGCGCTTGGGAGGTAATGGATGACGTGCGCGAATTACTGCGTTCGCTACCCGGTGTTCAGGCGTTCCCGGTAATGCGCCAAGGGTTTGGGCAGCGCACCCAAAAGCCCGTGCAGTTTGTTCTTGGCGGTGGCACTTACGAAGAACTTGCCCGCTGGCGCACCACCATGATGGATTATGTGCGTGAAGATAATCCACGTCTTACCGCCCTGGAAAGTAACTACAACGAGACTCAACCCCAGCTTAGCGTCGAGATCAATTACGAACGTGCCGCCGCCTTAGGCGTCACCGTCACTGAAATAGGCCGCACGCTAGAGGTACTACTGGGCGGGCGCAATGTGACTCGCTATGTAGATGACGGCGAAGAGTACGATGTGATTGTCGAAGGTGATCGCGGTCGCCAAAATAGCCCCCGCGCCCTGGACAATATACAGGTGCGCTCGGCACGCTCTGGTGAATTAATCCCGCTGGCAAGCCTGGTCACCCTCTCCGACTTTGCCGGGGCCAGTACGCTAAACCGTTTTGATCGCGTTCGGGCGATTACCATTGAGGCCAATCTGGTCGATGGCTATCCGCTCGGTGAAGCGCTGACTTACCTACAGGAGACCGCCGACACTCTGCTACCCGAGGAAGCACAAACCAACGTGGCAGGCCCCTCTCGTGACTTTCAGCAGGCAAGTGGGGCAACCACCTTCCTGCTGGTGCTGGGGGCGGTCGTGGTATTTCTGGTTCTGGCGGCGCAGTTTGAAAGCCTTATCCACCCGTTTGTGATTATGCTGACGGTACCGCTTGCCATGAGCGGTGCCTTACTGGCGCTACTGCTAACCGGGCAGTCGCTTAATATCTATAGCCAGGTCGGTCTGGTGCTGCTGATTGGCTTGGCCGCAAAAAACGGTATCTTGATTGTGGAGTTTGCCAACCAGCTTCGCGATGAAGGCAAAACGTTTCATATCGCGCTCATTGAGGCATCGGTTACCCGTCTTCGGCCTATTTTAATGACCGCAATTACCACCATGGCAGGCGCCATTCCCCTGGTCATCTCCAGCGGCCCTGGCTCCGAGTCCCGGCTAGTGATTGGCACGGTGATTATGGCAGGCGTGGGCGCAGCCACGCTGTTTACGCTGTTCGTGGTTCCCGTCGCTTATGATTTACTGGCCCGTCATACCGGCTCGCCGGGTGCCGTTAAGCGTCGGCTTGAAGAGGAAATTGCCAACGCAACGGAGGAGCAGTGACATGCTAACTTCGTGAGCCTTATCACCGCAGCATAAAAAAGGGCGCCTCTTGAAGAGGTGCCCTTTTCATGCGTTAGGCAAAATACTTGTACGTACAGATTACTCGCAGTCGCCTACTCGCTCGCCTTCAATCGTGGTGCTCATGGTCAACTCGCCCATAGGCGATTGCGTCAGAATATCCACGCTGCCGTTGATCTGCTCACCCATAAAGCGCATATCGCCGTCGATAGTGGCTTCACCACCTTCGGCACGGCATACCATGCTGTAAGCAAGGCCATCGGCGTTCATATCCTGGTTAAGAAGCTCACAGCCTTCTTCTTCCTCGATAAAACCGAACTCAGCGCCATCCAGGTCGTCCTGAGTAATACACTGGCGTTCGGTTTCCGTTTGATCCGGAATATCCATATCGCCACTGATACTGGTTACGCTGACGAACTCCCACTCGCCTGGCGTAACATTGGGTGTTTCTGCCAAGGCGACCATCGGGAAGGCCAGAGCGGCCGCTACTGCCATGTTTCGTAACATCATCGTTTCTCTCTATAGCACTTAAAAAATAGTACTTGAAAATAGCACGTGGAAAACGGTACGTGGAAAACCGTTTACATCCTACCTGATTCATCACCACGATGCCCGGCTTCGCACCAGACTGCTACACTGGCGTCGAGTTTCAAACTGTTAAAGGTAGCTTCTTATGCACGATGACGCCTTAGTGAACCACGATTTTCACTGCCCCTATTGCGATGCCCCTTTGACCTTTGTCATCGACACATCCCAAGGTAGCCACGCCACCTGGGAAGACTGCCATCAATGCTGTGCGCCCATTCAGCTGGAAATCATCATCTCGCCCATGACTGGTGAGCTTGAAGCAGTGCTCACCGGCCGTGATGACGATGTTTTTTGATGACCTTGTTTTTAAGGACACTGATTTTGATGGCCCTGTTTTGAAAAACAATGCCTTTTAGCGCTATGCGGCGTCTTCTTGCCGCTGGGTGATTTGGCGTCGTTCGTTACGCCGCATCATGTACCAGGCTAAAAACGTGGCCAGCGATACGGTCAGGATAATCAGCGTTGCCAAGGCGTTAATTTTAGGCGACACGCCCATGCGCACCGATGAAAATACGACCATGGGCAGCGTGTTCGCACCGGGTCCAGAGACAAAGCTTGCAATTACCAGGTCATCCAGAGATAGCGTAAAGGCAAGCAGCCAACCGGCCGCCAGTGCAGGTGCAATAATGGGCAGCGTCACAAAAAAGAACGTTTTTAACGGCGGCGAGCCCAAGTCCATCGCTGCTTCTTCAATGGAGCTATCCAATTCGCGCAGCCGCGCGGCGACCACCACGGCAACGTAAGCACTACAGAAGGTGGTGTGCGCAATCCAGATAGTGCCCTCGCCGCGGTCGGCGGGCCAGCCTGTCAGCTGTGCCATCTGGACAAACAGCAATAACAGGGACAGCCCAGTGATCACTTCAGGCATCACCAACGGTGCGGTCACCATGCTGGAAAGCGCCGTTTTACCACGAAATTGGCCAAACCGGGTCATGACAAAAGCGGCCACTGTGCCTAAGCACACCGCCATGCTCGCGGCAAAAAACGCGATTTTCAGGCTCGTCCATACCGCTGAAAGAATCTGTTGATCCTGAAACAGCGCGCTGTACCACTGTGTCGAAAAACCTGCCCACACGGTAACCAGCCGTGAGGAGTTGAAGGAGTACACCACCAACACTGCCATTGGGAGGTAAAGAAACAGCAAGCCCACTATCAGCATTACCGTTGAAAAATGCGGACGCCGACGGACTGTACTCATTCTTCAAGCTCCCGAGACTGATAACGATGAAACCAAACAATCGGTATAAGCAGCATTAGCAACATGACCATTGCCAGCGCCGAGGCCACGGGCCAATCGCGGTTAAGGAAAAACTCTTCCCACAATACCTTGCCGATCATCAGCGTATCTGGTCCACCCAGCAATTCAGGGATAACAAACTCCCCCACCGCGGGAATAAACACCAGCATGGAGCCTGCGATAATGCCGCCCATTGATAGGGGCAGTGTCACCTTGATAAACGTGTTGATCTTGCGTGACCCAAGGTCAGAGGCCGCTTCCAGAAGCGAGTTATCCAGCCGGGTAAGGTGGGCATAAAGAGGCAGTACCATAAAGGGTAAATAGGCGTAGACAATGCCAATCACGACGGCAAACTGCGTATTCATCATACGTAGCGGCGTGTCAATCAGGCCAAGCCCTATCAGCAAATTATTGATTAACCCGCTGTTGCTCAAGATACCCATCCAGGCGTAGACCCGGATCAGGAAAGATGTCCAGGAAGGCAGCATCACCAAAAGCAGCAAAATAAGCTGCCAGCGTGCTGGCGCGCGCGCCATGGCATAGGCCATGGGGTAGCCCAGCAGCAGACAGGCAACGGTTGCGATAAACGCCGTTTTCACTGATCCCCAATACGCGGCTATATAAAGCGAATCGGAAAGCAGGAAAAGGTAGTTACCCAGGTTTAAAAAGACATGCAGCGTTTGGTCGGCATATTCAAGCAGCGGCCCGTAAGGGGGAATCGCCACAGCTCCCTGGGACAAGCTGATCTTCAATACCAGAGCAAAAGGCAGCAAAAAGAACAGCAAAAGCCATACAAGCGGAAAGGCAATGACCGCTCGGCGCCCAAGCTGACAACGCTTAAGCAGAGCGACAACCTGAGATGGCATCATCTAAAGCAATCTCCTAATAGCCAGAGTAGGCAGCATCAGCGGTTCAACACGATGGCACTGTGATCTTCCCAGTAGACATACACGCTGTCTTCCCAGGTTGGCCGATCACCCCGCCGTTCGGTATTCGCCATACTGACCTTGATCAACTGGCCTTTGGTCGTGCGTACGTAGTAAAGCGAAAAACCGCCCAGGTAGGCAATATCATCAACTTTACCCTCAGCCCAGTTATAGTCGCCCGTGGGTTTTTCCCGGGTCAGCCAGATTTTTTCAGGACGCAGTGCCGCCCATACTCGCCGGTCAACTGCCTGGGTAGTAATCCCGTGATCGATATAGATAGGGCGTTCAAGATCAGGAGATACAATCTGGCAATGATCGGCGGCGTCTTCCACAATTTCGCCTTCAAACAGATTCACCGTCCCTACGAATTCCGCCACCATGCGGCTAGCCGGGCTTTCGTAAACATCCACGGGCGAGCCGACCTGCTCGATCCAACCATCAGCCATAATGGCCACGCGGTCGGCCATGGTCATGGCCTCTTCCTGATCGTGGGTCACCATAATGCAGGTCACGCCTACCTGCTCAATAATCTCGACCACTTCCAGCTGCATTTCGGTACGCAGCTTTTTATCCAACGCGCCCATGGGCTCATCAAGCAGCAGCAGTTTTGGGCGCTTGGCCAGGGAGCGCGCCAGCGCCACCCGCTGACGCTGGCCGCCTGAAAGCTGATGCGGTTTGCGTTTGGCAAAGCGCTCCATATGCACCAGCTTCAGCATCTGAGCAACGCGCGCTTCCACCTCAGCTTTGGCAAGCTTGTCCTGCTTTAACCCGAATGCGATGTTTTGTGCCACGGTCATATGCGGAAATAACGCATAGGACTGAAACATCATATTAATCGGGCGCTTGTAAGGCGGCACCGCAGTAATATCGTTACCGCCGAGCAAAATACTTCCTTCCGTGGGGGTTTCAAACCCAGCCAGCATACGCAAAAGCGTCGACTTACCCGATCCAGACCCGCCTAAAAGCGCAAAAATTTCGCCGCGCTTTACCTGTAAATTTACGTTATCTACCGCCAAGGCATCGTCAAAGCGCTTACATAAGCCCTTAACCTCAAGCACGATGTCTTCTGCAAACCGTGGCGTTTTCCCCTGAGGGCGCTGTACTGATGAAGCGACCGAGGAATCCGTTAACGGCTCGTTCGATAGGGGCGTAGTGACCATTCGCCACTCCCATCAAAAGGCCCGGGGAAGCCGGGCATTAAAAGATGAACAGCGAGACAGACACATAGGCCTGACTCGCTGTCGGATGAGGTTTGATTAACGGCCAGACTTTACACGGTTCCAGATACGCGTACGAATGCGCTGTACCGGCTGCGGCATATCAATGGCCACGTACAGGTTCTTCATGACCTCGGTTTCCGGGTAAACCGCCGGGTTATTCAGAATTTCTTCTGGCAGGTAAGCATCAGCCGCTGCGTTAGGATTGGCGTAGCTTACGAAGTCCGTAATTTCAGCGGCAATTTCAGGATCTAGAATAAAATTGATAAAGGCGTGGGCGTTTTCAACGTTGGGCGCATCGGCGGGGATCGCCATTACGTCAAACCACAAGGCAGCGCCTTCTTTGGGAATGCTGTAGGCAATTTCAAAATCCCGTCCTGCTTCTTCCGCCCGCTCAGCAGCTTGGAAAACATCGCCAGAATAGCCGCCCGCGACACAAATATTGCCATTGGCAAGGTCGGATACGTAACGTGAAGAGTGGAAGTAGGTAACATTATCGCGAATAGCCGCAATTACCTCGCCACCCGCTTCAAGGTCTTCGGTTTTTTGGCTCAGCGGGTCTAGGCCCAGGTAAGCCATCGCGGCAGGAATCATTTCTTCGCCGGTATCCAGCATCGAAATGCCGCAGCCTGCTTCATTCAAGGCGGAAGTGATTTCCGGATCAAACAGCATTGCCCAGCTATCTACCGGTGCATCATCGCCAAGAATTTCTTGAATACGCTCAACGTTATATCCAAACCCGTTGGTACCCCACATATAAGGCACAGAGTATTCGCCATCGGGATCAATAGCTTCAAGATTATCGGTTAACTCGGTATTCAGGTTTTCCAGATTAGGCAGCTGTTCTTTGTCCAGCGCCTGGTACACTCCGGCTTGGCGTTGACGGGTAAAAAAGTGCGTTGAAGGCACTACCACATCATAACCCGAACGACCCGCTAACAGAGCAGCGTCGAGCGTTTCGTTGCTGTCATAAACATCATAGGTAACATCAATACCCGTGCGCTCAGTAAATTTCGCAAGCGTTTCAGGGGCAATATAATCTGACCAGTTATAAACCCGCACCTCATCGGCGTGAGCGAATGTCGCCGCTGCGGCAAAAGAAACGGCCGCAACGGCCCCAGAAAGTTTGTGAATGTTCCCCATTGTCCTGCTCCTCATTATTCAAAAACAGTATCATCTAGATTGACGCCAGCCATTAGCCACTCGCATTAGCGTAGGCCTTTCTACTGAACGTGCGAATTTTGCGACGCAGCGACCTCTATCGCAAGTCAATGTGAAAGATTCTTGCATTATAGTGGCGTTGCCCCCACTTCAAGTTCAGCGGAGCGAGATTGATCTGCGTAACTATTGATCTGACCAACGCAACTATAGTCGAAGCCTATCGAACATATGGCATTTTCCAATTTTAGCTATAAGTCGAAAGTGCCTACTATAGGCAACATCTTTTTACCCTCACTCAACAGACCCGGAGATAACCTGAATGTCTTTGATCAACACCGAAGTAAAACCATTTAAAGCAACTGCCTATCTTAATGGCGAATTCATTGATGTCACCGAAGCTGATCTGAAAGGTAAATGGTCCATTTTCTTCTTCTACCCCGCTGACTTTACGTTTGTTTGCCCCACAGAGCTGGGTGACCTGGCGGATAACTATGACGCTTTCAAAAAATTGGGCGTAGAAATTTACAGCGTATCTACCGATACCCACTTCACGCACAAAGCATGGCACGACAGCTCTGAAACTATCGGCAAGCTGCAGTACCCGATGCTGGCTGACCCGACACTTCAGATTTCACGCAACTTTGAAGTGCTGATTGAAGAAGCGGGCCTTGCTGAGCGCGGCACCTTCGTTGTAGACCCGGACGGCAAAGTTCAGATCGTTGAAATCAACGCCGGTAACATCGGCCGTAACGCTGAAGAACTGCTGCGCAAAGTTAAAGCCGCTCAGTACGTTCGTGAAAACCCCAATGAAGTTTGCCCGGCCAAATGGAAAGAAGGTGAAGAAACACTCGCACCGTCTTTAGACCTCGTTGGCAAAATCTAAACGGCGAACACTACCGCTAACGCTTAACAGCTGCTAATCATTGGCGCTGGTTAAAAGGCGGTACAACACCCGGGTAGTTCTTGCCCGGGTGTTCAAAAAACGCTACCTGCTCTCCCTATGGAATACTCCGGCGCTGTGGTCTTTGCACACGCAGGTTAAGTGCGCCTGTCGGTTGAGAGCAATTTTTACAGATTACGAGGAATCACTGTCATGTTGGACGCCAATTTAAAAAACCAGTTGAAAGCTTATTTGGAAAAAGTGACTCAACCGTTCGAGATCGTTGCGTCCCTCGATGACGGTGCCAAGTCACGTGAACTGCTGGGCCTGTTGGAAGATATCAACGGCCTAAGCGACAAAATCACGCTAAAAACTGACGGTCAGGATAGCCGTGCCCCTTCGTTTGCGCTTAACCGGCTCGGCGAAGAGACCGGTGTGGTGTTTGCAGGCATCCCCATGGGACACGAGTTTACCTCGCTGGTCCTGGCACTGCTGCAGGTCGGTGGTCATCCGCCGAAAACCTCTGATGAGGTGCTTAATCAAATCAAGGCGCTCGAAGGCGACATGCTGTTCGAGACCTATTACTCGCTTTCCTGCCAGAACTGCCCCGATGTGGTTCAGGCGCTTAACCTCATGGCGATCTTTAACCCCAACGTTCGCCATGTGGCAATCGATGGAGCGCTTTTCCAGGATGAAGTAGAAGAGCGGGAAATCATGTCGGTGCCGAGCATTTACTTAAACGGCAAACCGTTTGATCAGGGCCGCATGACCCTTGAGCAAATCCTAGCCAAAGTAGATACCGGCGCTGCCGAGCGCGATGCGAAAAAGCTCAGCGAAAAAGCCGCTTTCGATACGCTGGTGATCGGCGGTGGCCCGGCAGGCTCAGCGGCCGCCATTTATTCGGCGCGTAAAGGGATCAACACGGGCATTGCTGCAGAACGCTTCGGCGGTCAGGTAGCCGACACCATGGGTATCGAAAACTTTATTTCGGTAACCCATACCGAAGGTCCGAAGCTGGTTAGCGCGCTTGAAGAGCACGTCAAAGAGTACGAAGTCGACGTGATGAACCTACAGCTAGCCAACGCTTTTAAAGCAGCAGACACCGAAGGCGGGCTTCACGAGGTAACGTTTGCGTCGGGCGCCAAACTTAAAAGCAAAACCCTGGTACTGGCAACCGGCGCACGCTGGCGCGAAATGAATGTTCCCGGTGAACAACAGTATCGTAACAAAGGCGTTGCTTACTGCCCGCACTGCGATGGCCCCTTGTTCAAAGGCAAGCGCGTAGCGGTTATCGGCGGCGGTAACTCCGGCGTTGAAGCAGCGATTGACCTGGCCGGTATCGTAGGTCACGTCACCCTGGTCGAATTTATGGGTGAAATGCGTGCCGATGCGGTACTCCAGAAAAAGCTTAAAAGCCTGCCCAACGTGGATGTTATCCTGAATGCTCAAACCACCGAGGTAACGGGTGATGGCAGCCGTGTTAACGGCTTGACCTATAAAGATCGCAACACCGATGAGACTAAAAACATCGCGTTGGAAGGGATCTTTGTCCAGATCGGCTTGGTACCCAATACCGAGTGGCTGAAAGATTCGCCGATCGAAATGACACCGCGCGGAGAGATCATTGTCGATGCTCACGGCATGACATCAGTTCCCGGCGTGTTCGCCGCAGGCGACGTCACCACGGTGCCTTACAAGCAGATCATTATCGCCATGGGCGAAGGCGCTAAAGCATCACTTGGCGCGTTTGATTACCTGATTCGCAACTAATCACTAAGACCGGGTAGTGAGAACCACTACCCTCCCCCTGTTCTTATTGATGGTAAGTGCTTTTGACGCAAAAGACCGTGACGTCACGCCCGCTGCAAAGCGGGCTTTTTTGTGCGCCTATTACTCTGCAAGCGTTTTGGCCAGCTGGCTCAAGCCAAATTTGTTAGATCCTTTAAAAGCAACCCAATCACCGGCTCGCAGCTCAGCCTTTAGCGCTGTCTCAAGCGATGGCGTATCGGCAAAGTGAGCAACCCGTTCGATATGCGGCTTGAGCGCTTCAGCCACCGTATACATCTGCTCGCCCAATAGCCATACCGCCTGCGCGCCACTGTCGACAATGGGCTCAACCAGCGCCTGATGATAGCGGTAACTGTCCGGACCAAGCTCTCGCATATCGGCAAGCACCAGATGCTTATGACCTGGCGATGCAATACCCGCTACCCGCGCCAGCATGGCGCTCATGGAGAGCGGATTGGCATTATAAGCGTCGTTTAGCACAGTAATATCACCGGTTTGCCAGCTCACCAAGCGCTCTCCCCCGCGCCCTTCGGGTATCACGGCACGATCAATGAATGGCAAAGAAGCCTGCACAGGCAGTTTCAAGGCATTCAAAACGCCCAACGCTGCCAGCAAATTCATGACCCAGTGGCTGCCTTGTCCCTTATAGCCAACCTTGATAAGCGAGCCGTCAAGCTCTATCTGAAGTACGGTTTTCTGCTCCGGATTCAGCCAGCGAATATCTGCCTCAGGATGCTGCCCAAAAGAAAGTATGTTGAGTCCATATTTTTCCGCCGCGGCGGAAACCGTTGGCCAGGCGTCCATATCCCGATTGATAACGGCGTACGCCCCAGGCTGCATGCCTTCGAAAATGCGGCTCTTGCGAACCGCCACGTTTTCCACCGTTTTGTGATACTCAAGATGGCTCGGCCCGGCGTTTAGAAAGACCGCGACGTCAGGGCGGGTAAGCGCTGCGTTCTGGCGCATACGGCCAATGGCCATCTCGATGATCTGAAAAGACGCCTGCCAGGGTACAGAGGCCAAGGTCCAGGCGATACCGTGAGGCAAATTAGCGCTATGTGTGGTCGCGCCCACCTGCCCCCATGGGTTAAGCAACGCTTGCAACAGGCTGATACTGCTTGTTTTACCCGCGCTGCCGGTCACGCCAATCACCTTGCCCGTTAACTGGCGGCGCGCGTAGCGCCCCAGGTCCAGTACGGCTTCATTGAGATCGGCCACCTGATAAACGGGCACACTGTGCGCATCCAACAGCGTTTTATTAGAGGGCGACTGTGTCAACAAAAGCTGGGGCTTGTAAGGCAGCCGGTCGAGCAGCAATGCAGGTACGCCCAGCTTACCCTCCTCGGCTCTTACCACCGCCATATGCCCAGGCGCCATGGTAAGCTGGGTAAAGCTCAGACCGGTAGCTCGCCAGTTAACTGATGACGGTCTCTTTAGCCACTCCCCAGGCGTAGCCTGCTGTATATCTATTGCCTTCCAGTTATCAGCACTCACAAAACAGCGCGCGGCTATACTGTTGGTTGTCAAAGAACGTGGCTCAGGTCGTATCTTCCCCACCGGAGCGCCTTTCAATTGGGCCTGCACACTATCGGCATTCAGGTAGTGCTGTAAATAAGCCACAAAGCCCGACAAGTAGTGTTCAACATCATCAATGCGTACACGGAAACTGTGATGGCGAATAAAAAAGCTGCCTACGATACGCTGGGGGTTTTGAAAGTACATGGCGTATTCAGGCCAAAAATGCCCGTTGAGCAGATAGTGCGCACGGGTTTCTAATGCGTGATAGAAGCGTTTTAAATCGATCAGATCAAGCAGATGTCGATACTCCGCCTGCTGCTGCAAGCGGGTGATCATCTTATGCGCGGCCATCATGAGCTCAAGCAGAGTGGGAAAGGTGGTAATCCGCTCTTCTACAAACGCCAGATACCCGGCCACGTTTTGAATACCAAACCGATAATAACGCTCTTCAGGCCGGTAAAGCGTTAGTTCATTAACACAGTAACTCAGCCAGTGGTCGTGGGCCTTCCAGTGCTGCTTAGCGATAAAGTATTCAAAGGCTTTTTCAACCACCGCAAGCCAGCGGTCGTCCTGGGTTAAACCGTATAAGCGCATTAAACCAAATGCGGCTTCACCGTCGTAATAAATAATCCGGAAGGGATCCTTAACGCTTAAGTCGGTTGCGTTAAGCACGTGCGTAAAACCGCCGGTGGCAGGATCTTGCAGTTGGCGAATGCCTAGGGCTATTTGTTCCATTAAAGGTAAATAGCGTTTGTCTTCGGTTAACTCGGTGTATTTGCTTAGCGCCAGCAGCGCGACCCCACTGCCGCCCAGTTTGATTTCGTTATTAATTTCGACCAGGTAGGTAACGCTTTCCTCTTTATGCGTCCAGGTACGCAGCAGCTTTGTGGTCAAATACTTGAGCGCGTTATCAATAGCACGTTTAAGGGTTTTACTGCGTGTAATCTCCCAGGCTTCCAACATGCTGTAAATACTGCTGGTGTGGCGCAGGGTATTATAGGTATTGATTTCACGGTCAAAACACGGGTGCAGGCCATAAATAAACGAGCCATTTTCCTGCACTTGAGCGGCTAGAAACTGGCTAGCATCGTTAATTAACGTCTCAACAGCTGGCGCATCTAACCTTTCGATGACCCGTCGTCCGGTATGGCGACCGCCAGAACTCTGCGCATAATCGTATAATTTAAAAAACGGTTTATTTGCTTCGATCAAAATCGCTTGTGTCGTAAACGTATAGACCGGCTGACTAGGCTCAAAATTCACGGCCAGCTTATTGCTGTAGCGCTGCTTCGCGTAACGAGCAAAATTAGCTTGATTAACCTGTGCATGAGGCACGCTATTGCCTGCATAAAGCATGGCATTTGCATTAATCTCTTGTTCGAGAAATGCAACATCCATCTCCGCATCCAAGGCAATACCTTTACGGAAATAGTTACGTTTATGCTTTTTAAGCTCTAATGCTAAATCTGCCCAGGTACTTGCCTCAATGTGACGAGCCCAGTCAACTCTCAACCAGCGAACTGCCTTTGTACTGCCATAGCGATGCTGCAGTTGCTCCGTTAGGTTTAACCACAGATCATCCAGCTTATACCCGCTCGCTTTAACTACTTTCGCGCGCTGTGATCCATCAGTAAGTGATATAAACACATGCAGTAGTTGGCCAGATGGCTCGCGAGCGAGCGCATCCATCAAGGCTTGGCGCGCAGAAGTTAGGCCTTCACTTAGCGTCATGGTTTTCGCAGGCTTAATCGCCGAGCTAAGCAGCCCACTCTTCGCCGTTTTAAGTGCTAAAGACTTTAACGCCTGCTGTTTCGCATTACGCTGCGCGCGTTTGGCCAAATTTAAGCTTTTCGAGCCGGACGATTTCGCCATCAGACGTTCCCTATTGCTTTTTGTTTACACTATGGGCGGTACGAAGACACAAGGCAGCCGGACACTCTCGTAAAGAAAGCGCGTAGTTTGCCCTCAGGATACTACAACAGCATTTAGGAAGAAGCGCCCACGTTTCCGTTGAGCACTGTATCAGACATGAAAGATAGCAATAGAACGGCTAGCGGAGAAACTGCGTGATAAATTTACGGCGCACAAACAGAACAAGCAGGGTCACGCGGTACTTTAAAGTGCCTCCATTGGCCGCGCAGGCCATCAAACGTAGAAAGCCCTTGGTGGACTTGCCCTGCTCCACTAAGAAGCTTAAAAGCTTCCACAGCCTGAAAACAGCCGATCAACCCAACCAGCGGCGCCATTACCCCGCTTTCAGCACAGCTAAGCGCCTCGTCCCCCATATCGTCCGGCGGATAAAGGCAGGCATAGCAGGGGCAGTCTGGGTCACGAGGGTCGAATACGGCTAGCTGCCCTGAAAAACGGATGGCAGCGCCTGAGACTAACGGCACCCCTGCTTTTTGCGTGGCGGCATTAATCGCATAGCGACTGGAAAAGCGGTCGGTACAGTCCAAGACCACATCGGAAGAAGCTACTAGCTGCGCCAACTTTTCACCGTCGGCGTATTCCTCAATCGCCGTAATATGGCATTCAGGGTTAAGCGCCTGCATGCTCGCTTTGGCAGAAGCCGCTTTATTATGACCAATGCTTGACTGCTGATGGGCAATTTGGCGCTGCAGGTTAGATAGTTCGACCGTATCGGCATCGGCAATCGTAATTCGTCCAACGCCTGCCGCGGCTAAATAAAGCGCTACAGGGGAGCCTAGCCCACCTGCTCCAATAATTAAGGCATGGGCGCGACGCAAGCGCTCCTGCCCTTCAATATCCACTTCCGGAAGCATAATCTGGCGGCTATAGCGCAGCAGCGCCTGGTCGTCCATCATCGGATTATTTATCCTCAAATTCATCGAAGTCAGGCACATGCAGGCTAAAGCTTTCTTTAACCTCTTCCATGACCACATAACTTTTGGATTCTTTAACGCCGGGGAGAGTCAGCACTACATCCCCCAACAGCTGGCGATAAGCGGCCATTTCCGGAATGCGGCATTTCAAAATGTAGTCAAACTGACCGGAGACCAGATGGCACTCCTGAATTTGCGGCAGTTTTTCCACGGCACGCCGAAATTCATCAAACACAGCGGGCGATTGGGTTTCCAAACTGATTTCCACAAAGACCAGTAAATTGGCTTTCAGCGCCTGCGGGTCAAGAATCGCCTGGTAGCCCCGAATAACGCCCGCCCGCTCCAGCCGCTTTACACGCTCCAGGCAAGGGGTTGTGGATAACCCAACCTCGGATGCCAGATCCACATAGGAAATCCGCGCATTCTCTTGCAGGCAGCGCAGTATTTTAAGATCGATTCGGTCCAGCGTTCTATTCTTAGGTTTCATGGCAGGATCCATTGCTGATGAATCAGGCAATTAGTAAAGGCGTATCAGACATGGCTTTATTCAATAATAACCGAGTTAAATCCTTCCCAGCGTAATCCGTTCGTGCCCACCCAGGTCGCGCACACTTTCAACGTTTTGATAGCCCGCCCGGCTAAGCGCTATGCGCACCTCGGCCGCCTGGCGGTAGCCATGCTCCAATAATAGCCAGCCCGAGGGAGCCAAATACTGTGGCGCCGTGGCTATTAAATGCGCCAGATCCGCCAAGCCATCGGCATCGGCCACTAAAGCACTCATCGGCTCAAAGCGCACATCGCCAAGGCGCAGGTGCGGGTCATCAGCCGCGATATAAGGTGGATTACTGACAATCAGGTCAAACCGCTCAGCGGGCTCGCCAATTCGCTCAAAAACGCTAAACCAATCGCTCTGAATAAATTGCGCGTTGACGATATTCAACTGCGCAGCGTTCGTTTGAGCCAGAGCGACGGCCTCAGGGCGAAGATCGACGCCCACCACCTGCCACTCTGGCTGTTCACTCGCAAAGGCAAGCGCAATGGCGCCGGTACCGGTGCCTAAGTCCAGCAGCCGCCCGGTTTTCGAGGTGACGCGGTTGAGCGCCGCTTCTACCAGCGTTTCCGTATCTGGCCGGGGGATTAGCGTATCGGGCGAGGTCGCCAACCGCAGCCCCCAAAACTCGCGCTCACCGGTTAGGTAAGCCACCGGTTGGCCCTGAGCACGCGCGGCCACCAAGGCATCAAAGCGCGCATGCTCCCAGAGTGGGCAGTCACGGTCGCCCCAGGTATAAAGCCATGTGCGGTCACGCGCGATGACATGCCCAAGCAGCACTTCGGCATCCAGACGAGGGGATGTCGACCCGGCGGCTTTCAAGCGTACGGCCGCTGCCTGCAATAGCGCATCAAAGGTCATTACGCGTCCTGAAGCGCCGAAAGCTGTTCAGCTTGGTATTCATGAATCAACGGCTCGATGACGTCATCCAACTGCTCGCCGCTAACCACTTCATTGAGCTTATAAAGCGTCAGGTTGATGCGGTGATCGGTAATCCGCCCTTGCGGGAAGTTATAGGTACGGATACGTTCGCTGCGGTCTCCCGAGCCCACCAGCGAGCGGCGGGCATCAGCCTGCTCCTGGCGCTGGGTGTCCACGGCATTGCGTTTCAGCTTGGCAGCCAGCAGCGACATGGCTTTCGCACGGTTTTTATGCTGGCTACGTTCTTCCTGACACTCAACCACAACGCCGGTGGGTAGGTGCGTAATCCGGATGGCCGAATCGGTGGTGTTAACGTGCTGACCACCGGCACCGCTTGAGCGGTAGGTATCAACGCGCAGCTCCGATGATTTGATATCGATATCGCTGACGTCATCGACTTCAGGCATCACCGCCACCGTGCACGCCGAGGTATGAATACGCCCCTGAGACTCTGTCGCCGGTACGCGCTGCACCCGATGCGCACCCGACTCAAACTTCAGACGCGCGTAAACGCTATCGCCCTTCACACGGGAGATAACCTCTTTATAGCCGCCATGCTCGCCGTGGTTAGCGCTGACGATTTCCACGCGCCAGCCGCGCTTTTCAGCGTAGCGGGAATACATACGAAATAAGTCACCGGCAAAAATAGCCGCTTCATCGCCTCCAGTGCCTGCGCGTACTTCCAAAAACACGCCGCGGCCGTCGTCAGGGTCTTTAGGCACTAACAAGCGTTTTAGCTCAGCGTCCAGCATCTCGAGCTGCTCGCGGCCTTCGCTAATTTCCATTTCAGCCAGTTCGCGCATGTCAGGATCATCATCCCGACTTAACTGCTCCGCCGCCTCAATATCGTTTTCTACACTGCGATAGCGCTGCCAGGCCGCCACAAGCTCTTCAAGCTCAGCGTACTCACGTGAATAATCGCGAAAGCGCTGCTGATTATTAATGACCTCAGGTTCAGATAGCAGCATCGCCAGCTCTTCAAAACGTTCAGTAAAGCTGTCGAGGCGTTGGCGCAAGGTATCTTTCATGCGGGCGTATTATCCTTCTGACGGTTAGCCTTGGGCGCGGTTTTTTCAAAGGCAGGTTTTACAGGCAATAGCAGGCGTGGCGCGGCGTCTAGCAGTTCATGGTGCTCTTGTGAAGCCGCATCGCGTATTGCCTGGGTAGGCTCGTGCATTAAACGGTTGGCCAATTGATGAGCCAGGCGCTCAATCACTTTAGCCGGGTCTTCGCCACGTGCCAGACGCTCTAGCGCCTGATCACGCGATTGATCACGCAGGTTTTCGCCGTGCTGGCGGTAGTCACGAATCAGTTCACCACCGTTGCGAATGCGTTTTTCATGCTGCCAGCTACCGACGCCGTGCTCAATCAGCGACTCTGCCTGATCAGCAGCGACCTGGCGATAGCGCATGTTCTCTTCGATGACCTCTTCCAGATCATCGACCGTATAGAGAAACACATCAGCAAGCTCGCCCACTTCGGACTCGATATCGCGCGGTACGGCGATATCCACCATAAAAACAGGGCGGTGGCGACGCTTCTTGAGTGCGCTTTCCACCATCCCCTTGCCCAGAATCGGCAGTGGCGATGCGGTGGAAGAAATAACGATGTCGGCCTCTTCCAGCGCGGCCGGAATTTCAGGCAGCGTAATCGCCTTACCGCCCAGTTTGGCGGAAACCAGCTCGGCACGCTCGCGCGTCCGGTTAGCCACGGTGAGCTCTCGCACGCCGGCTTCGTGTAAATGGCGAGCTACCAGCTCGATAGTTTCGCCTGCGCCGATCAATAGCGCCCGGGCACGGCTGAAGTCATCAAAAATCCGGCTGGCCATACTTACCGCGGCATAGGCTATAGATACCGGATTTTTGCCGATCCCGGTTTCCGTGCGCACCTGTTTGGCAACAGCAAACGTGTGCTGAAAAAGTCGCTCAAGCTCGCCGCCCAATCCTTGCATTTGACGGGCCTGCTGATAAGCGTCTTTCAACTGGCCGAGTATTTGCGGCTCGCCTAGCACCATGGAATCAAGCCCAACGGCCACACGCATCAAGTGGCGTGCGGCATCATTGTCCAGATAGTGGTATGCACAGCGTGTCAGCTCATCAATACTTAAATTGTGAAAGCGGCTCAGCCATTCAAGAACAGCTCGCTCGCCGGCAGCATCCGTTACACAATAGAGTTCCGTGCGGTTGCACGTTGAGAGCACTGCGGCTTCACTAATTTGTGGCAAGCCACGCAGTTGCTCCAGCGCGTTTTGTAACTGCGCCGGTGTAAAGGCTACCTGCTCGCGTACATCCACGCTGGCAGTACGATGATTGATTCCCAGGGCAAGAAGCGTCATGCGGTATGCGTCTTCGCTAGTGGTTCGGTCGTCACGTCGCTATCGGTCTTGAAGTTTCGGTGTTTTACGTCTTACGCTGGCTAACGTAAGTCTTGGCAGCGGCTCTGAATACTCAATTGCGCTTACCTGCCTGCCTTTCAAGGCCAACTATTCTATCACAGCACACTAACATCTGGCGCACACCACTTTGCCGCAGCCAGTCAAGCCGCTATGCTGAGCATTCGGCCACTTAAATGAGAGACGCATGCCCCTTCGCTCACTAATATCGGGTTCGCCCCTGCTGCCCCTGGCCGCCACCGTGGTACTTCTGAGCGGCTGCCAGTCATCGTCCATTTTCCAAGGTGGCTCGCCGAGCCTGTTTGCAGACGATCCTATGCGCTCGGCGCCGCCCATTACGCGTGGACTGGATGCTGAGGGGTTACGCACCCTGCTCGCTGCGGAGCTTGCGGGCCAGCGTGGTGATTACCGCTACGCCAGCCAAGGCTATTTACAAGCATCCCAGCGCTACGGCGTGCCGGCATTGGCAGAGCGGGCGGCGTTTGCGGCGCGTTTTGGCGAGGATGTGGCGCTAATGGAGGCGTCTGCCCTGCGCTGGCGTGAACTGGCACCCCAGGCTGAAACGCCCAACCGGCTGCTAGCGTCGATCTCTCTACAGCGGGGTGACTGGCTAGATAGCCTGGAGCAGCGCCTGGCGATTACCCAAGGCGGGGGCAATGGCGAGCTAACCGCCTTTGCCGAGTTGGCCGTGACTGAAAGTAGCGCTAACAGCAATACTGCTCCGCTGAGCTTGCTGGCGGAGCTATTGCGCGAGCATCTCGCCCAGCCAGGCGCCGAGCAGCTTGAATATCATAGCGATGCTTTACTGGCCACTGCCCTGCTTGAGGCAGCATTGGGCAATACCCGCCAAGCGCAAGCACACCTGGACGACGTTGCCCAACGTGAGCCGGAATCTGCCGCGCTGTGGCTTGCCCAGGCGCGCCTGGCACTTGAAGTGGATGATGTGCAAACCGCCAGACGAGCTGCTCAAAAGGGCCTCAGTATTGCTCCTGACGAAGTGCGCTTTATCTTATTGCTGGCCCAGGCTGAAATTCGTTTAAACAATATTGCCGCGGCAGAAGTTCAGACCAATGCGCTGCTTGAAAGCCATGGCGGCAATCAGGAGTTACGTCTGGCGCTTGCCCAGCTCTATCTGGAAGAAGGCCACAGCGAACCCGCGTATCGACTACTGCAGCCGCTTATTGGTCAGGATAACGTTCCCAACTTTGCCTATTACTTGCTGGGTGGCATCGCCCAGTCGCAAGGCGATATTGATAACGCCCTACTTTACTATCGCCAGGTAAGCGAAGGCAGCGAGTTCTTACCCGCCCGGGCTACCGCCGCTAAAATGCTCATTGAAGATAACCGGCTGATCGACGCGCGGGCTTTTTTACGCATCGAGCGCATGCGTTATGAAAATTATTTTGGCGACCTGGTGGCACTTGAGGTTCAACTGCTTGATGAAATGAATCAGCAGGAAGAAGCCTCGGCACTGCTTGATCGTGAGTTAACCCGCACACCGGACGATATCAACCTGCTTTATTTGCGGGCGATGCGGTCCTGGGAAACCGGCAATCTTGCGGGCATGGAGCAGGATCTCCGTAAGCTGTTACGCATTGATCCCAATAACGCCAATGCGTTAAATGCCCTGGGCTATACCCTGGCGGACCTTAACCTGCCCGGCCGCCTCGAAGAGGCCCGCATGCTGATCGAGCGCGCCTACGAAGTAGCTCCGAACAACCCAGCCGTACTCGACAGTATGGGCTGGGTGCATTTTCGGCTTGGCAAACCCGACGAAGCGCTTGCCTGGTTAGAAAGCGCCTACCAGCAAATGCCCGACCAGGAAATTGCCGCGCATCTGGCTGAAGTCTTACACGCCCTAGAGCGCAGCGATGAAGCCCGCGATGTAATCAGCCGCATTATGCAAAGAACCTCTCAGCACCCGCTGATTGATGACTTACTTGAGCGCCACCCTGAACTAACGCCTGTAGGCGCGCCCTAAAGCGGGCGCGCCTTTTTACGATCCTGCTTGAAATATTGTTTGAAGAACTGTTGTTTCAAGAACTGCTGTTTCAAGAACTCTTGCTTTAATACGCTTATTCAGCATCACCTCAACACATTGACATGGAGCCAGTTATGTTGACCACAATGCCCACCTTCAAGCGCCTTACCGTTGCCGCGCACGTTTCACGGCTATGGATTGCAAGCCTGGCCCTGCTGCTGCTCGCTGGTTGCGCCGCCCAAGCCCCCATGGAAGAAGGTGGCCGTCAGGCAGGCCAGTGGGAGCGCCAACAAGCGGATGTAGAAGCTTTTGACACCTGGACACTGATTGGCAAAGCGGGCCTTCGCACACCGCAAGAGAGCCAGAGCGCCAATCTGGACTGGAGCCAGCACCCGCACTATTTCCGCATGCTAATTAGTGGCCCCTTCGGCGGCGGACGCAGCGTGCTGGAAGGCCGCGAAGGCCGCTTCTCACTCACCACCGGTGAAGGCCGCTTTGAAGCAGAAACGCCCGAAGCGCTGATGGAAGAACAGCTTGGCTGGTCATTGCCGGTTAGCGCTATGCCCGACTGGGTGCGCGGTCTGCCGGGTGATCACGCAAGCTTTCAGCTGGAAACCGATGAGCTGGGCTTCCCGCTTCATTTAGAGCAGGACGGCTGGGAAATCGACTACCGCGACTGGAACGAAGTTGAAGGCATGTGGCTACCGCGTCGCCTGGTCATGAACTATGACGATGTGCGCATTACCCTGGTGGTTAACGAGTGGCGCTCTTAAGCCTTCTATGTTTATCGCATTTAGCCCAAGTAGCGATTAGCCCAAGTCACCGTGAGCGAGCTTGAATGTCTGTTTCCTTAACACTGCCAGCCCCTGCGAAGCTCAACCGCATGCTGCATATCGTGGGCCGTCGTGATGACGGCTATCACGAGCTTCAAACACTGTTTCAAATAATCGATGTATGCGATCAGCTCACACTAACCCTGCGTGAAGATAGCGAGGTTTCGCTGACCACGCCGGTCAGTGGCGTGGCTCACGAGGATAATTTAATCGTACGCGCTGCCCGCCTGCTGCAATGCTCAAGCGGTACCCCTCATGGGGTAAACCTGACGATTGAAAAGCAGCTCCCCATGGGGGGCGGGCTTGGCGGGGGCAGCTCTAACGCGGCAACCGTCCTGCTTGGCTTGAATAAGCTGTGGCAGTTGGGGCTAACGCGGGAGGCATTAGCCAAGCTGGGGCTGCAGCTTGGTGCGGATGTACCGGTCTTCATTCATGGACACAGCGCCTGGGCGGAGGGTATTGGGGAGAAACTCACGCAGGTCACTATCGACACTCCCTGGTTTGTAATTATCCATCCGCAGGTTAGCGTCTCAACGCCCCTGATCTTCCAAGACCCGGAATTGACACGCGACAGCCGCCCCATTACTATGGCGCGCGCACTGCAGGGGGGAGTGCCTGAGTGGCGTAACGACTGTGAGGCTATTGTTCGAAAACGCTATCCGCCTATCGCGGAAGCGCTTGACTGGCTCGCACAGTATGCACCTAGTCGGCTGACCGGTACTGGCGCCTGTTTATTCGCCGCTTTTGAGTCTGAAGAAGCAGCGCAAACAATCGCTGAATTGGCAGGTCAACGCTGGCCGACGTGGGTCGCACGCGGACTTAACACCTCTCCCCTACAAGATGCTCTGGGCTGCTGAAAGCGCCCGGTCATCGCATTAGGTTATTGCTGGGGTATCGCCAAGTGGTAAGGCACCGGTTTTTGGTATCGGCATTCCCAGGTTCGAATCCTGGTACCCCAGCCAACCTGACATGATCTGCGTTTTCTCCCCTGATTCCAAACACTGCAAAGGTGGCTGCGCGTGTCAAAATTGATGGTTTTCACCGGGAATGCCAATCCCGAACTCGCTCAAAAGATTGCCGAGAGCTTAGACAGCCGCATGGGTAATGCCACGGTTGGTCAATTTAGCGACGGCGAAATCGCAGTCGAGATCAATGAGAACGTGCGCGGTAAGGACGTGTTTATCCTCCAGTCCACCTGTGCACCGACGAATGACAACCTGATGGAGCTGATCCTGATGGTCGACGCACTGCGTCGTGCCTCGGCGGCTCGCATCACGGCGGTGGTGCCTTACTTCGGCTATGCCCGCCAGGATCGTCGCGTTCGCTCCGCCCGCGTACCTATTTCCGCTAAAGTGGTTGCGGATATGATGGTAAAAGCCGGCGTTGACCGCGTGATGACCATGGACCTGCATGCCGATCAAATCCAGGGCTTCTTCGACGTACCGGTAGACAACGTCTACGGCTCGCCGATTCTTCTGGATGATATCGAACGCCAAAACTATGCAGACCTGGTCGTGGTATCCCCCGACGTAGGCGGCGTAGTACGTGCTCGCGCCATCGCCAAACAGCTTAATGCTGACCTTGCGATTATCGATAAGCGTCGCCCGCAGGCCAACCAGGCCCAGGTAATGCATATTATCGGTGAAATCGAAGGCCGCACCTGTGTCGTTGTCGACGATATGATCGACACCGCCGGCACGCTGTGCAAAGCCGGTGAAGCACTTAAAGATCATGGCGCTGCACGCGTTGTGGCCTATGCTACACATCCGATCTTGTCCGGCCCAGCCGTTGACAACATCACCAACTCTGTACTGGATGAAGTTGTCGTGACCGACACTATTCCGCTTGCCGACCATGCGCGTCGCAGTGGAAAAATTCGCCAGTTGAGCGTTGCCGGCCTGATTGCGGAAGCTATCCGCCGGGTTAGCAACGAAGAATCTGTCAGCGCGATGTTCCACTAACCGCCTGACGATATAGCCCCCTTCTGGGGCCTTGGAAACGTCGTCGTCTGGTCGCGGTCGGCGGCGTTTCCTTACTTAAACCAAGAGGCAAATTACATGTCTGATTTTATCCTGAAAGCCAGCGTTCGTAACGACCTGGGGAAAGGTGCGAGCCGCCGCCTGCGTCGTGCGAACCAACAAGTACCGGCCGTTATTTACGGCGGTGAAAAAGGCGCGCAATCAATCTCTGTAGAAAAAACAGCTTTCTACAAAGCAATTGAAGACGAATCCTTCTTCTCCTCAGTAATCAAGCTGGTTATCGATGGTAAAGAAGAGCAGGTAGTGGTACGTGATCTTCAGCGTCACCCCTACAAACCGCTTCTGACTCACGCTGACTTCCTGCGTGTTGACGCTACTCATGAAATCACCATGAACGTACCGCTTCACGTGACTGGCGAAGAAAAATGTGTGGGCATCAAAGACCAGGGCGGCGAACTGCACGTACTGGCCAACGAAGTTGCCATCAGCTGCTTGCCGAAAGACCTGCCTGACTACCTGGAAGTTGATATTTCAGCGGTTGAGCTGGGCACTACTCTGCACCTGTCCGATCTGACCCTGCCGAAAGGCGTCACTTCCGTTGACCTGTCTCACGGTGAAGATCACGACAACGCCGTGCTGAGCATCACTAAAGTAAAAGTACGTAGTGAAGAAGAAGACGAAGGTGAAGGCGAAGAAGGTACCAGCGCTGAATAAGCCTGATATCAGTACGCAAAGCCATAACGGCTAACACGTACTTTGCTTGGGCCATGCCTGCATGGCCCAAGAATGATAGATCAAGCGCTTCGGCGCTTGATTTTTTTTGCGGCTTGCCTTCCTGGCAACCGCCCTTCGAGCCGCTTTTGATGCGACGCCAAAAATTTCTACCGGAAACTTTTTTTGAGGTAGGTAATTTGGAGGTAGGTAAATGAGCCAGGTAACGGCCCTGATAGGCCTAGGCAATCCCGGCGCCGAGTATGACGCCACCCGCCATAATGCGGGCTTTTGGCTGATTGACGCTATCGCGCGCAGCGCCCACACCGAACTACGCCCGGAAAAGAAATTCCTTGGCCTTTATGCCAAGGCACGCATTGGCGACCATGAGCTTCATCTGCTCAACCCGACCACATTTATGAACCGCAGCGGTGCCGCGGTAGCAGCGCTTACCCAGTTTTTTAAACTTGCCCCTGAAAACCTGCTGGTCGCTCACGATGAGCTCGACCTCCCTCCGGGGCAAGGACGTTATAAAACAGGCGGAGGCCACGGCGGCCACAACGGCTTGCGCGATATCATCAGCGCACTGGGCAACCAAAAGCAGTTTCATCGCATCCGTATCGGCATCGGCCACCCCGGTGAGGCGCGCCAGGTTACCAACTATGTACTTGGCCGTCCCGGCAAAGCCGAACAGGAAGCGATCGACCGCACCCTTGACGAATGCCAGGCCACGCTCCCTCTTGTACTGGAAGGCGAATGGGCGAAAGCCATGAACCGCCTGCATAGCGTAAAATAGTTAACACTGATCTTTTTTCACTTTAGGCAGGCGCTGGATAAGGCATTTAGGCGGCGTTTGCTTAGCGGCTAGGAATGAATTTATGGGCTTTAACTGCGGTATCGTCGGCCTACCCAACGTAGGCAAATCCACGCTTTTCAATGCGCTGACCAAATCAGGTATTGATGCCGAAAACTTCCCTTTCTGCACCATCGAGCCCAACGTGGGCATCGTCCCCATGCCTGACCCGCGCCTGGACAAGCTATCCGCCATTGTAAAACCCCAGAAAATACTGCCTACGACCATGGAATTCGTGGATATCGCAGGCTTGGTAGCGGGTGCTTCCAAAGGTGAAGGGCTGGGCAACAAGTTCCTGGCCAACATCCGTGAAACCCAGGCGATTGCCCACGTGGTGCGCTGCTTTGATAACGACAACGTTATTCACGTAGCCAACCAGGTTGATCCGCGTGCGGATATCGAAACGATCAATCTTGAGCTGGCACTTGCCGATCTGGATACCGTTGAGAAAGCCAGCCAGCGCCTGCTACGCTCAGTGAAAGGCGGCGACAAAGATGCCATCGCCACCAAAACCATTCTGGATAAAATCGAGCCACACCTGGCCGAAGGCATGCCGCTTAGAAGCTTTGGCCTGGATGAAGACGAAAAACGCCAGGTGAAAAGCTTTGGCTTTTTGACCTTAAAACCCACCATGTACATCGCCAACGTCAATGAAGACGGTTTCGAAAACAATCCCTACCTGGAGATTGTCAGAGAAATCGCCGCTGAAGAAGGCGCAGTCGTGGTACCCGTCTGCAACCAGCTTGAAGCGGAAATCGCTGAGCTTGAAGACGAAGAACGCGCCATGTTCCTCGGTGAAATGGGTATGGATGAACCCGGCCTGGACCGCGTGATTCGTGCAGGCTATGCCCTGCTCGGCCTGCAGACCTACTTCACTGCAGGTGTAAAAGAAGTCCGCGCCTGGACCGTCAAGCAAGGCGCAACAGCACCCGAAGCCGCTGGCGCTATCCACACCGACTTCCAGAAAGGCTTTATTCGTGCAGAAGTCATCGCCTATGACGACTTTGTCTCACTGGGTGGCGAGCAAGGCGCGAAAGACGCGGGCAAATGGCGCCTGGAAGGCAAAGAGTACATCGTCAAAGATGGCGATGTGGTGCACTTCCGGTTTAACGTGTAAGCGCTTTCCGCAATAAGTTCTTGACGGATGGCGCTTCGCTGAGTAACATACGCCCCCGTTGAAAGGCTACGTAGCTCAGCTGGTTAGAGCACATCACTCATAATGATGGGGTCCCCTGTTCAAATCAGGGCGTAGCCACCAACACCGATTTAAGCTAGCAATAGCTAAAAGCCCGCTGATTCGTCAGCGGGCTTTTTTTATGCTCAGTGCCAAGCCCAATAGCTAGGCATCAGCTCAGCATTGGCCGATTTAAAAACACTGTTAGCGCCCGAGTAAGATACTCCACATCGCGCGTCCCAGCCGTCTCGCGGATAGAGTGCATTGCCCACTGCGGCACGCCGATATCCAGCGTAGGCACGCCCACTTCTGTGGCGGTAATCGGGCCTATGGTGCTGCCACAGCCCATATCCGCACGGGTTACAAACGACTGAACCGGCACATCCGCCTCGCGGCACACATCGCGAAATAGCGCACCGGTCACGCTATTGGTCGCATAACGCTGACTGGCATTTACCTTGATAACCGGGCCGCCATTCAATGCTGGGCCGTGGCGCTCGTCGTGCTTATCCTTAAAGTTGGGATGCAGGCCATGAGCGTTGTCACAGGAGATCATCAGCGACGACTGAATCAGCTGAATCAGCGACTCCTCGGACCCGCCACCTACCTGTCCATTGATACGCTTGAGCACATCGCTCAAGAAAGGCCCCTGCGCGCCACAGGCGCTAGCGCTACCCACCTCTTCATGATCATTGGCTACTAGCAGCGCCCCTTGACTGCCGTCGCTTTCAAGCAGGGCTTCCAGGCCCATAAAGCACGAAAGCAGATTATCCAGACGTGCGCTGGCAATTAGCTCCTGTTTGACCCCGACAAGCGAAGGTGGCTGCACGTCATAAAAACCCAGCTCGAAATCCACCACTTCGACCGCACGCACACCGTGCTGCTCTTCAAGCCATACGGCCAGTAGATCTGAAAGCTTGGCACTATCGCTTTGTAGCAACACCGGCGCCATCTGCGTTTGCGGGTTAATCGCCCGGCCCGTATTCACCTCACGGTCCATATGGATCGCTAAACTCGGTACCATGGCGACCGGGCGATCAACATTGAGCAGCAGGCTTTCCAGTTGGCCGTCAGCATGACGCACGTGCACTCGCCCAGCCAAGCCTAAATCACGGTCAAACCAGGGTGCCAGCAATACCCCGCCATACACCTGCACGCCCAGCTGCAACCAGCCAGCCGAGTGCTGTGTCGCGTTAGGCTTTAAGCGCAGCCCCGGGCTATCGGTATGCGCGCCCAGCATGCGGAGGCTTTTCAGCGCATCGCTGGGCAATTGAAAGGCTATAATCGAGGAATCATTGCGCGTAACGTAGTAGCGCTTCCCAGGCGTAAGCTGCCAGTTAGCCGTTTCCTTCAAGCGCTGAAAACCCGCTTTCTCTAAACGCTCGGCCATTGTCTTCGTAGCATGCCACGGCGTGGGCGACTGGCGCAGAAAATCACATAACCGCGTTAAACGATCGGCGTTGAAAGCTTCGGACATGGAAATCCTCATAACAGTAATGATTGAGTCTCATAGAGCAGACGACCTGCTACAATGCTCCCCTGGCCTACGCAACTCATAGGTCACCTGCGGGTCTAGGGAAGAATGAGTGTACACAAATCCGGGAGAGCTTGACTGATGAGCTTGTTTGCAACGCTTTCGCGCTCGGTCGCCCTTGCCGTCATGCTGGTTGTTACCAGCCCGGCAGTAATGGCACAAATTGCACCGACCGACGAACAACGCCAAGCGGCAGAAGAAATTGCGGACGCGCTCCGCTACGGCCACTACGCGAATATTACGTTTGATGAGCAGTGGTCACAGGAAGCTTTTCAACGCTACCTGGACTTTCTTGATGGCCAGCGGGCTTATCTATTAAGCCGTGATATTGAACCCTACCGTCATTTAGAAAACACCATGGCCGAGGCGCTGTTTAGCGGCGACCTGGACGACGCCTTCGAGCTTTACAATCAGCTCAGCGAGCGCCATATAGCGCGCACTGAGTGGCTGCTGGCACGCCTTGATGCTGGACTGTCGTTTGATTTCGATAGCGACGAGCGCCTTGAAATCGACCGTGAAGATGCTGCCTGGGCGACTCGCGAAAGCGAGCTGGACGAGCTTTGGCGTAAGCGTCTGAAAAACGACGCGCTAACGCTGGCGCTCACCGATCAGGATGAAGAACAGATAGTAGACAATCTGCGCCAACGCTATGAAGGCCAGCTGTCACGCCTGAAACAAACAGAATCCGAAGATGTGTTTGGCCTGTTAATGGCTGCCGTCACCAGCACTATTGACCCGCATACCGGCTACCTTTCCCCCCGCCAGAGCGAGTCTTTTGACATTCAGATGAGCCTGTCGCTTGAAGGCATCGGCGCGCTTTTACAGGCTGACGGTGAATACGTCAAAGTGGCAAGCCTGGTACCCGGAGGCCCGGCTGATCGCGCTGACGTTCTGGAGCCCGCCGATCGCATTATTGCCGTTGGCCAGGAAGACGGCGAAATGGTTAATGTAGTGGGCATGCGCCTGGATAACGTGGTTGACCTGATACGTGGCCCTAAAGGCTCAGTGGTACGCTTAGACATAGTACCCGCCCAGGCCGTTGATATGACCCGCTCACATATCGTCGAAATTACCCGCGATACGGTAAGCCTTGAAGACCAGGCGGCTCATGGCGAAGTAATCGACATTGAGCGTGATGGCGAACCTCACCCGGTCGGGGTAATCAATATCCCCACTTTCTACGTTGATTTTGATGCCTGGCAGGCAGGTGAAGAAGAGTACCGCAGCACCACGCGTGACGTAGCCCGTGAAATTGAGCGCCTGAAAGAAGAAGGCGTTGAAGGTATCGTGCTGGACCTCCGCAATAACGGCGGCGGCGCTCTACAGGAAGCCAACTCGCTTATCGGCCTGTTTATTGACCGCGGCCCCACCGTCCAGGTGCGTGATGCTCAAGGCCGTATTCAGCTTTACGGCGACACGGATGCAGGCACCACTTACGATGGCCCGCTGACCGTTTTGGTGAACCGTCTCTCTGCCTCTGCTTCGGAAATTTTCGCAGGAGCCATTCAGGATTACGGTCGCGGCCTAGTGGTTGGCTCCTCAACCTTTGGCAAAGGCACCGTTCAAACCTTGAACGACCTAAGCCATGGGCAAATAAAGCTGACCCGCGCCAAGTTTTATCGTATTTCCGGCGAGAGTACGCAAAATCGCGGGGTTGATCCGGATATCAGCTTCCCAAGCCTGATCGACCCGGAACGCATTGGTGAAAGCAGCCTGGATAACGCCCTGGGCTGGGATACGGTTCAGAATGTTCAGTATCGTCGCTACGGTACGCCGGAAACCTTTATCGATGCATTGGCGGCTGAACATACGGCGCGCGCCAAAACGAACCCCAACTTCCGTTATCTTGAAAGCCAGTCTGCGCTAGCTCGCCAGCTGCGCGAACAGCACACGACAGTCAGCCTGAACCGCGAGCAGCGCCAGCGCGAGCTAGAAGCACAGGAAGCCGAGCAGCTCTCGCTTGAAAACCAGCGTCGCCGGGCACTGAATCTTCCTGAGCTTGACGAATGGATGGACGCACGCCTGGACAGCGGCGAGCCCGAGGAAGGCGCTGAGGCGGACGAGAACGAAGATGAGGATATGCCGGTTGATCGCGCACCGGTGCTAGAAGCGGCAGAAATCCTGCTCGACTACGCTCATATGCAAAAATCTCAGCGGATGGCCGCGCGCTAAGCGCCAAGCTTCCGCCCTGCAACGCCGGCCTTGAAGGTCGGCGTTTTTTTTATAACGCAGCATTTTACCAACCGCCAGACACACGAAATAACCCAAAATGCGCTAGGCATTGGGCATTCAAGTAGTAGTAAAGAGATTTAAACAAGGCAGACACATCGCTCTAGAATTGCACACGAAGAAGTGCACTAAAAGACATCTAGAAAGATAAGAAGATGGCTCCTCGAACAGGACTCGAACCTGTGACCCAATGATTAACAGTCATTTGCTCTACCAACTGAGCTATCGAGGAATAACGCGCTACCTAAATCGGCTGACCGAAACAGATAGTAAAGTAGAAAAGCTTGGCTCCTCGAACAGGACTCGAACCTGTGACCCAATGATTAACAGTCATTTGCTCTACCAACTGAGCTATCGAGGAACATCTTAAGCTATTGTATTTCAAGCAGAACCAACTTGTAAAGTGTTGGCTCCTCGAACAGGACTCGAACCTGTGACCCAATGATTAACAGTCATTTGCTCTACCAACTGAGCTATCGAGGAACTGCTCAAACACGGTGCGTAGTATACTGATTGAGACACGAAGGTCAAGTATCGATTATAGCTGAACGCTAGCCCCGGGTTTCGTGTGTCCGTATAATAGGGTTATTCAACAGTGGCCTAAATCACTGACACGACATTTCATTCATCCCTCGTCCCCCGACGACTCATAGATGACAGGTACCGATGGCGAAGAAGCTCTTCATCAAAACGCACGGCTGCCAAATGAACGAGTACGACTCCTCCCGCATGGCGGATCTGCTCGGTGAATCTCACCAGCTTGAACTAACCGACAACGAGAAGGAAGCCGACGTTATCCTTCTCAACACCTGCTCGATTCGTGAGAAGGCGCAGGAGAAGGTGTTTCATCAGTTGGGGCGCTGGAAAAAGCTTAAAGATGCCAACCCTGACCTGGTGATTGGTGTAGGCGGCTGCGTGGCGAGCCAGGAAGGCGAAGCGCTGCGCAAGCGTGCACCCTTCGTGGATATGGTTTTCGGCCCGCAAACGCTGCACCGCGTGCCCTCCATGCTGGATGCGCGCAGCAACAACCAAATTGCTGCGGTAGACGTAACGTTCCCGGAAATCGAGAAGTTCGATCACCTGCCCCAGCCCAAGTCGGACGGCGCAACGGCCTTTGTCTCGATCATGGAAGGCTGCTCCAAGTACTGCACCTTCTGCGTGGTGCCCTATACCCGCGGTGAAGAGGTCTCACGTCCGTTTGAAAAGGTCATGGATGAAGTTATCCATCTGGCCGATCAAGGGGTGCGCGAAGTCAACCTGCTGGGCCAAAACGTTAACGCCTACCGAGGCGATAACGACGATGGCGATGAAATTGATCTTGCTGAACTGATTGCCTGTATCGCCGCGGTGGATGGCATTGACCGCATACGCTTTACCACTTCGCACCCGGTTGAGTTTACCGACAGCCTGGTTGACGCCTTCGCGGATATCCCCGAGCTTGTCAGCCACCTGCATTTGCCGGTTCAATCGGGCTCTGACCGTATTCTTAGCGCCATGAAGCGTGGCCATACGGCAGAAGAGTACATTGAGAAGATGGAGCGCGTGCGCGCCAACCGTCCGGATATCAGCTTCTCGTCTGACTTCATCATTGGCTTCCCTGGCGAGACCGAGGAAGACTTTGAAGCCACGATGAACCTGATCCACCGGATTGGCTTTGATCACTCGTTCAGCTTTGTCTACTCGGCGCGCCCTGGCACCCCCGCCTCTGGCCTGCCCGATGAAACGCCGGAAAGCGTCAAGAAGCAGCGTTTGGCGATTCTGCAAGAGCGCATCCTGCAGAATGTGGCCCAGATCAGCCGTCGCATGGTAGGTACCACTCAGCGTATTCTGGTCACCGGTTTCTCGCCGAAAGATCCAGGACAGCTCTCCGGACGTACCGAGAATAACCGCGTGGTGAACTTCCGCGCGGCCAACCCGACCGAGCTGATTGGCTACTTTGTGGATGTCGAAATTACCGAGGCATTCCCCAATTCGCTGCGCGGCGAGCTTGCTTCCCCAGAACGCTACTGAACGCTCTCTTATCTTAGGTAATTGCCCCGACACCCGTCGGGGCAGTAAGCTGAGACCTACATACATCAACTGACGGGTTTCCTACTCTTGAGCCAACCATCAACTCAGGCCAATCGCATCATTACCCTAAGCCTTGAACCCAATGATCCGCAGCGTCTTGCAAGCCTTTGCGGCCAGCAGGATGAGCACTTGAAGTTGATTGAAAGCCGACTGGATGTGACGTTACGCAACCGGGGCAATGTTTTTCAGCTTGCAGGGCCAGCTAATCGCATCAAGGCAGCGGCGAACGTACTCGAGCATCTTTATCGTGAAACGGCGGCTGACGAGCTTTCTGCTGATACCGTGCACCTGTTCCTTCAGGAATCTGGCATGGAAGCGCTAGAGGACGAAGAGGATGGTGAAGGCGGCAGCGATGAAGTGATCATGCGCACCCCCCGCACCATGATCAAACCGCGCGGCCTGAACCAGCAGCGTTATGTGTTAAGTATCCGCGAGCACGATATCAACTTTGGTATTGGGCCGGCGGGCACCGGCAAAACCTACCTTGCCGTTGCGGCTGCTGTAGAAGCCCTTAATCAGCAGGAAGTTCGGCGTATTCTACTGGTACGTCCAGCGGTTGAAGCGGGTGAAAAACTCGGTTTCCTGCCAGGCGACCTGGCACAAAAGATCGACCCGTACCTGCGCCCGCTGTATGACGCGCTGTACGAGATGATCGGCTTTGAACAAGTGGCCAAGCTCATTGAGCGTCAGGTGATTGAAATAGCCCCGCTGGCCTATATGCGCGGCCGCACGCTTAACAATTCGTACATCATTTTGGATGAGAGCCAGAACACCACACCGGAGCAGATGAAAATGTTCCTGACACGGATCGGCTTTGGTTCAACGGCGGTGATCACCGGGGATATTACCCAGGTCGACTTACCCCGTGGGCAGCGTTCAGGCCTGTCCCAAGTACTTGACGTATTAAAAGACACCCCGGGAATCGGCGTCACCCACTTTGCCGCTAAAGACGTGGTACGCCACCCCTTGGTACAGCGCATTATCGAAGCGTACGACGACTTTGAATCGCAGCAGGAAGTCGAAGAGCGTGCCCGTCGCGATGCTCGCCAGCAAGAGCGCGAAGCACGCCTTCAGGCCCAGGAACGCTGGGGAGATACGTCACGTTGAATGCTATCGTGATTGATCGCCAAGCCGCGATTGATGAGCCGACACTGCCTACTCTTGAACAGCTCACCCACTGGGTGGGCTGCGTGTTTGCGCATCACCCCGATGATGAACGTAAAGAGCTTACCATTCGCTTTGTCGATGAGCAGGAAAGCCAGGCGCTGAATCGTGACTATCGCGGTAAGGACAAGCCAACCAACGTTTTATCGTTTCCGTTTGAAAATCCGCCCGGCATGACGTTACCGCTGCTGGGCGATTTGATCATCTGTCATGCGGTGGTGTTAAGCGAGGCAGATGAACAGCAAAAGCCGTTGGCCCACCACTATGCTCACATGGTCGTTCACGGCACGCTGCATTTAATGGGCTATGACCATATTGAAGACCAGGAGGCGGAAGAGATGGAACAGCTTGAGCGTACACTGCTTGCCGAGCTGGAAATCCCTGATCCTTATCACGTCGTTTGAGCAAGAGTCGTAACATTGGCTTACCGCAGCTGGCATAGTGCCCTGAGTCAGTGATAAAACGTTAGCTTGCGATGTGGCCTTTTTATGCACGCCAAGACAGTTGTCTGCCCCATAAACAAGAGATTTGACGCATGAGCGAAGACCGATCGAGCAACCCTAATCAAAAATCCTGGCTCGAGAAACTCTTTGGCGCCCTAACCGGAGATAGTGACGAACCCAGTTCACGCGATGAGCTGATGACGTTTTTACGCCACACTGCAGGGAAGTTGAAGCTAGATCAGGACGCCATCATGATTATCGAGGGTGCGCTTGAGATTAGCGATCAGCAGGTCCGCGAGGTCCTGATTCCCCGCTCCCAGGTCTCTGCCATTACCCTGGATCAAACCAGCGACGGCTATTTGCCGCTTATTCAGGAAACCGGTCACTCCCGTTACCCTGTGATCGGCGAAAATCTGGACGATATAAAAGGCATTCTGCTGGTTAAAGACCTGCTACCGCTACTTTCGCAAACCCAGGAGAGCCGTGACGCTTTCAAGCTTGAAGACATCCTCCGACCGGCCATGTTCATCCCCGAGTCCAAGCGTCTGAACAGCCTGTTGAAAGAGTTTCGTGACACCCATAACCATATGGCGATTGTGGTGGACGAATACGGCGGTACGGCAGGTATTATCACCATCGAAGATATCCTCGAGCAGATCGTGGGTGATATTGAAGATGAGCACGACACCGACGAAGAAGACGATATCCGCACGCTTGAAAACGGTCACTTTGCCATTCGCGCCCTCACCCCCATCGAAGATTTTAATGATCGCTTCGGCACCGAATTTTCCGATGACGAGTTCGATACGGTTGGCGGCCTGGTCATGCAGCAGTTTGGTCACCTACCCGGTCGCGGTGAACATACCCGTTTCGGCGGCTGGCGGTTCGTTATCCTGAATGCCGATAACCGACGTATTCGTTTGCTGGAAGCCTACCGCGATGACAACACCGAGAGTCCCGACGACAGAGACGGTGATTAATACGTTGTTCGCCCATAGACTTGCCAAATGACTAGCCGACAGGACATCACCATGGGGCCAACGCCCATTTTTATGCTGCAACTGCTACTTGCCCTCGTGGCAGGCGGTTTTACCACGCTCACGGCCTCACCGTTTGAATTATGGTGGCTTGGCCCGATTGCGATCGCATTGCTTTACATGGGACTGCATACCCTAACGCCCGCCCAGGCAGCGCTTAAAGGCTGGCTGTATGGCGTGGCGCTTTTCGCAAGCGGCACGTCCTGGGTATATGTCTCTATCCATGACTATGGCTACACCGGCGTACCGCTGGCGGTTTTTCTGACGGCCCTGTTTGTGGGTGTGTTAGCGCTTTTTTATGCGGGCATCTTTTGGCTTTATCGACGCTTTTTTACACCCAAACTGGCGCTGCTTACCTTTGCAGGCATTTGGGTATTGGGCGAAGTGCTGCGCACGTATCTGTTTACGGGCTTTCCCTGGCTGCTGTTGGGCTCAGGCTATGTCGACTCGCCGCTGGCCAGCTGGGCACCCATCGGTGGTGTGTACCTGCTCTCGCTGCTGGTGATGCTTAGCGGCACGCTCGCCGCTGAAGCCGTACTACGCCGCCAATGGTGGGCGCTCGCGCCACTTGCGGCTATCTGGCTTATTCCCCTGGCACTTCCTCAACAGTGGACGACCCCCGCCGAGACGCCCACCCGTGTCGCCCTGCTTCAAGGCAACCTGCCCCAGCTTTTAAAATGGACGCCTGAAGGCCAGCGCACCGCCGCCAATACGTATAGCCGCTTGACCGCTGAAGTGGCCGATGAAGTGGATATCGTGATCTGGCCGGAAACGGCGCTGCCCATGATGGAAGCCCAGGCACGCCCGGTTCTGGAGCGCGTGCAGTCCAACCTGCCGCCAGGGGTTGCGCTGGTAACGGGGATCGTTCAGCTGGATGAGGCCAACCGCTACTATAATGGAGTGATTGGCGTCGGCAATGTTGAAGGCAGCTATCAAAAAGAGCACTTGGTGCCCTTTGGCGAATACCTGCCCCTGGAAAGCGTGCTGCGCGGTGCTATCGACTTTTTTGACCTGCCGATGTCGAGCTTTACCAAAGGCGCTTCTGAGCAAACGCCAATGCTTGCGGCAGGCGTAAGCCTTGGCAATGCGATTTGCTACGAAATCATCTACCCACAGCTCGTCGCCCGCCGCGCTCAAGAAAGCGATGTACTGCTTACCGTCTCCAATGACACCTGGTTTGGCGCCTCGATCGGCCCTCATCAGCATTTGCAGATGGCAAGGCTTAGAGCACTGGAAAACGGCCGTTATGTAGTACGCGCAACCAGCAACGGCATTACCGCTATTATTGATGCGCGCGGAGAGATCGTGGCACGTGTTCCGCAGTTTGAAACGACGGCGCTGGTAGGCGAATTTTATGCGATGGAAGGTCTCACACCGTTCACCCGTACCGGTAGCTGGCCTGCTTGGTTGTTAGCAGCGCTTATGCTACTTCCCGGCCTTCGCTTGACACGTTGTCGCAGTGAGTAGGCGGCGACATCGAGTAGCGCTACAATACGGCTCTTTTAACGTATTTATTCGGGCTGACAGAGGATAACGCCATGCTTAAATCTCGGCCTTTTTTACTGCTTGTCGTGCTTCCGCTGGCGCTGATCGTCGTTCTAGGGGTCGCTATTTTTGGTGGTCAAGCCATGTCTGACAGCAACGTTGGCAGCGATATTCAACATGCCCTGGCCAAAGAGCTTGATACGTCCAATGAGATCGAGCTTTCCCAGCTACAAGAAGTGCAGTACGGCTATGGCATCTGTGGCTTATACCGCACCGCGTCCTCCGAAAACGGCTATGCTTCCTTCTTTTACGATAAAGACAGCGACAAAGTTGAGCTAGATATTAACTCTCGATTGTACAAGTCGCGCTGTGGCCTTTCATCGGTTTGCTAAACCAGCTTACTCAGCCTGCTATTAGCCATTAAAGATGTTCGTATGAAAAAGGGGGCGACTGATATTCAGTCGCCCCCTTTTGTGATCGCCAGTAGCCCTCTAAATAACCTTAACCTTGGGCCACCAGACGTTTGATATCGGCTTCAACGTCGTTTACTGGATGGCTGTCGCGCACCAAGAACTGCGCCTGGCCTTCCCGGTCAAAGGCAAAAACGGCACTGGAGTGGGTTACCAGATAATCGCCGTTTTCATTCTCTTCGCCATACTCGTAAGCCACCCGATAGCGGTTGGTGACGGCATCGATAGCCGCTTTATCACCGCTTAAACCGACAAACTCAGGTCCAAAAGCATCCGTATAACGTTTTAATACCTCAGGTGTATCGCGGGCAGGGTCTACCGAAATAAACAGCACCTGAATCTCATCGCGCGTTTCATCATCAAGTTTTCTTATCGCATCGCCCAGCCTTGCAAGGGTAATCGGGCAGACATCGGGGCAGTAGGTATAGCCGAAATAGACGAGCGTCGGTTTACCCAGATACTCCTCGGCCTGCACGCTGTCACCGTTTTCATCCACCAGTGCAAAATCCAGCGGTGGCATAATATCTGCGACATCCGTGGTGCGCCAACTTTGATCACTGCAGCCTACCAGCAGCAGAGTAGTTAGCGTTGCAAGCAACACCTTATACATGCGTAATCGTCCTATCATTGCTTTTACAGGGATGTCGGGGAGACAACATTAAAGGTCACGGGCAAGCGCTGCTCATCGCTAAACGTAAGCACCACTTCCACCTCGTCACCTTCGTTTAAAGGCGCTACGCGGCGCATAAACATTAAGTGCTGCCCCTTGGGCGCGAATTCGATACGCTCATCAGGGCCGATATCCAGTGATTCAAAGGCGTGCATATGCGCCATGCCGTTATGCTCGGAGCTTATATGCATTTCAACACTTTCAAAGGCCGGGCTTTCCGCGCCCACTAACGTCACACTTTCATCGCCACTATTATGCAACTCAAAATACCCAGCCCCCGGGGTGTTGCCGGGTAACAGACTCAGCCGCGCGTTGGTAACGTCTAGTGATTGCGCCTGGGCAACGCCTGCGGTTAATAACAGCGCACACGTAGTGAATGCTAATTGGCGGCAGGTTCGCTTGATCATCGTTTTGTGCATTAGGTACGCCATATCAACTCTCGTTAGGGGGAATGTAATGATGCAGGCGCGCGCATAGCTCACTCGTAAAGCCAGCCTGTAGCGTGGCGCGCACCCGTTATTAATCGTCGGCCTACCATAGCTCTATTACGTGTTTCCACAAACCACCTGCGACATTATGTCAACCGCCGGGGGCACCCCCCATGCCGCTCTTGGGTACCGCCACTTCAATTTTCCTACTACGTTTTTATAAACACCTGAAAACCGCAAAGCCCTGAACAACAACTCAGGGCTTTGTACGTTCAAGAGATGCATTAACGGTGCTGATCCAGGATCAGGAAAGCTCACCGGATAACTGAGAAATGGTGACCTTTACATAGCGCCCCGGCGCGGGCTCAATCACGCTGAGTTTGCCATCACCGGGCTTGCGTGCCGGCACCATTTTGTGGCTATCCGCATAGCCATTCTGTGTCATCCATGCCTGCCAGTGTGGCCACCAGGAACCTTCGTTGAACGTGGCTTGCTCCAGCCACTCCTCGTGGGATTCAGGCAACGCGTCGTTACTCCAGTAGCCATACTTGTTCTTTTGGGGCGGGTTGACGATCCCCGCGATATGCCCTGAACCACCGAGTACAAAGGTAACGGGGCCCTTCGGCAAAAGCGCTCCGTAATACGTGCTGTTCCACTTGGCGATATGATCTTCTTTGGTGGAGACAAAATAGCTCGGAATCGAGACTTTACGCAGGTCGATTTTCACGCCGTCCAACTCAATGCCACCCGGCTGTACCAAACGGTTCTCAAGGTACATATGGCGTAAATACCAGGCATGGGTCGTTGCCGGTAGATTGGTGCCATCGGTATTCCAGTGCAGAAGATCAAAGGCGGCGGGCATCTCACCTTTCAAATAGTTATTGATATAAAACGACCAGAAAAGATCATTTTCACGCAGCAGGTTAAAGGTATAGGCCATGGAGCGGCCATCCAGATAGCCTTTGAGCTTCATGCTCTGCTCCAGCCCCTTTAAAACGCCTTCGTTAAGAAAGACGCCAATGTCGCCAGGGTCACGGAAGTCCTGCAGGGTGGCCATATAGGTTACCGATTTTACTTTGCGCCCCTGGCGTGTACTCGTAAGGTAAGCAACCGTCGAGGCGGTCAGCGTGCCTCCCACACAGTAACTTACCAGGTTAACTGACTTCTCTCCGCAGGCCTGCTCGATCGCATCGATAGCGCTGATCGGCCCCATCTGCATATAGTCGGCCCAGGTAATATCACGCTGCTCAGAATCAGGGTTGCGCCACGAGATCAAAAATACCGTATGGCCTTGATCGACCATCCATTTGACCATGGAGTTATCTTGGCGCAGGTCCAGAATGTAATACTTGTTGATCCATGGCGGTACGATAAGCAAGGGCGTTTTAAAGGTTTTCTCGGTAGTGGGAGTGTACTGAATAAGCTGGATAAGCTCGTTTTCATAAACCACCGCACCGGGAGTAACGGCAATATTTTCGCCGATATCAAACGCGTTGCGCTCAGTCATGCACACGTTAATGCCTTCGGCGGAGTTGGCCAGGTCTTCACGTAGCCGGGCCAGACCTTCTACCAGGTTTTGTCCGCGCGTTTCCAGCGTTCGCCGCACCACTTCCGGGTTAGTGGAAACGAAATTGGTCGGTGACATGGCGCTGACTAACTGGCGGGCATAGAACTCAAGATTGCGCTTTTGTGTGCTATCTATGCCTTCAAGGCGCTCAATTAACTCCTCCACCATCTGAGAAAACAGCAGATACTGCTGCATGATGGCCGTGTAGTGAGGGTCATTGGTCCAGGCTTCATCTTTAAAGCGTCGATCGCTTTTGGAAGGAGTGATGAGCGGGGCTACCTGCTCGCCCGAGAAAGCACGCATACTCTGTTGCCAGAGCAGCCACTGATCTTGCAGCAGGCGCGTCTGAGTTTGCCAGAGCAAGGTCGGGTTATTCATTAATGACTGCGCGCCCGCTTCGAAGCTTTTGCGCATATCATCCTGTATCGAATCGGCGGCTTCGCTAGGCGCTATCCGCGCGAGCAGATCCTGCATCAGGCCCTGATACTGCCCGCCCATCTCTTTGAGCTGCGCATGCCATGCCTCAATCTCCTCTTGAGACATGCCCTGTGGCGCCATGTTGTCTGATGTCCACCTTTGCATACTGACTCCCCCTACTCGCAGGCGCCATCACGCCTAACGGCATCGACATAAAAATACGGCGCCATCAGGCGCCGCGAGCCAATCAACGTTTTATTTTTTACGTGAAGACTGGCTGGATGCGGTACCCGGCTTTTCGCCTTGGGCCGCGGAGGTTGCCTGCTCGGTCATTTTTTGACCGGCATCGCTAAACAGCTTTTCCATTTCAGATTTGAACTGAAGGCTCATTTCGCTCATAGCGCGAGCGTCTTCCTGCATCTGCTGTGAAATCTCATTCATCATTTCGGCTTGCTGAGTACCGAAATCGCGCAGGCTTTCCGCATCCTGAATGTTAGTGGCGCTACGAATGCGCTCTGTCCCCATCTGGCTGTAGCGTTTCATCGCCTCCAGCTGGTATTGGGTCATTTTTTCCATGTTGTTGAGCATCAGCGAGTTGATCTTGCGCATCGGCTCAAACATTTGGCGGGTTTGGGCGTTAAAGGCGTCCGTCATCTTGTCTTGCATGGTGTCTGCTCCTATTGCGTTTCTAAGGTGAGCCCAAAGGCCCTTATGAACGTAATGTACTGCACTGTATGTTGTATTTTTGTTGCACTGCAAAAAAAGAGTAAGCGCTAGTATGGTGCATTGCAATAACACTTAGATGACGACCGCGATCTTTCTGGCCGCTACTCACCTTGCCGCGTTACTCGGTTTTTCCTTTACTACGCGAGCGTGAGGACGCCGGTGCTTTTGCCTTGGCGCTTCCCCTGCCAGACGTGTCATCGTCCGCTGCCTGACGATCATTGGCGGTACCGCTGGAACTACCCGCCTGGCGCAGCATATCCAGCATCATTTGCTGGTACGTCCCAAAATTAGCCAGTCCCTGCGATAACCCTTGCTGCATCATCGGCTGCTGCAAGAAAGGCCGCATCAGGCTCATGGGGTCATAGCCTTCAACACCTGACTCCATTTGGCGCTGGATGTTTTCCAGCAGGCTTTGCTGAAATGCCTCGATATCAGGCAGCCCAAGCGCCTGGCGGAACTCATCCGGGGTCAGATCAAACTCAACGTTAATCTTCATGGAGTTACTCCTTAACCATCTCCCCTTGAGTGTAGCAGCGTTAAACGAACCGTATATGGCTTTAACGCTGCGCTAACTCCACGTTAAATCTGCGCTAGACCTGTTTCAGGCGCGGCGTATCAACGCTTACCTCGCCGTTTTGACCCCGTTGACGTAACCAATGATCTAGCAGCGTAATGGCCATCATGGCTTCGGCAATGGGTGTTGCACGAATGCCTACGCACGGGTCGTGGCGACCTTTGGTAATCACCTCGACCGGCTGGCCGTTGACATCGATGGAGCGCCCCGGCGTAGTAATACTGGAGGTTGGCTTGAGGGCAAGCCTTGCCACGATAGGCTGCCCGCTGGAAATCCCGCCCAAAACGCCCCCCGCATGGTTGGACAAAAAGCCTTCCGGCGTCATCTCATCGCGGTGTTCGCTGCCCCGCTGGGAAACCGAACCAAACCCTGCACCAATCTCGATGCCTTTTACCGCATTAATACTCATTAAGCCGTGCGCCAGCTCAGCATCCAGACGGTCAAACACCGGCTCGCCCAAGCCTACCGGCACGCCTTCGGCCACCACGGTAATTTCTGCGCCCACGGAATCCTGGTCACGCCGCAGCTGATCCATATAGGTCTCAAGCTCGGCTACTTTGGCAGGGTCGGGGCAGAAAAAAGCGTTCTGCTCGACGGCTTCCCACTCTTTGAACTCGATCTTGATGGGGCCAAGCTGGCTCATGTAGCCGCGGATCTGCACGCCTTGGGCGGCCAAATACTTCTTGGCGATCGCACCTGCTGCCACGCGCATGGCGGTTTCGCGAGCGCTTGAACGGCCACCACCGCGATAGTCGCGATGGCCATATTTATGGTGATAGGTGTAGTCCGCGTGCGCCGGGCGGAACTGGTCCTTGATTTTCGAGTAATCATTGGAGCGCTGGTCAGTATTCTCGATCAACAGGCCAATCGAGGTGCCGGTGGTTTTACCCTCAAACACGCCGGATAAAATCCTCACCTGATCAGGCTCTTTACGCTGCGTGGTATGGCGAGAGCTACCCGGGCGGCGGCGGTCCAGGTCGCGCTGCAAATCCTCTTCACACAGCGCAAGCCCCGGCGGGCAGCCATCAACAATGGCACCAAGTGCCACGCCGTGGCTTTCGCCAAAGGTGGTTACGGTAAACAGTTTGCCAAAACTATTGCCAGACATGGGCGTTCATTCCTTACACAAAAGACGCCGCATGGGCGTCGAGTTCAGCAGCGCTCAAGGCAAATACGCCCTGGCCGCCACGCTCGAAGTCAAGCCACATGAAAGGTACGTCAGGAAACGCAGCTTCCACATGACGGTCAGAATTGCCCACTTCCACAATCAGCCAGCCGGAGTCGCTTAAATGGCTGCGCGCCTCACGCAGAATACGCCGCACGATATCCAGGCCGTCTTTGCCAGCACCCAGCGCCAGCGCGGGTTCATGACGGAACTCCGCGGGCATGGTAGCCAAATCACGCGCATCCACATAGGGCGGGTTGGAGACGATCAAATCAAAGCGCTGGCCTTCAAGGCCGTCAAATACATCGGATGCGACCGCCCGTACCCGGTCGCCCACATCGTGACGCGTGATGTTTTCCCGGGCGACGGCCAGCGCATCCTGGCTGATATCGGCAAGTGTGACTTCACAGGTAGGCAGATAAAGGCCAGTGGCAATCCCGATACAGCCAGAGCCAGTGCATAAATCCAGCACGCTAGCCGGGGGTTCTTCAGGGAACCAGGCGCTAAAGCCGTCTTCGATCAGCTCGGCAATCGGCGAGCGTGGAATCAACACCCGCTCATCAACATTAAAGGGGTGGCCGGCAAAAAAAGCCTCGCCCAGCAGGTACGGCAACGGCTGACGGCTGGTTACCCGCTCCCGGGCCAGGGCAATAATACGCTGGCGCTCAACGGGCAGCAGCCGTGCTTCCAGAACGCTGGGGTCGACGTTCCAGGGTAGATGCAACGCACCTAAGCAAAGCGCGACCGCTTCATCCCAGGCGGACTCCGTGCCGTGACCATAGTGCAGGCCGGCCAGATAGAACTCGCTGGATACCCAGCGCAGATAGTCGCGTAGCGTAAAAAGATCGCTCATCAACGCCGTATCCGGCAACGAAAGGGTTGAGTGAGAGGTCTCAGCTTTGAGGGGCGTAGTCACAGCGACTCCTGATAAACGAAAATCATCCATGCAGCCATTATGAAGCTACACTCGGTTGATAAAGAAAAGATTGTACCTTTAAAGATTGTACCTTTGACGCCGCCCGGTTCACAGCGGCGCTCAGCTCGCTATACTGTCGCCTCTTTCTATTGTTTCTGACCAGCATTCCCACTTTTCACACGTTGAGCCTGACATGACGCGACGCCACCTGCCCAATGATGACGATATCAGTGCCTTTCGCCAGGCGCTTCAAGCAGCAGGCGTGCGCCGTATTGCGACCAATCAGGCAGACCCCGGTAAGCCCAAGCGTGATAATAACGCCCACCAGGCAAGGCGCAATGCTGCCGTCGAGAGCAACACCCTGCAAACCAGCGGGCGCACCTCGGATGGCCGGGTGGAAGCCGTGCGCCCTTCCGAGTATCTGGAATTCAGCGTGCCCGATTTACCCTGGCGCACCTTTAGCCAGCTTAAGCGCGGCCAAACCGAGTGGCAGGCGGGACTCGATCTGCACGGCTACACCCTGGAAGAAGCCCGAGCGGAGCTTGAAAGCTTTCTGCGCGATGCGGCAAGCCAGGGGTTACGCTGTGTTCTGGTGGTTCACGGCAAGGCGTGGGGCAGCACCTCCGACTTCCCCGTACTTAAAAGCCATACCAATACCTGGCTGCGTGAGTGGCCGGGGGTGCTGGCATTCTGCTCCGCGATTGATATCGATGGCGGCACCGGAGCGGTCTATATATTGCTGCGTAAGCGGGGCTCCTAGGCTCAAGCGACTTACTCCGTAGCATCCGACGCGATACTCGGCATGCGCCGCTCTAACGCTTCGTCGGCCAAGTGCCGTCCCAAACGAATCAACTCCTTGGCGCGATGAAACTCGTGCGTGTTGCACACCGTTTTGGGTATCTCGATCAGTACATCTGGCGGGTAGCCGGCAATCTTGTACTTGGCCAACGCCGCCTGGGTGATATCGAACGACTCCAGAATCATGCCGAGTCGGCTCCACTCGCGCTTGCCACGGGCTTCGGGGGTCTCCTCTTCACTATCGTCGTCCTCCCCGTTACCTCCCAGGCCGTCCCATAAGCGCTTGGTGGCTTCGCGTACATCGCTTATCCACCCCCCCATATTGGCGTCGCGCTCGCGCTCCGAGGCCGTGCGGCTATCATTCTCTTCATGCTCTTTGGGCAGCAGCTCTTCCAACGACACCGGCTGCGGGCTATGAGCCGTCACGTTAACGGCAATCACTAAGTCAGCACTGTGCGCTGAGACGATCGGCATGATTGGCAAGGGGTTGAGCAGCCCGCCATCGACCAGCATCTGATCGCCCATACTGACCGGAGTAATCACGCCGGGAATAGCGATCGATGCCCGGATAGCGCTCAGCAGCGGGCCGTTTTGAAACCACACCTCGCGCTGACGAACCAGATCGGTGGCCACCGTGGTCACAGGAATCGACAGATCTTCGATCAGCACATCGCCTACCAGCTCTTTTAGCTTGTGCATGACCTTAACGGCGCGCATGGCTCCCATGGGGCTCCAGGTCATATCGACAAGCCTGAGCACATCGAGATAATCCAGGTTGCATACCCACTCCCGATACTCGGGCAGCTTTCCCGAGGCGTAGATACCGCCAATCAGTGCACCCATCGAGCACCCGGCGATGGAGATAATCTCAAAACCACGTGCTTCCAGCGCTTCGATCACACCAATATGTGCGTAGCCGCGTGCCCCACCGCTTCCCAATACCAGGGCGACCTTTTTGCCATTGCCCGCGCGCGTCAGTTGGTTCATTGCTTGTCCTTGTATTTCTTATGCCTACTCGCTTTGCTGTATCGATGCGTGTTCTGAATACCGGTAATCAATAACTGGTACTGAATAACTGGTACTGAATAACTGGTACTGAATAACTGGTACTGAATAACTAGCACTGAATAACCTGACTTGCGCTAAGCCGTGGCCGTTTGCCAATGGGCAGCAACTACTTCCGCCACGGCGGCAACGACCTTGGGTTCTAGATGCAGGTGATGCCCTCCCGGTAACACGTGGCGCGTAAGATCCTTAACCGCCTGGCGCGCCTGCTCAGCCCACTCGCGTTCGCCTAAAATACCCCGTTCGCCTTCGATCAAGAGCATCGGCGCCTGGATACAGGTCAACTGAGCCAGCACCTGTTCTGGTGTAAAGCGTACCAGCGAGGGTTTCAGCAATCGGCTATCGGTGCGCATTTGTATATAACCATCGGCGGTAGCTTCAGTATTACGTTCAACCAGAGGCATCGCCGTCACGCTATCCAGTGGGGTGACTCCGCCAGCGACCCGAGCGGCAACTGCGCTTTCGATATCGGCATAACGCGGCGGGCGGGAAAGCGGGCGCCGGTAGGCAATCAAGCCTTTGCGTAGCTGGTTGGCGGTTTCTTCTGCTGGCGTATTCAACGCCCCCAGTCCATCAATCAGTGTCAACTGAGCAACGCGCTCCGGCATGGCGACCGCCACCAGGCAAGCGACGGCCGCTCCCATTGAGTGGGCCAACAGCGACGCCTGCTCGATACCCAGCGTGTCCATCGCATCAAGCACGTCATGGCAGTAATCCCACAGCGCATAGTCACTGCCCGCCGGAGCATGTTTTGAATGCCCATGACCACGGAAGTCGATTGCTACAATGCGGATGTCCAGCACTTCGGCCAATAGCGGTGCCAGGCGGGTAAAGCTTGCCGCGTTATCCAGCCAGCCGTGCAGCGCCAACCATACGGGGGCATCCTGGCGGCCCCAGCTCAGCGCCGCTAGGCGGCCTTGGGCAAGCACTAGCGCTTGCCCAACACGGCGATTCGTCCACGCAGACGTTGTTTCAGACATAAGTCATTTCCTGGCAAAGCGACAGTCTTGCGGATGAGCAAGCGTGGCCTGGCCGTTTTTCGATATAGGAGAAGCGTCGCGCATTTTCAAGCAATGCATAGATGACGGTCTAAGCGACAAACGTTACCATGCCAAGCGCAATTCTTCCGCCGCTTTATACCCTTCTATCGATTAATGGTGACCCTATGAAACCTCGTCGCGATACGCGTTCCCGCAACCTTGTTTTCCTGATTGCGGTGATTAGCGCGGTGGTCGTTGGCCTGTGGCTGGCACGCTAAGTTAGTCTGATCGACGCTCAGCGCTTGCAATTTATGCCTCACGAATAAATACTGTATATAAATACATATTAATTTCAGTGAGGATGCCGACGATGCCGTTTCCGCCATCGCCTGTCGTGCCAACCTTGCCGTTAACCTTTCAGCCGCTGCCTTACTCCTCCCTGCAAGGCCGCGCTGGCTTTAGCGGCTTTCCATCGCCAGCGCAGGATTACGAACCACGTACGCTCGACCTTAATACGCGGTTGATCAAAAATCCTACCCAGACGTTTTACCTTTCGGCGACCGGCGACAGCATGGAAGGCTGGGGGATTTTTGACGGCGACTTACTGGTCGTTGATCGCAGCATCAAGCCCCGCCTGGGGCATATTCTGGTGGCCATGTTCGAAGACGAAGTGCTGATCAAGCGCTATGCGCTTTACCTAGGCACGCCCCATCTCTGCTCTGCACACCCCCACTACCCGCCGCTTCCCCTGGAAGGTACCAATTGTCAGCTATGGGGCGTGGTGCGCGCGGTTATCCATGAGTACCTACGATGATCGGCCTGGTGGATGCCAACAATTTTTACGTCAGCTGTGAGCGTGTGTTTGACCCGGCGCTGGAAGGTAAAGCGGTCGGCGTCATGTCGAACAACGACGGCTGTATCATCGCCCGCTCTGCTGAGATGAAAGCCATGGACATCCCGATGGGTATTCCGTCTTTCAAGCTTGAAAGCTTGCGCAGGCGTGGCGACATCTACCTGAAGTCATCCAATTACGAGCTTTACGGTGATATGTCGGCAAGGCTATGCCAGCTGCTGCGCGATACGTGTCCTGCGGTATCGCCCTACTCCATCGATGAAATGTTCATCTATCTGGAGGAGTTCACCGACAAGCAGTGCCAAATATTGGGCGAATGGCTGCGGCGGCGTATCCGACGTCATTTAGGCTTACCGGTATGCGTCGGGCTTGCGCCGACTCACACGCTGGCCAAGCTGGCAAACCACTTGGCCAAAGAGTCACCCCATTATCAAGGCGTTTGCCTGCTGAGTGCTCAAAGCGCGACCACCATGGCGCTGCTTAAACAAACACCGGTGGGCAGCGTCTGGGGAATCGGCCACAGGCTTGCCGAGCGTCTGGCCATCAACGATATTCATACCGCCTGGGATTTGCGTGAAATGGATATTCAGCAGTTACGTAAACGCTACTCCGTGGTAATCGCCCGCACAGCGCTTGAGCTACGCGGCACGCCCTGCCTACACATGAATGCGCTCGACCAGCCGCGCCACCGCATCATGACTTCGCGCTCGTTCGGCCAGCCAAGCGGGGTCAAAACCGAAGTGCACAATGCCTTACGCCGCCATGCCCAGCGCAGTGCCGAAAAGCTTCGTGAACAGCGCAGTCTGACCCGTGCGGTAATGATATTTTTAAACACCAACCGCCATCGCCGCGACCAGCCGCAGTACTTTCCCCACGCTATGGTGCCGCTGCCCTCACCTAGCGACGACACGCGCACTATTCTTGAAGCCGTCCACCAAGGGCTTGAGCAGATTTACCGGCCAGGCTACAAGTTCATGAAAGCAGGCGTGATTCTGCTTGATTTAGTCGATGCTGAGCAGTACCAGCTCTCGCTGTTGCATCAGCCACCGCGCAACCGTCATCCGTATTTAATGGCCACGCTGGATACTATCAACCAGCGGATGGGACAAGGCACAATCAGCTTTGGCATGACAGATGCAAAGGCCGCCTGGCAGCTGCGCTGCGCGCATCGCTCAAACCGCTATACCACGCGCTGGGACGAGCTGATGCAGGCTGGCACCCACCCCGGTGCTATTCAAGAGTGCGCTGCACGCAAGTAGCCGTTACCCTAGGGAGACTTAAACTAAGGAAATCTTGCTGTTATGCCATTGGAAAGGCCCGATCAAGAATACGCTCCCTCTCCTGACCTGGCGCAACGCCTAGCACACCGCTATATCAGCTACCTGCTGACGCGCAAAGCGCCCCTGTCCGCGCCTAACCCGCATGCTATCAAGCGGATCAAGCGCTGGACGATAGTGTGGGCCGCCGTTGCCGGGATTATTTCCGGCACACTGATTGGGGGCGGTGAGTGGTGGATGAAGCGTATCGCTATTGATGGCTGGTCCGAGATGAGCCTTGGCGAACAGATACCTTATTGGATCGCCTACTACGCCGCCGTAGGTGTCATCACCGCGATTGAGATCGGCTTTTTGTACTGGAATTCACTGCGCGGCGTTACCCATATTACCCGTCTGGCCGGCTTAGCATACTCACAGCAGAATGCGTTTACGCCCTCTCTGCAGCTAACCGTTCACGGTGTTGCACGTGCTGCGCTTGAATACCCCAGTTCAGGCAATACCATTTATGGTATTAATCCTCATGCGTACCTGCATGGCTGGAAGCTGACGATCAAAGCCTTGCTGTACCGCTTAAAAATTAGCCTGAGCAGCTTTATCCTGCGCGTGGTGATGCGGCGTGTCTTGGGCCGCCTGGCATTACGCGGTTTTATTCCCATGTTGATGGGGCCGCTATACGCTATCTGGAATGCCTGGATTGCCTGGCGCGTATTACATCAAGCCCATCTGATGGCCTATGGCCCGCCACGTATCGACGCGCTAATGCATGAGTTGAACACTTTATCGCATGCTCAGCGCCAGCTGATCGTTCAAGGCATTGGCGAGCTGATGATGCGTAACCGCCATCCTCATCCCAATCTGGTGCTGTTACTGTCGCAGCTTTTAGCGTCGCTACCTGATCAGCCGCAAAGTGTGGATATCGATTGGCAACAGGCGTTGGGCGACTATGCGCAGCTGGACGCACCCGAGCGTTCAGTGGTACTTGAAAGCCTGACCCAGGCCGCAATGCTCAGCGGCCCTTACCGCGGGGCGCGGAAGGCGTTTTTACAGGAAGTGTATGCGCGCTGCCAGACGCCGCTGCATGAACAATCAGTTATCGCTCAGCAGCAGCGCTGGCTGTCGGGAGAAGAGGTTAGCGTTTCGTTAACGCCTGCTTCAAACGCGGACTAAAAAGCTCACCCAGCACCATCATGGCCAGCAAGATTAGTAATAGCCAAGGCCAGTGCGCAGAGAAGGTAACGGTATAAAGACCTAATGCATCGGCAAAAATAACTAAAATGCCCAGCGGGCTTACGTAGCGCACCATGGCAAGCCACAGCGTATAAGGCAGCGGTGAAAGCCCCAGCTCTGCACGGAACGTTTCATTCTTGAGCACAAAACCTGCCAGCACCACCGTGCCTAAACCGCCCAGCGGCATCATCCAGCGTGAGGTGATGTAGTCCAGCCAATCAAAGAAGGTTTTACCTGCCAGCGTCCAGTCCGCCCCCAGGTTAAATGACAGCATGGCCGCAGTACTGATCAACCACAGCACAATCCCCGTGCTCCACGCGGCACTGCGACGTGAGAACCCTTTGTTATCGCACAGCCAGGAAACGGTTGCTTCGACCATCGAGATGGAAGACGTCAGCGCCGCCATCGACAGCATGGCGAAAAACAAAATCCCAAACAGCGTGCCTAGCGGCATCGCTTGGAAAGCCAGCGGCAGGCTCATAAAGATCAGCCCCGGGCCTTCGCCTGGGTCCATACCGTTGGCAAAAATCACCGGGAAGATTGCAAGCCCGGCCATCAGGGCAACCGCCGTATCTGCAATCGCCACGCTGATAGTGGTACGCCCAATGGAAGCGCTCTTGGGCAGGTAGCTTCCGTAGGTAAGAATAGCGCCAGAGGCAAGCGAAAGGGTAAAGAACGCATGGCCAAGGGCGGCCAACATGCCCTCGCTTGAAAGGCTGCCCGCTTTAAAGGAGAACAAAAAGCTGACGGCATCGCCAAAGCCACCGGAAAATATGCCAAACACAATCAGCAACAGCAGCATAATGACCAGGCCCGGCATCATCCAGCCGACGTTTTTTTCGATACCTTCCTGAACGCCTTTGCCTACGATCACCATGGTGATCAACGTTACCAGAGTGCTCCAGAAGCCCAGGTTGAGCGGATTGGCGTTGTTAGCCCCAAAAACGGCGGCCATATCGTCAACGCTGGTACCCGCCAGGCCGCCGGTCAGCATCTTCCACAGGTAGGAAAACGACCAGCCCGCTACCACTACGTAAAACGATAGAATCAAAAAGCCGCACAGCATGGCCATCCAGCCAAGCAACGACCACGCCGATGAACGCCCGGACTCATTCACCACCCGGCGAATCGCATCAATGGGGCTACCACGTCCGCGCCGCCCAAAGGCAATCTCACTCATCATCACCGGCACACCCACGGCAAAAATGCACGCCAGATACACCAGTACAAACGCGCCGCCACCATACTCGCCGGTGATATACGGAAATTTCCAGATATTGCCTAGCCCAACGGCGGAACCCGTTGCCGCTAGCATAAATCCCCAACGGCCTAGCCACTGGATGCGTGGTTGCTCGGAAGACGCCATGACTATCCTTCTGGTATGAAAAAAGCGCTTATCCTAGAGGATTTCGACTAAAAAGCACAAAACTCTTGTTAACAGTTTTTATAAACAGTTCTTATAAACGGTTCTTATAAACAGTTTTAAAACTTTCGCCCAGCCTCCATGTCAGCGACCCTACCTATCTCCACTAGCTCCTCACTGAGAGTGCCTTTGCCTCGGCATCCAGGCGCTGCGCGGTTTGATCCACACGCCGCAGCCATATCAATAGCAGCCCCCCTAAAGCCACGAAGCCCCCGGCCAGCCAAAGGCCCACAGTATAGTGGCCCGAAGCTTCGGCCAGTACGCCGGTTAAGGCAGGCGCAAAAATCTGCGCGACGCCATACGCCAACGTCATCTGCCCCATCAAGCGTGCCGGGCTTGCCGGGTAAAGCCTGCCCGCCATGGTCAGCACCAAACTCACACAGCCTAAAAACGTGCCGCCATAAAGCACTGCGCTAAGCAGCACAATCGCTAGGCTTGAAGACATGGCGGGCAATACGATCCCCACCGCCTGTATCGACATGGCCACAATCAGCGCGCCTAAATAACCAATCCGCCGGGCCACCAGATCCCACAGCATCACGGCGGGCGCGGCCGCCAAGCCGACCACCGCAAAGGTCCAGTTACCGGCCCCTGAAAGCAGCGGTTCGCGCTCAACAATGGTGACGATAAACGTGGCGTTAATCACATAGCCGTACCCGGCACAGAAATAGGCAGGCAGCATTAAACGCATAAAAGTGCGCGATGGCGGCATCGCAGTTGGCAGCTCACTAGAGCGAGCGCCGGGAACCGGTTTGACCGGTCGTGGCAACCAGCGCCAGGCGGGTATCAGCAGCACGGCGCCCAACAAGCCAAAAATCCACCACTGGGCCTGCCAGTCAAACGAGAGCGCAAGCATCAGCTCTACCGCCACGGCGGCCAGCACAATGCCTAACCCTAGCCCGGCAAAATGTATGCCCAGTTCGCCCCGCTGCTGGTGATGCATCAGCCAGTGAAGGATTAACCCAGACGCCAAAAGCATGGCGGCGCTGCTGGAAAGGCCTGCGAAAAAGCGCAGCCCCGCCCATAGCCAGAAGTGATCCGTCAGCGCCATGCCCACGGTCGTCAGCACCGCGAGCACCAGGCCAATACGATACAGGGTGTCTTTGATATAGATACTGCGGATAGAGGCCGCCAGCACCGCGCCCAGCATATAGCCCGCATAGTTAAGCGCCGCCAACCAACCGCCATCGGCATCGCCCATCCAGGTGTGCTGCTGCATGACCGGCAGTAACGGCGTATAGGCAAAGCGGGCGATCCCTACGCACAAAAGCTGACTGAAAACGCCCGCCAGCAATACCTTATAGCGCTGAACGCGTAGCGATGCCGTGCCCATGCTCTCTCCTGTTACTGTTGTTTATTACGTGTTGTTTATCACGGTGCTGGTCGTTGTTTCTAAATGATTAGCCTGCATATTACGTGTACATAGCCAAGTCCACACCGTCTAATAGTGGAACAACCTTATTAATCTGGCAGACTAGACACACAGATGACCACTTGGAGAGTTTAGATGAGTGATACTGCAAAACCCTGGACGCAGTCCATGCCGGAAGCACAGTTCAAGCTGATGCGCGACATTCTGGCCGCCCCTAGCCCGGTTGGCCTGGAAGGGGCAATGACCTACGGCGTCTTAAAGCCTTACTTCGAAACGTTTGCCCCTGACAGCTGGCACCTTCACCAGTTCAAGGGCAACGCAGGCGTGGTGTTGGATACCCACCCTGACCGCGATGATATGTTCAAGGTTATGATTATCGGCCATGCGGACAAGATTCGGATGCAGGTACGCTCAATTGGCGAAGACGGCAAAATCTGGATCAACACCGATTCGTTTTTGCCTTCTGTACTGATCGGTCATGAAGTGAAACTGTTCAGTGAAGACCCTGAAAAACCCGGCAGCTACCGTTCGATTGAAGGTGGTACCGTTGAAGCGCTAGGCGCCATTCACTTTTCCGACCCAGCGGCGCGCACTGGCGACAAGGGCATCAAGAAAGAGCAGATCTATCTGGACCTGCAGATTCACGGCGAGAACAAAAAGCAGCAAGTGCTTAATCTAGGCGTGCGCCCGGGTGACTCGATTATTTTTGACCGCCCTATTCGCCCCGGCTTCAGCCCCGATACCTTCTACGGCGCCTACCTGGATAACGGCTTGGGCTGCTTTGTGACCGCTGAAGTCGCGCGGTTGATCGCCGAAGCAGGCGGCACTGATAACGTGCGCGTCATGTTTGCCATTGCAAGCTACGAAGAGATTGGCCGTTTTGGTAGCCGAGTCATGGCCGGTGAGCTAAAACCCGACGCGTTGATTGGTGTAGACGTAAACCACGACTACGTAGCCGCTCCGGGTATCGGCGATAAGCGTATGCAGCCGCTGGAAATGGGCAAAGGCTTTACGATGTCGGTCGGCTCCATTGCCAGCGAGCAGTTGAATCGCATCATCGCCAGCGCCGCTAAAGAGCAGGATATTCCCATTCAGCGCGATATGGTGGGTGTGGATACGGGTACTGACGGTATGGCGGGCGTATTGGCCTCTATTGATAGCGCCGCCACCTCTATCGGCTTCCCGATTCGTAACATGCACACCATCTCGGAAACCGGCAATACCAAGGATGTTCTGGCAGCGATCCATGCGCTTACCCATACCCTGCTGGCGCTGGATAAACTGCCTAACCTTGAGCGTGAATTTTTGGATAATCACCCGCGCCTGGATCAGGCAAGCCCGCTTAGCCATCAGGGTCATGCAAAACCTGAGAGCGCAGAGCTTGAGAACATAAAATCTGAGAACGCAAAGTCAGAGACGGTAACGTCTGAAAGCAGTGACAAAAAATAAGCGTTTTATGTTGAATAACAATGCTCTGATGTCAGTACACCTGACATAAAAAAAAGCCCCGGCCAATGATCGGCCGGGGCTTTATCAGGTCCTCCGTAATATTTCCTCACAAACATCCTGTTCGTGCATCCCTGGGCAACTCAAGCACTCCTTGCTTGTTCTTCCTGGCCACCTTCCTTGTGGTACTGCCTACCTTGAACCTTAAATGTGTCAGATACATTAATTCAGGATAATAAATTTAAAAAAAATCCACCAGACACGCTGTAATTTGCGCCAGATAAGTTCGCTTTATTATTCTCACGCCTGCTAAAAACAGAGGGCGGTTAACGCGCCCACCCTAATACCAAAGTCTATCCCTTTCGACCAACGGAGTATAAACGAAAGTGGTAGCATGCTTTCTCCTTATGGTTAGCAGATTGCTAATAAATTCATGCTGTAGCGTCAGGAGAGGCGTATGGGAATGTCATTATCGAATTGGCGCCACTGGGTGCCATTACTAGCAGGGCCACTCCTTTTTATATTGATCCAGCTAATACTGCCCGACACGTTGATTGATCCTGCGCCGCGGACGGTTCTCGCCTTAACGGTTTGGATGGGCACTTGGTGGGTAACCGAGCCCGTACCTATTCCCATTACGTCTTTCCTGCCTATGTTAGTGCTGCCCTTAAGCGGCGTGATGGTGCTGGATGAAGCCGTGGTGGGCTACGCCAACCCGGTTATCTATATGTACATGGGCGGGTTTATTCTGGCGATTGCCATTGAGCGCTGGAACCTGCACCGGCGTATTGCGCTGGCCATTGTTAATCGCATTGGCAATAGCCTGCGCAGCATCGTGCTGGGGGTTTTGATTGCCTCGGCGTTTCTATCCATGTGGATCTCAAATGCCGCCACGGCACTTATGATGTTGCCCATTGCCGTCGCGCTTACCAGTGAGCTGGACGAACGCGACCAGTTTGATCGCAATCAGCGCGATAGCTTTGCGCGTATTTTGCTCCTAACCGTTGCTTACTCGGCCTCTATAGGCGGGTTGGCAACGATTATCGGCTCGGTACCCAACGCTATTGTAGTCGCGATGATTCCCCAGTTTTTTGAAGGCGTGGAAATCAGCTTCCTGCAGTGGATGATTTTTGCGCTGCCGTTAACCCTGATTCTGCTGGCGGTACTGTATGTTTACCTCACCCGAATCTATGCCAAGGTACCCAATACACCGCTTGAAATTGATTTTGTCGCTCAGGAGCTAGCGTCTTTAGGCCCCATGAGCCAGGAAGAAAAGCGTGTTTTAGGTGTGTTTGTGGTGACCGCGCTGGCCTGGGCATTACGCGGCTGGCTGGCACCGTTTTTCGATCTTCCTATTAACGATACGCTGATCGCGGTAACCGCCGCCATTGCGCTGTTCGTGATTCCCGCTCACAACGAGAAACGGGCCCTGCTGGTGTGGGACGATATGAAAAGCTTGCCGTGGGGGCTGTTCATTCTCTGGGGTGGCGGCATGACGCTGGCCGCGGCATTTGTCGCAAGCGACTTAACCGGCTGGATCAGCAATCAACTCCAACTGCTAGATGGCGTGAACTACTTCTGGCTACTGTTGATTATGGTGCTGTTAATGCTGTTCTTGACCGAGATTATCTCGAATACAGCGACGGCCAATATGGCGCTACCTATCACTGCAGGCATGGCTGCGGCGATCACTACCGGCAACCCATTAGGCTTAATGGTGGCAGTTGCGCTGGCGACGACGTGTGCATTTATGCTGCCTATTTCGACGCCACCCAACGCGGCCGTCTTTTCAACAGGGCGTATTACTATTAAACAAATGGCCAAAGCAGGCTTTGCCATGAATATCGTAAGCGCGATTGCCATTACGCTATTTGTTTATTTTATTATGCCGTTACTCTTACCTACACCTTAAATAAATATATAAGATTCCGTAAATTTTAAACGTAAAAAAACCCCCGGCCATTACTGGCCGGGGGTGATTTAGTTCGTCCTTAATCTTGCTTCATGAACATCCTGTTCATGCTTCCTTGTATACCGCAAATATCCTTATTTGCTCTTCCTTCCTGCGCTGTCCTTGCGCCATGTCGTTACAATGGACCTTAAAGCGTCTGAATGATCTAACCCAGGTTATGAAAAGTTAAAAATAATAATTTTTTACAAAAATATAGTTCATATTCTAACTAGTTTATTTTTCTAATTAAAATCAATGTCTAAATCAATATTGGAAAAATTATTTAAATAATAAAAGATATCTTCATCTTATATCTTTTTGGCCTTATAGCCCGTAAAAATAACCGATTAATGCTTTTTTCTAGGTAAAACTAATATAAAACGTACCATATAGTTATATATTAAAAACTAATCGATAGAAGTCAATAGGTATTGAATTTAATCATAAAAATAGGTCAATCAATTAATTAGCTCCAAACCACCGTTTGAAAGCTAGCTATAATGAGAACCCATAGTATAGTTAGGTGTCGGTATGCTAATTTTTGTGAATACTTTTCTCACTGGCAGGTTTACCCACCTCCCCTTACTCAAAAGCATCCCAGAAATTTTCAAGCGAAAAATGCTTTTGGCCGCACGTCAATATTATACCTTTGTATAATGCGACACTTTAAAGCTGAACAAAAAATAAGCAGAAAACCCATTTATCAGGGCTTTTATCTGCAAAAATACGCTTCATTATCGCTTTAACTCAGTATCGCAACGCTTTCGTACAATAACGTTACAATTTTTACTTGTACATTGCTTAACTATTCTCTATTGTTTGTATTGTTCGCGGCAAGGAAACCGCACACAAGGGAATGATGGCTCAGGATGAGCAACGCAACATCATGGAAGAGCAAGGTAACAAAAAAGCGTCCTCAGTTGAGGGCGCTTTTTTTGTACATAGGATTTATGCCCGAGCATGCCCTAGGCAGAGGCATTCGACATGCTCCTACCTAGGCGCCCACGTATCAGCATAAGAATGTTCTCTTCACCCGAAGTGGGGCCCGCAAAAAGCCATGCAGCGTTTTACTGTGCGGCCGATTCTAATACTCTATGACGCACACGGCGTTTGAATACCATCGTTAATACGCCTGACATTGGCCAATGGGTAAACAATGGAACTAAGCAGTCAGCGGCAATGGATTATCTCGCACCTTGCGCGTTTTTCAGGCATAGGCTTAGTAATAGGCACGCTTTTCTTTGCGTTTTCGCTAACGCCAAGCCTTGTACCCCGCCCATTCATCGCACAGGGCATCGTGTCGGGGCTTAGTTTTACCGCAGGCTACGCCCTAGGGGTAATGGGGCATGGGCTTTGGCGCTATCTGCATTTACCGGAGCCCAATGCGCGGGTGGAAACGTATTTCCATTGGTTAGCCGCCGCCGCATCCCTGAGCATCGCTGGCATTTTTTTATGGCGAACCGCCGAATGGCAAAACAGTATTCGCCAGCTCATGGCGATGGAGCCAGCTAGCGGTACCCACCCTTTTTCCATCGCTTTAATTACCCTGGGAGTGTTTGCGTTTTTAATGCTTATGGCGCTGCTTTTTAAGCGTACCTTCCGGCTGCTTTCTCGCAAGCTGGCTTATATCCTGCCCCGACGAGTGGCCTATGTGCTGGGCACGGTAGCGGCTATTGCGTTGTTTTGGCTCGTTATCGAAGGCATTCTCTTCTCGTATGCGCTAAAGGTGGCCGACCGCTCTTATCAGCAGGTAGATGAGCTGATGCAAAGCGACCTCTCCCCTCCTGAAGACCCCATGAAACCCGGCAGTGCTGAATCATTAATTAGCTGGGAAGCGTTAGGTAGCCGTGGCCGCCGCTTTGTTACCGAAGGGCCTGACGGCGCGCAAATCGGTGACTTTCTTGGCGAAGAGGCTGTTGACCCTATCCGCGTTTATGTGGGCCTTAACGCTGCTGAAACACCCACCGAGCGAGCAGAACTAGCTCTGGCAGAATTGATTCGGGTAGGCGGTTTTGAGCGCTCTGTATTAGTACTAGCCACCCCCACAGGGCGCGGCTGGATAGATCCAGGCTCCCAGAATACGGTGGAGTATCTACACCGCGGCGACATCGCCACGATTACGGCTCAATACTCCTATCTGCCAAGCCACCTATCGCTTATTGCTGAAGCCGAGTACGGCGTCGAAAATGCCCGTGCGTTATTTACAGCGGTATATAACTACTGGTCTAGCCTCCCCAGCAGCGAGCGCCCTCGGCTATACCTGTTTGGCCTCAGTTTAGGCGCGCTCAACTCGGATCTTTCGTTTGATCTCTACGATATTATCGATGACCCTTTCAACGGCGCCTTATGGATCGGCCCACCGTTTAGAAGCGACACCTGGAAGAGCGTTACAGCAGGCCGTGATCCCGGCTCACCAGCTTGGCTGCCCACGTTTCGCAATGGTTCAGTAGTTCGCTTTATGAACCAGACACAAGGGCTTCAGGAAGCACCGGGGGAATGGGGAGATTTTCGTATTGCGTATCTACAATATGCCAGCGACCCCATCACGTTTTTTGAACCGGCTGCATTCTGGCGTGAACCGGCCTGGATGCGTGAACCGCGTGGACCCGATGTTTCTTCTGAACTGCGCTGGTACCCAGTGGTGACAATGCTGCAGTTACTGGCAGACCTGGCGACCGGAAGCGCGCCCCCAGGCTTTGGTCATGAGATTGCAGCGGAGCATTATATTGATGCCTGGGCGGCGCTTTCTGAGCCGCCCGGTTGGGATGAAGATTCATTGATGCGTTTACGCAACTACTTTATTCAAGCGCGGGAAGCCCAGGCCAAGCTCTAAACGTACCACCAATATGTTGATACTTGGCGACAGCTTATTGGCAAGATATACAGATTGCCCTGACAGACGCGTTTAACCCGTCGTTAAAATAAGTGAGTGTACCGTGAGCATTGATGCACGAACGTTTTATCGTAACGGGCCGTCTCATCGTCAGCATGAGCCCAGCAACTTTGCGCTTATTCGGCGCCAGTTTGATTTTCGCTCCATCGAAATTGGCCGCTGGGTAACGCCTACCGAGCGCGACCGTGCAGCAACGCTATTTCATGACGCGCTATGCGATTTGATGTTGATTCTGCAAGGGCCTGAGACGCTGGTGTCGTTACGCGGCTCGCTCGCGCTGCAATATGGCAGCGGCGGTCGGCCAGGGGTCGCGGCTCACTATGACCCTGGCCAGCGCAGCTTTGCGCTAGCGAAAAATGCAGGCCCAGGGAGCATCGCGCACGAGTGGTTCCACGCCTTTGATCACTACATTGCGCAAAAGTGTTTCAAGGAACTATCTCGCGGTATGTTTGCCTCGACCGCCTGGCTGGCTGACGCGCCGCCCATCCCCCACCCGCTTAACCAACGCCTGATGGAGTGCTTTACGGCCATTCTGCTGCAGCCCGGCGGCAAACAGCCCAGCGAGCTTTTCCAACACTCGGCTGCCATGGATCGCAAGCTGGGGCAAGTGTATTACAGCAAACCAGAAGAGCTATGCGCCCGGGCGTTTGAAGCCTTTGTGCAGGATGCACCAATAAAGAACCACTTTCTGGTCAAGGGCACCAAAGCCACGCCCGAGGCCGAGCTTGGCCTTTATCCACAGGGACACGCTCGCCAGACAATCAATTCAGCATTTAGCGCCTACTTCCATCAGCTAGGAGCAGCCTTGAAGCATACCCTATAGGCGCCGCACTGCTGCAGCCCATGCCTAAAATGCCATTTTCCAGTGCTCAGATGTATCCATCAGAGCAATGCTTCAAAGCCCTGCCCTCTGGGCCAATCATACCCCGCCTTGAACCGCCTCCTCCGCGTTGATATTTAATCTTTTTTAAAACGTCTAAGCATAAAGTCTAGGTTGTGCCTCCCAAATGGAGTCACCATAATCCGCGCGACTTTAGTTTATTATCCATTAGTTTAATTTAGGAACTAACGAAATAGCCTAGATTGAAAAGCACGCTCAAGGAGCTGAATATGTCGCTAAGCTTAGCGGGCCTAATTGCTATTGCTGCTATCGTAGCCATGCTTTTAAGCGGACGTGTATCCCCCCTGGTGGCATTTGTACTGGTTCCTATTGTGGCTGCCCTGGTCACCGGTTTTGGTATTGAAGACATCGCAACGTTTTATGAGCAAGGGTTTGCTCGGGTTATTCCTGTCGCCGTCATGTTTGTGTTTGCCATTCTGTTCTTCGGCATTCTTCAAGATGCAGGGCTTTTTGAGCCAATCATCCTTAAAGTACTTTCGGTATCCAAAGGCAATGTGGTCAGCATTACGGTAGCAACCGCTCTGGTAGCATGCATTGCTCACCTGGATGGCTCCGGCGCGACTACCTTTCTGTTAACCATTCCAGCGCTATATCCCACCTATCAGCGCCTGCGCATGAGCCCTTATCTGCTGTTGTTACTGGTAGGTTTGGGCGCCAGCATCATGAATATGCTTCCCTGGGCTGGCCCACTCGCCCGGATTGGTTCGGTACTCGGCATGAGTCCCGGTGAGCTATGGCAACCGCTTATTCCGCTGCAAATATTTGCCCTGATTCTGCTGTTGTCACTGGCGGTGGTATTGGGCATGCGGGAAAATCGGCGCATCAAGCGCCTGCCCCCGCTCAACTCGCACGCATCACAGGGTGAGGCAGCCAGTGGCGCCGCTATTCAGGAAACACCCGAGGCGCAGCCTGTCGTCAATAAGGTGCCTGCCTGGCGGATGACGTTTAACGCGCTGTTATTGATCGCCGTTGTGGCGGCACTGACGACCGACGTTTTACCGCCCGCACTGGTATTCATGATCGGTGTGGCCTTGGCGCTGCCGGTAAATATTACCCATATGGATGGCCAGATGCAGAGCATCAAACGCCATGCGCCCAATGCCCTGATCATGGCGACGATTATTATTGCTGCCGGTACCTTCCTGGGCATTCTTAACGGCTCCAATATGCTGAGCGAGCTGTCGGCGGATATCGTGGCGATTCTACCGGCCGCCGTAGTGCCCTATATGCATATATTGATCGGCATTTTCGGCGTTCCGTTTGATCTTATCCTCAGCACTGATGCTTACTTTTTCGCCTTTTTACCCATCGTGGTGGAAGTGGTCGGCAATGCCGGCGTCCCGACGGTTTCAACCGCGTATGCAATGGTAATCGGTAATATTATCGGCACCTTTGTCAGCCCTCTCGCCCCGGCCGTATGGTTGGCACTACAGCTTGCCGGGCTGGAAATGGGTAAACACATCCGCTACTCCTTCGGCATCATGTGGGGGTTCAGCCTGGTGCTGCTGCTGTTTGGTTACCTGTTCGGCATCATCACGCTTTAAAGCCTGACGAAGTAGCTTTGTAACGTGCCATGCAAAAGCCCGCTGAAATTTAGCGGGCTTTTTTTTGGGCTTGGTTTATCGTAAACGTATCAGGCGATTAATTGCCCGGCTGGCCTGGAAAAGGAATAAATTCCGCATTGTCATCAGGCGGAAGCTGGAAGCGGCCGTGTTCGAAGTCGCCTTCAATCCAGGCTGCCTTGGCAGCTTCAAGCTTCTCTTTGGAAGAGGCGACAAAGTTCCAGGACACATAGCGCGGGCCGTTGAGCGTTTCGCCACCCAGCAGTACCAACCGCGCGCCGCGCTCGCCGGCCGTGACGGTAATCGGGTCGCCTGGGCGGAACACCATCATCCGGCCTTCCTCGAACACTTCACCTGCGATGATCACGCTGCCCGAGGTAATGTAAATCCCGCGGTCTTCATGGTCATCAGGAAGCGGTAATTTAGCGCCCGGCATCAGGGTGGCATCGGCGTAAAACATTTCCGAGAAAGTCTGTACGGGGGCTTTTTCGCCCCAGGCCGTGCCCAGAATCAAACGCACCTCTTTACCTTCGCCTTGCAATAGCGGCAGGGCTTCCTGGCCTTGATGCTCAAAGGTGGCAGGCTTGTCTTCATGCTCTTCAGGTAGCGCCACCCAGGTTTGAATACCAAACAGTGAGTGCGGTGACTGCTGACGCGTGACGGGGCTCGTGCGCTCTGAATGGGTAACGCCATTGCCAGCCACCATCCAGTTGACCTCTCCTGGGTAGATCATTTGGTTGGTGCCCAGGCTATCGCGGTGCTGAAATTCACCCTTATAAAGATACGTAACGGTGGCAAGTCCGATATGCGGATGAGGGCGAACATCGATCCCGCCTTCGGTTAAGAACTCAGCTGGGCCCATCTGATCGAAGAAAATAAACGGCCCTACCATCTGCCGCTTGGGCGCAGGCAGCGCACGGCGCACTTCGAAGCCGCCCAGATCACGCGCGCGAGGGATAATCAGCGTCTCGATATCTTTCAGGCTACCCGCTGATGGGCATTGGGGTTCAATCGTCGGCATCCAACTCATGTGCTGCACTCCTCAATAATAGCGTGGGCAAGGCGGCCCGGCTTTTTAGTTATTGCTTGTTACTTAAGTGGCTTGTTACTTGTTTCTTACGCCAGGCTCAGCGAAACATCCACGGCGCTACCAGTCGCACAACGCGTGGCATGACGACATACACCACCAGCCCTACAATCGTGGCGGCCACAAATCCGTGCCGGATTCCCCACGTACTCAATAGTGGAAACGCTTCAAAGATAGGCGCCCATAAAAAAGGCACTAACATGGTCAGCGGCCAGATCACCCCGGTCGTTACCACCCATTGCTTCCAGCGCACCGGCTGCTTGCTTGGGGCCGCCCCTGCGGTATGAAACCAGTAATCGATCCCGCTACTGATCTCGATTTCCTCTTCCTGACGAAACGCCGGCAGGATATCGCGCACCAATGCCTGACGCTCTTCCGATTCAAGCCAGCGTGCAGCCTCTTCGGAAGACGCAAAGCGCAAGGCAATCTCGAAATCGTGCTGGCCTTCGGTCGGCCTTAAAATATGCACCCCTTGGTGGCCCGGGTACTGGCTCGCCGCCTGGATGATTCTACGTAGCCAGGCTTCATATTCGCTTCGCGCACTGGGCTTGACGCGATGACAGATTTTCAGCGTAACGCTGTTCGTGGCTTGGGCTGGGCTGGAACCCGTACTTGAACCCGTACTTGAAACAGTTGTTGAAACAGGCTCTTGTGACATTAGAAGCTCCCGTTATCGATGAAGATAAACGCACCGTGCTGCCCCAACGGAAAACAAGCCACCGGAAACACGCGCCGCCAGTGGCTCTCCGTGATTACTTGCTCGTCAGCGTGCTGTAGCTATTCATGAGGTTGCGGTAATCAGGAATATGGTGGGCGAACAAAGTACCCAAGCCTTCAACATCGTTGCGCCAGTCGCGGTGAAGTTCACATGCAGCGCCAAACCAGTTCATCATTTGCGCACCGGCGTTGGACATACGATCCCAGGCGGCATCACGCGTCATGGCATTGAAGGTGCCGGATGCATCGGTAATCACAAACACGTCAAACTCTTCTTCCAGGGCGGAAAGGGCCGGGAAGGCAACACATACTTCCGTCACGACACCGGCAATAATCAGCTGCTTTTTACCGGTCGCTTTTACGGCTTTAACGAAATCTTCATTATCCCAGGCGTTAATTTGGCCAGGGCGAGCGATATAAGGTGCATCTGGGAAGAGTTCTTTTAACTCAGGCATCAACGGGCCGTTAGGGCCATTTTCAAAGCTGGTGGTGAGGATAGTTGGCAGGTTGAAGTATTTAGCCATATCGGCCAGGGCCAGCACGTTATTTTTAAAGCGGTCAGGTTCAATATCACGAACCAGTGAAAGCAGGCCTGCTTGATGATCAACTAACAGTACGGCGGCGTTATCTTTATCGAGACGAACGTAAGGTTTTGACATGATCCACTCCTGATACTCAGTTAATGGAGCCATCAGCATTGGCAGCTCCGGTTGGCCTTGCGACTTACGAAACTGAGTGTAAGCGGTCGCCAGCCAGATGATTAGATGGGAAAATCACGACACACCGTTTCATTTTGAGAACGATAATGACAATACCCAATCTCAATGACCTTTATTACTTTGTACAAGTGGTGGACCACGAAGGCTTTGCACCGGCGGGTCGCGCCCTGGGTATTGCCAAGTCAAACCTTAGCCGGCACGTTGGGGAGCTCGAAAAACAGCTAGGCGTGTTATTACTGCACCGCTCGACGCGACATTTACGCATGACCGATATCGGGCAGCGCTATTACCTGCACTGTAAAGCCATGTTGAAAGAGGTCGAGGCCGCCCAGCAGGTGATTGAAGAGAGCCAGACAGGCCCCTGCGGCACTATTCGGCTAAGCTGCCCCACTGGCCTACTCCACTTTCATGTCAGTGCCATGCTCGCGGAGTTCATGGTGCTCTACCCCCAGGTACATATTCATCTGGAAGCGGCCAATCGACATGTAGACCCGCTGACGGACGGGATCGATATTGCCATCCGCGCCCGCCCTCTGCCGTTTGAAGATAGCGATCTGTTTCACAAGGTATTATCTGACAGCAGCCAGTGCCTGGTGGCCAGTCCCAAACTGCTTAGCCAGTTCGGCGTACCCCAAATGCCTGGCGATCTTACCCGCTTCCCGAGCATCAGCCGGGCAAGGCCCATTGAGCAGCACACCTGGCGATTGCAGCGCGATAAGCAAATCGAGGTGGTCGAGCATTCGCCGCGTTTAATCACCACCGATATGACCGCCCTTTACCATGCCACCCTGGCAGGCGTGGGCATTGTTCAGCTACCCAAGCTGGTACTCCCCGGCGCCATTGAATCCGGCCAGCTAGTGCTCGTATTGCCGGAATGGGAACTCCGCCAGGAAGTGATTCATGCGGTTTATCTGGCCCGCCGGGAGCTACTTCCCTCCGTTCGCGTACTGCTGGACTTCATGGCCGAGCGTTACGCCGAGCTGAAGCTATAGCTATATATAAGCCGACAACGCAATTACATAACACTGGGGGTCGGGTCTATGCTGATGAGTACCAACATAGGAGGTGCAATATGTCTCAGCAACAGTGTGCATGCCCCAAATGCGATTGCTCGGTGGATAGTCAGGCTATCGAGAAAAACGGCCAGAAATTCTGCTCCGAGTCTTGTGCTATTGGCCATACGGATGGCTCGACAGGCTGCGGCCATAACTGCAGCTGCGGTAAGTAAGCGCTTCGCAACGCGATTTAGTCGTTAAGCTATCGCGCCCGGCAGCCTTTGCCGGGCGCTTTCTTTTTAGGATATTGCTCCCTTGCATTTCGCAACGTCTGAGCGATAACGCCATGCCACCGTGCTAAAACGGGGCCAATGCGCTAAGCTGATAGATCATCCAAGCCACTTACAAGGAATGTAAAATGCCTTCTACTACCGTTATTGTCGTTGTTGTTGTCGTTATTGCCGTACTGGGTATTGGTTTCAGCGGCGGCCTGCCGTTCTAATCAATCGACAACAATCAGGTTTATAAGGCGGATGAGAGACCCCAACTTCCACCGCCTATAAAAGAAAAGCCCGCTGAAAAAAATCAGCGGGCTTTTTGCTTTTCTTCGTAGAAGCGGTGCTTCGATGAGTACTAAATCGCTGGGTTCCGAAGAAGCAGCGACTCAACGCATCACTTGTAGCGTTCTAGCCAATGAGCATAGGGCGCAGGCAAGGTCCAGGAAGCACGTTCTACCCCCAGCTCCTGGGCAGCGAGGTAGGGCCAGTTAGGATTAACCAGATGCGACCGGCCAATCATCGCCAAGTCCAACTGGCCACTCTTGATGGCTTCTTCAGCAACACTCGGCGTACCGAAGCCCCATGCGGAGGCCACGGGGATTCCCGCCTCGCGCCCTACCCGCTGGGCAACATCGCCCATAAAGCCCGCGCCCCAAGGGATGTTGGCATCAGGAATGGTGAAGCCAATACTCACGCTAAGCAGATCCAGCCCACCATCTTTGAAGCGACGCGTCAGCTCGATAGCCTCGGCCAGGGTCTGCTCGTCGCGCCCGTCGTATTCGATAACCCCCAGACGCGCGGTTAGCGGCAGGTGCTCCGGCCATACTTCGCGAACCGCCGCCAGTGTTTCCAGCAAAAAGCGACTACGGTTGTCGAAGCTGCCGCCGTAGGCGTCATCACGCTGGTTGGAGTGATCAGATAAGAACGTCTGGGCCAGATAGCCATGGGCGAAATGCAGCTCCAGCCACTCGAAGCCGGCATCGCGCGCACGACGAGCGGCCGCCACGAAGTCCTCGCGCACCCGGGCAATGTCTTCAAGCGTCATGGCCTTCGGCTGTTTATCGAGGTGGGCGCCAAAGGCAACCGCTGACGGGGCGATGGTCTGCCAGCTACGCGGATCATCTTCGCTAATATGATCATCGCCTTCCCACGGGCGGTTCGCACTGGCTTTGCGCCCGGCGTGGGCAATCTGAATACCCGGCACGGAACCGGCCGCTTTGATCGACTCCACCACCGGCACGAAAGCCTGGGCAAGATCGTCATTCCAGATACCGGCGCAGCCGGGAGTGATACGGCCTTCCGGCGACACGGCGGTTGCCTCGACCACCACCAGCCCCGCTCCACCGCGTGCCAGGGAAGCATAATGCACGCGGTGCCAAGCGCTAATCAGGCCATCTTCCGCTGAGTACATGCACATGGGAGGAATCGCGATACGGTTACGCAGGGTGACGTCTTTAAGTGTGAAGGGTTGGAACAGCGCAGACATTAAGGTTTCTCCAAAGGGGTTATTACTTAAGTTCGATAATATTCGAACTATGGGCAAAGGGCAAATTCGTGTATGATTTATCCATGCGCCCTTTCAAACATCCCCCCGTTAGCGAGTTCGTTCTTGAGCGTTTGCTTTACGCTTTGAGCGATCCTGTTCGTCTGGAGATTGTCCGGCGCCTTGCCACATTAGGTGAGGCAAGCTGCGGCGAGCTGGACGGTGGCCGCCCGAAATCCACCATGTCGCATCATTTCCGGATATTGCGCGATGTCGGGTTGGTAAACACCCAGACCGTGGGCACGACCCATATGAACTCGTTGCGTAAAGATGATGTGGATAGCCGTTTCCCAGGCTTGCTGGAGGCGATCCTGTCCCAACCTGAATAGTGGCTGTACGCCATGGCCGCCACTTTTACTCGGTGAATGACACGCGGCGGATGGAAAGACTCGAATTCCTGCGCCCACCAAAAAAGCCCGCTGATTTTTTCTCAACGGGCTTTTTGGTTAGTGGCCTTTTCGCTTACCCAGCTATTCGTTCAGCTTCTCGGGTTTGGGTGGGGCACCTACTCTCACTTCGCTGAGATCCTCATGAGACAGGCCGCGCAACAGTGAGAACATCATTATAAACACCAGAATAAACATCGGCAGGCCAACAACGGTGATCACCTCCTGCAAGGCGGTAAGCCCCGCATCACCCGCCAACACAATCAGCATGGCTGCCAGCATGCCTTCCGAGACACCCCAGAAGACGCGCTGTTGCCATGGGCCAGGGTCTGCGCTGCCGGTACACAGCATATCGACCACCAACGACGCAGAATCCGATGAGGTGGCAAAGAAGATCGCCACGACCACTACCGCCAACCCCTGGATTAACGTAGCCGCCGGGAAGTTATCAAAAAACGCGAACATGGCCAGCGGAATACTTTCCGCCACGGCGGTGGACAAGACCCCGGCCTGATCCCCCATTGCTTCCCGTGCGGCAGTCCCAATCCCATCAATCTCCATGGCCGACCAGCCAAAGATCGCAAACCACACCAGCGTAAAGATAGACGGCGCGAACAGTACACCGAGCACAAACTCTCGAATGGTACGCCCGCGAGAAATCCGCGCCACAAAGATTCCGATGAAAGGCGACCAAGTGACGGTCCAAGCCCAATAGAACACCGTCCAACTGCCCTGCCATCCCCAACCGCTGCCATCAGTATTGGTATAGCGCGCCAGCGTGTCATTCCAGAACGCCATCGGCAGCAGGTTGGTAATGTAGAGGCCAAAGGTTTCGACCACGGCACGCAGCAGAAAAACTGTCGAGCCGGTAAACAGCACAAACATCAGCAGACCAACGGCCATGCCGATATTGATATTGGAAAGCAGCTTGACGCCGGAATCCAGCCCCGCCACGATCGATCCAACGGCAACAGCTGTCAGTACAGCGATAATGGTCACTTTGATAAACACCGAATCCGGCACACCCAACAGCTCGGTTAGCCCCGCATTGATCTGCTGCGTGCCCAAACCAAGTGAAACCGCTACGCCAAAAAGCGTGCCGAGAATGGCAAAAATATCAAGGGTTTTACCGATAGGCCCGTGAATGCGCTCGCCCAGCAGCGGATAAAATACCGAGCTAAAACGCATCGGCAGGTTGTAACGATAGATAAAGTACGCAAACGCCAGCCCGGGCATGGTGAAAATCGCCCAGGTATGCAGCCCCAGGTGATAGATCGAAAAGCTCATGGCATCGTCGGCGGCTTCAACCGAAAAGGGTTCAACACCCGGCCTTGGCGGTGTAGAAAAGTGGGAAATAGGCTCAGCAACCCCCCAGAACATCAACACCGTACCGATACCGCCTGCAAACAGCATGGTAAACCAGGAGATATTGCTATAGGCAGGCTTGGCATCATTGCCGCCCAGGCGAATCGCTCCGTAACGGCTGATCGCCACCCACAGCAAAAATGCCACCCAACTGGTCACCCCTAAAATAAAGAACCAGCCAAGGTTAGTAACCACCCACTCCCGCCCCGCACCAAAGGCATTACCTATCGCGTCCGGTGCAATTAACAGCGCCACCAGGAACAGCACCATGATGCCTGCGGAAGTGAAAAAAATGGTCGGATCCGTTCGAAGGCCAAGCCTTCTCGCAAGCGTATTGAGCATGTTCATTCCCCTTGTGTTTACAACAAGATAGGAGTGATGGACTGATCACGCCAAATTGTTAGGGAAATATGGAGATGCTAGCGAAGAGCACAACACATAATTACGTCTGTTTCCGACCACTAGAATAAATTTATATGACTACCTTGTTTGCCATGTTAGACAGCTCTTTGATAAGCGGATATAGAATGGGCCAGAGAGCTTGGGAGAAATGATGGATTAAAAGTGAGCCGCCTTGAACGGCCCATTTTGAATGCCTGTCAGGATATTGAATTCAGCTCCATCCCCCATATTGGCCCCACTCAGAAGACTCTGACGCCAAGCATCTTGCTCGCCCGATGGACTCAGCATGAAGAATGAATCACTTACTCGGCCGAAGTAGAGGAAGCCGCCTCTAGCCGTTGTTGAAACAACCAGTCCCACATCTCCTTATTGTTCAAAGCCAAGACTTCGATTTCTTCATGGTCTGTATCAAGTACGGTCAACCGCGCGTCACGATCGAGACTTTTCAAGCGTTCATAGAGTACGACCGAATCGGAAAGTGGAATGACATCATCTTCAGAACCATGAAAGACCCAGAAGGCGGCTTGCTCGTTGGTACGATTGAGATAATGGCGGACGCCGCCTCCAGCGATAGGTACCACTGCAGCGAAAGTCTCGGGATACTGCTGAGCCATCGCCCATGCACCAAAACCGCCCCGGCTGTACCCCATCAAATAGATACGGCTAGGATCGACACGGTATTCCGACATCAACTCGTCTACGACATTCTTCACTTTTTCAATCGGGTAGAGAAGCTGTTCGCTAGGGTTCTGCGGTGAAACGGCAAGGAAAGGGGCATCAAGCCCTTGCTCAATTATTTTGGGAAGCCCGCTGGATCTAACGTCATCGATATTGTCGCCGCTTTGACCGCCTCCATGAAGCCAGACAACAAGGGGATAAGATTCTTCCGACGTTTCGTAATCTTCGGGTGTGTAAAGAAGGTAATTGAGATCATTCGGGATATTCGCATCGGATGTCATCGCCACCTGATCTGCTTTAACGGGGGCAACGACCAACGCGGGATTCCAGATGGCAACTACCCCAAGTGCAGCCACTGAGAACAAGTATCGCAGCATAACTATTTCTCCGTCCGTAGAGAGGTTTGAGTTAAATAGGTTTTTGATTTCAGAGCCTTTGATGGCTGGCACAATTAAATATATCACTTCTTTTAAAGCCAGCCACAATAGCACCCAGGTGGCTCTAAGCATTTTTCACATAAACTATTCTTTAGCTTTTCTGAAAACTGAATATCCAGTATCAGCGTCACTGGTACTCTCCGCCATTTTCTCGACCAGATAATCGACAAACACCCGCAACCGCCAGTAGGCAACACGCTCTCGGGCCGTTTTTCCTACCGTAATCTGACCGGCACGCTGTTAGTCTTCCTACTGGGCACCGCCTTCTTGCTGACCCTATTTACCGTTACCATGCAGAATGTGTTGATCGTACCTCCGCTGATCTTCCTTTGGGGTATCACCGCTAGGCGCTGGTGGTATCAGAAGCAAGCGATGTCCCTAACCTGGTATCTTCCATGAACATCGCCGCCTTCAACTTCGGCAATGCCACCGGCGCCGCGCTAGGTGGCGTGGTTATTCACCAAGAGCTGGCTACCCAGCGTCGCACTGGCAGGCACCACCACTGCCTTAGCTGGGCTGGTTTGGTTTGGTTTGGTTTGGTTTGGTTTGGTTTGGTTTGGTTTGGTACTTATGTTTCAGAAGCACAAGAGGTGAGAGGAAGAAGCGTTGGCGGAGGTTAGTTAAGTTAAGCGATCTCTGATTCGATGCAATAACATCACGCCGGGCTATTGCCCGGCGTGATTGGTTTACGGCTATCAGATATCGGGCGTTAGTATACGTGTTGTTTGCGAAGAAATTAGGCAGATAAACATACGTTTTACTTGTCTGGTGTCGGCCAGGAGAGGACATTGAGAAAAACCTTATATAATGCCCATATCACGCGCCGTTTTGAAGGTGTAGAACAGTGGAAAGCCGGTCGCTTCGTAGCCATTTATTATAAATCACTGCCCGCCAAGAAAATCTATACATATTCCTATTACTGTACCTAAAGCTGCTATTGCAGTAAAAAATAATGTGAATACTTCTATGTTTAACTTTTTCTTCGGTCTCATCTCAAATGATGTGTGCGGAAATAACTTGCCTTTTAGATAAGCTTTAAAAGCGATCCCAAGCATTATTAAAAAAATAAGGCAAATCAAAACTAGATAAGTTTGATGTCTAAAAGCAGCTAATGCCAATAAGCATATTAGCACACCTTGAAATGAACCAACTATTGCCGGAAATCCGGAGCTCAGTTTCGAATACCATGGCTGGCGACATTTAAAGAACTCATTTAGCTGTGTAGATTTTCCTTTAAACCAAATGCCATCGATAGAATGAATTTGGTAATCTGATATCCTACCCCGCAGACTCATCCTTATTCCCTTATCAATCTCATCGCGATCGTTCCAGCTTCTAATCGTACACTCCACTGACTCAATTTCATCGATATCATTATTTTCAATTATTTCTTTTAAAGTCTCCCCGTTATAAGAAACGTCTCCTTGGGAAATAGAAAACCGATCAGGGTCATGTCGAAGGTTCATACCTTCCTTCATAAGCTCCGAGAGCTTAACCAAATTGCGCTTATCCCACTTCGTGGGCGGAATTTTTTCTATCTTTCTATGCTCAGGCATATTTCTCTCTGTAGTTTATAACGCTGCTCAGCAAGAGTGGATTTTATGGGCCGTCAGCTGCCGCACTAACTCCATCAGCGTAGCCGGAAGTTCAGCATCCGGCCAGAAGCTGGCTTTTAATCGTCTCTGGTATAACGCCGCGTTAGCTGGCTTTAAATTACCACTTTGGTAATTTAATTTTCTTAGGCTGACCTGATTTAGTCACTCTTGTGCTATCCACTTTATTAACAACTGTACTAATTTCATTTATAAAAGATGGTTGTTTAAGAGTGAGTTCAGCGTAAAGGTGAAGCTCGGAAATTGTTGTAAAGTCTTTATTTAAAATTAGGTTTACAATATCTTTATATATAGTCCAAAGTTTCTCACAAGAATTATTGCCATTGTCTTGACCTAATTCATAAAAGCTTTTACCACTATGAACTAATTTGTTTCGAATATCGGTATACAAATAGTCGTAAGATTCTAATATTTCTCTGAATTTTGAAGGGTTCTCATTACAGGCTAAAGCCGTAATATATGTCCTATGCTTCCACCCATTCCAATCCTGATCAGGGGCTCCTAAACCGTCAATTGAGAAAATTAAAGATAAAAACTTTGATTCATCTCCAATAGTATAAAATGCCTGACGACAATTTCTCAGCGAACCAATCAGTAAATCACCCAGCTCATGAACTTCATTTCCAAGCAAAACTTCGGAAAGCTTATAGTCATTGAAATTGAAATGATCTGAGACTTCAGGCCCTAACCAATTGTTTGAAGCTGATAAAGATTTGGATAACCCGCCATAGACTTTCGGTTTGATTGGAAGCCTTTTTGATGTGTTTGGTGTAATTTTAACTTCATAAAACCCGCTTGTTAATTGACCTGCTGGATTAGGCGTAAATTCAGGCCTGTCAAAAGAAGAATACCTCAACCTTATTAAATCCATTCCCCTCTCTGCATGGTCTAAACACAAGTTAATTACATAATCATCATGTTCCAAGCTACTGCCATTTAGTTTAAGCAAATCTCCAAATTTAATTTTTAAATCAAATTCAATTTGTTCAGAATTAAAGTCTGCAATACGTGGGATCGTAATGGTGTCATTCATTTCATTAGCAAGATACTTATAGTTATCTGCAATTTGACAAGAGGTTTCGATTCGAATTTGTTGCAAAGGAACAGTAATAATACAATCAATCAATATTTCAGCATCTATTAACGCTAATCTGTTGATGGCTTCTTTATGAGATGCCTTCATAACATCCAACCAATCAAAACATTCTTTAAAATCTGAAATAATCTCATCTTCTGATTTTTGTTTGTTAGGTTTAAAAGTAACTCCATCACCCTCAGGAAATGGACTAGCCCAGTAATCCATTTTAACGATCTTACCTAGAGATGCCTCTATATTAGTTGTATGTTCTTCGCTTTGAAACGGACTCCACAATAAGTTACGTGAATGATTATCATACGGTGGCAATAAAAAAGCTTCCATGTTTTACCTTTTAGTAGGTGCAGAAATATACTGCTGTATGATTTAACAGCTAACATAGATTATCGTGCCTGCTGCATAACATGGCTGAATCAGCATGCCGCTTTTCGCTGGAAGGGCCGCTTTGGGTCGCTACCTGCCCTAATTTAATGACTCACTATGATTAAGACCACATTAGCGAAACTAAGAGTCCATGTCATCTTCGCAATCACTAGACGAGACAAAGGTAGGTAAAGCTCTGAACTGAAACGAAAGTAGGGCTAAGCCAAATTTCAAACACAAAAAAAGCCCGCTGATTGCTCAGCGGGCTTTTTCACTATTCTGTGGCGGAGAGGGAGGGATTCGAACCCTCGAAGCCTTACGACTTACACACTTTCCAGGCGTGCTCCTTCGACCACTCGGACACCTCTCCACATTTTGGTTCAATCACTTAGGCTGTGCCTTTCGCGACAGAACGGCGCATATACTATGGTTTAAGCGGCCAAATAGCAAGCCTTTTTCAGAATCAGTGGCTTGCCGCTATTCATTGGTGCTAAGCATCGCTGCTCGATAACACCGCGTAGCTGCCGTGGGCTTCCAGGCAGAGCGCATCGCCACAGTAGAGCTGTTGGGTTAGCGCGATGCGCCCTTTGCCCCGTTCGGCAAGCTTTTGAGTTAGCTTCTCAACACCGTCAGGCTCTTCTGGTGTACATATCAGGCGGTAGTCGCCGGTTACCGGGGCCAGGAAGCGCTGTGTAGCCTCGGCAACCACTACATCGCGTGCTAGCCCTTGCCCACGCAGCCACAGCGTGACCCAGCACCAGCCTTGTAGCGTGGTTTGCGCACTTAGCGCGCCACCAAAGCCGGTGCCTTTATCGTTCAGGTTGGGCATCAGGGTTAGCTGCCAGGTGAGCGACTGGTTATGCAGTGACATGCTTTCAATCCCCATGGCACCCACCATCGGGATTGCCTCGCCTAACCACTTTTGAAAGGCGCCCAGGTCTTCCTGGCCTTCCGGGAGTGGCAAACGTGGATGAGGTACACCGGGCTGTCGCATGGCCATTAACTCCTTACGTCCAACGCTCTACAAAGTCGGCCACGTTGTGCTGGGGCAGCGGCTTGTGGCGCCCGCCCAGGTTGCCCAGGTAGATAAACGCGACCACTTCGTCGTCTTCTTCCAGGGAAAGCCCTTTGCGTACCACGGGGTCAAAGGCGTACTTACCGCTACGCCACATGGCACCCAGCTCCTGCGCGTGGGCCGCCAGCAAAATGCCGTGGGCGGCGCAGCCTGCGGAAATCACCTGCTCCATCTTGGGCACTTTGGGAAGATCCGGCGTTACCTTGGCGATTACGGCGATAATCATCGGCGCGCGCAACGGCTTTTTACGCGCTGAATTCAGCGTGTCGTCGTCGGCACTGGGGTCTTCCTGAAACTCAGCTTCAGCAAACAGCTCACCCAGGCGCGTACGCCCTTCCCCGGTGAACTCAATAAACCGCCAGGGGCGCAGTTCTTTGTGGTCGGGGGCACGTAGGGCTGCCTGGTAAATGGCGTCCATCTGCTCGGCAGTGGGCGCAGGCTCAACCAGCTTACCCATTGAGCTGCGGCTATGAAGAAGCGTGAGTCCATCCATTTGGTTTCATCCTATCAATCAGTTAGGCACTACTGTAGCGCAGTCGCTTACTGTCTTGCCAGACGCAAGGGGCTTGGCGGCGCAAGGCCGGGCGTGGCGCGCCAGGGGCTGATATCCAACCCGCCTCGGCGCACATAGCGCGCAAGCACCAGAAGCTCGGTAGGTTTGGCGTGCTGCATCAGGTCGGTGAAGATATGCTCGACACAGTGCTCGTGAAAGTCCTGGTGCTGGCGATAGCCGATCAGGTAGCGCAGCAACCCTTCGCGATCGAGCTTCGGGCCTTTATAGCGAATCATCACGCTGCCCCAGTCGGGCTGGCCGGTCACCGGGCAGTTGGATTTGAGCAGGTGCGAGTGCAGCGTTTCTTCCACCACCTCATCGCTTACCGCTAAATGGGCAGCGCTGGGTGTGTAATCGCTTACTTCGATGTCCAGGTCGTCCAGGCAGTCGCCGGGTAACGGCCGAGGGGCAAGCTCGGCGTCTTCCACACCGAGTAGCTCAACGCTTACCGGGGCACAGGCAGCCGCGCTCAAGTCGCGCGTCAACGTTTCGACCACTGCCTCGCGGCTTTCCACACGCGTCTGGTTAAAGCTGTTGAGGTAGAGCTTCCAGGATTTGGATTCGATCAGGCTGGGCGATTCAGCGGGCAGGCGAAAACGCGCCACGGCCACGATGGGCTTGCCACGGGCGTTAAGCCAGGAAACCTCAAAGGCGTGCCATTCATCCTCGCCGACAAAAGGTAGCTTGCCCTCTTCAATCCCTAACGGCGCGCGGTTGGCGGCGCGGGGGATTGGAAACAGTAGCCCGGCATCGTACTGCTCTGGGTAGGCGGAATCGCGCCCCAGGGGCGCGTGCTCTAAGGTATCGGGGCGATGTGCCATAGGGCAGTACTCTCTTTATAAACGGTAACTTTATCAACGGTATCTTGATAACGGTGATACGGTTAACTGCGAATGCCTTTACCACGCTCCAGCATGCTTAGCGCGACGAAAAATAGCACAATGATAAAGCCAAAGATGGCCGCCAGCGCCCAGCCTACCGGAATATCCGATACGCCCAGGAACCCGTAACGGAAGACGTTAACCATGTACAGGATGGGGTTCAACATCGACACGCCCTGCCAGAAATTAGGCAGCATGGAGATGGAGTAGAACACCCCGCCCAGGTAGGTCAGCGGGGTCAGGATAAACGTCGGCACGATGGAAATATCGTCAAACTTGTTGGCCAGCAGCGCATTGATAAAGCCGCCAAGCGAGAACAGCGCCGAGGTTAATACCACCACCAGTATGGTTAATAACGGATGCTCGACCGTCAGCTGGGTAAAGAACAGCGATACCAGCGTGACGATCAGGCCGACGCCCAGACCACGCGCCATACCGCCTAAAATAAACCCGGATAAAATCACCCAGTTCGGCATGGGGGAAACCATCAGCTCTTCCACCGAGCGCTGAAACTTGTTCGAGAAGAAGCTTGAGGCCACGTTAGAGTAGCTGTTGGTGATCACCGACATCATGATCAGGCCGGGGACGATAAAGTCCATGTAGGAGAAACCGTCCATATCTCCAATACGCGAGCCAATCAGATTGCCAAAGATGATGAAGTACATCGCCATGGTGATAGACGGCGGCAACAGCGTTTGCGGCCAGATGCGCGTAAAGCGCTTGATCTCTTTAAGTACCAGCGTCCAGAGCGCTACGAACGTTTGCGTTGCATTCATGCCTGCGCCTCCTTGTCCAGTTCGGCGCGCTTATCTATCGCGTTGTTGCCTGCCTCTACCATTGATACGAACATCTCTTCCAGCCGGTTGGCGCGGTTGCGCATGGAAACCACCTGCATCCCCTGTTCGCTTAACACACTGAACACATCGTTCAACTGCTGGCCGCGATGAATCACCAGCGCCAGCTGCGAAGGCTCAACCTGGGTAATTTCAAACCCTTCGATGACGGGTGGTTGGCTAACCGGCTCCGCCAGGTCGAGCAGGAAGGTTTCGGTATCAAGCTCGGCGAGCAGTTCGCGCACGCTGGTGTTCCGCACGATTTCGCCATGATTGATGATAGCGATATTGCGGCACAGGCTTTCCGCCTCTTCCAGATAGTGGGTGGTTAGAATAATTGTGGTGCCTTCATCCTGATTGATGCGGCGCATGTATTCCCACATGCTGCGGCGCAGTTCGATATCCACACCTGCCGTGGGCTCATCCAGAATTAACAGCTTGGGCCGATGCATCAGCGCCCGGGCAATCATCAGGCGGCGCTTCATACCGCCGGAAAGCATGCGCGCGTTGCCGTTGCGCTTGTCCCACAGACCTAGGTCGCGCAGTAGCTGCTCGGCACGCGGCAATGCTTCACGGCGGGTCATGCCGTAATAGCCCGCCTGGGCCAGCACGATATCAAGCACCTTCTCGAACTGGTTAAAGTTGAACTCCTGGGGAACCACACCTAGCTGGTACTTGGCCTTGGCGAAGTCCTTATCGATGTCGATACCAAAAATCGACACCTTGCCTTCCGACTTCTGCACCAGTGAACACACCACGCCGAGGGTGGTGGATTTGCCTGCGCCATTGGGGCCCAACAACGCAAAAAAATCGCCCTGCTGGACGTCGAGATCAATACCTTTTAACGCTTGAAAGCCGTTGCCGTACACCTTTGTAAGGCCACGGATAGACAATGCCGGTTCGGCCATAAAGATGTCCTGTCAGCAAAATAGGGGCATAAAAAAATGCGTAAGAAGCCATGATATCGGGGCGTTCGGCTTTATTTTCAAGCCAGCGCTCCATGGTATCAGACGGCTTATTCGTTAATCCGCTAATTATTTTCACCTGACAGCGCTTTTGTGACATTTTGCCACACCCAGGCAGGCGACTAATACTTTAGTATTAGACCATGCCTTTACGTTATTACGTTGGCATCCAAGGGAATGAAGCACTTATAAATAAATGAGAAATCACTAAATGAGCACGATGACGCCCTACCCCTCTGTCACCTTTACGCAGCAACCTGTTACTGAACGTTCATCCACTCCGTCCAAGCGAGGCTTGGCAGCCCTTTCCTTACGCCGCCAACGGCTTATGGGCGTGGCCGTATTATGGCTCATACTTGCGATCATGATTGCCGTAAACGCCTTGCAAAGTCGGGCGCTGCTTTATAGCGAGCGTGAGCAACGTATGGTCGTTGCGGTGGATATCGCAGTTTCAACCATGGAGCATTTTGATCAGCTCGCCCAGCAAGGTGAAATAACCCTAGAAGAAGCGAAGACGCTCGCGTTTGAAACGATTCGCGATGTGCGCTTTGGCGAAGATGATAACTATCTGTTTGCCTTTAGCGGCGACCTGAAAATGCTTGCCCATCCGCGTCGCAGCTTCGGGGAAGATGTCTCCCAAGCGGTGGACCCAGAAGGCAAGTTAATCTTTCGCTCTATCCTGGATAACACGCAAGCCTCAGGGCACGGCTTTACCGAATACCATTCGAATTTCGCCCGGGGTAACGATGCAATGCCTCTGGTGCGTGCGTACGCCGAAGCCTATGCCCCTTGGGACGTATATATAGCCAGTGGCGTCTTTATGGGCGATATAAGCCGCACGATCATGGGCCAGCTAATGAAAAGCATTCTGGTCGGCCTATTGGCAGGTGCCTTGGTCACCCTGGCGTTCTGGGGAATGATTTCCCTGATTCTACGTCGTCTGGGCGGCGAGCCGAGCTATGCAGCAAGCGTTGTCGGGCGGATTGCCCAGGGTGATTTGACGGCCAAGGTGAATTTGAGCGCTAACGATACCAACAGTCTGCTTTACGATATCCAGCAGATGCGTGACAAGCTGCACGCCACGATGCAGGAAATCCATACGACCAGCGCGGCGGTGGACCATAACTCCGGCGATATCGCCGCAGGCAACCAGGAGCTTTCATCGCGCACCGAGCAGCAGGCCGCCGCCCTTCAGCAAACCTCTGCGAGCATGGAAGAGGTCACCGCGACCGTGCGCCAGAATGCCGAGAACGTCGAACAAGCCAAGGAACTGGTACGCAGCGCCAGCGACACCTCACAGGTTGGCCAGAAGGCCATCGGTGAAGCCGTTACCTCCATGCAGGAAATCAGTGCCGAAGCGGCCAAGATTGCCGATATTGTCACGCTAATCGACAGCATTGCCTTCCAGACCAATATTCTGGCGCTTAATGCGTCTGTCGAAGCCGCACGGGCGGGCGAGCATGGCCGAGGCTTTGCCGTGGTAGCTGGCGAAGTGCGTCAGTTGGCTAACCGTTCGGCAACAGCCGCCCACGAGATTAAAACGCTGATCAACACATCTAATGCGCAAGTAGATAACGGCGCATCGCTGGTGACCACCGCCAGGGAACGCATGCAGCATATTGACCAGCAGATTCAGCGCATCAACGACCTGTTCGCGGACATCACCGCCGCCACTCACGAGCAAACCCAGGGTATTGAGCAGATCAATGTGGCCATCGCCCAACTTGATCAATCGACCCAGGATAACGCCACCATGGTTCAGCAAACCGCCGACTCGGCGCACGACCTGAAACAGCGCTCCCAGTCGCTCAATAGCATCGTCAATCACTTCACGCTGAGTTAAGCATCACCGCTTATGCTCAGGCATGCCGCCTGGGCGTAGGCCGTTATCAACCACCTGTGTATAAATTACGCGCACGGCAAAACGCCGTCAGCAAAGACGGTGGGTAGAAACGATATATTCAAGAGAATAAACAGAAGAGATAACAAACTAGAGGGGTAACGAGCTGGAGATGTTTGCATGGAGCGGGAAAAGAGATTCGACCGGGCTGGCGTTCCAGCTCTCGACCATCGCATCACTGGATGCGACTGTTTGCATGGAGCGGGAAAAGAGATTCGAACTCTCGACCCTCGCCTTGGCAAGGCGATGCTCTACCACTGAGCTATTCCCGCAACGCAAACTGTTTTAGATGGCGTCCCATAAGGGGTTCGAACCCTTGTTACCGCCGTGAAAGGGCGGTGTCCTAGGCCACTAGACGAATGGGACGTATAGACATCTATTTGATTGGAGCGGGAAAAGAGATTTGATCGGACTGGCGCACCAGCTCTCGACCTGCACTTGCTTAACCACACTATCAATCACTTGATTGGAGCGGGAAAAGAGATTCGAACTCTCGACCCTCGCCTTGGCAAGGCGATGCTCTACCACTGAGCTATTCCCGCTTAATCAATTTTTCGCAATCGGATTGGCGTCCCATAGGGGGTTCGAACCCCTGTTACCGCCGTGAAAGGGCGGTGTCCTAGACCACTAGACGAATGGGACGTATTTTGGAGCGGGAAAAGAGATTCGAACTCTCGACCCTCGCCTTGGCAAGGCGATGCTCTACCACTGAGCTATTCCCGCACTCCGATACCCTAACGATGTAATTGGCGTCCCATAGGGGGTTCGAACCCCTGTTACCGCCGTGAAAGGGCGGTGTCCTAGACCACTAGACGAATGGGACGTTTCATTGCCTCGTCGAGGTGGCGCGTATATTACTCAGAGCATGAGTTTCTGTCAAGCACTCTGATATCGCTCTGCTTTCTATCTGTGCAACAAGTTCTTTCAAGCCCTGTGCTTACCCTTGCTATTAACCGGCGGTTACGCCCTTTGGCCGCCGAACTCAGGTGGGTGCTATGCTGTCTTAGCAGGTCCTGCTTTTAACCATCGATGGTTGTGTATTTACTGATGTGATCTGTCTTTACTGAAATCTGTCTTTACTGAAAAGAGTACGCTAGCCTGCAAGTAATAGAGGGAAAGGAGACATTAAATGGCCAAAATTGAAAAATCCCCCGAGCAGTGGCGTGAAAAGCTGACCCCCGAGCAGTACCGGGTAGCACGTGAGAAAGGCACCGAGCGCCCTTTTACGGGTGACTATCAGGTTCGCGACGCTCAGGGTATTTATCACTGCGTCTGCTGCCATGCGCCGTTGTTTGAAAACGAGCACAAGTTTGATGCTGGCTGCGGTTGGCCAAGCTTCGACAGGCCACTGGGCAGAAACAGTGTCGAAGAGCATAGCGATACGACTCACGGCATGGTGCGCACGGAAGTGGTGTGCTCTCACTGCGATGCCCATCTGGGCCACGTGTTTCCTGACGGGCCGCCGGAATCTACGGGGCTTCGCTACTGCATCAACTCCGTTTCACTTGAGTTCCATCCTGACGAGTAAGCGCTACGGCATAAACGTATAACGAACTCCGGCAAAGCGGGCACCATCTGGTAGAATGGTTGCTCGCTTTTTTATGCCCGTTTTTTGTGCTTGTAGGAGAAACTCATGCTCGGCTGGTTCCCCGGACATATGAACAAGGCCCGCCGCCAGATAAAGGATGCGCTGCCGGAAATCGACGTGGTCATTGAAGTATTGGACGCACGCCTGCCCTACTCCAGCGCCAACCCGATGCTGGCCGAGCTGACCCGGCACAAGCCGGTGCTGAAAATTCTCTCCCGGGCGGACCTTGCCGACCCTGAGCGCACCGCCGAATGGGTGGCGTTTTTTGATGCCCAGGACGATACCCGGGCACTCGCGATCACCACGACCAACACCCGCGAGCTCAAGAAAATCCCCAAGCTTTGTCATGAGCTTGCAGGTGCCGTACGCGCCGACCGCGACGTTCGGGTGATGGTGATGGGCATTCCCAACGTGGGAAAATCCACCCTGATTAACGGCTTGGCCGGGCGCAAAATTGCCAAAACCGGCAACGAGCCGGCGGTAACCAAGCGCCAGCAAAAGGTACGTATCGATGGGCGAGTCGCGCTAATTGATACGCCTGGCGTGCTGTGGCCAAAAATTGAAGACCAGGCAAGTGCATACCGGCTGGCGGCAAGCGGGGCTATTCGGGATACCGCGATTGAATATACCGACGTGGCGATTGTGACCAGCGCCGAGCTTGCCAAGCGCTATCCTACTGAGCTGACCGCTCGCTATAAGCTAAAGGCCCTGCCCACCTATGAGGCGCCAGTTAGCAATGAAGTCGATGCGGATGGGCCGAAAAAACCGGACTTCCTGGCGATTGCCGGATTTGATGGCCATGCGATTTTGAAAGAAATCGCCGGTAAACGGGGCGGTCTGCGCGCGGGCGGCGAGGTAGATTTGCACCGCGGCGCCGAAGTTCTGCTACACGAACTGCGTGATGGCAAGCTCGGCCGCCTAACGCTGGAAACGCCCGACGATATTCCGCCACCTGTTGTGCATAACGACGAAGACAATCAAGCACTTTCCGACGCATAATGAGCAAACCGACCGGCGCCGTCGCACGGCCTTTGGACACTCTTGGATAAATCACACATGGAAACCTCTCAGCTTCAAGCGCCTCCCCAGACGCTAAAAAAATCCCATAAACTGCATAACGTCTGCTACGACATCCGTGGCCCGGTACTTGACCACGCCAAACGGCTGGAAGATGAAGGCCAGCGGATTTTAAAGCTCAATATTGGCAACCCGGCGCCGTTTGGGTTTGAAGCACCTGAAGAGATTTTGCAGGATGTGATGCGCAACCTGCCCACCGCCCAGGGCTATTGCGATTCAAAGGGCCTTTATTCGGCCCGTAAAGCCATTATGCAGGAGTGTCAGCGCAAGGAGATCCCGGGCGTTGGCATTGAAGATATTTACATCGGCAACGGCGTATCCGAGCTGATCGTGATGTGCATGCAGGCGCTATTAAACGATGGCGATGAAGTCCTGATCCCCGCGCCGGACTACCCGCTATGGACTGCAGCCGCCCATCTTTCTGGCGGTCACGGGGTGCACTACCTATGCGATGAACAGGCCGACTGGACGCCGGATATTGCCGACATTCGCACCAAGATCACTAGCCGTACCCGCGCGATTGTGTTGATTAACCCCAACAACCCGACCGGCGCAGTTTATCCACCGGCCGTGGTGCGCGACGTACTGGCCGTGGCCAAAGAGCACAACCTGGTGGTGTTCTCTGACGAGATTTACGACAAGATTCTTTATGACGGCGTAGAACATACCGCGACCGGCGCCCTGGCCGATGATGACCAACTGGTGATTACCATGAACGGGCTGTCGAAAAGCTACCGCTGTGCGGGCTTTCGCTCAGGCTGGATGACGATTTCCGGCACGATTGCCAAACAGCGCGCCAAAGACTTCATTCAGGGCCTGACCATGTTGGCCTCCATGCGTCTGTGCGCCAACGTACCTGCCCAGCATGCGATTCAAACAGCGCTGGGTGGTTACCAGTCCATCAATGATTTAATTCTGCCGGGTGGCCGCTTATTGGCTCAACGCGATATCACGGTGGAGAAGCTCAATGCCATCCCCGGGGTATCCTGCGTCAAGCCGAAGGGCGCACTCTATGCGTTTCCACGCCTCGACCCCAAGGTGTTCAATATTAAGGATGACCAGAAGCTGGTGCTGGACTTGCTTCTGCAGGAGAAAATTCTGCTGGTGCAGGGCACGGCGTTTAACTGGCCGGAACCCGATCACGTGCGCATCGTGACGCTGCCCTGGGCCGACCAGCTAGGCGACGCCCTGGACAGATTCGGTAATTTCCTGTCCCGCTACCGCCAATAAAGCGCGCTGTGACTTGAAACTGCCATGAAGTGTACGTATCTAAACAAGCATTCTAGGGCTTGAAAACCCGGTAACGCATTGATGACCTCTTACGGAGAACCTGCACCATGATGCGAATTGTGCTGTTTTTAGCCACCAACCTGGCGGTGCTGCTTGTCGCCAGTATTACGCTGCGCCTGTTTGGCGTTGAGGGTTACTTACGCAGCCAGGGAATCAACTTTACCAGCCTGCTGATCTTCTGCTTTATCTTCGGCATGGTCGGCTCGCTGATTTCGCTGTTTATTTCCAAATGGATGGCGAAACGCAGCACCGGCACGGTAATTATTGAGTCTCCTTCCAACTCCACCGAGCAGTGGCTGGTGGATACAGTGGCAGAGCTTTCCCGCGAGGCAGGCATTAAAACGCCCGAGGTAGGTATCTTCCCCGCCCAGCAGTCAAACGCCTTTGCTACGGGTTGGAACAAGAATGACGCGCTGGTGGCGGTGTCAGCCGGGCTTTTAAACCGGATGCGCCCTGATGAGGTGCGCGCGGTGCTTGCCCACGAAATTGGCCACGTGGCCAATGGCGACATGGTAACGCTGGCGCTGATTCAGGGCGTGGTGAACACCTTCGTGATGTTCTTTGCCCGCGTGGTGGCTCAGCTGGTGGATGGTTTTCTTAAAAGCCGCAGCGGCGGCGAAGGCGGCCTGGGCTTTATGGGCTACTTCGCAGTGGTCATTGTTGCAGAAATCGTATTCGGGATTGTCGCCTCGGCTATCGTTGCATGGTTCTCGCGCTACCGCGAATACCGTGCCGACGAGGCTGGCGCGCGCTTAGCGGGTACGGGTTCCATGGTGAATGCCCTCGCCCGCCTGAAAGCGGAAACAGAAATGCCGGACCAAATGCCCGACACCATGCGTGCCATGGCGATCACCAAAGGCCAGACGCGTTCGCTGCTTGAGCAGCTGTTTGCCAGTCACCCGCCTCTGGATGCGCGTATTCGCGCACTAAAAGAAGCCGCCTACCGCCAGTAAGCGACATCTCGCACATCAGCCAAAACCAATCAGGCCCGCTTAAGCGGGCCTGATTGTATCTATGGCATGGCGACCGGGTCAGCATGATGGATAAACGCTGCGTTATGGCATCCGCGAGACACGAAAGCCTGCAGCACTTAGCGGCGCTTCGAGCGCCACCGCATTGCCCGATAGCTGCACGTTCAGGGTGGCAAACTCGCGGCGCAGCGGGTAGTTCGCCCGGCAGGTATCAAAGCCCTGCTTAATACCCTGTTTGAGTACCTGGCGCTGCAGGCTATCGTGATCGCGGCGTACATCGTATACCGCGCGCATGCACACACGCAGCGCATCCTCAATGGGCAGCGCATCCTGCAAATGCAGCGACGCCAATACTGGCCGCGGGCAGATATCGGCAAACGCCATCTGACTGGCAAGGCCGAGATGGCTGGCTAGCGCCTGCTGAATCATCCAGGTGCCGCGCAGTTTGCCATCCAGGCTATGCCCGGCAATATGCGGAGTGGCGAGGGTAACCAGGTCGCGCAACCCGGCATCGATTTCCGGCTCGCTCTCCCATACGTCCAAAACAGCGGTGATATCCCCTTTGCCCGTCAAGCGGCTGCGCAGTGCCAGTCCATCAATACAGTCGCCCCGCCCTGCATTCAACAATACAGTGCCGGGTGCCAGCTCGTTGATGCGCTGCGCATTAAGCAGCTGATAAGTGGCGTGCGGCCCCTGCGCTACCAGCGGCGTATGTAGGCAAAGGATATCGCAGCGGTCAATCAGTGTATCCAGCGACTCTAAGCCCTGCTCGCCTTCCTGCTCCGCTCTGGGCGGGTCGCAGGCCAGCGTTTTAATCCCCAGCGCCGTTAGCCGCGCCAATAAACGGCTGCCCACATTGCCCACGCCAACAACGCCAACGGTGCGCGTCAGAAGCGACCAGCCATCGCGCTCGGCAAGCGTCAACAGGCTGCTTAGCACGTAGTCCACCACGGCTTCTGCATTGCAGCCAGGGGCGCTTGCGAAGGCAATGCCCCGCTCGGCCAGTGCGTCATGGTCGATATGGTCAGTGCCAATCGTGCAGGTGCCGATAAAGCGTACTGAGCTATCGGCAAGCAGCGCGGCATTTACCTGGGTGATGGAGCGTACGATCAGCGCATCGGCGTCTTTAACGTGTTCAGCGTTTATCTCACGCCCCGGCACGCGGGTCAGTGAGCCAAAATCCCCAAAGCAGCGCTCGGCGGCGGGTATGTTGGCATCTACAATCAGCTTCACAGCGGTATCCTTATAAGACCCAGGACAAGCAAATCTATTTACAGCAGATCTATTTACAGCAGATCTATTTCAGTCAGGCCTATTTACAGTCAGATCCAGGCTATTTATCGCCAGACATGGTCGTTTGCGATAACGGGCTTTACAATACCGCCCGCCACACCGAATTGGGAAATAGTATTTGGTAACGGTATTTGGGAACGGTATTGGGGAATCGTATTTGGGACAGGGAGTGCCTAATGGGCAGGCCAGCGTTAAGAACAACCAAGGGAGTAAGCTTGTGATCGTTAGGTGGGAAACCGACCATGACTATGTGCTGGTTCATATTCATCAAGACATGTTTGGCGACTGGATTTTCAGTCGTGCCTGGGGGCAAATCGGCACTCAGTTTGGCGGTTTAAAGCATCAACTGGCCGACACCCTTGAGCAGGCTCAGATGTGGCTGGAAGATGAGACGACGATTCAAAAGTCGCGCGGTTTTCATAAGGTGCTGGACGTTGATGACCACACCCCGGAAGGCCAGGAAGCCATGCGCCAGCTTTCACTGCTGGACCTGCTTTAAACACTATTGTTTAGAAGCACGCATGCTAAAACCCAGCAGGCTGAGTGCTCACTAACCTAGAAAACGCCGCCCGTTATGCAGGCGCATGCCTTTTGGCGGCGAATCTTCAGGCTCTATCAACGATGCTAGCGCGCGCTCATCAAGCCAGCCGCGCTCGCCTAGCCAATCGCTCATACGTGCCACTTCAAATCCACGTATCAGCTCCCTGCCCTGGCTATCCACCACCACCGGAATAAGCTCACCGTAGCGCTCGATCAAGGCCGCCTGCTCGCTGATCTCCACGCGCTTAAGCGTTACCGGTTGATTGGCAAGCGCTGACAGCAAGGCTTCCACCTGGGTGCACAGATGGCAACCCAGGGTGGTGTAGAGCGTAAGTGAAATCACCGCCGCAAGCCTTATGTTCTATCTGCGGTGACGCAGCAGGAACACGTGGTGCATGTTGGTGCGCCGCTGAAAGTCTGGGTCAAAGGTGCGCGAGGTGATCTCTTCTACCGCGTAGTGCTGGCTAAGCGCGTCATCAAGCTTGAAGCGACGCTGGTTGTTAGAGAATACCAATGTGCCGCCGGGAGCGAGCCGGGCCATGGCAAGTTCCACCAGGCGCGGATGATCACGCTGTATATCCAGGGTATCGCGCATTTTCTTCGAATTGGAGAACGTCGGCGGATCCATAAAGATCAGGTCAAACTCGGCGTTGGCGGTTTCCAGCCAGCGGAAACAGTCATCACGCACCACGCGGTGAAGGCGCAGATCGAGCTTGTTAAGGGTAAAGTTATCCTTCGCCCACTCAAGGTAAGTGTTGGACATATCCACGCTGACGCTGTCGCTGGCACCACCCAAGGCTGCCTGAACGGTGGCCGTGGCGGTATAACAGAACAGGTTCAAAAAGCGCTTGCCGCGAGCCATTTCGCCCAGCATACGGCGTACCGGCCGGTGATCCAGGAACAGCCCAGTATCCAAGTAGTCGCGCAGGTTGACCCATAGCCGCGCATCGCCTTCACGCACTTCAAAGCGCTCACCGCTGGCCTCACGCTTTTGGTACTGGGCAGTGCCGGTTTGCCGCTCACGACGTTTGATATATACCTTGCTGGGGTCAACGCCTAACGCATCCGGCAGCACTTCAAGCGCATCAAACAGACGCTTTTGGGCCTGAGCAGGGTTTATCGAGCTAGGCGCGGCGTACTCCTGAACGTGTACGCGGTCGCCATAGCGGTCAATCGCCAACGCAAACTCGGGCATATCCGCATCATAGATTCGGTAGCAGGTTTCACCGCTCTGCTTAAGCCACTTCTTGAGGCGTTTCTGGTTCTTGCCCAGCCGGTTGGCGAACATTTGCGCGTTTTCAGACACTGCAGGCGCTGTTTTAGGCGGTGCATCAGCGCTTTTGCCTTCCGCCTGGGCGTCGTTACCCACCGCAGGTGTACCGATATCCATCAGCAGCAGCTTGGCATCCAGCGCGCCGTTTTTAAGCGCATATTGCTTATGTGCGCGCAGGCCCAGCCGGTGCCCTAAGTCGGGGTTGCCGGTAAACATCGCCAGCGTCCAGCCAGGAAACAGCGCTTTGGCTTTTTCACCCAGCTGGGAATATAGGCGCACAAGCTCAGGTAGCTCACCCAACCGCTCGCCGTAAGGCGGGTTAGTGATCAGAAGCCCGCTTTCTGCCGATAGCGTTTCGGGGCGAGTCAGCTGTGCAAGGCTCTGCCCGTGTAGCGTGATAAGTGCCGGAATACCTGCACGCATCGCGTTGGTTTTTGCAGCCGATAGCGCCGCCGGGCTTTGGTCAAAGCCCAGAAGCTGGGTTTTACACCGCTTGCGACCAATCGAGGCGCGCGCTTCGGCCTCTCGTTTCTGCTCAAGCCAAAGCGCCTCATCGTGCCCGGCCCAGCCCTTGAAACCGAACCGTTCACGGTCCAGGTTCGGCGCCTGATCGGCGGCCATAAGTGCGGCTTCAATCAGCAGCGTGCCGGCACCACACAGCGGGTCGATCAGCGGCTCGCCAGCTTTCGCCCGCTCGGGCCAGCCAGCACGGATCAGCAACGCTGCCGCGAGGTTTTCCTTAAGCGGCGCATGGCCGACATCACGACGATAGCCCCGGCGGTGCAAGCTTTCCCCCGAAAGGTCGATACCAATGGTCAGGTTGGCGCGATGCAGATGCGCGTAGAGACGCAAATCCGGCGTTTTGGTATCGATGGAAGGACGCTCTTGTCCGGCAAGCTGTAGCGCGTCTACCACGCCATCTTTTACCGTTTGGGCGCCAAATCGAGTATGGCGAATGTGATCGCTGCGGCCATGAAAATCCACCGCCAGGGTTTTTCCAACCGCCAAGTGCTGGGTCCAGGCGATACGGGCAACCACATCGCGTAGCTGCTCCGGCGTTTCAATCATCGGCTCGCGAACCAGCTGCAGAATTACCCGGTTGGCAAGCCGAGACCACAGGCATACACGGTAGGCGATGGCTTGGCTGGCGGAAAAGTACACGCCAGCCACGGTGGTTTTTCCAGGCGTCGCGCCTAGCGCTGCCAGCTCATCGGCCAGCAGGCCTTCAATGCCTTTAGGGCAAGTCGCCAGCAGGTTCAGGGGGGCGTTTTGACTCGTTTCGGTCATAGTCATGGCAGCGCGTAACCGCGCGATATTCCTATATATGGCAAATGTATTTACATCTTATGACAATTTGGGGGTCGACAAGTGCCCCCATAATGATCTAAGAATAAAGGAGTAGCTACTGAAAACGCATGCGTTGCTTGTCTTGGTCATTAATAGACCAAAAGGTCATTAATAGACTAAAGGCTTGTTTTGGTTGCCGCCTAGCCGGTTCAGCTCGTGAGTGCTAGACATTAGCGCACGGCTGGCAGCCTGCTCTTGAAGTCAGCTCTCGAAATAGGGGCCTAACGCTTAAGGCATAGTGCACTATTTCTTTTTAAAGGCTTTCATGAAAAGAGGTTAGCCAATGAAACGACAAAAACGTGACCGCTTCCAGCGGGCCTATGTTCACGGGTATAAAGCAGGTGTTATCGGCCGTTCCCGTGATGAGTGTCCCAGTCAAGATGTCAATTTACGCGAGTACTGGATGAGCGGTTGGCGTGAAGGTCGCGGAGACCAGTGGGACGGAATGACCGGCATTTCCGGTATCCACAAAAACCCCCTCGTCATGACCTAGCAATTTATATATTCCTTAATTTTACATTTTGGAACATGGAGCCCGCTTTTCAGCGGGCTTTTTAGCTAATGTTTTTTAATCCGCGTTTTTAATTCACGCTGAAAAATTAATGCGCCTTTAGCGCACGGGCACACTCATTGACCAGCTTGGGCCCTTGATAAATAAGCCCCGAATAGAGCTGAATCAAGTCGGCGCCCGCCGCTATCTTGGCCTTCGCAGCTTCTGCGCTATCAATGCCGCCAACGCCGATAATCGGAAGCGTTGGCAGATGCTGACGCAACAGACGAATCACCACGTTAGATGCCTCGAACACAGGCTTGCCAGAAAGCCCGCCCGCCTCGTCAGCCTGTGGGTCGCTTTGCACCGCTTCACGGGATACGGTCGTGTTGGTGGCAATCACGCCATCCAACTCATTGCGGGCGATGCTTTCTGCCACCAGCGCAACTTCTTCCTCGCTCATATCCGGCGCTATTTTAATTAATAGCGGCACCTTGCGCCCGGATTGCGTATCCAAGACCCGACTGCGCTCACGAATTGGCCCGAGCAAGCCATCCAACTGCTCACCAAACTGCAGCGTGCGTAGCCCTGGCGTGTTGGGCGAAGAAATATTCACCGTAATATAGTCGGCCACCGAGTGAACTGCATCCAAGCAGACCAAATAGTCATCCAGGGCGTTATCGACGGCGGTGCTGAGATTTTTACCGATATTAATACCTACCACGCCCTGGTAATGGCGCTTTTTAACCTGCGCCACCAAGTGCTCAACCCCTTTGTTGTTAAACCCAAAGCGGTTGATGATGGCGTCATGGCCTGCCAAACGAAACAGGCGCGGCTTCGGGTTACCCGGCTGCGCCTTGGGCGTCACAGTACCTACTTCAACAAACCCAAATCCCAGTGCACCCAGTGCATCCAGGTGGTCGGCGTCTTTATCAAGCCCCGCGGCTAGCCCCACGCGGTTGGCAAACCGCAGCCCCATCAGTTCGACCGAATCGTCTATCGACTTACCCACCAGGGGCGCTACGCCACCCACGCGGTGCAACGCGTCTAACGTCTTTAGAGCCAACCCGTGAGAGGTTTCAGGGTCAATACGAAAGAGCAGCGAGCGTGCAAGTGAGTACATCGACTAAGTCTCTTATTAAGGTGAGCGGTGCTGAGCGGCGCCGAGTATAGCGCAAACTCCCCTTTTAGCGCACGGCACTCAGCCATTAACGGTGGGCAAAGGCCTAAAAAAACCGTGCCTGGATTGCCCAGGCACGGTTACTTTTTTCCACAACGCTTATTTCTACAGCGCTTACGCGTTTTACCTAGCTAGCGCCGCGTCGTTCAGGCTTCGCTGTCACTTTCAGCAAGGTCTACCAACTCGCGTACGGCTACCGCAAACAGCGCAAATCCGCCTTCACTGCCACCACGCACCTCTTCAAGCAAACGGCGCCAGCGGTTATGCAGGTGCTCGTGCTGCTCGAGCCACTGATCAACACGCTCTGGCGTGTCACGGCTGCCGGCTTCAAGCTTCAACACGCTGGTGGTAAGCGCCAGCTGCTGACGGTCGATATCATCGCGGAAGGTTTCTCGCGCCTGCACTTGCCATGCGTCGCGCACTTCAAGCTGAGTGACCTGCTGGCTCATCCAGGGTAGCTCCAGGCGGCTGCCGATTTCGTAGAACACCTCGGCTACTCGCTGGGGCTTCTCGCTGGTGACGCGCGCCGCCTGAATGATACCCAACCCGGCATAAAGGCTGGGCGCTGCCGCAACGGTTGAAGCCAGCGCTTCTGGTACACCTGCTTCCTGCAGTTCATCACGACGAGCACGCCATGCGTCCAGCTCTTCACCGCTTAACAGCTCGCCCATCTCTTCCTGCAACTGCGCCAGACGAGGACCGAAATACTCGATCGTATCCTGCGTGGTAAGTCCTAGATGCTGACGCAGGAACCAGCGCGTCGAACGGCGAATCAAGCGCATAAGATCCAGCATCATGGAGTGCTGTACCTTGCTTGGCACCTGATTATCCAGCGCTTCAATCTGTGACCAAAGCGAGGGCAGGTTGAAGCTGTCGCGGGCAATCACATAGTTACGCGCGATATCGGCTCGGCCTGCACCGGTGGAATCTCTTAACCGACGGACAAACACAATGCCCATATGATCGACCAGATCATTGGCGACTTGCGTGGCGACGATCTCGCGCTTCAGGCGGTGCTCATACATTTCCGGCTGATAGCGCTCGGTCAATACCGATGGGAACAGCCGCTCGATGTGGCGATGGATATACGTATCATCAGGTACATCAGAGGTAATCAGATCACCTTTAAGCGTACTCTTGGCGTAGGAGATCAGTACCGAGAGTTCAGGCAAGCGCATCCCTTGCTGATTGCTGGCACGCTCTTTTAGTACGTCATCGGTAGGCAGGAACTCAAGCTCACGGTCGATTTGACCTGCGGCTTCCAGCTCACTGATAAAGCGACGGTAAGGCCCGATGCCCTGTAGAGAAAGAATCTCTGAGAGATCAAGCGCCTGCGCCTGACGATAGTTATCCAGAATCACCAGATCGGCCACTTCATCGGTCATTTCGGCAAGCAGTTCATTGCGCTGCTTGTCGGTCATGTCGCCACGTTTGACCACGTCATCGATCAATATCTTGATATTGACCTCGTGGTCAGAGCAGTTCACGCCGCCCGCGTTATCGATAAAGTCGGTATAAACGCGCACGCCCTTGGCGGCGGCTTCCATACGCCCACGCTGGGTAAGGCCGAGGTTACCGCCCTCACCTACCACGCGGCAGTTGAGATCAGCGCCGTTAATGCGCAGCGCATCGTTGGCCTTGTCGCCCACGTCGGCATCGGTTTCATCCGAGCTTTTCACATAGGTGCCGATACCGCCATTCCAGATCAAATCCACCTTGGACTGGAGCATGGCGCGAATCAGTTCATTGGGTGACAGGCGCTCTTCCTGAATGCCGAACACCTGCTGCATTTCCGGAGTAATCGCGATCGATTTGGCGCTGCGGCTAAAGATACCGCCGCCCTGGGAAATCAGCTCGGCACTGTAGTCTTCCCAGCTGGAGCGCGGCAGATCAAACAGCCGCTTGCGCTCGGCAAAGGCAGCCTCGGCGTCAGGATTCGGATCCACAAAGATATGCAGATGGTTGAAGGCCCCTACCAGCTGAATCTTGTCGGACAGCAGCATGCCGTTACCGAACACGTCGCCGGCCATATCGCCCACGCCTACAACGCTGAACAGATCCTGCTGAGTGTCGATACCCAGGTTCTTGAAGTGGCGCCTGACCGACTGCCAGGCACCGCGGGCGGTAATGCCCATTTTCTTGTGGTCGTAGCCGTTCGCGCCGCCGGAGGCAAACGCATCTCCCAGCCAGTGACCATATTCAATGGAGATTTCGTTGGCGATATCCGAGAACGTCGCCGTACCTTTATCAGCAGCCACTACCAGATAGACATCATCTTCATCATGACGCACGACGTTTGCAGGCGGCACCACGTCGCTACCGTTCAAATTGTCCGTGACATCCAAAAGCGCGCGAATAAAGATTTTATAGCAGGCGATGCCTTCTTTCTGTTGGGTTTCGCGGTCAGCGTTTTCCGGCATCCGCTTACACACGAAACCGCCCTTGGCACCGACCGGCACGATCACCGCATTTTTAACCTGCTGGGCTTTTACCAGGCCGAGCACTTCGGTACGGAAATCTTCATGGCGATCAGACCAGCGCAAACCACCGCGGGCTACTTTGCCACCGCGCAGGTGAACACCTTCCACGCGTGGCGAGCAGACAAAAATCTCGAACATCGGCCGTGGCTTGGGCATTCCGGTGACTTTGGAAGGCTCAAGCTTAAAGGCGATGTAATCTTTAAAGCGGCCGTCCTCAGCACGCTGATAATAGTTGGTACGCAGCGTTGCCTGGATAAGCTCCATAAAGCGACGTAACAGCTGGTCATCGTTGAGGCTGGCAACCGCTTCCAGGTGTTCATTTAGCCGCGCCACGCACTCATCGGTATCATGAGAGTCAAGCGCTGGGTCAAAGCGCAGGCGGAACATTTCCACCAGTTCCTGGGTAATCTGTGGATAGTTAGCCAGTGTCGCGGCAATGTAGTGTTGCGACATGCCAAAACGGATCTGTTTGAGATAGCGCGCATAGCCACGCAGCATCGCCACTTCGCGCCAGTCCAGCCCGGCGGCAATGATCAGCCGGTTGAAAGCGTCGTTATCAGCCTCGCCCGCCCATATGCGCTTGAAGGCTTCGCTGAAGGTTTCCCGCATTTCGCCCAGGTTAACGTCTTTATTACCGTGCTCAAGCTCGAAGTCGTGGATCCAGTAGCGCTGCTCGGGAGCATTGATTTCGTAGGGGCGCTCACCAATCACCCGCAAGCCCAGATTTTCCATCATCGGCAGTACGTCGGAAAGCGGTATCTGCGAGCCACGGTGGTACAGCTTGAGATTGACTCCGCCACCCTTCTCTTCCAGCGGACGATAAAGCGATAGTGACAGGTCATCGCCGTTATTGAGCGTGAGCAGATGCTGGACATCAAACACGGCAGTACGCGCGGTAAAGTCCTCACGATAGCTTGCCGAGAAGGCGCTCTGGAAATGCTCCATTTGATGGTTGGCGCGCTCTTCCCCAAAACCTTCCACCATGGCGGCCATCAGCTCATCGCGCCAGCTACGCGCAAGACGGGCCACTTTGCTTTCCAGACGCTTAAGGTCAAACTGGCTTGGTGCACTGCCGTTGAAACGTAAAATCAGTTGGATGCGCGCCAGTACCGACTCAGACAAGTGGGTGTTGAAATCGCCAAAGTGGGCATCAAGCTCTTCGCACAGCAGGTTCTGAATACGCTGGCGCAGATCGGTCGAAAACACGTCGCGCGGAACAAATACCAGGCACGAGTAAAATTTCCCGCTGACGTCGGCGCGAATAAACAGACGCACTTGACGGCGTTCGCGAATATCGAGAATGCCCAACGCAGTATGCGCCAGCGACTCCGTACTGATCTGGAACAGATCATCGCGAGGATAGACCTCAAGCACCTGCAAAAGCTGCTTGCCGTTATGGCCTTGCGGGTTGAAACCGGCGATATCCATCACCGCTTTGAGCTTGCGGCGCAGCAGCGGAATATTGCGTGGCGACTCGTTATATACCGTCGAGGTAAACAGGCCGAAGAAGCGGCGCTCGCCGATTACGTTGCCGTCGTCGTCATAACGGTCGACGGTGATGTAATCAGGATAGGTCGGGCGATGTACCCGCGAGTGGTGGGCGCTTTTAGCAAACGAGAGCAGCTGGGGCACCAGCTCATAGTTGCCCTGCTCATCGATGCCTTCCTCGGCACGAATGCGTTCATCGTAACGCGGCTCGTCCAGGCGGAATACGCCCAGCAGGCTATTGGGGTCGCGCTGCAGCTCGTTGCCTTCGAGCAGGTATTCGTCATACCCCAGGAAGGTGAAATTATCTTTTATCAGCCACTCCAGGAAGGCAATGGCTTCTTCGTGGTCATCGGGGTCGATCTGAGGCGGGCAGTTTTTTTCCAGCTCCTGGATCGTCGCGGTGATTTGCCCACAGATAGCATCGTAGTCATCAACCGCCGTGCGCACATCGCGCAATACTTGATGCAGCTGCTTTTCGATATTCGAAAGCGCTTCAGGATCAGTATGGCGATCCACCTCGATCACGATCAGTGACTCACGCGCTTCAGGCGCATTGGTGTCCCGGGGTGAGGCCAGCGCCTGTAGCTGATTCTGCTCATTGCGGGCAACGGCGAACACGGAGTTCTGAATCGCATGCACGGTGAGACCGCGGCGATTCAGCTCAATGCGTACCGAGTCGACCAAGAACGGCATATCTTCATGCAACACCGCCACAAACGTATGGGTCGACTGCCAGCCGTTTTCTTCGAAATCAGGATTAAACACGCGCACTTTAGGACGCTGGGCATCATGGTGCTGCAGAAACTGCCAAATGGATAGCGTGGCGCCGTACAGATCATCCAGACGACGATCGACAAGATCCTCTACCGGCACGCTTGCGTAAAATCGTCGTGCAAACGCTTCTATAGCCGTTGCTCGGTCCGGTTCCAGCCGCGCTTCCAAGCGCTCAAAAAGCTGCTTCAAAAGGTCTTGCCGACTCTCTTCACTCGCAACGTAATCCATCAATCACCTCGACTGCCGGGGCCACATTTGGCCAAAAAAACGTAGGACAATAGGCCTTTAGGCCAATATAACGACTAGCTTACGCTACCCAGGGTCGTCCCTCTATTCATCTGACATGTTCTTCATGGTGTATGCCACTTTCGCATCATGCGCCCTCTTGATTAATCTCGCGCCGCGTGAGCCATACGCCACATTCACAATGGTTGGTGAATGGAAACTGGTCAAATAATGCAAAACGCTCGATCTGATGCGTTTTGGTAAGCAGCGCTAAATTATCGGCAAGTGTTGTCGGGTTGCATGAAATATAGACGATCTGATCATATTCGCTGATCTGCTCGCAGCTCTGCGCGTCCAGACCTGCGCGAGGCGGGTCAACCAGCACGGTGGAGAAGCGATATTCGTCCAGCGCCATTTCGGCTACACGACGGCCACCTTTCTCACCTTTGAGCGCCAGGGCAAACTCTTCAGCCGACATGCGGGCTACATGCGCATTGGTGATGTTATTGGCTTCAAGATTGACGTTGGCACTAGCCACCGACGTGCGCGAGATTTCGGTCGCCAGCACGCGTCGAAAATTATCGGCCAGGGCAATGGTGAAGTTGCCATTGCCGCAATAAAGCTCCACCAAATCTTCTGCCTGTCGGCCTGCAGTGACTTCCCGCGCCCAGCTCAACATTTTCTGGCAGATATGCGCGTTTGGCTGGGTAAAGCTATTCTCGACCTGCTGATAATCGAGCGCTCGTCCATCAACCGTCAGGCGCTCCCAGACATGGTCGCGGGTCAGCACCAGGCGCTGCTTGCGCGAGCGGCCGATAATCATAATGCCAAGCTCGGCTTCCAGGGCGCGCGCTTCCTGCTCCCAGGACGCTTCCAGCGGGCGGTGATAAACCAGTGTCACCAGCGCTTCGCCTGACAGCGTAGTGAGAAACTCCACCTGAAAAAGCTTACGCCGCAGCTCATTGCTGGCTAAAAACGCCTCGCGCAGGCGCGGCATTAACGCATTGATGGACTCGCTTGCGACATCAAACTGATCAAGGCGTACCACGCGCTTGTTCTTAGGGTCGGCAGGGTCGACCTCGAACATGGCGTAGAAAAGATCATCACCTTCATGCCATATCCGAAACTCACAGCGCTGACGGTAATGGCTCGGCGGCGAGGCAAACACTTCAAGCGCAGGCGGATTAAATACCGCAAAGGTGCTTTCCAGGTATGCACGCTTCTCGGCGAGCTGCTCGTCATAACGTTCGGGGTTTATCACGGGGATAGCCAAGTCGGCGCCTCTTTTTCAAAAACGGTATCAATAACGGCATCAATAACGGTGTTAACAGTGGTATTAATTAAAGATGCTAATAATAGTAGTGTCAGCTCAGGCTAGAAAATACGCGCTCTAGGCGCTTAATTCCAACCGGCTTGGGATGCAAAAACCATACTGTGCAAAGCCCTGACCCAGCGTATCGGCCGACGCAGTCGTGAAAAAGCGCCCATCCTGCCCGTTTTTTAATACCGGGGCTATCTGACCGACGCGCCGGGCGATGGCATCGCCGGAATCAATCCAGTTCACTGGCGTTGGCGCCAGCGCTTCAAGCCAGGGCTTGAGCAGGGGAAAGTGGGTGCAGCCAAGTACAACGGTATCCACGGGCTGGGTATCGGCCGCTTGCCAAAGAGGCGACAGGGCCTGCTGAAGTCGTTCAGTGTTGGGAGAAATCCCGCCAAGCAGTGCTTCGGCTTCAAGCACCAGCTTATCTGCCGCGACCCGGGTAATAATGCAGTCGCTGGCAAAACTTTCGATAAGCTTTTGCGTATAGGGCCTGCCCACCGTTGCCCGAGTGGCAAGCAAGCCAATATGGCGGGTCCGGCTGATGGCAGCGGCGGGCTTGATGGCGGGTACCGTTCCAACCACGGGGATGGTCAGGGCCTTGCGCAAGCCATCGAGTGCGAGTGTGCTGGCGGTATTGCAGGCGACCACCAGAACGCTTGGCTGGCAGGCCTGAACAGCGGCCTGGCAAACGGCCACGATTCGTGCCGAAAGCGTGACGTCATCGCGCAGCCCATAAGGCATCCACGCGTTATCACAGGCGTAGCACATGGCCGCATCGGGAAAATGCTGGCGCAACGACCGGGCTACGGAAAGCCCGCCCACGCCAGAGTCAAAAATCAGCACGGGGCCAGCCATTACTGCCCCTTAGCCTTTTGTTTGGCCTTGGCCTTTTGTTTGAATAGATACACCTGCTTCTCCTTCAGCCGCTCATTCACGGGACGCTAGTTTAACACGCACCGCTGGCCGCTGAAGGAAGCTCTCGTGACTAGACCGCTTGGCTAGACCGGAGGTACTTCTGCGCCGCGTAGTTCGGCATAAAGCTCCGGGTAAGCCTGCTGCAGGCGTTCAAGATCCTGCTCGGCTCCTTCAGGCAGGGCTTGCAGAAGCTCCTGCATATCTTCTTGCGTAAAGTGCTGATCAATTAGCGGAAAGAGGCCTTCACGCTCATGGCGAAGATACGCGCGGTGCGCTTCAAGGTAACTGCCTAGATCTTCTGCAAAGCGATCCATGGGCAGTACATTGTCCATCAGGATCATATCGATATTGTCCGAAAGCTGCTGTAGCCGAGGCTTGAGCTTAAGGTAATCGCTTGCCATCTGCTCCATTAGAGCCAGATGCTCAGGCGCTTTAGTCTCCAGACGGTCAACGCATATACGCTCTAATGGAGCGGCAAAACCTTCCATGTAGGCCAGAATGTAATCCACTACTTCACGCATCAGCTGAAAATTAGGCCGCTCGCCCACGGCCAGCGTTTTTTGTTTAAGCTGCAATACATGGAGCATTCGCGCCATGTTGGCATGATCTAGACGCAGTTGGTTTAACATCGTGCCGTCTCCTTGGTTGTGTCATGCCGACCGCCTAATTCTTACATGGCGTAGGGCACGCAATCATAAGCGTGTATCACTACACTATATCCATACAAGACATGTCTATACACGATATGTCTATACACGGTATGTGTATACCGATGGCAAATTACTTAAATCTGGTGCTTCAAACGAATACTTCAAGCTAGTACTTTAGGCAAGCACTTCAAACAAGTTCTTCAAAAAAGCTCTTCGAAAAGTACTGCACATTAGCACCTTCCAGTAAGTACGCTGACTAATGTCACCATGCACTTAAGACACTACCCTAGCAAGCGTATTATTCTTATCATTTTTTAGTGAAGGCTATGCAAAAGGTAGCCTGACAATACGCCGTTTACCATACACACTTGTAGTCACTTTGCTGCTCAACGTCTAGATTTACAACGGAAGTTTATATGGACCTGTTTGATTCTCAGCGCTCAGCACCCAGCGATGACGCCCCCCTGGCCTACCGGATGCGCCCACAGACGCTGGATGACTACATAGGCCAACAGGCGCTGGTGGGGCCTGGCAAACCGCTACGCCGCATGGCCGAGGCGGGCCTTGTACGCTCAATGATTTTATGGGGCCCTCCCGGCGTTGGAAAAACGACGCTTGCCGAACTGCTCGCCCATGCTTCCAATGCTCAGCTTGAGCATTTAAGTGCGGTAATGGCCGGAGTGAAAGAGATACGCGCGGCAGTGGAGCGTGCCCAGCAGCACACTTCGCCGGTTATTCTCTTTTTGGATGAGATTCACCGCTTAAACAAAAGCCAGCAGGATGCGCTGCTGCCCCACGTTGAATCCGGCCTGTTAACCCTGATCGGCGCGACAACGGAAAATCCGTCGTTCGAGGTTAACTCCGCCCTGCTTTCACGCGCCCGAGTTTACGTGCTTAAAGCGCTCGACCAAGAAGAGCTGATCAGCGTGATGCGCCAAGCGCTTAGCGACGACCAGCGCGGGCTTGGCAAGCGCAATATCCACGTTGATGATGAAGTGCTCTCGGCCCTGGCGCATGCAAGTGCTGGCGATGCCCGGCGGGCATTGGGCCTTCTGGAAACCGCGTGTGATTTTACCCAGCAGGAGAATGGCCAGGAAGTGCTGCCCATGGCAGTACTGGCGGATGTAATCGGCCATCAGGCAAGCGCGTTTGATAAGCAGGGGGACGCCTATTACGACCTGCTCTCGGCTATTCATAAATCAATACGCTCATCACGCCCGGACGCCGCTCTACTTTATATGGCGCGGTTTATGCAGGGTGGTGGTGACCCGCTGGACGTGGTGCGAAGGCTTGCCGCGATTGCCTCAGAAGATGTCGGCAATGCCGACCCACGAGCGCTACCGCTGGTGATAGCCGCCTGGGATGCTTATCTGCGTTTAGGGGATTACGAAGGCCAGCGTGCGATTGCTCATGCGGCCATTCATCTGGCCGTGGCGCCGAAGAGTAATCGGATTGATCGTGCCTGGAAGGCCGCCAAGCAGTTTGTCAGCCAACAGCCTCAGGTAGAGGTGCCCACCTATTTGCGCAACGCGCCTACCAAGCTAATGGAACAACTAGGCCATGGTGAAGGCTACCGTTACGCCCATAACGAGCCGGACGGCTACCCGGCTGGCAGCACGCATAACTGCTGGCCGGAGGACTTACCCCAGGCACGCTTTTTTGAACCCAGCGCGCTTGGCCAGGAAAAACGCTTTGCCGAGATTATGGCGTGGCGGGAAAGCCGCGATCAGGAAGCAGATCAGGCGCCCTAGGGCGCCTGATCGTTATTGTTTACCAATCACTAATCACCACTAAAACTCTTCACGGATGACGTCGGTTCCTTCAGGAATATCAAAGTTAAACAGGCTACGGTTGATAGAGCCGTTACGAGTTATATCACTAAAGGTAATCATGGTTTTCTGGCCGGTGCTGTCCATCATCCACAGCTCGGTCAGGGTTTCGTTGTCAAACACCAGGCTCAGCTCTTCAAACAGCGTATCTGCAGAGTTGGGTACCAGTGTAAAGATGTCTTCGCCGCCTTCCTGCTCATACACCACATCGTAGCTTTCGGTCAGATCACTGACATTGCCCGAAAGCAGCAGTGCCGGCGTGTGCGTTACACGGTCATCCATCGGCTGAACCGTCACCTGCTCAAGATCCGGGTCGTATAAATAAACATCGTTACCGTCGGATACCACGACCTGCGAATAGGGGGCTTCTACTTCCCAGCGCAACATGCCCGGACGTGAAAGCCACATTTCACCACGTGCATTCTGCAAACGCTCGCCAGCACCATCGAGAATTTTTTGATCAAAGGTGGCCTGGTAGTTTTCCAATGGCTCAAGCCGTTCAGTTAGGCGCTCGGCTGCATCGTTCGCCCAGGCAGCCGGGGCAGCAAACGTTAAGCCAAGGGCGGCAGCCGCCAATGATAATGGTGAAGAAAGCAGAGTTTGCGTATCGCGCATAGAGATCTCCCTGGGCATACGTTGTCAAATTGAATAGACATACGCTGCCAAATTAAAACAGTACTTAAAATCGTACTGAGGAATCGTACTGAGGACCGTCAACAACGTCCATGTGGTTAGTCAGACGCAAAACGCGCCGCAGGGTTTCACCTGCGGCGCGACTTTCACGCTTATTGCACGATTACCCGGCGCAGCATCAGCGCGCAGCCGCCGGTGCCAGCACTTCACGGGCGCCGTTGGTTCCCATTGAAGAGACAACGCCAGCCATTTCCATGGCATCAACCAGGCGGGCGGCACGGTTATAGCCAATCTTAAAACGCCGCTGCACCGCTGAAATTGACGCTTTACGGGTTTCGGTCACGAACTGAACGGCCTCGTCATAAAGCGCGTCCTGCTCAGCGTCGTCGCCTTCACTGCCTTCGGCTTCAAGACCGGTCAAGGCATCGGCTGACACGCCGCCCGAAAGAATCTCCTCAATGTACTCAGGCTCTCCGCGACGCTTCCAGTCATCGACTACGCGGTGAACTTCGTCATCATCCACGAACGCGCCATGCACCCGGTTAGGCGGGCCGGAACCGGCGGGCAAGTACAGCATATCGCCGTGGCCCAGCAGGCTTTCCGCACCGCCCTGATCAAGAATGGTGCGCGAGTCTATGCGTGAGGAAACCTGGAACGCCATGCGCGAGGGAATATTCGCCTTGATCAGGCCCGTTACCACGTCCACCGAGGGGCGCTGGGTGGCCAGGATCAAGTGAATACCCGCGGCCCGGGCCTTTTGCGCCAGGCGGGCAATCAGCTCTTCGACTTTTTTACCGACGATCATGAACATATCGGCAAATTCATCGATCACAACGACGATATACGGCAGCTTGGCAAGCACCGGCGGCGGCTGATGCATTTCCCAGGGCTGCGGCTCCCATAAGGGGTCAGCTACCTGGGCGCCCGCGCGCTCTGCTTCATCCAGACGCGCATTGAAACCGGCAATATTACGAACGCCCATGGCCGCCATCAGTTTATAGCGACGCTCCATTTCGGCCACGCACCAGCGCAGGCTATTGGCGGCTTCTTTCATATCTGTCACTACCGGCGCCAGCAGGTGTGGAATACCGTCGTATACCGAAAGCTCCAGCATCTTGGGATCGACCATGATGAGCTTCAACTCATCGGGCTTGGCCTTTAGCAACATCGAAATCAGCATTGCGTTAACGCCGACCGATTTACCCGAACCGGTTGTGCCTGCCACTAACAAGTGGGGCATTTTGCCCAGGTTGGCAATCACCGGGCCACCGCCGATATCCTGCCCCAGCGCCATGGTAAGCGGCGATGTTTCCTGCTGAAAACGCTCGGAATCGATGACTTCGCGCAGGCGGATCATGGCTCGATGCGGGTTGGGAATCTCGATCCCGACAGTCGGCCGCCCAGGGATGACTTCTACCACGCGTACGCTTTTCACCATCAGCGAGCGGGCCAGGTCTTTAGCCAGGTTGCTTATCTTGGAAGCTTTGACACCTGCTGCTGGCTTGATTTCAAACCGGGTGATAACCGGGCCGGGCCAGGTATCGACCACTTCCGCTTTGACGCCATACTCGCGCAGCCGCACTTCTAGAAGCTCAGCCATATCGGCAAGCTGCTCTTCCGTGTAGTTAGGCTGATGCGGTTCAGCGGGTGTCAGCAATTGAAGACTGGGCACCTCGCCTTCGGGCTCAGGCAGCGTTTCAAAGGCTGGGCGCTGGCTCTGCAGATGCTCGACCGTCCAAAGCGTTGGGCCGCTGTCTACCTCACCTGCCACGTCGTCAGCCGAGAAAGTGGGCTCATGGCGTGCAGCACTTGTAGGCATTGGTGCAGGTGCGGACGTTGGCGTTGGCGTTGGCGTTGCAGCCAGCATCACATCGTATTCGTCATCTTCCCATACTGGCTCGGGAACTACTTCAGGCACGCGCTCACGACGCGGCTCGGCTGTCAGTGAAGGTTCACTGCGCATGGCCTCTTCGAGCGGCTCAGCATCGCTTAACGTGGGCTCAGAGCGGAGCGGTACGCCGCGGGACACAGCAGGTTCTTCGCTGTGCCACTCGCCACGCTGCCACTCATCGTTATAGTCGTCGCTCTCGTCCTGTTCATCCTGCTCGCTTTGCTCGTCTTCTGGCACATCGTCAGCCTCTTCCTGGGCAAAGAAGTGCTTGGCAATGGGCACAGCGGCGTCTTCTTCGCGAGAAGCCCGCATCATCATCGATGGCTCGGCCTGTTCGCGTGCTGGCTCAACAGTGGCGGAAGGCGTTTCAGCGGCAGGCTCGTCTTCTGGCTCACGCGAAGACAGTGCAGGCGCAGGAGTCGGAGCTGGCTCCTGGGTACGAGCCGAGAAAGCATCCGCACGCGGTGTGCCAGGTACCGATACGCTCGGCTCACGAACTTCAGGCGTTATTTCCGGGGCGATCTCAGGAGCTATTTCAGAAGTTAATTTCGGGCTAACCGGTTCGGCTGCAGGCTCCGGTTTAAGCGCTGGCGCTGGCTCAGACGCAGGCTTGAACTCTGGCTCAGGCGCTAACGTTGGCTCTGGCGTGCTGGCAACGGCGGGCTTAGCCGGTGTTTTCACCGCTGGCTCTGCCGCTGCAAAAGCGGTTGCCTCCCAGGGAATGGAAGTGTCGGTTGACTCAGCTTTCCGCGCTTCAGACGGCGTTTCGCTCTGGCGATTGATATCATCCGCAACGTCCGCCGAGAAGCCAGGCTCTCTTCGCTCACGCCCCGTATCACGCTTGGGCTTAGGCGCCCGCGTAGGCTCTTCCGCTTTTGGCGCGGGTTTTAAAGAAGCACGCAGCGCGGCACGTTCACGACGTTTCTCACGGCGCTTTTCCCGGCGCGAGCTAAACCAGCCGCCTACCCGGCATAAACGACGTCCCACTTCATCGGCCACCTGCAGCCACGACATGCCGCTAAATAGCGGGAACCCAATCAGGATCAAGGCCGCGGCAATCAGGCCCACGCCTCCACTGCCTACCAGCGGCTTGAGCGTACCCACCAGCCCCTCGCCTAAAATACCGCCGGAGGCGTAAGGTAAAATGCTGCTGGGGTGATAAAAATGCAGTGCGCCGAGCATGGTAGTGCCAAACATCAGCAGCACAAGGCCACCGGCGTGCACGGCAATGGCAACCGGATCTAATTCAAAGCGTACCTGACGCGAGCGCATCAGCCACCAGGCAGCAAAGCCAAACATGCCCGGCCACCAGAGCGCACTCGCCCCTAGGAGCGAATAAAGAACATCAGCCAACCAGGCACCCACCGGCCCCATCCAGTTGCGAACATCCGTTTCCGGCCCCTGGTAAGACCAGCCCGGGTCTTCCGGCTGGTAGCTAAACAGTGCTAATAATAAAAAAACACACAGCGCGAGCAGTACCACCACTACGCCTTCACGCACCGAGCCCTGTAAACGCAGGCCAACCCGGCGAGCTTTATCTTTCGCGGCTTTAACCCGCGCAGAAGAGGCTGAAGATGGTGCTTGACGCGAATTACGCTGCGTTCGCTTGTCTACCGCCTTATTCACTTTCAAGCGATTCTCCCTTTACACCTCAATGGCGTCTTTAATCCACTTGCGAGTTTGCATCATACCGAGCATCCTTCCGGCGTCACAGAGCTTCTCTACAAGTGCTCAGTAACAGGAGCAAATAATGCTACCTTGGCTTTCTTCGCCATATCCCATATTTCCATCTACCGCCATTGCGCTGGATTCGCCCAATGGCCTGCTGGCCGCGGGCGGCGATCTTTCTCCGCATTGGCTGGTAGAAGCGTACCGTCGCGGCATCTTCCCATGGTACAGCGATGATGACCCCATTTTATGGTGGAGTCCCGATCCGCGCATGGTACTACGTCCTGAGCAATTCAAGCTGCGCCGTAGCTTAGCAAAACGGCTGCGCAATGGGGGATTTGACGTTACCCTGAATCAACATTTTGAGCACGTAATTAATGCCTGCGCCGCGCCACGCGATGAAGACACCGGCACCTGGATCACCGACGATATGTACAATGCCTACGTTACGCTTCATCGTCTAGGGATTGCACACAGTATCGAGGTACATCAATCGGGCCAATTGGTGGGAGGCCTGTATGGTTTGGCGATGGGTCCTGTGTTTTTCGGTGAATCCATGTTCTCCAATGCGCCTGATGCCTCCAAGATAGCGCTTGCCCGCCTGGCAGGTGCCATGCAAGCCCATGGCGGCAAGCTGATTGACTGTCAAATGCATACGCCGCACCTTGAAAGTCTGGGAGCAACAACAGTCGCCCGTGAGACGTTCATCAACTATCTTGAACAGTGGCTGCCCGAAACGGCGTTTAGCGTCTCATCGTCGTTTGCTGGGGCACCATCGGTGCCTGCATCCCCATGGCTTCAGTCGATAGCAAGCCACGGCGATTCATAATGCTGGCAAAGCCCAGGTTTATTTGCCAAGGAGGCAAGCTGTGAGTAGTAATACTCCGCGTCAGCCGGTACAGGATCTGCGCTTCTTTCTTACTGTGCCCCATACTTGCAGCTATTTACCCACCAAAGAGGCGACGACACTTTTTCTCGACCCGCTGGAATCTCCCGTCACGGAGGTTTACGACTCGCTATCACTGCTTGGCTTTCGGCGCAGCGGGCGGCATTTATACCGTCCTCACTGCGAAAACTGTAACGCCTGCCAGTCGGTGCGCATTCCGGTCGAACAGTTTGCAGCCAACCGCTCCCAGCGCAAGGTGTGGCGACGCAACGCCGATATTACCACTCGCGTGGTACCCGCGCGCTATGAAGCACGCCACTACGAGCTTTACGCAAACTATATTCGAAAGCGTCATGCCGATGGTGACATGTACCCGCCCAGCAGTGAACAGTACCGTACGTTTTTAACCCTGGAAGAACCTTACGCGTACTTACTCGAATTGTACCTGGGTGAGGAGTTAGTGGGTGTCTCGGCATTTGATCAACTGGAGCACGGGCTTTCGGCGATCTATACATTTTTTGGCGTTGGCGAAGAGCTCGACAGACGCTCGCTGGGCACGCTTGCCATTTTAAAGCTGATTGAGCTGAGCCATAAAAAAGCCCTGCCCCATCTATATTTGGGGTACTGGATCGCAGAGTGTCGTAAAATGCGCTACAAGCAGGATTTTTCCCCAATCGAGCGGCTGGATGGGCGCCATTGGCGGCCACTAATTTGTTAAAGCGTACAAATTAACCCAGCTTTTTTGCCTTGACGACGGGCTTACGGCACAATATAGCGCTGTTTCTTAAGTGCCAGCTCTCTGGCCCTTAAAACCTGAACCGGTTTTTGGTTTGTTAACTACGTTAAATAAGTGAGGATCTGCCTATATGGCACGCGAAGATCATATTGAAATGGAAGGCGTTATCGTTGATACCCTTCCTAACACCATGTTCCGTGTTGAACTGGAAAACGGCCACGTTGTAACTGCTCATATCTCCGGCAAAATGCGTAAAAACTATATCCGCATTCTGACTGGCGACAAAGTGAAAGTGGAATTGACACCGTACGATCTTTCCAAAGGCCGCATTGTCTACCGTTCGCGCTAAGCCTTTATAACGCCTTTTCAGCCAGCACGCAGTACGGCGCCGTTACCTGTATACGACAACGCCCCGTCGAAGACAGGGCGCTGTGCATTTCTACGGCATGATTAGGCGCTACGCACTAAGGCGATTTTAGCGCCCTTTTCAGGGCGCATCCGCCATTTCAGTCTCGGTGGAGAGATGAAGTTCGCCCTCCTCCAGACTGACGTGCACAATACCGCCATGCTCGGCCAACTCGCCAAACAGAATCATTTCGGCAAGTGGCTTCTTCAGTTTTTCCTGAATCAGACGCGCCATGGGACGGGCACCCATATCAGGATCATAGCCTTTCTCAGCCAGCCAATCGCGCGCCACATCATCTACCTCCAGCTGTACGCGCTTCTCGTCTAACTGCGCCTGCAGTTCGATCAGGAACTTGTCGACTACGTTGCGCACCACCGATGTCTGCAAAGCGTGGAACTGAATGATGCCATCCAACCGGTTACGGAATTCAGGCGAGAACGTGCGCCGGATGACTTCCATGGCATCGGTTGAGTGGTCCTGATGCTGGAAACCGATAGAGCGACGTGACGCCTGCTCAGCCCCTGCGTTGGAGGTCATGATAACGATAACGTGACGGAAGTCAGCTTCACGCCCGTTGTTATCGGTCAGGCGACCGTGATCCATGACCTGCAATAGCAGGTTAAAGACTTCAGGGTGCGCCTTCTCAATTTCATCCAGCAACAGCACGCAGTGCGGCTGCTTGGTCACGGCTTCAGTCAGCAGGCCGCCCTGGTCATACCCAACATAGCCGGGAGGCGCACCAATCAAACGCGATACGGTGTGACGCTCCATGTACTCCGACATATCAAAGCGCACAAGCTCAATACCCATGATATGGGCAAGCTGCTTGGCCACTTCAGTCTTACCTACACCCGTAGGCCCTGCGAACAGGAAGCTGCCGACGGGCTTATCCGGCGACTTTAGACCGGCCCTGGAAAGCTTGATGGCGGCTGAGAGCGTATCAATTGCTTCATCCTGACCAAACACCAGCATTTTCAGGTCGCGATCAAGTTTTTCAAGCAGCTTACGATCCGAGCTTGAAACACTCTTCGGCGGAATGCGGGCAATGGAAGCTACGATCGCTTCGACCTGCTCGACATCGATAGTCCCCTTACGCGCTTCTGGAGGCAGCAGACGCTGGTGTGCTCCGGCTTCATCGATGACGTCAATGGCCTTGTCCGGCAGGTAACGGTCGTTGATATAACGGTCGGCCAGCCGTGCCGCACTTTCCAGCGCGCCATCGGTGTACTTGATTTCGTGGTGCTCTTCAAAGCGCGAGCGCAACCCCTTGAGAATCTTGATCGTGTCGTCAACCGAAGGTGCCAGTACGTCGACCTTCTGGAAGCGACGCGCCAGCGCGCGGTCTTTTTCAAAAATACCGCGGAACTCTTGGAAAGTGGTTGAGCCAATGCAGCGCAGCTCACCGGACGATAACAGCGGTTTGAGCAGGTTAGAGGCATCCATTACCCCACCGGACGCAGCACCCGCACCAATGACCGTATGGATCTCGTCAATAAACAGTACGGCATTAGGCTGCTTACGTAGCTCACTTAGCAGGCTTTTCAGGCGCTTCTCAAAGTCGCCGCGGTACTTGGTACCGGCAAGCAGCGCACCCATGTCCAACGAGTACACGACAGCGTCGGCGATAACGTCAGGTACGTCCTCTTCAACAATACGCTTGGCAAGGCCTTCGGCTACAGCCGTTTTACCCACGCCAGCTTCACCCACCAGCAGCGGATTGTTCTTACGCCGACGCGCCAGAATCTGTACAACACGTTCAAGCTCATGATCACGACCAATCAGCGGATCAATCTTGCCTAACCGAGCCTGTTCGTTAAGGTTGGTGGCATAGCCAGTCAGCGGATGAGTGCCGCCTTCTGAGGCGCCCTCTTCAACGTCCTCACCCTCTTGCGAAGCGCTGGACGGTGAAGGGCCGTGACCCGCCACTTTGGAAATACCATGGGCGATATAGTTGACCGCATCGACACGGGCAACGCTTTGCTGCTTGAGGAAATAAACCGCCTGGCTTTCCTGCTCGGAGAAAATGGCCACCAGTACGTTGGCGCCCGTTACTTCACTTTTGCCCGACGACTGAACGTGGAAAACCGCACGCTGCAACACACGCTGAAATCCTAGCGTCGGCTGCGTTTCACGATCTCCGTGACCTTCAGGAATAAGCGGCGTAGTTGAATTGATGAAATCCTGCAGATCGGACCGCAGCTTGTCGAGGTTTGCCCCACACGCCTTTAAAACATCAACTGCAGAGGCATTGTCCAGCAACGCTAGCAGCAGGTGTTCAACGGTCATGAATTCGTGGCGCTTTGAGCGGGCCACGGTAAAGGCCGTGTTCAGGGTCAGTTCAAGTTCTTTGCTAAGCATGGCAGTCCCCTTTTCGCTACTACCTAGGGCGTATCGCCACCTAGGACTTGCGTCGGATCAATTTAGTCGACCGGCACTTTCAACATCGGGTACAAATGGCAGGGTTGCAAGCCTCACCGACAAATTTTTATCAACGGACTCAATTTGCGGCTTCAATATCACTCATTAGCGGGTGTTCGCACTCACGCGCATACTCGTTAACCTGATGACATTTAGTCTCTGCAATGTCTCGAGTAAAGACACCACAGGTAGCTTTTCCCTGAGTGTGTACGGCAAGCATTATCTGAACAGCTTTCTCGCTGTCCATATTGAAAAACTCCTGCAGTACTTCAATGACAAAATCCATTGGCGTGTAGTCATCGTTATGCAACACAACCTTATACAGAGGAGGCTGTGCCAGCGCCGGTTCAGCAGACTGAACGGCAACATCTCCATCGTCAGGCATTTCGGGTCGTGTCATACCGGCCATTACACATGGCGTTTTTGTCTTATCAAACACTAGATTAGGCATAGATTGCACTGTTGGTTATCTCAAGACTCATGAATGACCTAGCCAGCGCTCATCAACAATTGCAACCCGCAACAGTGACCAGTCAATAGCTATGACGCTCAAGTTCTACAAGGGTTCACATAGCATTAAAAATATCATACCGCAAAAGTTAAAAAACCCCCGCCCACCAGCGGGACGAGGGTTTTGCTACACGCCCATATAGTTAGGGCGATTCAGCATCAGCCTTTTGCAACCACCGCTAACGCTTCGTTCAGCGTTTTGCTTGGGCGCATGGCTTGACTCGCCAGCTCACCGTTCGGACGGAAGTAGCCCTGAATATCCACGGCCTGTCCCTGAACACCATTAAGCTCTTTCACAATGGTGTCTTCGTTGGCTTTCAGCTTATCAGCCAACTGGGCGAAGAGCGATTTCAATTCAGCGTCATCATTCTGCGCGGCCAAGGCTTCTGCCCAGTAAAGCGCTAGATAGAAGTGGCTACCGCGGTTATCAAGCTCGCCCACTTTACGCGACGGTGACTTGTTGCTGTCCAGGAACTTGCCGTTGGCTTCGTCAAGCGTCTTGGCCAGCACGGTGGCGCGTGCATTGCCAAACGTGCTGCCCAGGTGCTCAAGCGACGCCGCCAGGGCCAGGAACTCACCCAGCGAATCCCAACGCAGGTGGTTTTCTTCCAGGAACTGCTGAACGTGCTTGGGTGCACTACCGCCGGCGCCGGTTTCAAACAGGCCACCGCCGTTCATCAGCGGAACGATAGATAGCATTTTCGCGCTGGTACCCAGTTCCATGATCGGGAACAGATCCGTCAGGTAGTCGCGTAGCACGTTACCGGTGACGGAAATAGTGTCTTCGCCTTTGCGGATACGCTCAAGCGATACCGCCATGGCATCGACCGGCGCCAGGATTCGGATATCCAGACCGCTGGTATCGTGATCTTTAAGGTACGCTTCTACCTTTTTGATCAGCTGCGCATCATGGGCGCGGTTAGCATCCAGCCAGAAGATAGCCGGAACGCCGCTTTCGCGTGCACGGGTAACCGCAAGCTTCACCCAGTCCTGAATCGGCGCGTCTTTGGTCTGGCACATACGCCAGATGTCGCCCGCTTCAACGTCATGACTGAACAGCGTATTGCCGTTTTCGTCAGTAACCACCACGGTGCCGTCGGCAGCGATCTGGAAGGTTTTGTCGTGAGAGCCGTACTCTTCGGCTTTTTGCGCCATCAGGCCCACGTTCGGCACGCTACCCATGGTAGTCGGGTCAAACGCACCGTGTTTTTTGCAATCTTCGATAACTGCTTGGTAGATGGTCGCGTAGCAACGATCCGGGATGACGGCCTTGGTGTCATGCAACTGGTCGTCAGCACCCCACATCTTACCGGAATCACGAATCATCGCCGGCATGGAAGCGTCGATGATCACATCAGAAGGTACGTGAAGATTGGTGATGCCTTTGTGGGAGTTAACCATCGCCATCGGCGGGCGCTCTTTGTAAAGCGCTTCAATATCACCTTTGATAGCGTCTTGCTGGTCGCTTGGCAGCGACTCAATGGCACTGTAGAGATCACCAATACCGCTGTTGGGATTAAAGCCAACGGACTTGAGCGCATCGGCATGCTTTTCAAGCGCGGCTTTGTAGAATTCTTCAACCACGATACCAAACATGATCGGGTCGGAAACCTTCATCATGGTGGCTTTCAGGTGCAGAGAGAACAGTACGTTGCGCGCTTTGGCATCGTTGATTTCGCTGTCGATAAAGCTGCGCAGACGGCGGCTGCTCATTGAGGCGGCATCAATCACTTCGCCTTCAAGAACGGCCAGGCTTTCTTTCAGGACGGTAGTAGTGCCGTCTTTTTGCTGCAGCTCAATCTTGAGCTTGCCGGCTTTTTCCATGACCGCAGACTGCTCGCTGCCGTAGAAGTCGCCTTCGCTCATGTGAGCCACGTGAGACTGAGAGTCACTGCTCCACTCGCCCATGCGATGCGGGTATTTACGCGCGTAGTTCTTGACCGATTTCGGCGCACGGCGATCAGAGTTGCCTTCACGCAGTACCGGGTTTACCGCACTGCCCTTGGCCTTATCGTAAGCCGCCTTGATGGCTTTTTCTTCGTCGTTCTTGGGCTCATCCGGGTAATCCGGCAGCGGGTAACCCTGGCCTTGCAGCTCTTTAATAGTGGCTTTTAGCTGCGGACCGGAAGCACTGATATTGGGCAGTTTGATAATATTGGCTTCAGGCGTGGTGGCAAGCTTACCCAGCTCAGCCAGATCATCGCTAACGCGCTGCTCGTCGTTGAGCAGGTCAGGGAACTGCGCCAGCACACGCGCTGCCAGAGAGATATCGCGAGTCTCTACCTCAATACCGGCAGGATCGGTAAATGCATCGATAATCGGTAACAGTGAATATGTCGCGAGCGCAGGGGCTTCGTCGGTGAGCGTATAAATGATCTTCGGCGTTTGGGACATTTTTGCGTTAACCTCTTTTCTAGTCGCTTTAGTTATAAAATCCTAAGCTACGCGGCTCATTCGACGATAGACCGTGCCGCGAAGCGCGCGGGGCAGCGTATCAACCCTGCTGCTTTACTATCACTTCGGTGGTGTTGACGACGACTCCAGCGGTCACGCAGGAGTATACCAGCGCTGCACTTTAACCGCATGAGAGATTGTCGACAAATCAGGCGTAAGATGTAAGAGACATTATGAGCAGCCTATACTTACTGCATAAACCCTACCGTATGCTCTCCCAATTCACCGACAGTGAAGGTCGAGCCACCCTCGCCGACGTTATCGAAGTGCCCGGCGTTTATGCCGCTGGCCGACTGGATTACGACTCTGAAGGGCTTTTGTTACTCAGCGATGACGGCGCGCTCATCCACCGCATTGCGCATCCACGCCATAAGCAGCCTAAAACCTACTGGGTACAGCTTGAAGGTCAGATAGACGACACCGCCCTTAATGCGTTGCGTACGGGTATTACCTTGAAGGATGGCCCTACCCGACCGGCCAAGGCCCGCTTGATTGCCGCCCCGCCGCTGGCGCCACGCGAGCCGGCCATTGATCCCAAGCGCCACCCTTCTACCAGTTGGCTGGAATTGACCATTAGCGAAGGGCGCAACCGTCAGGTACGCCGGATGACCGCCCACGTCGGATTTCCCACGCTTAGATTGATTCGCGCCTCGATTGGCGCTTGGCAACTGGGCGATCTACAGCCCGGCGAATGGCGCAAGGAAACCCTGCATGCCCCGCGTCCGACTCAGGCGTCCAAGCGATCACGCAAGCCTGCGGCTTCACGCCGGAAACCCTCATGAGCGCTATTCGAACCAGCGCCATTCACAGCACGGCCGCGTGTGTTATTCAGCGCGACAATCGGTTCTTGCTGGTTGAAGAAGCCAAGGGCGGCCCCTTTACGGTATTCAACCAGCCTGCTGGTCATATTGAGTCGGGCGAAGGGCCTATGGCGGCGATTTTACGTGAAGTGGAGGAAGAGACCGCCTGGCGTGTCACGCTAAGCGGCTACCTGGGACTTTATATTTTTCACACCGGTGACGGCCAAACCTTTCATAGCCATGGCTTTATCGCCGAGCCCGCCGAGTTTCTCGATACGCCGCTGGACACTGACATTATCTCGACACACTGGCTCACGCTTACTGAAATTCGTGCCTTAAGCGCGCAACAGCGGCTACGAAGTCCGCTGGTACTCAAGCGCATTGAAGACGCCGTCAGCGAACGCTGCTATCCATTAAGCGTCATTCAGGAGTGAAGCGCTCGAAGCAGCAACCCCCTATCGTGTATAATCGCTGCCCAATTGCATACCACTTCAACCGAGGATGCCAATGACATCCACCAATGGCACACCCACCACCGAGACATCCGCTGCAGGCAAAGTAATTGTCGGCATGTCAGGTGGCGTCGACTCGTCCGTTTCTGCCTTGCTTCTGCTTCAGCAAGGGTACGAGGTGGAAGGCCTGTTTATGAAAAACTGGGACGAAGACGACGGCACTGAATACTGCACGGCGAAGGAAGACCTTGCCGACGCCGAAGCAGTGTGCGCCAAGCTGGGCATCAAGTTACATACGGCGAATTTTGCCGCCGAGTACTGGGATAACGTCTTCGAGCATTTCCTCGAAGAGTACAAGGCTGGACGCACTCCCAACCCTGACATTCTGTGTAATCGAGAGATCAAGTTTAAGGTGTTTCTTGAATACGCCGAAATGCTGGGTGCCGAGAAGATCGCCACCGGCCATTACGTTCGTGAAGGACGGGTTCGCCAAGGTACTAACGATGTTCGCCCGCGCCTGCTTAAAGGGCTGGACGGCAATAAGGATCAGAGTTACTTCCTGCACGCGGTGCCCGAGGCGGCTATCGCCCGCACGCTGTTCCCGGTGGGCGAGCTGGAAAAACCCGCCGTTCGCGTGCTTGCCGAAGAGCACGACCTGATCACGGCCAAGAAAAAAGACTCCACCGGTATCTGTTTTATCGGTGAGCGGCGTTTCCGCGACTTTCTCCAGCAATACCTGCCCGCCCAGCCCGGCAAGATCGAAACGCCCGAAGGCGACGTGATCGGCGATCACATGGGATTGATGTACTACACCCTGGGCCAGCGCCAGGGGCTGGGGATCGGCGGGCTTGCCAACTACTCAGAAGAGCCTTGGTACGTGGCGGCAAAAGATCTGGAGCGCAACGTACTGATCGTGGTGCAGGGTAAGCATCATCCGCTGCTTTTATCGGACACCCTGGCGACCGAAGCCATGGACTGGGTCGCGGGCGAGCCGCCGGCTCAACAAGGCCGATTTACCGCCAAAACCCGGTATCGGCAAAGCGACTGTGGCTGCGAAATGCGCACCCTACCCGATGGCGGCGTTGAAGTGACGTTCGATGACCCGCAGTGGGCGGTGACGCCCGGCCAATCACTGGTGCTTTATGATGGTGATATCTGCCTGGGCGGCGGCGTTATTCGCGCCACCTGGAAAGCCTCGGAGACTCCAGCATGAGTAGCACAACGCCCATTCACCGCGCCCCCGACTCGCCCTCGGTGCGCCAGGCGCTTGCCTTGGCCGGGGTGTTTCAAGCCGCCAGCTTGGTCGATGAGCTGGCCCGCACAGGCCAGGTTGATAACCGTGCCTGGGATACGCTGATTGAAGCGACCGTGGATACCAACCCGGAAAGCTTTGAAGCTATTTACGGGGGCCATCCGAACAACCTGCGGCGTGGTCTTGAAACGCTTGAGGCACTCGTCGGCCGCAAGCAGGCCAACCCGGTGGTGCTGCGCTATGGCTTTACGATTTTGTTGGTCATGAACAAGCTGCGTACCAACAGCGACATGATGGATTCCCTGGGCCAGCACCTTACCCGCATCCAAGGCCAGGCCGAGCACTTTAGCCCGACGCATGAAAACGTTATCGCAAGCTTGGGCGAAGCCTACCAAGAGACGATCTCCACCTTTAAAACGCGCATCGTGGTACAGGGCGACCCGTCGCTACTGCAAAGCCGGATGATGCCCGAGCGCGTGCGGGCCTGCTTATTGTCAGGCATTCGCTTTGGGCTTTTATGGCACCAGCAAGGCGGGCGCCGCTGGAAGCTGGTGTTCCAGCGTAAAGCGCTGCGCCGCGCTCTGGATAGCCTCGGTTAGCCATTTGATTGATGATAGTGCGCTCTATACCCCTTTTCCGACTCACCTGTTCTTGAACTACTTGGAAACGACGCCATGCAACTCTCCGCTCTGACTGCTCTCTCTCCCGTTGACGGCCGCTACGGCTCCAAAGCCTCTGCGCTGCGCGAACATTTCAGCGAATTCGGCCTGATCCGTGCCCGTGTCATTGTGGAAGTCCGCTGGTTACAGCGCCTGGCTGAGCACAACCAAATCGCTGAAGTACCGCCGCTTTCTGCCGGTGCGACCGCCTTTCTTGAGCAGTTGATTAGTGAGTTCTCTTTAGATGACGCTGAACGTATCAAAGAGATCGAGCGCACCACCAATCACGATGTAAAAGCCGTCGAGTACTTTCTGAAAGAAAAAATCGCTGGCAACGCCGAACTAAATGCCGTGACCGAATTCATTCACTTCGCGTGCACTTCAGAAGATATCAACAATCTTTCTTATGGTGTGATGCTGGCCGACGGCCTTCAGGCACTACTGCCCACCATGCATGAAGTCGCCGATGAAGTAGCCAAGCTGGCGATTGCCCATGCCGCTCAGCCGATGCTCTCGCGCACCCATGGCCAAACGGCAAGCCCGACTACGCTTGGCAAAGAAATGGCCAACGTGGCATATCGCTTGAAGCGTCAGCTCAAGCAGATCGAGCGCGTTGAGATTTTGGGTAAAATCAACGGCGCGGTAGGCAACTACAACGCGCATCTGGCAACTTACCCTGAAATCGACTGGGAAGAGAACGCGCGGACTTTTGTAGAAGGTTTAGGGTTAAGCTTCAACCCCTACACCACGCAAATCGAACCCCACGACTACATCGCTGAGCTGTTCGATGCGGTATGCCGTTTCAATACCATCCTGATCGACTTCAATCGCGATGTCTGGGGCTATATTTCTCTGGGCTACTTCAAGCAGCGCACGGTAGCGGGCGAAATCGGCTCTTCTACCATGCCGCATAAGGTCAACCCGATTGATTTTGAAAACTCTGAAGGCAACCTGGGTCTGGCCAACGCGGTACTGAGCCACCTGGCGCAAAAGCTGCCGATTTCCCGCTGGCAGCGTGACTTAACCGACTCCACCGTGCTGCGTAACCTGGGCGTTGGCCTGGCGTACGGCCTGATCGGTTACCACGCTGGCCTTAAAGGCATCAGCAAGCTGGAAGCCAACCCTGAGCGCCTGGCGGAAGACCTGAACAACAGTTGGGAAGTGCTGGCCGAGCCGATTCAAACCGTCATGCGCCGCTACGGTATCGAAAAGCCGTACGAAAAACTTAAAGAACTGACGCGTGGCAAGCGCATCGACCAGGCAGGCTTTGCCGCGTTCATCGATACTCTTGAGCTGCCAGCCGACGTAAAAGCCGAGCTTAAAGACCTCTCGCCGGCGAGCTATATTGGTAATGCACAAGCGCAGGCCGAAGCGCTTACCCAACGACTTGGCAACTTGTCATAAGCGCTGCGACCACTTACCTAGGATACCGCTATGAGCCAACACGATAAGCCACTCACCCTGCTGGGTGATTTAACACCGGCAGAATTCTTGGCCCACTACTGGCAACAGAAACCGCTGCTGATTCGTGGCGCTATCCCCGACTTCATCAGCCCAATTGACCCCGATGAGCTTGCTGGCCTTGCCTGCGAGCCGGGCGTGGAAGCGCGCCTGGTAGAAGAAGAAGGCCCGGAGGGCGCCTGGCAGGTGTCCCACGGCCCCTTCGATGACGCAACGTTTGAGCGTCTGCCTGAAGACCACTGGAGTCTTTTGGTTCAAGCGGCTGATCATTACGTACCGTCTGTTGCGGCGCTGATGGATGAATTCGACTTTCTGCCCCGCTGGCGATTAGACGATATCATGATCAGCTACGCGCCTCCCGGTGGCAGCGTGGGTCCGCATGTCGATCAATACGATGTCTTTTTACTACAGGCCAGCGGTCACCGTCGCTGGCAGCTGGGTGGCAAGCAGGCAGAAGATGCGCCCATCATCCAGGGTGTTGACCTGCGTATTTTGGAAACCTTTGAAGTCGAGCCGGATTCTGACTGGACGCTGGCACCGGGCGATATGCTTTATCTACCCCCAGGTTGGGCACACCACGGTGTCAGCCAGACGGATGACTGCATGACCATTTCAGTCGGCTTTCGGGCGCCGTCTGCCGACGAGTCCATTACCTCTTACGCCGACTACCTGGGCGAACAGCTACCCGCCTCGCAACGCTATAGCGATGCGGGCATGGCGCCTGCCAGCCAGATCGGTGAGCTGGACGACGCAGCTGTCGAGCGCATGCGCCAATTCATGCTGAAAACGCTTGATAACCCCGCGCAAATCGCTCAGTGGTTTGGCCGGGTAATGACTCAGCCTAAATACGTCGATCAAATCGCTCCGCTTGAAGAACCGATGGATGAAGCGGCGCTGGCGGCACATCTACAGGAAGGCGAGCCGCTCCTGCATATGCCCGGCTCGCGTTTTGCCTGGCGCAAGGACGCAGGCAGCGTCACGCTGTTTGTCGATGGAGATTCCCACATATGCTCAGAAGCACTGGCAAAACGCCTGGCTAACCCGGCCCCCATGTACGAAGACGTACTGGAGCTTGAAGGAGCTGCACCGCTGCTCACTCAGCTGGTTAACGCGGGTAACCTGGGCTTTATGGGTGAAGACGAAGAAGAGTAGCCCTATTTATCGACCCCGCGATTGAATGTGTCAAAGCGCCGCCCCAAAGCGGCGCTTTTTTCGTCTTAGGTTTACCTTACTGACAAAAAACGACTACATAAACGCGGCGTTTTGCTAACCCATTGTCGTCAAGTTACAACCCCGCCTGCCCCCAAGTGTCAATTGTTGGATGCTCCATTGTCGTCAATAGTTATTGCACTGCAGCGCTATCAAGCCTGCCCAGCTATCCACTGGCCATCGGCCTTTGCCGGTAAACAGCTGGAAACGTTTTCGCAAGCGCAGCACAGCGATAAAACAACTTGCGAAGTGCTCATACGACCCTGGAGAAATTACTCATGACTGGATTGCTTAACGATATTAAAGCCATGGCTCAATTGCGCGAAGCCCAGCGCGGCAAGTGGGATGCCATCAAGCCTGAATACGCTGCCCGCATGCGTACTCAGAACCGCTTTCATACAGGCCTCGACATCGCCCGCTACACCGCCAAGATCATGCGTAACGATATGGCCGCCTACGACGCAGACACTTCGCAGTACACGCAGTCGCTGGGTTGCTGGCACGGCTTTATTGGTCAACAGAAACTGATCTCGATTAAAAAGCACTTCGGCACCACCAAGCGCAGCTACCTGTACCTTTCCGGCTGGATGGTGGCCGCACTGCGCTCTGAGTTTGGCCCTCTGCCCGACCAGTCCATGCATGAGAAAACCTCGGTCGCCAACCTGATTGAGGAGCTATATACCTTTTTAAAACAGGCCGATTCCTGGGAACTCAACCATCTTTTCCGTGCCTTGGACGACGCCAAAGCCGCCGGCGACAGAACCAAAGAGCAGGAAATCATTAGCAGCATCGATAATTATGAAACCCATATTGTGCCGATCATTGCCGATATCGATGCGGGGTTTGGCAACGCAGAAGCGACTTATCTGCTGGCCAAGAAGTTTATTCAGGCAGGTGCCTGCTGCATTCAGCTGGAAAACCAGGTCTCCGATGAGAAGCAGTGCGGCCATCAGGACGGCAAAGTAACCGTTCCTCACGAGGACTTTTTGGCCAAGATCAATGCCGTTCGCTATGCATTTCTAGAGCTCGGCGTAGACGACGGGGTGATTGTGGCACGCACCGATTCTTTAGGCGCAGGTCTGACGCAGAAGATTGCCGTTACCCACGAGCCCGGGGATCTTGGCGATCAGTACAACAGCTTTCTGGATGGCGACGTTATTGAGAACGCCGCCGATATCAATAATGGCGATGTGGTGATCAAACAAAATGGTCAACTGGTAAAACCCAAACGTTTGCCATCCGGCCTTTACCAGTTTAAACCGGGGTCAGGCGAAGACCGCGTCATTCTTGACTGCATCACCAGTTTGCAAAATGGCGCCGATCTTTTATGGATCGAAACTGAAAAACCTCACGTTGGCCAAATTGCCAGTATGGTCAACCGTATTCGTGACGTTGTGCCGGATGCCAAACTGGTTTACAACAACTCGCCCTCGTTCAACTGGACGCTCAACTTCCGTCAACAGGTATTCGACGCCTGGGAGAAAGACGGCAAGGATGTTTCCGCCTACCAGCGCGACAAGCTGATGAGTGTTGAGTACGACGATACCGAGCTTGGCCAGCTGGCAGATGAATGGACGCGTAATTTCCAGCGCGACTCCTCTCGAGAAGCGGGTATTTTCCATCACCTGATTACCCTACCCACCTACCACACCGCCGCGCTCTCCACCGATACGCTGGCCAAGGGCTATTTCGGCAAGGAAGGTATGCTTGCCTACGTAAAAGGCGTTCAGCGTGAAGAGATTCGCCAAGGAATTGCCACGGTAAAACACCAGGACATGGCGGGTTCCAATATTGGCGATGACCATAAGGAATTCTTCCACGGCGATGCCGCGCTTAAAGCCGGCGGCAAAGATAATACGATGAACCAGTTTGGTTAATTAGTTTTACCATCCTCATTCGTTGAAAGCCCTGCAAACCAGGAGCCCTTAAGGCTCCTGGTTTTTTTATCGTTATATCTGCACACTGTTTTCTTATTCACTGTCTACACTGAGATTTATGATCTTTTTGAATGATCAGTGGTCAAAGCCAATAGCTTCAGTTATCTTTTAACGAACACTGTTTCATAATTGAAGTACCTTGATATTGCCATTTGAGCTGCAACACCTTGGAGGTTTTAATGAAACGTTTACTACCTGTTGCTGCATTAAGCATCCTGACCTTAGCTGGGTGTGCTAACACTTCACCTTATTCAGGCGATGTATACCGCGGCAACCAAGCACAGACAGGCCAAAGCGTTGCTTACGGTACGATTGTTGCCATTCGTCCAGTACAGATTCAGGCCGATAGCCGTGCTGGGGGCCTGTTAGGTACTGGCGGCGGTGCCATTATCGGTGGCCTTTTAGGTAGCCAGGTGGGCGGTGGCTCTGGTCGTCAGCTAGCCACTGTTGCCGGTGCTCTAGGTGGTTCCGTTGCCGGTTCAGCAGCTGAAGATCGCGCTAACCGCGTTGCCGCCCTGGAAATGGAAATTCGTCGCGATGACGGTACCGATGTAGTCGTTGTTCAGCGGGCTGACCATCAGTATCAGGCAGGCCAACGAGTACGTCTGATCGGTAGCGGTGGTAACCTTAGCGTTGCGCCTTACTAATCATTTGCCACTCGCCCATTATCGTTAGTGATGGCGGGCAGTGAGCAGATTGACATCTTTACGCACTACCGCAGTCGCTTAGATACGTTGTTAACCGCTATACAAAAACGCCCGACCATTTTTTGAATGGTCGGGCGCTTTTATTTAAGCGTGGTGATCAATCAGTGCGACATACTGCTCGCCCACTCGGCAAGCTTCATGATGACCAGACCAACGAGCACCAGCAGGATAGCTACCAGAAGAACCTCTACTGGGCGCACCAGCGTAGTTGCACCTAATACAGCCAGTGTGCCTACCCATAAATAGCGGTTTGAGCCGTGGCTTTTCATTACGCTGGGCAGCATTTTATCCAGCCCTTGGCTGGCGCCGCTGTTCCATTTCTCATTGACAAAATAGGCAATTACGCCAAAGGCGATAAGCCAGATAAGGAAAGTCGTCATAGCAAACTCCGGTGAATGGAATTTCAAAAAAAGGCCAAAAGTTGTTGGCTTAGGGTATCCCCGGTCACCGTGTGGCGCAATACCGTGATGGTCGGGTGAGCGTAAAAACCTGGTTTACCCCCCTGACAAGCCGTGTCTCACGCGTTACCATGTTGGGACATGCACTCACCGAAAGGCTATTCAATGCAAATTGCGCAAAACTCGGTTGTCGCGTTTCACTACACCCTGACTAATGATACAGGTGAAGTGCTAGACAGTTCCGAAGGCCGTGAGCCTCTGACGTATCTTCATGGCGCGGGCAACATTATCCCGGGTCTGGAGAAAGAGCTTGAAGGCCGCGCAGCGGGTGACAAGCTGAACGTCAAAGTAACTCCGGAAGAAGGTTACGGCGAAGTTCAAGAACAGCTGGTACAAGAAGTACCGCGTGATGCTTTCCAGGGCGTTGAAAACATTGAGCCGGGCATGCAGTTCCAAGCCCAGACTCAAGGTGGCCCGCTGATGGTGACCGTTAAGAACATCGAAGGCGACACCGTTATCGTTGATGGCAACCATCCTCTGGCCGGCGTGCACCTTAACTTTGATGTTGAGATTGCGTCCGTTCGTGAAGCAAGCCAAGAAGAAACCGAGCATGGCCACGTGCACGGTGAAGGCGGCGTTGAGCACTAATTGCTTACGTTTGCTGAAGAAAGGCGGCCCGCGGGCCGCCTTTTTTGTGAATGTTCATTATGCGGTGAGCCCTTAAGCCTCAGGAATCAGCACCAGTTGGCCATGGCGCACGCTGCGCGATGAAGTGACTTCATCTGCAAACTGCTTGAGCTCACGCCCCTGCCCTTTTAATAAAGCGACTTCCAGACAGCTATCGTGATCAATATGCACATGCAGTGTCGAAAGCGTAAGGTCGTGATGATCGTGAGAGTGACGCGTTAAGCGCTTTGAAAGATCCCGCGCCGCGTGGTCATAAACGTAAACAAGCGCCCCCATGCAGAGCGCCTCAGGCACGGCCTCCTCGTTCACCTGCTTAAGACCGCTACGCGTTAAATCGCGAATGGCTTCCGAGCGGTTCTGATAGCCACGCGCGTGCATTAACGCATCGACCTCTTCTAGCAACTCTTCATCCAGCGTTATTGTGACGCGTTGCATATATCTTCTCCCTGATCGTGGCTTTCAGCTATCCGCTTTTGACGAGCCAAGTATGATGTTATTGTAAAAACATCATACTCTTTTCCAAGCGGGCTCTCGCAATGCGTAAATCAACCTATAGCGCTATTTTACTCGGCGCGCTGCTCAGCAGCCTGATGATGAGCACGGCCAGTGCCAAAGAGCAGCTGGTGCTTGCCATCGGCGGCGAACCTGAGCAAGGTTTTGACCCGCTATTAGGCTGGGGACAATACGGCAATCCGCTTTTTCAATCGACTCTGCTCACGCGCGGCACAAATCTTTCGTTGCAGCCCGAACTTGCAACCGCATGGTCACTCTCAGCCGACCGCCTTACGTGGACCATTACGCTGCGCGACGATGCGCGCTTCTCAGATGGTTCCGCGCTCACCGCCGAAGACGTTGCGTTTACCTTTAATAAAGCGGCTCAATCCGGGGGTCGAGCGGACCTCAGCGCGTTAAAAACCGCCGCGGCGATTGATGACCACACCGTAACACTGACCCTGCACAAGCCGCGCATTACGTTTATCGATCAGCTCCTTACTTTAGGCATTGTGCCCCATGCTGAGCGCGAAAACGGCTATACGGATAACTATGGTCGGCATCCGGTTGGCTCAGGCCCTTACCAATTAGTGGAGTGGCAAGAAGGCGAACAGCTTATTGTCGAACGTAACCCCTACTTTTACGGGCAGGCCCCTGCGTTTGCCCAGCTGGTTTTTCTATTTACCAGTGAAGATACCACGCTAAGCGCCGCTCATGCGGGCGGCGTCGATATCGCTGCGCTACCACCTGCTCTAGCGGCCAACCTGCCTTCGCATATGCAGCCCGTTGTTATGCAAAGCGTCGATAATCGGGGCATCATGTTTCCCATGCAGCCTGCCAATGGTGACCGAGCGCCCTCCGGCGCCCTCATTGGTAATAACGTGACCGCTGACCTTGCCATTCGTCAGGCAGTAAATTTGGCGCTTGATCGTCAAACGCTTGTGGATGTGGCGCTACATGGTTACGGCCGCCCGGCATTCGGCCCGGCGGATGGTCTGCCCTGGAGCCACACTGATGAACACATCGATGCCCCAGACCTTGATCAGGCCGCCGACATTCTGGAGGCCGCTGGCTGGCAACGCCGGGACGACGGCTTGCGCTATAAAGATGACCAGCCAGCCCGCTTTCATCTGACCTATCCATCGAGTGATAGTACCCGGCAGCTACTGGCAGAGGTGAGCACTGAAATGGTACGCCCTCTGGGTATCCAAATGCAGCCCACGGGACGCTCCTGGGACGAGATTCAGCGCCAAGCCCTGCATCAGGATGCAGTAGTCATGGGGTTTGGCAGCCAAAGTCCCCAAGAGGTTTATTACCTTTATCATAGCCAGCACGCGGGCAACGGCTTTTATAACAGCGGCTATTACGCAAACGCCACGGTCGACAACCACCTGGAAGCCGCCCAAACCGCTGCCAGCGCTGAACAGGCCAATCACCACTGGCAGGCTGCCCAATGGGATGGCGAAACCGGCTACGGCTTCCGCGGTGATGTTAGCTGGGCCTGGATGGTCAATCTTTCTCATGTTTATGCCGCCGACAAGTGCCTGGATGTAGGCGAATTAGGCGTGGCCCCTCATGGCCATGGATGGCCCGTGACGGCTAACCTGCTTGACTGGCGCTGGACGTGCGATTAGGCCTAGCCATCGCACGGCGTCTGCTACGCCTGGGGCTCGTGCTGCTCTGCGTGGCCGCAGTGTCCTTTAGCCTTATGATGGCCTCCCCGGTAGACCCGGTAGATGCCTACCTTGGCCCGCAAATGGCCCAGGTAAGCCCCGAGCAGCGTGAACTTATCGCTCAACGCTGGGGGTTTAACGACCCGGCCCCGCTACAGTTTGGCCGCTGGCTGCAACAGTTAGCCAGCGGCAATCTGGGGTTTAGCCATGTATATAACCAGCCAGTAGGTGACGTCATTAGCCAACGGTTCCAGCGCTCAATTGCATTACTGGGCAGCGCCTGGCTACTGTCCATCCTGCTGGGTTTCACGCTGGGTATTATTGCCGGGGCCAAAGAGCACTCACCGCTTGATAAGATGATTAGTACCTACGCCTACATTACCGCCTCAACGCCCACCTTCTGGCTCGCCATTCTCAGCATTATGTTTTTTTCTGTGTATTTAGGCTGGGCACCGGTTTGCTGCGCAGGACCGACAGGAGTGCTAAGTAGTGAGACAGGCCTTCTCACGCGAGCCCACCACCTGGCTCTGCCGGTTGTTACACTGACGCTGCTGGGCACGGCCTCTATCACCCTACATACCCGAACGCGCATGCTCGCGCTAATGCGCTCAGAGATTGCCACCCATGCCTTTGCCCAAGGTGCCAGCCGGCTAGATATTGCCTGGCGACACGGCGTACGCCATGCAAGCTTGCCAGCACTGACATTGGCTCTGGCATCACTGGGTGAACTATTCGGCGGATCGATTTTAATTGAGCAGGTGTTTGCCTATCCAGGTCTCGGCCGGGCTACAGTAGAGGCCGGGCTACGTAGCGATGTACCGCTGTTATTAGGCATTGCGCTATTTACCGCGGTATTTGTTTGCTCGGGCAATATGCTGGCGGACAGTCTTTACCATCTGATTGATCCGCGCATGCGCCGGAAATACGCATGAGGACTATCCAGCCGCACCTGCAGGCTATCGCGTACGCGAGTATCGCGGCGCTAGCCTTGTTAGCGCTGCTATCAAGCCACTGGTGGGCTGGGGAACTGGCGGGGCAAATGCAGTTTGATGCGCGCTTACTCCCCCCAAGCACTGCGCACTGGCTGGGAACCGATGCGCTGGGACGTGAGCTTTGGGCACGCACGCTTGCCGGGCTTGGCTTGAGCTTTTGGGTGGGTTGCCTGGCGGCCTTATTGGGAACGGCCATTGCGCTAAGCCTTGCCATACTGGCAATGCTCTCCCCCCGCCTGGATGCCCTGGTACAGCTATTAATCGATACGTTGCTTAGCGTGCCTCATCTTATCTTATTACTGCTAATCGCCTTTGCCCTTGGCGGCGGCCTGCATGCGGTTATTATCGCAGTGGCGACCACCCACTGGCCCAGCCTCGCGCGGGTGCTGCGCGCCGAGCTACTGCAGCTGCGTCAGGCACCTTATATCGGTATTTCACGCGCGCTGGGCAAATCCCAGGGCTTTATCGTGCTGCATCATTTCCTGCCCCATGCGCTGCCGCATTGTCTGGTAGGCGCACTACTGCTGTTTCCGCATGCGATTCTGCATGAGGCCGCACTGACGTTTCTGGGCGTTGGGTTAAGCCCTAGCCAACCGGCTATTGGCATTTTGCTGGCAGATGCCATGCGCTACCTAAGCGGCGGCTACTGGTGGCTGGGCGTTTTCCCTGGGCTGGGATTACTCCTGATGGTGCTCAGCATCGAGCGCACGGCAACGCTTCTACGTCGCGCGCTCTCACCATAAAGCCCTCTCACTAGAGGATCTTCTCACCAGTGGAGCTTTACATGTTACGTATAGAGCAGTTAACCCTGGAGCTTCCCTACTATCCACGCTGGTGGCAGCGCCGCTTTGCAACGCACCTGGATCAACTTTCGTTTAGCGCCGCGGCAGGCAGTCTACACGCGGTAGTTGGCGCATCCGGGGCGGGTAAAAGCCTGCTCGCGCATACCATCATGGGGTTACTACCTGCGAATGCCCGGCTAAGCGGCCAGTGCTTTTATCAGGAGACGCTGTTGGATGCCAAACGCCAGCGGCACTTGCGTGGCCGTCATATGGCGTTGATTCCTCAGTCCTTAAACGCACTCGACCCGTTGGTACGCACCCAACGTCAGGTAAGCTGGGCGGCAAACCGATCAGGCCTCGCTCATAAAGCTGCCTGGCAGGCCGCCGGGCAAGCACTCAACCACTACCAGCTTGATGACCGCGCAGGCCGCGCCTACCCTCATGAGCTGTCGGGCGGAATGGCCCGACGAGTGCTCACGGCCATGGCCCATGCCGGCCAAGCGTCTCTTATTATCGCCGACGAGCCCACCGTTGGCCTGGACCCCGTTCAACGCGACCGGGTACTCAGCGCGCTACGTTCACTGGCTCATCAAGGTAAGTTGGTGATCTTGATTACCCACGATTTACGTCATGCCCTACCCATCGCCGACCACGTGACTATCATGCATCAGGGCCGCAGTGTTGAGACAGCCCCCGCCAGCGCCTTTACCGGCATGGGCGAAACCCTTAAAAGCGCTTATGCCCAGACGCTTTGGCAGGCCCTGCCAGACAATGCCTTTAGCGCTTCAGAAATAATACATAAAAAGGAAGAGAGCGTTGCTTGAGGCCTGCCAGATAGACTTTGCTTTCACAGCACAGCCGCCGCTCTTAAAGAGCGTTTCAATGGGTGTAAACGCTGGCGAATGGGTGGGACTCAGCGGCGACTCAGGTGCGGGCAAATCCACGCTCGGTCAGTTACTTGCGGGCTATTATTTACCCCACAGCGGGCGCGTTGTGGTGGATGGTGAGAAGCTGCCGTCCCGGGGTATAAAGCCGGTACAGTGGCTGCCCCAATCGCCGGAACTTGCGGTTAATCCGCGCTGGCGAGTAAGCCGGGTGCTGAACGAGGCGTGGATGCCGCCTGATGCGCTGTGCCGTGCGTTTGGCATTAAGCCAGACTGGTTAAACCGCCTGCCTGGGTCGCTTTCCGGCGGCGAGCTACAGCGTATCTGCGTACTAAGGGCTTTAGCACCCGGGGTGCGCTACTTGATTGCCGATGAAATCTCAACAATGCTTGACCCGATTACCCAGGTAGAGCTCTGGCAGGCGTTAAAAGCCGAGGCGCAAACGCGAAGGCTTGGCGTTTTAGTCATCAGCCATGATACGGCCTTGATCAAGCGGCTTTGCAGTCGCCACTATCATCTCAAGCGCGGTCAATTAGAGGACTGCTGAGATCGTTAAGACAGAAATTAAAGTCTGCAACGGCGCTCGAAGCGGCGCATACCTAGCGTAATCATCAAGGTGACGCTTAACAGAATCCACGACCCCCAGACGATGCCCGTCCAACCGGCGCCCTGCCAGAAAGGCTCCAGCCAGAACCCCCCAAGGCTTGCACCCACGTAGTAAAACACCAGGTACAGAGCCGAAGCGCTGCCTCGCGCTCCCTGGGCATAACGTCCCACCCAGCTGGATGCAAGAGAGTGCGCCAGGAAAAATCCAAATGCGTTTATAGTGAGGCCCAGAATAATCAGCATCAGTGAATCATTCAGGGTAACGGCGGTACCTAGCATTAAAATCACTACGCCAGCCATCATGCAGCTAGCGGGGGAATAATGCTGAGCCAAGCGCCCTGAAATGGTCGACGCAAACGTACCGCCCAGATAGGTTAAGAAGATCAGCCCTAGCCCGTTGGCAGCCAACTGGTACGGCTCGACCGCCAGGCGAAAGGTGATGTAGCTATATTGATTGATAAAAATCAGGAAGTTGATGCCACCCAGGCAGTAGGCGGCGAGCAGCACCGGGGTGCGCAGATGCCCGGTTATATCGGTCAAGGCACGGCGCAGTTGAAACCGCTTGGGAGTAAACGCACGGCTATTGGGCAGCAGGCGCCAGAAAATGGCGCAGCCCACCAGGGTCATCACCCCTACCGCAATAAACGCAGCGGAAGACCCGCCCACTTCTGCGGCTGCACCGCCGACAATCCGCCCACTAATGCCGCCCAAGGTATTGGCGCCAATATACAGGCCCACCGCGCTGAGTAGCGCGGGTTTCTCAAAGGCGTCGCCCATCCAGGCAATCGCAACGGCAGGTAGTCCGCCCAGGACAAATCCCTGAATCAGACGCAGCACCAGCAGGCTTTCAAAGTTCGGTGCAAATGCCAACAGCAGCGAACAGCCACCGGCCAGCAGCAGCGTAATCCGCATAATACCTTCACGGCCTATCGCATCGGAAAGCGGCCCAAATACTAAAAGGGCAAACGCCAGCGATAAGGTAGCGACCGACATCAACAGGCTAACGCCTAGCGTCGATACCTCGTAGGCGGTTTTAAGCTCAGGCAGTAATGGCTGAGGAACATACAGGTTAATAAAAACAAGAAATGACCCTAAACATAGGGCCATTGTTGCTCGCAACCAAGCCGGTGTTTTATCTGCAATCATGCCATCCCTAAGCGTAGGCAGCGCGGCCTACTAACCCTCACGGCGTAAAGTTACTGCCCAAATAAGCCAGGTTGGTTGGCTCCAGCGCCCGCCGTGACTGCCAGTAATAGCGCTGCCAGTAACTGTTATTCAGACTGGAGATAATCACCCCTTGCGATGTAGACGCATGTAGAAAGTAACCATCGCCTACATAAATCCCCACATGGTTGTTGCCGGGGGGACGGAAGAACACCAGATCGCCCGCCTGCAACTCTTGGCGGTCGATCGAGCGTCCCTCATGCACCTGATCGTAAGTCGAACGGGGCAGTTCTAAATCAAACGTATCGCGAAAAACATTGCGTACCAATGCCGAACAGTCGATGCCTCCCGCTGAAGTCCCACCGATGCGGTAAGGCGTCCCGGCCCATCGCTGGTGCTGCTCCATGAGCGCTTGGCGTATAAGCGTTGGTGGAGGTGTCTGAAAACTACGTAACTGGGCAACGGAATTATTAATGGGTGACATTTGCGGGGTAGAGCCTTTTGTCATCCCTGGCAGCGTCATCGCGAAGTAATCTTCAGGGGGCTCGATCGATTGACGCGAGGAGCCTGCACAACCAGAAAGAAAAGCAACGACAACACAAACACTTACAACACGGACAGCGGTCACAGCGGGGTGTGGCAACGCAACCATGCGATTAACCTCGTACTATTATGGAAAGGGTATAAGTAATAACACGCGGTAGACTATAAGCTAGGTCGTACATGGTTGGCGAGCCTCAATGTAGTGTTCGCTGATCACCGGGCAAGGTGTCAATATGTAATGGGGCAAAATGGCGCGGCTTATTGCCTGGAAAATCGAGGCTGGCCCAGGGTCCGGCAAGAATCGGTGCCCCGCAAACCCAGGCCACCATTGCTTGGCGAAATCCCGCTAGAAAACTCTCACGTTCCGGCGTTTCGCCCATAAAAAATGAAAAACCAGCATACATGCCCGCAGCATACTCTTGCCAGCCAGCGTAGTGATCGGCAGCCAACTGATACGCGCGGTCCAATACCTCAGCAAATGCCTGATTTTCCAACCAACCAAGCTGCCGGGCAGCAATGGCCAGATCGACCAGCTGGGCAATATCCCATGCGGCCATGTCAACATCATTACAATTATCTTCATTACCCTGCACGCGGCGTAAGCGCAGCAGGTGATGACGCTCTTCCTCAGCGCAGTCACCCGATTCTAAAATGGCAATTTCAGCTTTTAGACGTTCAGGATTCAGTGTGTAGGGCGCGTAGTTGATCTGATATTCCTGGCGGTCGCCGGCATCGAGCATAAACGTCAGGAACTCCTGCATATCGGCAGCGCTGGTCAGGTGATAATGGCTCTCTACCCATTCGCGAATATCGTCACACTCGCGCGGACTTTCAAGCTGGGGCTCGCACCAGACGGCGCTATTAAGCGGCCCAACCAGCGACATGGCGGTAAAGTGCGTCAAGGTTGGCCGCCCACCCGGCTCACACCAGGCATCGTGCTGCCAGTCAAGCCAGTAAAACAGGCTGCCCGGGTCATCCAGGTGCCAGGCGATTTCATTGATCAACGAGTCGTGCTCAGGCTCAGGCAGGCAGCTTTCCCAGGCAAACCAAGCTTCCAGCAGCCGCTTGGGATTGGGGTAAAAGCGGCACAGGCAGCTGCGCAGCGCACTGGCGTAAGCAAACAGCGGCTCGCGTTCAAACAGATCGCTATCTAGGGCCATGTGCAGGTAAAAGGCGAATTTTTCCGCCATATGAATGGTCGCCGCATGGCGGCTAACGCCTTTTACGGCATTACGCTGCTTAAGCTCATCCGGCGTGGGCTGGCCAAACAGGGTTTGCGAAGGTGGCCATACGCCATGCACCGCATCGGCCGCCAACTGATTAAGGTGGTGGGCCTGGGCAGGCAGCCAATAGCGGGCCAATACCTGCGGTCCTTCATCGGCATGCAGGCCAAGCGATTCCTGCAGATAAAGTGCAGCGTCAGCGCGGCGCTGCTCATCGATAGGGGCGCCTGGATTCAGTTGGCGCAGCATGACGTCGGGTTCGCGTACCCCGGCAAGCGCCAACAGCCAGTGATGCGGCGAATTGCGCCACTGCTTAATGCGCTGCTGAGAGGCTTGGCGAGTCGAGTCGTTAAGCAGCGTCGTGGGTGGCCGCTTCCACGGGCTATGCGGGGCGTTGATCAGCAGTACGTGATGCGCATTGGGCGTCATATTGCGTCGATCAACGCCTTCAAAGAGGCCTTGTCCGCGCATATAGGCTTTCAGTATGGCGTGCCAGTCGTGGTAGCGGTGACTGATAAGATCTGCCGCGTGGCACGCCAGGTCATCCGCTTCTGCCTGGGTTAGCCAGCCGCAACAGGCGCCCGCCCAGGCAATTTCCACCAGCCGCAGCCAGTCCCACGCGGCCCATTCGAGCGGCTCGCCCTGGCTTACAAATGCATTGAGTACGGCCGCGTAGGGAGAATCTTCGATTGCATCGTGCTGCCAGGCAAGACGCTGGGCATTATCCATCGCCAGCAGCTCACGGGCCTCTATGTCCCAGCGCTGACGTTCACCCTGCGCGCTAAGCCATAGCGCTACTTCCAACAACTGCTCACGGTCGTTGATCTGCCAAATGCGCTCAAGCCACTGGCTGGCATCCGGCCAGTCAGTCTGGCTTGCCGGATAGCTGATCACCGGGCGAAACAGCGCGCCTAAGCGCCATACCTGGGCTTCAGGGGCCGTAGGCCATACCGAGGCCGGTGCCGGCAGCTGTGCCAGCGCCTGCTCAAGCATTTCCCAGGTGATACCTTCACCTTCGTTTTCGAGGGCAGAAAGCGCCTGACAGGCATCGATAAAACGATCGTCGGCGCCTATTTCCCACCCCTTGGCCCCCAGCACACGGCGCAGCTCTGAAAGCCAAGCGCGTAAATCGCTGTAGTCAGAGGTAATTCGGCGTATGACATGGTGCGCCCACGTTCTTGCCTGCTCGGCCTCAAGCCAGCCTGCCGCACCGGCCAGCGCCGACCATTCCAGGGCACCCAGCAAGCGGGCGGCCTGCCCTGTCGAGGCGCCTAACGCATGAAAGAGCTGTTCCGCCAGCTCATTACGGCTGGTAATACCCAATTGCAGCAAGCGCTGCTCTGCCGCTTGCGTATCCACCGAAAGCGGGTGCGGGGTAAATGCCCAATCACAGAGTACCAGCTGTTGGGCCCACCAGGCGTTTAACGCGTCGACCAAGAGACACCTCGAAAGCAAAAATCTACCAGCAATGCGCTAGAACAAAGCGCCTTAGTGTAACGGAAAGTGGTGCCAAGACCGATAGCTAAACCTATCTATTGTCGTAAAACCTATTGGTCTAAAACCTATTGGCCTAAAACGACGCTGCCCGGCACAGGGCCGGGCAGCAGTAACCATGTAAGCTAGTCGATGCTAAGCTTTTCTAACCTTACTAATAACCCAGAGCAGCACCACCGCCCCTACCGTCGCGGTGACCAGTGAGCCAATAAAACCGCCCGCCTGCAAACCTAATAAACTAAACATAAAGCCGCCGAGCACAGCACCTACAATACCTACGCCGATGTTACCTAGAATGCCGAAACCGCCGCCGCGCATGATGTTGCCAGCAATCCAGCCAGCTAAACCACCAATGATTAACCAAGCAATAAAGCCCATAGTGCCTCCTTGATATCCACTTACCAGGGTTTTACGTACGTGTTTTACCTACAAGTCTTGCTTGTCCTACCATAGCACACAGCGCGACAATTCTGCCTACTTTGATGCAAACCCTTTTAAGGAACGCCGATGACTCCTGATTCACTCGCTAACCTCATTGCCCAAGCAGAGGGCCAGCAAACGGCTAACTGGGAGGGACGTGACGTAGCGCTTTTCAATATGCCCTGGGGTGAACTGGCGATCAGCCTGCAAGGCGCTCAGGTGCTGCATTTTCGTCCGGCGAACGACACCGGCTGGCTGTGGACAACCCCGACACCGCAGCCTTTGCCAGACGTGATACGTGGCGGCATCCCACTATGCTGGCCCTGGTTTGCCGACGAACGTTATGCTGATGAAAGCCCTGATCGCAATGGCCCGTTCCATGGCCTGGCGCGTCAGGCGGCTTGGCGGCTGGACGCCGTCGATGAGCACGCTGAAGGCATTGAAGTGCACCTTTCCCCAGCGCAACCCTTACATAGCCAGCTCACCGCGCGCGTGGTCATTCAGGCTAATGCGCAGCGCCTAAACGTTGAGCTTATCAGTGAAAACATCGGCGATGCGCCGGTAAAAACCAGCGGCGCGCTGCATACCTATTTAGCCGTTAACGACATTCACGACTGTCGACTGGAAGGGCTGGCGGGGGCACGCTATCTGGATAAACTGCGAGACTTTGCCGAATCCGAACAGCAAGGTACCCTGGCCATCCATGGCGCCATTGACCGGATTTATCACAGCAATGAAGCCGTGATGCTTAATGATGGCGTACGCAGCCTGCGCGTTGCCAAACAGTCAAGCGACTCAACGGTCGTGTGGCATCCCAATACCGAACTACCCAGCGACACCCCAGCCGATGCGGCACGCCATTTTGTGTGCATTGAATCAGCCAATACGCGCCTTGATCCGGTATGGCTGGTGCCTGGCGCGCAGCACCTGTTAGGAACAACCCTTAGCCGCGGTTAATGAACGGTTCATTAACCTTTCGCTATGCTGTTCACTAGGCAAGCCGCTTTACGGCTTAATAATCAGATAAAGGGAATGCCAGATGCGCCAGCCGTTAAGCCGCGAACTGAGTAATCTACTGGAGCGAGGCCGGGACCGTCAGCTTCGCTTAGCGGTAACGGGGCTATCGCAAGCGGGTAAAACGGCGTTTTTAACGTCGCTGGTGAATCAGCTGCGCCACGCAGGCGTGGAAGCGCAGCTGGATCTTTTGCCCGCAGCCCGCGAAGGCCGCTTACTGGGCGCGCAGCGGCTTAATCAGCCGGACTTGGGCATCCCACGCTTTCCCTATGACCCGGGTATGGCGGCGCTGCGCGATACGCCGCCACGCTGGCCGGAGCCTACGCGCGGCATCAGCGAATTGCGCCTGCAGCTGCGCTACCGCCCGGCCCAAACCGGCTGGTTTGCACCGGACATCGCCCACTTGACGCTGGATCTGTTCGATTACCCAGGCGAGTGGCTGCTCGATTTACCGCTGCTTCAGCACGATTTTTATAGCTGGTGCCACGCCCAGCCTCTGCTGGAAGGCGAACAACGGCGCGCTTTGTTTAGCGAATGGCTAGACGCTGTTAAATCGCTGGACCCAGCGTCTGAGGCCGACGAAGCGCAGCTGGCCCACTTGGCTGAGGCCTACGCCCAGGGGCTGCGCCGTGCCAAGCAGGCGGGCTTTTCAGACCTTCAGCCAGGGCGATTTTTACTTCCCGGTGAGCTTGATGGCGCACCGGTACTGCAGTTTTTTCCGCTGTCTCATCTTGATATACCCAAAGAGATGCTCGACACCCTGCCTGACAGCAGCCTGTATGCCACGCTTGCAGCACGCTTTCGCTACTATCAGCAGCAGGTGGTACGGCCTTTCTACCGGGACCACTTTCGTCGCTTTGACCGCCAGATTGTGCTGGTCGATGTGCTTGGCGCGCTCAATGCCGGGCCCGAGCGGTTTGAGGATCTATCCCGTGCGCTGCGCCAACTGATGCAAAGTTTTGATTACGGCAAACGCAGCCTGCTGTCGCGGCTATTCGCGCCTAAAATCGATCGTTTGGCGATTGCAGCCACGAAAGCGGATCACGTCACCCCTGACCAGCATGGCAACGTGGTTCAGCTACTCGAAGCGCTGTTGGCCGAGCCGCTTAAAGACCTACGCTTTGCCAACGTGCCGGTAAAAGCGCTGTCAATTGCTGCCATCCGCGCCACCGAGGCGCGCGAGGTACTTCAAGATGGTAAACGCTCCGCCGCCTTGCGCGGCACAACGCTTGAAGGCGAAGAGGCGCTGGTTTACCCCGGCGATGTACCGAGCCGTTTACCCAACGCCGATTTCTGGAAACATCAGGGATTCGACTTTCCCAGCTTCCGCCCCATGCCCGCCACCTCGGATGCGTTAACCCATATCCGGATGGATGCCGCCATAGACTGGCTGATTGGAGATAAACTCGTATGACCGACCCTCAGCCACGGCGCAATTTTCGTCTCAACGATACGCCTGAAGCCCCTGCCGAACAGGAAGCCAGCCTGCGCCAGCGCCAGCGCTTTGAAGCAACCGACGCCCATCAGCCGCTAATCACCACCGCAGCCGAGGAGCAGGCCCTGCCGGAGACTAGCCTGGGAGCGCCGCGCAAGCGACGCTGGGGGTTGATGTTTGCCTTGGCGGGTGGCGCAACGCTTGGCACTATTGAGTTAGTCACCGGTATTCCCGAGGCGCTTTCCCAGTCCCAGTGGATGACCATGGCGTGGCAGCTGTTTGGCATCGGCCTGATTGGTATTGGCGGCATTTCAGTACTCAAAGAGCTCGGCCGACTCGGCCGTTTAAAGCGCCATGACCGGCTGCGCAGCGATCTGGCTGAACTGCCCCAAGGCTCGCCCCGCCAAGCCAGAAAAATGGCCGAGCAGCTGCGCCAACAACTCAAACTCTCAGACGACGACCCGCACTGGCAGGCCTTTCAGCGTGCCTGTCAGCCGCACCATAACGGTGAAGAAATTCAAATGCTGCTGCGCCATCATTTATTGGCACCACGCGACCGCGAAGCCCAGCGTCTGGTCACACGCATGTCGGGAGAAACCGCAATCATGGTGGCGATTAGCCCGCTGACGCTGGTCGACATGGCGCTGGTAGCATGGCGCAGCCTGGTCATGGTGGATAGGCTATGCCGCCTGTACGGGCTGGAGCTTGGCTATGCCAGCCGCCTGCGTCTTTTTCGCAACGTGCTACGCAATATGGCCTTTGCCGGCGCCAGTGAGCTTGCCACTGATGCCAGTATGGATATGCTATCGCTACATTTAGCCGGCCGGCTTTCGGCCCGAGCGGGCCAGGGGCTTGCCACCGGGTTACTGAGTGCACGCCTGGGCTTACGTGCCCAGCGGCTGTGTCGCCCGGTGGCGTTTACGCCTGAAGAGCAGCCTAAACTGGCCGATTTACGCCAGGACTTGTGGCGGCAGATCAAACGCTTGGACAAAGAACCCGCCCCTGCCGCACGGCCTCATCAAGAGCGCTAACGTAATCTAACCCAACCTAAGCGCTGACCGGCAAACCAAACCGCTCGCGCAGCAGTACCGCCACTGCCGCTTCACCATGGTGGCCTATCTGCTTCGCGGCACTTAATCGTCCCGCCATCTCTGGGTGCGAGTTGATCATAAAGTGTGGCTCGCCTACCAGGCTGAGCATTTCGACATCGTTCAGGTTATCCCCGAAGGCCAAACAGTCTTCAGGCGCGACGGAAATCCGTTTGAGCAGTGCTGAAAGCGCCACGCCTTTGTTAACACCTCCGGCCATGATTTCCAGCGAATCACTTGTCGAGTAGGTGACATGCAAAGTGTCGTCGCAGCTTTCACGGATCAGCGCCTCGATCTTGATCAGTTCTTCAGGGGCTCCGCCGTAAAGTATCTTGCCAATGCCTTCGCTGGGCATCTGGTCAGGCGGGACGACCTGGTAAACAAAGCCTGTCGCGGCATGCATTTCCAGGTGGCGAGGCGACTCCGCATCGATATACCAGGCGTCGTCCAGATAAAGGCTCAGGCGAACGCTGTCCGGGCGCGGTAATTGAATCAGTTCGGCAGCCTGCTGAGGAGCGACATGATTGGCATCCAGCAACTGATCCTCAGGGTCGTGAGTATAGGCACCGTTACTGCTGATCAGGTGGATCGGCACATCGAGCTGATCTCTGAAAACACGCATATCGGCATAGTGCCTACCGGATGCCAGCACCAGGTGATGGCCGTGGTTCACCAGCGTTCTCAATACGTCGATGGTATCTGCGTGCAAACGATGATCACGCCCCAACAGCGTGCCATCCAGATCAGAAACAATCAGCCGCGGTGTCATAGCATACTCCCTGTCAATGAAACGCTAGCTTAACCGATCCCTTTAAGGCGATGTAAAGCGCTGATCGTGAATAACCAATATCAACTTCCACGGCGGATAATTGGCGCGGCCTTCGGGAATCCGTATAGTGGCAAGCTACTCTCGCCAACTGATTGACCTCATGCTTCAGAATAATTCTATGCTTGCTCAGCTCAAGCAACAAATTCGTGATACCACCCCGCGCGCTGAAGGGGTGATTAAAGCTACCGAGAAGGGCTTTGGCTTTCTCGAAACCGACAACGGTGAATCCTACTTCGTGCCGCCCCCCGCGATGAAGCAGGTGATTCACGGTGACCGTGTGGAAGCGGTGATCCACGAAAACGGTGACAAAAAGTCGGTCGAGCCTGAAAAGCTGATCGAGGCGGGTCTTGACCGCTTTGTGGCTCGCGTGCAAAAGCGCGAAGACCGTTTGGCCGTGGTGCCCGACCACCCTTCTATCCGCAATGTGCTCAAGTCACGGATCAAGAACAGCCTGGACGAAGCCAGCATTGCCGATGGCGATTGGGTCGTTGCCCGCCTGGTTCGCCACCCGCTCAAAGAAAACGACCGCGGCTTTTTTGCCCAGATCGACGAGTTGGTCGCCAAGGCGGATGATCCCGCCGTTCCATGGCGCGTGACCCTTGCGCGTCACGCGTTGGAACAGGACTGCCCCGATGCTGGCACCGAATGGCCGCTGCACGATGAAGGTCTGACCCGCGAAGACCTTACCCAACAGCCTTTTTTCACTATCGACGGTGAAAAAACTCGCGATATGGATGACGCGCTGCACATAAGTGCCCGCCCGGAAGGCGGCTGGCAGATGAGCGTGGCGATTGCCGACCCAACAGCCTATGTGGAAGAAGGCCATGCGGCGGATCTGGAAGCCCGCACCCGCGCGTTTACGGTTTACCTGCCGGGCCAGAACGTCACTATGCTGCCCGAGCAACTGGCCGACGACCTGTGCTCGCTCTGGGAAGACAAAGAGCGCCCGGCGTTGGCCTGTACGCTGAATATCAATGCCGACGGCAGCCTGGGCGACTACCGCTTCTTCGCAGCCAATGTTAAGTCCCACGCCAAGCTTGTGTATGACCGCGTTTCCGACTGGATTGAAGGTCAAGGCGACTGGGCACCTGCCGACAACATTGCCGAGCAGCTGACCGCGCTACGCGACATGACCGAAGCGCGTACCGCATGGCGTAACGAGCACGCTCTGGTGTTCAAAGACCGCCCGGATTACGTATTCGAGCTGGATGCGGCGGGTAATGTACTAGCCATTAATACCGAAGAGCGGCGCATTGCCAACCGCATGATCGAAGAGTCGATGATTGCGGCCAATGCCTGCTGTGCGGACTTCCTGGCAAGCCATATCGGTCACGGTATCTTTAACGTGCACCGTGCGTTTGAACCGGAAAAAGCCGAAGCCGCTCAGGAGTTCCTGGCTACTCAGGAAATCGCCGTTGATCGCGAAGCGCTGACCGAGCTTGCCCATTACAAAGAGCTCAAGCGTGCGCTTGAGAGCCGTGACGATGCCTGGCTGGATGCTCGCCTGCGCCGCTTCCAGGGCTTTACCAGCATGTCCGCTCAGCCCGGCCCGCACTTTGGCCTTGGGTTACCCGCCTACGCTACCTGGACCTCGCCGATTCGTAAGTACGGCGATATGGTCAACCACCGCTTGATCAAGCGTGTGCTAAAAAGCGAGCAGGCACCGGCTGAAGCGAGCCAACAGCTCACCGAGCAGCTCACCGAGCGTCGCCGCTTGAACCGTATGGCCGAGCGTGATGTAAAAGACTGGCTCTATGTACGCTTTTTGACCCCGGCCGCGCAGAACCAGGACACGTTTGATGCCGATATCATGGCGATCAACCGTGGCGGTATGCGCGTACGCCTGTTAGCGAATGGTGCCACCGCGTTCGTTCCAGCGCCCTTGATGCATAGCGATCGCGATAAAGTCGTGATCGACGACAAAGAAGGCCGTATCCAGATCGAAGGCGAAGAACGCTACAAGCTGGGCGATAGCTTGCGCGTAGCCTTGGTGGAAGCGCGCGAAGAGACCCGCTCGCTGGTAGCCAAGCCCGCCGAATAAGCAGGCAAGGCAGGCACATAAAACGGCGGCGCCCTGGGGCGCCGCCGTTTTTTTGATCGCTTCCTTATTTGTGACGGTGCTCTTAATGATGGTGCTGCATGAAAAAGCGCAGCATCTCCTTGGAAGCATCCGGCCCTTTGGGGTCAGTGTAACTTCCTAGTGAGCTACCCCCGGCCCAGGCGTGGCCAGCCCCGTGAATGCGCCACTGCTCCAGGCGCGCCTCACCCATGGCGTCGCGATAGACCGTGCGCGTGTAGCCATGGCCGCCTGCCACGCGTCCTGCATCAACATCCCCCTTGCCCTGTGTGATGGCGTACTGCGCCGCTACGCGTTCGGCATTGCTCAGGTGAACGGTAGTGTCGCGATCACCGTGAAAGATGATCGCCGGCACGCTGGATGCCGGATGACTCCCCTGCCCTTTTACCCCGGGTGCGCCGCCCTGCATGGCGGCCAGCGCGTCAGGCAGGCTCTTGGCCACGCCGTGAGGCAGCCCGGAGTGCACACCTACGGCGGCGAAAAGTTCCGGATAGGTCATCGCCAAGGTTGTCGCCATGGCGCCGCCGGCGGAGAGCCCGGCGACGTATACCCGTGTAGCGTCAAGCTTATGGGTATCGAGTATCTCGCGCGTCATGCCCGCCAGTATCTCGGGCTCACCGCCGTCGCGCTGCTGATCGCTCGCCTTGAACCAGTTCCAACATCTGGAGCTGTTGGCACTTATCGGCTGGGCCGGATAAAGCACGCAAAACGCCTGCTCTTCGGCCAGTTGATTCATATGGGTTCCTACCGCGAAGTCATCCGGATTCTGGGTACAGCCATGCAGCATGACTACCAGCGGCATCGCCTGTCCGTGATAGCTACTCGGCAGAAAAATTTTGTAATCCCGCGCGCCCGCTCGATTGCTGAAACTGCCTGCGGTAAAGGCTCCGGGTTTAGCTTCTTCAGAACGACCAGGCGTATGACCAGGCTGCGCCATGCCTTGAAAGCTGGTCCATTTGCTGCGCCAATCGGGTGCCTCTTGGGTACGGGTGTTACGTCCAAAAGAGGGAGATTCTGCCTCAGGCTTTACGCTTGAAACTTCTTCTTTCACAAACTGACAGGTACTTTCATATACGTTACCGGGCTGAGAAGAGGCTTTTGGTGCCTGCTGACGCTTGCAACCACCCCCATCGCCCAGAAGCAGCGCCATGGCCTCCTTCAATTTTCCGGCGCGGGTAAGCCGCGTCGCTTCTTGCATTCGTTGGTTCATAGTGGCGTCGATCATTATCAATGCCCCTCTTCAAGGATTCAGTGGATGCGGTCTGCCAACGCAGCCTTCACCGCAGCGCTGGCATTTAAGGCGCCGAGCACAACTACCGATTCGATGGTAGCGGCGGCAAGCTCGGGGGTAACATCGTTTGCAATGCTGGCCATGCCCAGAACCTGAATCTGCAGCATCTCCCCCGCCGCCTGAACGGCTTCTAAATCCGAGCGACTGTAGTGCTCCAGCCCGAGTACGAAAGATTTACGCGATACGGTTTCTTTAACCACCTCGGCATGGGTTGCCAACTGATTACGGATAGCCGTACGAATCAAATCGGTTCGGTTGGAGTAAAACCCTTCCTGAACCAGCAGGTCGATCTGCCCCAGATCGATGACTCCCAAATTAATCGTGATCTTTTCGCTGGAGTCGCCAGGCTTACGGCGTAATTCATGCACGCTCATGTTTACTTCCTCAGTGGCCTTATCACAATGCAGGATAAGGCTAAAAAACCATCCTTATGGAATCCAGAAACCATCCACATGGATGTTAGAATAGATTAAGCGTTGTTATAGTCAAGACGACAGATCAGGCTAAGAGTGAATACCCAGAAGTTTTAACAAAGATGGGAATTTCTATGAGCATTACCAGCACAAGGGGGCTTAACAAGGCAAAAACGCAGGTAAGTACTGAATATTCAGGTACTCTGAGCTGGCCAAACTGGTCAGCTGGCGATAACTGTCGTATAACTGACTTATCTCTGCATTATGATAAACCGATGACACTTTGATGGCTCGGAGGTTGCTTTGCATATTGCCGATGTGACCATGTTTCATGCGCCCGCCAGCGGCGGAGTCCGCACTTATTTACAGGCCAAGCATCGCGTCATGAGTCGCTATCCCGACTTTCGTGCGAGCCTGCTTGTGCCTGGCGCCGAGCGCGATAGTCTCGGCGATCTGCATACCCTGCCCGCGCTAAGGCTGCCGTTGGGTCAAGGCTATCGTTTTCCCGTGCGCGGCGCGCCCTGGCGGCAAAGATTGATAGATCTAAACCCGGATTTGATCGAAGCGGGTGACCCCTATGTGACGGCATGGTCAGCTCTTTCCGCTGGTCAAAAACTGGGGGTGCCGGTCTCCGGCTTCTATCATTCCGATCTGCCGCGTCTAATGGGTGATCGTTTCGGCAAACGGGTGTGCAAGCGTCTTGAGCGCTACGTCGTGGATCTTTACTCGCGCTTCGATAGTGTTTTAGCCCCGTCTCAGACGATAGCTGATCGGCTACTTGAATGGGGTGTGCCTAATGTACGCGTGCAGCCGTTGGGCGTTGATCTTGAGCGTTTCCATCCCGGCGCCCATGACCCGCATATGCGCAGCACGCTGGGTATTGCTCCAGACAAGCGCCTGCTGATTTTCGTTGGGCGCTATTCACGCGAAAAAAATATTGATGTGCTGCTTGCCACCATGCGCAAGCTGGGTAGCCAGTACCATCTTTTGTTAATCGGGCCGGGCATGCCGCGCCAGGTTCCCAGCAATGTATCGGTGGTGGATCGCTGTTGTAATGCTCATGAGGTTGCCACAGCATTAGCCAGTAGCGACGCACTGCTTCATGCAGGCACTCGGGAAACGTTTGGGCTGGTTGCACAGGAGGCAATGGCGTGCGGCCTACCGGTTATTGCTGCCAATATCGGCGCCCTGGCTGAAAACGTGCCTCTGGGGGGCGGTGTTCTTTGTAAGCCCCTTGATCCTGATGCGATGGCGGATGCCTGCCACGCACTTTTTAACCGCGATATCGCGGCCAGCGGGCGCTACGCTCGCCGCCATGTTGAACGCCACTTTAACTGGGATAAGGTTATTCTTGATCTTTTAAAGCATTATCAGGCGCTCCATCAACCCGAAACGCAGCAATTTCATGCCAAAAACGGTTAAACACCTTATCCAGTCTAAGTGGTTGCTTCATCTACTTTTCATTACTTTGGCGTTGTCAGCACCGTTACTGCTCACCCATTGGATAGGTGGGGATGCCGCCTGGAGCGAGCTGGCAGCGTTTCCTTTCTCAATTTTTCTGGGCATGCTGGCGTTAGCCGTGCTGTGCTGGAATTTGAATGCCTTAAGGCTGCGCCTTTTATTGAATGGGCGTGCAGGCCCCATGAATCAACGTAGCGCTTTAGGTATTGAACTAGCCACCAAGTGTGCACTTTGCGCAACGCCTGGAGGAAGCGGAGGGCCTGCAGTTTTGCTCACACTGCTGGCCCGGCGTGACCTGTCGCCCGCGAAAGGGGCCGGTGTATTTTTGATCGACCAGGGGTTCGATTCGCTATTTTTCATCAGCTTATTGAGTGGCTTGGCAGCTTATACCCTGACCGTCGATACCGGCTGGCCCTATCAAACCTTAATTCAGTGGTCCCTGTTGGGGCTACTCACGGTTATCGTGCTGGTGTCACTGTGTCTGTGGACGTTTCCGCGCTGGCGGCTTGGCATATTTACCAACAGCCGTTTTTTTAGGCGCACTTGGCAGCGCACGCTGCTTCGTCGTTCGTTACGTTGTCGCCAGGCATTTTTACGTACGCTCAAACTTCCTAAACGGATACTGGGGGCGGTATGGGTACTCACAGTAATGCACTGGTGCGCTCGTTACAGCCTGCTGTATTTGGCGGTGATGGGCGTGGGTGGCAATATCGACTGGCTCTGGACATTCTTTACTCAGATGCTGGGCATGGCTGCTAGCCAATTCAGCTTTCTGCCAGGCGGTGCGGGTACTGCCGAGGTAGGCGTTAGCGCGTTGTTAATGCCTTTTTTAACGACGGCTCAAATAGGTGCGGCGGTATTGATCTGGCGGCTGGTGTCGTATCACCTTTACATACTCGCAGGCGCTCCTGTTCTGCTATGGTTCGGCTTTAAGCGTCTCGGGCAGCAGGCTTCAGCGCATGAGGCCAAGCTTAGCCGCTTTAGATAACGCGACTGATCGTCCTTGAGCCAATAAATGCCAGGCAATAAAAAAGCACCCCGAAGGGTGCTTTTTTGACATGCAAGATAGAGCGTGACTTACCAGCCAGTCACTTCTTTCAGTGCATCGCCGATTTCTGCCAAAGAACGAACGGTTTTAACACCGGCGTCTTCCAGGGCAGCAAACTTCTCGTCAGCAGTACCTTTACCGCCAGAGATGATCGCGCCGGCATGGCCCATACGCTTGCCAGGAGGTGCAGTAACACCGGCAATGTAAGAAACCACTGGCTTGGAAACGTTGGCTTTGATGTAAGCCGCTGCTTCTTCTTCCGCCGTGCCGCCGATTTCACCGATCATGACGATCGCTTCGGTTTTCGGGTCTTTTTCGAACATCTCCAGGATGTCGATAAAGTTGGAACCCGGAATCGGGTCACCGCCGATACCTACACAAGTAGACTGGCCGAAACCGTGATCAGTGGTCTGCTTAACGGCTTCATAGGTCAGGGTGCCTGAGCGCGATACGATACCTACGCGGCCCGGCTGGTGGATATGACCCGGCATGATGCCGATTTTGCATTCGCCCGGGGTGATAACACCTGGGCAGTTCGGGCCAATCAGACGTACGCCCAGCTCGTCGCATTTTACTTTTGCTTCGAGCATATCAAGCGTGGCGATGCCTTCGGTGATGCACACGATCAGTTTGATGCCTGCATTTGCAGCTTCAAGGATCGAGTCTTTACAGAACGGTGCCGGAACGTAGATAACGCTGGCTTCCGCGCCTGTTTTCTCAACCGCTTCTTTAACGGTGTTGAAAACCGGCAGACCCAAGTGCTCCTGGCCGCCTTTGCCCGGCGTTACACCGCCGACCATCTGCGTACCATAGGCAATCGCCTGCTCGGAGTGGAACGTGCCCTGGCCACCGGTGAAACCTTGGCAGATGACCTTGGTGTTCTTATCGATCAGGATACTCATTACTTGCCCTCCGCCGCTTTAACGACCTGCTGAGCCGCATCGGTCAGACTGGTAGCAGCGATGATGTTCAGACCGCTAGATGCCAGTTTCTCAGCACCCAGCTCGGCATTGTTACCTTCCAGGCGAACGACAACCGGTACGTTGACACCGACTTGCTCAACGGCACCGATAATGCCTTCAGCAATCATGTCGCAACGAACGATACCGCCGAAAATGTTAACCAGAACGGCTTTAACATTGTCGTCAGACAGGATGATCTTGAACGCTTCTGCAACGCGCTCTTTGGTCGCGCCGCCGCCAACGTCCAGGAAGTTAGCCGGTTTGCCGCCGCTCAGGTTGACGATGTCCATGGTACCCATGGCAAGGCCTGCGCCGTTAACCATGCAACCAATGTTGCCGTCGAGAGCAACGTAGTTCAGTTCCCACTTCGCCGCATCGGCTTCACGCTGATCTTCCTGAGAAGGATCGCGCATGGCCTGCAGGTCCGGGTGACGGTACAGCGCGTTGCTGTCGAGGCCCAGTTTGGCGTCGAGGCAGTGAAGATTGCCTTCGTCAGTAATAACCAGCGGGTTGATCTCTAAAAGCGCCAGATCTTTGTCATGGAACAGCTTGGAGAGGCCTAGGAAAATCTTGGTGAACTGTTTGATCTGGTCGCCTTTCAGGCCCAGAGCAAACGCCAGTTCACGCGCCTGGTACGGCTGCGCGCCGACCAGCGGATCGATTTCAGCTTTAAGAATCTTTTCCGGTGTTTCTTCTGCAACGGTTTCGATCTCTACACCACCTTCAGTCGAGGCCATGAAGACCACACGACGGGTAGTACGATCGACAACGGCGCCCAGATACAGCTCATCAGCGATATCGGTGCAGGTTTCAACCAGGATTTTGGCAACCGGCTGACCTTTTTCGTCAGTCTGGAAAGTCACCAGGTTTTTGCCCAGCCACTGCTCAGCAAATGCTTTTGCTTCAGCGGGGTCTTTGATCAGCTTAACGCCGCCCGCTTTACCGCGGCCACCAGCGTGAACCTGGGCTTTAACCACCCACATGTCGCCGCCGATTTTTTTACACGCTTCTACTGCTTCTTCGGGAGTGTCCACGGCAAAGCCCTTGGACACTGGCAGACCATAATCAGCAAACAGCTGTTTGCCTTGATACTCGTGAAGGTTCATCGATTCATGCCATTGGTTGCATGTGACTCGAACGACAACCCGTTTTAAAAACGGGCCATCCCCGTACTTTCGCGCGCTATTTTACAACATGCCCGAAAGTGATGCGCCACCTTATGGTGGCGCCTGGTTGTTACCGCTGAACTTATTAACGCTTTTTACGATTCGCCATGTGAATTGCATGGCCTTCCACCGCGAGAGCCGCTTCATGAATCGCTTCTGAAGTGCTCGGGTGGGCATAGCAGGTCAACGCCAGGTCTTCGGCACTGGAGCCGAATTCCATCGCGATAACGCCTTGGGCAATCAGCTCACCCGCGTGCTGGCTGACGATATGCATACCCAGAATGCGGTCTGTTTCAGCATCGGCAATAATCTTCGCCATACCTTCAGGTGCATTGTTGGCAAGCGCACGACCGTTGGCCGAGAACGGGAAAGAGCCCGTTTTAACTTCGATGCCTTTTGCTTTGGCATCTTGCTCGGTCATACCTACCCATGCCACTTCAGGCGACGTGTAGATAACGCTGGGGATGGCATCGTAGTTCATTTCAGCTTTATGGCCGGCGATAATATCGGCCACCATAACGCCTTCTTCAGATGCTTTATGCGCCAGCATCGGACCACGTACGCAGTCACCGATTGCATAGACGCTCGGGACATTGGTACGGCACTGATCATCAACGAAGATAAAGCCACGCTCGTCAAGCTCAACACCTACGCCATCGGCAATCACGCCTTGCGTATAAGGACGACGACCCACGCAAACAATCAGTTTGTCGAAGGTCATTTCCTGCTCGCCGTCACCATCAGTGTACTTAACGACAACTTCGTTGTCCTTGACCTCAGAACCGGTTACGCGCGCGCCCAGTTTGATGTCCAGGCCCTGTTTCTTGAGCAGTTTCTGGGTTTCTTTGGCAATCGCGCCATCAACCATCGGCAGGAAGCTGTCCATGGCTTCAAGAACGGTAACGTCAGAACCTAAACGCTTCCAAACGCTGCCTAGCTCCAGACCGATAACACCGGCACCGATAACGCCCAAACGCTTGGGTACTTCGGTAAACTCGAGCGCGCCGGTGGAAGTAACAATCAGATCGTCGGTCAGCGGCGTCGGCGGAATTTCAACCGGCACGGAGCCCGCGGCGATAACGATGTTGTCAGCGGTGTAGGTAGTGGCATTGCCATCGTGGTCGGTTACTTCAACTTCTGTGGAAGAAGTAACTTTGCCCTTACCTTCCAGTGAAGTAACGCCATTCGCTTTAAACAGCGCGCTGATGCCGCCAACGTTCTTGTTAATGACCGAGTTCTTGAACTCGAGCATTTTGGCGATGTTAGCCTTCGGCGCGTCGATCTCGATGCCTACTTCAGCAAAGTGGTCGCGCGCTTCAACAAACTTATGCGACGTTTCAAGCAGCGCTTTAGAAGGAATACAGCCAACGTTCAGGCACGTGCCGCCATGAACGGTTTTACCTTCTTTATTGACCCATTTCTCAACACAGGCCGTTTTCAGGCCCATCTGCGCTGCGCGAATAGCCGCAACGTAACCGCCAGGGCCAGCGCCGATAACGATCACATCAAACTTGTCAGCCATGTTGGCTCCTTTAGCTTGGTGCCCTTCTCCCGTTTTGACATTAGCCGGGCGAAGGGCTGTGTGCGATTGCATTAGAATGTGGCGCGTATAAATACGCGAAGATACGTAGTGCCTGTATCTTAGACGTCCAGCAGCAGACGTGCCGGGTCTTCCAGCAATTCTTTAATGGTCACCAGGAAGCGAACGGCATCTTTGCCGTCGATCATGCGGTGGTCATAGGAGAGCGCCAGGTACATCATGGGGCGGATCTCGACCTTACCGTTAATCGCCATCGGGCGATCCTGGATTTTGTGCATGCCCAGAATAGCGGTCTGCGGCGGGTTGATGATCGGCGTCGACATCAGCGAACCGAAAGTACCACCGTTGGTGATGGTAAAGGTACCGCCAATCATGTCGTCCATGCCCAGCTTGCCGTCACGACCACGCTTACCAAAGTCGACAATCGTTCTTTCGACATCAGCAATTTTCATATTGTCCGTGTCGCGCAGTACCGGTACGACCAGACCGCGGTCAGTAGATACCGCCACGCCGATATCCTGGTAACCGTGATAAACGATGTCGGTACCGTCGATAGAAGCGTTAACGTCCGGGAAGCGCTTGAGCGCTTCAGAGGCCGCTTTAACAAAGAAGCCCATGAAGCCCAGCTTGATATCATGAGCTTTCAGGAAGGTATCTTTGTACTGCGCACGCAGGGCCATGATTTCAGTCATGTCCACTTCGTTGTACGTCGTCAGCATCGCCGCCGTTTGCTGCGCCTGTACCAGGCGCTTGGCGATGGTCTGACGCAAGCGGGTCATAGGTACACGCTTCTCAGTACGCTCGCCTTCAGCCACAGGCGCCGCCGCTGATTTAGCCGGTGCAGCAGGTTTGGCAGCACCTTTCTTGGCGGAGCCATCTTTCACGGCTTTTTGCACGTCTTCTTTCAGGACGCGACCACCTTTACCCGTGCCTTCAATCTTGGCAACGTCAAGGTCGTGTTCAGCAATCAGCTTACGTGCAGCCGGTGCAACGATCTTGTCGCCCATCTTCTCATCGCTGGCGCCATCGTCAGCAGAGGCGGCTGGCTCTTTATCAGCCGCTGTCGCTACGTCGCTACCGCCGCCTTCGGTGAAGACCGCAAGAATCGCTTCGGACTCTACCTGACTGCCCTCTTCGGCTTTGATTTCAGCCAAAGCGCCGTCAGCCGGGGCTACGACTTCGAGCACAACTTTATCGGTTTCGATATCGGCCAGCACTTCATCGCGCTTAACCGCTTCGCCGACTTTTTTGTGCCAGGTAGCGACCGTGCCTTCCTGAATGGACTCAGGGAAGCTCGGCGCCTTAACGTCGTGCTGCTTGCCGCCGCTGCTGGCTTGCTTCTCTTCCTGCTTGGCGTCTTTCTTTTCGTCTTGTTGATCAGACTTCTCGGCTTTCGGCTCATCAGAAGATTTCTCTTCTTTTTTGCCGCTGTCGCCTGAGGCGCTGCCTTCACCGATTTTGCCAAGCACCTGCTCGGACTCGACGGTTTCGCCCTCTTCGGCCATCACGTCAGTCAAGGTACCTGCTTCCGGTGCAACGACCTCCAGCACCACCTTGTCGGTTTCGATTTCAACAATCAGTTCGTCACGTTCGACGCTGTCACCCGGCTTTTTATGCCACGCAGCCACAGTACCTTCGGCAACGGATTCCGGAAAGGTTGGCGCTTTGATCTCAGTAGCCATGTCGTTTCCCTTATGTGTTCTCTAAATCCGGTGGGCGCTTTATAGATTAAAAGCGTCTTCCACCAGTTGGCGCTGCTGTTCAGTGTGAACGGACATGTAGCCCGCTGCCGGTGCGGCAGAGGCAGGACGTCCTGCAAATTTCAACTCGCGTCCTAGGCCATCTTTAAGCATATCGGCCACTGTACGCATGTGGTGTTGACTTGAATACCAGGCGCCTTGATTCAATGGCTCTTCCTGACACCAGACAATATCTTCCACATTGGCATACGCCTGGAGCACTTCCAGAAGCTCTTCTTTCGGGAAGGGGTAGAGCTGCTCAAGACGAATAATCGCCGTATCGTTACGCTCGTTCTCTGTGCGCCAAGCAGCCAGGTCATAGTAGACCTTGCCTGAACACAGAATAACACGCGTTACCTCTTCACCGACCAGCTCCGCTTGATCCGGCAGCACCATCTGGAACTTGCCGTGGGCAAGATCCTCAAGGCTCGATACCGCTTCCTTGTGACGCAGAAGCGACTTCGGTGACATAACGATCAACGGCTTACGCAGCGGGCGAATAACCTGACGACGCAGTAGGTGATAAATCTGTGCGGGCGTTGTGGGTACGCACACCTGCATGTTGTGCTCAGCGCACATTTGCAGGAATCGCTCCAAGCGGGCAGACGAGTGCTCTGGACCCTGGCCTTCATAGCCATGGGGTAGCAGCATCGTCAGGCCACACAGACGGCCCCACTTGCTTTCACCTGATGAAATAAACTGGTCAACGACAACCTGTGCGCCGTTGAAGAAGTCACCAAACTGAGCTTCCCAGATAACCAGATCATTCGGCGCAGTGGTCGAGTAACCGTATTCAAACGCCAGCACGGCTTCTTCCGACAGGAAGGAGTCATGAATCGTGAACGTCGGCTGACTATCGGCCATATTTTGCAGCGGCACGTAAGTAGAACCATCTTTCTGGTTATGTACCACGGCATGGCGGTGCGAGAACGTGCCGCGACCCACATCCTGACCGGTAATCCGGATGGGGTGGCCCTGATCAAGCAATGTGGCGTAGGCCAGCGTTTCAGCAAAGCCCCAATTCATTGACATGCCACCGGCCTGCATCTTACGGCGGTCTTCGTAAATCTTGGCAACCTGACGCTGTACTTCGACCCCGTCCGGGATCTCGCACATTTTCGCGGCGAGCTGCTGCAGACGCTTCATGTCAAACGACGTGTCGGCATCGCCAGTCCACTCATGCCCCAGGTACGGTGCCCAATCCACAAACAGGGATTTATTGGGCTCCTGCACCAGCGCATTGGCAACGTGGTTACCTGCGACTAAGTCATCGCGATAGGTTTCCATTATCGCTTTAGCGTCGTCTTCAGATAAAACACCTTGCTCAACCAGACGCTTTGCGTAAACCGTACGCGTTGACGCATGGTCTTTGATCTTGGCGTACATCAGCGGCTGCGTACCGGACGGCTCATCGGCTTCGTTATGCCCACGGCGACGGTAGCAGACCAGATCAATAACGACGTCTTTTTTGAACTGCTGACGGTAGTCCAGCGCCACTTGAGTAGCATGGATAACGGCGTCAGGATCATCACCATTAACATGGAAGATGGGCGCCTGGACCATCTTGGCAATGTCAGTACAGTACTCGGTTGAACGAGCGTCCATGGGGTTGGACGTCGTAAAGCCTACCTGGTTATTGATGACGATATGAATCGTGCCGCCAGTCTTATAGGCACGCGTCTGGGACATCTGGAATGTCTCCATGACCACGCCCTGACCAGCAAAGGCAGCATCACCATGAATATTGATGGGTAAGACTTTATCGCCAGCGGGATCTTTACGGCGGTCTTGACGAGCACGTACCGACCCTTCAACCACCGGCGCTACGATTTCCAGGTGCGACGGGTTGAACGACATGGCCAAGTGGACTTCACCACCCGGTGACATGACGTTGGAGCTAAAGCCCTGGTGATATTTCACGTCACCAGAACCACGCTCGATCACCTTTTTACCATCAAACTCGTCAATCAGATCAGCGGGGTTTTTACCCAGGATATTGACCAGCAGGTTAAGGCGACCGCGGTGCGCCATACCGATAACGACTTCCTTAGTGCCATAACCGCCAGCACGCTGGATAAGCTCGTCCATCATCGGTACAAAGACTTCACCACCTTCAAGACCAAAGCGTTTGGTGCCCGGGTACTTAGAAGCCAGGTAAGTTTCCAAACCTTCCGCAGCGGTCAGACGCTCAAGCACATGCTTGCGAACATCGTCACTAAATTTGGGAGCACTGCGTACTGATTCGAAGCGACGCTGCAGCCAGCGTTTCTCTTCGGTGTCCACAATGTGCATGAACTCGCAGCCGATGGAGCGACAGTAAGTTAGCTCCAGCGCCTCCACGATGTCACGCAACGGGGCTTTATCAATACCCAGGAAAAATGAACCGGTCTGGAACTCTGTGTCAAGATCAGCTTTGGTAAGCTGATGAAATGACAAATCGAGGTCAGGGACGGGGGTGGGATTGCGCAGTCCTAGCGGATCGATATCGGCCTTCTGATGGCCACGAAAGCGATACGCATTGATCAGCTGCAGGACTTTAACCTGCTTTTTGTTCTCACCGCTATCGGCAGCGGCGACTACCCGGCCAGGACGACTTTCGCGGCCTAGCTGGTAGAACTGATCACGAACGGGGCTTAGTGGAACATCGTGGGAGGCACTGCCTTCGGAGCTGGGTAGCTGGTCAAAATAGCTACGCCATTCCTCAGGAACAGCATCAGGATCGGCGAGGTACTGCTCGTAAAGCGCTTCCACGTAGTGGACATTGCCACCACTAACGTGTGAGGAACGCCACATTAACTCCATTATGCCTTGTTGCATCTCTCGGTCACCCTGCACTGATGGGGTGGTATCGGCATCGCTGCAAAAACGCAACGACATCGCTATTGCCCTGCCGGCGGGGCGGAACATTTGCCGGCGGCGTCGGCTCAAAGCCGGAAGCCCTACTTATCTAGTATTTCTTAATCAGTTCATGCTCAAAAGCCGGTACGTACAGCACCGGCTTTTAAACGTGTCTGGTCATAAGCTGCGACGCGTCGCCGCACCTTATGACAAACCCTATGATAACAAGCGAAGCGCCACGATTTAAGTAGCAAAGCGATACAAGTTGCGTGGCAATCGCATTTTATTTGCTCAAAGGGTACTTACGTTGCATCCGCAAGCAGCATTTCACGGATTTTACCGATGGCGCGCGTCGGATTTAAGCCTTTCGGGCAAACTGCTACACAGTTCATGATGCCGCGGCAGCGGAACACCGAGAACGGATCTTCCAGGTCAGTTAAGCGCTCGCGTGTTGCGGTATCACGCGAATCTGCCAGGAAGCGGTAAGACTGCAGCAGGCCAGCAGGTCCGACAAACTTATCGGGGTTCCACCAAAACGACGGGCATGAGGTTGAACAGCAGGCGCACAGGATACACTCGTACAGGCCGTCCAGCTTTTCACGGTCTTCGGGCGACTGCAGACGCTCGATGGCGGGAGCTGGCGTTTCATTTTGCAGATACGGCTGAATACGCTCGTACTGCTTATAGAAAATCCCCATATCCACAACCATATCGCGGATAACCGGCAAGCCAGGCAGCGGGCGCAGAGTCAGCTTGTTGTTTTTCACAACGTCTGACAGCGGCGTAATACACGCCAGGCCGTTTTTGCCGTTCATGTTCATACCATCAGAGCCGCAAACACCTTCACGGCAGCTACGACGGAACGCCAGGCCACTATCCTGCTCTTTCATCAGGTGCAGTACATCCAGCACCATGATGTCGCGCCCTTTGGTATCAACTTGAAACTCCTGCATATAAGGTGCGGAGTCGGTTTCCGGATTATAACGGTATACGGATACCTGAAGATTGGACATTATAACTCCCTCTCGTCAATACGGAGCTTAGTAGGTACGAACCTTGGGTTCGAACGTATCAACTGTTTTTGGCTTAAAATTAACATCGCGCTGCTTCAACTCTTTGGTGAGCGGGAAGTAGAGCGAGTGTTTCAGCCAGTTGACGTCATCACGATCCGGGTAGTCGTAACGCGAGTGGGCACCGCGGCTCTCTTTACGCTCAAGGGCAGCAATTGCCGTCGCTTCGGCCACTTCCATTAGATTATCAAGCTCTAACGCTTCTACACGGGCGGTGTTGAAAGCGTTGGATTTGTCAGGCAGGTGAGCATTGGCGATTCGACCACGCAGGTCGGCAAGCTTCTGAACGCCTTCAACCATGTTTTTCTCTTCACGGAATACACCGAAAGAGTTCTGCATGATGTCCTGAAGCTCCGCTTTCAGCGCAGGAATGCTCTCACCACCTTCAGACTCGTTCCAACGGGTGATGCGCTTCATGGCTGATTGGATGTCAGACTCGGAAGCGTCCAGGTACTCAATACCTTCGTTTAGCGCGCCTTCAATAAACATGCCGGCCGCACGTCCAAAGACTACCAAATCAAGCAAAGAGTTCCCGCCCAGACGGTTAGCACCGTGAACAGATACACACGCTGCTTCACCACAGGCGAACAGACCATTAATGATCTGATCGTTGCCGCTTTCATCCTGGAGAATCGCCTGACCATGAATGTTGGTCGGAATACCGCCCATCATATAGTGGCAGGTCGGCACGACCGGGATCGGGTCTTTCGCCGGATCAACGTGGGCGAAGGTTTTGGAAAGCTCAACAATACCCGGCAGACGCTTGCTTAGAACTTCTTCGCCCAGGTGATCAAGCTTCAGGAAGACGTGATCGCCCTTCTCGCCACAGCCGCGGCCTTCAAGAATCTCCATCACCATGGAGCGCGCAACAACGTCACGACCCGCCAGGTCTTTCGCGTTGGGCGCGTAACGCTCCATAAAGCGCTCGCCGTCTTTATTGATCAGGTAGCCACCTTCACCACGGCAACCTTCGGTGACCAGCGTGCCCGCACCGTAAATACCGGTCGGGTGGAACTGCCACATTTCCATGTCCTGCATCGGGAAGCCGGCACGCAGTGCCATACCGATACCGTCACCCGTATTGATCAGCGCGTTGGTAGTAGAGGCGTAGATACGGCCTGCACCACCCGTCGCCAGCACGGTCGCTTTCGATTTAACGTGAACGACTTCACCGGTTTCAATACACATGGCAATACAGCCAACCACGTCACCGCTGGCATTCTTAACCAGATCAACCGCGTACCACTCATTCAAGAACGTCGTGTTGTTCTTCAGGTTGTTCTGGTAAAGCGTGTGCAGCAGTGCGTGGCCGGTACGGTCAGCTGCTGCACAGGTACGTGCTGCCTGACCACCTTCACCAAAGTTCTTGGACTGACCACCGAACGGACGCTGATAGATACGGCCATTATCAAAGCGTGAGAACGGCAAGCCCATGTGCTCAAGCTCAAATACGGCTTTAGGGCCTTCAGAACACATGTACTCCGACGCGTCCTGGTCAGCGATATAGTCGCCGCCTTTAACGGTGTCGTACATGTGCCAGCGCCAGTCATCGTCTGGATCTGATGACGCGATTGCACAGGTAATACCACCCTGAGCAGATACCGTGTGGGAGCGTGTCGGGAACACTTTAGACAAAACGGCTGTTTTTTTACCGGACTTCGCCAGTTCCAAAGCAGCACGCAGGCCAGCGCCACCGCCACCAATGATAATGGCGTCAAACGTCAGGCTACGAAGGTTAGACATGGATCAAGCTCCCCACAGAATTTGAATGCCCCACACCAGGTATACGAAGATGGCCAGAATGATCAGCGTCTGGGCACCTACGCGCAGTAGAGTGGACTTAAGGTAATCGGTGGTTACGGTCCACAGGCCAATCCAGGCGTGCGCTGCGATAGAGATAAAGGCTAACAGCGAGAAGATCCGCATCCACGTTTGGTTAAACAGACCGCTCCAGGTGTAGTAGTCAAGGTCTGGGTGCAACAGCAGGTAGGCCACCATAAAGACCGTATAAACGGCCAGCACAACCGCAGAAACGCGCTGCATCAGCCAGTCAGACAGCCCGCTGCGGCCAAAACTTGTGATATTGGTTACCATACCCAAACTCCTGCCAGAATAATCAGAACCGCACTGACCACTACGGTGATCTGTGCTTTTTGCACACTACCTTCTAGCGTCACGCCAATATCTGCATCCATTAACAGGTGCTTGATACCTGCTACAAAATGGAACGCCAGAGCAGATAGCAGACCCCAAGCAATAAACTTGGCCAGTACGTTATTGGCCAGCGCATTGCTAACAGCATCGAAGCCTGCCGGAGATGACAGTGACTTACCCAGCGCCCAAAAAGCGAAAATCAGGCCCACGAACAGAATAACCCCCGTAACACGGTGGGTAATCGACGTCAGTGCCGGAAGTGGGAAGTGTATCGTTGTTAGATCTAGATTTACGGGTCGTTTGCTATTCACGGCTTATACACACTCTCTTGGCCCGCTCTGCGACAGGTCGGGCATAGCCCGAGCGGGCAGTGGTTGCTGGAAGGGGCTCGGCCGTTTGCCAAGTCTGGCACGACCACCTACCTGCCGGTCGCGCGCCGAGGATTATAAGAACCTTCGCCCCTGCTGACAAACCGAACTCGGACCTAACTCGACTATGGAGCAAAAAAAAGCCATCAACCCGAGTCGATTTTGCGTTGCAGCATCGATATAGTGACAGAGCTGTGATGTTTTGATAAGCCTGTTAAGGAGTCGTCAAACCTCTGACACTTCGCTAATATAGCGGGCAGCAACTATATACAAGTATTGTTCACAATAATAATTTTGCATAACTATGTTTTCACGTTTGATATGTATGAAATTTTCATATGACGTTTTGCAGCGACGACGCCTAGCGTTTTGACTAATTGACAAAATGTCGCACGCTTCTATAGTGGGCAAGCCTTTTCGCCGGCGCGGTATGCGAAACAATGACTTTACGTCCAACCCGAATCCGAAAGGAGGCCAGCATGGCTGACAGGAAAGCAACATTGACGGTAGACGGTCTCGATAAATCGATCGAGCTACCCATGTATTCCGGCACACTTGGCCCTGACGTTATCGACGTTCGTGGACTAGGTGCTGAAGGCCTGTTTACCTACGATCCCGGCTTTATGGCCACCTCTTCCTGCCAATCTGCCATTACCTATATTGATGGCGGCAAGGGCGTACTGCTGCACCGCGGTTACCCCATTGACCAACTGGCGAAAGAGTCCAACTTTGTTGAACTAAGCTACACCCTGCTGTTTGGCGAGCTGCCTAACGATGAGCAGTATGCGGATTTCGCAGCACGCATCCGCAACCATACAATGGTGCATGACCAGATCAACAACTTCTTCAAAGGGTTCCGCCGTGATGCGCACCCCATGTCGATTCTTTGTGGTGTCGTTGGCGGCCTGGCGGCCTTCTACCATGACCACATGGACATCACCAAAGAAGAAGACCGGATTATCAGCGCTATTCGTCTGATTGCCAAAATGCCTACTCTGGCGGCCATGTCGCACAAGTATAATGTTGGCCAGCCGTTTAACTATCCGCGCAACGACCTGAGCTATGCAGAGAACTTCCTCTACATGATGTTCAGCAACCCGTGCGAAGAGTACAAAATCAACCCGGTCTACGCGAAAGCGATGGATCGCATTTTCATGCTGCATGCCGACCATGAGCAGAATGCGTCCACCTCTACCGTACGCCTGGCAGGTTCTACCGGTGCCAACCCGTTTGCGTGCATCAGCGCGGGTATCGCTGCCCTATGGGGCCCGGCACACGGCGGCGCCAATGAAGCCGTACTGGCGATGCTCGATGAGATTGGCGACGACTCTGAAGAGAACATCCAGCGCTTTATTGATAAGGCAAAAGATAAAGAAGACCCGTTCAAGCTGATGGGCTTTGGCCACCGCGTATATCGTAACTTCGATCCACGCGCCAAGGTGATGAAAGAGACCTGCGACGAAGTGCTTGCCGAACTGGGCATGGCTAACGACCCGCAGCTCAAAATTGCCAAACGCCTTGAACAAATTGCGCTGGAAGACGAATACTTCGTCGAGCGTAAGCTTTATCCGAACGTCGACTTCTACTCAGGCATCATTTTGAAGGCGATGGGCATTCCTACCAATATGTTCACGGTGATCTTTGCCGTGTCGCGCACCATTGGCTGGATTTCCCACTGGAACGAAATGCTGAGCGAAAGCTACAAGATCGGTCGTCCGCGCCAGCTTTACATTGGTCATGACCAACGCGATTATCCGAAGAAATAATTTTCAACGGCTTAATCTCAAAGAAGGCCACCCTTGGGTGGCCTTCTTTTTTTTAGGCGTCTTCTACTTCTGTATAGCCGCCTTTTTACTATGCAAGCTAATACATGAACCTTATGCAAGCATGCATCAGACGAGCACGCTGCGCCCCTTAACACGATATCCACCTGGGTCTGCTCAAAGCGTTATAACCGCTCCCTGCCAATAGACGAAAGCACCAGCTAAAACGCTAGAAAGAGGCCGTAATAGCGCTTGACTTTTTAAGGAGCCAGGATAGAAAAATGTTTTCCACACTATCTGTGGATAAGCTTGTTCATAACCTCTCGTGAATGCCCCACAATCGCCATGAACAGTGACCTAGCCTTAGATTGGTTATTTTTTAACCTCTTATAAGTTATTGTTTTTAAAGAAAATAAGCTAATTTTAATATTTTTCGCGGGTGCAGCAAGGGGTTGTGCACAACCTGAACGAAGGATCACCAAAAGTGGACAAGTCAAGCAAAAAAACCTCAAATAAAGTGAGGATTTAGCGGTTTTGTAGGATAACAGGCAAGCAAAAAACGCAGCAAATGAATGATTCATTGCCACATCAATATCCGGGATAGGAGAGTATAAAAAGAGATGGCGTCCCATAGGGGGTTCGAACCCCTGTTACCGCCGTGAAAGGGCGGTGTCCTAGACCACTAGACGAATGGGACGTTACGACAAATCTAACTAATTGGTGGAGCCTAGCGGGATCGAACCGCTGACCTCAACACTGCCAGTGTTGCGCTCTCCCAGCTGAGCTAAGGCCCCACATGTCCTGAAGACGGAGCGTATAGTACTGATTACGCTTGCCTTCGTCAACCTCTCAATCGCAGGAAAACGCCACCCTCTGAGTAGCTACATAAGGATGGCGTTTTCTGCAGCGATCAACTTAACGATTTACAGGTCGCGATACTCTTTCTCGAAGCGTTTCGCCTGCTTCTTGGAAACGCCGCCCAGTACATCAATGGCACTGCGCAGACGCGCACGGGTTACATCCGAACCCAGAATCGCCATGGCATCCATAACGGACGTGCTTGAGGTACTTCCCGTAATGGCGATAAAGACGGGCGCCAGGAACGCTTTCATTTTAAGCTCAAAGTGGCCAGCCAGGCTTTTCACCTCTTCCAGCAAGGCTTCTTTATGCCAGGCAGGCACGACTTCAAGGCGCCATACCAAAAACTGCAGCAGTTTTACCAGTTCTTCTTTATCCAGCTTTACGCTATCAAAATCATCTTCGCTCAGCGCAGGCAAACCGGAGAAGAAATGCCCGGCCAGCGGCATTACTTGTGAAAGCGTTTCTACCCGAGGGCGCACCTGCGGCAGAATCTGCTTCACATAGGCGTCGTTGAACGCCCATTCGCGCAGCGCGCTAAGCAGCGCATCGTCATCCAGGTCCTCACGGATATAAACGCCGTTTAGCCAGGTGAGTTTCTCAAGATCAAATACCGGCCCGCCTAACGATACGCGTTGGATATCAAACTCAGTCATCATATCGGATAAGCTAAACTTTTCGCGCTCATCGGGCATGGACCAGCCCATGCGGCCCAGGTAGTTAGTAACCGCCTGAGGTAAAAAGCCCATACGGCGATAGTAATTAATCGACGTGGGGTTTTTACGTTTGGAAAGCTTGGACTTGTCGGGGTTACGCAACAGCGGCATATGACATAGCTCGGGCATTTCCCAGCCAAAGTATTCATACAGCAGCTGATGTTTCGGGGCCGAGTTAATCCACTCTTCACCACGTAAAACGTGGGTAATACCCATTAAATGGTCATCGACGACGTTCGCCAGATGGTAGGTAGGCATTCCGTCGGACTTGAGCAGTATCTGGGCATCGACCTGAGCCCACTCCACTTCAATTGTGCCGCGCAGCATATCGTTAACCACGCAGACGCCTTCACTCGGCACCTTCATGCGCACCACATAGGGCCAGTTTTCCTGCTCGCGGCGAGCTACTTCTGCGTCATCCAAAGCCAAGTCATTTGGTTTCAGTGCCAACTGCAAGCCTTCTGCCTTACGGGACTCACGCAGTTCATCCAGCTCTTCAGCGGTGCGATAACATTTAAAGGCATGCCCGGCATCCAGCAACTGCTGAGCGTACTTCGCATAGATATCGCCACGTTCACTTTGGCGATAGGGGCCGTGCGGGCCGCCAACATCAGGACCCTCATCCCACTCAAGGCCTAGCCAGCGCAAGGAATCCAGAATCATTTGCTCTGACTCAGGCGTCGAGCGCACGCGATCCGTGTCCTCAATGCGCAAGATAAACTGTCCGCCATGCTGACGCGCAAAGCATAAATTGAACAGCGCAATATAGGCCGTACCAACGTGAGGGTCCCCTGTCGGGGAAGGTGCAATGCGAGTACGTACGGTCATCAAGACATCCTTATAGCGAGAAAGCGTGGCGATATTATACCTACCCTACGCGCAACCAACAGCGTCATAAAGGGAACGACTGGCTTATAAAAGCGTCATATAAAAAGTCATAAGGTTATAGATTACAAGATGCGCGATATTGCACAATCGCTTAGTATGTCGCGGCGCCTATGATCGGCGATCATGCTGATAAAAAGTGTTTAAACGCACCAAGCATGCCCACATCACCGCACTTGTGGTGAAAGTAACCAGAACGAGCTGATAAAGCTCATTTATAGGAAAACGAAATGGAATCGCTAGGCTCACGTATCAAGCAATTGCGGCTTAGGGCCAAGCTCAATAAAGCTGCCTTAGCACGTAACGTTGGCGTGTCGGATGTCACTATCTCTTACTGGGAATCGGGCGCAATCAAGCAAATTGGCCATGAGCGCTTAGTCGCACTTGCCGAGGCGCTCGACTGCTCGCTTGCCACCCTGTTAGAAGGCGACACCGCTCCTCAACTATTGACGTTGACGCACACTGGTCCCCTCCCCTGGGAACAGGTACAGGCAACGACAATCACCGTGCCGCACCACCTGTCTTTAAACATCGATTGGAAAGCGCCATGCGTTATGGCAACTCCCGGTCCAGACACAGACTTCGCCCCCGTTGCAGCGAACGATCTTCTGTTGCTGGGTCCGACACACGTGTTTCATAAAGCAGGGCATTACCTTGTAAAACGTGATGATCGCTTTGTCCTTGAGCACTTTGCAAAAGCGCCCTCTGACACCGCTATTCACGCTGTACTACTCGCCCATTGGCGTTCTGTCTAAAGCATCTCTCCCCATAATTTTTAATGTATCTCCACCTGGTCACGTGTTCGTCTTGGTTCATCCCCCACCAAGAAACGGCGTGAGTAGGTGGCCATCTGGCCCAACCCATGGCGGGATTGACTTACCAGCTCTCCTGCCAAATGCTCTCCACGACGGCCAATGCGCTCTTGCACAATTTCAGGCTGTACGCTCGCTTCAGAAAGCTGCACCCTTACTATATAAGTACCATCCGGCAAACCGCTTCCCGAACCAAACGGCCCAGCGCTGAAGCGACCATCGTTTACGTTGGCGCGCGTATGCCAGCGAACCCGGCTTACTTCACGCTCTACAATTACCTGCACCTGTGCCTGGTCAGGTAGATTGGTTTCGCCTTCCACCATTAAACGCCGATCAGTTCGCAGGGAAACAGAGGTTGAGATCGTCACCTCTAAAGGCGCGACCGATGCCTGCTCAGCGTCAGTTGGTGCATCGACAGGTTGAGCGCGGCTAGATGCTGGCTCAGGGCGTTCACGAAGCGGTTCGTTTTCCTCGCCCCCACAACCAGCGATCAATAGCGACGCGGCCAGTACTAAACCCATACCCGCTTGTAGCTTATACATAAGACATCCTCGACAACGGCAGCTTACAGGTTATCACTGCAGCCCCAAGGCCACAGTGAATTAGGCCGTTCACGAAGTAAATTAAGTCACTCAACAGTAGCCCTTGCCGTTGCGTTGAGCAGCTCACGCTTTTATTTCATTTCAAAGCCACGCTCAATCAGGAAGTCACGCATATGCGGACGCAGCTTGTTATCAAACAGCGGCTTCAGGTTTTGCGACCAGTCGGAATCTTTATTAGCACTACTACGCGACTGGTAATATTCCTGCATGGTGTCATCAAACGCTTGCACCTGCGCGCTGTCGTCGCTGTAGTAGTCTTCTTTCAAGATTGCTTCAACCGGCAGGCGGGGTTTTACTTCTGGCTCGTGGGCCGGGTAGCCAAGGCACATACCAAATACTGGGTAAACATGCTCAGGCAGCTTTAAAAGATCGCTGATAGCCTGAGGGTTGTTGCGAATCCCGCCGATATAGCAGATACCCAACCCTGCTGATTCAGCAGCTGTCGCAACATTCTGGGCCATTAAAGCGGTGTCTACCGTGGCTACCAGCAACTGCTCAGTCATTCCACGTACGACGTTGGAACCCGCTCGCTCAGACGCCTCGGTTGGGCGTTTCATATCGGCACAGAAGACCAGAAAATCTGCACAGCTGGCAATATAGGACTGCCCCCCCGCCAGCTCAGCAATCTGCTCGCGGTTAGCTGAGTTTTTGACGTGAATAACCGTGTACGCCTGAACATGACTGGACGTTGCCGCGCCCTGCCCCGCCTGGATAAGCTCGATCAGTAATTCGTGCGCAATGGGGCGGTCACTGAATTTTCGAATGGAACGGTGGGATTTCAAGAGTTTAATAACGTCGTTCATGGTTCCTCGCCTATATGGATCAGGATCGCTTATCGAGCGCTAGAATCGCACAGCACATCGTCGTTAGCCTACCGCTAAACGCTTTATCAGATAAGGATAAGTGGATAGGCCTACTAGCGAAGCTGGCTGTCTTTACTACCCCGGCGATTATAGCTGCTAACGTTCGACTGTTTTTTGTCGTGCTCGTTCTGACAAGCAACGCATAGTCGAACACCAGGAACCGCCATACGGCGCGCCTCAGGAATCAAGTCATCGCACTCTTCGCAATGCTTACGGCTTTCACCGCGCGGCAACCGACTGCGGGCAAGCTCAACAGCATCGTCCAGCGTTCTTTCGATTTGCTCTTGTTCGGCACCATCCTTTGCCCACCCGCCTGCCATGGTCGGTCTCCTGTTTATTGGTCTACCTGTTTATTGGTCTACCGATTTATTGGTATTCCTATTTACTGATCTACATATTGATTAGCCTACCTATCAAGGTAGCAGCAATAAGTCCTACTGCTTATAACCACAGTGGGCTTGACTGCTACAGTAAAGCAGATTGATAAGAAGGTGGAGCTTGCTTAGAGATCAGAGTGTCAGCCCAATGATCAAATAGGCAGCCAGAGAGAACAGAGCAACGGCCAATGCAAACGGAATCTGGGTTTTAATATGGTCAATGTGGTCGGAGGCCGCCCCTGTGGAAGCAAGAACCGAAGTATCCGATAGCGGCGAACAGTGATCGCCGAACACTCCACCACCGGCTACGGCAGCGACGGTGGCATATATCAGCGGGGTAAGCGCATCGCTGCTGAAATTAAACGCGAGCGGTACTGCCAGCGGCATCATAATCGCAAACGTACCCCAGGATGAGCCGGTCGAAAAAGCCACCAGTGCCGCAATTAGAAACGTCATGGCGGGCAATAGCGATGGCGTAAGCCAGCCCGAAGAAATCTCCACGATATAGCTGGCGGTGCCCATATCCTTGGAAAGCTGATTAAGTGAATAAGCCAGCGCAAGAATAATGATGGCTGGCATCACCCCTTTCATACCTGAAATCGCTGTTTTCATGATGTCGTTAAAGGGGATACCTTGCAGGCGCATTACAATGCCCAGGAATACCGCAGCGGCCAAAAAAGCCTCCATGGTTTTAGCAGAACCCATGACGATGAAAGTTCCTACCGCGACACCAATAACAATCATTACCGGGGCAAAAAAGTTTAACAGAAGCCCCGTACGTGCGCCTTCATAGGCGGGAATTTCCGTTAACTCCTCACCAACAAGGGGCTCGGCACCATCGCGAAGCACTTTTCCTTCTTCTTGTGCACGCTTTTCGGCCTGACGCATGGGCCCAAATAGAGGAATGATGCCAATTATCACCAGGCCCACCATAAGTACAGAAAGCCAGGCATAGAGATTGAAAGGAATCGCATTGAGGAATACGCCCATCGCCTGTCCGGCAGTCTCAATGGGCCCCATACCAATCAGCAGGCCAGAGATAAATACGGCCCACCCGGTAATCGGAATCAATACGCTGACCGGTGCGGATGTTGAGTCGGCAATATAGGCAAGCTTTTCACGGGAGACCCTGTAGCGGTCAGTCAAACCGCGCATCGTACTACCCACGAACAAGGGGCTGAAATAGTCGCTAAAGAAGACAAACATCCCCATTAGCCAGGCAATGAGCTGAACGCGGACACGTGTTAAAGCGCGGCGCTCAACCCAAGCCGTAAAGTTTTGGATGGCTCCGGTGCGCTGAAAGAAAGCAATGACCGTACCAATGAATAACTCGAGAAGCAGTATCCAGGAGAAGCTGGTCGTGCCCAACGTTTCCTTTAACAGGGTGGGAAAGCCCATCAAGCCATTCCCCAATGTAATCACACCGACAAAGCACGCCACTGCCAATGAGAAAACGGTATTACGCGTAATAAATGCCAGGATAATAGCTAACGTGGCAGGAAGAATGGACAGCAATCCGATATGCGCTTGGGGATCCATAGGAATCTCTCTGTTTTTATAAGGAAGGAGCTTTCAAGTTTCACGTTTTGCTTTACGACTCTCGATACCGCTTTTTAAATAGAACCCCAGCTTGCGTATCGGGCTCGGGGGCATCCAGCTGGCTTTACCAAACAGCGATGCAATATCCTCAACCGGTAAACCTAACGCATGGCGCGCCAGGGCATCCCCCAAATAGGTGCCTTTGACGATTCCCCCACCGTTACACCCAGCCGAGACATACAGGCCTGACTGCAGTTCACCCCAAAGCGGGGCGCCGTTATACGTCAGGCCCGTGGTTCCACCCCACATCTTGTCGAAATGCACAGGGCCAAGCTCAGGATAGCGAGCCTCAAGACTGGCTTTCAGCTCAGCCTCAATAAGTGCATTGTCAGCCTCTTTTTCGTAGCTATAGCGTGAGCGAATCATCAGCCGTCCATCACTGGTGGTTCGCAGCGTACAACCCAGGCGGTGCGCTGGCAGTAGCCCCCATTGCTCACTGATAATGCGCTGCTGGTCGGCGCTAGAGAGAGGCGCCGTTAATGCTGCATAGGTATAAATAGCCGTTAACCGCGAGGTGTCAGCACCTAATGCACGCGAGAACGCATTGTTGGCAAGGATGACGTTATTAGCTTTAATTTCCCCTTCAGGGGTTATTACGCGCCAGCCAGCGCCATTAGGTAAAACACCGATGGCCGGTGAGCGTTCAAATAGCTGAATGGAAGGGTCAAGGTTATCCACCAAGCCGGTAATCAGCGCAGCCGGCTGCACCAGATAACAGTCTGGCGAATAAAGCCCCTGCTGGTAGTAATTAGTGCCCAGTCGTTCAGCAAGTACAGCCTTATTAAGCGCTTGATAGCTTAAGCCAGCCCCTTCGAGAAACGCACGGTATTGGTGTAGTGCACTCAGTCCAATATCACTACGTGCTGCTCGGTAGGTTCCGCTGTGATGAAGCTGGCAATCGATGCCATGCTCCTCAACTCGCTCCCGCAATAGCGCCATCGTTTGGCGACTGAGCGCGTTCAACTTGGCCATACGCGCCAATTCATTGGGATGTGCGTCATTCGCCAGCGCCACTTCAAGCATAAAGCCTGAATTTCGCCCAGGGCTACCTTCACCGACGCTATCGGCTTCAAGTAACGTAATGCGGTCTTGGGGATGATGTTTTTGCCACGCCATCGCCGCAGCCACACCCGTATAACCAGCGCCAATAATCACCACGTCGGCGATGTCAGAGCCTTGAAGAGATGGTTGCTCCTGACGCGTGGGTAACCGATCGTTCCAGCCACAGCTGCGCTGATGAGTAGGGTGAGTGGGTCGTGACATGGTAATTATTCCAGATAAAGTAATCCGTGGGCCTGATTGATCATTTCGCAAACTTCAGAGTGCATGTTTTCCAGAACCTCTTTGCGGTGAGTGTCCGTCATGCGCGACTTGAGCATTGAGCAGCTCATCGCGCCCAACGGGTGCCCGCTATGATCAAGAATAGGAATAGCTAGCCCGGCGTACTCGGGCAGCAAAGAGCCTTCAACGCCCCGCGCAAACCCGTGCTCTTTTAGGTGGGTAATTTCAACGTTGACTGCCGCAATGGAAATTCCATACTCATTCAGAAGAATTTCTGCATTGCGGCTTAATATGTCTTGTTGCTCTTCAACAGGAAGGTAAGCTAGTAGCGCAATAGAAGCCTGCCCTACGCCTAGCGGTACACGTCCACCGGTTGCTCGTACAAAACTACCCACCGGGTAAGCGCCGTTCTGAACTTCCAGACAGACTGCATTAACACCGTCCTGAGCGAACAAATAAAAGCTATCCCCAAGCCGTTGAGCTAGCGCCAATAGCCTGGGGCGAGACAAGTCACGAAGCCCCGCCCCATTACCCGCCTGAGCGCCTAGCACCAGTAGTTCATAACCCAATAGATAACGGCCCCGAACAGGAGATGAGCGTAAAAAACCTTGTTGCTTAAGGCTTTTAAGCAAGCGATAAAGTGTAGGTCGACTGAAATCAAGCGCCGTTAAATAGTCGTCGATGCTTGCACCTCGGTACCCACCATGCGCAGTCACTTTTAGTATCTGCATTGCATGGATAAGAGTGGAGGGACCGGCACCATGAGATTGATCGTACGTAGACATCGTTTTTATCATTATTGGCTTCTTTGTTTTAGAACATAACAAGACAAAACATCCAATTCATCTCACATAGTGAGACATAGGCATTAATAAATTAAGAGACTTTTTGTTTAGCGACAGGTCCAATGCGGAGAGTAATTAAAAGCGGCTAAGTTCTAAGATGGCTCAGATAGCGAGTCACTAACTTGAAGGTTCTCGATAACGAAGGAAAGACGGCCAAATATTCCCATCTGTTTTAACGGCCATACGCTTAAAAAATAAGCTCTGTTTCTGATTGGCAAAGACGTTATACCGCCGCAGGCTATACTCTTTGTACTCCCCTTGAAATATAACGATGCTAGGAAGCCGCCATGAATAACATTACGTCGAATGCACCTGGTCAGGAGTGGGATGCTGGCCAATATGCTAAAAACGCTGATTTTGTTCCCAAATTGGGTAGTGATGTCGTTAAGCTGCTCTCGCCTCAACCGGGCCAGCGTATTTTAGATCTTGGCTGCGGTGACGGCGCCTTAACCGAGCGATTGGTGCAACTCGGCGCTGATGTGTTAGGCGTTGATACTTCAGAGGAAATGGTGGAAGCCACCCGCCAGCGCGGCATTACCGCGCGCCAGGTTGATGCGCATGATCTTCCGTTTGACCACGAATTCGACGCTGTTTTTAGTAACGCTGCTCTGCATTGGATGCTTGACCCACAGGCGGTACTGTCTGGCGTTAAGCGCGCGTTGAAACCAGGCGGCCGGTTTGTCGCTGAGTTTGGTGGACACGGCAACGTTGCGGCCATTTGCACCGCGCTGATTGCGTCGCTTCAGTTTCGCGGGGTTAGCGCTCGCGGGCGGCATCCATGGTATTTCCCAACCACCGAAGAGTACGCTCATTTGTTACAAACCGTTGGGTTTCAGGTGGATTCCATTGAGCTAATTCCCCGCCCTACTGCGCTACCTACGGGCATGGCAGGATGGATTGAAACCTTCGCCAGCCCGTTTTTACATGGGCTGGAAGAGGATCTTCGCCACTCCATAATTGATAACACCATTATGCTGCTGAGCCATAGTTTAAACGATGGCCAGGGCAACTGGACCGCTGACTACGTGCGCTTGCGGGTATCAGCCCACGTCTAATTTTTACTGAGAAGACGTTCTACTCAGCACCCTGACCAGGCTTGTTAACCTTCGTAACAGCCCGGTCAGGCGAAATACTAAAGCGTTTATTTAAAACTCATCCCAATCATCAGCGGTCGTTTCTTTAACGCCAACCTCTCGGGAAGGCTTTTTAGTAGAGGAGCGAGTCTCCTTAGACCATGATGTGGGCAATACAGAAGACGCCGAATGTACTGGTGTTTTACTTGCCTGCTCATCAAGGCGAAAAGTTGCCATGAGTTCGGCTAATTGACGCGCCTGATTCTCAAGCGCCCCAGCGGCGGCACTGGTTTGTTGCACCAGTGCGGCATTTTGCTGAGTGACTGAATCCATTTCAGTCAGCGCCGCATTTATTTGCTCGATACCACCGTTTTGCTCACGGCTTGCCGTTGAGATTTCGCTCATCAGCGCGGTTACCTGGCCGATTGCCTGAACCGTTTGCTGAATGGTTTGGCCACTGCGTTCGGCCTGCGCGGCGCCCCCTGTGATTTGCGACGTCGTTTGCTCAATTAAGCCACGAATTTCCTTTGCGGATTCCGCACTACGGGTGGCAAGTAAACGAACCTCACTGGCAACGACCGCAAACCCTCGCCCTTGCTCGCCGGCTCTCGCCGCTTCAACCGACGCATTAAGCGCCAGGATATTGGTTTGAAAGGCAATCGAGTCGATCACACCGATAATATCGTTAACCCGATTCGCGCTGGCCGCAATATCGCGCATCAACTGCACCGTATGCTGAACCTCTTCACCACCCGCCTTGGCAGACTGCGAAGCCGCCACCGACAGTTGGTCGGCAGTTTCAGCCGTTTCGGCGTTTTTGCTCACCGTGGTCGACATCTCCTCCATACTCGAAGCCGTCTGCTGAAGCGCCGATGCTTGCTGCTCGGTTCGTGAAGAGAGATCCTGGCTTCCAACCGAGATATCACCTGCACCGCTAAAGACACTTTCACTGCTGCTTCTTAACGCCAGCACCAGTGCTTTAAGCTTGGTTTGCATGGATGCCAACGCGCTAAATAGTCGCCCTATCTCGTTACGTCCTCCAGCATCGATATGGCCGGTCAGATCCCCATCGGCAATGTGAGAAAAATGCGCCATCGCCTGGTTAAGCGGGTTCACAACGCCTTTCATCATGGCAATCCGAATAACAACAGCGGCGATTAACGATATGATTAGTAAGGCAATCGCAATAGCTCCAATGGTTTGGGTCAGTTGGTCAACCTGATCAATCACGCGCTGGCCTCGCGCCTCGGTATAAGTGATAAAGCGTTCCATCGCCTCATCCAACTGCGCGCCACTTTCGCCAACGGCCTCTTGGCGCCGCTGCACCTGAAACGGCGGCGCCTCCAATAACGGCAACATGCCCTCGGTGACAAACACCTCATAGGCACTGACGATGGCGTCACGATAAGTGGCAAGCTCACTGCCCGCTGGCACGGGCAAGGTCTGGAACTCTTCAAACCTGTCCTGAGCCGCCGCTAAGGCTTCGGAGGCGAGCTGCAAACTTTCCTGCCCTTTTTCAGGATTGCCTTGAGTACTCAAACTGGCAAAGCGATCTAAAAAGGTTTGTGCTCTGAGTGCATTTACCTGCGTGCGGTTAGCCAAATTAGTTAAGCGCACGTTGATGTCAGCAAGCTCCTCCAGGGCTTGGGAGCTTATGTGGTTGGCATAAAATCCTAGCCCGCTGATTAGCCCAATCATAAGTACCATCAAGGCTAGCGCAGCAGTCAAACTCCATTTAATAGATAAATGCTTCATGCTATTGATCCCTTGGCTTTTTTATAAGTCGTTTGAGGAAGTATCGGCAAGAGTAAACCAAGCTGGAGCAGAATATGGCGGGCTATCGACCTATGTATAAGGCGGCACATAAAAAACCCACCGCGGCCTAAGCCGGGGTGGGTGGTTTACATCACCGTTTGTGTAAGCGGCGGTATTTTTAATCTTTAAGCGTTGCCATATCAATAACAAAGCGATAGCGCACGCCGCCTTTCTCCATGCGCTCGAAGCCTTCGTTAATGTTGTTGATATCCAGCATTTCGATATCGCAGGTAATATTCTGCTCAGCGCACAGCTGGAGCAGTTCCTCGGTTTCAGCAATGCCGCCGATCAGCGAGCCCGCTACTACTCGGCGCTTGAATACCAGATTGAAGGCTTCAATAGCTGGCTCAATAGGCTCCAAAAGGCCAACTATGATATGCGTGCCATCGTATTTGAGTGACGTAAGATAAGGGTTCAGGTCGTGCTGTACCGGTACGGTATCCAGCATGAAATCGAAGGTTTCCGCCACCGCATCCATTTGTGCTTGGTCGCTCGATACCACAACGTGATCAGCGCCGCTGCGCTTGGCTTCTTCCACCTTGGCATCAGAGCGGGTAAATACGGTAACTTCCGCTCCTAGCGCTTTGGCAAGCTTCACACCCATATGGCCAAGGCCGCCCATGCCAATCACACCTACCTTGTGCCCCTTACCTACGCCGTGATGCTTAAGCGGTGAATAAGTGGTAATACCGGCACACAAAATCGGCGCGGCGGAGGCAAGGTCAATACCGTCCGGCATTTTCAGCACGAAGTGCTCGCTGACAACGATGGCGTCCGAGTAACCGCCCTGAGTAATAGTACCGTCCTGTCGATCAGGGCTGCCGTAGGTCATAGTAAACCCCTCCAGGCAGTACTGCTCCACGCCATCTTTGCAGGCGCTGCAGGTCCTGCAGGAGTCGACCATGCAGCCGACACCCACCAGGTCGCCTTCCTTGAAGCGGCTCACCTTGTCGCCTACTGCGGTGACACGGCCCACGATTTCATGGCCGGGCACGACCGGGTACTGACTCATGCCCCAATCGTTACGGGCAAAGTGCAGGTCGCTGTGACAAACCCCACAATAAAGAATCTCAATGGCGACATCATCAGCACGCGGTTGACGACGCTCAAATGAAAAAGGCGCTAACGGTTTATCCGCCGCAAAGGCAGCATAGGATTTGGCTTGGCTCATCAGATAAAACTCCTTAAATCGGTGATCCTCTTGACCACGAGGATGCCTAACCATTATTCGCCGATTGAGCAGTAATAACGATGAGCGAAGCTCCGTATTTTTTGCCTATTCCTCCACACTAGTGTGATAAAATAACAAAAAATAACCAATATTTTGGCATTATTATCCAAATCCACCCATTTTAAACATTTCTGGCAGGTCTTTATGAGCACGCTGCTACCTACCTACCCGCCCTTAGCACGCATTATTGAAGCGCTAACCAAGGCAGACGGCATCACCCAGACGCACTTACCCGGCGTCTCACTGCTGTGTCTGGGGCGCCATCAAGCGCGCACTCCGTTACTCTACGAGCCCAGTCTGACCGTTATTGCCCTGGGCCGAAAAGTGGGCTATCTGGGCGATCGTGAAATTCACTATAACCCCGGGCACTACTTGGTACAGACCCTACCTCTGCCGTTTGAGTGTGAAACCCATGGTTCACCCGAAGCGCCGCTGCTGGGTATTTCGGTAAAGCTAGACCCGGCGCTGTTAAGTGAAATGGTCATGGCCATGGGCAATATCAGCGCACCGACTATTTCCCCGAAACCCATGGCGTCGGTTGCCATGACATCAGGCATGCAGGAGGCGGTGGATCGGCTAGCCGGTACACTGACTTGCGAAACAGAATGCGCAATCATGGGAGCAGCACGCATTCGTGAGGTGGTTTTCGAGGCGCTGAAAGGGGAGCAAGGGCCAGCGCTTAGAGCACTAGTAAACGGCCAAGGGCACTACTCACGAATAGTGCAGGTGCTGTCGAAGCTTCATGTAAGCTTCGCTGATGAGTTTAGGGTCGAGCAGTTGGCCCAGCAGGCCAGTATGAGCGTTTCGACGTTTCATCATTATTTCAAGCAGATTACTCGCGCTTCCCCAGCCCAGTATCTTAAGCGGCTGCGGCTAATAAAAGCTCAGCAGCTTCTGTCGCAGCAGGAGCATAACGTCAATCAGGCGGCATTGGCGGTGGGCTATCGCAGCGTGCCGCAATTTAGCCGCGACTATAAACGCTACTTCGGCGAATCTCCCCTGCAACATCGCCGCCAGGAGCAAATGCTGCAGGGGTAATGATCGCTTACTTGGCTAGCTCACTTGGCAAAGATTTGGCTCTTGTCCTTGAACGCCTTGAACTCTAGCGCGTTACCACAGGGGTCGAGCAGGAACATGGTGGCTTGCTCACCCACTTCGCCTTTAAAGCGCACGTAGGGCTCAATTACAAAAACGGTATTGCGCGACTTCAGGCGCTCAGCAAGCTCTTCCCACTCATCCCACTCCAGAATTACGCCGAAATGCGGCACTGGTACGTCGTGGCCATCTACAGGATTGGTATGGGCATTTTCTTGGCTGGGCGTTTTAGGATGCCCATGAATCACAAGTTGGTGACCAAAGAAGTTGAAGTCGACCCAGTTGTCACTGGAACGCCCTTCTTCCAGGCCGAAAACGTCATTGTAAAAAGCCCGGGCTAATGCCACATCGTAAACCGGGATGGCCAGATGGAAAGGGGAAAGGCTCATGGTGGTCTCCTGTTCGCTATCGTTTTGTAATGCGTGGCACAGAGTGCCAACCTGTATTAGTCATCCTAGGCCGAGCCATATAAAAATAAAATCAATATCTTTTTCATTAACTCACAAATATTATTTATCAATGATACGAGAATTGAAAACCTTAACGGCCGTCGCTCAAGAAGGCACCTTTGCCTCAGCAGGCCAAAAGATCGGCTTGACGCAAGCGGCTGTCAGCGCACAGATGAAACGGCTGGAAGAGCAGTTGGGCGTTACCCTGTTTGCCCGAAAAGGTCGCGCGGCGGTATTAACGGCGCAAGGCCAGGAAGTCCTTCAACAGGCGCATACCCTATTAGCCCTTTACCGGACGCTTGGCGAAGCCAATACCGGTAAGCCTGCCAGCACGCCGGTGAACATTGGCGCTATCGCCTCCATTCAGCGCTCGCTACTGCCCAGTGCCCTGGCTCGCTTTCACCGAGCCTATCCAGACTGCCAAAGCCGCGTGCTGCCGGGGCTTTCCATGGCGCTGGTCAATCAGGTGGATGCAGGCGAGCTTGATATGGCGGCCATTATTCGCCCGTCTTTCTCGCTGCACAGCGATTTACGCTGGACACCGCTGGCCCATGAACCTTACCGGCTGATCGTCCCGGCTTTTATTGAGGATGATGGCTGGCGCGAGCTGCTCAGCCGCGAGCCTTTTGTGCGTTACGACCGTACCTCGTTTGGTGGTCGTCAGGTCGACCGCTTTTTACGCGCCCAGCATTGCCACGTACGTGAACTGTGTGAGGTGGACGAGCTGGATACCATTATTCAGCTGGTTGCCAACGGCGTGGGCATTGCTCTGGTACCCGAAGTGACCGCACTGCAGCCCTGGCCAACCGCGGTACGCGCCATCTCACTCGGCGAGCATACGTTTCATCGCGATGTAGGGTTGATCCATCGCGCCAGTAGTCAGTTGAGCGCTCCAGCGCGCGCCCTTGCCCAACTGATTTGTGAAGCTGCCAATCCTCATTATTGAAGCCAAAAAAAACGCTAGCCCCTTTCAAGGGGCTAGCGTTATCGAGCGCACCTGATATGGCACGTTATTGCATTCAGGTTTGAGTAAGCAAAACCTTACAGAGCAACTTCTTGTGTTTCGGCGTCCTGCTCTTCGCTTTGTGTATCAACGTTTTCGTCAGCGCTGCTTTCTTCACCGGCATCAGCGGCTTCTGATTCAGGCTGTACGTTTTCAACTTCCGTTTGAACGTCTGTGTCTGTTTCAGCAGCATTCATCGGCTCATTCAGTTTAAGCACCTCTGCCGTATACACACGCATTTCACGCAGTAGCTCCGGATTTTCGGAAAGGCGCTGGCCGTAGGACGGTACGATCTGGGTCAGTTTTTCCTGCCATGCATCGCTTTGCACCTGCTCAGCGAAAACGTTTTCCAGCAAATGCAGCATGATGGGTGGTGCGGTTGATGCACCCGGTGAAGCCCCCAGAAGTGCGGCGATTGAGCCGTCTTCAGAGCTTACTACTTCGGTACCAAACTGCAGCAGGCCACCACGCTCAGGGTCGTTCTTGATGATCTGAACCCGCTGACCGGCGGTCCACAGTTTCCAGTCGTCGGCGCTTGCTTCAGGATAGAAGCCCTGCAGCGCCTCAAAACGGTCATCGTCAGACATCATTACCTGACCAACCAAGTAGCGTACCAGGTTGAAGTTATGCAGACCTACCTGGGTAGTCGGCCAAAGATTGTCAAACGTGATGGAGCCAAACAGGTCAGTCCAGGAGCCTTCTTTCAAGAACTTGCTTGAGAACGTGGCAAACGGACCATAGAACAGTGCAGGTTGGCCATCCAGGTTACGGAAATCCATGTGTGGCACTGACATCGGCGGAGAACCTTCACCCGCTTTGGCGTACACCTTGATCTGGTGCTGAGAGACAACGTCAGGATTGGTGGTGTACAGGAACTGGCCACCCACCGGGAAACCGGCATAGGCATCCGCTTCGGGAATACCGGATTCCTGAAGCAGTGGCAAGGCTGCGCCGCCAGCACCAATAAACACAAACCGGGCGTCAACGGTAGACTCATCACCGCTTTCCAGGTTTTTAATCGTTACGTGCCAGGTATCGTCGTCATTACGCTCAAGGCCGCGCACTTCACTGTTAAGCGAGAGTGTGAAGTTATCGCTATCACCCAATCCTTCAATCATCTGGCGAGTCTGAGCACCATAGTTAACTTCTGTACCCATCTGCATGCGGGTCGCGGCAACCGGCTCGTTTTCATCACGACCGGCCATGACAAGCGGCATCCACTCAGCAATCTCTTGGCGATCTTCCGAGTATTCCATGCCTTCATACAGCGGGTTTTCAGTCATGCGTGCGTAACGTTCGCGCAGGAAAGCGACGTCGTCTTGCCCCCACACCAACGCGTGATGCGGCACTGAGTTGATAAAGGCTTTGGGGTCGCTCAGGATGCCCTGATCAACCTGATGGGCCCAGAACTGGCGGGAAACCTCAAACTGCTCGGTAACGTTAACTGCACGCTCAATTTCAACGTGATCGCCATCGCCCGGTGTATAGTTCATTTCCATGAAGGCAGAGTGGCCGCTGCCTGCGTTGTTCCAGGCGTTGGAACTCTCTTCAGCAACCTGACTCAGGCGCTCGTAAAGATGGATATCCCAATCAGGTTCTAATTCTTGAAGATAGGTACCTAGTGTGGCGCTCATGATACCGCCACCAATTAATACAACATCAACAGGCTCATCAGCCGAAACGGGCATCGCTGCCATCGCCAGAAGCGGTGTGCAGAGTAAAAAACTAAAACGTTTGTGCATGTCATATCCAGACGATACATAAATAACTTACCGAAGCTATAATCGCCCGGCATCGAGGGGGGTATAATTTGTCGACTAAAGTCTAACAAAATTACTTCTTTTCGGAAACCAGCGCGGCAGATAAGCCCAAAGGAAAGTAAGACATGAGACCGGAAGATCTTGAAAAACTGGTAACCCGTACAATGCCATTCGGCAAACACCAGGGCTGGCTGATTGCCGACCTGCCGGGGCCCTACCTTAACTGGTTTGCGCGGGAGGGATTTCCATCGGGAGAAATTGGCCAGTTGCTGCAACTGATGCAGGAGATTGACCATAACGGATTAAGCGACTTGCTTGACCCCTTACGCAAGCCCTCACAATAAGGTTATACGTTTGAGCGCAATGCCAGCGCCTGCTGGTATTCAGTGCGATAAGCTTCGGCATACTGTGTGGGGTCAGTAGGAAAGCGCCCCAGCGCCACGGCTAGCTCAAAAAAACCAGCGGCGGGCATATTCTCGCCTCGGCGGCTGACCACCAATGCAGCGATAAACGGCCGATGGGAAGCGGCATCGTCGCGCATAAGCTGTTCCAGCGCCTGCGCTACCCGCTGAATAGTACGTGGAGGCGTCAGGCCCAATGCCGCTGCCACTTGTTGATAGGTCATCGGTAATGTTTTTTCCGGTGCCGTGGCGAGTAATTGACGCACGGCAGTGGCAACATCTGTCATAAAAGTCCTGTTAATGACCCTCTCCATCACTACCCAGCGATGGCCCTTATGGCTGTCGTAATCGCTACTTACTATAACGCAGAAAGGGCCAGGGATTAGTGAAACCGGCTGTGCCTGGATCGACTTTCACGCATGAGTATCTTCTCAGCATCCAAAGTCGCAATGGGTACCTCATGCTGAGCGGGAATGTCTCCCGTTAGTTGAAGCGCCTGGTAGCGTAACGCACACACGCGTAAAAACGAGGTGAAATTACCTAGGTCGTGTCCGGCATCGATAGATTCATGATAAAGGCGAGTAATCAGCTGAGCCGTGTTCATACCGTCACGCGTGGCGATCTCTTCCAGAATGAGCCAGAAGTAGTGCTCCATTCGCACGCTCGTCACCATGCCATCAATACGCAGTGAATGCGTCGCGCTGGACCACAGCTCAGGATTGGCGTGAATAAAGAGTTTGCACATGGGTGTGATCTCTTAACGTTCAGATGAGTCGTTAGCATAGCGGGCAACTACGCTACGCGCCTAATGTCTGAAGGTGCATGTCTGGTAGGTGCATGCCGGTTAGGCGCGTAGGCTTCGCTTTATATGCTTACGATAACGATCCAGTGCTCACTTGTTTAGCAGCGCCATAAACTGAGCAAGCCAAGCCGGGTGTGCTGGCCAAGCGGGCGCCGTTACCAGGTTGCCATCGGTTACCGCGTCACTTACGTCGATGCTGGCGAAATGCCCGCCCGCAAGCTCAACTTCTGGCTGGCAAGCGGGGTATGCAGAACACTGCCTTCCTTCGAGCACTTTTGCAGCGGCTAACAGTTGTGCGCCGTGGCAAATCGCGGCGACAGGCTTGTTGGCTTCAAAAAAGTGCCGAACCATCGTTAACACATCCTGATTCAAACGTAGGTATTCCGGAGCACGCCCACCGGGTACCACCAGGGCATCATAATCAGCGGGATCGATACGCTCAAAATCGGCATTGAGCGCAAATCGGTGGCCAGGTTTTTCAGAATAGGTTTGATCACCTTCGAAATCATGAATCGCCGTCGCCACGGTGTCACCCGATGCCTTGCCAGGGCAAACAGCATCGACCTGATGGCCAACTGCCATCAATGCCTGGAAAGGAACCATAGTTTCGTAATCTTCAGTAAAGTCGCCAGTAATCATCAAGATACGCTTGCTGCTCATCTCCGCACTCCTTATTGTTTTATCATCGAGCACACGCTGAGTGTGTAACACAAGCCTAACAAGCGCTTTTACTTCAGGGGTAGTACGTCATTACTACACTGTTTTTATGGCCAAGAACGCGCCTTCAAAGCGGTAAGTGAATAATCGCGCGCTTTATCTGGTGCTCTTCAAGCCATAATTTGCCAAGCGTAATAGGTAGTTTAAAGCGACGCTTGCCCGCCGCGCCGGGGTTAAATAGCAGGCGATCCTCTTGCCACTCGTTACGCGGCTTGTGAGAGTGGCCATGCAACACCACATCACAAGGCGTCGCTTCATCGAAATCGATAAGGCGATGTACCAGATGCAGCCGCCAACCATTTACGTCAAGCGAATGGGTTAGCGACAATGACTCGGCCCATGGAGCGGTATCGATGTTGCCCTTAACCACAAACAGCGGCGCTATTTGCTCAAGGCGATCAAGAATGGACTGATTTTCCTGCTTTTGGCCGACATCGCCTAAATGAAGAATGAGCCCACACCCCGTTAAGTAAGTGAGGGCTTCGTCGCGTAGCAACCCATGCGTGTCGGCAATCACGCCGACAGGCGCGTCGAGCGTCAATAGGGGCTCGGGCTTAGCGCACGAGGTCACTAATGGATTCCTTACCGTTCAAGAGTGTGAACTCCTTATCTTTCAACGTAGGTGTTTTTACAACGTGCAGTAAGGCATGAGCAACATCTGCCCGGGTAATGGATTGTTCAGGAGATGCCTCCAACGTTCCGGCAAATCCGTGCGTTGCCTTCTCATCAGTCAAGGGGCCCGGCTTGAGGATGACGTGGGGAACTTTGGCAAAGCGTAGGTGGCTATCGGCTGCAAACTTGGCAGCCATGTAAGGGCGCATCTTTTCGGGTGCATCCAAAGGGCGCTCTGCGCGAATAGCGCTCACCATAATATAGCGATCAAGCCCTTTTTCACTGGCAATGTCGGCAGCTCTGATGGCACCGAACAGATCAATCATGAGCGTTTTATCAGGGCCGGTGTGTGGTCCAGAACCAGCGGTGAACACCACCTGATTGCAGCCTTCAAAGGCGTGTTCAAGCTCACCTTCAAGGTCGGCAACCACCGTTTCGATGCCGCGTTCAGTAAACCAGGCAGCTTGCTCATCCTTGCGCACCATGGCCTTGATCGGCACATCAGCCTGTTTGGCCAGCTCGCAAAACTGTTTACCGATCTGCCCGTTGGCACCAATCACTAATGTCGTCATTTCGTCTCCCTGGTTGGCTTACATTCCATGGCTATCTATTAATGAGTGCAGGCACCTCGTCTATAAATCAACCCTTAGAACGCAAAACAGCGAACGTGCCCAGGGCACGCTCGCTGAAAGAAAGTACTGCGGTGGCGGTTAGTTTAATCGCGTAGGTGCCTTGTGTTGTGGCAATGACAGCGTAGGCTCCCCTGCGTTATCGCTGACCCGGAAGCGACTAACCAGCGTATGCATATCGCCGGCACGCCCATCAAGCTCCTGACTCGCGCTTGAAGCATCCTGCACCAGGCGGGCATTCTGATGGGTTACCTGATCTAGCTGGGAAATCGCCTGGTTGATTTGCTCGATCCCCGTCGACTGCTCCTGCGTTGCTTCCGCAATTTCCGTGACGTAGCGCGTGACTTCAGAGAGGCTATCAATAATTTCCTGAAGATGCATGCTGGAGGCATTCACCAACTGCTCACCCTCGCTGACCTTGGCCACGCTATCATCGGCCAGATGACGGATTTGCGCCGCCTCATCCGCACTGCGCCCGGCAAGCTTACGAACTTCCTGGGCAACTACCGCAAAGCCACGCCCCTGCTCTCCCGCACGAGCGGCCTCAACGGAGGCGTTTAGCGCCAGCAAGTTGGTCTGGAAGGCAATATCGTCAATGGCTTTAATGATCGAGGTGATTTTCTCACTCGCTTCACGGATGTCGCTCATCGCCGCTGTGGTGCGTTTGGCGACATCACCTGCCGAACGTGCCCGCTGATCGACACTGCCACTGGCATCTTTGGCCTGGTCGGCATAGTCAGCGGTTTGCTTAACCGTTGCGGTAATTTGCTCAAGACTTGACGCTGTTTCCGCAAGCGAAGCGGACTGCTGGTCGGTACGCTGGGAGAGGTTTTCATTACCGCTGGCAATCTGTCGGCTACTCGCAGCAATGGCCTCAGCGCTTTCCCGAATCTGTGCGACCATACCTTCAAACGTATCCATCATCCGGTTAAAGGCCTGAGCGGTTTGGCCCACTTCATCGTTGTGACGAAGTGCCAGCCGCATGGAAAGATCGGCATTTTCACCGGCAGCTCCGCTAATACTTTCCATCTGGCGGCGCATGGCGACCAGCGGACCTAAAACGCGAACCAGCGTGCGCCAGCCAAAAATTGCCAGCAATACGATCACGATGAGTGTGACGCTAATCAGCAGCGTACGGCCTGCATTCGCCAACGTTTCAGCTTGCCCCGCGGCGCTATCCGCCTGTTCAACTGCGTAAATCTCTATATTGTGCAGCTGAGCGCGCATGCTATCCATCGCGCTGGCCACCTCGCCCAACGCTATCTGAACGCGTAACGCCATCTCCAGCTGTTGTTCGCGAAGCATGAAAACTGAATCCGCATTTCCCACCATCAAGCTTTCAAGATCCACGATAATCTGATCGAGCTCGCCAATCAGGACACGCTGCTCAACTTCAGTACTGGACGCATTGGCAATGGCGTTAAGCGACTGGCGGGCAAGCATGACTTGCTGGGCAATCTCGTTAGCACGCAGATGCATCAGGGCATCCTGGCTCTCCGCCAGGGTTATCTGCCTGCCCAGATCGGCAAGCAGCGCAACCGCCATGCGTACATTACCGCTAAGCTGGCCGATATCGGCCTGACCTTCAAACATGTTATCAAGTAGCTGCGTCGGCAGCGTGGTCATACCATCTTCGCGCCACGCCATCATTAGCTCACGCTGATTGCGCTTATGGCGCACCTGAGCCAAGGCGGTACGCCCTGCAATATCCTCAGCGCTCAGCATCACTTTATCGATCATTTCCTCCATCTGCGCCAGGCGCTCCTTCATCTGCGCGGTCAGCAAAAGCTCTTCTCGGCGAACCTGCTCCAGCACCGTATCGCTCACGATCAATTGCTGATAGTCAGTATCAATAGTCGCTAACTGGTCGCGCTGCTCAATAGCGGTTTTGCCGTTGCGCAAAGTGTCGAATGCCTTATCAAAACGCGATGAAAGTAACGCTTGGGCCGTAACTTGATCGATGTTGCTTGCGTCGGCGGCCAGTAAGGCGGCATGTCGCTGACCAAATGCCCCCATCGTCAGCACAAGGTTGCGGCTGGTATTTTGTAACGGCATGACGTCATTGGTAATGTAGCGCTGGGAGTTAATCAGTTGCTGGTTGGTCGCCCACCCAGTCACGGCCAGCACTAAGGCGCCGACGACCGCAGCAAGAAATAGCGCGATCAACATGGCGCGGATACTCAAAGATCTTTTCATATTTTTTTCGCTGTCAGGGGAGGAGTCGAAATTTGTCGCTCAAGGGGTAAGCGACGACCAGTTCACCGGTTCAAAATGTCCATTACGAATGATGGTGGGCCAAACGGCATGACTGGCTTGATGATTGTCGGGGTTGAGCATCAACGGCTCTTCCAATCCAATGTCGATGTTTCCTAAACTGAGTAATCCATCAACAATGCTTTCTCTATCCGGCTGCTCTCCGGCAGATTTAAGTCCTTCAACGAACAGCTTGGCCGCCAAATACCCCTCTAACGAAATAAAGCTAGGTTCGGCGTCGCTTGCGTAGTGCTTTAAAGCTGCGTGGTAGCTTTCAACAGCGGGCAATGTTGATTCCAACGGTGGCACCACCTGGGTAACCATGACGCCCTCGGCCATATCGCCCAGCTCATCAACCAGTGCCTGGCTACCGACAAAGGAAACGTTCAGAAAGAGCACATCTTCAAGGTCCTTGCGGGCCTCACGGATAAAGTCGGCAGCGGGGCCAAACGTACTGACAATGATAATGGCGCGTGGAGGGACCGGCGCCTGAAGAATGGTGGCAAGTCCTTGATGGATATTGCGTGTGCCTCGGGTAAATCGGCCATGCACGAGGCGATCCGTGTCCTCAAACCCTTCCCCATGCAGAGCGCTTATCGCGCCATAATAGCCCGCATCGCCAAAACTATCGTTTTGGGTAAAGAACGCAATCTCTTCTGGCGCTATCCCGGCTTCCAATAGTCCGTTAATCATCGTGGCGGTTTCTTCTGCGTAGCTCGCCCGATAATTAATGATATAGCGATCAGGAGGAGACTGGCGCAACAGTCCTGCCCCGGTGAATGCACCGAATAACAGCATTTGCTGTTGATTATGAACCGTAACGGTTACGGCAGCCGTTGGCGTTCCCACGTTGCCGATAGCGGCCAGGATGCTCTCGTCGGCGCTTAGTTCCCGCGTATGCTGTGCGGCCAGTAAAGGATTGTACCGGTCATCACGTGCAACCAGCGTCAGGGGCTGTCCATTGACACCACCAGCTGCGTTTATTTCAGCAAAATAGGCATTGATACCTTCCTGCATTCCCAGTCCCATAGAGGCGGCACCGCCCGTTTCCGGTGCCACAATACCGAATTTCAGCTCGGCCTGAGCTAAGGGCGAAGCTAACACTCCCATCAAAATCAGTATTTTCAGCTTTCGCATTGCCCTTCCTTCAAGTGTATAGCTTAAGTAGTTTTCTCGAGCTGCAATGGCTTTCACTGCTCAGTATTTACATGCTCGCCCGCGCAGGTGAAGAAGGTTTGATCTACTCACCGCTTTGCACTGAATCGATTCGCCTACAGGCATATCGGCCGCAAAGCATACGACTAAATAACTATTTTCTTTTGGGAAAAATGCTATTTCTTGTTAATACTTGATACTCATAAGAAAAATCGCTTAATAGGCACCTATAAAAAAAGCGAACTCAATGAGTTCGCTTTAAAAAAGAGGTTCAGCTAACAGCTAAACCTAAAGCCCTGCTTAGAAGGTTTCTGCTTCTGGCTCGGCAAGCCTACGTGGCTGGCTGGAGCGGGCCTGTGAAGGTAAGGCTAAGTGGTTCTGTCCCGCGCTGTCGCTAACCCGGAAGCGGCTAACCAGCGTATGCATATCGCCGGCACGCTCATCAAGCTCTTGGCTCGCGCTTGAAGCATCCTGTACCAGGCGGGCATTCTGGTGGGTTACCTGATCTAGCTGGGAAATCGCCTGGTTGATCTGCTCGATCCCCGTCGACTGCTCTTGCGTTGCGTCGGCGATCTCGGTCACGTAACGCGTGACTTCAGAGAGGCTATCGATAATTTCCTGGAGATGCGTGCTGGAAGCATTTACCAACTGCTCACCCTCGCTGACCTTGGCCACGCTATCATCGACCAGATGGCGGATTTGTGCTGCCTCATCCGCACTGCGCCCGGCAAGCTTACGCACTTCCTGGGCCACCACTGCAAAGCCACGCCCCTGTTCGCCTGCCCGAGCGGCCTCAACGGAGGCATTTAGCGCCAGCAAGTTGGTCTGGAAGGCAATATCGTCAATGGCTTTGATGATTGAGGTGATTTTCTCGCTCGCTTCACGGATGTCACTCATCGCGGCCGTAGTGCGCTTGGCGACATCGCCTGCCGAACGTGCCCGCTGATCGACACTGCCACTGGCATCTTTCGCTTGATATGCGTAGTCGGCGGTTTGCTTCACTGTCGAGGTGATTTGCTCAAGGCTCGACGCCGTTTCCGCAAGCGAAGCGGACTGTTGGTCGGTACGCTGGGAGAGGTTTTCATTACCGCTGGCAATCTGTCGGCTACTCGCAGCAATGGCCTCAGCGCTTTCCCGAATTTGTGCAACCATGCCCTCGAACGTATCCATCATACGATTGAAGGCCTGGGCGGTTTGGCCCACTTCATCATTGCGCTGTAACGTCAGGCGCTGTGAAAGGTCGGCATTTTCACCGGCGGCACCGCTAATGTTTTCCATCTGACGGCGCATGGCGACCAGCGGGCCTAGAACACGTACCAGCGTGCGCCAGCCAAAGATGGCCAGTAGCACAACAACCCCAAGCGTTACGCTGATGAGCAGCGTTAAACCGGTAGCCGCCAAGGCTTCAGCCCGATTAACGGCACTATCCGCCTGAGCAACGGCATAGCTTTCTACCTCGCCTAGCGCTTGCTGCATTGCCTGCATGGCGCTTGCGACATTCGTAAGCGCTATTTGAACCTGCTCGCTGAGTTCTAGCTGCTGTTCACGCAGCATGGATACCGACATAGGGCCGGTTACCATGATGCTTTCAAGTTCATCGACTACCTCAGACAGCGCATTAACCATGCGCGCCTGATTTCTATCGGAATTAGGCGCATCGAGAATAGCGGCTAACGAATCACGTACCTGGCTAAACTGCGTTTCAATAAACTGCTGACGCAACATGGAAAGCATACCGCTATTGGGCGCCTGTACCATTTGATGGCCATAACCTGCCAACATCGCCAGGGCCGTGCGCACATCGGCACTATAACGCCCTATATTCGCACCCTGAACAAACAAACCATCCAGAATCGTTGTGGGTAGCGTGGTCATGTCATCTTCACGCCACGCCTCCATAAGATCTCTTTGATCACGCTGGTAGCGCTGCTGGTTAAGCACCGAAACGTTAGCGATCTCTTCAGCGCTACTCATGGCGCTACTCACAAACATTTCCATGTTGCCCAGTTGGGCGTCCATTTCCGCCTTCAGGTTAAGCTCAACCTGACGCACCATTTCAAGCTCAGCATCACCGTCCAATAACGCATTATAATGACTATCGAGGGTTGCCAGCTGCGCTTGAGCCCCGTCCTTTTCCAGCGCTTCGCGTGCATCCATAAAGCGTTGATTAAGCGCCTCTTCAGAGACGATGTTTTCCAGAGCAGACTCACTTTCTGCGGCAAGCAGCTCGTTATGGCGTTGTCCAAAGGCGGCCATGGTCAGCACCAAACGACGGCTGGCATCCTGAAGGGGAAGCACCTCACCGGTAATATAGTGCTGAGAGTTGATAAGCCGCTGGTTGGTAAACCAACCGGTAACGGCAAGCGCAACCGCGCCCAGCATTGCCATGATAAAAAGGCTAATTAACATGGCGCGGATACTGAAAGTCTTTTTCATTATGGGTGTTCGCTTGTGTCAGAAGTTATGCAGGTAACGTCTGCTTTTTTTGAAAAAGCACATCTAATAAGGCGGCTAAGGATAACCGTTTAGAGCAGGAATCCGGTATTCATATTCCAAAAAAGTCGATATAAATGGCGGCCTTGAGCGCCATTACGACGTTCTTTTCAATAACGGATCTCACAGGGGTAGTATCGGCAGGAAATAGTTTAACTAAAGCTTATTTACAACTAACTTAAATTAGCATTGTTTTGTAAAAATCTTGTTGAATCCGTTGCCAACCCAAGCACCGGGCAGTCGTTTTTCCTAAATTGTCTCTGACATTGTCTTTGACATAGCGCCCAACATAGCCCGGTGCAGACTTGCTAACTAAGCCGGGCGCTCAATAGCAAAGCGGTCGGTTGCACGAGCGTAGTCACTACCCGCTAGCCGGCCGATAGGCTTGAGTAAATCGATATCTACATGACGACCATCCCATACGGCGTCGTCGATATGAATAGACACTATCTGCGCCAACACCAGCGTACCCGCCAAAGGCTGGTCGCCAAAGCGAATCAAATCATAAAGCTTGCAACCAAAGGCAACCGGGGATGCTGCGATACGTGGTACCGAGACACCAGCCATTGGCGCTTTCTCAAGCCCTGCAAGCGTAAACTCATCTTCCTCTCTGGGCAGGCTGGCACTGGTTGTGTTCAGCGCCTCGATCAGCGCTTCACTGCCAATATGCACCACGCATTCCGGTAATTCCTCTAGATTGCGTATTGTATCTTTCGGCTGCCCGCTGCCATCTAGAAGCGGCGAAAAGGCCAAGACAGGCGGGGTTACGCTTGCCACATTGAAAAACGAAAAGGGAGCAAGATTGTCCTTTCCACGGGCATCCTGAGTAGCTACCCACGCAATCGGGCGTGGGCAGATACTTCCTGAGAGCAGACGATAAATAATCCCAGCGCTTAACGGGGAATCCTCTAATAAATAGTCGCTCATTCGTTGCTCCTTGATTGCCAGGCGTGAGAGTAGTATCACTTTATAACAGCACGCTATCGGCGCTGCCTTTTTTTGATGATTTTACACCGACCAAGGACCTGCCAATGAAGATCGTGATTGCCGATGATTATCAGGACTGTGTGCGTCACCTGGATGCCTTTGCTGCACTGAGCGGGCATGACGTAACGGTTTATCACGATACGCTGACCGACCTGGAGGCGCTGGTCGAGCGTTTTCAGCCAGCGGATGCTTTAGTGCTCATTCGTGAACGTACTCCTATCACCGCAGAGCTCCTGGAACGCTTGCCTAATTTAAAAGTAATTAGCCAAACTGGCGGCGGCGCAGCTCATGTGGATCTCAAGGCCTGTCAGCGTCATGGCATCACGGTAATGGCGGGTAAAGGCTCGCCCTACGCGGCGGCTGAACTGACCTGGGGGCTGATTCTGTCAGCCATGCGTCACTTACCCGAAGAGGTCGCCAACCTTAAGGCTGGTCGTTGGCAACAAACGCTAGGTACCGGGCTGAAGGGACGCACACTAGGGATTTTCGGTTTCGGAAAAATAGGCAGCCTGGTGGCCCGCTACGCCCAGGCATTCGAGATGAACGTGCTGATATGGGGACGCGAAGGCACCCAGGCACGCGCGCTTGAGGCAGGTTTAACGGTTGCCGAGAGCCAGAACGATCTTTTTCAACGCGCCGATGTGCTGAGCCTGCACCTGCGCCTAAACAATGAGACCCGCGGTATAGTCACCGAAGATCACCTTGCCCGCATGAAGTCCACCGCTCTTCTGGTCAATACCAGCCGCGCACCGTTGGTCGCCCCGGGCGCTTTGGTCAGCGCCCTCAAGGCAGGCAGGCCGGGGCGTGCGGCGGTCGATGTTTTCGACAGTGAACCCGCGCATGATGATCCGCTCATTCAACTGCCCAACTGCGTGGCGACCCCTCACTTGGGTTATGTCGAAAAAGATAGCTATGAGCTCTATTTCGGCGATGCCTTTGCAAATCTAAATGCATTTAATAACGGCGAGCCGGTCACTAACCTCGCCTCTTGATCCCCTGGTTGCACCCTCCTCTGTGTCAACTGTGCTAGCCTTATAACTCACGTGTGACACAGAGGACTGGATGCTCACTATTTCCAACCATGTTGCCCTAGCCGACTGGGAAATCGATATTAGCCAAATCCGAGCCCAGGGGGCTGGTGGCCAGAACGTCAACAAAGTGGCGTCAGCGGTGCACTTACGCTTTGATATTTTGCGCTCTACGTTGCCTGCGTTTTATAAGGAACGTTTGATGGCGCTTAATGATCAGCGCATCAGTAAAGAGGGCGTGGTAATTATCAAGGCGCAAAGCTATCGCACGCTGGAGCTTAATAAAGAAGACGCCCTTGCGCGCTTGAAAGAACTGATCATCAGTGCGACCAAGCAGCAGAAAGTGCGCCGCCCTACCAAGCCGACAAAAGGCTCCCAGCGACGCCGTGTTGACCATAAAACCCGCAAAGGCAAAATCAAATCGCTACGTGGTAAGGTTTCCACCTCATAAGCACCACAAAGTACATTGAGCCCTGCATGACACTCGTTTCCCGACCGCTTTCCCCATGTATTCAACACTGCCAGCTAGACCCGGCAAACATATGCCAGGGTTGCGGGCGTACGCTGGATGAAATTACCTATTGGGGCCAAATGACCGAGGCCGAAAAGGCCCCGGTATGGGAGCGCTTAGAAGCGAAGGGGTATGTAGAAAGCCGAGATTAGTTACTCGATTTAGCGGAGTGGCGATCGCTTAGAAGATGGTGCAACTCACCACAGGCCACCAATGGATCATCACAGTTAATCACGATATCCGACTGGGCAAGCACGTAGCTGCGTCCGGTAATTGTGTTTTCAACGACCTGATACGCGCCTTCCTGATGCGTTCCGATAAACGTGCCAATAAACCCGGTTTCACGCAGCGATACTGTTTCAAGCTTATCGCCTACGTTGAGGCGGCCTTCGTAGTTCATCAGCGCTAACCGGGCGGAAGTACCCGTCCCGGTGGTACTGCGGCAAATCACGCCTGGGTGCACGTAGGTTGTTGAGCGCGAGCGAAAATAGCCCTCACCCACCTGCTCTTCAGGCCCCATAAAGTGTAAAAACGGCAGCGGGCCTACATCGCCCAGCGTGTAGTGTGAAAAACCGCGTTGGGCTTGCAGTGCTTCCACGATTTTATGCGCGCAGGCTGAAAGTGCCTGCTCTTCTTCGCGAATCAACTTAAAGCCAAGCTCAGTGGCATCCACTAGTGCGTAAAAGCCGCCACTATAGGCGATGGAGTACGTCACTGCGCCGATACCCGGCACCTGAATCGTATCGCGGTAGGTATCAATATAGCTTGGCAGCCCTTCGCAGGTAACCGACTCCACCACCCCGTTATGCACGCGTGCCTCAATGTGTACCAGGCCTGCCGGCGCTTCCAGAGCAAAGCGCTGGATACCTTCCTGCTTGGGCACGATGCCAGTTTCAAGCACGGCGGTAGCGGTACATAACGTATTGGAGCCTGAATAGATCGGATAGCCCATCACTTCCATAATAATGTAGCCTGCCGCTGCCTCAGGATGTGTAGCGGGTACCAGCAGATCGACCGACATTTCTGGAATACCGTAAGGCTCTTCCAACAGCAGCCTGCGCAGGCCATCGGCATCGTCGCGCAGGTACTCCATTTGTTCCCGTACGGTCGCCCCCGGCAGGGCGTCAATCCCTCCCGTTACAATCCGGCTAACATCGCCGCCTGCATGGGTATCCATCAATTGAAGTGTATGGATATTTTTCAAGGGCGTTGCTCCTGAGCGTTCGTTAGGGCAAAAGGAGCGCCATGGGCATCCCACTGCGCATCAGGCACGATAACGATCTTGCCTAGGTAATTGCTGTCCCGATTAACAAAATAGCGTTCGGCGGCATGCAGCTCTGAAAGTTTGAAAGCAGCGTGAAGCACCGGCTTGAGCTCACCACGACGAATCCAGTCAATAAGCTGCTCGGCTTCTTCCCGGGTACCGTGAGACACACCAAATATCTGGACCTGATAAAGGTAAATACGCGTCCACATGATTTCGCTAAGGTTACCGCCACTCGCGCCTGCAATCGAAAGGCGCGGATAGGTTTGGCGGCTCTGCATATCGACAATCATGGTATCGATGAACCGGTCGGTCATTTCTCCACCGACTAGATCCATCACCGCGTCTATTGGTTGACCACCGGTGGCCGCCAACACTCGATCCACAAATGTAGGCAGGTCGCCGCGGTCAATCACCGCTTCGGCGCCTAGCGCCAGCAGCGCATCGGCTTTATCGGGCTGGCTAACCGCATATGGAATGGCCCCGACAATCCGGCAAAGCTGAATCAATGCGGTGCCCACACCGCCACTTGCACCGCTTACCAACACGCGCTCACCCGCCCCGACGTGGGCCGAGGTCATCATATGGTAGGCCGTTTGGTAAGAGCACATGCCCATGGACGCAAGCTCGGCATCACGCAGCTTAGGATTATCGACATGATGAAACTGGTCAGCCGGTACGGCAACATATTCAGCGTAACCACCGTCAGCGCCATGGCCATAGTAATCCGGGGTCAGATTGATATCCCGACGCTCATCGGCATAAATATTGAAATCAAGCAGACCCCGCTGGCCGATTTTCCCGGCATCCACGCCTTCGCCTACCGCTACAATCCGTCCCGCTACATCAGCCCCCTGAATACGCGGGAAAGTTAACGTTGGCGTGCCGCCCATGGCGAAGGAGGTAACGTCGCCCTTCTCTTTGGTGGGATAAAGGCCTTCACGGGCTTTGCGGTCGGTATTGTTTTTAGCAGTCGCCGTCACCTGAACCAGAACATCACCCGGCCCAGGTTTGGGAGTCTTGACGTCTTCTCGATAATGCAGCTTTTCGATGTCCCCATGCCCGGTCAAGAGCATGGCAGCCATCGTGGCAGGAACAGCAGTAGCAGATTCAGTCATTGACAGGCTCCCTGATACAAAGGAATAAGATGACTGTTCGACCATAACAAACTCTGGCCGCTGCTTAAAAGCCTACTGAACTAGAACCAGCCCTTTCGCCTGAAAAGCCAAATCAGCACGACGGCCATGCCAATCATGGCGCCCCATACAAAGAAGTAGCCGTAGCGGTAGCCAAGCTCCGGCATGTACTCAAAGTTCATCCCGTAAACACCGGCAATAAACGTTAGGGGGACAAAGATCGCGGTAATCACCGTTAGAACACGCATGGTGATATTAAGCTGGTGCGATGAAATGGAAATATAGCCGTCGACCAGATCGCCGCAAATATCGTAATACATCTGGGTCAGCGTATAGAGCCGTTCAAAACGCTCGGCCACATCGTTAATGGCATGCAGCGTTTCGCTTTCCTCGCGGGGAAGATGCTGATAGTCGTAGGCCGTTAACTCTTGGGTAATCCCTTTATGATAGTTAAACACGCGGCGCATCTTGACCAATCGAGAACGGTAGGTGGTAATTTTACGCATCAATACGTCGTTACCGTTTTCGAGCAGCTCATCCTCTAAATCGCTCAGTTCCGCCTCAAACTCAAGCAGGCTATCGATATAGTAGCCGGCTGAGGTATACATGATCTTCAAGGCTACCTGCTCGGGCGACTTAGCTAAAAGCGCCTTGCCATGCTCTTTTAATAATCGCTCAACACTCATGGCAAGGCCCGAATGCAGCGTGACTAAAAAGCGCTCGCCGATAAAAAAGCACACCTGCTGAGGAACGAAATTGAGCTGGGCATCAAACGAGGAAATACCCCGGTAAATAAGCAGCGTATGATTATCGAATTCTTCGATTTTAGGCGGCAGGCGCTCTTTATGAGCATCCTGTATCGCCAGTGGGTGGCACTCAAATTTTGCGAGCAGACGCTCGACGGTTTCTTCGTCTTCGCCCTGCATATCTATCCAGATATGGCTGTCGGATATTGCTTGCCACGTAGCAAACAGCTGCTCATCGCCTTCGTAAGCAGTGCCATCGGGCGTTGTCACAATGCTGCGAATCATAATCTTCCTTGAATTCTTTAGAGTAATACGCAGCTTACGCTATACGTAACTATGCTATACGAACCTGTGCTTTACCCGCGCGTTTTGCTTCATACATCGCAACATCGGCACGTTTAAGGAGTTCTGGCGCCGTTTCATCTGCGCCCGGCGTATAAACCGCAACGCCAATGCTGGTACTTACGTTTAACACGGCCTCACCAATGAGCAGCGGCTGTTCAATAGTATGAATGAGCTTTTGCGCTATAGGTTCGATCGCATCCAGCGCAACGCTCTCAAGCAGCAGGACAAACTCATCCCCGGCCCAACGTACAACAAAGTCGGTTTCCCGGGCGGAGGCCGTTAATCGCTTGGCTATTTCGCGTAGCAGCTCATCGCCAACCGCATGGCCGTAATTATCGTTAACCTGCTTAAAGCTATCCAGATCCATAAACAGTACGGCTAACGGTTTTTGTGAGCGTCGCACGCGAGCCATGGCGTCAGGCAAGCGTTCATCCAGCGCCCGGCGATTGGCCAACTTGGTTAGTGCATCTTCGCGCGCCTGCTGGTCACGCAAGCGTTCAAGCTGCTGGCGTTCGCTAATATCGTGGATAAACAGGCTACGCCATTGTCTGCCGTGAAAGGAGAGCGATTTAAAGCGAATCTCAACCGGCAAGCGGCTGCCATCTGATCGGTGTGCAAAGTGAGTCACCGGCACATTCTCGGCCCCACAGGGTAAACCATCTGGCAGCATCAACTGGCTAATTGGCTTGCCCAACGCCTGCTCGCGTGACCAGCCAAACATGGTAGTGGCCGCCAGATTCCAGTCCAATACGCAGTCGTTTGCATCAACGCTCACATAGGCGTCGTAAGCCGTTTCAATGACCAACTTGAGTTCGTGAGTACGCTGTTCGATTTGCTGTTCAAGGCTATGATGAAGCTTAGCTAAGGCCTTCTGAGAGGCCTCTTTATCTTTTTTCTCACGGTTGAGCCGCTCGCGGAGTTGAACTTCCTCGGTCACAATATCGGCAAGATCCTGCAGCGTGGAAAACTCATCTTTGCTAAGCGTTCGTGGCTTGTTATCTATGGTGCAGAGCGTGCCTAGCACCAATCCCTGAGTGGTTTTGAGTGGTAATCCCGCGTAAAAACGTATCCCGTCGGGCTTGGCCACCAGAGGGTTATGCGCAAACCGGCTATCAAGGCAGGCATTCTCCACGACCAAGGGGGCAGACTCGGCCACCGGGTAGGCGCAAAAGGCGATATCACGCGGCGTTTCATGAATATCCAGCCCCACACGTGATTTAAACCACTGACGTTTGGCATCAATCAGGGTAACCGTGACGGCCGGTACATCAAGCAGCTTTGCGGCAAGCCGGGTAATACGGTCAAACACTGGCTCGCTGGGCGTATCGAGCAGCTTAAGCTCATAAAGTGCCTCTAAGCGTGCTTTTTCATTTGACGGTATGGGATAACTCATTAAATGCTTCACCCAGGTCGTTAGGTGTTTTGTCCATCATAGCGTGAAATAATTCTTACTGCCCAACCGCCTTATTGCTCGTGACATACGCAAGCACCACGCTTACCAAGGTGGAGGCTAACAATGCTCCTAAAAACGGGCCTAGGGTAGGAATACTTCCCGGAAAGCTTGCGGCCATTACCCCGGCGCTTAGGCTTTGCTGGCTGAGCCATCCTGGCAAGATGGCGCCAAGTAGTCCAGCCAAGCCGCCGCCGATAGCAGCAAGCGGCGTCATGCGTCGCCATAACCCCAGCAGAACAGGCACAACAATGGCGGCGCATAATAAATCGGCGATTAAAAAAAGGCGTAAGACTGACAGTCCCTGAAGCGCGATAACCACCACAGGCACCATGAGCAAGACGGTCATCCAGCGCGTAAGGGCTATGGAAACACCAGGCTGTTCACTGCGCGACACAATCAGCGAGGCGATACCACTTTGCAGTGTATCCACACTGGACGCCACCAGCGTGACCGCCAGCACCAAGGCTGCCATGGCTACCCAAGATGGTGCGTTATTCAATAGCGCAAAAAAAGGCATTGGCGGTTCACCAAGCGCTATTCCACTCATGGCGGCCATCATGCCCAAACCACCAATCACCATTACGATAACGACCGTAGCAATTCCTCCCACCCAGGCGCCCCGTTCCAAGCTTTGATTATCACGCGCGGCCCATACCCGCTGCCAATAGCCCTGATGAAAAAGATTGGCCGCAGTGACCGCAATCACCAGCGTTAACGCCACACTCAGCGCACTGGAAGTGGGAATAGAAGGCAGCACTGAACCACTGGGCATTGCAGGCAGGCGCCACAGGGTGACGCTTGAAACGATCACCAATAGGGCAACCAGTAGCCATGCCTGCCAGCGATCGGTCGCAAGGCTTGCGCGCAGCCCGCCGCTTACCGTGTAAAGCAGCGTAGCGAGGGTAACGCCAATAATCACCCAGCTCGGCGGCACATCAGAAAGCAGTGATGTAATGGCCCCGATGGCGGTTAATTCAGCGGCCAAGAAGCACGCCATATAAACCACTGAAACCAACGTTACCCAGTGGCGTACGCCCCGGCCATAGCAAGCTTCGGCAAACTCCGCAATGCTGCGCCCTTCAGGTAAGGCGCGACGAATAGCCGGGCCATAAATGCCCAGGACGATAAACGGGAGCGCAGAACCAAGAGCATAGCCCGCGAGTGCCAGCGGGCCGACAAAGGCGCCAATTTCTGGCGGCGCAAACAATATCCATGCACCCATCCCAGAGGCAACAAAAGACAGCCCAAGCGTAGTGCTGGTTTGTGAGTTTCGCGCGGTGACATAGTCATCCAATGAATCTTTTCGCCCGCGGGCGTTAAGACCTAAAAATGCAAAGCAGCAGAGCGCCGCGCCCAGCACGGCTGACGTAAGGTATGGCATGTCGCACTTCCTCCGCCGGTTCTAACCGGATCAGGTTCCAGGGTCTGCCTAACAGCATTCTCAGCCACCCATGTGGCTCCCCTGGCGACAGTGAATTGAGAGCGTATGCTGAGTGAAATAAAGCGAATCGTCAAAGCTGATCTTAAAAACTGGCCTTAAGAACTGAATAGCGATACACCCTCTCGCCGCTGCGGCTATTAATGCTATGCGCTAAATAGCTCAAAGGAAACGGGCTTACTTCTCCTATTCATTAGCTATAACGTTGCTTAAACTAATAAAAACTTAGAGCATTACTCTCATAGCGGCATTGCAGGATAAAACCGGTTTACCGCCGTTCGCGCTATTAAAAACTAACAATGCCAAGAGCGCCGTGTGGATATACCTGTGGCGCGCGCATAGGAAAATTGCCATGTCGTATACCGAAGCCAAAGAGCATACCCCAGGTCGACTCCATGTTCTGTTTGCTGCCCCTTATCGTGCATTTGAAAACAATACCGATGAGCGCCAGCTTCATGTTCGTGTGATGCTATATATGCTGTTGGCGCGCCCCATGGCACGCGGGGATATGACGCTTCGCGTCATTCATGGCTGGGAAAACGGCGGCTTTGAACCCGATGATCTGCAGCACGCCGACTACGCTCTGCATGATCTGGATGATTTTAAGCGCATCGTAAAATACTTTGAGAAAGCCGCTAAACAAAATACTCCACTTCCGTCAGAAAACCCGACCGTTTTAGCGGATCCTCTTGCCCATGCCATCGCCGATGCCAAGGCTGAAGGGCAAATGTTAGCCGATGATATACAAAAAACGCCGGCAAGCTGGCCCGCGTTTGAAGGTGGGCTCGCCCTTTATACGCTGTTTAAAATGTATCACCGCCTGGTATATGGGGAAGACGACGTTTATCGCTGCTCACAGTGTCAAACACCGCATGGTCCGCGTGAAATCCATGAGTTTCATCTGGAGGAGGGTGAGTTCGCATTGTTGGTGCCACTTAGCGGGCAGGTAAAAGCATCGCCCTCGCTACTTGTTCTGCATGAGAGTCAGCTTAACCCTATTGAAAAGCTGCTCGAGGAAAGCTTCAACATGCTGCAGGACTTTTAATACGCTCTAAACCACCACGGGCCCCTAAAGAGGGGCCCGTGGTGGTTAGTTAAACGCGTTAAGGGTCGGTTGAAGCTTCAGCGCAATCACAATCTCAATGGCTTCTGACGTAATGAAACATAGTTTCAAAAAAAAGTTTCAAAACAAGGTCTTAAAACACGGTTACTAGCTTAATGAGATAGTGCTATTGATACCGCTGGAAACATTTTCAGGCTCGAACCAGCGCGCGGTTACTGTTTTGGTCTGTGTCCAAAACGCAATAGCCTGCTTACCGTTAGGACCTAGATCGCCCAGTTTTGAGGCCCGCGAGCCGGTAAAGCTAAAGTAAGCAACGGGCACCGGAATCGGCACATTAATTCCCACCTGCCCTACATCGATATCCGTTTCAAAACGGCGCGCCACCCAGCCGGAGTTAGTAAAGATAGAAGTGCCGTTACCATTAGGGTTGGCATTGATAAACGCAATCGCCTCATCAAGCGTTTCCACATTGACGACGCAGAGTACGGGGCCAAAAATCTCTTCGCGGTAAATTGTCATTTCCGCCGTCACGTCGGTAAAGAGCGTCGGTCCGACAAAGTTGCCATTTGGGTAGCCCTCTACTTGGCAGTTGCGCCCATCGACCAGCAGATTGGCGCCTTCCTTTTCACCCGCTTCAATTAAACGCAGCACACGATCCCGGGCAGCGGGTGATACGAGTGGTCCTAAATCGGCATCCTGCTGAGTGCCTGGGCCGACTTTCATCTGGCGCGCGGCTTCCACGATATCGTCAATCCACTGGCGCGCCTCACCTACCAGCACTAAGACGGAATTGGCCATACAGCGCTGTCCAGCGGCGCCAAACGCCGACCCCAGCAGGTTATTGATCGCCTGGCTGCGGTTCGCATCAGGCATCACCACACAGTGATTTTTCGCGCCCATCATGGCTTGCATGCGCTTGCCCGCATCAGCCGCCCGCTTGTAAAGCAGCGACCCCACATGGGTTGAACCAATAAATGACAGGGCTTTGATCGTTGGGTGATCAGCGATTTGATTAGCAACCTCGGGGCCGCCATGCACAACGTTTAACACGCCCGGCGGCACGCCAGCCTCATGGGCCAGTTCCACCAGGCGCATGGTAGAGCTCGGATCCTGCTCAGAGGGTTTCAAGACAAACGTGTTGCCCGTGGCAATGGCCAGCGGAAACATGAAGCAGGGCAGCATAATGGGAAAATTAAATGCGGTAATACCCGCACCAACACCTAGCGGCTGGTGAAGCGTATAGACATCTACTTCACTTGCGGCGTTTGCCGCCACTTCACCTAGCTGAAGCGAGGTAATCGAGCAGGCATGCTCAACCACTTCTAAACCGCGCCCCACTTCGCCTTTAGCATCTGGCAGTGTTTTGCCATGCTCTTCAGTGATTAAAGCGGCCAGCTCATCGGTATTGTCACGAATCAACGCCTGCAGTGTCAGCATGATACGCATACGTTTGCCAAGCGGGACTTTGCGCCACTCTTTAAAGGCCTCCTGCGCACTGGCAATCGCGCGCTCTACCTCTTCTGCAGTACAAAAAGGTACCCGGGCCACCACTTCCTGAGTCGCTGGATTAACCACATCACGCCATTCCTGACTCTGTGACGGGACGGCCTGACCATCAATGATCATGGAAATTTCGCGAACGGCCATTGCGTTGCTCCTGTCTTATGATTGTTCGTTGTAGAGACAGTCATTATCACTGCCTTTGCGGTGTGAACAGGGTATAGCAGCAAGTTGACGTAAACGTCAATTAGCTATTAATGCAATTGCTGACTGGCAATGACACAGCAAAAAAAGAAATCGCGAGCGTGCGCTTAACCGCTTGACCTGCCTTGCCAATAAAGGATGATAAAGCGTACGACTATGGAGATGGCGCTTTGCCTTATCAGAAACAAGCCTTCACTTCGGTGATTACCCACAAGCTGAGCCATGCCGGTCTGTGCATTCTGACCCTGCTGCTCTGGTGCGCCACTCCATCTTCTCCGGCCGCTATTGCTACCGGCGTCAACACTTCACCCACGCATGCCGATCAGCGCGAAGCGCTACTGCCGCTGGCAACGCAGAGCCATTCATTACGAATTCGCAGCAGCAAGCCCCTGACCGCCGAGACTAATGACGGGGAGACGGGCGATGCGGCCTTGCCTGCTTATGCAGCACAGGTTGTCCTCGCCCGCTCAGGCAGTTGTGTTCTGTCGCGTTCAATTACGCCACGGGCAGATAGCCTATCCAGATGCCTTCCACCTAGCCGCGCGCCTCCGGCTGCCTAACCGATTAGCGTACTCCCAGAATTTCATTACTGCATGGCACCACGGTTTAAACGCGGCGCCCATTTATATCGTTTGCTAGGAAGCGCGTATGTTTCAGGTGGATCAACTTATTTTAATGGCAGCTATCCTGCTGCTGATCGGCATTATCTCAAGCAAACTCTCGGCCCGCTTGGGTATGCCTGTGCTGGTTCTGTTCCTGGGAACCGGCATGCTGGCTGGGGAAGCGGGTATTGGCGGGATCAGCTTTGATAACCCTATTTTGGCACACGCCCTGGGCACCTTGGCACTGGCCATGATTCTATTCGACGGCGGTCTACAAACGCCGATGGCTTCAATTCGCATGGTTTGGAAACCCGCATCCTTACTGGCAACGGTTGGGGTCCTCATTACATCAATGATTACAGGCGCAGCAGCGGCCTATATTCTTAATCTGCCGCTGCTCGATGGGTTATTGTTGGGCGCCATCGTGGGGTCGACCGATGCGGCGGCCGTTTTTTCGCTGCTGCGTAATGCCGATATCCATATCAACAAACGGCTTAAATCGACGCTTGAAATCGAAAGCGCCTCGAACGACCCTATGGCGATTTTCTTGACCATTGGACTGCTTGAAGTTCTGGTTAACGATATGCCGCTTGGCGTGGGCTTATTGAAGCTGTTCGTGATGCAGATCGGGGTTGGCGGCGTCGTAGGTTTACTAGTGGGCTGGGCATCGGTTCAAATAATCAATCGCATCCAACTGGTAACCTCAGGGCTTTATCCCGTGCTGGTGGCAGCCTGTGGCCTATTTGCCTTTGGTGTCGCAGCTAATCTTGGGGGTAGCGGCTTTCTGGCGATCTTCGTGGCGGGGGTGATGATCGGTAACCGTCGCATCGCTTTTCAGCGCAGTACCTTCCTGTTTCATGATGGCTTGGCGTGGATGAGCCAGATCGTCATGTTCGTTGTGCTCGGCCTGCTTATCAATCCCATGTCACTGCTGGACGTATGGCTTGAAGGCCTGATGATCGCGGCCATTTTAATCCTGGTGGCCCGCCCGCTTGCGGTTACGCCCATTCTTAAAATGTTTGGCTTTACCAACCGTGAAACCGGGTTGGTTGCCTGGGTAGGCCTACGTGGCTCAGTGCCTATTATTCTGGCTATATTTCCACTGATCTTTGGTCTGGAAGGCGCGGAGCTTATCTTCAACGTGGTTTTCTTCGTGGTGTTAATCTCCGCTACCCTTCAAGGCACAACCCTTCCCTATGTGGCGCGTAAATTAGGTCTTACCGTCGCACCGCCCATTATGCCTGCCGCGAGCCTTGAAATTACGGCACTGGAAGATGTTGATGCTGATATTGTGGAGTATCGCTTAGGCGATACCGCAAGGGCCGCCAATCGACGGTTATCGCAAATTGCGCTACCGGATGGCACGGTGGTGGCGATGGTCACACGCGGCAAGGATGTCATCCCGCCGCGTGGCTCAACGCTACTTCAGCCAGGCGATCATCTGTTTGTCGTGTTACGTCCTGACATTCGGCCTTTTGTGAACTACGTGTTTGCTGAGGGCGCAAGTATTCCCAACGGCGAATTTCCTGATCAAACCTTACGCCTTAAGGGAAGCACCAGTGTCGGCGAAGTCCTTCACTCGTATGGCCTGACGTTGGATGGTGATATGGCCTGCACGCTGGATACGCTACTGCATGAACGCCTGCCCGATAGCCCAAGCGAAGGCGATGAACTAGTACTAGGCGATGTGGTGTTATCTGTATTGGGGGTACTCGAGGGGCGTATTACCACCGTAGGCGTAACGCACATCCAACCAACGCTGGCGCCGGCAAACATGCCAGGCTAACCGCTATGCGTAATAGCCACCTGCTCGGTGCAGGTGGCTATTGGCTTGAATAGAAACGCATCGCAAGAATTGTTCAGGCTACTTCGTAAGCCGCTTTAAGCCGGTAGAACTCATCGACGATTGCCGCCATTTCGCTGGCGTCGTAATGACATAGGCCGCTAACCACCAACTTTTTAGAGCCGACTCCTACCGCATCTCCCGCCGACTCAATGGAAAACTCAAGCAGCGCATCCGCCCGTTTACCCTGAACATCCAGCGATGATCGCGTTAACGCAAGGTTAGGGTTAAACCCATCTAAACGCTCCAGCGAGAATCCCATGCTGTCGTAAATTACCAGCGGACGTTTGGGGTTAAACATTACCCCGTGCTGCTCCATTAACGGCTTTAAATAGTGAGGAAAGTTTTTCCCAGAAAAAGCCACATAGCAGCGCGCAAATGCTTCAATAGCGGTTTCATCAAAGGTTGTTTCACCACTGCGAACCACCTGCAGGTAGCACTTGCCGCTCTCGTCAGATACGTGTAGCTCACCGTTATCTGCTTCACTAAACAGCAGCGGCGTATCAGCACTCACCATATTGGTGAAGCGAAATTCCATTTGCCGCGACAACCCAAATTTGACGAGTATCAGTGCGAATAGCAAGTCACCAGGCACGCAGAAACGACGCGCATCCGGATTATGAATGGGGTTGTAATCGCCAGCCACGCCTTTAGCGAAACGGCTGGCCTGCTCTGCAGAGATCACGATGTACTCTCCGCGTTGCGCGTAAAAATCCTTGAACATGGCGTTTGCTGCCTGCCTAGCGTTGAAATCGAAAACCCATAACTGCCCAACGTCGCGCATAATGCCATAAAACACGCGCTAACAGGAGTCATCGGCCAGGAAGCGAGTATGCCAAACACGAATATTGCCAAAAAACGCTTACCACGCTTTGCATTAGCAACGCTGATCGGCGCCTTATTTATCGTCGTCATTTGGCTGATAGGCAGCTATTGGCTGCTTAATAGCCAGTGGCTACCCAACAAAATCTCCCAGTTCGAAGGCGTTGAGATTCGTTGGAGCCAAGGTGCCAGCCGCCACCCTGGGCGCTGGGAGGTAGAAAACCTGTACCTTTCACGTGAAGATGAGGCGTTACCGATTAGCATTGAGGCCGAACGCGCCACGCTTACGCTATCTTTATTATCGCTACTGCGCGGTGAACTACATATTCAGGCAATGAACGCAGAAGGCATTCGCCGCTTAACCATAGGCGATATTGCTCTTGAAGCTCAAGGCACATTGCGTGTATCGGACACAACGCTTAGCCGTGAGCGCCTAGCCGTCCCCGAAGCAACCCTTGCCATCACTGAAGGCCGCCTGGTACGGCTTAGCGACCAAATGACGCTGGTTAATGCGATTAACCTTGAGGCAACGGCATCGCTTGATGAGGTCACACCGACCGACCCGGCCACGGGCGAGCTTAACCCTGAGCTACTCGCCGCCCTTTCGGCAACGCTTGAGCTACATGCCCAGGCAGATGCCTGGGACGTGTTCATGCCCTACCTGGATGCCCTTCCCTGGCTATTTCTAAATGGCCGGGGCGAATTGACCGGCCGTATTGCCCTAGCGTCAGGCACGCTTGAAGAAGGCAGCCACCTGTCCCTGGAGGCGCCGGAGTTACGCTTAACACTAGACGAGCGTAAGCTTCTTGAGCCAACGGCCCCGACCACCTGGGTGATCGCGGACGCCCCACCGCCCCGGCATACCGCGACAGGCCAGGGAAACGTTCAACTTAGCGTGAGCGATAATCAGCTTCACTTTGCAACCCAGCTACAAGGCGTCACTCTGGCAGATACTCAAGCCTACGCCACTGATACCGCGCTACGCCTGACCAGTAAGATCGCCAATCAGCGACTGGATCACTTAAGCGCTCCTACGGACGCCGAACTCACTCTGAAAGGCACTATCACACGGCTGGACATGCTGGACCGTTACCTGGCCGATACGTTACAGGGCCAGGGGATTCGCTTATCAGGCAATGGCCGTCTAGAAGCCGATGTTAGTGTGCGTGATACCCAGCTCTATAACGCCCATCTATTTATTGACGCCGAAATGCTGGCGGCTGAAGCGTTGGATTTCAAGGCGCAAGGTAGCGGCACTCTTAATGCCGAGCTAACGGATGCCGCGAGTGTTGACGCCACGCTTCAATTTACCCAGGCAATGCTTAACCACCATGAGCGAACGCTACTTAGCGACGCTACGATCGATCTGACCGCTCAAAGCCCCATCGACACCGCGCTAGCCCATGAGCAGGCGACGGCGACCCTGACTTGGCAAGATGCACGCATGCCCAGCATCAATGTGCTGCAACCCTATTTAGCCACCTACCTGCCGGATCCCGCGCCGTTTCAGCTGATTAGCGGTCAAGCGCAAAGCAATGGAGCGCTTGCCATTACCTCCGAGCAGCTAAGTGGAGAGCTTTCTTTATCGGGTAACGCACTTACCACCCGCTGGCAGCGCGATGAGCAGCGCACAACGTTAACCAGTGACATGCAGCTTTCACTTTCACTTAAGCAGGCAACGACCGACGGCACGTCAATTGATATAAGCGGCAGCCGTTTACGCTGGCAGGTCGCCGATGACACTCAGCCCGACGAACGTCTGGAAAGTATTTTGGTGCTGCGCGATGGTCGTTTTCAGCGGCGTGACAATACGCCCAGCGGGCAGTTTCAGCTTGAAGGCAGCGTGCAGCGCCTAGGCTTTTTAAACACCTTTTTACCCGATGCCCATGGCGTATCGCTTTCAGGTAACGGCCAGCTATTTGCCCAAGGGTCGTTTCGGGATAATCGTCTGCTGGCGCCCACTCGACTACGCATAAACGCCAATCAACTCGAAGTCGCGTTTTTGGATTACCTGGCGACGGGGCGTGGCGAGCTAACCGCACAAGTCGATAGCGCTGAACAGGCCCAACTTTCCTTGGGGATTCCGCGTTTTTCGCTGCAGCGAAAAGACGATGACAGCCCTCACGTGGAGGGGCGTCACTTCGCCTTGACCACCCAGACCAACCAGCTCAGCAAGGTGCTGACATCGCCGGAAGCGGAGCATTTCGTTACCCGAATCGCCCTACCGATTACCGACGTGCCGGACTTTACCCGTTATAACCGCTACCTGCCCGAAAGCGCGGGAATTACGCTATTAGGTGGGCAGGCAAGCCTTACCAGCGAATGGTTGTTAGATGGTTTAACCGCGCAGGGAGAGCTATCGCTGCGCGCGTTTGGCGCCGATATGGCGCTACTTGATCAGCGCCTGCGGGGGGATTTACACCTTTCCCTGACTCTTACGCAGGGTGCCCTGGAAACACGCCGCTTTACAGCCGACAACTCCTTTCTACGCTTGGAAAACATTATCCGCCCAGGCGAAAACGTCTCGGCGGATGCTGGCTGGTGGGTGCAGCTTTCCATGAATGAGGCTCAGCTCGAATGGGCGGACCCGGTACGTTTAGTGAGCCAAGTAGGTCTTGAAATGCGCGACACAGGGCTGCTTGCCCGGCTTTTTCTGGAACGGGCGCGTGAAAAAGAGTGGCTAGGCCGGCTACTCAGCGTACGCAATATCAGCGGCTCTGCCGAGCTTGCTATTAATGGTGATCGCGCAAGCCTCAACAACCTTATTCTAACCGGTGGGCCGCTACGGCTACTGGCGGATATCACCATGGCTGAGCGCAGTGCCAATGGCGCGCTCTACGCTCGACTCGGCGCATTGGGTGTCGCGGTGGAGCTAGTTGATAACCAGCCTGATCTGCATATTTTACAGCCGCGCCGCTGGTTTGAACGCTGGCAGCAAGCCCAATCCACGACCCTTCAAGAGCACCAATAACCGGTCATGCCCTTAGCGCTTTGTTTTGCGCTCGCGGCGTATCATTCTCACCCGCTCTTTGGCTTTGGCAGGAGTCGAGAGCGGCGCTGCCGGATCGACCTCTTTTGGAGGCAGAGTCACCCAGGCAAAGACCGGTAAAGCCAAGTGCCAATGAATCGCTGCCAACCGAAGACCCAGCGTAATGCCTAGCGCCATAGTAATACTGACGCTCAGCGGCGCATTTAGGGCTTGCAGCGTGACATAGGCACTCCCGCCCGCCATGGCGGCAGTGGCATATATCTCTTCGCGCAGCACCATGGGTACGCGCTGGGCCAGCATGTCACGAATCATGCCGCCCGCCACGCCAGTCATCATGCCCATCAAAACCGCCACCACGCCTGAGGTTCCCAGCAACAGCGCTTTATGCGTGCCGATAACCGTAAACAGCGCAAGGCCAAACGCATCGGCGATAGGCAGAAAACCCCGCGACAGGCGATGAATATAATGAAAGCCGACCAGCGACACGCTAACGGTCGCGAGAATAACCCACAAGTAAGTAGCGTCAGTGATCCAGAAGACAGGGCGCACCCCCAGCACTAAATCACGCAGGGTGCCGCCGCCAATACCGGTGACGGCAGCAAGCACCAGCATGCCAAACGGGTCCATTTTGGACCGACACGCCAGAATCACGCCCGACAGCGCAAAGACAATCACCCCTGTCATATCCAGCCAGTACACCACACCTGTCACGCGATTCCCCTTTATGCGCTATGGTTCTTAAAACCGGGTTCTTAAAGCTAGGCTCTTAAAGCCAAGTTCTTAAAAACAGGCTCTTAAAACCAGGTTCTTAAAACCAGGTTCTTAAAACCAGGTTCTTAAAACCAGGTTCTTAAAAGCAAGCTCTTAAAGCGGGCAGAATAGCACTAAAGCAGTTTACGTTTATCGCTTACTTAGGTGTGAATTAAGCAGACTTAACGCGGTAGCTTAAGGTAGGCTGATGATAACTTTAAAAGGAGGCACTATGGATTGGAATCCTGCCTATACGTGGTTAGTGCTGGCACTCCTTCTCAGCTTGGGGGAGTTAACATCAGGCGCCATGGTGCTGTTGGCGCTTGGCATCGCCGCCGCCTTGACTGCGGCCGTTACTGCGTTGGGATTATCGCTACCCTGGCAGCTTTTAAGCATGGGTATCTTTACCGGTGTTCTGGTGCCGATAGGTATCTGGGTGATCCGCCCGCGCTTTTCACCTCGTGGCGTTGCCTATGGCACCACCGGCACGGGTGTGGAAAAGGGCAACTATTACCACACGCTGCGGCGCGACTTTGACGATGCAACGGGCATCAAGATCAACGGTGATTTCTACCGTGTGCGCGTGATCGATACAGGCACGACCGAACTCCCTCCCGATACCTCCGTTATTTTTCAGCGTTTTGAAGGCACGACAGCGCTGGTCGCCCTACCCTCGTCAGCATCTAACCCTCTGCAAGACGATACCGTCATACACAAGGAGCCTTGAGAATGGATTTACCTATTAGCCCCGGTTTACTGATTAGCTTGATTGTTGTCGTTATCGGCATCGTGATCATTTCCAAAGGTCTGGTGATTGTTCGCCAGTCTGAAGTCATGGTGGTTGAGCGCCTCGGCTCGTTTAATCGCGTACTCGAAAGCGGGATCAATATCATCGTCCCCTTTATCGAGCAGCCCCGTGCCATCACCATGCTGCGCTATCGCAAAATGGGTGAGGAGTACCAGGCAATTACCACCGATGAGATTCGCATTGACCGCCGCGAGACGGTTATGGACTTCCCTGGCCAGCCGGTAGTCACGACCGACAACGTGACCGTACGTATCAATGGCGCGCTATATTATCAAATTATTGATCCTAAGCGCGCCGTTTACGAAGTCGTCAACATGAGTCAGGCCGTCGAGGTTCTGGCCAAAACCACGCTGCGCTCGGTGGTTGGTAAAATGGAGCTGGACAAGCTGTTTGAGTCGCGCGCCGAGGTAAACAATGAGATTCAGGCGGCCATGGAAGAACCCGCCTCCAAATGGGGCGTCAAGATATCTCGTGTAGAGGTACAGGATATCGCCATGCCCGAAGAGGTGGAAACGGCCATGCGTCTTCAAATGGCCGCCGAACGTAAACGCCGCGCGACGGTGACCGAGGCTGAGGGTGAAAAATCCGCGGCCATTGCCATGGCGCAGGGCCAGCGCGAGTCGTCCATTCTTAACGCACAGGGCGACAAGGAATCGGCCATCTTACGCGCCCAGGGCGAGCAGGAATCCATCAAGCTGGTGCTTAACGCAATCGGTGAAAGCGAAGAAGACAAGCGTACCGTGGTTGGCTACCTGCTGGGGCAGAGCTATATCAAGGTGCTGCCCAACATGGCCAAGAATGGCGAGCGCGTTTTCGTGCCCTATGAGTCCTCCGCCCTGCTGGGTTCGATGGGCATGTTCCGCGAGCTAGCTGGCTCACCGGAAGATGCCGTGGGGGAGCATCTGAAAAACCGTACGGGCAATAACGGTCAGTCCGGCAGCTTTCGTAGCGGCGTGGTAGGCGGAGCCACCAGCAACTAAATAAAAATCACTAATGCAAAAGCAGACAACGCTAATTTAAATTAAATCAAACTAAGTCGGGTGATGATAAGCCCGACTTTTTTTTGTAGTCAACGTGACATATAACTGCTTTACTTTACCCAATAATAAAATATTGATACATCCCATTCTAAACAGGCCGCAGGGAAACAAACTTCTTTTACCGCGTGTAGGCGAAGTTTATTAGCTGGCTTTTAATTCCTCAGGATCTCGTTGACCCTTGCTAAGCCGAGCATCATCAGCCGCTTTTATTTAGCGGGTCATGGCTGGCCTGCCGGGTTTTAGCATCGCTACGGATTATCCAGTGATGATGCATTTAACAGCCGCCTAACAGCGACCAGGAACAGAACTTTGTTGTTGCGTGGGTATGGCATCTATAAAGCTATTCTGTGTGGCATCACACTTTGTATTGGTGTGCTTCTTTCTTGTGCCTTAAAGGCCGACACAGCGCCCCAACCTCTGCATAGCTGGGAGTATCATTGGGGAGATCTTCCTCTTAATTCTCAAGGCACTCTTTTTCAGCAATACAATACAACGATCACCTGGAACCCCATCAGCTTTCCTGCCAATCCACCGGGAAGAGACGGCCAGCAACACGTATGGTTTCGCGGTGTACTACCGGAAGGTAATTGGAGCGACCCGGTACTCTATATCACCAGTATCGATCTGATCGGCCAAGTCTATCTGGATGATGCACTGATCTACCAATATGGTGAATTCGATGCCAAGGGGCGTGGTGATTTTGCTGGCTGGCCCTGGCATATGATCGATCTACCTGAAGATTTTTCCGGTAAGACGCTCAATATCCGCGTTTTTTCCTATTACACCAATATCGGCCTGTGGGGCGAAGTAAAGGTAATGGAACGCCTGGATGTGCTGAAAAGCGTCATCCAAATGTCCGTGCAAGATTTTGCAGTGGGCGCTCTGGTATTCGTCTTAGCGTTTATAGCCAGCATATTCGCTTTGATGGGCCCCGAGCGGCGCGGTTTTGCAGCTATTGCGCTGTTTGCCTATGCCTCAGGGCTAATGCTGCTGGCTGAGGCGCCTGCTCGCCAGCTAATTGCTGATAACGCTTTGGCGTGGGATACGTTGCGCGCAGGAAGTTATTACACGCTACCGGTTGCGCTGGGGCTGCTGCTAAGCCACTGGTTTAACGGCACCACTAAACGATGGCTGACACGAATCTGGACGCTACACTTAGCCTATCTCGCCATCTCAATTGGCTTGGTTCAAACGGGTATCGTCAGTCTTTCCCTCACGTTTCCCGTGTTTGATGCGCTGCTAGTCGTTACGCTGCCTGCCATGCTGATGCTTGCCCTGTTTCGGTTTCGCGAATTGAGTACCGAGCAACGCTTACTGGCGCTTAGCTTCACTTTTTTCATACCGCTGTTATTGGCTGATATGCTGGTAGCCCATGGTTTCGTTGCCTGGCGCACCATATCCTTAAGCTACGGTACACTGATTTTTTCGCTGGCTAATGCCGCCATCTTTCTATGGCACTATCGTCATACCCAACAGCAGATGTCGCTGGCTAATGAAACGCTCGAACATCAGGTATCATCGCGTACAAAGGAACTTGATCGCCTCGTTCAGGAACTAGAGAGCCTATCCTTTAAAGACTCCCTCACTAACCTGCATAACCGGCGTCATTTTGATACGGTATTTGCTCATGAGTGCCGACGCGTACAGCAAAATGTCGGTCAACTATCGCTACTTATGCTGGATATCGATCACTTCAAGCAGATCAACGATCACTTTGGCCATGATGCCGGTGATAGCGTGCTGGTGGCCATTGGCGCGCTGCTGAGACATTACTTTCGCGGACTCGATATCGTTTGCCGATTTGGCGGGGAGGAATTCATTGCCCTGTTGCCCGGTACGTCAGTTAACGCTGCTGAGGCGCGCGCTAAGGCACTATTGGAACTGGCATCCCAACTCCCTCTAACGCACCAGGGTACGTTACTAAGAAACGTGACGTTTTCCTGCGGAGTGGCAACCTATCCAGACCATACCCAGGATCCATTCAGGCTACTGAAACTGGCTGATGAGGCGCTATATCAGGCTAAAAACGGCGGCCGCAATCGCTGCATCGTGTGGGCAGAATCACCTCAGACACAAGAATTTATGCTGGGCAGCCACAGCCCAGCAGGTGCTATCACCAGGCTATCGCCTAAGATGCATAAAACATCAGAACGTAAGCTATAAACACTGCCTACCCATACTTAACTCAACCGGCTTTTACTACTTTAATGTGCCTTTACCAAGACGGGTCAAGCCACGCGGCGCCGAGATACGGAAAAACCGCTCGACCACACTCGCCTCCGTCGCGGGGGTGATCAGCGACACCGCAACGAACACCGGAAGATTGAGCATCAGTCCCCAGAACCCAGCGTGAATGCCCAGCGGATGCGACCACACGGTGGTAAACGCCACGGTGACCAGAAACCCCGCCACAATGCCCGCCATGACGCCAAGCTTTGACGCCCGCGGCCAGAAGAACATGCCGATAAACGCCGGCAGCACTTGCGAGGCAAACCCCAGGCCCACCAGCAGAATCATCACCAGGCTTCCTGGCTCGGCAATGGCCAGCGGGGCGATTACCAGCGCCATGATAGGCAGCAATAGCCAGCGCGCAAGCTTCGCGGTGAACGCGTCCGATAGCTTGAACAGCGGCTGAAGCACGTCTTTTGTGGTCGATAGCGCTACCGAGTGAATGAACGGCTCGCTTGATGACATCGACGCAGCTAGGGTCCCGGCGCCCAAAAGCCCCACCAGCACGACCGGCAGGTTGGCCATCGCGTACTCCAGTACCACGGTATCGGCGCGGGCCAGCCCCGGCAGCGAGTAGATACCGATAAACCCGACCACCACCATGGGTAAAATCACGATGTAGTAAGTGGGCAGCCAGGTGGCGCTGCGGCGAATCGTGCGCGCCGAGCTTGCACACATCCACTGGGTCCACACCGGCGGCATGAAGGAGAACATCGACACGATGATCGAGGTAGTCCAGAAGCTGAAGCTCATGTCGCCGCGCGCACCTGGCAGCGTTAAAAACTCGGCGTGATCCGTCTGGATACGCTCGAACACCGCGCCCATGTCGAGCCCGCCGGTCGCGCTATGTACCGCCCAGAGCCCCACCGCCCAGGCGACCACCAGCATCAGCGCGCCCTGGAAAGCATTGGTGCGCCCAATCGCGCGCTGGCCGCTAATGTAGAGATACACCGCAATGCAAGCGAGTACGATGATGACGCCCAGCCAGATGGGAATAGCACCGCCGCTCATCACGAAGAGGATGTACGCCGAGCCCACGGTTTGCAGCACCGCATAGGCAATGGAGCCCACCGCCATGACAAGAGCCGCCAACGCGCCAAGTGCGGGGCTCTGGTAGCGGTCGGCAATGGCGCTTGCCTGGGTTACGTGACCGAACTGCTCGCCGAACTGCCACACTTTCGGCCCAAAGTACCAGGCCACCAGCGCCAGATAGGCTAAATAGATCGCCACATAAAAGACCGCCACCCCCTTGGAGTAGGCCCAGCCCGGCGCACCCATGAAGGTGTACGCGCTCACGCTACCCGCCGCGATCAATAGATACAGCGTCACCGGCCCCATGCTGCGTCCGGCCACACCCCACTGCTCCAGGGTGTCCATGCGATGCCCGGCGCGTGCTTTCAAGCCAATCACTATGGTGATGGCCACGTACCCCAAGGTAATGACTAACGGCCAGACGCTACTCATGATCGTCCCTCTCCACGATGCGGTTGCCGAGAAGCATGACGCCCACGCAGGCAAAGATGATTGCGTAGCTCCACACGATCATCAGCGGTATGCCAAACACCAGCATGGCTCGATTGAGCAGGCCGATCACCGGCCAGGTGCCCGCTACGACCAAACAGATGAAGGCAGCTAAAAGCCCCCACCCGGCACGTGAAGTGGGCAGAACGAACAAACGTCGCATTGCGATTCCCTACTTGCGCGCTCGCGAGTCGCGATCGGTACAAGCGTTAGTTATTGGAAAGATGGCCAGCGCAGCGTGTAAGCCTCGATAGCGTGCGCAGGTGACACACACTATTCCAATTTAAAGCCATGGTGTCCACTTTTTGTGTGCACCTTTATGTTGGCGGGTTATCCAATGTTTGCAGGGACTCAGAAAGATGGGAGAGACATGCATCGACAGCGAAGCTTCTTATACGGTGGCGGTAAACGCACAGATCAATGCGCGCCGGCTCCAGCTCGTCGGGGGCTAGCGGCACGCTGATAAGCTCATTGCGTAGGCACTCCCGCGCGACTGCCATGGGCGGCAGAATCAACACGCCCGCCCCGTTCAGCGCCAGCGCTTTCTGGGTTTCGAGCGAGGCGGTATCAAAGGCGGGTATCAGTGTAATACCGGCGCGGTGAGCGCTGCGTTCAAGCGCCTGACGCGCCCCAAAAGATTCGCCCGGCAAAATAATGCGATGCTTGGCCAGACACTCAAGCGAAACCTCTCGGGCGCCGGCCAGCGGATGATCGAGTGCCATTACCGCGTGGTGCTCAAGCCGGGCGCTTTCCACGATGACGATATCGTCGTGGCGTGGCATGAAAAATGAAAGCCCGATATCCGCCGTTCCCAGGCGCAGCCGCTCCACTATTTGCCCGGCGCTCGCGATACTTATATTAAAACGCAGTTGTGGGTAGCGCCGCCCCATATCGGCAAGTGTAGGCGCCAAGAGCCCTGCTACCACGCCTTCGGCGGCTTCAAGGCGCACGCGCCCTGTGCGCAAGCCCTGCAAGTCAGCAATATGCTCTTGGACACGTTCCAGGTCGCGCAACGTATGCTGCGCCTGGGCGGCGAGCAGCTCGCCTGCGGCAGTCAGGCTGATGCCGCTAGGGCCGCGCTCTAGTAAAGGCGCGCCCAGCTGCTCTTCCAGTAGATCGATCTGGCGGCTGATAGCCGTGGGGGCAATATTGAGTCTCGCCGCTGCCTGGCGCAGCGAGCGACAGCGGGCCACGGTATCGAAATAGTGCAGCGCGCGGCCGCTGATCATAATGTCTCCTTAGTCAATGTCTGCACTCAACTGGCGGGACATGATCGTTACCGTTTCCCCACCATAGGCAATTCGCTCTTGTTCTTGCCAACCCAGACGTTGGTAGAGCGCCTGCTGGTCCGGGGTATACAGATAAAAACACTCGATACCGTTTTCGCGTGCTTCCTGTTCCACGCGCTGGACCAGCTGTGATGCAATTCCCCGCCCGCGCCACTGAGGCAGCACGAACACAGAGGCAAGCCAGGGCGCAAGCTCAGGCCGACTCGCTATATCCTCGGCAATCAGGCTGGCCGTGCCCACCGCCACGCCGTTTTCAAGCGCTACGAACAGCGACGGTACGCCCCGCTTGCCGCACTCTTGGCGGGTCTCTTCCACCGCTTCGGCAAACGTACGCCCCGGGTGCAGCTGCTGCCCCCAGGTCTCGAACGTCCATTTTGCTACGACGGGCACATGGGGGCTATCCGCGTTTAACCGCTGAAGAGTAAACGCCTCTTGCATGATCTTTCCACCCTGTTTAGCAACGGTGAATACAGTAACGACATCGCGAAAAGCTTACCAGCGAATCCCCTATCGGCAGGTGATAAAGAGTTGATCATAAGGTACGACTACGCCCCCGTGCGGTCTGAGTTTCTGTTAGGACGTCCTGTCCGCTTAAGTGCTAGTCTGTAACAAATGGCCTTGAGCGCAGCCTCACGCATGCAGCTTTCATCTGGACGCACGCATCGTCTTGCCCTGGCAACAACCGCACCGCGTTTCTTTGCCTTTGCCCATACCTTTGGACTGACGGTATGGATTGCCAAGGCGGAGGGCAGCGGTTGGACGCTGATACTTCCCGGTATCCTGCTACTGCTGTGGCCTGGTATCGCTTATGCCCTCGCAGCAAACGCTCGGAACTCCAAGCGAGCCGAGTTTAGAAACCTGCTTTTCGACAGCCTACTGTTCGGCTTTTGGTGCAGCGTGCTGGATTTTTATCTGTTGGCCACTATCACTATCGGGCTTGCCTGTCTGTTGAACAATCTGGTGGTTGGCGGGCTATCGCGCATGCTCACCTCCGCTGTTCTGTTTATAGGGGCTGCCTTGGTCGGCAGTGCCCTGTCGGGGTTTGATTTTCGGCCCTACGTAAGTACCCAGCTTGATACTTACCAATGGGCAGGGGCGATTGTCTATTTTTTGACCATGGGCCGCGTGACCTACAGCCAGAACCGGCAGATAGGCCGCAGCATCGGCGAGATCAGGTTTCAGAACAGGGTATTTCAGGCGTTGCTTGGCCTGGGCATGGTAGCGAATCGCGCCGCCACTATTTCCTCACTACTAAACGACTCGCTGAACCATCTTCACAAGCATTTTCCCGACTATGGCTTTGCCGTTTTCCTGCAGGAGCGCAAGCGCCCGGAAGTAACGCGCTACGCGGAGGGTGCAGGCCTGAGCACAGCGCACAAACAGCGTCTTAGACGCCTGCTGACAAGCTTTAATACCCAGGCCGAGCAGCCGGTCACCCTGCTGCAAACCGGTGAAGGCGAAACGCTCTATGTCTCCTCCATGGGCCGACGTCTGAGTCTTTACGAAGGCTGGCTAATGGTAAAGGCTCCCCGGCTGTACGACGGCCTGGAACAGATACTTCCCGTGTTTGCCGACCACCTGGCGGCCGCTGCCGAAAACAAGCTGCTGCATCTTGCGCTAAAGGAAGCTGCCGAGCGCGATGTGCTCACGGGACTTTACAATCGTGGTTACTTCGAAGCGGCGCTGAAACTGACGATAGAAGCCAAAACGCAGGCTCCCAAGCAGGACTTTGCCATTATCATAATGGATGTCGATAGGCTCAAGGAGGTCAACGACCGCTACGGGCACGCAGCGGGGGACCAACTCATCACCACCGTGGGCGAATATCTAGCGAGCTATATCGCGGAAGGCGGCATACTGGCGCGTTACGGCGGCGACGAGTTTGTGGCACTACTGCCTACTACCGGCCTTACAGAAGCGCATCGACTCACCCACCTTATTAGAACTGACCTCAAGGGGCAGAGCTGCGTTATCACCACCGCCGACAATGGCCACAAAACCATGGAAATAAGTGTGAGTCTTGGCTGCGCAAGCTCTCAGGAAGCGCGTGCACAACACGTATTTAGCTTGGCGGATGAGCGCATGTATGCCGACAAACGCCAGCGTCGCCAAAAGGGCAATCGCTAGCTCAACTGCCGCTTTCGAAAGTGCCAGCAAAAGGCTGGCCCCAGGTATCTCCATGTACCAGCTCACTGAGTGGCAAGCGTGAGCGCCAGCCCCTTGCTTCAAGCTCCGGCTGATCCAGAAACTCGCTGACATAGCCAAGGCATAGATACGCCACAGGATAAACATGTTCAGGCAGGTTGAGAGCTGCGCTCAACTGAGTTTGGTCAAGAACACTGACCCAACCTACCCCGACGCCTTCTGCCCGCGCCGCCAGCCACAGGTTCTGCACCGCCAGGCAAGTACTGAACAGATCGGTCTCCATGATGCTGTCGCGCCCCAACACGTGAGGGCCACCACGGCTGCGATCGCAGGTAATACAGAGATTGAGCGGACTTTCCAGAATGCCCTGAAGCTTGAGGCCTTTATAAAGATTCTTGCGCTCACCGGTAAAGCGTTCGGCAGCTTTTTCATTGGCCTGCTCAAACAGCGTCAGAATCGATGCCCTGACCTCACGACTTTCAATGACAATGAAATCCCATGGCTGCATGAATCCAACCGAAGGTGCGTGGTGGGCGGCCTGCAGCAGACGCGCCAGCACGTCAGCTGGAATCGGGTCGGAAAGAAACTGGGAGCGCACGTCACGACGCTCATAAATGGCGCGATAAAGCCCGTGGCGTTCACTCTCTGTAAAGGAGTCATCTGAGGCGGTCACGGGGATCAACTCCAGTTGCGTTGTGGTTTAAGCGTGAGGGGCGGGTTTGACCATATCAATATGCGGTATGCCGTCTTCATCGTAGGGCTCACTGATGCGCTCGAACCCAAACGACTCGTAGAAAGCGTTCAAATAGACTTGTGCGCCAATCTTGATACCCAGGCCCGGATAGGTTTGCTCGGTAAAACGAATCGCCTCCGCCATCAGCTCGCGGCCATATTGACAGCCTCGGAAAGCGTTAAGGGTCATCACTCGGCCAATGGAAGGCTCGGCGAATTTATCCCCCGGCCCCACCACACGGATATACGCCGCCAGCTCCCCCTCAACCGTAGCGGTAAGATGCCAGGCTAGAGGATCCAGTTCGTCTACTTCCTGGTAGGCACACTGTTGCTCTACCACAAACACCATTACACGCGCTTTGACGATCTCGTAAAACGCGCGGGTACTCAGCTCATCAAATCGCGCCCAGTGAAAACATAGCGGCATACCGGCCTTCTCTCTTGAACAGGATGTCGTTTATTAAAAGCCGATTATACAGACAAGTAAGTGACGGGCTATCACAGCGAGGCAGATGAGCATCCCTTTCTGCAGCTACCTCCGGCAGTACTGGTCACGGCATTAGTAAATACCAATTCGATATTGAAAACGATTATCATTTAAATTAGCATTACATTTTGCGTTTAGCCGTCGCCGTATTCGCTTTGCTTGCTTCAGCCTATATCCACGCTTTAGGGAGTTACCCTCAATGCCTCGCACTTTGTCGGCGCCATATGCGCTTTCTTCGCTTTCCCTTGCTGTTGCCCTGGCCCTTTCAAACCCGCTTTTCGCCCAGGAACACACTAGTGACGAAAAGGCATTCGACACGCTCTATGTGACCGCTGAAGCCATTGCAAGCCAGGCATTGGGAGCATCGACGATTACCGCCGACGATATCGAGCAACGCCCACCCGCCAACGACCTTTCCGAACTGATAAGAACCATGCCAGGGGTCAACCTAACCGGCAATACCGCCTCAGGCCAGTACGGCAACAACCGTCAAATCGATTTGCGCGGCATGGGGCCTGAAAACACTCTGGTACTGATCGACGGCAGACCGGTCGGCTCGCGTAACTCAGTGCGCATGGGCCGCAGCGGTGAACGCAACACCCGTGGCGACACCAACTGGGTGCCCGCAGAGGCTGTCGAGCGCATCGAAGTGCTGCGCGGGCCAGCCGCTGCCCGCTATGGCTCTGGCGCCTCTGGCGGTGTTGTTAACATTATTACCAAGCAGCCCTCTGATACGTTCAGCGGTTCTGTAAATCTGTATGGGCGCCTGCCGGAAGATAGTGCCGAAGGCGACACGCAGCGTGCGGGATTCGTTCTGACCGGGCCGCTGCTGGAGAACCTCTCGTTTCGACTTTATGGCAACGTCGCACGCACCGATGCCGACTCGCTGGATGTTAACGCTGACTTCGCCTCAACCCCGGATGCCACACCGCCAGCCGGACGCGAAGGCGTTCGAAATCGCGATATCAATGGTCTTCTACGCTGGGATGTGAACGACGCTAATGTGATCGAGCTTGAGGCTGGCACTAGCCGCCAGGGTAATATTTACGCAGGAGACCGCGCCGTTCGAGTCGATGGCACCGAGCTGCTCACCGAGCTTGCCAATGGCGGCGCGGAAACCAACCGGATGTATCGCAATACCGCCTCACTCACTCACCGAGGTAACTGGGGCGAGAATACATCGCGCTTAACGCTCGGCTTTGAAGGCACCAATAATGCACGTTTGGACGAAGGCCTAGCCGGGGGCCCGGAAGGGAGTATCAGCAACGATCAGGATTGGTCGACCTCCAGGCTGCGCAATTACCGGCTCGATGGCGAGGTGAATCTTCCAACCCAGTTAGCTGGCAATGAACACGTCTGGACCGTGGGTTTCGAGCATCAAGATAGTCGCCTTGAAGACGCGTACGCTGTTCAAGGCGCCGTCAACTGGGGCGATTCGGTGCCAGGAATCGACTCAAGCAATCAGGATGGCAAAGCGGACGCCCAGACAACCGCCGTCTTTGTAGAAGACAATATCTACCTGGGCGAGCGCTGGATCGTAACGCCCGGTGTACGTCTGGATCACCATAGCCAGTTCGGCAATCACGTGAGCCCCAGCCTGAATACTCAGTTTCACGCCACGGATACCGTCACCTTGAAAGGCGGTATTGCGCGAGCCTTTAAAGCGCCCAATCTTTATCAGGCCAACGATAACTATCTCTATTATACCCGTGGTAACGGCTGCCCCTTTGGCTACACGGGCAACAGCGGCGGCGGGTGTTACGTTCAGGGCAACAGTGACCTTGACCCGGAAATCAGCTTGAACAAGGAGATCGGCATTGAGTGGGCCGATAACGGCTACCACGCGTCACTGACCTACTTCCATAACGATTACGACAATCGTATTCAGGCAGGCCTGGATGAAGTGGGCCGAACGGTGTCCGACAATGGCGGTGTTTTCCAGTGGCAGAACGCTTCCAAGGCGGTGGTAAGCGGCCTGGAAGGCAACCTGCGGGTCCCCTTGATAGGCGACAATGGCAACACGCTCAGCTGGAACAACAACTTTACCTATATGGTAGAGAATAAAAACCAGCAAACCGGCCAGCCGCTTTCCATTGTTCCCGAGTACACGCTCAATACCTCGCTTGACTGGTGGGCAACCGCCGACCTTTCCATGCTATTCAAGGGCACTTGGTATGGCAAACAGACGCCTCCGACGCGCAGCATCAGCGGGGCCCCGCAATCAGGCGAAGAGCTTAGCGTAAGGGGCCCCTACAGCGTTTGGGGGTTGAGCGCCCAATACTATCTGACCAATGACCTACGCCTGGGCGCAGGGGTTGAGAATCTATTCAACGAGCGCCTCTATCGTGAAAACACGGGCCTTGGCTCTGGTGCTGCCACCTATAACGAGCCGGGACGGGCCTACTTCATGTCGCTGAATATGGATTTCTAAACGGGCTGCGTATGTTGTTAACCCCTTACAAAACCTATCGCTTGCCGCACCTGTTAGGGGCGGCTCTTACCCTGGCACTTATCTGTTTTGGGAGTACCGCTGCATTGGCACAGCAACGTGAGCCTACCATGTCGCTAGCGCATACCGTGCTGGATGAATCGCTTGATGAGTATCGTTTTGAGCGCTTTAGCGTTGCAAGCGCAGATGATGAACGCCACTGGCGCGTGACGCTCGCCATCCCGACGGGGGCTGCCCCCGAGGCCGGTTTTCCGGCGTTCTGGATGCTGGATGGCAACGCTGCCCTGATGGAGTTCGATACGGACCTGCTCAAAGAGCTTGCCTTGCAAACGGCCCCGCCTGTCTTAGTATTTTTGGGCTACGCCAATGACCTGCGCATCGATCCGGCGCGCATGCGGGATTACACCTTTAGCGCTTTACCTGATGATAACGCCGAGACACCACCAGAGCGCCGAGGCGGCGGTGCGAATGCCTTTTTAGAAACGATTGAGCGCCAGATACGCCCGGAAATCGCCACGCGTGTCAAAACGGATACAACGCAGCAAACGCTGTGGGGCCATTCACTGGGCGGGCTTTTTGCACTGCATACACTGTATACCCGTACCGGCGCATTCAGTACTTATGCCGCGGGCAGCCCTTCGCTCTGGTGGGCCGATGGCGCCCTGCTGGGTGAACCCGAGCGCCGGTTCACTGCTAACAACTCCGCTCGTCCAGCGCGTGTTCTGTTAAGCATGGGCGGCGGCGAACGCGCACGCGATACCCGCCACCGCGATATGAGTAACCCACGGGTGCAGGCACATCTGCGGCGCGTCGCGAGTGTTCCCACCGATTCAACCGAAAAGCTTGCCGAACGGCTTCAACTGGTTCACGGCATACAGGCCAGCTACCGCGAATTTCCAGAGTTAAGCCATGGCCTGACGTTTCGTGCATCGCTGATGGATGCACTTCATCAAGTGGTAGGCATACCGGATCACAGCAACACCCGCGGCACCATCCGATGACGATACGTCACCCTTTTTTACCCAACGTTTAAAGGAGCAAACGCTATGCAACGCCTTTCCAATGGTTATCGCCTCAAGCCTTTAGCGGCCGTTATCATCGCTTTATGTACCCTGCCTTCAGTGGCATCGGCTCAGGTCTTTGACCAGCCCGACACCGATTTTAAGGGCAGCGTTTACGCCACAACGCCACTTATTCTTCCCGGCAGCGATGTTGAGTTTGTGGGTCGTGATTTCAACCCCGGCCAGACCGTGGAGCTTTCACGTGGCAATACGCCACTTAACGATACTGCTTACACGGCCGATGACGATGGCAGCTTCACCGCGACCATTACCCTGCCCGAAGACGCCGCTCCCGGCCGTCACCCGTTGGTGTTGATCGCCGAAAATCCCTATGCTGCCAGCTTAAAATCTCGCCGCCCATTGCGTTAAACGGCGATGACGCCTTTGATGTGGTTGATACCGCCCTGCCTGCCGGTCTCTATCAAAGTGCCTATAGCGCTAAAAACAGTGCGCTGTTCGTCACCCGCGCAGTAGGACGCCCGCCGGTCACTCAGTCAGAACTACTTAAAGTCGATCCTGATACCCTTGAAGTAATTGCTCGAGTGACGCCACACCAGGTGCCCGATTACGATGATGAACGCGTCTTTGCAGCGTATGGCGTGGGGGTGGATGATGCCAACGGCAACGTCTGGGTGACCAATACCCGCGAAAATACCGTTGCGGTCTATCGTCAGGACGACTTATCTTTGGTTAAACAGTTCGACGCAGAAACGGTGCCCCACTCCCGCGATGTAATTATCGATAGCCAGCGCGCCAAGGCGTATGTCTCGGCGACCGGTGAAAACTATCTATCGGTGTTCGATGCATCAACCCTTGAACCTCTCGGGCAGATCGAGATTTCATCATCCGTACGTGGTGAGCAATTCACACCCATGAGCCTGGCGCTGGATGAAGCCTCTGGTCGTTTGTTTACCGTGAGTATCAGCACTCCCGAGGCGGTAGTCATCGATACCCAAAACGATAGTGTTGAAAAGGTGATTACGCTGACCAACGCCAACCGCGCCTCCGGCGTTGCTTTTGATGCGCAAAGTGAACAGTTGCTGGTGGCCTCGCAAGGCTCTGACAATCTGCTTTACGTGGATATCGCATCTGGCGATATCGTCCACGACGTACCGGTCGGCGCTGGCCCGCTCAATGTGGCGTTTGAAGCCGATAGTGGCTTGGCGTATGTGAGCAACCGCGCCTCCGGTACGCTCGCCATCCTCAACCGCGAGGGTGAACTTGTCGCCAATATCGACGGCGGCACTTACCCCAATCACGTTCACGCCGATGGCCAAGGTCATATATTCGCGGTCAATAAGGCCCGCGGCGAAAATGACCCTCGGGGCGACCACGTGCGGCGCATTCAAGCGATCAATTAGTAAACGATTGGCAAGTCTTTAACCAACGTCACCGGCTTGGGCCGGTGGCGATGGTAAACCTAAACCTTAAGGCAAAACCTCCCTGCTATCGGCCTTTCTGTCTTTCTTACTTTCTTACTCAGGCAGCCTTAGCCTAGCCGCCAGCGAAGTGGTGCCGTTTGACTTAGCATGCCTTCTTCATCCCAGTCTTCCCATCCGGCAAACGGTATCGGCTTTTCACGCTCCCAGTGCGTTAGACGCTCGGCCCAGCGCTGTTTGCAGACGTTGAGATGTTTGCGTAGAGCTTCCTCATTCTGATACTTAATGCCGCCACCCTGCACGCCGTAACTCAGTTGAGGCGCCAGTACGTCAAACCCTACGTAATAAAGCGATGAGTGAATGGGCCATAGCCAGGCCGCCATATTGCCCGCCCGGCCAAAGGGTTGAAAAGCGGCTTCCGGTGAGCCTGCGGTCACCGACAGCATGGCGCGTTTGCCTTTAAAGTAACCTTGATCGTAACGCATGCGGCTTGTGTAGCGCCCGCCATACACCAATACCCGATCAAACCATCCTTTTAGTACAGCAGGCTGTGCATGCCACCATAGCGGGAACTGAAAGATCACCAGATCGGCCCACTCCAGCCTTGCCAACTCGCGCTGGATATCCGCGGGCAGTGCTGCATTTTTGTGATGATGGCGCTGCTCATCTAGTGGTGCGAAATAGTCTTGATCAACTCGTTGGGAATAGTGTTCGGCGTGCTCTATCGCATTGAAGCGTTCAGCATAAAGATCATCCACATCAACCGAATGCCCTGCTTTTTTCAATTGGTTAATGGCGGTATCGACCAACCCACCATTAAACGAATGTGGCTCTGGATGAGCCGTGACAATCAATACGTTCATGAACTTTCATACCTGTCGCTGGATTGAATGACAGGCTACCCTGCTCATATTTGCACCAACATTCCCCAAAAAAGAGAACGAAGTTTGCATGAATGAACAGCAGTTAAAGTGGGATGACCTTCAAGTGATATTGGCTATCGCTCAAACAGGCTCGTTATCCGGCGCCGGCCGGTACCTGCGAATCAGCCATGCCACCGTATTTCGTCGCCTCAACGGGATCGAAAAACGCCTGAACGTCACTTTGTTTGAGCGTCATCGGCATGGCTATACCCCGACACTGGCAGGAGAAGATCTGGCGGCAACGGCAACGCGTGTTCAGATAGAGGTTGATAGCGCTGAGCGCCGCCTTATTGGGCAAGACCTGAAGCTTTGTGGAAGCCTTCGCATCACCACTACCGACACGCTTTTTGCAGGATGGCTATGTCCTCTGTTAACAAAGTTTCGTCAACAGTATCCTGATATTACGCTGGAAGTGGTGATCTCAAACCAGTTGCAAAGCCTATCGCGAAGAGAAGCGGACATTGCCATTCGACCGACACTCAGCCCACCGGAAACTCTTGTGGGCCGCAAGCTAAGCGATATCTGCTTAGCCATTTACGGACAGAAAAAGCGCTGGCAAACGACGCCTGTACCGCTGGATCCTACGTCGCTCGACGGTGAAAGCTGGATAGGCCCAGATACGCATATGGGCGATGCAACGCTCGAGAAATGGATGATGGGTAAAAGCACGGGCTACAAATTGGATAGCATGCTGGGAATACAGCTGGCAGTGCGCCAGGGAGCAGGCATTGCGGTACTTCCCTGCTACCTTGGGGATCATGACGAGGAGCTAATCCGGCTTACCAAGCCAGTGGAAGAACTTACTACCCAGCTCTGGTTTCTGACTCACCCCGATTTACGCTATGCGGCCAGAGTGCAGGTTTTCATGAAAGCGATAACGAAAGCAGTATGCGAGCAAGCAGATTAACCCACCCGCTAATATGCCAAGCCGACGTGATACGTCTTATGCTGGCTCAAATTCTGCCAAAAACTGCTTAAGCAACGCATCAAGTTGCGCCCGCTGTTCATCGCTTAGGCCACTGACCAGCTCTGCCTGTGTCGCCACATGGGCAGCAACGACTTCGTCAATTAACGCAAATCCTTTATCCGATAGCGAAATCAGAAAGCCTCGCCCGTCGGCGGGGTTTTTGACACGCTCAATCAATCCTGCTTTTTCCAACTGCTGAAGCCGATGCGTCATGGTGCCGGATGTCACCATGGTGGAGGCCATTAAGTCGCTGGGTGAAAGCGCATAAGGCGGGCCTTCGCGGCGCAGCGTGGCCAGTACATCAAAGCTTGAGTCGTTAAGGCCATACGCTGCCCAGGTCTGCTCCATGCGACGCATCAGGCTCTGGTGCAGCCGCTTGATCCGGCCCAGCGTGCCCATAGGGGCGACATCCAGGTCGGGGCGCTCTTTTTGCCACTGGGCGAGTATTTTATCGACGTGATCCATGGCGCTTATGCTTGCCGACTTTTAGCTTGACGTCAAGGTAAAAAGCCATATACCTTGATATCAAGGTATTTTAAAAATCGTTTTAAGAGCAACTAAAAGAGCCACGCTATGCATTCATCCAAGACAAGAACAGGGGCACTTCCCAAACATACGCGGCTTGCCGCATTTATCTATCTTGTCACCGGTGGTGCGCTGCTTGGTCTCTCAACCAACTTGGCTAAACTGGCCGGGGAAGCACAGCTGTCGCCACTCGCCTTTCTATTTTGGTCGATTGCCGGCGCGGCTTTAATTCTGCTGGTGGTGGCAGCGTTACGCAGCAATTTGCCGCCCGTCACTGGCCGCACGCTTGAGTACTACCCTGTTTCGGCCTTTGTGGGCGTGGCGGGTTCTAACCTGATTTTCTTCTCGGCTATTCCGCATATCGGTGCAGGTTTTGTCGCCCTTGTGATTACATTGCCGCCGCTGCTTACCTACGTTGGCGCGCTGATATTAAAGCTGGAACGCTTTCAGATGATGCGTGCAGTGGGTGTTATGTCCGCACTCGCGGGTGCCGTCACCTTGGCGGCTCACAAGCTTTCCGCGCCTGATGCCGACTATGTGTGGATTTTGCTGGCGTTGACGGGTCCGGTGCTGCTCGCCATCGGCAATCTTTACCGAACGCTGCGCTGGCCAGCGGGTGTGTCAGGCGAGGCGCTGGCGCCCGGTATGCTAGTAGCCGCGGCCGCCCTGCTGTTCAGTGTCGGCCTGCTGCCTGGTTTTTCGCTTGAGGTTCCAACCGAGCAGCGTCTTCCGCTTCTGTTGATCGCCATTCAATCAGCGGTGTTTGCAGGCCAGTTTTTACTCCTTTTTCTACTTCAAAAAACGGGCGGCCCGGTGCTTCTTAGCCTACTGGGTTCCGTCGGAGCGGTAGTTGGTGTACCCGTTGCGATATTGCTACAGGGAGAAACCGCACCCGAGGGCTTACTACCCGGCGCCATGCTGATAGGCACAGGCATCGCCCTGCTGAATATTGGCAAAGCCAGAAAGCTTCCTTAGATAAGCTGCTCTGCAAAATCTTGTTGTTAGTCGGCTGAATGAGCGGCGTCACATCACTATTTTCCTACCCCAGCTGAAACGGATAAACCGAACCAATTTTAAGCAGCTGCGTTAGTTCGTCCAACGCGGTGAGTGATTCTTCTGCAAGCTTCGGGTCGGCGAGGTCTTGTGTGCCGAGACGGTCGCGGTAGTGACGATTGATCCAAGTGGTGAGATCTTCATAAAGCTCATTGGTGAGCAACACACGGCCGGTGAGGGCTGCGCGCTCGTCTTCTGATAGCGCGACGCGCAGGCGCAGGCAGGCGGGGCCGCCGCCGTTGCGCATGCTTTGCTTGACGTCTTTCACCACTACGTCACTGATCGGGTTATTGCCTGCCAGCAGGTAGTCTTGAACGGTGCGCCAGACCGCCTCACGCTCCTGGCATTCGCTGGGTACGACCAGTGTCATGGTGCCATCCGGGTTGGAAAGCAGCTGCGAGTTAAACAGGTAAGACGCCACCGCGTCTTCCAGGCTTACCGCTTCAATCGGTACGCGAACGGGAATCAAGGGCGTTGTCATCTTGCGGCGCAGCTCATCGAGCGTGCCCTCCTCATCCAAAAACGCCATTTCGTGATACAGCAGCACAGGGCCATTGCCCACGGCGATGACGTCGTTATGGAATACGCCTGCATCAATGGCGTCGGGGTGCTGCTGGGCAAACACCGTTTGGGCTTCGCTCAACCCATGCTGGCGGGCAACGGCTTGGCTAGCTTCTAACGTTTGGCGGGCGGGATAACGCTTGGGTTCGCGCTCACCGCTACGCACGTCACCAAATGCCTGACGGCCATACACAAACAGATGCACGCCCGGCTCACCGTACTCACCACACAAACGAGTATGATTGGCTGCCCCCTCATCGGAAAATGCAGGCGTGGCGGGCAACACCGGGTGGTGGGCGAAGTGCTGTTCACTGTGAAAAATGGCCTGCAGCACGCGCCCCGTGGTTTGCGGCTCGAGAAAGCGGTGAAAGCTTGACTGCAGGTTGGCCGGGGTAAAGTGCACCCGGCGATCCGGCGCGTCGATGCTGGGTGTAACGGTGCCTGCATTGGCCGTCCACATGCTGGAAGCCGAGCAAACGGCACGCAGCAGCTGCGGGGCATCAGCGGCGGCACGAGTAAGCACGTCATGATTGCTGCCGCTAAAACCCAATTCGCGCAGCGCGCCGATATCCGGGCGCTGTTGGGGCGGCAGTACGCCTTGGGCGTAGCCCGCTTCCATCAGCGACTTCATTTTTAAAAGCCCCTGCAGCGCGCCCTCTTTGGGGTTGGAGACCAGGCCACCATGGCTCATGGAAGCCACGTTACCTACCGCCAACCCCGAGTAGTTATGTGTCGGGCCTACCAAACCGTCGAAATTGACTTCGCGCACGCCATACGCGCTGTTCGTCGCCCCACTCATAGGCTAACTCCCGGCGGCAATGTCTCAGGCATTTCCAGAGACTCGGCCTCCATGGAAGCCACCGGATAAGCACAGTAGTCTGCTGCATAGTAGGCGCTGGGGCGATGGTTACCGCTGTCGCCCACACCGCCGAACGGCGCATCGCCGGAGGCACCGGTAGTTTGGCGGTTCCAGTTCACGATGCCCGCGCGAATGCGCAGCAGGAAATCATCCCAATCGTCTTGATCACCGCCAATTAGCCCGGCCGAAAGCCCGTACCGCGTATCGTTGGCAAGCTTGAGCGCTTCATCCCAATCGCTATAACGATGAATTTTAAGCAGCGGGCCAAAATACTCTTCATCAGGGACGTCCAGGCCGGTCATATCAATTAACGCCGGGCTGAGCAGACTGGTGCCTTTTTTGAGGCGCTGCATGCGGTTGATCACCGTGCCGCCTAAAGCTTCCAATGATTCCTGAGCATCCAGCAAGCCATCGGCTGCGGCCACGCTTACCAAGCCGCCATAAAAGGGCTCGGGATTATTTTCAAACGGTCCCGCCACATGTAGTTTGGCAATCGCTTCTGAGAGCGCCTCGATAAGCCGGTCGCCCTGGTCGCCCTGCGGGACGATAAGCCGACGCGCGCAGGTGCAGCGCTGGCCGCCGGAAAGATAAGCCGACTGCAAAATGGTGAGCACGGCCGCGCGTTCGTCTTCGATGTCTTTGACTACCAGCGGGTTATTGCCGCCCAGCTCTAACGCCAGAATTTTATCCAGCTGGCCTGCAAACTGTTGCTGTAACATGCCGCCGACCTTGGCGCTGCCGGTAAACAGCAAGCCATCAATACCGGGGTGCGCGGAAAGCGCCTGCCCCACCGGCACACCGCCCTGTACCAGGTTGATAACGCCCTCGGGCAACCCGGCTTCCAGCCAGCACTGCAGGGTTAAATCGGCGGTCAGCGGTGTTTGGTCACTGGGCTTGAAGACCACGGTATTGCCCGCCAGCAGGGCAGGCACCATATGACCATTGGGCAGATGGCCTGGAAAGTTATACGGGCCGAATACGGCCATGACGCCGTGAGGTCGATGACGCAGGACCGCTTTGGCGCTGCCTACCGGTTTTTCACGCTCGCCGGTGCGCTCGGTGTAGGCTTTAATCGAAAGCGCTATCTTGCCGACCATCGCGCCTACTTCGGTGCGTGCTTCCCAAAGCGGTTTGCCGGTTTCACTGGCAATCGCTGTCGCTAACGCTTCACCGCGGCTTTTGATGACATCGGCAAAGCGTTCGACGAGGGCCTGGCGTTTGCTAAAGGGCATTTTTGCCCACGCGGGAAAAGCGTTGCGGGCAGCTTTCACCGCGCTCTCGACCTGAGTACGGCTGGCCGACACCCCTTGCCAGAGCAGTTCGCCTGACACAGGATCGTACTTGTTTAGCGATTCTGCAGCGCCGTCCATCCAGACGCCGTTGATAAGCTGCTGCTGTTGGGCGTGCATCGTATTCTCCTCGTCTTTTAGGTTTCCAGAAGCCGAACGGTATCGCCCGAGGTAACCCCAAGACGCTGCGCTTCTGTGCTGCTTAAAACAATCGTGTCACGGGTGGGCGCGCGGCCTATCCATGCGGCAGTAAAGGACTGCATGGAAATGGTCGCTGCCAGCCAACGGCTAACGCTCTCTTCAGGGGCATTAGCGGCTACTTCGACTTGATAAAGCTGTGAATTGCGCACGGCCCGCACATCATCAATGTAGGCTTCAACCGTCGGGCCGCCATCGAAAATGTCGATGTAGCCTTCCCAGCGCAGCCCCTCTTTTTTGAGCATTTCAAGCGCGGGTCTCGTATGACGATGTACTTGGCCAATACACGCGCGCGCCTCTTCGGCCATAAAGGTGGTGTAAATGGGAAAGCGCGGCATCAGCTCGCCAATAAAGCTTTTCTGCCCCAACCCCGTTAGCCGATCGGCTTCATTAAAGTCCATGGGGAAGAAATGCTTGCCCAGACTTTCCCAGAAGGGACTACGGTTCTGCTCATCGAACACGCCGCGCATTTCGGCGAGCACTTTTTCGGGGAAGCGGTCACGAAACTGAGCAATAAACAGCCAGCGGGCTTTGGAGAGCAGCGCACCGTTGCGCAGATGCTTGTTTGCCTCACCGCGGTATTCCGGACGCAAAAACAGCGAGCAGACTTCTGCATCTCCGGTATGGTCAGAACTTAGAAACAGCGTATCGATGGTGCGGTGCAAATCCAGCTGTACCGACGAATGGGCCAGCGTGCCCAGCCGATAGTTATAGAAAGGCACTTCATGGCCTACCTGACCTTCAATCGCACAGCAGCCGGCCAGCTCGCCATTGTCTTCATCTTCCAATACGAAGAAGTAAAGCCGGTCGTTGACGGGGGTGCGCTCTTCGAACGCGCGAACGGAAGATTCAATTTTGCCGGCGAGAAACTCGCGATTGCTAGGTAACGAGGTAAACCCCACCCCCGCCTGCTGCGCAAGCGCCAGCAGCCCATCGGCGTCAGCCCGGGCAATCGGTCGAATGCGCATCATAGCTCTCCTTCATCAAAGGCATCCACCGCCGTAGGCAGGGTGAGCGGCGCGGCAAATACAGCCCGGCCTTCTTCCACGCCGAGACGTTTGGCATCCGCTTGTGAAAGCATCAGCTGGCCAGTGGGCGAAAGCGCGTAGCGCGTCACAATACAGCGGAAGTTATCCAGCGCCTGATTGGCAATCAAGGCAGGCTCAGCATCCGGCAAGGCGCTTTCCGGACGAATTCGTACCGGGTGCCAGGCGGCCCGGCAAAAGGTCGCGAGACGCTCGCGCTCGGCTTTGACAATCGGGCCTGCATCGAAAATATCCACATGGCGCGAGCGCACAAACCCTTCCGCCAGCATCTCTTGCAAGGCGTCCTCGTGGGCGGGATGCTCCCGGCCAATCGCGGCCCGGGCTTGTGGGGTAAGCAGTGGCAGATACAACGGAAACTGCGGCATTACCTCGGCAATAAAGCTTTTGGAGCGCACTCCCGCAATATGATTGATATCGTGAAAACTGCGGGCAAAAAAGTGATGGCCCACGCTTTCCCAAAAAGGTGATTCGTTTTGGGCATCCAGGTAACCGGGAAACGCCACGGCCAATATGCGCGAAAAACGCTCGGGGTACTGGGCAATAAACATCAGCCGGGCACGGCGAAGCAGGCTTTCAGCGCTGGTGCCTTTATAGCGCGGATTTAACGAGTAGGCGCAAAGTAACGTGGCGTCAGACACCTCATGGGAGAGGGCCAGGGTTTGTACTTCGCGGCGTACGTTTAGTTGCTGCGAGGCGTGAATCAGGGTTTCCTGACGATAGGTATAATAGGCTTCACTGGCACCCGCCTGGGCACGAATGGTGGCCGTTCCCAGTACTTCACCATTACCCGCTTCATCCACCTGCGCGCTGTTTTCCAAAACGAAGGTATAGTGCTCGTTACCCGGAAATTCGATATCGTCGTTAAACGACGCCAGGGAGCGCGTAATGCGCTCCTCCAGACGTTCACGATTAGCAGGTAAGTTGGTGAGCTTGGGAGTCGCGTGCTCTGCCAACATGACCAGCGCTTCTAAATCCGCCATTTCTACCGGACGAATGACCAGCATTCTTGACGCCCCCTCTCTCGATGTCGCCGTGGGCGAATTCATGCGTTGGCAACAAGGCGCTCAATCGCACGCTCCAGACGGGCCATGCCTTCGGCGATGTCTGCCTCTGGCACTACCAGTGACGGCGCCAGGCGAAGCACGTTAGGGCCTGCGATCAGCGCCATTACACCTTCCTCGATTGCCAACGGCAGAATGTCCTTGGCGCGGCCTTCATAGGCATCCGACATCTGGGCGCCCATCAGCAGCCCCATACCGCGAATCTCTTTAAATACGCCGTGCTTGCGATTAATGGTTTCCAGATGTTCACGGAAAAGGTCATGGCGCTTTTGCACGCCTTCCAGCACGTCAGGCGTATCGATAAATTCCAGAGCAGCCAGCGCAATCGCTGAACCCAAGGCGTTACCGCCGTAGGTAGAACCATGGGTTCCAAAGGCGAGGGATTTGGCGACTTTATCGGTTGCCAGCATTGCGCCGACGGGGAAGCCACCACCCAGCGATTTGGCACTGGTGAGAATATCCGGCGTCACGCCATAGCGCTCGTAGGCATAAAGCGTACCGCAACGGCCAACGCCGGTCTGAACCTCATCAAACACCAGCAGAGCATTGTACTGATCGCACAGCTCGCGCAGGCCTTTCAAAAATTCTGGAGTGGCGGGCAAGATGCCGCCCTCGCCCTGCATGGGCTCGACCATCACCGCGCAGGTGTCATCGCCCATTAAGGCGCGCACACTTTCCAGATCATTAAACTCAGCGTGCAAAATGCCGCCAGGCACTGGGCCAAAACCTTGGGAGTACTTGGGCTGGCCACCCACACTCACGGTAAACAGCGTGCGGCCATGGAAGGACTGGTTGAATGAAATGATCTTGTCTTTCTGTTCACCGTAATTATCTACAGCGTAACGGCGTGCCAGCTTCAGCGCCGCTTCGTTGGCTTCACCGCCGGAAGAGCATAGGTACACCTTGTCGGCAAAGGTGCGTTCGACCAGCTTTTTGGCCAGCTTAAGGGCGGGCTCATTGGTATAGATATTGGAGAGGTGCCAGAGCTTTTCACCTTGCTCTTTCAGCGCGTTAACCAATACAGGGTGGCAGTGACCCAGCGAGTTCACCGCAATGCCGCCCGCAAAGTCGATATATTCACGCCCCTGCTGATCCCATAATCGGCTACCTTCTCCGCGCACCGGGATAATCTGCTGCGGTGCATAGTTGGGGGTCATGTAGTGATCAAAATCCTGCCGAGTCGGGGTCGTGCTCATGGGGCAAACTCTCCAATAGAAATAATCAGTCGAATCAGTATACGGGGCTAACGAGGCCGCCCGCTTTCAGTAATGGGACGGTAAATTATGAAAAGCCGCATTTATTTCAAGTTTTTTCAGCGGTAATACGGCTTAACATCACTTAGTGCGCTTACCCCAAACGCTCCTCTCTTGGGGTTAAACCAAAATGGTTGCGGTAGGCGGTAGAAAAGTGAGCGCCCGAGGAAAAGCCCGTCGCAAAGGCGATATCGCCTGCGGGGCGGTCACTTTCGCGCAGTTGCTTACGCGCTTCCTGCAAGCGCAAGTTAAGGTAGTAGCGGCTAGGCACTGCCTGAAGGTGCTTTTTGAATAGCCGCTCAAGCTGGCGGCGGGAAATCCCTAAATGTTCCGAAAGCTCCAGAGTAGAAAGCGGCTCTTCAATATTGGCTTCCATCAGGGTAACCGCATCAACCAAACTTTGCGGGGCATGGCCCAGGCGATGACGCAGCGGCACATGCTGGCGCTCGTCGGCCATGCGGATGCGCTCGCACATAAAATGCTCGGATACCTGTTCAACCAAGTGGTCACTTTGCTGTTGGCGAACAACGGTCAACATCATATCCAGCGCGGCCGTGCCACTGGCACAGGTAAGCCGGTTGCGGTCGATTTCAAACAGCTGCTGTGAGAGCGTTACTTGAGGGTAAGCCTGGGAAAAGGCCGCAAAACGCTGCCAGGGCAAGGTCGCACGGTAGCCTTCTAACAACCCCGCACGCGCCAATACCTCGGCCCCACCGGCCAAGCCTCCTAATAGCGTGCGCCCATGCTGCTGGCGCAGCCATTCCACCAAACTTGCCGGGAGTGCATAAGGTAGCGGAGAGGGAGCACAGACCAGAACCATATCCAGGTCAGGCGGCGCATGCTTCAGGTTGTAATCAGCATTGCAGGTGAGTTGGGCGCTGCTTCGTACAGGCTGTTCATCATTGCTTAGCGTAAAAACCTGATAAAGAACCTGCCCACTCAACTGATTGGCCATCAGCAGCGGCTCGACGGCGCTGGCGTGCGAAAGCATTGAAAACCCAGGCAGCAGCAATACCCCGATGCGCTGGCGCGCAAATGTTAATGATGAGGTTAAGGGGTTGGACTGCATGCCAAATCGCCGTCAGGAAATGAGGCTCCATCTTACCCAATTGCACGGTTTTGGGCAGCGCCTGTTGGCTCTATATGGAAAAAGACGTCGCGCTACCTATTGCCTACCAAGACATTCAGCAAACACGTGCATACATAAAAGGGCAAGGCGAAAACGCCTTGCCCTCTGGCAGCATTCAACAATGCTCAGCAGTTTAAAACGCTATTACTGCTGCTGTTGCTGCGCTTCAGATAAAGTCATATCGCTATCGACCTGCGTATAACTGTCCTCGTTGTAATCTTCTGAGGATTGTTCGATCTCGTCGCTACCATAATTGGTATTCATCACCAGCTGATCATTTTCGAACTGCATTTCATCAACAGGCAAGGCAATATCCGTTGCGCCAAAGCCCCAGATACCGCCTATCGAGATGATGGCGTACAGATCACCTGAATCATTATGCTGAGCGATGTGCTGAATATCGCCAATTTCTTCGCCTTCCTGGTTAACCACGGTCATGCCTTCCAGGTCGCTAACCTGCTGTGTCATTAGCGAATCGTTTTGACCCTGATTATCCTGATCGGCGCGCTGGCGGTCCTGCTCGTCGTCGTTATTAACGTCGACCTGAGCATCGTCAGCTTGCTCGACATTAACGTCAGGCTCGCCGCCTTGCTCAACGGTAACATTGGGCTCAGCCTCTTCAACCGTTACGTTCGGCTCGGGCTGTTCAATGGTGACTTCAGGCTCGGGCTGCTCAATCGTCACCTCAGGCTGAGACTGCTCCACTTTAATATCAGGTGATTCTTGCTGCACCTTCACTTCTGCAGGCTCTTGGTCGACTTGAACGTCCATAGTTTCATCGTCGTTAGCCTGACCTTGTGCGTTTGTGCTGTTTGAGCCTTGCTGCTGAGTTTGCGCCGTCGCATCTTGCTGCTGGGTCATGCGCTCAGAAGCATCCGTGTCATTCTGGTTATTATCCTGAGCCAGAACGCCACCTGAAAGCCCTGTGCAAATAGCACCAATTGCAATTGCTAATGTTGTCCGTTTCATAATATCTCTCCTTGGTTTGGCTTACACTTAAAAAGGCTAGTAGACGTGAGCGTTATAGAGCAAAGCTAAAGTGAAATTATGATAAAAGTTAATAATTATTAATTAACGATTATCCGTTTATATATTTAACCCCGCCATTAAGGAGTAAACGCCCTACCCCGCCTAATTAGGCGAAGTAGAGCGTTAGTATTACAATTTATATCATTGCGAGGCACTGCCGCCTGATCCGGTACCACCGCCGGTACTACCTGTGCCTGTGCCGCCAGTGTTACCGCTACCGGCACCACCCGTGCCTGTGCCGCCAGTGTCACCACCACCGGTACTACCCGTGCCTGTGCCGCCAGTGTCACCACCACCGGTACTACCCGTGCCTGTGCCACCGGTATCACCACTGCCCGGACTGCCTGCGTCTGCACCGCCAGTACTATCTCCTCCGGTGCTATCTCCTCCAGTGCTACCTGCACCCAGCCGATCCTGGGAACTTCTGGGCTCGCCTTGCTCTTCCTGGCTATCAGGATTTTCTCTATCCTGCATATCCAGATCACCGTCGCCTAAATCGCGTTGTGGCCCCTGAGTACCGGTACGAGGCTCTGTATTATTTTGCCCTTGGCTATTGAGCGTATCAGTACTTTGTTGCTGGCCTGCATCCTGATTCTGGGTCATTTGACCACCGCTGCTGGAACCAGACGTATCATTATTGGCTAAAACGCCTGCTGAGACGCCCGTACAGATCGCACCAATGGCAATGGCTAGTATTGTCCGCTTCATATGATGTCCTCCTTGGATTGTCTTACTCTTTGAAGTTAGTTAACGAATGAGAGATAACACAGTCTGAAAATGGTCATTCTTAAAACTTGAATGAAAGTTAATAGCTAACTATTTGATAGTTAAATGAGCCAATAAAAAACGCCTTATTTCATTCTCGAAAGAATAAAACAAGGCGCCTTTATTAACCTGGGTTAGTTATAAGCGACTAGCGTATCTTTTAGCTAGCCACGTCATTTAGCCCACTCAATTAGGATGCTGTTGAGCTTGGTTTAGCGTCATATTGTTGTCTATCTGGCTATAGTTTTCTTTATCATACTTTTCTGCTGATGCTTTTATTTCATCGCTACCATACGTGGTATTGGTAACCAATTGGTCATCCTGCATTTCAATGTTTTCCAACGGCAGAGCAACTTCATCATCACCGATGCCCCATATGCCACCGATAGAGATAACGGCATATAGATCGCCAGACGCTTTATGTTCAACAATACGCAGGATTTCACCGATCTCTTCGTCCTGCTGATTAACCACTGACTTGCCTTCAATATCCCTGATCTGATGAGACATTAGATTATTCGGATCATCTTCTTCGTCGCCAGTGTCGTCAGAAGACCGAGGATAGCCACTTCCCTGCATTGCGGCGGGCCGCTCATCATCAGCTTTTTGCTTTTCCTCTAAAGCGCCATCCTGCTCCTCCATGACCTCTGTCTTGTCATCTGATTCTGTTTGGGCATCCTGCGCGTACAAACTGCCTGACATTCCGGCAAAAAGTGCAGTAATAGCGATAGCTAATGTAGTCCGTTTCATGTTGCTCTCCTTGGTTAAGCTCACCCTTACAAGTTAGACGACCGGGCTGTAAATAACCAATATCAAGCAAACGCTTACTTTCTTGGCATGATCGCTTTAACCCGAGTGACGGTGCTCGAGCGGATGCAGAGAAGGCCCTTCTATCACTTCGCCCTGAATATCAAAGCGACTACCATGGCAGGGGCAATCCCAGGTTGTTTCAGCATCGTTCCAGTGCACCACGCATTTTAAATGCGGACAAATGGCCGAAAGCACCGATAAATTACCGGCCTCGTTGCGATAGACAGCCAATTTTTCACCATGCAGAGTAACGACCCTTGCCTGGCCAGGCGCTACATCATCAAGCTCCTTGAGCTTTTTCGTGCCAAAATGATCTTTAATAAAGTGCTTCACCACGGAGATATTTTCTTTTAGCCAGTGCTCGGCGGAGTTAACCGGCGTAAAGCGTTGCGAGTCAAAGCAGCGGTACCAGGCGTTATCCCGCCCGTGGATGGTATCAGCGATTATCTTTCCACTGACCGCGCCCCAGGTCAGGCCGTCAGCGGCAAAGCCGGTTGCTACATACACATGGTCACTGGCAAAGGTTCGTCCAATATAGGGCAAACCATCGCCCGAGCTGTACTGCTGGGCAGACCATTGATACTCGATCTCGCCCACATCAAAATGTGCGTTTAAATAGCTATGCAGCGCCTGGTAGTGTTTGCGCTCCGACTGCTCCTCTCCTGTTTGATGCTTTTCCCCAATCGCCATAACGTAGTTTTTCCCATTAAGGTGATAGCTGCGTATGGAATGGAAGGGGTCGAGCATAAAGAAAATGCCATCAGGAAAAGATCCGGCGTTAAGCTTGGCACTGACGCCATACTCACGGGAGGCAATCATACCGGTTTGCAACATGTTCACCCCCTTAGGGGTATGCGTTGCTAAAACGATATCGGTGGCTTGAACCTCAGCGTTATCAGTTTTAACGATGCAGTGCTGGTAATCGATCTCACGTACCGGGCTTTGCTCATAAATACTCACGCCACGCTGGCTAAGCGCTTTGGCAAGTCCTTGAGCGTAGTAAAAAGCGTTAAACTGCGCCTGATGGCCAACGCTAATACCCTGAGTGACTGGAAACGGCACCGGCATGTCTAAACAGAATTTAGCATTCAGCCCGGCCTGCACCATGATTTCGCACTCGGCTTCCAATTTATCGGCGCTTTTCTGGTCATTTTCTGTGAGCAGCCGATAAAGCGGAACCCGCTTGAACTGACAGTCGATATTAAAGCGCTGAATAGTCTCCTCAATTAAATCAATGGCGCTTGCGCGCGCGTCAACGATGGTCTGGATGGTATCGTCATCCCACTTGACCGCCGTTTGCGCCAAGCCTGCCGATACTAAACTGTACAAATTACCGGTCGCACCACCTGTGCAGCCACTACCTACGCGGTGAGCCTCCAAGATCACCACGCGTTTACCACTTTCAATTAACTGCTGTGCCGTCGTGAGGCCTGTAATACCCGCTCCGACGACCACTACGTCCGTTTCAATACTGTCAGCCAACGCGGGAAAATGGCAGGGATCATCCACACCTGCTTGCCAAATCGATTTCATGACGCCTCCTGGCCAGAAATTGAAATGATCTTGTTATGGGAAGCGTTTACCGGCGTTTGGGTCAGACGCATCGTAATCCTGAGTGTCGTCAGGCGCTGAACCAGGCTCATGTGAGGTTTCGGCTTCAAAGCGACGTGCCGCTTCGATCGCTTGCGGCTCGGTTTCGTGCTGGGATATTTCTTGGGGGGCATCGGGTTCGGTAACATCAACAACGCGCCATCCAGATACGATAATCGCGTCTTTCTGCTCTCTACTAATCGGCTCGACTCGTGCTGTACGGGTCATATTTCCTCCTTGGCAAAAGCACGTAACACCCTGCTCTTAACCATGGCAGAACCTTCAATGGCTTGCGTACCCCGCGGTAAAAGTTTAACAGCGGTTGATTTTACGCCTTCCGCAAACGGCCTTTAAGGCGCCTAACGCAAATTGCCGGGCGCAAAGGCCCGGCAATTGAGAAAACCAGCAGTATGGTGCTTCAAAGCATAGTGCTTTAAAGCATCCTGCTTACAAGCTGACCACATCGAACTCAACGTTGGGATTCACGTCGGCTTCGTAATCAACATCGTCACGCTCAAAGCCAAACAGCTTCAAGAACTCGTGCTTATAACCAGCGTAATCAGTGATATCGAACAGATTTTCAGTGGTCACTTCCGGCCACAGATCCTGGCAAGCCTGCTGGATATCGTCACGCAGCTCCCAGTCGTCCAAACGCAGGCGGCCTTTCTCGTCGGTGCTCATGTCTGAACCGTAAAGGCGCTCGCCGAAGAGGCGATTCAACTGATCGATAGTGCCTTCATGCACGCCCTGCTCTTTCATGATGCGATACACCATGGCGATATACAGTGGCATCACCGGAATGGCCGCGCTGGCCTGGGTAACAACGGACTTAAGTACCGCGACGTTTGCACCGCCGCCGCTGGTTTTAAGCTTGTCATCGATAGCCGTAGCCGCACGGTCCAGGTCTTCCTTGGCTTTACCCAATGCGCCGTGCCAGTAAATCGGCCAGGTAATTTCCGTGCCGATATAGCTAAACGCCACGCTGCGTGCGCCTTTGGCCAGCACGCCTGCCTGATCCAGCGCGTCCATCCACAGCTCCCAATCTTCGCCTCCCATCACGGTGATGGTATCGTCGATTTCCTGTTGGGTTGCAGGCTCTACTTCCGCTTCGATGATCCGATCTTTATTGGTATCAATGGCCGTGGCGCGGTAGGTCTCACCGATCGGTTTCAGGCTTGAGCGCTTGAGTTCACCGCTATCCGGCAGTTTGCGCACGGGCGATGCCAGTGAGTAGATCACCAGATCGATTTCGCCCATATCCTGCTTGATCAGCTCAATGGCTTTTTCACGCGCCTCATGAGAGAACGCATCGCCGTTGATCGACTTGCTGTAAAGACCTTCCTGCTTGGCAAACTTGTCGAATGCCGCGCTGTTGTACCAACCGGCAGTGCCGGTTTTGGTTTCACTGCTGGGCTTTTCAAAAAACACGCCCAGCGTATCGGCACCATAACCAAAGGCTGCGGTAATCCGAGCGGCTAAGCCGTAACCACTGGAAGCCCCGATCACCAGAACTTTCTTCGGGCCGGCGCTTTTATCCAAACCACGGGCTCTTGTCGCCTCAATCTGCTCAAGAACGTTTTGCTCGCAGCCTTTAGGATGAGTAGTCGTGCAGATAAAACCGCGTACCTTGGGTTTAATAATCACATCGGACCTCGTTATCAGCTTGATTTCATTATCGGCATTGCTATGCCTTGCGCTATGAGCGCTATTCTAGCGGGCTAAGCGGGCGCTGTCCGCTCTTGAGCTTGCCTGGCTTTCACGGCAGGATAGTGTCCCTCTCTTTTTCAATGCCCACGAGGCCCCCATGAACGCACAGCAGCTTGTCGATGAGCGCGGCGACCTTTGGCTTGTTCTAGCCCCTTTATGGTTAGACCGCGAACCGCGCGAACGCGACTACGCCCATATGGTGGAGGTCATTCAAGAGCATAATATGACGCTCTCAGAGCTCGAATGGATGTTTCGACTGGAGCTTGCCCCGGTGATGTCGCGCCACCAGCTGTCGATTGCCAGCGAGTGGCGTCAATTCGATGACCGTAAACTGATGCAGCAGCTGGTCAGCCATAATCTGCGCTTAAAAGGCTGGCGGCGCAAAAGCTGGGCGCTGTTCTCGGGCCTGACCACCATGATGGTACGCCACCGCTGGGTTGAGCTTATGAACCGGGTTCAGGTTGCCAAAGGCCAAGAGCCTTGAACGCCTCCGACTAACCACTTCTTATTCGCGATCAAGTGCAGCTTCCAGTGCCAGGCGCAACGGGGGGCCGTGGTCTCGCGGCCCAAAACGCGCAATTACCTGGCCGTCACGCCCCACCAGAAACTTGGTGAAGTTCCATTTGATAGTCTTGGTGCCCAATACGCCGGGGGCCTGTTTTTTAAGCAGCACAAACAGCGGGTGGGCATTGCTCCCATTGACGCTGACCTTCTCCATCAACGGGAAACTGACTCCAAAGGTTTGCTCGCCAAACGTGCAAAACGCTTCAGCGCTTTCCGGCGACTGTCGGCCGAACTGGTTGCAGGGAAAACCCAACACGGTGAATCCGCGGTCGCGATAGCGCTGATACAGCGCCTCAAGCTCTTTTAACTGGGGCGTAAAACCACACTGGCTGGCCACATTGACCACCAGCAACACCTGGCCACGCAGCGCGCGCAGATTAAACGGCTGACCTTGATGGTTATAACAGTCTTGATCGTAAATCGTCATTATGGAGCCTTAAACCTTCGAGGCAATATAAACGCTACTTTGCCATGACCATCATGCTGACACCAGCGCCCCGCAACAGTGCTGATGAGCCTGCTTAACACCGTCCGGTTAACCAAAGGTGATTGGCCCGGCAACGACTCGTAGCGCCAGGGCTATCAGCAAGACACCGGTCAATCGATTGACCCAGTGCGCATGGCGCTGCAACCACGGCAGGACCCGCGAATGCGACAAACCGACCGCCACTAGCACGTACCAACCACCATCAATAAGCATAGCGGTTAAGACGACGATCATCTTTGCCATAATACTCATACCTGGGGTAACAAACTGGCTCAGCAGCGCCACAAAAAAGATAATCAGCTTAGGATTACCCAGCGCTACCAGCACGCCCTCCCTGGCCGCCTGTCGGCTAGTGGTTGCTACCCCCTGCTGATTCATTACCCCGGCCCTGCCGGCCCGCAACGCCTTGATACCCAGCCAAGCCAAATAGGACGCCCCCGTCCAGGTAATCAGTTGAAAGACATCCGGCGAGCGAGTGATTAACGCGCCTAGCCCCCAAACGGTCAAAAGCGCATAAAACCCGACCCCGGCTGCATGAAATACAGCCGCGGTAATGCCTGGCAACCGACCACCGCCCAGGGTATGTTTCAGCACCAGGGCAAGACTGGGCCCAGGCGACATTGCCCCCATGGCGCAGATAGCGGCTAATGACAACCAGAGTGAAAACGGCATTTTTTTCCTCTTACTTTCATTGTTATTTACTCATCGCCCAAATGCATCAGTGCCGTTACCGGCCGGGTTGCCCATTGTATAACGTCACCTCACTTAAATAACGCTGTTAGCATGGTACGCTGTTGGGTAAAATTTGCCCCTTTTCGATGAAAATGACGCCTGCTGTCAAGACAGGCGTGGCACGGCTAATAAAGGACTCCAATATGGGTAGGGCGTTTCAAAACCGTAAAGAATCGATGGCCAAAACGGCCGACGCAAAAACCAAGGTTTACAGCAAATACGGGCGTGAAATTTACGTCGTTGCAAAAGCCGGCGGATCAGACCCGAATGGCAACCTTGCACTGCGCGGTTTAATGGAACGTGCGAAAAAAGATCAGGTTCCCTCGCACGTTATCGATAAAGCGTTAGACAAGGCCAGCGGCGCAGGTGGTGAAGACTTCTCGCCAGCACGCTACGAAGGCTTTGGTCCCGGCAACGCCATGGTAATTGTCGACTGCTTAACCGATAACCCTAACCGCACCTTTGGCGATGTACGCGGCTGCTTTACCAAGACGAAAAGCAAGATCGGTACGCCCGGCAGCGTTAGCCACATGTTCGATCACTGCGCGATTTTTGCATTTGTAGGGCAAGAAGAAGACGCGGTGCTTGAAGCGCTGATGGAAGCCGATGTCGATGTGACTGATATCGAGCAGGAAGAAGCGCGTATTACGGTTTATGCGCCACACACCGAGTATGCCAAAGCCAAACAAGCACTGCTGAATGCGTTCGGCGAGCTCGATTTTGAAATCGATGAGATTCAGTTTCTGCCGCAAAACACCACGCCTCTTGAAGGCGATGACGTGGCGCTGTTCGAAAAATTCCTGGGCATGCTTACCGATCTGGACGACGTCCAAAACGTCTTCCATAGCGCCGAGCTGCCTGAAGCGAGCGAATAGCAATCTTCTATCTCAGCATTAGCTTTTGCCCCCAATGTGGCCTGGCTGCAAGCCCTACGCTTGCAGCCAGATAGTTATCAAGAGCTAGCGGCGCCGATGTATATCAGGCACGCCTTTCGGCGTATCCAGAGCGGCATCGGGCGGCAACAGCGCAGGCTTGATGCCCGCTCGGCTGAGTACCTGCTTACCCCGCACGGTCAGATCAGTAATAAACAGAAACTGCTGACGCGGATCTACGGGATAAGCGCGAATACGGTAGTGCGTCCCCCAGGGCTTCTCTTCGGCCACCACAATAATCGGCTGGTCGAATTTAAGGTAGGCGCTGGTCAGGGCCACATCCCGCAACGCTTTACGTACCCCATCTGCTTCATGCTCCGGGTGAAGATAAAAATTCGCCACGCACTGTAAGCTTGTGCCTCCGTTATTGGCATTGTAAACGGCGGAGTCCCATAGCTTTAAATGCGGCATCGCGACCAAATCATCGTCCGGCGTCTGGATTTCGACGGTGCGCATTCCTACATGCTTTACTTCCCCGTAAGTTCCTTCGATATCCACCCAGTCACCCGGCCGATACGGTAGTTCTATGGCTGACACTACTCCCGCAATCAGGCTGCTCACGTAATCTTTCAAGGCAAAACCGATCGCCAGACCGATAGCGCCTAGAAGCGTAACCATATTGCGAAGCGATGGTTCAATCACGATAGGCACCGCGATAGCCAGCGCGGTCAGCAGTATCAGTAAGCGCGTTAGCGGCACCAGCGCGAATATCCGAAAGCGAACCTGCCCATGCAGCCGATTGGCCAACCAGTTCAATCCCCGCTGGCTGGCAATGATCAGCAGAATAACGCTTGCCAGAATAATGCCCAAGGTAATAAACGTTTGGCTGTCCATATCGTTAAACAGCCTGGCGTACTGCTTTTGATCGTCCATCACGGCTCCTACAGCGGGTCGACAAGATAGTTGCGGGACGCCAATAGCTGCCGGACGCTGGCGTAGCTTAACGCTGCCACCTGCCAGCGCCCGTCCTCACGCGAAAGTATTCCCTGACGGGCCAACGCTAGACGGGCGTTCAATGCTTCATGGTGAGAAAACGGAAGCACATCGCCAAGCGCCTGATCCTCCAAGCCGCCATGCAGCAGTAACGCGTGCAATACCAGCAGGGCCACATCGCCGGTGTCTGCGGGCAGTTCGGCATCTGCCAGCGCATCAAGCAGCCACAGCTCTGATGCATCGGGGTCATCTTGTTGAGCGGGTTCGCGCAAACGTTTACGCCAATAGTGCCACGCCACGCCTAAATGGCCCCGACAGTGCGCCGCCAGACGCTGTAGCTCCTTATGGGTAGAGGCTTTACGCTCAGCCTCTTGCGCTACCTTTTGAGCGGAAGGCTGACTGGTTAACACCTGCCTTCCCGTGCGCGTACTGTAGACCGTAAGGCCGTTCTGACCGTTATAGGCAATGCTGGCAAAGTAGTCGGCCAGCTGCTTACCCTCCATGCCCTGAAGGGTAAAAGCTGGCGCCCCCTCGATGCCCACCGCTTGTTGCAAATAGGCGTAAGTCCAACTATCGCAGCCAATCACTCCGCGCCCCAAACGGCCACTTAAGGCACGCTCCAGAAACTCGCGTACGCCTTGAAGACCTTGGGTATGGCGTAGCATATGCCTTTCAAGTGCCGGCAGCGCCCAGCGGTCTAGATGGCCGCAGCGCTCTACCCAGTCAAGGCTACCTTCGGTAAGCTCTTGATGGGTGGGCGCCATTAAGCAGCGAACACTCTGCTGTTTGGCCCAGTGGCTAATCACCGCGGCATGGCCGCCGTAAGGCGGAGTAATAAAAAACACCACTGGTTCATTGGCGACTTCCTGCTCACGCAACGCCTGAGCCAACCTATCCGCAACCGGCGACCAATCGATGTTGGGTACCAAGTGCGCCAATTTCACTTCTGGCAACAGACGCAGTTCGTGCTCTTCTTTCGCCTGCTGCTCGGCGGCGCGCTTGCCGGTTAGCCAAGTCAACATCGTCCGGCGGCTGCGCCGCCATTGACTTTTCTGCGTGTGCTCGGGCGTACAAAACTTATCGAGCGCGACCACCGCCCAGGGCGATGAAGCGGTTTCTGTTGAGCGCTGCGCCATAGTCCGTCCTAAAAGCTATCGTAATTAAACTAAACAAGATTAAGGTTAGCATGCTGGCGATAGTCGCTGCGGGGCTATGCGAACTTATCGTCTAAAATGAAATCTTTATAGGGATATCCATTGCCCGCAAACATCGAGTGTAGGAGGAGGCGACCATGAGCATTGTTCATGTTAGCGAGAAGGAGCTATACGCCAAGCTTGAGAAGTGTATGGCGGGAGAACGCGTACTCATCGACCAGGAAGGCAATCGGTTCAGTGCGCGCGTTCAACAGGCCCGAGGAATGGATGCAACCGTCATTCCCGAATCCCAGCTTCGCAAAAGCCATGATGACTCGGATGAGGTAGATAGCATCGTCGTACCTTATGACCATATTTGGGAGCTTGAAATAAAAGGTGTCGTGTATAGCCGTCTGGCCGAATAAATATCAGCGTAGTTAAGTATTAATGACTACCAGCATTGCCCTTTTGGACATTGCTGGTAAGCCATTTCATGCATACATCAGAACGTTAAACAGATTTTACCCAGGTGCTTGCCCGCCTCTTGATAGCGGAATGCCTCAGCGATATCGGCTAGCACAAACTCACGATCAATGATCGGGCGCATGCTGGTAGCCTCAATCGCTTTGATCATCTCAACCTGATGACGGCGACTGCCTACAATCAACCCCTGTAAGCGCGCCTGCTTGGCCATTAACTTAGCAGTGGGAATATCACCCTGGCGTCCGGTCAATACGCCTATTAGCGAGATATGCCCACCAATCTTGATCGCTTCAATGGATTGTGGCAACGTGCCGGGTCCACCGACTTCCACAATATGGTCGACACCGTGCCCGTTGGTCAGCGCGTTAACCTTTTTGCCCCACTCAGGCTCTTCTTTATAGTTAATGGTGTGTGCCACACCCAGCTGTCTTAGCTTCTTCAACTTCTCATTGGAAGAGGACGTGGCAATGACGCGTGCGCCCATCATGCGCGCAAACTGCAGCGCGAACATGGATACCCCGCCGGTGCCCAATACCAGCACCGTATCGCCCGCTTTTAAACCACCATCCACCACTAAAGCGCGCCAGGCCGTTAAGCCAGCCGTGGTGAGCGTTGCGGCTTCAGCGTGGCTATACCCCTTCGGCTGACGGGTAAACCACTGCGCCGGGCGAACGACCTGCTCGCAAGCATAGCCATCTACGCCGTCGCCTGGGGTCGTCGTAAAATCGGCGATCCGGGCGGGGCCTTCAAGCCAGTAAGGAAAAAACGTCGAGACAACGCGGTCACCTACCGCAAACTCGCTAACGCCATCACCCACTTCCTCAACCACGCCTGCGCCGTCAGACATAGGAATACGTCCGTCGGCTGTCGGCATCTTGCCGGCCACTACGCCATAGTCGTGGAAATTGAGCGAACTTGCGTGCACACGAACACGAATCTCCCCTGGCCCAGGGGCACCTGGGGGCGATACGTCTTGTACCTTAAGCTTATCTAACCCACCGGGGGCCGAGAGCGTTACGACTTGCATGGCGCGATCTCCTTTATTCCATCATTCCTTGGAAAATACGTTAGCAGAGGATAGAACTCCTCACACATCTACCCCAAGAAAGCCGCCCGACTGACGCTTCCACAGGCCGGCATAAATGCCGTTTTGTGCGAGCAGCTCAGTATGAGTACCGCTTTCAACAATGCGCCCCTGCTCCACTACGATCAACCGGTCGAGCATGGCAATGGTGGAGAGCCGATGCGCGATCGCAATCACGGTCTTGCCCTCCATCAGCGTATCCAACTGCTCTTGAATAGCGGCTTCCACCTCAGAATCCAGCGCTGACGTAGCTTCATCCAATACAAGGATAGGCGCATTTTTCAAAAGCACGCGGGCAATGGCGATCCGCTGACGCTGACCTCCGGATAACTTGACGCCTCGCTCGCCCACATGGGCATCTAACCCGCGGCGGCCATGGGGGTCGACCAGGTCATTGATAAACGCATCGGCATGGGCGCGGCATACGGCGGTCCATACATCCTCATCGCTTGCCTGGGGCGTGCCGTAGCGAATGTTATCGCGCAGCGAGCGGTGAAGCAGCGAGGTATCCTGGGTCACCATGCCAATTTGGTGCCGCAGCGAGGTTTGCGTTACCTGCGCGATATCCTGCCCGTCGATTAGAATGCGACCGCCCTGTACATCGTAAAAACGCAGCAACAGGTTGGCGAGGGTCGATTTACCCGCTCCGGAGCGGCCAATCAGGCCAATTTTTTCACCCGGTGCGATGGTCAAATTCAAGCCATCAAACACCGTGCGGTTTTCACCCTTGGCCTGCTCGTAGCTAAAGCGCAGATCGTCAAACCGGATTTCGCCAGCAGGTACCTTAAGCTCAGGCGCGTTAGGCACATCGCGGATAGTAGGTTCGCGGGCGATGGTATTCATGCCATCCTGCACAGTGCCGATATTTTCAAACAGCCCCGCCACTTCCCATAGGATCCAGTCGGACATAAACCGAATCCTCATTACCAGCGCAATCGCGACGGTCAATACGCCAAGCGATATGGCGTCAAAGTACCAGGTGCTAATCGCCATCCCGGCCGTGCCCACCAATAGCGCGGTATTCAGCAGGGTCAAGCAGACGCTCATGATGGTGACCAGGCGCATCTGGCGGTGCACCGTGTCCATGAAACCTTCCATGGCATCACGGGCATAGCGCTGCTCGCGCTCTGTATCGGCAAATAGCTTGATGGTTTGAATATTGCTGTAGCTGTCGACCACGCGGCCGGTCATCTGGGCGCGCGCGTCTGCCTGAGCCATGGATACATCACGCAGCCGGGGCACGAAAAAGCGCATGATGGCCAAGTAACCAATCAGCCAAAGCCCCAAGGGCAGCAATAGCCATAAATCGGCTCGGCCCAAGAGAATCGCAGCCCCGGTAAAGTACACAATGGCGTAGACCAACAGGCCCATTACCTTGGTGACCGTTTCGCGGATGGCCAGCGCGGTCTGCATTACTTTCTGGGACACGCGCCCGGCAAACTCATCCTGATAAAAGGCCAGACTCTGATTGAGCATGTGGCGATGCGATAGCCAGCGGCCAATCATAGGATAATTGCCAAAAATGCTTTGATGCGTAATCAACGACTGGGCCAACACCAAAAGCGGTAGCCCGATAAGGATCGCCACCCCAACCCCAGCAAGCCAAAGACCATTTGCGGCCCAAAAGCCTTCGCGCTCGACATTGCCAAGCCAATCAACCAGCTGCCCCATGTAGCTAAAGAAAAACACTTCAGCCGATGATACCAGCGCGGTGCATAGCGTCATGACAATCAGCAGCGGCAATACCGGGCGTGAGAAGTGCTTGATAAAGGGTATTAACCCCTGGGGAGGCGTTTGCACGTCTCCCATGGGATAAGGGTCTACACGGGTTTCAAAGTAACGAAACAGCGGCTGCAGCACACGAGAAAACATGGAGATTCCTTACGTTACTCATCGATCATTAAGAGGGTTAAGCCTGGCGGCGTAAAAGCCAGCGTGCCCAAAACGGTGCAAAGGCCATCAGCACCACCATGCGCAGTAGATGGTGAAAAGCGACAAATACAGGATCGATATTGAGCGCCACCGCTAAAATGGCTATTTCGCCTATTCCACCTGGCGCCAGCGCCAGCAGTGCCACATCACGCCCCACGCCCACGAACTGATGAATCAGCTCGGCGAACAAGGCCAATACAGCTAAGGCAAGCAGCGTAGCAACGCCCGACTGCCATAAATAACGGCCCCATAACCGCCGCGTCATGCCTTTAAAGCGCGAGCCAATGGCACTGCCCAGTACCCAAAGCATGAGGTTCATGCCCCACGGGGGTAGCGCCAGGCTTGCAATATCAAACCCTGAAAGCAGTGCGGCCGTCAGTAAGGGAACCAGCAAGGCGGGAGTAGGAAAGCGTAGCCAACGGCCTAGCGGCAACAACACAGGAATCAGTAGCAACATCCAGGCGTGTTCAAATCCGCTTGTCTGAGGTGCCGCGCCCGCTCCGCCGCCTTCATAAGCCCAAAAGAGCGGCGGTAAAAACAGGATGACCAGGATAACGCGTAGCGACTGAGCAATCGCGATGCGTTGAGGATCGCCACCGCATTTATCCCCCAGAATAATCATCGCGGTCATGGCACCGGGGGCGGCTGCAAACCAGGCGCTTACCGAATCAAACCCGCAGCGCCGATACCATGCGGAGGCCGCGGCGGTTGAGGCACCAATGCCAAGTATTAGCAATATCGCCGAAATCGGCCAGTCAACTACGCGCTGGGCAAGCTCCGGGGTCACCTGACTGCCCAGCACCAGACCCATGACAGCCAGAAAAATATTGCGCAGCCGCTCCGGCACCACCACGTTAATGCCTTGAGAGGACACCAATAAATTGGCAATCAGAGGGCCAAGCATCCAGGCAAGCGGTAAACCGGTGAGTTGAAAAAACGTGCCACCAATAGCGCCAACGGTCAGCGACGTTAACAACCCTTTTGCAGTCCCTGAGCTTATCTTGATACCTTTCACAGCCACTCCTTGCTAAGCCCCATCCCAAGCGGTCAAATCATTAACCTGCTAAACGTACGGTCAGTTTAACACTAACCGTATTTGATAGTGGGCTCAGTACGGCTGAGGGATCTCGTCATCATCCCCGTCATCGCGCATGCGCGCCTGACGTTCGGCCTCTTCTTCCTTGGCGTCGTCGATCACTTCCATCAGCTCATCCACATTGGCAATGTGGGTTGCGAACGTAAAGTGGCCCGTCAGTTTGCTATCCGGATGCAGCTCGCCCGATTCATATAGCGCCCACATCTCCTTACCGTAATGAGTGGTTAAGAGTTCAGGTGCAAAGCGGCCAAAATAGGCACGCATATTATCCACATCGCGCTCAAGCATGGCGGCGGCGCTATTGTTACCGGCGGCATCAACGGCCTGGGGCAAATCAATAATGACCGGGCCTTCGGCATCCACCAGCACGTTGAATTCCGACAAGTCGCCGTGGATCAGGCCAGCGCACAGCATACGCACTACATCCGTGATGACTTTATCGTGGTAGCGCAGCGCCTGTTCATGGGTCAGCGTGACATCGTCCAGGCGCGGTGCCACATCGCCTTCAGCGTCTGTGATCATTTCCATCAGCAGCACGCCATCGACAAAGCCGTAGGGCTTGGGCACCCGCACGTCGGCTGCCGCCAGCCGGTAAAGCGCATCCACCTCGGCGGTCAACCACGCCTGCTCTTGCTCTTTTTGACCGTAGCGGGTTTTCTTCGACATGGCGCGGGCACGGCGACTATTGCGCTCTTTACGGCCCTCCTGGTATTGCACGGCCTGTTTAAAGCTACGTTGTTTGGCCTCTTTGAATACCTTGGCACAGCGCACGTCATTACCGCAGCGTACAACGTAAACCTGCGCTTCCTTGCCACTCATCAACTGCATCAGCACCTCATCGATCAGGCCGTCATCGACCAGGGGCTGTAATCGTTTGGGTGTCTTCATGGTTAGCGGTAATGGCTCCTTTAATGAATGGACATGGCCAACGATATCGAATACTAACGTTTTTAATACACATGTTTTAAATACTAACGCTTTTCAATACCAGCGTTCTTAATACCAATTATTTTTAACGCTGTCTCTTTACCAGCAGCATCTAATACCGGATCCGACGAACGCGGAAAGCCCGCCCTTTCAGCTTATCTCGCTCAAGCTTGGCGAGCGCTTTTTGGACCACAGAGTGCTCCACGGCCACATAGGCACTACGAGCCAGCACTTTGATTTTACCCACCTGATCACCGCGCAGCCCGCCTTCGCTGGTAAGCGCGCCCAGAATATCGCCTGGGCGTAGCTTATCCTTTTTGCCGCCTGCCAGTTGCAGGGTAGCCATGGGCGGCTCAAACGGTGTGGTTTGCTTAGCTTTGGGCAGCGGCTCAGTGGTTAACTGCTCGCTTAAAAGCTCGGCCAGCCGCCCAAGGCGGTAAGTTTCCTGGGGTGTTACCAACGTGCAGGCAATACCGCTAGCCCCTGCCCGCCCGGTGCGGCCGACGCGGTGCACGTGAACGTCCAGCTCACGGGCAATCTGATAGTTGAAGACCGCGTCCAGCTGCGCGATATCCAACCCACGGGCGGCGACATCGGTCGCCACCAGAATCGAGGCGCTTTGGTTAGCAAAGAGTATCAGGATACGATCACGGTCTTTCTGTTCCAAGTCACCGTGCAGCGCTACGGCGCTGAAACCTGCATCCACCAGGCTATCGGCGACCGCTTGGGTTTCACGCTTGGTATTACAAAACACCACGCTGGTGGTCGGACGATTGACCAATAAAAGCTGTTTAAGCGCAGCAAAGCGAGCGTCTTCATTGGGCACTTCGTAGAAGTGCTGGTCAATGGTGGTGGCGTCATGCAACTCGGCCACTTTGACGGTGACGGGGTCAACCATCACGCCGCGCGTCATGGCTGCCAAACCGCCAGCTTCGCGCTCATCAGGGAACGTTGCGCTAAACAGCAGCGTCTGGCGATCAGCCGGCGTCTCGGCAATGATGGCATCAATGGTGGCCTGAAAGCCCATATCCAGCATGCGATCCGCTTCATCCAGCACCAGGGTACTTAGCGAACCCAGGGTCAGCGAACCTTTGCGCAAGTGCTCATCGATACGCCCAGGCGTGCCCACCACAATATGCGCGCCGTGTTCTAAAGAGCCCAACTGAGGGCCGAACGGAGCACCGCCGCAAAGCGTCAACACTTTCACATTGGCCATGGCCCGCGCCAGCCGACGCAGTTCTTCGGCCACCTGATCAGCAAGCTCCCGAGTAGGGCAAAGCACCAAGCCCTGCACGGCAAACGCGTCAACGCGCAGCTCTGCCAATAACGCCAAGCCAAACGCGGCCGTCTTACCCGACCCCGTTTTAGCTTGAGCGAGCACATCACGCCCGGCCAACATAGGCGGCAGGCTTTGTGCCTGAACGGGCGTCATCTGGTGATAACCCAGTGATTCAAGGTTAGTAAGCAGCGCTGCCGGCAAGGCAAGCGACGAGAAGGAGGCGTCTGACACAATAAAACCTGCAGGGCCGTTTAACGGCCAGTAAAAAGGTAATTACTATAAAGTGAAGCACCATACCAGAAAGTGCCGCGCCCTGCGTGTCTGTCATACCGCAAGGGGCGCAAAACCGGCCTGGCATAGGGTGGCCAAGTCGTCAGGTGCCAACTCAATTTCAAGCCCTCGCCGCCCGGCACTAACGTACACCTTAGAAAATTCCTGTGCCGAGGCATCGATATAGGTGGCCAGGCGTTTTTTCTGGCCTAAGGGACTTACCCCGCCCAATACGTAGCCGGTGGTACGCTCTACCTCCGCCGGTACAGCCATAACGGCCTTTTTAGCGCCCGCCGCCTTGGCAATTTGCTTTAAGCCCAACTGCCCGGTCACTGGCACAATGCCCACCGCAAGCGCCTTGCCATCAAGTTTCACCACCAGGGTTTTAAATACCTGATCGGCAGTAACTCCTAGCTTTTCAGCGGCTTCCAGGCCGTAAGACTCCGCCGCCGCATCGTGATGGTATTCATGAATTTCAAACGCAATACCCGCTTTTTTTGCCGTATCAATGGCCGGTGTCATGGGGCTCTCTTAATTATTAATAAAGATAGCTAATGTAACGGGAGGGCTCTGGAAAGCCTACTCCTGCCTGCTAGGCTAAATAGCGTAAGCCTTAAGGGGAAGTCAACTGACAGGAGCTTATTATGCCAGCGACATCGAAAGCACAGCAAAAAGCTGCAGGCGCCGCCCTTTCTGCCAAGCGTGGAGAAACCAAGCCAAGCGAGCTTTATGATGCTTCCAAGGAAATGTACGACTCAATGAGCGAAGAAGAGCTTGAAGAGATGGCAAGCACCGAGCGCAAAGGCAAGCCTGACAAAAAAGGCGATTGAACGCTGCGGGTACTCGCTTTACAGCATAACGCCAGCTTATCGAGCTGGCGTTATGCTAACTAAAGGCTAGTTCTTACTGACAGGCTATTACTGACAGGGAACGACGCGACGTAGCGTGTCTTTGGCCCATAGGGTTTGGCCATCGGGCGTGCGGCCATGCTCATTCCAACGCTCGGTGGTTTCCATACAGAAAGAACCGGCATCTTCAGTGCGTGGGTCAGCACTAACAGGACGTTCTCCGCCAATACGCATTACGTCCGGATTAGCGGTAGTGTAACGCGGAGCAACGGTGGAACTTGCGCAGCCAGCAATCAGAGCAGTTGCTAGCAGCACGGGCAAACAGCGGCGCAGTGGCATGTTTTGTAAACCCTCAAAGGTACGATATTAGGCCGACACCGTTTGTCGGTAGCGCTAGATATCATCCCGCTTGTATAGCGTCAATCTTTTTACTTGAAGGCTTACGTAGTGTCTTAAGTGGTGGCTTAAGTAGTCACCAGGGTAATACTGGTAATAGGGCGTAAATTACGCTGTAGGCAGTGCTGTTCAACGCTCTCCACGATTTCTTCTGCGTCATCGATCTGCTGCTTGTCGAGCTGGATATCCACCATCAGAAAACTGCCCACCTGAACCAGGCGCACATCGCCACTGGCGATATCAAAATCAGCGACTTCCTCCACCATGTCCTGGCGTATGCTGCCCATGGGCTCACCAAACATCAGCTCGCGCAGCGCTCCGCGTATCATACGAATCGGCATGGGCAAAAAGTAGCCGGCGATGATCAGCACCATCACCGGGTCGGCAAACCGCGCGTAGCTGGCCCAGGGCGTCAGGGTTAAAAGCCAGGTAAGGGCAAAACCGAACATGACCGCCGTGCTTAGCCCGGTGTCCATCTGCCACTGGCGCAGTTCAGCCGCGAGCAGCGATGAGCGGGCAATTCGGGCGTAGCCCTTCAAGCACCGCCAGGTCAATAAACAGCCGATGACATTCACGATACTGAACCACATGGCAAGATCGAGCACTACCAAACGCCCGCCCTGAAGCAGGCTCCACACCGCCGATACCAATGAAAACAGACACACCAGTGCGATCACCACGCCTTTGAGCAGCACGGCAAGCGGCTCTACGGTTAGCCGCCCAAAGGGGTAGTGATCATCCGCAGGTTTGCGGGCATGCTGTAAAGCGAGTAATGAAAGTGAAGCAAGGACAAGGCTTAAAAGCGAATAGCCACTATCAAACAAGATAGTGATCGAGCCACTGGCTAATCCCAGGACTAGGCCAGACAACGCAAAAAGGCTTGCCGAAATGGCGGAAAATCTTAGCGCACGGCGCTCGGCAATAAAGGGGGTCACGCTAAAAACTCCATATCAAGGTGGAATAAGCCAATAGGAAATCGTGGCGCATGGTAGCGCTTGTGCTAACGTTAAACGAATCGCTCAGTGCTAAAAAAAATAGCGCTCATCCCTTAAGGCTCCGTTATGCGTGCTGAACAAGTTCAAGCGTTTGTTGAGGTCACCGAGCACGGCTCGTTTGCCGCCGCTGCCCGGCAATCAGGCATAAAGCGAAGCACGTTAAGTGCCGCTGTTCATGCCCTGGAAGATAGCCTGGGCGTGGCGCTGTTTGAGCGCTCAGGCAATAGCCTGACGCTAACGGCGGTAGGTGAAAGTGTACTGCCCGATTGTTACCGACTGCTGACCAGCGCCAGCCGCATCAAAAAGCACTGCCACCAGCACCTGCAAGGGGTTGAAAACCAGCTGTGCATTGCCCGCGACGATGCGTTGCCTGAGCGATTCTGGCGCCAGGTAATGCACGATTTAAAGCAGCAGTTTCCGTTAACGGCCATATCCGTCTATCTCGTCCCTCCGCAAGAGCACAGCCAATTTATTTTGCGCCAAACGGTAGATATCGCTTTTGGTTTATATACTGCTGAAGGCGTGGTTACTAACGCGGCTAACTTAGCGCCGGTGGGAATGCGCTTAGTCGCCTCCCCTCAGCACCCGCTTAGTCGGCTACCCAGCGTTAATCGTGATGATTTGGCGCAATACACCCAGGTGTGCTTAACCCATATTCAGGACGACAAGCTGGTCAGCGAGGCACTTTTTTCGGCTAACTACCTTGGGTTCACCATGTTTGAGGTCATACGCGACGCGGTCATTAACGGGACGGGCTGGGCGCTACTCCCACACCCACTGGTGAAGGAGGCGCTCAAGAAAAAAACGCTTTGCGCGCTTAATCATGATCTTGCGCTCGACAGCCATTATTACCGTTACGTTGAGGGCGAAAACCTTGGTGTAGTGGCCACCGCGCTACTAAATAATGTGGCGCGTTTTCTAGGTAATACGCGCTAGCGGTCACTTCGTTGAAATATAGCAGTGGAAAAAAACGCGATTGCCTTCCACGCTATAAAAAAGTGCTACAGAAGGAGACTTAAGGACACGCCAGAGAAACGACACAGGCAAGTGTCATCTAGGCGTAAGATGTAACTGCCAGTGTCGATGTTGCCGTCAACCAAGGAGTTATTCCACCGATGGTAAGACTCGATAAGAAAGCGACTAGGCTTTATGTCCTGGACACCAATGTCCTGATCCATGACCCCGCTGCGCTCTATCACTTTGACGAGCATGACGTGGTTATCCCCATGACTGTCCTTGAGGAACTGGATAAGCACAAAAACGGAATTCGAGAAATCGCCCGTACGGCGCGGCAAATTAGCCGTACGCTCTCTGACCTTACCAACCAAGTCACTTTTGACGAAATTCAACGCGGCATTCCCATCCCCCGAATCAGTGGGGAAACCGGGCGTCTGCACTTTTTGTGCTACAACGACCTGAAACCGTTCGATGCATTAGACGATAGCCCCGACAACCGCATTTTGGCTGAAACCTGTCGCCTGCGTGACGAACGTCCTGACGCGTCCGTCATTCTGATCACCAAAGACATCAACCTACGCGTAAAGGCCGCGGCACTGAAGGTACCGGTAGAAGATTACTTTAACGACCGGGCATTCTCAGATAGTGACGCGATGATCGAAGGCGCGCAGATCTATGCCGATGCCGGGCATGATGGCGCCACGCTTTGGGAAGCGCTCAATGTCGATGTCACCGTTGAACGGGTAGACCATCATACGTTTTATCAATTAAGTGGCGATATGCCCCGCCACTGGCACTTGGGGATGCTTGTATCCGATAGCGAGAACGGCGCCGAGTTTGAAGCCATTATCCGTGAGCTTTCCCCCTCATCAGCCCGCTTGCAGCTCTTAACCAACTACCGCCATCACTCCGGCGTTTGGGGGGTTCACGCTCACGATAGTCGTCAGAACTTTACCCTTAACCTACTGATGGACCCAGACATCGACCTGGTGACGATTGCCGGTAATGCGGGCACGGGTAAAACATTCATGACCCTGGCGGCAGCGTTTCAACAGACCCTGGATACCAAGCAGTTTGAACGCATCGTGTTTACCCGCGCCCCTATTCCCATGGGCGAGGACATCGGGTTTTTACCCGGTACTGAAGAGGAGAAAATGTCGCCGTGGATGGGTGCCTTCCACGACAATATGGATAACCTGCTGCGCAACGAGGAAGGAGAATCCACCTGGGATAACGGCGCCACACGGCAGTTGATCGGCTCGCGGGTGCAAATTCGCTCGCCCAGTTTTATGCGCGGGCGCACCTTAAACGACACCTTTTTGATTATCGATGAGGCGCAGAACTTTACTCCTAAACAGCTTAAATCGCTGGTGACCCGAGCCGGGCGCAATACCAAGATTGTCTGTTTAGGCAATGTGGGACAAATCGATACGCCTTACCTGACCGCCAATACCTGCGGCATGGCGGCCGTGGTCGAGCGTTTCCGTGATTGGCCGCATGCCGGGCACATTACGCTTAAAAGCGTTGAGCGCTCGCGTCTGGCGCTGGCGGCTGAAGAACTTCTGTAAAGGGTCTTATTGTGTAAAGAGCCTTATATAGCGCTCTTATAGCGAGGGTAAATATCCTCGGTAAGCATACGGGAAACCCGCCAGCTAGCTACTGGCGGGTTTATTCTTTATCACCGTTCCAAGGGTTTTCAACCCCTAACGTATCGGCGGCAAAGGCTTCGCGTTCACCTAACGGTCGATCCTCACCTATGGTGGTGTCCCTATAGGTCTGGCGCTCCATCTCGCTGTTCACTTCTGCGCCAAGCAATACCACAAAGGCAGAAAGCCAAAACCACATCATTAACACCACCACCGCGCCCAGTGAGCCGTAGAGCTCGCTGAAGCTTGAGAAGAAGCGCACATAAAGGGAAAGCCCACCCGACCCCAGTAGCCATAATATGGTGGCCAACAGCGTACCGTAGCTTAACCAACGCCACTGCGCTGCTCGTCGATAGGGCGCAAACCGATACAACAAGGCAATTAAAAAGCTCATGATGATCAATAATGCGGGCCAGCGCAGCCACTTAAATAGCTGATCAAAAGGTGGCTCCACGGTCAAGGCATCGACCAACACCGGCACGATAGCGATAAAGCCAAGCGATATAAGCGTCATGCCGATCAGCCCAAACGTCAGCAGTGTTAATACAACGCCACGAAGAAAGACGTTACGCCGCTCCTTTTCGCCATAAACCACATTGAGTCCCACTACGAGCACGCCCACCCCTTTGGAGGCGATATACATCGCGACTAAAAGCCCCACAAGCACCGCCATCACGCTGCCAGATTCGGTACTTTCAACCACGGCCTGAGTCTGCTGATCAATAAGGTTGGCAGCATCAGGCGGCATAAAGCGGCTTATCTCATAAAGCTGCCGCCCCGCTTCAACCGGGTCGAACAGTAATCCCCACAGCGAGATCACTGCGGCAATGGTCGGAAACAGCGCCAGCAGTGCGTAAAAAGCCACGCCGGCGGCCAGCATGGTAAGACGGTCACGCTTGGCGGCACGCAGCACGCGCCACACGATGTCAAACCAACCCCGGCGCGTAATTTCATCTGGCTTCTCGGCATCCCGTCCCCGATGGTTCGGTGCATTTTCGTGACTCATTACGCCCCTTCCCAGATTAGTAACAGTGCCAGTGTGATAGCGAGCGCCATCATCAAACCGCTCGTATGGTGCCGCATCCAGCCTTCCATGCCCGTTAGTTGAGTTAAGCGCCTCATTACCTGCTTTTCAATTAATAGAGTGATATCAACAGATGTCGATTTAGCATTCTTCAGCCACGCGCCGCTTAAACGCAGCGCATTCACCACTGTGTAACCGAGCGGTGCATAAAGCCACCACAAATCACCGGCAGGTGGCGTGCCGATACGCAGGCGGCGCGTTAATAGCAAGCCAAACCCAATCATTAACACCCCAGCAGGTAGCGGCCACATCAGGCTAACCCATTCTTTCAGCGGTGGGATGGCAACGCTTGCCTCGGGAAGTGGCAGCCACACCGGGGTCATTAGCGCAGCGACCAATGTCGCAAGCCAGGCGCCCCACTGGCCCGGATGGCTACCGCCTGCGCTACGCTGCTGCCATTGGCGCCATAAGCTAACGCTTACCAGTGCTGACGTACCAATGGCTGCCCAGGTTAACAGTGTAATCAACTGCTCATGGTGCATCTCATACAGAGCGCTCTTCACGGTCCACTTGCTGATCAGGCCCGCGCCAAACGCCCCGGTAAGCGATAACGCGGGGAGTGCCAGCAATATCCACACGACCGCTAACGGCCAGCGAGGTAAGTGTTCACTAATACTGGTACCCATAAACAGCGCCCCTTTCGCCAGCGCGTGATGGGCAGCAAACAGCACAACGCCCGGTAACAGCAAAGGCCATACGTCTGGTGCCGCCAGCCCCATGGCAATCATCGCGGTGAGCATGCCCATCTGGCTGATACTGGAGTAGGCAAGTATGGCTTTGGGATGACGCTGCCACACGCCATATAGCGCCGCTCCAAAAGCCGCGGCTAATCCCGCTATCAGGATTATTTCACCCAGACGGACTAGCGCTTCTGACATGGCGGGCTCCCCAAGGGGCAGTACATAGATCCAGCCGAGCAACCCTGCCTTGATCATCGCCCCGCTTAATACGGCGCTGGCCGGTGCCGGGGCAGCGGGATGCGCCAGCGGTAGCCACACATGCAGGCCGATGACACCCGCTTTAATGCCCAGCCCCAGCCACAGCAAGCCCGCCATCAGAGCGCCGTACTCGGCGGTAGCGATTTCCTCGCGCACGCCCTCTAGCAACAGCGTTTCCGCACTGCCCGCCGCCCAGAGTAGGCCACCCAAAATCAAGTTTTCACCGATGACCGCCAGAATCAGATAAGCTTTCGCGCCCAGCTTCGCCTCAGGCGTGCCGTTATGTATTACCAGGGCATAGGCGGCAAACGTCATCACCGCGAACCCTAGGTAAAAGCTGGCGATATCCTGGGCGATAATCAGCAAAACATTGCCCACAAACGTCAGCGGCCATAGCAGGGCCAGGCGCAGCAAGCGGCGTTCGGCGGCATGATCGCCCGTCTGAGCCTTTGCCTGCTCCTTGGCAAAGTAACCCCGGGCATGAAAGGCCGCGAAGCTCCAGAGCAGCGCCGTGAATGCAAGCCATGGGCGGCTAAGCGCGTTCAGTGACCACTGCCCGCCCAGCATCCAGGCATCGATTATCCACTGGGATTCGCCTGCGTAAGCTAGCAAGAGCGCGGGCCACGCCGCACTTAACCACCACCATGAGAAATAACGCCGCTGAACAGCGGGAGTACGATAGGCCTGCCATACCCCCAGCAGCATTACGCACAGCGGCCAGCAGAGTGCACTTACCAGCAGCAGCGTTATCATTGTAAATACTCCCCTACTGCTACCCGGGTTGCCCAGTCCAGCGGGCTAAACGGCAGCCCGGCAAGCAGCCCCGCTGCCAAACTGATCACCGCGGTAAACACCGCCGGCCAAAGCAGCCAACCATGGGTTTCCAAACGCCCCAGGCGCTGCTCGTTTGGCCAGCTGCCATGGCCGTGGGCAGGCCCCACACGAAACCACAGGCGATACACAATCGGCAGAAAATAGGCAGCATTCAGCGCACTACTGGCAACAAGTACGGCAATGACCCAGTACATTTCAGCCTGGATGGCGCCAATGCCCAAATACCATTTGGTGATAAACCCAGCGAAGGGGGGTAAACCAATCATGCCTAGCGCCCCCACCGTAAAGGCCAGGCTGGTAAGCGGCATGCGCTTACCAGCCCCGTCCATCTCATCAATACGGTGAATGCCCAGCTCTTCTGCATAGATGCCCGCACAGAAAAACAGCGTCACCTTCATAAGCCCCTGGTGCAACAAATGGGCAAGCGCGCCGATCGTTCCAAAGGGGCCAAATAAGCTTACGCCAAGCACGATATACGACACCTGGCTGATGGTAGAGAAGGCAAGCCGAGGCTTTAACTCGTGCTGAGCGATGGCCCGTACCGAGCCATAAATAATGGTGATACAGGCCGCCACGGCAAGGGCTGTGGTCACGCCCAGCTCAACGCTTAGCTCGATACCGTAAAGATCATAAATAACCCGCAAGATCCCAAAGGCGCCGGCTTTTACCACGGCTACCGCGTGCAGCAGCGCGCTGACCGGCGCAGGCGCCACCATCGCCCTGGGCAGCCAGCCATGCAGCGGTACCATGGCGGCCTTCACGGCAAACCCGCCCACCAGCAGGGCAAAGATAAACGTGAGTAAAGTACGGTGATCGCCCAGGTAGTCACCCAGGCCTCGTTCAGAAGCAAACGAATGCTCGCCCGTTACGCTATATAACAGCACCACGCCGAAAAGCAGCACGACACCGGCGGTCAGCGTATAGCGCAGATAAATCCGCCCCGCATTCAGCGCTTTATCAGTGCCGGAATGGACCACCAGCGGATAGGTGGAAAGCGTCAGCATTTCGTAGAAAATCAGAAAGGTAAATAGATTGCCCGCAAGCGCGATGCCCAACGTACTCGCCACACACAGGCTAAAGAAGCCAAAGAAGCGCTTACGGTTCGCAGTACCTTCCAGATAGCCGATAGCGTAAACCGTCGTGCACAGCCAAAGCAGTGATGACAGCCCGGCAAACATCACCCCCAACGCATCAGCACGCAGGACAAAATCAATATTGCCCACTATCTGAAAACTGAAAATAGCCTCATCGCCCGCCACTACCCGCTGAATCATCAGCGTGACCAGCGTGATTTTAATCACGGCGGCCAGCAGGTTAATGCTGGTACGCAGCCGCCTTGACTCTTCAGGTAGGGAGAAAATAATCACGGCGGCCAACAGGGAGGCGGCAATGGCCGTTAAAGGTAGCCAGGCGGCGTTCATAAGCTACCCCCATGGAGAAGTTCTAACGGAAAGTGAGCGAGCAGTCCCAAGACAAAGGCTGCCAATGCCAGGCAAAGCGCGATGATATCCATACCTGGGGAAAGCGGCTGATAGTGGTGGCGCGGGGCAGTTTCCATAAAGGAGTAGCGGAAAAACCGAAAAACATACGCAGCCGTTAACAGCGTGCCGATTAATAGCGCGGCCACCGCCCACCACTGCTGGGATATCACCATGGCCTGCAACAGCAGCCATTTGGCCGTAAAGCCTGCGCTAGGCGGCAGCCCCATTAATGTGACCGAGGCAATGCCAAACACTAATAACGAAAGCGGCAGCTTGCGGCTACAGCCTGCAAGCCCCTTCAGCGTGGTTTCACCGGTTGCCAGAATCAAATTGCCGGCGGCCAGAAACATGGCGGCTTTGGCTAACGCATGACCCATTAACTGCAGCCAAAACCCTTCCCAGGCCAGCGCCTTGGCAAGCGGCCCGACGTTTGGGCCTAACAACAACGGAAATACCACCATCAAGTAACCAAGCTGGGCAACCGTTGATGAAGCCACCAGCGTTTTAAGCGACTCGGCGCGCCAGGCAATTAACCCGCCCCAAATAATCGCCAGCATCCCCATCCAGGCGACTAGACGAGGTGCCCAAAAAGTATCCGGTAGCAAAATGCTCCATAGCTGCAGCAACACAAACAGCGAGGCTTTAACTACAAGCCCTGCATGCAGCGCGCTTACCGGTGTCCAGGCACTGGCATGTACCGGGGAAAGCCAGGCGTGCAGCGGAAACAGAGCAGCCTTTAAAGCCAGCCCACCACCGATCAACGCCGCCGCCACCCAGGTAACCGGGCCAGGCTCAACCACCTGCGCAAGCCCGGCTAAATCAACTTGCCCCCAGTAACCCAACAGCAGCGCCACTCCTAATAGGTAGGCGAGCGATCCCACCAGGGTGAGCAGTAAATAGCGCATGCTGGCAAAAAGCGCTGGCGTCTTACCTGACAGCAACAACATGCCGACGGCTGCCAACCCCATCAGCTCCAATGCGAGGTAGAGCGTAATAAGGTCTGTCGCAAGCCAAACCAATGAAAGCGCGCTAACTACCACGCCCATCAGCGGCCACAGCCAGCGGGCTAGACGTTCTGGCGGCGAAACGTTTAGCAGGCCAGGCGTATAGAGCGCCGATGCCGCGCCCAGCCATTGCGTCAAGAGTAACAGCAGTATGCTTACCCCATTAAGGCGCAGCCCAATGCTGACTCCCAGCACCTCCCCTTGCCAACGCAGCAACCCTATCTGCGTAAAGTCGACCAATAATAAAAGCCCAGACGTCAGCAGTGGAGCACATGCCAGGGCCACTACCCACATGCGCTTTGGAGGCCATACCGCCGCCAAACCACCCAATACAAGCGGCAGACACAAGGCAATGGCCAACGCCCAGTGGCTGGTTAACAGCGGCTCAAACGTGCTGTCTGCTAGACCAAATCGCCACATCATTGCTTCGACTCCTGTGGCTCGCTGGCACCCAGTAACGCCGCTGGCCCTTCGCGCAGATAGAGCGTTCGAATCAACAAGGCGCTCAGCAAGGAGCCAAGCCAAGCGACCACCAGCCCAATGGTAATCAGCGCCTGGCCTTGCACGCTCGTGCCTGCCATTCCCGCCAAGAGTAAAAATACACCGGAACCCATCACATTAAACGCCAGCAGACGGCGTAATAAATGCCGATGCCAGGCAAAAGCGCCCATCGCAGTGGCAACGATCACCACACCAACGAATAGCAGCGGATGCTCAAGCGGTGAATAAACCATGGCGGGGAGTACAAAGCGGATGACTGTGCCAACCATGACACACCAGGCAAGCGCCAACAGCGTGCGAGTCATGCCCCGTGTCAGCGGCTCTTTAAAGTGATCGTAGCGTGGTAAAGCAGACGAGCTGGCGGGAAAGATGCCTAACGCGTAAAAAAAGCAGGGTACTGTGAGTAGCGCGCCAATGATTGCTTCTGCAATCGCTAGCCAAGGCGCGCCTAATGTCAGCCAGGCAAGCGCCATGCTCAGGGTAAACACCCCAAAGCAACAGCAGGCACGCACCAAATGGCGATCAAATAAACACAACAGCGCTGTTGTCATAAGACAAAGCGCTAATAGGACTTCTATTACATCAAGGGACGCTATCACTGCCTTTGCTATCCTTGCCCCGGCTTTTCGATAGGTTACTGTGCCTGCCTTTTGATCACTTGTCGACGCAGCCTTACGCTAAACGCTCACTTAGCCAGCGGCCAATATCGCCTACCTGCTGGGGGCAAAGCGCGTGAGCCATCGGGTACTGACGGTAGTTAGCTGTGTAGCCCTGCGTCTTGAGCCGCTCAAGCGCCGCACGGCCTAAACTCTCCGCCACGATCGGGTCAAAGTTGCCGTGATGTACTTCGATAGGAATGTGCTGGTTCGCCTCGCTGGCTTCAATGCTGTCCGCCGTGGCAAAGTAGGTTGACATGGCCAACAGCCCGCCTAACGGCAGCGGAAACGATAACGCCGCCTGATAGGCAACCGCCCCACCCTGCGAGAAGCCCGCCACGATAATCCGCTGGCTGTCGATACCTTGATCGATCTGCTCCTGAATCAGCGCCTGAATACGTTCAGCAGAGCGTTTGAGCTGCGCTTCATCCACCCTACGGCCTAAATCCATAGCTAATATATCGTACCAGGCAGGCATGACCATCCCGCCGTTAACGGTGACCGGCAGCCGTGGCGCGTGAGGCATGATAAAACGCACGCTGGCATCCTTGGGAAGGTTAAGCGCGGGTACCAGCGGCTCGAAATCATGCCCATCAGCGCCCAAGCCATGAATAATAAACACGCAGGCATCGGCGGGCTGCCCATTTTGCGGCTCAATAATCAGTTCGCCAGGTTCGGTCATGTTACTCATCCTTACGTATTAATTAAAAAAGCACCCTAGCGCAAACCGGCAGTGGCGGCGAGCACTTGCGCTTAAAAGGTCCACATCCGAGCTTAAAAGGGCCACACCAGAGGAATCAGAGCTAGCGCGATTGCCCCGGTAATGACGTTTAAACCACCGCCTACGCGTAGAAAATCACTGATACGATAGCCGCCGGGGCCATACACCATCAAATTGGTTTGATAGCCGATCGGGGTTAAAAAGCTGGCCGAAGCGGCAAACATAACGGCGACCACATACGGCATGGGGTTTACTCCCAGGCTCTCGGCGGCGGCCATTACTACGGGAAAAATAATCACGGCAGCGCCGTTATTGGTCACCAGCTCAGTCAATAGCGCGACCACACAGTAAGTGCCTATCAAGAGTAGCCACGGATTACCGCCCACAATATTCAGGACGCCACCGGCAATAGCGTCAGCCGCTCCCGAGCTTTGCAGTGCCGCCCCTACCCCGAACGATGCAGCAATAGTTAAAAGCACCTGACTATCCAGCCCGCGCTTGGCCGCTTCTACCGAGCAGCAGCCGGTAACAAGCGCCAGTGCCGCGCCCAGCATGGCGGCATTCAGCATGCTCACCACGCCGAATGCCGCCAGCAGCACCGCACCTAATAAAATTCCCCAGGCCAGCGGCGCCTTTTCATGAACCGGCCGTGCAGAGCCGTTCAACTCACTGATCAGCAAGAAGTCTTTTGACTGTCGATGACGCTCGATAAACGGCGGGCGAGCTTCCAACAGCAGCACGTCAGCGGACTGCAAACGTACCTGCCCAAGGTTACCGGTGACCCGCTCGCCGCCTCGGCAAATCGCCAGTACGGCCGCCCCGTAAAGCGTTCTAAAGCGCCCGTCGCGAATGCGCTGACCGATAAACTGACACTGATTGGAGACTACGGCCTCGACCAGGCGGCGCTCTTTAAACTCTTTTTCCAGGCTTGAAGCGCTATCGCGCGAGGGTATCAGGCCACGAATCTGCTGAAGCTCCACGGCGGCATCGCTGGTACCGGCAAACACCAACCGGTCGCCGCCCTTTAACTGCTCCCCAGGCCCCACGACGCTTACCACGTTGCCATCGCGCTCGATTTCAACCAGAAAAAGCTCTTGGAGATGGCGCAAGCCTGCTTCTTCGACCGTGCGATTGACCAGGACGCCCTCCCGATCGATTTCCATTTCAATGGTGAACTCACGCGGATTGGCAAAGGCATTCCCCAAGCCCTCACGGGCAGGCAGCAGGCGCGGCCCCAACAGGATCAGGTAAGTAAGCCCCACCACGGCTACAGGGATCCCCACCCAGGCAAGATCAAACAGCCCCATGGTTAAATCAGGGTAACGGTCAACCAGCAGCCCATGCACCACCAAGTTGGTACTGGTACCGAACAGCGTGATAGTGCCACCCAGAATGGAGGCAAAGCTCAACGGCATGAGTAGCCGTTGAGGTGAGCGCCGCAGCCGACGACTCCAGCTCATCACAGCCGGTATATAGGTGGCAACTACGGGTGTGTTATTCAAGAAACCACTTAACGAGGCAACCGGTAGCAGGAGCCGAACCAATGCGCCGCGTTCGCTTTTCGGCCGCCCCAGAACATAACGAATAATCAGATCGATGCCGCCCGTTTCGCGGATGCTGGCCACCAGCACATACATAAAGGCGACCGTGAACAGACCGCTATTGGAAAAGCCGCTTAACGCCTGGGCGGGATCAATCACCCCCAGCGTCATCAGTAGAATAACGGCACCCAGCAGAATAATATCCGGCCCTAACCGCGATACGCTCATTAACGGAAAAATAGTGATAACAACAGCGACCGCAATCCAAGCATCCAGCGTCATAACGCAGCATCCCTAACAAAAAAGCATGCGCTATTGTGACGCCAACCACATATTCTAAAAAGTTATTTTTAGAAACATTTAAATATCGAAATAGAATAAAAAGTTTTTCTTTAACGCACAAAAAACCCCGCACATGGCGGGGTCTTAAGCCAACTAGCGTTAACCGCTAGCTGCAAACATCAACAGTGAAACTTAGTTCACAACTTTGATGTTAGAAGCCTGAAGGCCTTTTTTACCCTGAGTAACGTCGAAGGAAACCTTCTGGCCGTCTTGCAGAGTTTTGAAACCGTCAGCTTGAATTTCGGAGAAGTGCGCGAACAGGTCGTCGCCATTGTCGTCCGGAGAAATGAAGCCGAAACCTTTAGTGTCGTTAAACCACTTAACGGTACCAGTTGCCATGATCGAAATCCTCGATGTAGCTTAATGTAAAGCCGGGAAATACCCGAATTGCAGTGGGTAGAACAAGAAACTTTCACCAGACTCACGCTTAGGCGTTCGATACTGCTGACAACGTTCGACTTGCTAACCAACTGCGTGAAGCATGCGCTTAACTCAGCCGCACGTCAACACTATGCTGAAAAAAAAACTTTATGCAACAAGTTTTATTCTAAATCTCATTTAATATCCATTTAGCCGCTTTTTCGGCGATCATCAGGGTCGGAGAATTGGTATTTCCGCTGGTAATCGTCGGCATGACACCCGCATCAGCAACGCGTAGCCCCTTGATTCCATGTACTCTTAATTTTGCATCTACCACAGCCAAGGGATCATCTGCACGGCCCATTTTTGTAGTACCTACCGGATGGAAAATGGTGGTGCCAATATCGCCGGCCAAACGCGTCAGTTCATCATCGCTTTGATACGCAGGGCCAGGCTTCACCTCCTCCGGCGCGTATTTGGCAAACGCGGGCTGTTCGGCAATCCGGCGAGTCATCCTGAGCGAATCTGCGGCTACCTTGCGGTCTTCAGGCGTACTTAAATAGTTGGGCGCAATTGCCGGGGCCTGGGAAGGGTTGCGGCTTTTTAAACGCACCGTTCCGCGGCTGGTGGGATTTAAGTTGCATACACTGGCGGTAATGGCCGGATAAGGATGTAGCGGCTGTCCGAACGCCTCAAGACTTAATGGCTGAACGTGGTACTGAATATTAGGGTACTCATACTCGTTAGAACTGCGCGTAAAAGCGCCAAGTTGTGACGGTGCCATGCTCATGGGGCCGGTGCGCTTGCATAAATACTCCCAGCCAATACCTGCTTTACCCAGCAAAGTGCCTGCTACTGCATTGAGCGTTTTTGCATTGGTGACACGATACACTGAGCGGATCTGGAGATGATCTTGCAGATTCTCACCTACCCCCGGCAGGTCATGCACCACCTCAATGGCGTGTTCTTCAAGATGCGCTTTAGGCCCGATACCCGATAGCTGCAAAAGATGCGGCGAGCCAATGGCGCCGGCGCACAAAATTACTTCTTTGCTGGCGCGGGCGTTCAGGTTTTTCCCGCGCTGGGTAACGTCTACTCCGTTACAGCGTGGGCTGCCCTGATCATCTTCAAAGCAGAGCCGATTCACCTGGGTAGAGTGCCAAAGCGTCAGGTTTTTACGTTTAAGCGCGGGGCGCAAAAACGCCTTGGCCGTGTTCCAGCGCCAGCCATTGCGCTGGTTTACTTCAAAGTAGGCAACGCCTTCATTATTGCCGCGGTTAAAATCCTGGGTGCGGGGTATACCGGCCTGTACGGCCGCCTCGGCAAAGTCGTCCAGCACGTCCCACTTCAAGCGCTGTTTTTCAACCCGCCATTCACCGCTATCGCCGTGAAAGTCGCGCTGTTCGGCATCCGCATCGCCTCCTTCATCCAGCCGGTAGTGGCTTTCATGCTGCATAAAGTCCGGCAGGCAATTCTCCCATCGCCAGTCATCATCACCCACGATTTCTGCCCAGTGATTGTAGTCGCGCGCCTGGCCGCGCATATAAATCATGCCGTTGATACTCGAACAGCCGCCCAGGGTTTTACCGCGCGGGTAAATCAGCGAGCGGCCGTTCAAGCCCTGCTCGGGTTCGGTACGAAACAGCCAGTCGGTGCGCGGGTTATTAATGCAGTACAGATACCCCACCGGAATATGGATCCAGTGGTAGTTGTCGCGGCCGCCCGCCTCGACCAGTAGCACCCGATTATTCGGGTCGGCGCTTAACCGGTTGGCCATCAGGCACCCTGCGGTGCCTGCGCCTATCACGATGTAGTCAAATGCCAAGGTTTGTTGTTGTGTCATTTGCCTTGCTCCGCATCAACTTATTACTGCTTATTTATTACTTGGCAGTTGGCATCACAAACTCAGCCCCGTTATCGATCGACTCTGACCAGCGCTGCATAATCGACTTCTGCTTGGTATAAAAACGTACGCCCTCTTCACCGTAGGCGTGGGTATCGCCGAACAGCGACCGCTTCCAACCGCCAAAGCCATGCCACGCCATCGGCACCGGAATAGGTACATTGATCCCCACCATGCCGACCTGAATACGGCGCCCAAACTCTCTTGCCACGCTGCCGCTTTCGGTAAAGCAGCTAACGCCATTGCCGAATTCGGGATCGTTGATTAACTGAATGGCCGTGGCGATATCCGGCACGCGCACACATACCAACACCGGACCAAAGATCTCCTCTTTATAGATCGTCATTTCCGGCGTGACGTGATCGAAGAGCGTTCCGCCTATCCAGAAGCCGTCGGCACAGTCATCACCTGCCTGGGCGGTATCAAAGCTGCGGCCATCCACAACCAGCTCAGCGCCTTCCGCTACGCCTTTTTCGATATAGCCGGTAATACGCTGGAGGGCCTGGCGCGTCACGATCGGCCCCATTTCGGCGTCCAGCTGCATGCCATCTTTTACTTTTAGCGTTTTGGCACGCTCGGCAAGCTTGGCCACCACGCTATCGGCCACGTCGCCAACCAGTACCGCCACGCTAATCGCCATGCAGCGTTCGCCCGCCGAGCCGTAGGCGGCGCCGATTAATGCATCCACCGCTTTATCCAGATGCGCATCGGGCATGACGACCATATGGTTTTTCGCCCCGCCCAGCGCCTGTACCCGCTTGCCGTGTTTGGCGCCCCGCTCATAGATCAGGTTGGCAATTGGTGTAGAGCCGACAAACGAGAGCGCTTTTACCTCGGGGTGATCGATTAAGGCTTCGACAGCTTCTTTTCCTCCCTGCACCACGTTAAACACGCCATCGGGTAAACCGGCCTGCTTTAGAAGATCTGCCAGCATTAATGAAGCGCTAGGGTCGAGCGGGCTGGGCTTGAGAATAAAGGTGTTACCCGTGGCGATAGCGATTGGGAACATCCACATCGGCACCATGACCGGGAAGTTAAACGGCGTGATACCCGCCACAACGCCAAGCGGTTGGCGGACAGTCCAGTTATCAATACCGGTACTCACCTGCTCGGTGTAGTCACCTTTAAGCAGTTGAGGGATGCCGCAGGCAAACTCGACAATATCGATCCCACGCGCCACCTCGCCCTGGGCATCGGTAAATACCTTGCCATGCTCCTGAGTGATCGCCTCGGCCAAGACATCTTTATGGGTATTCAATAATTCCAGGAACTTGAATAATACCCGGGCCCGACGAATGGGAGGCGTATCGGCCCATGCAGTAAACGCTGCACTGGCTGCTTTTACGGCCACATCCACGTCACTTGACGACGCTAGGGTAACGCGGCCGGTTACTTGGCCGGTGGCCGGATTGAACACATCCTGAGCATCGCCTGCGCACCCTTCGCTGACTTGGCCATTAATAAAGTGCTGAATTGCTGTTGTTGTCATCACGGCTACCTTTATAAGCAGGGCAAATTAGATCTCCCCAGACTAGCGTGATTGCTTCTATGATCAATTGAGTAAATTTAAATTGGGATATAAGCTCTGCTAATAACAAAATAATAACGAGGAGCCGATATGTACGAATACGCGACGCTACGGGCATTTGTGACCGTGGCCCGGCTAGGCAGCGTCTCACGCGCGGCGGAACAATTGCACCTTACCCAGCCTGCTATCAGCCTAAAGTTGAAGCAGCTTCAGCTAAATCTGGGGCTTACGTTGTTTGAACGCCGCCCACAGGGCTTAGCGTTAACCTCCGATGGCCATGCCCTCCTCCCCTCTGCCGAGAAAGCCCTGGCCAGCGCCTATGCTTTTGAGCAAACGGCCAATACGCTGCACAGCACACCAAGAGGCAAGCTCAAGATAGGTACGATTGTCGACCCGGAATTTATTCGCCTGGGCGCTTTTTTGCGCCGCTTAATGACACAGGCACCGCAGCTTGAAACCGAGCTTCATCACGGAATGAGCGGCAGTACGTTAAGACGTGTTGAGCAAGGCGATCTGGATGTAGGATTTTATCTGGCGCCGCCCGGCCTGGGTACCAACCATGAAGCGCTTGACTGGCGCGAGTTGACTCATTTTCACTATTACGTTGTTGCCCCAATGGGCTGGGATGCTCAGCTGGCCGATACACGTTGGGAGGCCCTGGCCCGGTTGCCCTGGATCGTCACGCCCGAGGACTCAGCCCATCACCGCCTTTTACACCACGCGCTTGCCAGCAGTGGCGCCACGCCCAACCGCGTTGCCCAAGTCGATCAAGAAGCCTGCATGCTCGATTTAGTCCGCGCGGGCGTTGGCTTGAGCCTGGCACGCGACGCTCTTGCCATGACCCAGCGTCAGGAAAGTGGCCTTGTCGTTGCCAATAATATTCGCCTGCCCTGCGCACTTAGCCTGATCTGGCGCCATGATCGCGCAGAAGAACCAACCATTGATGCAGCTCTACGTACGCTGGGCGAAGTATGGCCCTCGCTTTAAAAGCGGGGCTAGGCCACTAGCGATAAATACGTCACGCAACAATTGATATAGAGCTTGTTAGCTTTTTATTAGCGCTTTCCGAACTCTTTAAAAATGTTACTGCCCCACTATTACGCATAAAGGCTGATTGTCTACTAAGGTAGATAGTCAGCTAAATTAGACCAGTCGGTTTTAACCGATATGGACATTGAAGCGTTGATCTAAAGATACGCGTTGATCTAAAGATAGGAGATCTTATGAGCAACAGCATCACGACCGTTAACCCGACTACCGGTGAATCGCTAAATACCTATACGCTGATGGATTCCAGCCAGGCGAAGCAGGTTGTCGAAGCAAGTCATCAGGCATTTCTTGAATGGCGTTTAAAATCTCTTGAGCAGCGCGCCAAGGTTGTTAAAGCGATCGGCGAAGCGTTAAAAGCCCATAAAGATGAACTGGCCGATCTAATGGTCAAAGAGATGGGCAAACCACCTGAGCAAGCCCGCCAGGAAGTCGACCTGTGCGCCGGAATCTGCGACTACACGGCAGAGAACGGCCCGACCAAACTGGCCGATGAAGAGCGCAAGCCAGGCAACGGTGAGCGCGGCTTTATTACCTACTCGCCAATGGGCGTTATTTACGGCATTCAGCCTTGGAACTTCCCGGCTTACCAAGTCGTGCGCTACTCAATCGCCAATATCATGGCGGGCAACAGCGTACTGCTAAAACATGCTGAAAACGTGACCGGCAGCGGCCTGCTGCTCGAAAAGATTTATCGTGAGGCGGGTCTACCGGAAAACGTCTTCCGTACGCTGGTCATATCCCACGATACGTCTGATGAAGTGATCGCTCACAAAGCCGTACGCGGCGTGACGCTCACGGGCAGCGACGGCGCAGGCCGTAAAGTGGCGGCCAAGGCAGCTGAGCATCTGAAAAAGACGGTGCTGGAGCTGGGCTCTAATGACGCCTTTTTGGTACTCGATGACGCTGACCTTGAGGTCGCGGTTAATACCTGTGTCCAGGGCCGGATATTCAACGGCGGCCAGACCTGTGTGGCAGCCAAGCGCTTTGTGGTCACAGATGCCAACTACGAAGCCTTTAAAGAGCGCTTTGTAGAGAAAATGAAATCACTAAAAGTCGGTGATCCGAACGCTAGCGACACCGATCTTGGCCCGATGGCACGCGTAGATCTGCGCGATGCGCTGCACGAGCAGGTAGAACAAAGTGTCAGCAAAGGCGCCAAAATACTCTGCGGCGGTGAAAAGCCAACCGGTAAAGGCGCTTTCTATCCGGTGACCGTGCTGGATAACGTCACTCCCGGGCAGCCCGCCTACGATGACGAACTGTTTGGCCCGGTAGCGGCGCTGATTCGTGCCAAGGACGATGAAGATGCCATGCGCATCGCCAACGACAGCCGTTATGGCCTGGGCGGCGGGATCATCTCCAAAGACACCAAGCGTGCCACGGAGCTTGCCAGCAAGTACTTCGATACCGGTATGGTGTTTATCAATGGCTTTGGTGTTGCCACCCCGGAGATGCCCTTTGGCGGCGTCAAGGACTCAGGCTATGGGCGCGAACACGGCGGCTTTGGTATGCACGAATTCGTCAATGCGAAATCCGTTATTGTCGTTCAGGAATAATCGGTAACGCCGTTTAGGCGATTGCCACCTGCAAAACGAAGCGCCGCCAGCATCCTGGCGGCGCTTTTTAGTGTGAAAATGTTAGTGTGAAAATAAAAATGCTATCAGCCCGCCTGCTGAGCCTGATGTTCAAGCTCTTGAGTAATATCCGGGGTAAGCTTTAACGCCTGCGCCAGCTGATCCAACCAGGCGCGCTCCATGGGGTTCTGGTCATCAGTCACTGCAACACTCATCAAATACATTTCCCGGGCGGCTTGGGGTGAGTCGGCTTCACGGGCAAGCGCTTCGGCATCCAGCGGAGCCTTTAGCTGTCTTTCGACCCAGTTATGCATTTCCTGGTCGGCCCCTAGCGCATCAATCTGCTCCGTAATCAGCACCTGTTCCTGCTCATCAATATGCCCGTCGGCGCGGGCCGCCATTATCATGGCCTGCAACAGCTCAAGGCTACGGCGCTCTTGAATCTCGCCGCTTAATACATCAACACGCTCGCCTTCTGCTTTACTGCTGGTGGCTGGCTGGTTTTTAGCCGCCTGTGAATTCTGCCAGGCTTTCCAGGCCAGCATGCCAACGCCTGCAATGGCGCCGTACTTAAGCGCTTTCCCGCCCATGCTACGGCCACGTTTGGAGCCGACCAGCATGCCCATGGCGCCGCCGCCCAAGAGGCTCTTAACATCAAAACCACTAGAGGAGCTACCACCCTGGCTGCTGCCACCTAACTGTTTAGAAAGCCCACCGAGGATGCCTTTAACATCGACACCACTGCCGCTTTTCTGACTACCGCCAGCTTGCTGCATAAGCTGCTGAAGAATTTTACTTGCGTTCATCCCTGTACTCCTTGAGCTGATAGACAGAACTGAGTTTAGTGCACTTAAAACGCTATAAAACGCCTTGTACTTGCACCGTGCTGCCTTGGCGGCTGGCACGTACCTCTATACGAACCGGCATTTGCTCTTTGAGTTCGCTGACATGCGAAATAATTCCGATCATGCGCCCGCCCATTTGCAGTTCGCTCAGCATGGCGATGGCTTGATCGAGGGCATCCTGGTCCAGGCTGCCAAAGCCTTCATCAATAAATAGCGTATCGAGCTGAATGCCACCCGCATACGCCTGCACCACATCAGAAAGTCCCAGTGCCAGTGCCAATGCGGCCATAAACGATTCACCGCCCGAAAGCGTCGCAACGGGCCGATTTTTACCGGTATAGGTATCAGCAACATCAAGCTCCAAACCAGACGCCTTGTTACCCTTGGAAGGGTCTTCACGGCGTACCAGCTGATAACGCCCCCGGCTCATCCGCACCAGCCGCTCGGATGCCTGAATAAGTACGTCGTCCAACAGTACCCCAAGCACAAAACGCTGCAGGCTAATGCGATGCCCGGTGCGTCCATTGGCAATCTCGCTCAGCGTTCCCCACAGCCGATACTCGGCTTCAAGCTCCGCCTCGGCAGCGTGGGCAGCCTTGAGCTTTTGCTGAGTAGCGGTTAGCTGAGTAATTCGCGCCGTCAAGCGCTGGTAGGTTTGATCGCAAACCTGCTCATGCGCCTGCGCGGCAGTCACTTGCTCAGCCAAGGCTGTCAAATCAGGCGGCGTTAGCCCCTCAAGGCGTGCCTGGCTTGCCTCAAGCTGACCATCCAGCTTGGCCAATACCTGCTGAAAGTGGGTAACGCTTTCAATTAGCGCTTGACGCTCAGGCGCTTCCAATCGGGCCTGAAGAAAGTCAGTGTCGCTGTCGAAAGCGCTACCGCTTAGCGCCAGCTGCCATTCGTTTTGGGCCGTGCTTAGCGCCTGAGTAGCGGCGCCAGCGCGCTGAACAATATCTGACAACGTGGTTTCAGCGCGGGCCAGCGCCGTTTGTGCGTGATGAGCACTCTCCTGAGCAGATTGCCACGCCGCCTCAGACTGCTGAATGTCGCTTTGCACACGGCGAAGCTCTGCTTGCAGCGCTTCAAGTGACCCATGCGTCTCGGGCAACGTCCTTCGCAGCTGTTCACACTGGGCTTCCAACTGATGGCAGCGCTTTTGGGCCGCTTCTAACTCAGGCTGTTGCGCCTTTATCTGGCTATCCAGCGCTTTCCATTCGCTGCGCTGTTGTTCAAGCGTACGTTCCTGCGACGCAAGCTCTTGGGTAAGCACTTGATAGCGTTCAACATGCTGCTGGCTTTCCTGGCAGGCAGCCTCCAGCGCGCTTAGCGGCTTGGCTCCCCACTCGCCAAGCGTATGGCGCAAGTACTCGCTCTGCTCATCGTTATACTTAAGCTGTTGGGCCAAACGCTGCTGCAACTGTTGAGCCTGCATCAGCGCTTGGTGCGCCTGTTCATGCTCCGTGCGTGCGCGCTTCACATCCGCCTGAGTAACGGGGGGCTGTTCCTGTATGGCTGGCGCAGGATGTTCACGGCTGCCGCATACCGGGCAGGGCTGCTGGTTTTGCAGCCGAGCGGCGAGTAACGCGGCCTGCCCCTGGTGCCAGTACATCTCCTGCTCGGTGGCGCGACGCTTATAGCGTTCAACCGTTTGCTGATGACAATCAACATCGCTTGCCGCCTGAGCCACTTGTTCAGCCAAGGCAACCCGCTGAGATTCAAGCCCGGCCAGTGATTTCCGCTGCGCGTGCTGCGCCTGGCGGCTTTTTAGCACCTCATCGCTGCCCGCGAGGTTATTGCGCTCCACCTGTTCCGCTTTTAGCTTGGCGGCAAGTGCCTCGCCCTGCTCGGCGATGGTGTTGCGCTGCTGCGTTTGTTGGTCAAGCTTTTGATGCAGGCTGTGCCATGTTTGTTGCGCCTGCTGTAGCGCCTGCTCTACACCAGTGAGCGCCTGAAATTGCTCCAACGCTTGCTGTAAACGACCCGCCTGCTCACGGCGTTCCGGCAACTGCTGGTAGCGGGTTTGTGCCTGATGTAACGCTTGCTGAGCATGTTGATGTGCCGCCTGCTGTTTTTCGACAGCCGTTTGAGCCTGAATGCGCTCTTCCTGGATAGCGCTTGCCGTTTGCCGCGCCGTTTGCACACGGTGAAAGGGTTCGGCCAGCGCTTGGGTTTGTTCATGGGCACTTAGTCGCTGCTGAGCGCGTTCTATTTCCGGCTGTTGGTGTAACAGCTGTTTTTTTTCTGCGCCCAGAGCCGCATGGCGATCAAAAAGCGCTTGGCACTCCTGCCCCTGGCGCTCGGCAGCCTCTGCCTGTTCACGCTGCTGTTTAGCAATGGCTAACGCCTGTTCAGCAGCCTGATACTCTGGCGCCAGCGTTTCCAGCGCTTCAATAAGCGCCGCTTCGCTTTCACTGTCGCTTGCATCCAGGATGCCCTGCACACGGTGCTGGTGATCTTTCACCGCCCGCTCTATCTGATTGGCCTGCGTGCGCAGATGCTCTTCGATGCGTTGAAAAATCTGGGTTTGAAACAGCTGGGAAAAAATCTTTTCGCGATCTTTTGATTCCGCCAGCAGCAGCTCTCTGAATTTTCCCTGGGGCAGCACCATCACCTGACGAAACTGGCTGGCATCCAACCCCAATAGCGCCTGCACTTGAGCGGTAGCATCGTTAACGCTACGCGCGACGAGACATTCGTTTTCCTTCCCCTCAGCGGTTATCCGCCACAGCTGGGCTTCTGCATTTTGCGTCGTCGTCCCTTCGCCTCGCGCCTTGGGGCGTTCCTGCTGAGGCACGCGACGCACCCGATAGCTCTCTCCACGCAGGTAAAAATCCAGCGTTACTTCGGTTAGCAACGTATCCGCGGCCTGGTCGCAGCGCATCTGGGTGCCCGAGCGTTCTTCTCCCGTGGTCTGGCCATAAAGCGCGAAGCAGATGGCGTCCAGAATCGAGCTTTTCCCGGCGCCTGTCGGGCCGTTGATCAAAAACAGCGGGCTTCTACCCAGCTGAGAAAAGTTGATGGTCTCCTCGGCCGCAAAGGGGCCAAAGGCCTGCATGGTGAGTACGAGCGGCGTCATGGCTGGCCCTCTTCATCGCGGCTGAGGGAGGTAATCAAATCACCCATGGCGCGCGCCTGCTCAGCGCTCATGGCGTCACCGCTGGTTTGTTCGAAAAAGTCGCTGAACATATCCAAGGCATTAAAGCGAAGCCGTTCGCGGTCCAGCTGCTGGCGCTGTTGCCCACCCAGCATGCCGGGCTTTTCGAGGTGCAAAACGTTGGGGTAAACCGCGCGCAGCTTGCCCATGGGATCTAAAATGGCGTGGCGGTCGGTCAACCTAACCAGCAGGTAGTCATCAGCGCAAAGGTCCTCGCGCCCCTGCCTCAACAGCTCATCGAGCTCGCCTTCCAGCACGCGCACTTCTCGCTTGGGCACCAGCGGGCGATGCTCAATGCGGGTAATTCCCTCTTTGCCCATATCTACAAGCGTAACGCCTTTACGCTGTCGAGCTTCTGAAAAACTGTATTTAAGCAGCGAACCGCTGTAGCGAATATGTTCGCCGCCGCGGTATTGCGGGCCGTGCAAGTGGCCAAGCGCGACATAGTCAAAGCCCTGCATGGGCTCCCAGGCAACGCTTTCTGCACCGCCCAGGGTTAACGGGCGCTCGGAATCGGATGCGCTGCCGCCATCTACAAAGCAGTGGCTCATCAATATGGTCGGGCGGGTAGCGTGACGCTTTCCATCAATACGCTTTAGCAGGTAACGGTGGGCGCTATCAAAATCGCGGACCGGCTCACCGAACTGGCTGCGTACGTATTCCGGGTCTGCGTAAGGCACGCCAAAAATATCGACCTCAACGCCGCTGATGGCGAGCGTAATAGGGGTATCGCATGCGCTCAAGTCAGAAAGAATATGCAGCCCAGCCTGACGCAAATGGCGTGCGCCAAAGCCCAAGCGCTCGGCACCGTCGTGATTGCCGGAAATCATCACTACCGGCAAACCACGCGCTTCGCAAAGCTCACCCAGCACATCATCGAGTAGCGTGACGGCCGCGGCAGGCGGCACCGAGCGGTCATAGATATCGCCTGCAATCAGCACAGCGTCTACGGCTTCGCGGTCGACGATCTCGATCAGCTGGTTTAAAACGTGGCGCTGGTCTTCAAGCAGTGAGATGTTGTGAAACAACCTCCCCAAGTGCCAGTCGGCGGTGTGGAGTAGACGCATGGCAGGCTCAACAGCAGGTTAGGTTGTAGCATCATAACAACCTAACCTGACGGCGTTTAGCCTTTACTGGTGAGAAACACTTAGGGGGCCTTGGGCAACTGGCGTTTATGCTCGGTGCGGGTATAGGTGTCAATAATGGTGGTGTACGCCTCATCACTGATGGCATCGCCGACCAGGAAGGCATCAATATCGACATAGGTCACGCCTAGCGCCACTTCATCCGCCAGCTGGGGTTTGAGCGTTTCCAGATCAGCAGTGGGCTGCTTTTCAACCAAAGCGGCAGGAGCGCCCAGCGCCGCACCGACTTCACGAACCTGGCTTTTGGTTAGCCCGGTGAGTGGCGCAACGTCACAGGCACCGTCGCCATATTTGGTAAAAAAGCCCATTAGCGCTTCGGCGGCTTGATCCGTGCCGACCACCAGGCCGCTTCGCGCCCCGGCCGCCGCATATTGCGTCACCATGCGCTGCCGCGCCTTGATATTGCCCAACACAAAGTCGCGGTGAGCGTCGTCTCTAAACGTTAGCCCGCCCTCTTCCAGTGCGGCCAACAGGGCATCACTTGCCGGTTTAACATTAACGGTCAGCACATGGTCGGGTTCGATAAACGACAGCGCCTTCTGCGCATCGTCTTCATCCTGCTGGGTACCATAAGGCAGCCGCATTGCGTAAAAAGAAGCATCTACACCCTGCTCACGCGCCCTATTAACCGCCAGCTGCGCCAAACGGCCGCCTACCGTGGAATCCACACCGCCGCTAATGCCCAATACGAGCGCGTGCTGCCCTGTATCGATCATTTGACGACATAAGAAATCAACGCGCTTATCAACCTCTTGCTGAGGGTCAATACGCGGCTTTACCTGTAAAGCCGCTTGAATATGCGATTGGGTTGCCTGCCGATCTACCATCTTGGCCTCCTTGCGGGTCGAACGTTAATCCATAGCGGATAGCATATGATTCAGGCTAGAGCAGAAATGGATTCGGTTCTACTCATCCAGTGGTGCGCTACCTTCCAGTACACTGCTGTGATGTCGAGGAATACACTCCAATGCATAGTGTGCGGCAGCTAGGCGTACCTCGTTACGATCTCCGGAAAAGCGGCGCGTCTCCGTGATCATGTAAACCTGCTTATCATGTCGAAATGCCCAGGCAAAACATACCGTACCTACCGGGATGCCGTCTTGCGGTTCAGGGCCTGCAATGCCGGTATTGGCCACGGTGACGTTGGCATCGTTATTATTAAGCGCGCCCAAAGCCATTTCTCGGGACGTTTCTTCACTGGTAAGCCCGTAAGTATCAACCGTATCAAAGCTGACCGACAGGTAGCGATTTTTCGCTTCTGGCGAATAAACCGCCAGGCCGCAGTCAATGCATTGCCCACTGCCGGGTACACTAGCCAGTTCAGAGACAATCAACCCCGCGGTGCATGATTCGGCGGTGGCCAATTTGAGCTTTTGCTGCTGTAGATAATCAGTAATCTGCTTAAGCAATTCCATTGCATTACTCCTACCCAAACGATGTCCTTTTATTTGCACTCCTATTGAAATGTAGTCCTTCTTACAGGGGGTTAAAGGCTTGGTTACCAACTTCACTATTTGTTAATAGAGTGCTTAGGCGCGCATAAAAAAAGCCCTTATCGTTGATAAGGGCTGTTGATAAGGACTTCGATGAAACGCGGTTAAGCTATCAGGTTAGTTGCGGAAGGCGTCGGGATAAACCGTTAGATCAACGCCCCACAGCATGGGCAGCAGGAAGTAAACGGCAGCCACGATCAGCAGCATGGCGGCAATGTTAAGCCAGAACCCATTGCGCACCATTTCGATGATCTTGATTTTGCCTGTGGCAAAAATAATCGCGTTGGGCGGCGTACCGACCGGCAGCATGAAAGCGCAGTTAGCTGCCATGGCTGCAGGCACCATCAGCACGAAAGGATGGATATTAAGCGCCAGCGCCAACGAGGCCAATACGGGCAAAATCATCGTTGCGGTAGCGGTATTTGAGGTGATTTCGGTAAGGAAAAGCACCATGCCGGTGGCAAGCAGAATCACGAGCAGGAAGTTAACTCCTTCCAGTACGCTCATTTGTTCGCCGATCCAGGTTGCCAAGCCTGAAGAGCCAAAGCCCGCAGCAATCGCCAGGCCACCCCCGAACAGCAGCAGAATGCCCCAGGGAACGTCTTTAGCGACATCCCAACCCAACAGGCAACCGCCTTTATTGGGCGAAGGTACCAAAAACAGTAGAATCGCCGCGACAATCGCAATCATGGTGTCATTGATGCCAGGGATATTGAGAATTTGACCCTGCCATAAAAACGAACGGGTAATCCACATGAACGCGGCGAAAAGGAAAACGCCCAGCACAGCCTTCTCTTCAAAGGTTATCTTACCGAGTGCGGCCTTCTCTTTTCTGATCATCTCCTTGCCGCCCGGCAGCTTGTTGAAGTTGATCGGGTAAATAACCCGGGTCAGCAACAACCAGCTTATTAATAGCAATATCACGACAACCGGGAAGGCAAACATCATCCAGCTGGCAAAGGAAATCTCGACGTCAAAAAGCTGCGTGACGACAGCCGCAAGAATAATATTGGGTGGCGTACCGATCAGGGTGCCCAAACCACCAATAGTGCCGCCATAGCCGATACCAAAAATGAGCGCTTTACTAAACTTGTCAATCTCGGTGCTGTGATCCCCCTCGCTTTTATTAAGCTCCTGGGTCACCTGGTAAACAATCGCCGTACCAATAGGCAGCATCATCATTACCGAGGCGGTGTTTGATACCCACATCGATAAAAAGCCGGTAGCCGCCATAAAACCAAACACGATGCTATTAATGCTCGTGCCCAGTATGGAAATAATCGTCAGGGCAATGCGCTTATGCAGGTCCCACTTTTCCATGGCCAGTGCGATCATGAAACCGCCCAGGAAAAGAAAGATAATCGGATTGCCATAAGCCGCCGTAACCGCATTACTTTCCAAGGCACCGGTAATTGGCAGCAACACAATGGGTAGTAGTGATGTAACGGGGATAGGTATCGCTTCGGTAATCCACCAAACGGCAACCCACAGCGTGGTAGCCAGTACCATACGGCCTTCGATGCTTAAGTCAGCCGGGTGGAAAAACATCAATACGAACGCAAACAGCAACGGCCCTAGAATCAAGCCAATCTTCTGAGGGGTGGTATAGGCCGGTGGTCGCGGCGGCTCCGAACCACTCCCCCCTTTTGTGTCATTCGTGGACGTAGGGGCACGCGGCGTGCCGGATATTGGCAGCGCGCACATGAGTAGGTTTTTGACTTGATCGTGGGAATGCCAAAGCTGATCCCAGAGCGTCATCGTGGCAGTTCTGCGCATTGGAAAGGTACCGCTCTTGTCAGGTAAACGAAATATCTTAGAAGGATAGCTGGCAACTCACTTTTCTACTCAGCAAGAGCCCAACTGTTTCTTGGCGCCCTTTATTCACTGCAATAGAACATTAGTCCAGTAAATCACCTAAAATTGCGACCAAAGTCTAACAACTTTGGTTGTAATGGTTCAGCATACTTTATGCTGACGGTCACCATTTTGTGATTTTTTATATTGCGGCAGTTACCGCTTGAAAGAGCTGAAAAAAACTAAACGTTAACTGTTATCATTGCCGTCCGATAGAACACCAACCGAGTATTAGTGACACACGCATGACAAGTTGATTAAGTTTTTGTATAGCTTTTTCTGCCTGGTTTTTCTGGTTTTGGTCTATGCTTAGGCTTCGAACGATATTTACAACGCTAGTTAAAAAATACAGTGAAACGCTCGAGTGCAGGGATTTTATAGGCGGGAACGAGGAAATCACTAACCGCAACGCTCAAGGAGTCAAGATGATACGCCAACATCTTTTCAATGGAGCAAAACCAGGCAGCCGCGAACACCTTGAAAAATATCTTATGGAACAGCGGCATAGACGCTCAAAAAACCAAGAAGCAGATATTATCAAGCTTGCTTCTCTCGCTTTTTTAGCAGGCTGTGTGGTTACCGTGCTCGCGATGCTACCCATGTAGCCGCATGAACCCTATAGTAGCCGCATGAAAAAAGTGCAGCGAAATCCCTCTACTTTCAGTAGAGGGATTTTTTTATGAGTCCGTTGAAGCCATTCGACCAATTCGGGTTTGCATCTGAAAAAAAGCTATATTACCCTGCAAGAGTACAATTTACGTACAAATAAACCAGCATTCACAAGGAGTAGTGGCATGCAACATATCCATTTAGCAGAGATTTCCCAAGCCGGTCTTCAACTTGCTATTCAGGAGATCAAGGATGAAATGTTCGATACCCCGGAATGCGATTACACCATCGCTAAACTGCTGTGTCATTGCAGCCAGTTTGAAGCCGCAGAACGTCAGCTTGACGATATGCTGCTGAAATGGGGCTCTTCACCAGACGTCGTGGAACTGACTGAAAAAGGGTATGCCATGGTGGCTACCATGAGCGCTAACGTTGCAACACCAGCCCCGCACAGCACTGTACGACAAGCGACACGCCAAACGATGGTCGCTGCTTAATTAGGTCTTAACCCTTCCTGATGCTTCCCTTGCCGTTGCAATACGACGGCAAGGGAAGCAAGCATCAATCGAGATGGTCAAGCGTTACCACGATATCCTGCGTTGACACATCAATCGTCCAGAATGTGTAGCTATCGTTGTCCTGATCGACCAGACGTATATCAAAGTATGGATTTGTGTAACCAGTCAAGGTAACCCGCTGGGTTTCGCCATTCTCTAGCACTGTTTCTCCCAACACATCTTCTTCCCACGTCTTTGAACTCGCCGGGCTCACGTACATATAAAAAATGGTATAGCCAGTGCGATTAGTAACATCGACGTAATAGTCAGAGGCGCTAGCCACTGTCGACAGGCACAGCATTATCAATGCTACCAACCTTAATGTGATATGCATCCGCTTGTTCCCTTTAGTTTTTTAATATTAGCAAGCCAATATTGGCTTTTACTTAGCACTGTGCCCGCTTGGCTAAGCGATTATAAAATACCCACCTGAGAATACTGCCCGCTAAATACAAAATTTTCTTACTTTTTGGCCACGTAGAGAAACTTACCCGCCAAAAAGCCCGCGCGATAACCGCAAGTGATAGAATGCTGCCCCTTTCAGGAAGCGTCTATGGCGCTAACTACATTCTACTACCTGAGTGACGCGCGATGATTACAACCGCCACAGGCTTGTTCCGCCCCCTTTTACAGCTGGGCCTTATCCCTCAGATTCTCATCGGTATCGCGATAGGTGTCCTGCTTGGAGTATTCGCGCCTTCGATTGCTGGCGACATAGCGCTATTAGGCCAGCTATTTATTGCTGCACTTCAGGCCGTCGCGCCTATTCTGGTGTTTGTTCTGGTGGCTGCCGCCATTTCTGCTCATCGGCAAGGGCAGCCCACTCATATTCGCTCAGTACTGGTGCTTTATATTGTCGGTACGCTGGTGGCGGCGCTGATTGCCGTTGCGGCAAGCTTTGCGTTTCCAACGGAGCTTGCGCTTAACGCCCCCCAAGCGGAGGGCAACCCGCCTGGCGATATTTTCCAGATCCTGCGCCACCTGCTGCTAAACGCGGTAGCCAACCCTGTCAGTGCGCTAATGGAAGGTAATTTTATCGCCATTCTTGCCTGGGCCGTTGGCCTTGGCCTGATGTTGCGCCAGGCAAGTGACACGACCCGCCTTGCCCTTAGCGATCTTTCTGACGCCATCTCACGTATTGTTGCGCTGGTAATTCGTCTCGCCCCACTGGGTATTTTAGGCTTGGTGGCCGGTACGCTCGCAGAATCAGGCATTGAGTCGCTGGTTAACTATGCCCAACTGCTCGCGGTTATTGTTGGGTGCATGGTGTTTGTTGCCCTGGTGAGCAATCCGCTGCTGGTATACATCGCCACCCGCCAGAACCCCTACCCGCTGGTATTTGCCTGCCTGCGCGGCAGTGCGATTACCGCCTTCTTTACACGCAGCTCGGCGGCCAATATTCCGGTCAACCTTGAGCTCTGTCGACGCCTGAAGCTGGACGCTGACACCTACTCCATCTCTATTCCTTTAGGTGCGACGATCAACATGTGCGGTGCGGCAATCACCATCACCGTGATCACGCTGGCGACCACCCATACGCTGGGCATTAATGTTGACTTCCCCACTGCCTTACTGCTGTGTATCGTCTCTGCACTGGCAGCTTGCGGCGTTTCCGGCGTAGCCGGTGGCTCTTTGATGTTGATCCCAATGGCCGCTAATTTGTTTGGCATTCCAACTGAAGTGGCCATGCAGGCAGTCGCGATTGGCTTTGTGATTAGCGTAGTGCAGGACTCCACAGAAACCGCGCTTAACTCATCCACCGACGTGCTGTTTACTGCCGCTGCATGCCGTGCGCGTAGCAATACTCTCTAACTCATAATAAAAATGGGAGCGCTATTGTCTTATTAGCCAGCGCTCCCAGCTCCTTCTGTCGTTCTTCCCGTCTATTAATAGTAAACATTGACACGCTCCCGTTCCTTATATAGAACGTTCTATATAAAGAACACTTGAGTGCGTTATGGATAAGCTTTCACTGAGTACATTGGGCCATCACCTGCAAACGCTTCGTACGGAGCGGGGCCTTTCGCTGTCGCAGTTGGCCAATGAAGCGGGCATCGCCAAATCCAATCTTTGCCGCCTTGAACAGGGCAATGGCAACCCTACCCTGGATACTATTTGGCGGCTGGCCGTTCAGCTCAACGTGCCGTTTGGCACGTTAGTGGCACCGATCACCGTGCCGCTGGGTGAAGATGGCGTGCAGGTCCGGCTTATTGATCAGGGTAAAGACTCGCCCCAGGTAGATGCTTACTGGATGCGCTGCGCACCGAACACCCTGCGCCGTGCCGAGGCGCATACGCCGGGCGCGCAGGAATCCCTCACGTTGATCAGCGGCTGGCTGGAAGCTGGGCCGGATGGCGACACCAAACCGCTTATGCCTGGTGAAACTCTCACCTTCCCGGCCGACCAGCCACACCTTTACCGCACACAGGCAGCAGAAGCGACGCTGATATTAACCATTACTTACGCTGAAAAAGGCGATACGCCATGAACCAGCTTACCAACTCTACTTCTGGTCGTTCGACACTGCGTGGCGTACGCGAAGCGATTCCTTTACTAGGCGGCTATATACCTGTCTCGCTTTCGTTTGGTTTGGTAGCGACACAGGCAGGATTTAGCACCTGGGAAGCGGCGGTCATATCGCTGTTAATTTATGCAGGAGCCTCACAGTTTCTGTTTGTCGGCATGGTCGCCGCAGGCTCGCCGCTATGGCTGGTGGTCGTGTTGACGCTACTGATTAATGTGCGCCATGTGGTTTACGGTCCGAACATCGCGGCCTGGCTACCCCGCAGTCGCCACTGGCCCTGGCTTATGCACGGCCTTACCGATCAGGTCTTTGCTCTGGCGCATACGCGCTTACCTCAGCTTCCCGAATCTGAACGCTTCGGCTGGTTTTTGGGAGTAGCGCTGCTTGCCTGGGGCGTGTGGATCGTGGGTACCGTGGTAGGCGCCACAGCCGGAGAAACGTTAACGGCCTACTGGCCGCTTTTGGGCGAGATTATGCCCTTTGCCCTACCCGCGCTTTTTTTAACCATGGTAGCGCCACGCGTCACGGATAAACGCTGGGCATTAGCCTTGGGCTGCACGATTGCATCCGCCCTCTTCTTTACCCTTTACGGCTGGAGCAATGTTGCCATCCCGCTGGCGGCTGCCTGTGGCGCTATCAGTTTTTATATGGTGAGATTTTATCCCAGGAAGAGCACATTATGAGCACAGGACTGTGGTTAGCCGTAATCGCTTCAGCATTGGGTACGCTACTCATACGCGTTGTGCCGTTTCTTTGGATGCAGCGCCGCCTGGGAAGTGAAACCGGCCTAAACAGCATTCCTCAATGGATCAGCATTTTAGGCCCGCTGATGATCGCGGCGGTGCTCGGCGTATCACTCGTTCCCGTTAATCCTGGCGTTATTTCATGGGTGGCAACGGCCATCGGACTATTCGTGACGCTGCTTGTATGGCTGCGCGTACGCACAATGGGCCTGCCTGTGGCAGCGGGTGTAGCGGTGTTTGGATTAGTACTAATAGGGGTAGCGCTAGCAGGGTGATGTTGCAGAAGACATGAGAAAATGGTGTGCCCAGTAGGATTTGAACCTACGATCATGAACTCTAGGGGCAGGCTGTTCACTATTTGAGCCACAAAAAGCTAGGTCGTTGATTGAGGGAGTAGCTGGACAGGCGGCGCCGCACGGAGATGGTCCCGGCCTGAATCTCACCTTGTCCAATCCAGTGCTCCCCCGCTTGCTATTCGGTGCCGGTCAGCTAATCAGGCAATGCTCTCGACGATGCCGCCCTCGACGCGCAGCGCCGCTCCGGTGGTGGCGCTGGCCTGGGGCGAAGCTGTATAGACGCATAGGTTAGCCACTTCCTCCGGCGTCGCGAAGCGCTTGAGCAGCGTCGAGGGGCGGTTCTCGTCAAGGAACAGGATTTCCGCCTCATCGACCGAGACGCCACGCTCTTCAGCGAGCTTTGTAAGCATCGTCATGGCCCCTTCCGTGCGAGTCGGGCCGGGCCGGATGGTATTGACCGTCACACCGCTTCCGGCCAGCACCTTGGCCAGCCCGCGGGAGACGCCTTGCATAGCTGCTTTGCTGACACCGTAGTGCACCATTTCTGTAGGGATATTGAGTGCCGATTCGCTGGAAATGAACTGGATGCGACCCCAGCCACGTTCTTGCATTCCTCTGGCATAGTGCCGCGCCAAGCGCACGCCGCTCATCACATTCACCTGAAAGCTTTCCTCCCAAGCGGCGTCATCAATGTCGAAAAAGGAGCAGCCGCCGTAGATGCCCAGATTGTTAATCAGGATATCTGCATCGGGTATGGCGGCCATCAATGCCTGCGCACCCTCGGCAGTGGCAAGATCGGCGGCAACGCCCGATAGGCGCGCCCCGGGCACAGCCCTGCCGATGCTCTCGACGGCGCTATCCACGGTATTCTGCTTACGCCCCGTGACCACCACCTCGGCGCTGGCCCGCGCTAGCCCCTCGGCAATGGCAAAGCCGATTCCGGCGGTTGATCCGGTGACAATGGCGCGCTTTCCTTTCAAGTCGATCTGCATGAACTGTCTCCTTATTTCGTCTTTATATGAGGCTGATGTTACTGGTCCCACGTAGGGGCAAGATTGCCCGGACTGAGGATGCGGCCGCCCCTACGCGCGAGACCATCGATCATGGCCATCTCATCGGGTGACAGGGCAAAATCGAAGATGGCGATATTCTCCGCGATGCGCGTGGGCTTGGTGGTGCGGGTAAGGGGCACGTCGCCCTTTTGATGCGCCCATCTCAGGACCACTTGTGCCGCGTTTTTGCCATGCGCCGCGCCGATCCGGGCAAGCACCGGATCACGCGGCACCGCCCCCATCGCCATCACGAAGAACCCAGTCAGCGGCACGCCAAGCTTATGTGCCTGCTGGCGAAGCGTAGATTGATCAAGATAGGGGTGGATCTCGACCTGGTTTGTGGCAATCGGTGCTTTGCTTATCTCGACTGCGCGGGCAAGCTGGGTGGCGTTATAGTTGCTGACGCCGATATGGCGCGTCCAACCGCGTGCGCGGGCTTCATTCAATAGCTCAATCTGGCGCTCGATCGGCATGCCGTGACCGGGCCAATGTACCAACAGCAGATCGACTGTATCCAGCTCAAGCCTTTCGAGGCTTTCCTGAATCGAAGGTAGAAAACGCGCTTCAGAGAAATTGCTATTCATCACTTTGGTGGTGACGAACACCGCATCGCGATCCATGCCGATGCCGCGCAGGGTACGGCCGAGCGCGGCCTCGTTGCCGTAAAGCTGGGCCGTATCGAAGGCACGAAAACCTGCCTGCCAGGCGGCGGGAATCAACTGGGCGACCTGTTGATCGTCTAGCTCATCAAGACCAAAGCCAATCGGGGGAAGTAAGGTATTCATCAAGCCGCTCCAGTGCGTTTATATATCCCTTTTCCGGACAGATTATCTCAATCATGCGCTCGCTCAAGGTCCAGCTCAGGGCCCCGTGGCACGACAAGCGCCGGGTTAAGGGCAGTATTAATGTAGTAACCGATTTTGGTATGTTCGAGATTGACCGTCTCGCTCATCCAAAAAACTTGATAGCGGCTGGGCCATACCGACGATCACCCAAGCGCTTTGACTAGGCCATGCTAATAGTGTGAAGTAGTTTCTATATAAGCGTAAGACACGAGAAGAGGAACCCATGGTTGATGAATTGGAAACTATTGGCGGGGCATTAGAAGACATCCGCGCGTTTTGCGCGGTAGCCGAGTTTGGAACGGTCTCGGCCGCAGCAAGACAGCTGGGCGAGACCAAGGGAAGTATCAGTCGTCGACTATCACGGCTGGAACATCGGCTTGGCGTGGCCTTGCTGGCACGCGCTCCTCGGGCGGTCTCTCCAACGGAGGAAGGCACCGCCTTTTATATCAAGGCGAGAGAAGCCCTGGCGTGGCTGGACGATGCCGCAGAAGGCGCACGCCAATCCCAGGACGTTCCGCAGGGGCATCTGCGTGTGACAGCCCCGGTGGATATCGGAATAGAGTTGTTGCCCCCCATAGTGGCAAAATTCCGGACACTTCATCCCCAGATTACCGTTGAGTTTCTGTTGACAGACACACCGCTGGATCTTGCAGCCAACCGCATCGATCTGGCCCTGAGAGCGCAAGACGGGAACCTTCCGGACATGGTTTACCGTGCCTCATCGGTAGCTCAATTGCGCGTGGGGCTTTATGCCTCCCCGGACTATCTCGAGGCGAACGGATGGTCAGGTGATACACCCGCCGCGCTTGCAGAGCATCATTTTGTCATCTCACGTGAGTTTACGGGGGCCGCACAATTGATGCTGAAGGGCCCCCGAGGCCGCACACACGAGGTGGTGATCCGCCCGAGCATTCGTACCAGTGACTATGCCAGTGTGTTGCGTTTGGCGATAGCGGGTGCCGGGATTGGCCCCATTCCCGACTTGGTGGCAGCGGCCCATGTTGCCTCCAGAGCTCTAGTACCAGTACTGGCGGATTGGAGCCTATCGGAAGGCCAACTCTATGCGATCAGTCTGAATGGCCAGAAGGCACCGGCGCGAGTGCGTGTCTTTCGAGAGTTCGTCCGTAGGGAGCTGAATGCCGTTTAGGAAGAAACTTAAGGTTTGCTCACTCTCCCGAACCATCAAACATAGTGCCTACGGCTAGAACTGTTGGTCACCCTTGATATCCTCCATTGCAGGGGTAAAGACATAGCGAGTGTCGAGGATACTGCGCGGTGGTATAAAGCAATGGGCTAATCAAGCAGTGCTATTGGCGAAGACCCGGCCGAAGACGCATTTGTAATTTTGTTGTTAAACAATAAAGGCTGCTTATGTGGCGAGATTAAGATCAAACTGAGGGTCATCACGATAAGAAATATCGTAATGGCGGGCGGTGGGTAGCGGAATTGAGCCACAAAGCCACCTAGCGTCTCAATGTTATACGACCTACTACGCACTGGTTCATTTCTTTGGAGGTATTCCCGTGACTTCTTCTCCATTAACTTTGTGGGAAGGCTTTTCTGGGGCCATCGTGCAATCTAATGGTGTGCTGTTTGAAGGCCTAGACCGTAAGCTGTCGCCGTTGCCTGACTCTGAGAATGCACCGGTACACAACCCCTCTCTTAACCTGGCGATGCGTTTTCAGATGGCGGGGGACTTTGAGATCAATATCACCGCTACGTTGTCCGCCGCCAACTCTACTTACTTCATGTTCCACGGGGTTATCCCGATGGTGCAGGATGAGTGGTACTACGCGCTGAGTACCTTCAAGGCCCAAATCGTCAATGGTGACTGGTGTTACTGGTCGCTGTCCCATCCTGACAATACCGAGGGGGGGAATGCTGCTGCCAGTGTGGGTACCAATGTGATTTATACCTTCAAGCGTGAGGGCACCGAGCTTGTGTTCCTGACCAACGGTATGGAAGTTACCCGCCAGTCGGACCTGGGTTTGTTTGACGATGGGGTGGTTTATCTAAGCCTGGATGAAGCGAACGTGGGTGCGACGTTTCTTGTCACCGAGATCACCACTACCGGTACCGTGGAAGAGACTCCTGTGCGTAGTGTGCCTAAGACAGCGGGCACCTTGCGTGACAAGGCCGGTAAGTTCCGCATGGGTACCGCGGTGGCCACCTACCCGATGGTGTTCGATGAGCAGTACCGCACGATTCTGGGCAATGAGTTTAACCAGATCACCCCTGAGAACTGCATGAAATTCCAGTTCATCCAGCCTGCCCGTGGGGTCTACGACTTCTATGAGTCGGATAAGCTGATCGACTACGCCGAACGTAATGGCATGGACGTGCATGGTCACACGGTGGCGTGGAACGAAGCGACCCCGCAATGGCTGTGGGATGGCTGGCTCGATGGAACCATCACCGCTACCGAAGTAGGTGAGATCCTCGATGAGCATATCGAGATGTTGTTCGGTCGCTATAAGGGCCGCATGGTCTCTTTCGATTTGATCAACGAGCCATTCCTGGACTGGACAGACCAGCTCCGTGATTCCGTCTGGTTCCAGGCATTAGGACGTGGCTACATTGAACGGGCATTACGTAAAGCTCATGAAGTGGATCCGGACGTATTGCTGTTCATTAACGAGTGGGGCTGTGAAGAAGCGGGTGACAAACAGGACTTCCTGTTCAATCTCGTGGTCGAGTTGCAAACCGCCGGCGTGCCCATTCATGGCATTGGCTTGCAGATGCACGAAGACGTGAATGCTGAGTACCAGGCCTCCTGGGATGCGGATAGTACGTCGGTCAGCAAGACGCACTTGACCTCAGCGATCGCTCGCTTCCATGCCATTGGCATTGAGGTACGGGTATCAGAGTTGGATATCAACCAGCACCAGATCTTTGCCACCACTCCGAAAGCGGTAGCGGCGTGGTACGCGACCTACCTGGAAGCGTGCATCGAAGCAGGGGCGCACTCATTTACCATGTGGGGCTTCACTGATCGCTGGTCATCGCTTAACGAGTGGTATAACTATTGCGGGCATGGTAACGGGCTGATTTACGATGCCCAGTATCGACCCAAGCTGTCCTACCAAGCGCTTTCCAATAAATTGGACGAGATGGCAAGTTCTCTTACCCGCCTCTGAAAGGAATGATCTTAAGAACATCGCCTGAATCGCTTCGGGTGAAATATCTAGAACACTGATATTCAGGTAGCTGAGCGTGAGAAGATCATCGACCAGCGTCGATTCCCCTCGGCGCCTCAAACTGTTTAAACGTTTGTCGCGGTAGATAGCGATACGCTCTGGCGTGAGGGCTGCTAAAGAATATTTCTCAAATGCTTTATAAGCGCATTCGCCTTATAGCGTTCGCTTTTTTGGCTGCTGGGCTTCTTGTAGGGGTTATATCGGCCTTGAGTTCACCGGAGCGACTAGAGCAGCGGAAGAAGAGGCAGAGAAACGCCGACTAGCTGATCCTTTTCTAAATCGAACGGTAGTGCCCACAACTGCAGGCTCTCGTCAAAGTCGAAAGGCTCAAGTGGGTAACTGAAATTCCGGTGCTTAGGATATATGAGTGCAAGCTTCCCTTTGCCATCCATATATTTCTGTCCGTAGGCATAAAGTTGGTAGAAATCGCCTTGATCCAGATTGTAGTTTTTCTTTCGATCACTTTGATTCAAGCGTTTCCACTTGGCATCTAAAATCCAGCGCTGACCTCCGCGCTCCAATAAGATGTCAGGCTTTAAACAAAAGATGTCTTCTTCATTGTGCTTGCATAGGGAAAAACTTGAGGCCTGAGACTTGATTTGGCACCCATCTCCAAGCCGATTGCGCAGCCAATTTTCAACATATTTTTCGAACAACTTTTCCATAGGAAATAGTAAGCTTATCCCCTGCCATTCTCCGGTCACTGCAAGTGGCATTTCCTGATTAAGAATCACCTCACACCAAGGCTTCACGGCTTGGTAGTAGCTCATCAAGCGATCACGGCGCCAAGCCTTTAGGTCGAGCTCAACCTGGATACTACGAGGTACATCTTGAAGCCGAGCGCGCAATTCTGTGGCCAAACGCCAGTTATTACTATCGCGCGTCGCTTTACTAACTCGTTCAAGTGCGAGCTTTAGTAGTCTGTTCTCTGGTCGATTTGGTGAGAAGATATCGTGTCGAATCTGGAAGTTATGTTGCCGGCCAGGCGGTTGGCGTATTTGTGCTGCTACATTGAGCTGGCCGCGAAGAAAACGCTGCTCCTCCTCAACACGTCGGTAATCAAAACGGAGGCCTCTCTTTACTAAGCGGTCGAGTTCCGAAAGGTACTGACTCATCACCCACTCGCTTAGTGGTGCTTCAAAGAGTTCAAGCCCGGTGACTGAAACTTGGCGCGGCTTCAAGTACAAAGCAGATTGAATCATCCGGCGCAGTAAGGCTCGGCTTTGTTGAACGCAATCCTCATGCTCAAAATGCTTAGGTAAAATCTCCAGGATGATTCCGCAAGGTGTTTCCAATACACCTACATAGCTATCCCAAATAAGACTACGGTGCCCCTCTATCTGCAGTAGTTGGGCACCACGGCGTGAGAAGTTCGAGCTTACATCACAGAGCCAGTCAAATGCAGAGGAAGGCACCTGAGCAAGGTCCAAAGATGACGTAACCGTCTCGGTCGTCAGCCGGGCGTACTCTCGAATAGTAATTAGCCGTTTATTCACGGCATCTCATCCAGAATATTCCTATAGCTCTCAATACTGGTGAATGCCACTTCATTTAATTGCCACCGCTGGTCGTTTAGCTGGCTAGCAACTTCGTTACCAAAAAGCTTATGCAGACTTTGTTCGCTCGGTGGGCGTTGAATGAAAGGGTGACTTCCTTTAGCAATAGCCGCTTGGTCGTTCAGAACCCAGCTGATGCGCTGCCAATCCTCGAAAAAATACTCCTGTAGCAGAGGTAAAATTTGATTTCGAAAAATACCTGCTAAGCGTGTCAGGCTTCTATCTTCGTGGAGTGACAGAAAGTATGAGTGCCCTAAGCAATGGTCTCGGTCTAGCAAAACCTCAATGCGTTGGTTCATTACTTGAAGCAGCTTGTGAATGCTCACGCCCTCTATATGTATATCGACCAGGAGATCGGGCCTAGGCGGCATTTCTTTGAACATGAATCGGCGTCTGAGAGCTATATCCATACCTGCCAGAGAGCGATCAGCCGTGTTCATGGTGCCTATAATGTAAACGTTTGAGGGAACGGTGAAGGCCTTCTTGGAGTAGGGCAACGTGACCGAAAGAGCCTCTTCCCCACCAGCCCGTTTTGAGGGCTCGATTAGCGTGATCAGCTCACCAAAGATTCGCGAAATATTGCCACGATTGATCTCGTCGATGATTACCACACGGGCATCAACAGGGTGAGAAATATCTTCTGATACTGTTGATGGAGTTAATATCTTGGACGGCTGGAGCAGGTGCTCCACAAGTTGTGGTAAAACATTGTTATATCCATGAACAAGGTAAGGTTCTAATAATGATTCAGGAACCTTTTCGAAGACTTTCTTCGCCCGAATATCTTCGATATCGATTCTGCCTTCTCGGACGTACGCTGCCAGTGTGCGCAGCATATTCATGGCCAGCCCAATCTGCTTCCCGTTTGGCTTCTTTAGCTCCAGAATATCGCTACTTACACTGAGCACCGAATAATCTTTGCCGAAAACCTGGCCTATTTGAAACGATGTTGCCGAGCTTGGATCCTCAGTGGCCAGATGTTCTTCTTCACTCAGAAGTCTATGCAACTTTTCCCTGTCTAAAGCAGGGCTACGAAGCTCATAAAGTGTCATCTGGCTAAATTGACTATTCATCAACTCCGTATGAGGCAGAGACGGCTGATATTGGCGTAGCCAGCGGACTGAACGCAGCTGTGAGTAGCCATCCTCATAATCTGCATGGGCCTTAAACTCATAGTCGCCGGTTATCTCACCCACGGCTCGGAATTTAAAATTCCCATCTGTTACAACTACTAGATCCCCTTTCGCCACTCGGGTTGAAAAGGTCGTAACACTCGTAATACCGTAATCAACGCTGGGGTTTTCGGGCATGACACCAGCGGCAGCAAAGCGCTCCTGAACATCTTGTCGGCTTTTGCAGCCTGTAAAGTCAATACCGTCGCCATACCCCAGTAGCACATAATCGCCTGCAATACACTCATCATAAATTGAAGCATCTTCTCCCAAAGTGTTGCCAAGAGACATCTTCCATACCCTGCGCTTACCTAAATCCGTGGGCGCCTCCGCGCGCTGCGTTACTTTTGCAGCCGCAGCGATACAGAACGATTTGAAAACACCATCTACGACTTCATAGTTAAGCTGTTTACTATCTTTATCGACACTTGCACTTAAACCTTCCACAAAATCTTCATAGCTGAAGCTTTGATGGAAAGTTATGAATCTAATGCGATCCTGTTGAAGTAACTGATCAAAACGCTCCTTTAAGGCTGCTCTGTCATCGTTATGTTGGGCCAAATACTCAGGCGCGAGAATGGCTAATGATTTATTAACAGTGTTGTACGTTTTACCTGTTCCGGGAGGACCGAAAAGGATCTGGTTAAGAGGTTGTTTGGACAAAACTAAAGAGCCACTACCAGATGAGCTAGAAGACGAATGCTTGCTTGATAGCTCGAGGTAAGCAGCAAGCAAGTCGTAAAGAGCTTCTTCATCAGATACTGATATTTTTATTGCAGCATTTCCCTGCGCTAATTGTGGAGCATTAGCTTGTAGGTTGCTGTTGCGGCTATCTTCCGGAGCATATTCCTTTGCTTTGGATTGAAAGTGATTAGCAATTTCTAACCAGTTACCTGGCTGAAGATAAAGCGCAGGTGTTTTTGCCGAAAGGTCCAAAGCCAGTTGACGGTCATCGTCCAGCTTAAAACCAGCAATTTTGTCCGTCGATTCTTTATAGGGAACCAGGTCCTCATGCTCCTGCAGGATTTGTAGCGCTCTTTGCCCTGACCACTGCTCTGCAAGGAGCTTCGAGGCCTTCTCCCAAACCTGCCGACCGTATTCAAAAATGTCACTATCATTCCGATCGGCTAGCAAGCTTTTATGCATGCTCGCAGGAGAGGCTGTTTTCACGGCCCCGCTGACAATGCGCAATGACTCTTCTCGATACAAAGGCAAAACGCAGGGGTTGTTACGATCTTGATAGAGAAATGCGATTTTCCATTTTGTAGCTACACCAAGATTAGCTTGGTCGATTGCGTTTAAATCACCGGAACGAGCCGCTCTAGCTATTTCAGCGACAGTTGTGCGTACCGCTTCAAACGCTACATCCGGGGTTGCACCGTACTTCGTTCCCCAGCCGTAAATATCGTTATAAGTTGCACGAGCGTTGTTTGTGCGCGGAGACTTGTTTCGTCGTGAATAAATTCCAAACTTAAAAGCAGAGCCTCCCCAAATTGAGCCCAATGCTTCAGTTTCACTCTCTATCCAATAAGTGAAGGTACTGGTATCGCCTGCGAAGGTGTACTCCTCAAGGCTCATTTTATCGAGGTGCTCTAATGGCCACTGCTCCAGGAAACGATCCCATATTTGATAAGCTTCGGCTGGGGTGATTCGACTCATATCATTGTCTCGTTTGTTCTTTAAAGTAGTAAATTACTAGAGCTAGCAGATTCAGGACTCGTGCAGAGCGTCTCATGTTTTACCTTGATTTCCGTGGATACCACGCTTGAATGACGCCATATTTCTTTGCCGGCACCTACGCGTTCAAACCCAAGTTTATGTGGTAACCACCTTGGTAACTTCGGCGCTGGCTCCCTACCATAATCCTTAATTCCGCGCATACTTTCGTGCGTACTAAGCCGCTGCGTACATCAATTCCGTTTTTCATAAGCACACTGGCAAGATATGCAGTCACTCCCCACCTTTCTTCAAAACCAATCGTCCAATGGTTTTATCCATCCGATGCTTAGTAATGCTGCCATCGACAATTCTGGTAACCACTTGCCGTATGGTATCAAGCTCGACATCAAACCATTCTCTTGGCCTGATTCCAAACCTTCGTATAAACCTAAGGACTCTGTTTGCCTTCTTTGCCAGGCTCACCGAAAAACACCAAGTTGCAGCAGTCGAGTGGGCGCACGGTATTGGGGCTGATTAGCTCCCCTCGGCGTCCCAAACTGTTTAAACGCTTGTCGCGGTAGATAGCGATACGCTCTGGCGTGAGGACTGCTAAAGAATATTTTCCCAAATGTTTTATAAGCGTATTCGCCGCATGGCGTTCGCTTTTCTGGCTGCAGGGCTTCTTGGTAGGGATTATATCGGCCAAGTAGCGCTTTAGCGCTGCTTCAAGCGTCATTCGTTTGGAGCACTAAGCTGAATATAAAACCGCCTACCCTTTCATCTTCAGTGCGGCGTATTCAGTATTAGGCATCACGTTTGGTACAAAAGGTTTTAGCAGTAGTGAAACTGCCGATCTTAGAATAACGGTCTATCAGCTTTCAGAAGAGACATTGAGGAAACTAACGAAAAATTTGGAAGATCGGCAATGTACCGAAATTGCCTTGGCACTAAGGGGGACAACGTTACGGGCACCAATGACAAGCATCAAGACAAAATAAAGAGCAAATGTGGTAATCACGACTGCGTTATTGTTATCCAGCATGGAACTGTCTCCTTTTAAACACCAAGCAGGTCTGACAGCACGCGATAGCGCTACGGTTTATTATTAATAAGGGGCCGTTTATTCAATCAGGGGCTTTATTAACCCCATCGTCGTTTAGTCGGCTTATCTGAAGGACCCCACACTGCTTGGCGTTTATTTTTGAAGATTCATACCCTCTCCTTTTTTATAATGTGTTGAATGCGTTACATGGCTGGGCGTTTGCTAAAGCATTTATTGTTACGCGTCATTCGGTCAGGACTTGGCGGCACCGTAGGCGGCCTCAATCCCCTGCTGTACCGCCTCCCGAAAACCATGCTGCAGCATGGCATTCAAGCCTTTGGTGGTAGTTCCGTTGTAATCCAGAAAGCGGGCAACCATCTCCGTGGGCGACGCGTTTTCTTCCAACATCAGTTGGCTAGCGCCTGACAACGTGTGCAGTACGCCGCGCTGGGCTACCTCCGGAGAAATTCCTTGCTTGATGGCATGATGGATGAGCGCATCAGCTAACAGCGCAGGAAACGCAGGGCCACTGCCCGTTAGCGCAGTCAGATAATCGATTTGCGATTCGTTTTCTACTTCATCGCTTACGCCACAGGCAGAAAACAGACGCTGAACGAAGTCTCGATCAGCCGCACTCAAGCTTGGCGTTGCGCACCACGGGGTATAGGAGCGCCCTACCGCTGCTGCTGCGTTGGGCATGGCACGCACGATTCGATCACTGCCTGTTATTGAAGCAAGCGCTACCATTGGCACTTTGGCCATTAGCGAAATCACCAGCTGGTTTTCAAGCGAAAGCGTAAGCTGGGAAAACTGCTCAGGCCGAACAGACACCACAATGATCTCAGCAATTTCAGTCAGTGCATCAGCGCTCTCAACACAGGTTACGCCTGGCCAATCCTGATAGCGGTTATGCTGCCGACTGGCCGTTACCACCAGCTGGCTTGGCGCGATAAGCCCACTAGCCAATACGCAACGACCCAGCGCACTCCCCAGCCAGCCATTACCCCCGATAATGCCGAGCGTTAATGTCGGTTTCATCTGTCATCTCCTGTTGAGCCGCCATCTCTTCGGGCGTAAACCGCGCTCTATGCCGCGCAGCAAACCGCTCAAGATCGGCATGGGTGCACATCTGCCCAGTAAAAATATTGATGTACTGAGCTACTCGAGCGATCCGCGTATCCTGCGTCTCCTGGGTATGCATCGAGATGTAGCCGATCTGAATCAAATACACCGTACGCCCACGGGTATCGGCTTCCAGTGTGTCGTAGCCATAGCGAATAAACATATCTTGGAGCGCTTGTAGCCGCAGGCTATCGGCTTGGCTGACACGCGTAGCAACCGCTTGATCCTGCAGGCTCCAACTTCTAATGGCGTACTCGAACTCAGAATCAAATACCGCCGGGTCAAACCAACAATCAAAGATATTGAGCGTGGCTTCCACGATGGAAGATGCATATTTTTCTGATTGCTTAATTAGGGCCTGAGTATTTTGTCGCTCCCACCGCTCCAGCAAGGCAGCAAGCACCTCTTCACGATCTTTAAATAGCCAGTAAAAACTGGTGCGCGATGTTTTTAATTTCTTAGCTAACGGTACGATCTTGACTGCACTGACTCCCGAGGTAATCAGCAGCTCGTAAGCAGCATCAATCCAAGCAGTTTGGTTAATCGAGGCGTGTCCGTTTTTCACGTATTTCTCTCTTTGCCATGGCGATGCAATCGATCATACAGCAAGCTTGTCATATTTATGTACAACACTGTCAACTAGGTTGACAAATATGTACAGTGAAGGCTAGCTTGTGTCAACCATCAAAACAACAAGGGAAGACGACCGTGAAAAACGACCCTTTGCTCCAGCCGTTACAACTCAAACATTTAACTCTGAAAAACCGGGTAATGCTGACCTCTCACGAACCGGCTTACCCCGAAGATGGCATGCCTAAAGAGCTATACCGGGCTTATCATGTTGAACGTGCCAAGGCAGGTATTGCCCTGACCATGACTGCCGGATCGGCAGCGGTTTCCCGAGACAGCCCGCCGGTGTTTAACAACATTCTGGCTTATAAAGATGAAGTGGTGCCGTGGATGCGCGACCTCACCGAGGCGTGCCACGAACACGGTACGGCGGTAATGATTCAGCTAACACACTTGGGCCGCCGCACCCGGTGGGACAAAGGCGATTGGCTGCCTGCGGTATCAGCCTCCAATCATAGGGAAGCGTCTCACCGTGCCTATCCGAAAAAAGCCGAGCTTTGGGATATTGAGCGATTAATCAAGGATTACACCGACGCCGCCGAGCGTATGTACGCAGCAGGCTTGGACGGCATGGAGATTCAGGCGTACGGCCACTTAATGGATCAGTTCTGGTCGCCGTTGACCAACGAGCTTGATGCGCCGTATGGCGGCAGCCTGGATAACCGACTACGGTTCACCTTTGCAGTGCTCCAAAGCATCCGTGAGCGTGTCGGTGAGAAGTTCTTACTTGGCGTGCGCTATACCGGTGACGAGTGCTTACCCGGCGGCTTCGATGCCCGGGATGGCATGGTCATTTCGCACCGATTGAAAGACAGCGGCTTGGTGGACTTCCTTAATATCGTTAAAGGGCATATCGATACCGACCCAGGTCTAACGGACGTAATTCCTATCCAAGGCATGCCCAGCGCGCCACATCTGGATTTTGCAGGTGATATTAAGCGCGAAGTCGACTTCCCCACTTTCCATGGGGCCAAAGTTCAGGATGTTGCGACGGCTCGCCATGCGATTGCATCCGGTAAGGTCGATATGATCGGCATGACCCGTGCCCATATGGCCGACCCGCACCTGATGAAGAAAGTCATCGAAGGCCGGGAAGAAGAGATCCGCCCCTGCGTGGGCGCCAACTATTGCCTGGACCGCATTTATCAGGGCGGCGCTGCATACTGTATTCACAACGCCGCAACTGGGCGCGAAACCACCATGCCCCACACCATCTCCCCTGCCAATACCAAACGTAAGGTGGTGATCGTTGGCACAGGCCCCGGCGGACTAGAAGCCGCCCGCGTGGCTGCCGAACGCGGTCATGAAGTCGTCGTATTCGAAGCGGCAGATGCCCCCGGAGGGCAAATTCGTTTAACGGCACAGAGCGAGCGCCGTCGAGAAATGATGGGCATCATCGATTGGCGCTTTGAGCGCTGTCAGACCATGGGTGTCACGTTTCACTTCAATGTCTTTGCCGAACAGGATGAAGTGCTCGCCGAATCACCGGACGTGGTCATTGTGGCAACGGGCGGGCAGCCTAATGAAGAGGCACTTCAAGAGGGCAACGAGCTGGCCGTCACAGGCTGGGATCTGCTCTCAGGTCATGTGACGCCAGGCAACAACGTGCTGGTGTATGACGATGCAGGCGACCATACCGCTCTGCAAGCGGCTGAGATTATTGCCAAAGCAGGCGGCAAGGTCGAATACATGACAGCCGACCGCGCCTTGGCGCCGGAAGTCATGGCCATGAACCTGGTGCCTTACATGCGTACGCTACAAATGCTGGATACCACGTTCACCCCCACCTTCCGTCTAACTGGCATCAAACGTGACGGCAGTGAGCTAGTTGCCTCGGTCAGCAGCGATTACACAAACGTTGCTAAAGAGCGGCGCGTAGACCAAGTCGTCGTCAATTTCGGCACCTTGCCCATGGCCGATCTATATGAAGAGCTGAAGCCGCTGTCGAGCAACCAAGGGGCCGTCAACTATGACAACCTCATTGTGGGCACGCCACAGCCTATCGCTACCGAAGGCAAGTTCCAGCTGTTCAGAATTGGGGATGCCATTTCGCACCGCAATACCCACGCCGCAATTTATGATGCGCTGCGCATCATCAAAGATCTGTAAGGGCCTGGCGCGAGAGTTAGCCGCCGTTGGCAGCTAACTAATTTGGAAGGCGTAGCAGCCAGTCGCATAACGCTGTAGCTTCGCTAAAATACTTAGAAGATGGGGTATGACAAAGCTGACCGTGCCCCCAATGCTCACGCGCCAGATTCAGACCATTGCCACTGACGATGAATTGAAGGAACTGCAACGTATCCTTATTGCTCAACCCGATAAAGGTGACCTTATTCAGAGCACTGGCGGGCTGCGAAAGATCCGTATAGCGTTGGGCAACCAAGGAAAAGGCGGTGGAGCTAAAGTTATTTACTTCTTAGCAACGGTAGAAAGAGTCTACTTGATACAGGCCCACCCCAAGAGCGTGAAGGACAGCTTAACGCTCGCTGAAAAGGCCGCACTGAAAACACTGACCCACCAATTAAAAGAGGAGGTTTCCAAATGAGCATTTTTGACGAACTCCAAACATCGCTGCAGGAAGCCATTGAAATTAAACAAGGCAAAGCGCAAGCGAGCCGCATCACACGCCATGAAGTAGCCGATATTAGAGCCATTCGAGCCGAGCTGCACGTCTCTCAAGCATAGTTTGCAGAGACTATTGGGACCAGTGTGGACACCATTAAAAGCTGGGCAACCAAGCGCCGTAACCCTACTGGGTTGGCAGCGAAGGTACTAGCGACGATTCAGGGCAGCCCCGCTTTTTTCAATGAACAGGCTTCGCATTAGCATATTAAAAAAATCTAATAAGTGGTAGATATCATACATATCCGGAGGCGCTGCTTCAGCGTCAGCCATGCGCAAAAGAGATGCAAACAATAAATAGATAAAACAAGCGGCGGGGAGCCAAGGACCAAGGGACTCATAATCCCCTGCTTTGAAGAAGCAGATAACATAGAAATGGTGGGCCCAGTAGGACTTGAACCTACGACCAAGGGATTATGAGTCCCCTGCTCTAACCAACTGAGCTATAGGCCCGAAAAGCGTGCATATAATAGCGAATGTGGCGGGGCGAGGCTACCCCTACGCGCGTATCTTGGCGCACTAATGGCACTTTTTGCAGTATTGTGGGTCTTGAAGGAAGTCCTTTATGCGGAGACGCGCCTTGAAAGCTTTGATTGCTCTTTTCCCGCTGCTGCTAACGGTGCCTGTTCAGGCAGATTGGCAGCTCGATCCTGGTCAGTCGCGCGTTGAGGCGGCAATTACCCAGTTAAACGGGGCGACGCCCCAAACGCATCATCATCAGGTGCGCGATCTACAGGGGGATATTTCGCCGGATGGCACACTGCGCTTGCCGCTGAAACTCAGCCAGACCGACCTGCTTTCGCGTTTTAGTGACCTGCCGCCGTGGGTCGCTTTGCTTTCCAATACTACCCTGGTCACTCTGGTTGGACAGATGTCACCGGAGCGGCTAGATGCGCTGGATATTAATGAGTCGCTGGTCGAGACCATTAACTTTCGCGTACAGAGCGATATGGTGAATCAGGAGGAGTCGGTGCCCTTACGCTTTACTCGTGAAGGTTTGAATCAGGTGCGGGTGACTCACGCAGAACCGATGGCGCTGGATGGCAAGGCGTTAATGGCTAACAGTACGGTTCGCACACTTCTTACCATGCTGGGTTATCAGCAAATTGATGACCACGTTCCCATTACGCTGGACGCCCTGCTGATCAACCGCTAGTTTTCTGCGCGCCACTCCTTCAAGCAGGTTCGGTAGCCCGGCGCACGTTTGCGAGTAACGGGCTACCGGTATCAGGGTCAGACAGCAGCGTGCAATCCACCTGATATAGCTTGCGTACCAGCTGAGGGGTAACCACTGTGGCGGGTGCGCCCTGGTCGATAATCTTGCCATCGCACATGGCGATTAAATGATCGGCGTAACGACAGGCGCTGGCTAAATCGTGTAGTACCATCACTACGGTGCGCCCGTGCCCTGCCAGGTGGCGCACCAGCTCGAACACTTCAATCTGATGGCCCAGGTCCAGCGCCGAGGTAGGTTCATCCAGCAGCAAAAGCGGGGTTTGCTGGGCGATGGTCATGGCGATCCAGGCGCGCTGACGCTGGCCGCCAGAAAGCGCATCGATGGGCCGATCAGCCAAATTTTCAAGCCCCGCCGCGGTCAGCGCATGCTGTACAACGCGCTGGTCTTCCGCCGACCATTGGCGTAGCCAGCCCTGGTGCGGCTGGCGTCCAAAACGAATTAGTTCGGTGACCGTCAGCCCTTCGGGAGCAACGGCTTCCTGGGGCAGTAACGCCAGTTGCGTGGCAAGCTGGCGCGACGGCAGGCGCTGAATATCCTCACCGTTAAGCAATACGTTTCCGCCATCGGGTTTATGTAGGCGCGCGAGCCCTGCCAGCAGGGTCGATTTTCCACATCCGTTAGGCCCGACAATCGCCGTCACTTTAGCGCTGGGCAGCATCACGTCTAGGCCGTCGATAACCCGCCGCGTGCCATAGCCCATATCCAGCGCCTCGGTGGCAAGGGTCGGCGGGGTTCGAAAATTGTTCATGCGTGACTCCGTTGCGGGCGCATCAAAATCCATAAAAGCCAGGGGCCACCAATAATTGCGGTGACAATCCCTACCGGAAGCTCAATGGGCGCCAATAGCGTGCGCCCGGCCAGATCTGCCAGTACCATCACTAACGCGCCGGCAAGCGTAGCAGCGACCACCGGCACATGGCGCGGAGTAGACAGCGCCCGGGCAATTTCAGGGCCGATTAGCCCCACCATGCCCACAGGCCCGGCCACGGCTACAGCCAGTGCCGTGAGAACCACCGAGAGCAGCAATATTTGAATACGTCGTGCGCCGGTATTGATGCCTAACCCGCTGGCCGTGGCTTCTGAAAAGCGTAAAACCGTCAGCGAGCGGGCCAGCGCCAATGCCGCCACAAAACCCAGCGCCAAGCCAATACCCAGCAGTTGAACCGAGCCACCGGAACGGGCATTCAGTGAACCGACCGTCCAGGGATAAGCGGCGTTGGCGGTATCAATCGCTACCCGCGCCAGCAGCAGCTGAGTGATCGCGCCAAAAACGGCCCCCACGCCGATACCCGCGACAATAAAACGGTAGCCCTGGGTGCCACTGCCTGCCGCCAACCCAAAGGTCAGTACGGCGGCGGTAACCGCGCCGGTCAAGGCCATGGCAGAGGGCGCCAATGAAACACTCATCCCCACCACAGAGGCCACCGCAAACGCAGTGGCGCCGTTATCGATTCCAATAATGCCCGGTGTCGCCAGCCGGTTGCGGGCCAGGGTCTGCATAAGGATACCCGCCAGCGCGAATGCTCCGCCGGTGAGACACGCCGCTATAAGCCGCGGCAGGCGCAGCTCCTGCACCATGAACCCGGTCATCATATCGCCCTGCCCAGCCAATGCGCTGATCACCTCACGCGGACCGAGGGTCAGGCTGCCAAGGCAGAGATAGGTAATACCGGCCAAAACCAGCGCCAGTATTAGTACACTGTTGACCCAAACCGCGCGCCGCTCAATCAGGATACTGACACCACTGCCACTACGCTCCCCCAACCGCCAGTAACCGCTGGGTGGTTTTACCGGCACGTCATCATGCGCTGCTATTCCTATGGAAGAGTGTTTAGATACCAGCGCGGCAGCGCCCTGTTTTCGGAAGGCAGGTTTTAACCAGCGCAGCGTCATAGGCAAGCTCATAACATGGGTAACCGGCGGGCACGTACGGCGGCGATCAGCACAGGCGCTCCACACAAGGCGGTCAGCACGCCGAGCGGCAGCTCAGAAGGCGACACTACTACACGCGAAATGATGTCAGCCGCCAAAATAATCAAGGGACCAATCGGCAGGCAGAACCATAGGGTACGCCGGATATCCGGTCCGGCAAAGGCGCGGGCGATAAACGGCACGACCAGGCCCACAAAAATGATTGGCCCGGCAATCGCCGTTGCCGCGCCCACCAGCAGGGCAACACAAAGAACCACCATTGCACGGATAAGCTGGGGATGATGGCCAAGCCCTGAAGCCATGCGCTCACCCAGCGCCAGCGCCGAAAGAGGCCGGGCAATCAGGGCGATAAGCACGGTACAAAACGCCATGGAAGGTAAAACGGCCCACAGGTCTTCCAGGCGACGCCCGGCCAGGCTTCCAATGACCCAGAAGCGCACTTCATCGGCCGAGCGCTGATCGAACAGCAGTATCATGGATGTCATTGCACCCAGGAGTGCAGAAAAGGCAGCCCCGGCCAGTACAAGGCGTATGGGATCATTACCGACCCCGCGCCAGCGGGCGACGCCCAATACGCACAGGCATCCCACAAGCGCGCCTAACTGCGCGACGGAAATTCGCAGCGTAGCAGCACTGGCACCCAGCACCAACGCCAGCGCCACGGCAAAAGCGGCGCCTGCGCTTACTCCCAATAGGCCAGGTTCGGCAAGCGGGTTGCGCGCCACCGCCTGAAGCAGTGCTCCGGATACACCCAGTGCCATACCCACAGCAATGCCAATCAGAGTACGCGGCGCACGCAGCTCCCAGACCACGAAATACGCCTCACTGTCATCACTGCCCAGCAGCATCGAAAGCGCCTGAGAAGGCGAAACGGTGCCGGCGCCAACGAGTAGACTAACGACACTCACCGCCACAAGGGCGGTGAGTAGTAATGCGAGCAGCGTTCGTTGTTCAAGACGCCGCGTTATCAGCGCAACCTTCACGGCAATAAGGCTTCTTCGATATCGTCAAGAAGTGCCTGCGCGGCCAAGGGGCCCGATGCGCTGCTCCAGACCTGACCATTGACGGGCACCACGTGGTCCTGCTCCACCACGTTCAGGCGAGTAAAGGCGCTGCTTTGCTTGGCGGCGTCTAAAGCCTGCTGCCCTTCTTCGTTGAGCGTGGCAAGGAACAGCCAGTCACCATCAATTAGCGAAAGGTTTTCAAGGCTCAAAATATCGCTGTGTGCACTGTCCTCTTTAACCAGACCCTGGTCATCAACCGTTAATCCGGCAGAGGCAAGAACACCGGTCGAGAACAGTTCTGACGACATGACCATCGGGCCTGCCGGCATCCAGCGTACGATGTAAGCGGTGCCGCCAACCTTGGCTTCACTAAGGCGCTGATTAAGTTCAGCGGCGCGCTGCTCAACGGCTTCAAGCGCCTCATTAATCTCAGCGTCCTTACCCAGAGCCTGGCCGAAAATGCGTGATTCATCTTTCCAGCCCTCCTTGGAAAGACCTGTGCTGTTGGGCACAACAGTAGGAGCAATGCGGGAAAGTAGACGGTACTGCTCTTCAGGAAGCTGGGGAGCGGCAAGAATCAGGTCCGGCTGCAGGCGGAGGATAGCTTCAATGTTGGCTTCACGGGCAACGCCTACCATTTCCAACTGGCTGGTATCGATGTGCTCACCCATGTAAGTCGCCACTTCGTTGCCGCCACGCGTCGCAATTGCGCCAATCGGCGTGACACCCGCCGCGACTGATGCATCCAGTGCGCCTTCGTAGAGCGTCACGATACGCTCTGGCGTGTCGGGCACTGCCACTTCGCCGAACGCGGTATCAAGTTCCCGCGCTTGCGCATTGGCAGCCAAACTACTTAATAACACACCGGTCAGGCTAAGGCGCAGTACTGTACGCAGCATTGTGTACCCTTACTGTTAATTTATTTCTTTAATAGTAACGATTCTCAAAAGCAAATGCAGTACTATTTCATAGAATAGTTTGTTCCATTTATAGCAACACCAAACATTACTGAAAGCGTTGCTATTATTGCAACAAATTGTTCCTTGGTATTGACTCGCGTATGGGAACTTTTCTTCTTAGAATCCCCGCCTTATTTGATAATAAATATCATTAGCAAGTAAATTATAAACATGGGGGATCGCTATGCCACGCTTTACTCGTAATGCTTTAGCCAGCGCTGTTGCTCTTGGGTTTGCTGCCGGAGCGGCCAATGCCCAGGAAAATACTCAGCTTAATAATATGGTGGTTACCGCTGCTGGGTATGAGCAGTCGCTGAATAGCGCCCCTGCGAGTATCTCTGTGGTAACGCGAGAAGAATTAGAGCAAAAGCAGTTCTCCAATATCGCTGAGGCGATTGCCGATGTACCAGGTGTCGATGTGCGTTCCGGCACGGGTAAAACCGGCGGGTACAACATCTCCATCCGCGGCATGCCAAGTGCTTATACGCTGATTCTGATTGATGGCCGTCGCCAAAATACCTCCGGCGATGTTACGCCCAACGGTTTTGGTGAAACCTCAACAAGCTTTATGCCGCCGCTTTCAGCAATTGAGCGTATCGAAGTGATTCGCGGCCCAATGTCGACCTTGTACGGTTCGGATGCCATGGGCGGTGTTATCAACATCATCACCCGCCGCGTGGGTACCGACTGGGCAGGCTCCGTCACGGTAGAGAACACCTTTCAACAGGATCGCGATGCGGGCAACGACTCAGCGATCAATCTCTATGCCTCAGGTCCGCTAGTCGAAGACACTGTGGGCCTACAGCTCCGTGGCCGCGTATATGATCGCGACAGCTCTGAGCGCATGGTGGAAAACAGTGTAGGGCGCGACCCGCGTCCTTCTGAAGCACGCATCTACTCGATTGGCGGGCGCTTGAACATCACGCCGGATGATACCAATGAGTTGTGGCTGGATGCCGAACGCTCCCGCCAGGTTTACGACAATTCAGATTGCCGTCTGGGCAGCCTGGACGGTTTGAGACGTAATGACTGCTCAACTCCTCAACCAAGCGAGGTTTTCGGCTATGAAGATGAACTGCGCTTTAACCGCGACCAGATTGCCGTAGGCCACACCGGCCGATACGCCGCAGGCACCTTGGAGAGTAGCGTTACTCACAACTTTACCGAATCGCTTGGGCGCACTCTGCCTGCGGGTGACGCTCCCGACTACGGTTATGTCGCCCAAGGAGGCGAATCACGCCTTCTGGAAAATCGCGATATCGTGGTCGACAGCAAATTTGTTGCGCCGCTGAATGACCATATGGTCACCATCGGCGGCCAGTACATTGATGCCGAACTCAAGGATGGCACGGCAGGTAACGAAACATTTTCCCAGTCAAGTTGGGCAATGTTCCTTGAAGATGAGTGGTTTCTGCGTAACGACCTGGCACTAACGCTGGGTGGGCGTTACGAGCACCATGATGCTTTTGGGGGTCACTTTAGCCCACGTAGCTATCTGGTCTGGGAAACCACGGATAACTGGACACTGAAAAGCGGCGTTAGCCAAGGTTACAAAACGCCTACGCTCAACCAGCTTCACAATGGCATTAATGGCTTCACTAATCAGGGTCAGTCGATCAGCCTCGGCTCTCCCGACCTCAAGCCTGAAAAAAGCACCAACTATGAGCTGGGCGCCATTTACGACAACCTCGATGGCTTTTCTGTAGGTGCCACGGCCTTCTTCACTCAGTTCCGTGATCGCATCGCCGACGGTGACGAACTGCCTAACTGCCAATTCATCGATTCCAATGGTAATCAGCCGTTTGCCAATGTCGCTAACTGTCTGAGCGTGGGTAATTTTACCCAGCAGGACAGCTTCGGTCAGTCTATCAACGTTGATCGGGCGGAAACCCGCGGCATCGAACTGACCAGTAGCTACCAGTTTGCACCTGCCTGGAGCATCAGCGGTGGCTATACTTACACCGATACCGAAATCACATCTGGTGAGAATGAAGGCCAGGCGCTCACCAATGCGCCCAAGCACAAGCTGACGGCCGATCTTAACTGGGCAATCAACGATCGTTGGAGCACTGCTCTGGAAGGAGAGTACTACTCTTCACGCGAACGCTTTAGCAGTGGTGTATCTGGCTCATCGGCTGCCCTGGTCGATCAACTGGGCAATAACCTGGATGGCTACACACTGTTTAATCTGCGCAGCTCCTACCAGGTTTCTGACAACGTTCGTTTGGCCGGCACCATTTATAATCTCTTTGATAAGGATTTCTCCGCGTACGACACTTATCAATACGACGGTGATACTTACATTGCTTATGAATATACCCAGACAGGCCGTGCCACTGACGGCGTGGCACTTGATGGCCGCAGCCTGTGGGTTTCGGCAACCTATGACTTCTAACCGTCGATAGTTCACTAGAAATCGCTCTTCGAAAATCGCTCGCAACGTTCCACTTATTGTTTCAATGCTGATTGGATGCCCCGGCCTAGTACCGGGGCTTTTTTATGGGCTGTTTAATTAGACGACCCAACCGTCATCTCCACAGACCGCGACGCACCATTACATAACCGTCACTAAAAATTTACGAATTTATTACAGTTGCGTACATAACAACGCCATGTTCATGGTTTCCCCCTCGATTTATGGAATTCTTAACAATAGAATACAAATCTCATATGAGAATAAATACCATATGTTAACGCTATTCATAAAAGCACAAAGCAATATCATCTCAAGGGAAAAACATGGCTTATTTTTCACGTCGCGCTTTGGCTAAGGCTGTCAGCCTGTCTTCGATGGCCATCACTGCCGCTGCTATCGCTCAGGAAAACACTTCGCTCGATCCGGTTGTGGTCACTGCCTCGGGCTTTGAGCAGTCCATTGCGGATGCGCCTGCGAGTATTTCGGTGATCAGCGTTGAAGAACTGAACCGTCAGTCCTATAGCGATATTACCGATGCGGTTAAAAATATTCCGGGCGTCTATGTGACCGGTGGGGGTGAAGCGCAGGACATCAGCATTCGCGGAATGGACAATAGCTACACGCTGTACCTGATCGATGGACGCCCCATTTCGGCCGGACGAGCCGTCAATACCAATGGGCAGGACGGAGGCAAACAGATCGGTCTTCCGCCCATCTCAATGATTGAACGTGTTGAAGTCATCCGTGGCCCCATGTCCTCGCTCTATGGCTCGCAGGCAATGGGCGGTGTGATCAACATCATCACCAAACGCGTGCCGGATGAATGGTCGGGCCAGGTGACGACTGAATATACCCACTCGCTCAACGATATCAACAACGACTCGCAACAGATCAGCTTCTATACTGGGGGTGCTCTGATCGAAGGACTGCTCGGCTTACGCGTGCATGGTAGCTGGCGCGGCACGGAAGAGAGTGATTACGAGGGCGGAGGTGACAACGCTGAAAGCACGCCGGACAGCGATACGCGCCAGATCGGCGCCGAACTCGTTTTGACCCCAGATGAGCTGAACGAATACAGCTTCGGCTATACCGCTTCCACCAAAGAATTCACCCACACGCCTGGGCGAAGCGTTCCGGAAATTGACAGCCGAGGCAATCCTGCCAGCGCTAGCACCTATCGCTATGACAAGGATGTATTTACGTTAGGCCATAAAGGCACGTATGGCGCCTTTATGTCAGACACCTACCTGCAGCATGATATTTCAGAGCGGGTAAACACCACTCCCGATGAGAAGCGCGAACAAGTCACCACATTCAATAACCAGTCGACCTACTTCTGGGGCGACCATATGCTGACCTTTGGCGGTCAGTACCGGGTAGAAGATCTGGTCGACGACACCAACGGGCTCCTCGGTAATAGTCCTAACGCCATGCGCAGCGTTGACCGTTGGATTGCCGCGCTGTTCGTCGAGATGGAGTGGAGTCTTACGGATGCCTTCAGTGTCACAACCGGTATGCGTTACGACGACGACGAGCTCTTCGGCGGCCATCTTTCTCCACGTATCTATGCCAACTATCACCTGACGCCCGAGTGGACGTTCAAGGGCGGTGTATCTACCGGCTACTCCCAGCCTGGCCTTGCCGCGGCCACTGAGGGCTTTGGTCGAGGCACCGGTGGTGGTGGTTCTCCGGCCCCCCATGCACGCGCGCTGATTATCGGTAATGAAAATCTCGATCCTGAAACCAGCACCAACTATGAAGCCGGGTTTGTCTTTACCAGCGATGATCGTCGCCTTACTTCAAGCATGATGCTGTTCCATACCCAGTTTGAGGACAAGATCGCGGAAGACCGTTACTGCAACACGGCGAATGCCGATCGCAGCGACCCATCCACCTGGGAGTGCCCCTACGCCGGTAACGAGTATGTGTTCATCAGCACCTACCGCAATATCGACGAAGCGCAAATGCAGGGCGTAGAGTTCACATTCGATTACGACGTTACCCAGGATGTACGCCTGAGCTCCAGCTATACCTATACCGACTCAGAACAGAAATCAGGTGAGTTTGCTGGCGAGCCTTTGAACAAGATCCCCGAGCATATGTTCAATCTCGCGGTGAATTGGCAGGCAACCCCTGAGTTGAATCTGTGGACCCAAGGTAATTATCGCGGTTCCACGAGCGATTACCTGTCACGCACCAGCATGGACGACGGCACGCCAGGGTATGGTTTTGTCGATGCTGGCCTGGTTTATAGCCTGACTGACCGCGCGCAGGTTAAAGCCGGCATCTATAACATTGCCAACAAAGAAGTAACCAACGATGAGTATGGCGTTGTACTGGATGGCCGTCAGTACAACCTGGGCCTTACGTTTGACTTCTAAGGGCTGCTTAACTGGCAGGACATTCTCGGTTCTTTTGCCCCGCTCAACACGGGGCCTTTTCATTTTTATCCAACTTTAATTATAAAATATAGCTAACCGCCAAGCCTGAAATGCATATTATTTGCATCCCCGATGTTAAGTGGCACAATAGACCATCCTTAATTGCTGTGTGATCTGACGATGTACGACTTTGACGAACTCGCTGCTTTCGCTGACGTAATGGCAACCGGTAGCTTGACACGCAGTGCCCAAAAGCTGGGGTTAGCCAAATCGACCCTGAGCCGCCGCATCAGCCAATTGGAAGCGCGGCTCAATCAACCGCTATTAAGGCGCCAGGCTAACCGGCTGATTCCTACTGAAGCTGGCCTACTGTTTCATACGTACTGTACTGAACTGCTGGCAATGGCAAATCACAGCCAAGAAGCCCTGGCGGAGCTGCGCGAAGAGATCAGCGGTCTCGTTACGCTTGAGGCGCATGGCGCATTGGCACGCAGCTGGATGTCAGAAACCGTCAACGCGTTTTTAAATCGTTACCCAAAGGTAGAGCTGGCCCTTCATACACGCGAAACCCCGCCCTCCAAGATGCACAGCAATAGCGTGCACGTGTGGCTTGGCCATACGCACGAATGCGGCCTTAATCAGGAACGGCTCGGCCATTTAACCCGCGGCCTATATGCCAGCCCGCGCTATTTAGCCGGGGCCTGCGCGCTAACCCACCCAGATGAGCTTGAACACCATGCATGGGTTGATTTACTAGATAGCGCACCCAATGGGCTGTTATTAAGCCATTCAGAACATGGCGAGTACCTGTTCACTCCGCCCCGTTCGCGCCTGCGGGTAGATTTAACCGCACTGCATATTGATGCGATTGCCAGTGGCCAGGGCATAGGGCTGCTGCCCCATTGGCTGGTAGAAAGGCGGGAGCAACATCATCCCGGCGATTTAATCAACTGCCTGCCGGGTTGGGAGCCAGCGCCACTGCCTATCACGCTACTTTATGCCTATGGCTATCAGTCTCGGCGCACCAACGCACTGCTTGATTTTCTGCGCGAGCACGCACCAAAGCAGTGGCGTATACCGGTAAGCGCTACTTAATCAATTTATCTATTTACCTTGCCAGTTAGTCTGCTCATTAACGACAATGGGCAACGAACGATTGCCAGGGATCATCAATGCTTGCCGAACTTTTTGCCGTCATGGCCCCCGTACTTGCTGGCGCGGGGCTGGGATTTTTATGGATTCGCCTAGGGCATCCATACCCCGTCGATTTCGTGACCCGCCTGGTTTTCAACATCGGAACCCCTTCGCTTGTACTCGCTTCATTAGCGGGTGCCGACATCGATGCCAGTACCTTTGGTCGCACCATGCTTGCCACCGCGCTGGTGATCATCACGATGGGGATAGCAACGTTCGGTGTTGCCAAGCTGCTGCGCCGTGATTGGCGAGTTCTATTGGCGCCCATGATGTACCCCAATACCGGCAACATGGGCCTTCCCGTGGTGCTTTATGCGTTTGGTAGCGCTGGCTTTGCATATGGCATCACGGCGATGATTACCGTATCGCTGTTTCAGTTCACTCTGGGCGCCGCCCTCCAAAGCCGGGGCAATCCGCTTAAAACCCTGGTCAAGACGCCCACGGTGTACGCCATATTAATGTCTATGGTGCTGCTGCTGACCAATACCTCGTTGCCGCCCTGGCTCGCCAACACCGTGGGCCTCATGTCCGGTTTTACCGTACCGTTGATGCTGATTACCCTAGGCGTTTCTCTAGCAAGTATTCAGGTCAAAAACCTACGCTCAGGGCTTGGCTTTAGCCTGGTGCGTATTCCCCTGGCGGCTGGTGCCGCTTGGCTAATTGCCGGTTGGCTGGGACTTCCGCCGCTCGCGCAGAGTATTTTGGTCGTGCAGATGTGCATGCCAGTGGCCGTGTTCAACTATTTGTTTGCCCAGCGCGCCCAGCGTGAGCCTGCCTATGTAGCGAGTCTGGTATTTTGCTCTACCCTATTAGCACTGTTTTATCTTCCTGTTCTATTGGCTCTATTGATGTAGTCTGGAAGAGCCTTCCCGAAAGGCAATGCGTCACTGCTAAACTAAAAGTCTGGCAACTATCGCTACACTGACCGTTACGAAAACGGTTTTAATAAAGGTTTCAACGACGGTTTCAGTGCGGTCACTTCATTACCGGAGAGCTCTTTTATGCAAGATGCAAACAAGGCTTATGCGCTACCCCGCTGGCTAGCGCCTGGATTTACCACACTCTGCCTAGCTGCAAGCATAAATAGCGCCCACGCAGAAACCGTGGGTGAGGTGGTCCAGAGCGAGTATCTTGATTTTACGATTGAGCGGGTAGCCGGAGATTTTGAACACCCCTGGGCGGTGGCGTTTTTACCGGATGGCCGTTTTCTGGTCAGCGAGCGTAACGGCCAGTTGAATCTGGTTGATGAAGATGGCCAATCACGGACGCTTGAGGGTATGCCCCGCGTCAACCATCACGGTCAGGGCGGGCTGCTGGATGTTGTGCTGCACCCTGGGTTTGGTGACGCCAGCGGCGAGCACGACTGGATTTACTTCACTTGGAGCAAGCCAGACGACAATGGCAGCCGCAGCGCGCTCTCCCGGGTAAAATGGCAGGGTGATGCGCTGGGCGATGTGGAACACCTGTTTGAACAGGACCGCGCATCCGGCCCCGGCCGCCATTACGGTTCACGTATTGCCTGGTTAACCGATGGCACGCTGTTGATGAGCATTGGCGATCGCGGCTCCGACCCGTCAAGAGCTCAGGCACGCGACGATCATGCGGGCTCTACGCTGCGTCTGACGGAAACCGGCGGTGTGCCAGAAGATAACCCGTTTGTCGGCGATGCCGATACCCTGGATGAGATTTACTCCATAGGGAATCGTAATATTCAAGGCATGATCGTACGCAGCAACGGCGAGGCATGGGTAACAGAACATGGCCCGCTTACCGGCGATGAGCTGAATCATATTCAGGCAGGCCTTAACTATGGCTGGCCGGAAGTCACGCTGGGCAACGATTACGCTACCAATGAGCCGCTAGGGGTAGATTCGCACCCCGACATGATCGATCCGCACTACCCTTTTGAAGGCCGCTTTGCGCCCTCAGGTTTGGCGGAAGTCAGTGGCGAGCGCTTTAGCGACTGGGAAGGTGATTTACTCGCCGGTGGCTTAAGTAGTGAGCAACTGCTGCGCCTGCGTCTTGACGGCGAGGAAGTGACGGAAAACGAGCGCCTCCTGGATGGTCAGATCGGCCGTATTCGCGATGTTCGCCAAGGCCCCGATGGTGCAATTTACTTGCTAACTGACGAGAGCCAAGGCAGCCTTTACCGTCTTCTGCCCACAGAGCAACCTTAAAACACTGTGCTTTTCATTGATGAAAGGCTTGATACCCATACGGAAGCAGCATGCGACTTCGTAATTTAATTATATTAACCGTTATCGTACCGCTGTTTGTTGTATTGGTGGTATTCAGCATCGTCGCCATCAAATCGTTGGAAGACAATGTTCGTTCCAAACTGCAAACCGAAGTTGAAATTATTACTCGGGCGCTGAGTACCTCTTTAAGCTATGCCGTCACGCGGGAAAGCCCGACCCCTTTGGAAGAGGCGCTACAGTCAGCGTTCTCTTTTCACCGTATCTATGGCGCCTATGTTTTTGATCTGCAGGGGCGTGAAGTTTACGGGCTGGGGTTAGGCAAGGATCTCTTCACACCCGAGGAGATTCGTCAGGTTATCGAACGTGACGACCTTTACAGCAATTACCGACAGCAAGAGGGCTGGACTTATTACTCAGCCATCACGCCGCTGCGCACCCAAGACGGCACGGTACACGGCGTACTCCAGGTAAACCGTTTGAATACCGGTATCGAGAACTACACTGGGTTCATCAGTATTGTGGCGGTTCTTGTGTTTGTGATTGGTGCGGCCGGTATCGTGTTCAGCATCTGGTGGGGGTTCAGGCGCTATATAGAGCGTCCGCTTAACCGTCTATTGCACGTTATGCTTTTGGTGGAAGACGGTGATCGGAGCCAGCGTGCTACCATAGACGGACCTGCGGAGTATCGTCGGCTGGCCTCAGGCTTAAACGGCATGCTGGACGCCATGGCAGAAAAAGATCGCGATATCGAAGTTAGGCAACACCGAGAGATCGAGCTTGAAAAACGCCTGCGCAAATCCAAGAAACTAGCTGAGCTAGGCGTTTTGGCCGCGGGGGTTGCCCACGAAATCGGGGCGCCGCTGACGGTGATCAACGGACAGGCCCAGCGCTTAGCGCGCCGTGATGTGATTGGCGACGATGAGCGAGCAAAACTGGGGCGTATTCGCAATGAAGTTGAGCGCATTGTTGAAATCGTGCGCCAATTGATGGAATTAGGGCGCCAGCACAATGTCGAAAAAGGCGAACTGGCATTAGATCAACTTATTCAAAACGCCAGCGAGTTAGTGGAAGAGGAGCTGGAGCCAAGAAATATTCGACTGGATGTTGATCTCCCCGTTCCCACCCCCCATTTATTAGCGAATGGTCAGCAAATCGTTCAGGTGCTTACCAATTTATTGCGCAATGCCGCGCAGGCGCCTGAGGTTTCCCACGTTCGCGTTCGAGCGCGCAAGAATGAGCATGAACTAACGCTCTGGGTGGAAGACAACGGGCCCGGGATTCCCGTCGCAAATCATCAGCATGTTTTTGATCCCTTTTTTACCACCAAGCCGGTGGGCCAAGGCAGCGGCTTAGGACTTTCTATGGTGCACCGTATTATCAATGATCACGGCGGTACGATTGGCGTATTTGACAGTACTCTTGGCGGTGCTGGGTTTGAAATCACGCTACCCCTTAGTGAAACCGCATCCGCTTGAGGACAACATTTGTGACCCATCAGGAACACCCTTTACCGTTGTTGGTAGTGGAAGATGACCCCGCGATACGAGAGTTATTAGAAGAAGAGTTGAACGATGCGGGTTATCAAACGCTTGGCGTACCTAGCGCTGAAGAGGCAATTGCACTATTAAGCCATACGCCAGTGGCCATGATGATTACCGATGTGCGCCTGCCCGGAATGACCGGCATTCAGCTGCTTCAACAGCTCCGCCAAAGTGGCAGCGAGCTGGGCATTATCGTGATTACGGCCTTTGGCACGATTGACCAGGCGGTAGAAGCACTCAAGCTGGGCGCGGATGATTTTTTGACCAAGCCGCTTGATCTTGACGCTATTCGTGAAGCCGTCTTTCGGGTGCTGGAGCGCCAGCGCCTGTCGCTCTCTCATGATACGGAGCTCAGCCACTTTCATGGCATTGTGGGCAAAAGTAATGTCATGCAGTCGCTGTTTCATGACGCCTCACGCTTGGCTAAAAGCAATGCCCCCATTTTGATTCTCGGCGAAAGCGGTACCGGCAAGGAGCTACTGGCGCGTGCTATCCATCAGGAAAGCCCTCGCCATGACGCTCCCTTTATAGCGGTCAACTGCGCCAGCATTCCTGCTGATCTAATGGAAAGCGAGTTTTTTGGTCATGTAAAAGGCGCCTTCACAGGTGCTAACGAAGCGCGTAAAGGACTGTTTCATACCGCCCAGGGGGGGAGCCTGTTTCTAGATGAGATCGGAGAAATGCCGATTAATCTGCAGGCAAAGCTGCTCCGTGCGCTTCAGGAAAAAACCGTACGCCCGGTAGGCGGCGAGCGCGAAGAGCCGGTGGATGTGCGCATTATTGCCGCCACGCACCGTAATCTGGATAAAGAAATCGAGCAGGAAAGCTTTCGTAGCGACCTTTTTTACCGGCTGGAAACCTTTTCTTTGCGGATTCCGCCCCTGCGTGAACGGGGCACCGATATTGAACATCTGATTTTTGCGCTTATTGATAAGCACTCAGAAGCGCAGAACAAGCAGATTGAACAAATTGAGCCCGATGCTTTAAATAGCCTTCTGAACTACACCTATCCCGGTAACGTGCGCGAGCTGGAAAACGCGGTGATGCGCGCCGTCACACTTAGCGAAGACGGCATTCTGCAGCACCAAGACCTGCCTGAGCGACTGCGTGAACACGCTTCCCAAGAAACCAGTGTGGAAATCACGCCTACATTAAGCGGTGAGATACTTCCTGGCACACAGCTTCCGGCCCCCTCACCTACCCGCTGGCCAAGCCTTGAGGAAGTAGAAAAGCGCTATATACGTAAAGTGCTTGAAGCAACGGGCGGAAATAAACGCCGTACAGCAGAGCTTTTGGGGATTGCCCGACGCACACTGTATCGGCGTCTTGAAGATACCGAGGAGTAATACTCCTCCTACCTCAAAGGCCAAATTAACCATCGCTAATTTGGCCATTTTTCTTAATGGATCTGGCTAATGGATCAGGTGCCATCTTCTGTAGGGGGAACGCCGTTGGCATCATCATTGGCCATTGGCCCTTGGTTTAGAGGCTCTTCAGGCTCGGGCTGAGCATTCTCATTAGGAGGATTATCCTCGCCACAGCCAGCCAATCCCAGCGTGCTTAACGCAAAAATAGCTGCTAATAGCAGCGCTTTTATGCGGTGCTTATCCATACTCAGTTTATTCATTGTCACCATGTTGCTCTCCTTTGCATATCACAGTGGATATAAGTCCTGATGTTACCAATCAAAAACGTATCCTCGCCCTATCAACATAGCCAAGCCTATCGACGATGCAAGCCGCTAGCCGATATTAAACGAGCATTAAATTAAAGATAAAAAAACCCCCGCGGGCGCGGGGGGAAGGATGATAAACCGTATGGAGCAGCCGCAGGGAACGAACAGCTGAAGCGGCTTATCATCGTAGGGAGCGGTAACTACTTACTTACTCATTACACTTACTGCTTACTGACTATTGGTTAACTCATCGTCATTTTCTTCATTAGCACCGGGCATGGGGTCGGTACCTTCACCAAAACCAGGATCCTCTTGCACGTCTTGAGTACGCGCTTCATCTTCTGGTTGCATGGATTCCTGAGGCACAACTGGTTCTTCATCCATCGCCGAACCAGCCTCATCTGATGACTGTTCAATAGGAGAAGACTCAGTAGGCTCTTGAGTAACGGCTGCATCCTGCTCAGGAGCAATAGTGCCTTGTTCCATAGACTCAGGCTGTTGTGCCGGGGGCATATCATCTTCGTTATCACCACAACCAGCCAGGAGTAAGACACTCGCCGCCGTGGCTGCCATGCACAATGTCATAATGCGCGGACGTTTCATTTTCACACTAACTTGGCTATCCATAAAATCCACCTCCATTAATACTTGTGCAAAACATTTCATTTTGCCTAACTTCGCTTCTACCTAAACCTTGCATCTAGCAGGCCAATCGCGCAATTAAAAATAAAAAAACCTATATATCAATAGCTTATAGAAAACAAAAACCACCTTAAGCGAAAGACTAGCTGGGTGCAAAATGGCACATGTGGCAGTTTATGGCCGCGTTGAAAGGGGCGTTGTGACACAATCACCCCATTTATGTATAATAATTTTTAATAAATAACTAAACATATTCTCTTTTTTTCTTATAACTGCTTTGTGGGACTGCTTTAGATGAGGAAAGATCGGCAATAAAAAGAGAGCATTGAGACAAAGCACCTCATACAAATAAAAGGGATCACGATGGATGAGCAACGTCCTGTCAAAATTAAAGTACGCGGCTTAAGCAAGGTATTTGGTAAACAACCTAAAAGAGCCTTGGAGCTACGCGATCAAGGTCTTAAACGTCCTGACATTCTAGAAAAAACAGGCCAGACATTAGGCCTCTCCAATATATCTTTCGATGTTTATGAAGGTGAGCTACTCGTCATCATGGGCCTTTCGGGCTCTGGAAAGTCGACCCTTATTCGCTGCCTTAACCGCCTGATTGATACAACAGAAGGTGAGATAATCATTGATGGCGAGAATATTCCCACCCTGGGAGAAAAGGCTTTACTGGAGTGCCGCCGCCGTCATTTCTCCATGGTCTTTCAGAATTTCGCGCTTTTCCCTCACCGAACCGTTCAGCAGAATGCAGAGTTTGGACTGGAAATCCGCGGTATCGATAAGACTGAACGTCAGAAGATCGCCCATACCGCGCTCAAGCAAGTGGGCCTGGAGGGCTGGGAAGACGCCTACCCCAACCAGTTATCGGGTGGTATGCAGCAGCGCGTCGGCTTGGCGCGCGCGCTTGCCAACGACTCCAGCGTACTGTTGATGGATGAGGCATTTTCAGCTCTTGATCCATTGATCCGCAAGGATATGCAGCAAGAGCTTTTGCAGCTTCAGACCAAGATGCAAAAAACGACGGTGTTTATCACCCATGACCTGGATGAAGCGCTCAATATTGGCGATCGGATCGTACTGCTTAAAGATGGCGAAGTGGTTCAGATCGGAACCCCTGAAGAAATCCTCACCCAGCCTGCCAATGACTATGTGCGCCGCTTTATCGAAGGGGTCGACCGGGCCCGGATATTAACCGCGGCAAGCGCCATGCGCCCACTGCGCACCACCGCACGCGAGAGCGACGGTCCGCGCACAGCGCTACACCGCATGCGCGAACACGCCATCGACTCTATCTATGTCACTGATCGAGACCGTCGTCTGCTTGGTTTACTTGAAGCCGACGCCGCCAATGCCGCTATCCAGGCTGGGACTGAGAAAATCACCGGCCACCTGACGCAGGACTTTCGCAAAGTCTCCCCTCAGGAGCCGCTGCAGAACCTGTTTGCCATGTTTAGTGAAAAAAGCTTCCCGATCGCCGTGGTAGATGAAGAACAACGCTTACTGGGCGTTGTGGTGAAAGGTGCGGTATTGGATGAATTGGCACGAGCAGGAGAGCAGTAATGGACATTCCTCGTATCCCGCTGGGCAGTTGGATTGAAGGCGGCCTGACTTGGCTGACAAGCGAATACTCCGTGGTTACCCGCGGTATTTCGCGCTTTACACAAACTGGTATCAATACTCTTAACGACGGGTTGATGTGGCTGCCCGAGTGGGCGCTACTGGCGATTATTGCTCTGATTTGCTGGAAGCTCGCGGGCCCTCGTTTAGCCATAGGCGGCGCTGCTGGCCTTGCGCTAATCTGGAACCTGGGTCTCTGGAACCCGATGATCGAAACCCTGACGCTAGTGGTAATTGCAACGCTCGTGGCCGTCATCATTGCGCTGCCGGTGGGTATTGCGGCGGCGCTTTCAGAGCGGCTTTATCGGGTAATCATGCCGCTACTTGATTTTATGCAGACGATGCCTGCGTTTGTTTACCTGATACCGGCGATTCCCTTTTTCGGAATCGGTTCTGTCTCGGCGATTTTTGCCACCGTCATATTTTCCATGCCGCCGGCAATCCGTTTTACAACGCTGGGGATTCGCCAGGTACCCGTCGAGCTTATTGAAGCCGCCGATGCGTATGGCGCTACCCGCAGCCAAAAGTTGTTCAAGGTACAGCTGCCGCTTTCACTACCCACCGTGATGGCGGGCATCAACCAGACGATTATGCTGGCACTTTCCATGGTGGTTATTGCGGCGATGATTGGGGCTGATGGCTTGGGTAGCGAAGTGTGGCGCGCCATTCAGCGACTGCGCCCAGGCGATGGTTTTGAAGCAGGTATTGCCGTTGTTATTCTGGCCATGCTGCTGGATCGCTTAACTCAGTCACTGCGCAGATCTTCTAAGTAACCTAGGCAGCCCATAATACGCAATTAAGATTGGTTGAAGGGTGCGTTAACGCAGATAACTTGATTAGCTAGATTTTCACGACCATGCTGAAACCGCCTTTTGCAAAGGCACTTACTATAAAAGGGAGCAAGTGAATGAAAACCCAAACGTTGAATCGTCGTATTCGCCTAGCCTCGGCAATGCTGATTGCCGGCACTGGTTTGGCAATTGGTGGCGCAGCCCAGGCGCAAGATCAGGAAACGATTAACCTCGCCTATGTCGAGTGGTCGTCAGAGGTAGCCTCTACTAATGTGATAGCCGCCGTGCTTGAACAGGCAGGTTATAACGTAGAAATGACCTCACTTTCCGCGGCGGCCATGTTCCAGGCGCTTTCCACCGGCGATGCCGATGCCATTGTGGCAGCTTGGCTACCCACGACTCATGCTGAATACATGGAACGCATTGGCGATACGGTCGAGGATTTAGGCGCTAATCTTGACGGTACAAAGCTTGGCCTTGTCGTTCCTTCCTATACAGAGGTCGATTCGATCGCTGAGCTGAATGACAATGCAGATATATTCAATAGCGAGATTATCGGTATCGACCCCGGTGCAGGTCTGATGGGACTGACCGAAGAAGTCGTGGATACCTATGATCTTGATCTTCGTTTACGTAGCGGCAGTGACGCCACCATGGTAGCTGCTCTTAGCAATGCCATTAATAACGAAGAAGATATCGTGATCACCAGCTGGACGCCGCACTGGATGTTTGCACGCTGGGATCTTAAGTACCTCGAAGACCCCGAAAACGTATTTGGCGGTGCAGAGCAGATCCACACCGTTGTGCGCAATGGCCTAGAAGACGATATGCCGGAAGCTTATGCAATTCTTGAGGCCTTTGAATGGACCCCGGAACAAATGGGCGAAATTATGCTTATGAATCAGGAAGATGGCAGCGAACCGTATGAAAATGCCAAGCAATGGGTAGAAGATAATCAGGATGTTGTAGAGCAGTGGCTAAATAGCTAAGCGCTTGTCTATCGTGTGCCGGCCCCAGTAAACGCTGTGGCCGGCACGTTTGTTTTAAGAAAGTTCTACAAAAAACAATCTCAAGATAACGGCAATACAACGTTTGTTAATATATAGTTAATCAAAAGCTACACGACGCATACGCGCGTGTTTTCTAATCAAAACGGAGAGGCACTCGTGGATAAGCAAGAACCTAATCACTCCCCGGATGAACCGGGCTCAGAGGGCATTCCTGCTCCTGAGGGGGCAGCAAATCTGATCGATACCGATTATGTGATCGGTCAGGATAATATTACGACCAATAAAATGGGCTTTGACCTTGATTTGCATGGCAAGGTATTCAGCATTTCTGCGGTTGTTGTACTGATATTTGTAGTGTTAACGCTGGCGCTGCAAGACACTATCGCGCCCATATATGACGCCATCTTTAGCTTTTTGACCGGTAATCTATCCTGGTTCTTTATCGCAGCTGCCAACATATTCGTTATTTTATGTATTGGTCTGATTTTCTCCCCGCTGGGTAAAATACGTCTTGGGGGCGCCGACGCCAAACCCGACTATACCTATATGGGTTGGTTCTCGATGCTGTTTGCCGCGGGCATGGGCATTGGCTTAATGTTCTTTGGCGTGAACGAGCCGCTCACTCACTTTGGAACCTCGCTTGAAGGCGGTGCCTGGGCACCACTGGGGGGTGCTGAAGGCGATGCGGCAGCAGCCACATCACTTGCCATGGCAGCGACTATTTACCACTGGGGCCTTCACCCTTGGGCGATTTACGCAATCGTGGCACTTTCGCTAGCCCTGTTCTCGTTCAACAAGGGTTTACCGCTTTCCATGCGCTCGGTGTTCTACCCTATCCTGGGCGAGCGCGTTTGGGGGTGGCCTGGCCACGTAATTGATATTCTGGCGGTATTCGCTTCGCTATTTGGTTTGGCCACGTCATTGGGGCTGGGCGCTAGCCAGGCGGCTGCGGGCCTAACTTATCTGTTTGGCGCGCCGGAAGGCGACATCACGATGATCCTGTTGATTGTCGGTATTACGTTGGTGGCTATCGCCTCCATCGTTGCCGGTGTCGATAAGGGCGTGCAGTTGCTCTCCAAGATCAACATCGCCATGGCGGCGCTGCTGTTGTTCTTTGTGATTGCTGTTGGCCCGACCTTGTTCATTGCGACGGGCTTCTTTGAAAACCTATGGAGCTATGCGGCTAATTTCACCGCGCTTTCAAATCCGTTTGGTCGCGAAGATGCTAACTTCAGCCAAGGCTGGACAGCCTTCTACTGGGCCTGGTGGATCTCCTGGTCACCGTACGTCGGCATGTTTATCGCCCGCGTATCACGTGGCCGCACGGTTCGTGAGTTCTTGATTTCCGTACTTATTATACCGTCAATGGTATCAGTTCTGTGGATGACCACGTTTGGCGGCACGGCGATCGATCAATATGTGAGCCAGGGTATTAACGCCGTGCGTGATGCGGGCGTCGACCTGCAGCTGTTCATCATGCTGGAGCAGCTACCGCTGTCACAAATCACGTCCTTCATCGCAATCCTGTTGGTAATTGTGTTCTTTGTGACCTCATCCGACTCAGGCTCTCTCGTCATTGACTCGATTACGGCGGGCGGCAAAGTGGATGCTCCAACGCCACAACGCGTGTTCTGGGCGATTATTGAAGGCGCCATTGCCATTGCCCTGCTGCTGGGTGGCGGGTTGACGGCACTGCAAACCATGGCGGTTTCCACCGGGTTCCCGTTCACCATAATCTTGCTGGTGGCGTGCTACGCGATCATCAAAGGGTTGATGAGCGAACCCAAAGCGGTGTAATAAATCTACGCGTACGACTAAAACGGGCAGCCTTAGGCTGCCCGTTTTGCGTTGTTTAGCGAGGCACTAACACCATATATCCTTCAGGGGCGTATCTGGCCGGTAATGGGTCGCAATCTGCGCCTGCAGTAGCTCTGCCGTCGCTAGTGCGTCAGTCAAGGCATGATGACCTTGATAGCTGGGTAACCCATAGCGCTCGCGGCTCGCATTCAAGCGTATTGAAACAGGCGGCCGTCCCAGCCAGCGTCGAAACCGCGCCCATAGCGTTTGACGATGCATTCTTGCTTCAAGCGACATCGTATCGATCATCGGAAACATTACCCCTTCCCCACGCCGATCCTGTATAGCGGCGTCTAGAAACGGGCGTTCGATATTGCGAAAGTGAACGACCACCAAGTGGCCTGCCAGCATTTCCAGCAACTCATTGAGAACAACGTCCAGGTCGGGCGCTTCAGCGACTTCGGAGTGGGTAATATGATGAAAAGCAATGGAGGTCTCTGCCAGCGGGCGTGAGGGATTAACAACCCAGTAACGACGTTTTGCAAGCTTTATACGATTAAGTGTAAACGGCACCACGCCGATACTCACAATCGCATGGCGTCGCTCATCCAAACCGGTGGTTTCTACATCCAGCGCCACCATAGGCACATCGGCAATCGGCGTATCGGGTGCGGGCAAAGGCGCAGAGAAAAATCGCTTGATATCAGGGTCTTTTGCACTGCCCGCGCGTTGCGCCATATAACCGGCCCAATCGGCCTGGGTCACTTTTTGACGTGGACGAATACCTCGCATATTACGTCCTCTGCCGCTGGGCGGGCATAGGATAACGGAACTTCAAAAACTTCTGGGCGTTGCTCAACACCTGAAAGGCATCTTTTAGCGTATGCCGTTCGCTGTCTTCCACGTTCTCAGGCTCGATATTATTATCGGGTGCCCGATCTTCCTGAATATCAATCATTTGATGACGTAACCGTGACATGCATAAAAACTCAAACGCATAGCTCAGCTTGTCGCTGACCCCGGTCGCCAGCAGCTGTGTATGGTTGATGTCATTTAAGCGCTGAAACGTATTTTGAGCTTTGGAACCGCAGGCCAGCGCATGAATGCGAACCAGATCTACCATCGGCGCAGTACCCCGCCGCTTTAAGTTAATCGAGTTATTATGCTTGCCATCCTTTTCCATCACAAAGGTGCGGAAAAATCCAAGTGGCGGGGTACGGCCCAGCGCATTACGCGCCATCGCCGCCAAAAATAGCGGGGATTCCGCCGCGCGACTGGCAATTAAATCCTGCAGGGTTTCGACAAAATGATCCTCGCCATAGATGCTGTCTAAATCAAAAAAGATCGAGCTTTGCAGCAACTTTTTAGGCGTAGGATTTGAAATCCAGTCTTCAAAATAGCTTTTCCAGACACTCAGTGGCTGACGCCACTGCGTATTGGTGGCCATGATGTCGCCTTTGCAATAGGTATAGCCACAGGCATCTAGCCCATCGCTGACAAACTTGGCGAGCGCATAGAAGTAAGCATCATGCTCTTCGGGTACAAAGTCATCCGACAGAATCAGCGCGTTATCCTGGTCGGTCACAATGCTTTGCTCATTGCGCGCCATTGAGCCATTGACCATAAAGCAGTAAGGCACGGGAGGCGGGCCAAGCTCCGCCTCGGCAAGTTCCAGCAGGCGCCGGGTAAAGCTTCGCCCTATCGTTGAAAGCGCACTGCCCACCATTTGTGAGTTAGCGTCTTCCTGCACCATCCTGACAAACGATGCGCGGACATCCGGCGCCAGGCGAGCAAGCCCCTGGACACTGGACTGATTAAAAATATTGCTGACCAGATAAAGTCCGCTATGCGTTTCATAGCGAATAATATCGGAAAGATGCACAACCCCAACAGGGCGCTGGCGGTAAAGCACCGGCAAGTGGTGGACATTATTACGCAGCATGGTGAGCATCGCCTCGTATACCGAGGCATCCGACTGGACGGTAATCAGGTGTGGCGACGCCACATCGCCAATCGGCGTTTGAGAAGACAGTCCTTCTGCCACGACGCGCGTGCGAAAATCGCTATCGGTAAAAATCCCCACCATATGCCATGTCTTGCCTTCGCTATCCTGAAAGCTATAGCGCGGATTGCCTGCATACTGCTTGATCACAATCGCGGCGGACGCCTGGGCATCGCTGACCTGCTGAGCCGCCTGCTGCAGGCTGGTAGTCGCTTCGACCATGACCGGATAGCGGGTCACCAGCTTGCGGATTCGCGTGACGATCATGTCGTTGGATTTTTTTTGCTGCTCGGCAGCCGTCTCAAGCCGGGGGCGTTCAAGCTCGACAAAGTCAGCGAAGTCATCGTCCTCTTCGCACAGACGTTGAAACACATCCTTGGGGATAAAGTAGATGAGCGTGTCTTCAATCGCCTGCGCGGGGAAGCGCACTTTATGATTACGCAGCAAGCTGAAGTGGCCAAAAATATCGCCCTCCCCCAGCCGGTTATAAAGCTCGCCCTTGCGGCGATAAACTTCAACGGCGCCGCTTCTTATAAAGCACAGTTCATTAATGGTGTCATTTACCACCAGGATGTCGCTCCCGGTTTTGAAGTAGCTGACCTCTACCCGTTCAGCAATCGCATCGAGCAGCTCGTCAGAGAGCCCATCAAAGGGAGGAAACTGGCCCATAAACTGGCGTATTTCGAGTAGCTCAACGTCCATGCGATCTCCTAAGATGAACTCGGTAAGCAAGTCCGTAGAGTTTGGATGGGTTCACCTCCACCGTAAACCCTGCAGGCAATAAAAAGCCCGGCACATGATGTGCCGGGCTTCGAGTGGTTATCCCCCGCCGGTGGGATATCTTTCAGCTATTAAGCAGAGCTAAGATAACTGATAGTACCGTTAGGCGGGTTTAGCAATCCTGTTAATGACGTAGGATTTGATAACGTAGCGCCTAATAACTTAAGACTCGCTTGCCATCTCCTGAACACGTTGCATCATTTCCGGATCTTGCTGAATGGACTGACCGATAGCATTGAAGGTATCGACATCAAGGCCGCTGTCTTCAACAACCTGAATCATGCGGTCATTAGCCTCTTCACGAACTTCCTGTTGTGCAGCTTCGTCTTCTGCTTCCTGCAGACGCTGTGTGAACTCTTGCGAGATCACGGCGATTTCTTGGGAAGCATCGGCGAACTGCTGTAGCTGCTCATCAGAAAAATCCTGGGCCGGTGCGGCTTGCTGGGTGGCCATTGGATCTTGAGCCGGATCCTGTGCTTGCTGGGCGTTGGCCGTAGTTGCCATTAAACCAGTAGCGAGTAGGGCAGCTGAGAACAAAGCAGTTAAACGTTGCATAGAAAGAAACCTCATTGACGCGTTGTGAATGTGTGAAGTGTGACGCGATGATTCAGCACAGGTTCAAATTTTTTAAGTAAAAGAATGTAAAAAATTCGATAACGTTAATTTTTCCGGCTTACGCCAGCTGTCTAAAATCTACAATTATTCAAAATTTTCAAGGAGATGAAAAAATGAGCGGATCTTCGCTTAGCCGAGCAGCAATGCCAGGAATTTTTGTACTTTTATGGAGCACTGGGTTTATCGGCGCAAAATTTGGTCTTCCTTACGCCGAACCGTTCAGCTTTTTATCCATCCGTTTTGCGCTCACCCTGCTGCTATTGGTGCCTTTGGTGCTCGTCATGCGAATCCCATGGCCATCGCCGCTTACGTTATGGGGCCATATCGCGCTGTCAGGCATATTGGTACATGGCATCTATTTAGGCGGCGTGTTCTACGGTATTTACTTGGGCATGCCCGCAGGGCTCGCCGCTTTGCTTGTTGGCCTGCAACCGCTATTAACGGCGGCCTGTGCGGGCCCCTTATTGGGCGAGCGCTTATCCAAACGCCAATGGCTGGGTTTGGCGCTGGGCTTGATCGGTATCTGCCTGGTGCTGGGCAGCAAGCTTGAACTAGGTGACGCCCTGTTTGCAGGGTTTGGCGGTGAGGCGCTTTTGTGCGTATTCGCGGCTCTATTGGGCATCTCGCTGGGAACGCTTTATCAAAAGCGTTACTGCACACACATGCCGTTACTGTCAGGGACGATTATTCAATATCTGGGGGCAAGCGTGCTGCTGGGTGGCGGGGCGATGCTGTTTGAAACGCGCCAGATCGAGTGGAGCAGCACGTTTATTATGACCCTGGGCTGGCTGGTGCTGGTATTATCGATTGCGGCCATTTTGCTGCTCATGGCGTTAATCAAAAAAGGCGAGGCATCGCGCGTCGCCAGCCTTTTCTACCTGGTGCCTCCGGTTACCGCTCTTCAAGCCTGGTGGTTGTTCGATGAGCGACTTCCCCTGCTGGGGATAGCGGGCATGGTGATTGCGCTGGCGGGCGTGCTGATGGTGGTTCGCAGTGCCAAAAAAGCGGCCCCGGCTGACTAGCCTAAAGCCGCTCTATATAGCCGACACCGCCCAAGTTGCGCATTTGCTGAAGAATCCACTGACTGCGTCTCTCGACCTGGGCATCCGGCCGCGAGGCACTGCGGGTTCGTGGGCTGGGCAAAATAGCGGCCAAAAGGCTTGCCTGACGCTCAGAAAGCGCACTTGCCGATACCCCAAAATAGTGTTGGGACGCAGCTTCCAAGCCAAACACGCCGCGGTCCCACTCCGCCACGTTAAGATACACTTCAAGAATGCGCTGCTTGCTCCAGAACGTTTCCACCAGCAGGGTAAACCAGGCTTCCAGGCCTTTTCGGGCCCAGCTGCGCCCGCTCCACAGGAAAACGTTTTTGGCGGTTTGCTGACTCAGCGTACTCGCCCCACGTAGGCGGCTACCGTCTTGGCTTGCCTGCCAGGCACGACGCAGTTCGACGAGATCAAAGCCACGGTGTACTGGAAAACGCTGGTCTTCGGCAGCAATAACGGCAAGTTTGGCGCTGCTGGAAAGGTTGTCCCAGCTACGCCATTGGCGCTGTATCGTAATCGGTTCGCTATTGATCCAACTCTGTATCTTGCGCTCCACCATTACCATTGACCCAGGCGGTGGAACGAAACGAAATAGCAGCACCAGCGCCACAGAAAGAAGCGCAAACAACAGCGCGCCGCGCCACACAAGACGCCATAGCTGACGAAGAAAGCGGCGCAGCGCGCGATTGAGCATTTCGGTATCCTTAACGCTTCATGAGATGTTCCGCATGATAACGCAGATGGTCCTCAATGAACGAGGCAATAAAGAAGTAACTATGGTCGTAACCCGGCTGACGACGTAGCGTTAGCGGATGATCATGCTCTTCACATACAGCCTCTAAGCGCTCGGGTTTGAGCTGCTCTTCCAAAAATTGATCCGCTTCCCCCTGATCGATAAATAGCCGCTGACGCGACGCGCCATTGGCAACCAGTTCGCAGGCGTCATACTGGCGCCAGCTGGACGGGTCATCCCCAAGGTAGCTGGTAAATGCTTTCTGCCCCCAGGGGCAGTTCATCGGATTCACGATCGGTGAAAAAGCCGAGACCGAGCTAAAACGCCCGGGATGGCGCAAGGCAAGAATCAATGCGCCGTGGCCACCCATCGAATGACCGCTAATCGACTCGCGGCCGTTAACCGGAAAATGCTGGCGCACCACCGACGGCAGCTCTTCGATAATATAATCGTACATACGGTAGTTCGACTTCCACGGAGCCTGGGTAGCATTGACGTAAAACCCTGCCCCCGACCCCAGGTCGTAGCTTTCGTGCTCGCCCGGTAAGTCCGTGCCACGCGGGCTGGTATCAGGGCAAACGATGGCAATACCCAGCTCAGCGGCTATCCGCTGCGCGCCCGCTTTCTGCATAAAGTTTTCGTCGTTACAGGTAAGCCCGGACAGCCACCATAAAAGCGGTACTCGTTCGCTTTCAGCTTGAGGCGGCAGATAAACCGCAAACTCCATATCGCAATCCAGCGCCCGGGAGTAGTGGCGGTAGCGCTTGTGCCAGCCACCAAAACTACGGTTAGCAGACACCAGTTCTAAGGTTTCACTCATGCTCATGGGGCAGGCTCCTTGCGAAAAGAGAAGCGCGGCAGAGCTGCCTGCCGCGCTTTAACATACGATTAACAACATACTATTCGCGATGGTCAATCAGCGCTGATCTGTAAGTGCTAATTTATAAACGCAAATCTATAAACGCTGATCTATAAAAGATAGTACTCAAAAGATAGCACTCAAAAGATAGTACTCAGTAATGCAGGACGGTACGAATACTCTTACCGGCATGCAGCAGCTCAAACGCTTCGTTGATCTTTTCAAACGGCATATCGTGAGTAATGAAATCATCAATATTGATTTCACCGTTCATATAACGTTCAACATAGCCTGGAAGCTCGCTACGCCCCTTAACGCCGCCAAACGCAGATCCTTTCCAGACGCGTCCGGTCACTAACTGGAACGGACGTGTGGAAATTTCCTCGCCCGCACCGGCAACGCCAATAACGATCGACTCGCCCCAGCCTTTATGGCAGCACTCAAGCGCTGAGCGCATGACGTTGACGTTACCGATACATTCAAACGAGTAGTCCACGCCGCCATCGGTCAAATCAACAATGACCTGCTGAATGGAGTCGCTGTAATCCTTGGGATTTACAAAGTCAGTCGCACCAAACTGCTTGGCCAACTCAAATTTATCTGCGTTAACATCAATCGCAATAATCCGGCCGGCTTTAGCCATCACTGCGCCCTGGATAACCGCTAAACCAATCGCGCCTAAACCGAATACAGCAACGGTGGCGCCTGGCTCTACTTTGGCGGTATTGAGTACCGCGCCGATACCGGTGGTTACGCCGCAGCCCAGCAGGCAAATTTTATCCATCGGAGCTTCTTTGGAAACCACCGCCAGGGAGACTTCCGGCAGTACGGTATATTCGCTGAATGTCGACGTGCCCATATAGTGATGAAGCATTTTGCCATCCAGCGAGAAACGCGAGGTGCCGTCAGGCATCACGCCTTTACCCTGGGTGGCGCGCACGCTGCCACACAGGTTGGTTTTGCCGGAAAGACAGAACTTACATTTACCACACTCAGCGGTATACAGCGGAATAACGTGGTCGCCCGGCTTAAGGCTGGTAACTCCTTCACCGACTTCTTGAACCACACCGGCACCTTCGTGACCCAGCACCGAGGGAAACAGCCCTTCCGGGTCAGCGCCTGAAAGCGTATATGCATCGGTATGACAGACGCTGGTGGCGGCCATTTTGACCAGCACTTCGCCCGCTTTCGGGCCTTCGACATCAATTTCAACCAGCTCTAAAGGTTTACCCGCTTCTAATGCAACGGCAGCACGTGATTTCATCAGTTGATTCCTCAATACAGCAACGGCGATAGGCCGCCTAAACGAATAGCTAAATAACCTTGGTGCTGCCAGTGTAAGGCAGCTAGGGGCTCGAGAAAAAGCGGGATATACTCATAATATTATTGCCGCTGAGCAACAATCACCGACTATAGGATAGCCATGCAGCGTTGGGATCGCGTCGAAGCCTTTATTGAAGTGGTTCGCCTAGGCACATTTTCAGCCGCGGCCAGTCATCTTAAAGTTTCCACTTCGCATATTAGTCGCCTGGTAAGCCAGCTCGAGAACCAGTTGGGCATTCAACTTTTATACCGTACCACGCGCCAGATCCGCTTAACCGATGCGGGTGCCTTGTATATTGAGCACTGTCAGCACCTGTTTGATGGCTTGAAAGATGCCGAGCAAGCCATCAGTGAGCTACAGGCCAAGCCACGTGGCATGCTCAGGCTTACCTCTGCAACGACGTTTGGCGAACGTTATATAGCGCCACTGGTTAATAACTTTCAATGCCTGCACCCGGAGCTTGAAGTGCATATGCATTTTACCAATCGGCCCGTCGAGCTGATTGAGGAAGGCTTTGATATCGCCATTCGTATGGGAGTTTTAAAGGACTCAAGCTTGATTGCCCGGCGTCTGTGCGAGCGGCGCGAATATGTTGTGGGTTCGCAGGCCTACTTTCGCCAGACACCGCCCCCGCATACGCTGGCCGAACTTAGCCAACACCGCTGTCTGGTGGGCTCACGGCCAAGCTGGCTGTTTGATGTAAACGGCCAGCACCGTGAAGTACGAGTGGAAGGTTGCTGGACCGGTAACTCCGGCCCTGCCCTGCTGGATGCAGCGCTTAAAGGATTAGGCTTGGCCCAGCTGCCCGATTATTACGTAGCGCCCCACCTGGCAAGCGGCGAGCTTGTGGCAGTGCTGGAGCCTTTTCAACATTATGATACGGCGGTTTGGGCAGTTTACCCCCGCCATCGCCATCTTTCTCCCAAGATTCGCCAGCTGGTCGATTACCTGGTGGCCAATATCGCCCAGGTGTTGCCAAACACTCAACCGCATTAACGATTTTAGCGCTGACTGCTCATTCAGCACTCATGGCACAGCGCTATAGTCCATTCGTCGAAAGATTATTAACAAGGGTAGTGGGCGAGCACACAAAGGTGACGATATAATGAACATTCAGAATTGAATGTTTCTGTCAGTAAAACCGTGACCCACGACCCTGAAGGATAAGGCATGCAACTTCCCCCACCTAACTGGCCTATCGATTTTCGCACTACGTTACTGCGGGCCACTCTTTATGTGCTGTTTATTGGCGGCATAGCTCAAGGCGCTTATTTGGAAGCTGTGTATTTACCTTCGGTACGCTTTACCGAGCTGGGTTTTACTGAATTTTCCCAAACGCTCACGCTTGCCAGCTGCTGCGGGCTGTTGATCTATATTCGTCAGGTGCTCAAGGTATGGCCCAATGTCACTCTGCTTATGCTGGCCTTTGTTGCAGCCTCGCTAATCCGCGAGCAGGATTATTTTTTCGATGAGTTTGTGGCCGATAATAGCTGGAAGGTCCTTGTTGCATTAATCATCCTGCCCTCTATTGGCTGGGTGGTATATCAACGTCGACGCTTTATCGCTGAGTTTGCCCACTACAGCAACACCTTTTCATTTGGCCTGTTTGCGGGCGGCGTGCTGACTACCTACATCTTCTCGCGTCTCTATGGACGCCAGATTTTTTGGCGTGCCGTGCTTGAAGATAACTACGTACGCATTTTTAAAGATGTCGCTGAAGAGGTGATCGAGCTTTTAGGCTATAGCCTGATTCTGTTTGCCGTTATTGAGCTTCTACTTCTCGCCCTACGCATTCGCAAAGCGTCTAGCGTCTAGCAACACCTGCTAATTCCCGCATGTGGATAAACGCCGCCTGAAGCCTATTCAGGCGGCGTTTCATTTTTTAAATCCCGCTATACGCAAAGCCGTTTGCGCCGCTTGACGCTTCAACGTAGTGTCGCCCATCAGGCCCCCTGGGCGTTTTTTACTAAAAAACCACCTACTGACGATATAAAACATATGACAAATTCCAAAAATCGCGAAGAACACCTGAAGCGTGGTGCCTTTACTCGCTTTCTTGATAGCGTGGAGTGGCTAGGCAACCTACTTCCGCATCCGGTTACCCTGTTTGCCATTCTATGCGTGCTGGTGGTGGTTGCCAGCGGTATCGCCGGGGCTTTAGGCGTATCGGTGGCTGATCCGCGACCCGCCAATGAGGGCGAACTGATTGCGGTTAATTCGCTGCTTAACGCGGAAGGCTTACGTCGCTTAGTGACCGAGATGGTGACGAACTTCACAGGCTTTGCGCCGCTAGGTACCGTTTTGGTAGCCATGCTGGGCGTTGGGGTGGCTGAACACTCAGGGCTACTGTCTGCAAGCATGCGCGCTCTAGTGCTTAATCGCTCGCCGCGCATCGTTACCTACGCCGTCGTATTTGCGGGCATCATGTCCAATATGGCGGCCGAGCTTGGCTACGTGGTGCTCATTCCTCTCGCGGCGATGATCTTTCATTCACTGGGCCGCCATCCCTTGGCGGGCCTTGCGGCTGCTTTTTGTGGGGTATCCGGCGGCTATAGCGCTAACCTTTTGATTGGTACCGTCGATCCTCTGCTTTCAGGTATTACGCAAGAAGCTGCCCGGCTACTGGACCCAGCCTACATAGTAGGTGCCGAGGCGAACTGGTTCTTCATGTTTGCCAGCACATTCCTGGTGACATTAATTGGCGGCTTGGTCACCGAGCGTGTTGTGGAACCAAAGTTAGGTAAGTTTGACGCCTCTTATGCTGATAGCAGTATTGACCAGCAGCGCATGGAAGGACTTTCAGACAGCGAAAAGCGTGCATTAAAAGGCACTGGTTTAGCGGCCCTTGCTCTGGCGGCTGTGATCGCCGTCATGGTGGTGCCCGAAGGCGGTATTCTGCGTAATCCAGAAACCGGTTTAGTCAGTGGATCGCCGTTTTTGCGCGGCATTGTGGTTATCGTAGCGGTTGCTTTCACGTTGCTGGGCTTCATATACGGACGCTTGGCAGGCACGATGCATAACGACCGTGACGTAGTAAACGCCATGGCCAAAAGTATGAGCAGCCTTGGGCTTTATATCGTACTGGTTTTCTTTGCCGCCCAGTTTGTAGCGCTGTTCAACTGGAGCAACTTTGGTACCGTCACCGCTGTTGCAGGCGCTGACTTGCTTGATTCTCTTGGCTTACGTGGGCCTGGCCTGTTTGCTCTGTTCATTCTTATGTGCGCCTTCGTTAACCTTTCGCTCGGAAGCGCATCGGCTCAGTGGGCAGTGACGGCGCCCATCTTCGTTCCCATGTTGATGCTCATGGGTTACGCCCCAGAGGTTATCCAGGCCGCCTACCGTATCGGTGACTCAGTCACCAATCTGATCACTCCGATGATGAGCTACTTCGGCTTGATTTTGGCCGTCGCCACTCGCTACCGCAAAGACATGGGCATCGGCACGCTGGTTGCCTTAATGCTGCCCTATACACTGTTTATGCTGATCGGCTGGACCTTGCTGTTCTTTATCTGGGTATTCGTATTTGGCCTGCCCGTCGGCCCAGGTTCCGCCACGTACTATACTCTGTGACGCACTACACACTGTGGCACAGACCCAACGGTTAAGATCCGTATAGTTCAGACAGCAAAAAGCCCGCCGTTTTTAAACGGCGGGCTTTTTTACGCTAGGCAACTAACGCCTGCTGACTACACGTTACTTACTCAGCAACTACTTACTCATCAAGGAACGAGCGCAGTGGCTCAGAGCGCGACGGATGGCGAAGCTTACGCAGAGCCTTGGCCTCAATCTGACGAATCCGTTCACGGGTTACATCAAACTGCTTGCCAACTTCTTCCAGCGTATGGTCGGTATTCATATCAATACCGAACCGCATGCGCAGTACCTTGGCTTCACGCGCTGTCAGGCCGCCGAGTACGTTGCGGGTCGCTTCGATAAGACCTTCACCGGTCGCCATATCGATGGGCAGCAGCATTGTGCCGTCCTCGATAAAGTCACCCAGATGCGAGTCATCATCATCACCAATCGGCGTCTCCATGGAGATCGGCTCTTTGGCAATTTTAAGCACCTTGCGTACTTTGTCTTCCGGCATTTCCAGACGTTCGCCCAGCTCTTCCGGCGTCGGCTCGCGGCCCATTTCCTGCAGCATCTGGCGCGACACGCGGTTAAGCTTGTTGATCGTCTCGATCATGTGAACCGGAATACGGATAGTCCGTGCCTGGTCGGCAATCGAGCGGGTGATCGCCTGACGAATCCACCAGGTAGCATAAGTAGAGAACTTATAACCCCGACGATATTCGAACTTGTCTACCGCCTTCATCAAACCGATGTTGCCTTCCTGAATCAGATCCAGGAACTGCAGGCCACGGTTGGTGTACTTCTTGGCAATCGAGATAACCAGACGCAGGTTAGCCTCAACCATCTCTTTCTTGGCACGACGCGCTTTCGCCTCACCAATAGACAGCTTGCGGTTCACCTCTTTCAAATCCGCCACGGTGAGCTGCACCATGTCTTCTTCGAAAGCGATTTTACGCTGCGAACGGGCGATATCAGAACGTAGCGGCTCAAGACGATCAGCGTACTTGGGCTGCGCTTCCTGGAAAGCATCCAACCACTTGGGGTTAGATTCGCTACCCGGGAACGACTTGATAAACGTCTTGCGCGGCACTTTAGCTTTTTTGACACAAAGCTGCATGACCGCTTTTTCCTGGGCCCGCACTTGCTCAACACTAATGCGCACCTGGCCTACCAGACGCTCAAAGTGTTTCGGCACCAGTTTGATCGGCGAGAAAAGCTCGGCAAGACGTGCCTGCTCGGCTTTCAGCTCAGCGCTACCGCGGCCATGCTTGGCAAGTGCCGCCTGGGCTAACGCGTTTTGCTCACGAATCTGCTCAAAACGTGCGCGCGCCTCTTCCGGATCCGGGCCACCTTCGCTGGCGGTGGAGTCTTCGTCGTCCTCATCGCCATCGCTTTCAGCGTCTTCGTCGTCGCTTAGCTCGGTCTCTACCTCAGGTTCAGGCACATCCGCTTCGGCAACGCCGGGGATACCTTCATCCGGGTCGATAAACCCCGAGAAGAGATCCGACAAACGACCAGGAGCTTCTTCATCCTGAGTGGCGTCGTAGGCATCCAGAATTGAGGCGACGGCTCCCGGCAGGTACGCCAGCGCCGACATCACTTCACGGGTGCCCTCTTCGATCCGCTTGGCAATTTCAATTTCGCCTTCACGGGTCAAGAGTTCTACTGTACCCATTTCACGCATATACATGCGTACAGGGTCTGTGGTGCGACCCACGTCGCTTTCCACGGCGGCGAGTGCCGCAACGGCCTCTTCCGCAGCGGACTCATCCGTGGAGTGATCCGACATCATCAAAGTGTCTTCATCTGGCGCTTCTTCAGCAACACGGATACCCATGTCGTTGATCATGCCAATGATGTCTTCCACTTGATCCGGGTCGGCGATATCCTCGGGTAGATGGTCGTTGACCTCGGCATAAGTCAGGTAACCCTGCTCTTTGCCGCGCGCGATCAACTCCTTCAGACGTGACTGCTGCTGCGCATTTCCAGCCATAGAAACCCTATCTCGACGAAGAAGAATGAAACACCTGGAGCGCTGAATCGATTAAACTCAACAAGCCGAACAGTATAGCGTAAATTGCTGTATTTTTTCCAGCGAAACGTATTTGCGCGGTCATTCAGGTGTGTTAGGTTGTTCGGTTAGGCCAGCACTTGGTGACTGACCCTATATCTGGTGTTGGCAAGGGCAAAATTCAACCCCCCGCTTTCAACACCGCTTAAAACCGCTGAGCCAATTCGACTACCAAACTGGCCAAGCGCTGACGCTGCTGCTTATCGAGCTTCTGCCCGGCACGTTCCTGAGCCAACAACGCCTCGTACTCTTCCTGGGGCGAACGTTTACGCTGCTTTTGCTGTAAATGCTCAATCAACCCCGTTAACTCTGCTTCTCGTGCGGCCTTGGGAATCAGCAGCTCCCGCTTGGCGAACACTGCCAGGACCTGACCTTGCGGACTGCCCTGAAAATGCGCCAATACTACCTGCGGACTGCGATAACGCCCGGCCTGCAAAAGCGCGATCAAATCGCGACATAGCGGCGTATCATCATCTTCCGGCAACCAATCCAGGCTCTCGGGTACGGCTGACACAACGCTCGGTTCGTGAAGCAGCAGCTGTACAATGCGCCCCACCGGAGTAAGCACTTGGCTACGCGTCCGCGGCTTGGGCGGCTGAGGAGTTGCCTGACCTATATCCTCTTCAACCATAGGTTCCGCGACGGGTTCCCAATACGCCTGCTCTTTGGGTGACGCTGCGCGCTTTTCCAACAACACTTGAAGCTGTTGTTGCGCCAAACCACTGCGCTTAGCCAAGGCTTCAAGCAGCAATGATTTGAGCATCCCGTCAGGCACTTTGTTCAATGCTTCGAGCACCTGGCTTGCAAAACGTTCGCGCCCTTCCACCGTATTCAGGTCACGCCCTTGCGCGGCCTGCTCAAACAAAAACTCCGAAAGCGGCATCGCACAGGTTACGCGGTCTTTAAAAGCCTCGCTTCCCTCACGGCGTACCAGCGTATCGGGGTCATCGCCTTCCGGCAGAAACAGAAAACGCGCCTCGCGGCCATCAATCATCAACGGCAGCGCGGTTTCAAGCGCCCGGCTCGCGGCCTGGCGGCCAGCCCGGTCGCCGTCGAAACAGAATACCACCCGGCTAACCAGGCGAAACAAGCGGCTCAGATGATCTTCGGTCGTCGCAGTACCCAGGGTAGCGACAGCGTTATGGATGCCATACTGCGCCAGCGCAACGACATCCATATAGCCTTCAACCATGACCAGCTGTTCAAGCTTGCTTGACGCTTGGCGCGCTTCATAAAGGCCATAAAGCTCACGCCCTTTATGGAACACCGGCGTTTCCGGCGAGTTGAGGTATTTAGGCTGCTCGTCGCCCATCACTCGACCGCCAAACGCGATAGTCCGCCCACGCAAGTCACGGATCGGGAACATTACTCGATCACGAAAACGGTCGTAGGTACGCCCGGTATCTTCGCGATGGATCAGCAGGCCATACTCAACCTGAACAGGCTCTGAAATTTCACGCTCGCTCAGGTGCTGCTTAAGCGCCTCCCAACCTCCCGGCGCATAGCCTATGCCGTAGGTCTGAATCACTTCAGCAGACAGCCCGCGATTTTCCAGATAGCGCTGAGCGCTCTGCCCCTCGCGCATCTTTAGCCGCTCGCGATAAAAACTAGCGGCAAGTTCGAGCAGGTTAACGCCCTCTTTGCGCTTTTTTTCTCGCTGCTGGGCACGCGGGTCATCGGCGCCTTCACGCGGTACATCAAGCCCTAAACGCCCCGCCAGCTGCTCGACTGCCTCAGGAAACGGCAGCTTGTCGTACTCCATCAGAAAGCGTAGCGCATTCCCGTGTACTCCACAGCCAAAGCAGTGATAAAACTGCTTGTCAGCGCTCACGGTGAAAGACGGTGTTTTTTCCTGATGGAAAGGGCAAAGACCTGAGTAATTCCGGCCAGCTTTTTTAAGCTGCACGCGCTCACCAACCACTTCCACCACGTCAACGCGGCTGAGAAGGTCGTCAATAAAACGCTGTGGAATCTGGCCTGCCATGAACGACGAGCATCCTCGCGCAGTGCGCTGGGCGGCTGTTTAACGTCATTAGGCAATTTTCCCAATGGCCTTGAACAGCGCAAAAACCTGAAAAACAAACGGCCACCTAGTGGCGGCCGTTTGGCATCCCTCTTGAGACAACCAGCTAACTACTCTGGCTCTCCCCAGGTACGGATCAATAGAGCCGTTCGAAACGCTTTTGCTCACGCTGAACTTTCTTAGCGTGACGTTTTACGGCAGCTGCCGCTTTGCGTTTACGCTCAGCAGTCGGCTTCTCATAGTGCTCGCGGCGGCGTACTTCAGAAAGAACACCGGCTTTTTCGCAAGAACGCTTGAAGCGACGCAGGGCGACGTCAAACGGCTCGTTATCACGTACTTTTACAGAAGGCATTAAGCACTCACCTACCTTAAGGAGTCTTGAGTTCGGATAGTACGTACAGCTTCTAGCGCATTATTGCGGCTACAGTGTACGACCCAGTTTTACAGCGCACGATAGTTTAGTCGTGAATAACCATCTTTGCAAATGCTTACGCCCTCCAAGAGGGACAGTGTTAGACTTGAGCGCTCTACCATTTTTTCCAAAGAGTTTTCCCGTTATGCGCGTATTGGGCATTGAAACGTCTTGCGATGAGACCGGCGTCGCTGTGTATGACACTTCCCGTTCAGGCGGCGACGGCCTGCTGGCCGACGCGCTGTATAGCCAAATTGCCATGCATGCTGAGTACGGCGGCGTAGTACCTGAACTGGCGTCGAGAGACCATACGCGAAAGCTGCTACCGCTCATTGAGCAGGTATTAAAAGATGCCAACCTGACCCGGCACGATCTGGATGGCATCACCTATACCGCAGGCCCTGGCTTGGTGGGCGCCCTGATGGTGGGCGCAAGCACAGCTCACGGCATGGCGCGGGCGTTAGAGATCCCCGTGCTGGGCGTCCATCATATGGAAGGCCACCTGCTCGCGCCGATGCTTGAAGATGATGCACCGGAGTTCCCCTTTGTGGCGCTACTGGTATCCGGCGGCCATACCCAGCTGGTGGAAGTTCAGGGGCTGGGTCGCTATGAACTCTTGGGCGAATCCGTGGACGACGCTGCGGGTGAAGCCTTTGATAAAGCCGCTAAAATGCTGGGGCTGGCTTACCCAGGCGGCCCCCTGGTGGCCAAGCTTGCCGAGCAGGGTGACCCCAAACGGTTTCGTTTCCCCCGCCCAATGACCGACCGCCCTGGGTTGGACTTCAGCTTTTCAGGTTTAAAGACGCATACGTTAACCGCGATCCGCCAGCTGGAAAACGCCGGTGAGCTTGACGAACAGGCGCGTGCTGACGTAGCCCGCGCTTTTGAAGAAGCCGTGGTCGATACGCTGGTCATTAAATGCCGCCGGGCGCTGGATCAAACTGGGCTCAAGCGCCTAGTGGTAGCGGGTGGTGTTAGCGCCAATCACCGGCTGCGCGAACGTCTGGCACTTGAATGCCAAAAACGTCAGGCAAAAGCCTATTATCCGCGTGGCCGTTTCTGTACGGACAATGGCGCCATGATTGCCTATGTCGGCGCACAACGGCTGGCCGCCGGCGAGCAGGATAGCGATGGCATCATGCAGGCCACACCGCGCTGGCCGCTGGATCGCCTAGCGCCACCCAAGGCACCTCTTAACGATTAAGGCTTTCGCAGGCGCGGCTCCTCGCCGCGTCTTAGCCTGCGAATATTAAGCCCGTGTCGTAAAACCACTAACAGACTCAAGCCACCCACCACGCCTATATAGGCAGGCGCCAGCCAGATACACGCAAGGGGTGCTACCAAAGCACTGGCCAATGAGGCTATCGCGGCGGTTTTTAACCGCCATGCCAGCAGCGCCCACGTCACGGCACTCAACAAGGCCACTCCGGGCACTAGCACCAGCAGTACACCCAGCGCACAGGCCACGGCCTTACCGCCTCGAAAGCCGTACCACACGGGATAGCTATGCCCGACGAGCACGGCCAACCCGATAAGCCCCTGCCAACTAACCGGCAATGCCAGCATTTTACTTGCCAGCACCACGGGCATGCCTTTAAGCGCATCAAGAAACAGCGTAGCGCCGGCCAGACGCGGCCCGTAAAGGCGCAGCACGTTGGAAAACCCAGGATTACCGGAACCACAGCGACGCGGGTCACGCACGCCAGCCATCCGGCAAACGCTGATCGCTGCCAGCCAGCTACCGCTTAAATAGCCGATTACTACCCATGTCATGGCGCTGTTCCCGTCTTACTGTCGTTTCATCTCATCCTAACGTACAATCGCCGGCTTGTTGCCGCTGAGGAAAAGCTCGTGGATCGCATTTTGATCGAAGCGTTAAAAGTAGACACCGTTATCGGTGTGTACGATTGGGAGCGCACCATTCAACAGTCGCTTAGCCTGGATTTAACGCTGGCGACTGACATTCGCCCGGCTGCTGCCACCGATGATCTAAGCCTGACGTTGGATTATGCCGCCATTTGCCAGCGGATCCAGCGCTTTGCCGACGCCCACCAGTTTGCCTTGGTCGAAACCTTTGCAGAGCGTCTGGCGGAATGTTTGCGCAGCGAGTTTTCAATTTCATGGTTACGCTTAAGAGTGCGCAAACCCGGCGCAGTCCCTCAGGCCACCAGCGTAGGCCTTGAGATTACCCGCGGTGAGCTACCGGAGGCCACCAAGGACGTTACCCTATGAGCCTGGTTACCGTTAGTTTAGGCAGTAATGTTAACCCCGTGCGCCATATACGCTCGTGCCTTGACGCCCTGTTTGACACTTTTGGACCTTTACAGGTCTCGCGCGTGTTTGAAAGTGAGCCCGTGGGGTTTAGCGATAAACACAACTTTTATAACCTGGTCGTTGCGTTTGAAAGCGACTGGTCACCGCGCCAGCTACAGGCGTGGGCTAAAAGCGTCGAGATCCTTCACGGCCGCAAGCCCGGCATGACCAAATATAGCGCCAAGGTGCTGGATATCGACCTGTTAACCGTCGGCAGCCTGTGTGGCGTTGTGAATGGCATTTCCCTGCCCCGCGACGAAATCACCTATAACGCCTTTGTGCTACAGCCCCTGGCTGAGCTACTCCCCGATGAACGACACCCCGCTTGCGATACGCCTTACGCGGCGCTTTGGCATAACTTCACGCTGGGCAGCCAACGCCTTTGGCCAATTGACTTCACTTGGGGCGGTGCCTGGATATCCCATGCAGACACCATGCCGCAAAAGGCGTTGGGAAGATAAGCCAGACCAATTGACAGCCTATCCCAGTGCATTCATCACCGCCTGCTGGCGCTGTTCACGCAACGCCTCGCCTAACGCCGCTCCTTTGAAACCCTGAGCTATCAATGCCTGCGGGCTTACGTTACGCGCAGCTTCCCAGGCAGCGCTTAATGGCGCCACGCTTGCCTTGGCAACGCCCCCCACTAGCTGAAGCTGGGTTTCGACCTGCTCAGGCTTGCGCCAACCGTCCAGGCGCTCCAGCCAGTGAAGTACGGCGGCTGGTTCCAATGGCGCTTTTAGCAGATGCAGGGTCAAGGCTACATAGCGTGCCAGCTGAGCCACAGCGTTGGGCAGTCGTAGTCGCTTAGCCAGCGTCTCACGCTCAGCATCCTCAAGCACGCTGACGAGCAATGCGTAGCGCCAGTGGGCTTGCGGCGTCTGGCTATCGCCTGGGGCGCTGTGCATTGCTGCGAGCCCCTGCTCAAGCCTGCCATCCGCTAATGCCGACCACCATACCGACAGCGCTTCGCACTGCATTAGCGTCGTAAAGTAGGCCTGCGGGTCCGGCTCGCCAAGCGCCTTCTCGGTTTCCACCCACACTCGCTCAGCCGCCAGATGTTCAAGTTCACCGCTACGGCTCACCTGCGTCATCAGCGCCAGCGTTTCATCGGCGATACAAAACCCCAGCGGCTTATAGCGGGCTAAAAAGCGCGCCGTGCGCAGTACACGCAGCGGGTCCTCGCTAAATGCCGGGGAAACATGCCGCAGCACGCGCTTTTCGATATCGCGCTGACCGTTAAAGGGATCAATGAGCGGCCCATCTACCCGCTGAGCAATCGCATTAACGGTAAGATCGCGACGCAGCAAGTCCTCTTCCAGGGTGACATCGGGGCTTGCGTGCACCTCAAAGCCTGAATAGCCGTAGCCGGACTTGCGCTCGGTACGCGCCAAGGCGTACTCCTCGGCGGTTTCAGGATGTAAAAATACCGGAAAATCTCTCCCCACTGGCTTGAAGCCCCGCTGGCGCATGGCATCTGGCGTCGCGCCGACCACGACCCAGTCGTTATCAAAAACAGGCCAACCTAAAAGCGCGTCACGCACGGCACCACCTACGCGGTAAACGTCCAGCCCGGCAATACACGGATCGTTGGGACTCGCCGCCACTAGCGCGCTCCTTGCTGCTGGCTGGGTACGCTGACCCGCTCACCGGTGTCCAGATCAAGCGCGGTTAACGCCCCTCCCCATACGCAGCCGGTATCCAGTGCTTCGACACGCACCTTGGCGTCAGGCGTTTTGCCTTCCAGAGCCGCCCAATGGCCGAACAGTAGATGCGGGTCATCGTCACGCGGGTACTGAAACCACGGTGCAAAACCTGCCGGGGCACTTTCAAGCCCTTCTTTCGCTGCAAAATCCAGCTGCCCCTGAGCGTTGATGAAACGCATGCGTGCCATGGCATTAACGATAAAGCGCAGCCGATCCATTCCTTCAAGGTCTTCCCGCCAACGATCAGGCTGATTACCAAACAGCTCGGTTAGAAAACGCCCCGACTGCTCGCCGGCCAGGGCCTGCTCGACTTCACGGCTATAGGTCACCGCCTGTTCGACACTCCACTGGGGCAATAATCCGGCGTGGGTCATCAAGGTATTGCCCTGATATACGGCGAGTGGCTGGCCTTGCAGCCAGTCAAGCATTGGTTCGCGGTCGGGCGCGGCTAAAATCTCGCTGAGCGTATCGTGTCTTTTCTGCTTGCCACCGCCACGCGCCACCACTAACAGGTGAAAATCGTGGTTACCCAGCACGCAGCGTACTGCGCCGCCTAGCGCCTGTGCTTCACGCAAGCACTCAAGCGAGCCGGGGCCACGGTTAATCACATCCCCCACCAGCCACAGGGTATCTTGGGTGGGATTAAAATTGAGCTTCTCAAGCAACGCCACAAACTCGGCGTAGCAGCCATGCAGATCGCCAATCGCGTAGGTACTCATGCGCGGGGCCTTATGTTGAATAAAAAAGAGTGCTGCAAAACACTATTGAAAATAAAGAGTGTTGAAAAATAACCAGCATGAAAAATACCCCATATCGCACTAACCCAAACGTGCTACTCATCAAAACCTACTACTTATTGTACGTTAGCAGTATTCGCAAATTTGCTCTGGTGGGATGGGCAAATTTGCATCAATATAAATTAAGCGTCGGTAATGTAGGCGCGGTTACTTTTCAGAATGCTGCTTTTCATAACGCTTATAACACCTTGCAAAGTAAACCATCCAAGGCCAGGGACAATATAACGATTATGCTGCCTACTTATACACGGCGTCGGCTATTAAAAGCTGCAACGCTTGCCGGCATGGGTGTAGTGCTCGTACCGGTTAGCGCTCTGCTCCCGGCTGCCAGCGCACAGAGCCAACCGCCCGCGTCACCCTCACGCCATACCCCAGACAGCATTATGGTTAACGGCTGGCTGCTACGCGCGAGTGACCGCTAATGTACCTGCCTTTCGATAAGCTCGCTGAGCTGGGCGGTACAGTGGATGTGTGCATTATTGGCAGCGGGGCCGCAGGCGTATCGATTGGTGTAACGCTTGCCCGCCAGGGGCACCGCATTCTGATGTGCGAAGGGGGCGATGAAGTATTTAGCGAACGCTCCCAGGATAGCTACCGTGGCGAGGTCGTCGGTGATGCGTATCTTCCTCTTGAAGCCAGCCGACTGCGTCAGCTGGGTGGCTCGACGAACCATTGGGGTGGTGTGTGTCGCCCGCTTGATCCGTATGATTTCACCGCCAAAACCGCCGCTCCCGAGACCGCCTGGCCGATTAGCCATACGGAGCTTACGCCCTACTTTAGCGCCGCGGCTGATCTGCTTGATTTAGACCCTATCCCAGCGGATGAGCCCATTGAGTCGTCCGCGCTTAGCCGTATCTACTTCTCGCTGGGAGGCCCCACTCGCGTACAGCTGAAGTACGCCGATACGCTGAGTGAGTCAGACAATCTGCTGTGCTGCTTAAACGCCAATCTCGTCGCACTGGAAACGACCGACGGCCGAGTTGCCAGCGCGACGTTTGCTAACTACCAGGGCGAGCAGCACCAGGTTCGCGCCCGCTACTTCATTCTGGCCTGTGGAGGCATTGATAATGCCCGCTTACTGCTCTGGTGCAATCAACAGGCGGGCGGCCAGTTGATTCCTCAGGCCCAGACGTTGGGGCGCTACTGGATGGAGCATCCTCACGCAACGGTCGGCCAGGCGCTTATCTTTGAGCCGGAGGCGTTAGGGCTGGATGAGACCTACAACGTTTTCCTATCCCCCAATGAGCAGGCACTCGCAAACCGGGAGATACTCAACTGCGGCCTGCGTTTACACCGCATGAATCCTGAGGCGTCCCAGGCGCTAATCGATGAGCTTAGCCTGCAGGCGCCTTCACTGGGGGAGCGTATTGTCGAGTGGCAAGCCCAAGGCCGTGTGCTGCATGGTGCGATGTTAAGAGCCGCCTGGGAGCAGGAGCCGCGCTTTGAAAACCACATCGAGCTTTCCGATGAGCTTGATGCACTGGGTATTCCGCGTAGCCGACTGGTATGGCAACAGTCCGCGCTTGACCGGCACACTATTCGCGAAAGCTTGCTGTTGCTGGGCGAGTACCTAGTGGACACGGATATTGGCCGGGTACAGCTGGCGGACTGGCTTGCTGAACTTCCTGTCACGCTGCCCACCGACGGCGAGCTCGCGGGTCGCCATCATATGGGCGGTACGCGCATGAGCCATCACCCTGAGCAAGGCATCGTCAACGCCGATTGCCGACTGTTTGCCCAGGATAATATGTACGTGGCAGGTTCCAGCGTGTTTGCCAGCGCCGGGCACGCCAATCCGACTCTGACGCTGGTTCAGCTTGCCCTTCGCTTATGCGATCACTTGAACCAGCGTTTAACTCAGGCGTAGGACTAAGCGTCATAGCCGCGTTCAGTGCAGCTGGCGCGGCACGGCCAGACGAAAGGGAGCGATCGACACTTCAAACGCACGCTGGCTATAGGTATTGAGCAGCGTGTAGGCGCCTTCCATCACCCCAACCGGCGTTTGTAGAATGGCGCGGCTGGTATAGCGAAAGCGCTGACCGGGCCCGATAAGCGGCTGCTGCCCTACCACGCCTTTGCCGCGCACTTCCTGGCTATCGCCACCGCCTTGGGTGATTTTCCAGTAGCGGGCCATCAGCTGTACGCTGTGTGGGCTTTGATTATGTACGGTAACGGTGTAGCTGAAGACGTAGCGCGTCTCAACATCGCTAGACTCCGCCGCACAGTATTCCGGCGTCACGCTGACTTCAATGGCTAAACCACTCACCCGATATCACTCCCGCCAGCGTTTAGCGCGTCATCCGCCGCGACGCGGTTGGCAATGGCCACATATTCGGCCACGGTTAGCGTTTGCGGACGACGCACCGGATCAATCCCTAGTTCTTCCAGGGTTTCCGGGCTAACGCGGCCTTTGAAATTATTGCGCAGGGTCTTGCGCCGTTGACCAAATGCAAGCTTTACCAGCTCAAAAAGTAGCGCCGGGTCATCGGCAACATGCGGTAAGGCAGCGTGGGGCGTGAGGCGCACAATGGCTGAGTCGACTTTCGGACGCGGAACAAAGGCCTCGGGCGGGACGATAAACAGCTGATCCACCTGGCAGTAGTACTGCGCCATCACCGAAAGCCGCCCCCAATCGGTACCGCCCGGTTCAGCGGCGAGCCGTTCGACAACTTCTTTTTGCAGCATGAAGTGCATATCGGCGATGGCATTACCGGCAGTTAGCAAATGCACAATCAACGGCGTTGAAATGTTATAGGGCAGGTTGCCGACCACGCGCAGGGCCGGGCCATCGCCTTTAAGCGCGGCAAAATCAAATTTCAGCGCGTCGCCTTCATGAATAATAAAGTCGGGATAGTTGAAAAACTGCACCCGCAGACCGGGAATCAAATCACGGTCCAGCTCAATCACCTCAAGCCCCCCTGCGGCCTCAAGCAAAGGGGCGGTTAACGCGCCCTGCCCTGGCCCAATTTCAACCAGCCGGTCGCCTTCCCGCGGCCCAATAGAGCGCACAATACGCGAGATGATACCCAGGTCACGTAGAAAGTTTTGACCGAAGCGTTTGCGAGCACGGTGCTGCTGGGGCACTTGAGACATCTAACAGAGTTCCTTGGAGGTTTTTCAAACGTGAAGCATAAGACTAGCAGGCAGCATTGGCCCGCTGAGTGGCAAGGCGTCGTGCAAGCGAAAGCGCGATACGCAGACTACCGGGGTCGGCCACACCTTTACCGGCCAGATCAAGCGCCGTGCCATGATCTACCGAAGTGCGCACTAACGGCAAGCCCAGGGTAATATTGGCCGCCTGGCCAAAACCAGCGTATTTAAGTACTGCCAAGCCCTGGTCATGATACATCGCAAGCACGGCGTCCACACCCGCCAAATGGCGTGGGGTAAACAGGGTATCAGCGGGCAGTGGCCCTTCGATCTTAAGTCCATCCGCACGCAGGGCTTCAAGCGCTGGAATAATAGTGTCCAGCTCTTCACGACCAAGATGACCGTCCTCGCCCGCATGGGGGTTTAAACCGCACACTGCAATACGTGGCGATGCGATACCAAACTGGCGTTTCAGGTCGGCCGCCAGCAGACGGCTAATACGCGTCACCCGATCAAAGGTAATCGCATCGGCGACGTGGCGCAGCGGCAGGTGCGTAGTCACTAAGGCAACGCGCAAATCACCGCTGCCCTGCCAATCAGGTGCCTGTGCATGAAGTGCCGCATCGGTTGCCAACATCATGACCACCTCATCGACGCCACAGGCATCGCGCAGCCACTCCGTATGCCCGGTAAAGTCTGGATAGCCGCCTTCGATAATTACGCCCTTATGCAGCGGCGCCGTAACGATAGCCGCCGCCTGAACGGCCATACATGCGTTAACAGCCAGTTCGAGCGTTGCCAGCACGTACCCTGCGTTAGCCGGATTAAGTACTCCCGGCATCGCAGGCTCCTTGAGTGCGACCGGCCATACCGGAAGCTTGCCAGCCGATGCCTTGACCGGCTCACCGGGACGGGCTTCCACCAGCGTTACATCAAGCGCAAGCTCAGCCGCACGCTGGCGCAGCATATCTACATCGCCGATCGCCACGGTCTGTTCAGGCAGGTTGCCCTGCGACGCTAACATCAGCACCAGTTCAGGCCCAACGCCCGCGGGTTCGCCGGTAGTGATCAGCAGCGGCAGGCCAGCGTTTTGAGTCATTAGAGACGAATATCCACAAAGGCTTCCGAGCGAATTTCCTGCTGCCAGGTTTGCAGTTCTTCGTTGGCACGGCGCTGGAAAATCGCCTGGCGAATCTGCTCGCGACGACTCTCTTCGGTGACATTCTGACGACGACGCTCTTCTACTTCGATAACGTGATAACCAAACTGAGAACGCACGGGCTCAGAAATCTGGTTAACGTTCAGTGACTGCATCGCCTGCTCAAACGCTGGAACGGTTTGACCAGGCCGTACCCAGCCAAGTTCGCCGCCGTTGAGGGCGCTGCCGCGATCATCGCTAAACTCACGCGCCACTGACGCAAAATCAGCGCCTTGCTGTAGACGCTGGCGAGCTTCTTGGGCACGCGCGCGGGCCTGATCTTCGCTGCGCGTCGGCGTCAGCTCTATCAGAATGTGGCGCGCACGGATTTCTTCGACAAATGCCTGATCGCTCGCCTGGCTGCCCTGCTGTTCCAGCACACGCTGCACATCGCGGTCGCTTACCGATACGCGCTGACCTACCTGACGTTGCTGCACTTGGCGCATCAGCATTTCACGGCGGATATCTTCACGTACGTCGGCAAGCGTCATGCCTTCAGATTCCACCTCGTCAGCAAACTGCTCCAAGGTCATATCGTTGGATTCAGCAATCGTGCGTAGCTGACGGTTAAGCTCAGTATCATCAACGCTCAAGTTGCTGCGGCGGGCTAGCTGCATCTGGATTTCATCCATGATCATCCGCTCAAGCACTTGGGCTTCAAGCGCTGAGCGCGCCGGAAGCGAGCCGCCCTGCGCCTGGGCCTGCTGCTGTATTTGGGCAACCCGGCCATCAAGCTCGCTACGCATGATAACGCCCTCGTTTACCACGGCGACGACGCTATCGATCGGCTGGCGCTGGGTAGACGCAAAATCTTGCGCCTGCGATACAAGCGGCGTAACGAGCGCACCGGCACCAATGCAAAGGGCCATGACACCCGTGGCCGATACGATTTTTGCATGGGCTAGCAGCGTATTTCTGGTCTTCATAAAAGGTCTCTTTCAGTCGCCATTCAAGAACGTCATTACAAAGGCGTAGGACGGTAACCCGGAATGGTCCGTTCAAAATAGCTATCGGCCTGCTGGCCAACGCCACCTAAGCCACGGAATACAAAGCGTAAAAATAGCCCGCGATCGTTAAAGTCATCTTCAATGCGTGCCGTATCGTTATCATCTACCCACTCACGCCAGACAAGCTGCACACCATAGCAGCAGTCGTTCCACTGTACGCCGGCCATTTGTTCAAGCGCACGGTCGTTGGTTTGATCGTGAAGGTAGCGGCCAATCAAATCAATCCTGGTATTGGCTTTCCAGGCGAACGACAGATCCCACTCTTCGCGGTTGTAATTGCGAAAGCCGTCATCGCCAGGTACCGAATCTGGATCAAACCCTTCGATCTCCCAACGGTACCCAAGGTTCACTACATGGCCTGCCGGATGGCGATAATTGACGTCAACGCTTGAGCGCTCGGTCTGTTCGCGATGGTCATCGTAAAGCCACTCGTAGCCCGTACTCCAGCGGTCATTGATCTGCCAGTCCAGCCGGGTGACCAGCGGCGAGCGATCACGCGTGGCCTGATAGTAGCGCTGCGGATTGACGTTAGGGTCTTCTTCGGGACGCGCAGGCAGTGTGTCCGGGTCCCCTTCACTATCGATGCGGCGCTCGGCAAAATAGACGCTTTGCCCAACCCCGAACGTCAAACGGTCCCGACCGCTGCTGTCTTCAATCAAGCGCGACTGCACGCCCAACGATACGCGATTCAGGTCACCGACCCGGTCGGCTCCGGAAAATCGGTGAGGTGACCACAGCTGATCCCAGGAGAACGCACGCTCACGACTATCGAAATCGGGTAGCTGGGTCTGGTTGGTACGCGGCACATAGGCGTAGTTGAGGCGCGGTTCCAGAGTTTGCCGATAATCACGGCTTCCCAGCTCCAGTTCGCGCTCAAATACCAGGCCACTATCCACCGAGGTAACCGCTATGCTGCGGCTGGGGGTCGTACCCCGATCGGTTTCCCGCTCGCCATAATCCAGATCATACGTCGTATGCCAAAGCTCGGTACGCGGCTCTACATACCCCCAACTGTTCTCGGCACGCCAGCCGACCGCGGGCGTCAAGTGCAAACGGCTACCGGTCGCGGCTTCTTGTTCGGGTACGCGGCGCTCATCCACATCCCGCCAGAAGTAAGTAACATTGGAGCGCCATTCGCTATAGATTCCGCTACCCAGCTGCCAGTTGGAATTGGCGGTCAAACTGGGCAGGCGATAAAACGGCTTGTCGGTATCATTGAGCGGGTCTTCAAGGCGCTGGAAGCCCTGTGCACGGGCGTCCAGCTGCCAGCGCTCGCCTTGATAGTCTACCTGGGCAAGCCTTTCCATACTGACCCGGTCACTATCTCCGAACTGGCCGCCGAAATCATCAAAATAGCGGCCGTCACTGGCTGCACCATAGCGCAAACGGTAATTACTGCGGTTATTGATACGTCCGGCATGCTGCGCATCGATATACCAGCGATCCTGACCGGCAAAGCGGTTATCGCCGCTGGTACCGCCATCATCACTACTTAAGTAACCGCCCTCGACGGTGCCGGCACTCTCGGAAAACAGGTAGCGGTATTCACCGTTAAGCAGCAAACCACGATCGGTCATCCAGCGCGGCGTAATGGTGGCATCGTGGTTAGGGGCAATATTCCAGTAAAACGGCTGGGCGTAATCAAAGCCATCCGAGGAGAAACCGATCGCTGGTGCCAGCAAGCCCGTATGGCGATTATCATCAATTGGAAAGCGCAGCCACGGCCAGTAAAAGATAGGCACGTCTTTTACTTCCAGGCGTGCATGTCGTGCGGTGCCGAAGCCTTTGGCCTGATCCAGCCGGATATCGCTACTCACCAATTGCCAGGTATTAGCACCGGGATCACACGCCGTGAAGGACGCATCATGCAGGCGATACTGGGATTCGCCCGTCTGCTCAAGCTGGTTTGCCTGACCACGCATATGCGCTTCATACAGCACATAGTGGCTATTGTTTATAGTGCCCCGGTCCTCGTTGAGCATCAGGGTCGCACTATCGCCACGCAGCAGGGCCTGACCATCGCGCAGCGCAAGGTTTCCCTCGGCATCTACCTGCTCGCGGTTGGCAGGTAGAAAAATGCGGTCGGCTTCAAGCTCGGTGTTGGCGCGCCTTAATACCACATCACCGCGTAGCAGTGCTTCACCGTCGGAGGCATAATCCGCTTCTTGCGTTTCAACCGACAGCGTCTCCGGGTCTTGCTCAGCGGGCAACCGGTAGCCGGGCATCACATAGCGCCCACGGCATAATTGTTGTGACGCTTCCCCCTGCTCCCAGGCCTGCCAGTCGAGTGCTTCGGCGGGCAGCGTTTGATCCTGCGCCACCGCCGAAAACGAGGCGCCCGCGAGCAAACTGCCCATCAGCGTATGCGCAACCGGTAAAGTGCGCGAAAATCGCTTGCCCATGTTCGTTATCCTTGGCATCCAGAATAGGTATTATACAGCCCGCATGATGCCCGACCAGCAAGGAGCTTGCATGTCCTCTTCCCGGATAAATGCCCTCACCCGATGGGCCGCTGAACAAAATAGCCTGAATCAGGCCGCTATTACTCTATCACCGGCGGGTGGCGACGCCAGTTTCCGGCGTTATTTTCGTCTAACGCTTCCTGATGGCCGCACACAGATTGTGATGGATGCGCCCCCTGTTCAAGAGGATTCTTCCTCTTTTGTAGCCATTGGCAACCGCTGGTATGCAGCAGGGCTGCCCGTGCCCAAAATTCATGCCGTCAATCTAGATGACGGCTTTTTACTGCTGGACGACTTGGGCAGCACGCCTATGCAAGACCTGTTTAGCGATGAAGCTAGCGTGCTTAACTACCACGAAAAAGCGCTGGCACTGATTGCCGAGCTGCAAAATCGAGCCGGCCCCACCGCACTGCCTGCCTATGATGCACCGCTACTCGCCCGCGAACTCGATCTTTTTACCGAATGGTGCCTGGGCAGTTGGCTGAAGCTACCCACTCCGCCCAGCTGGGAGCCACTACGTGCGGCGCTTATTGAGCAAGCGCTTGTGCAGCCCTTCGTGAGTGTACACCGCGACTTTGACGCCATGAACATTATGGTCAGTCACGACCGCCTGTATATGATTGATTTTCAGGACGCCGTGGCTGGCCCGATCAGCTATGACGTCATTTCGTTATTGTGCGGCCGCTACTGGCGATTTACCAAGCCTCAATTTACCCAGCTAGCCAACACTTTTTATGCGCAGGCACGCCGCGACGGCCGCCTTCCAGGCTCGCTGACAGCGGCTACGTTTATAACCCAGTGCCACGCCATGGCGGCTCAGCGTTCGCTCAAAGTACTGGGGATCTTTTGCCGCCTGACCATACGCGATCATAAACAGGGCTATCTGGAACGCCTGCCGCATTTTCTAGATCACCTGGAAGACAGCCTGGCCGCACTGCCCGAGCACACAGCGTTTGCAAAATGGGTCAACCACACCCTGCGCCCCGCGATTACCCAACGTCTGGCGGAAAGCACACAATGAAAGCCATGATTTTAGCGGCCGGGTTAGGTAAGCGGATGCGCCCTTTAACCGATCACTGCCCCAAACCGTTATTGCCTGTGGCAGGTAAGCCGCTGATTGTTCATCACCTTGAGCGGCTTCAAAAGGCAGGCTTTAAAGAGGTAGTGATCAACGTTAGCTACCGCGCAGAGCAGATCATTCAAGCGCTGGGCGATGGGCAGACTTACGGCCTACGCATTCACTGGAGCCAGGAATCCACGCCGCTTGAAACAGGTGGGGGTATTCAAAACGCCCTACCGCTGCTGGGCGAAGCGCCTTTTTTACTGGTCAACGGTGATATCTGGTGTGACTACCTGCCTTCCCAGGCCATGCTCAAAGGCGACGACCTGGCACACCTGGTGCTGGTAGATAACCCTGCACATCATGTAGATGGCGACTTTGCCCTTGAGCATGGCCGCGCGTTAACTCACGGCACACCGCGCTACACGTACGCAGGAGTGAGCATTATTCATCCTGCTTTACTGGCAGGCCAACCCACAGGAGCATTTGCACTGGCACCGCTGTTTAAACACGCCATGAACGAACGGCGCGTTAGCGGCAAGCGTTTTACCGGGCACTGGGTGGATGTAGGCACACCTGAGCGCCTTGCCGCTCTGGAGCACTTTTTAAGCCCATAACCATCACCTATCAAAGAACGCCGGGGCGAGGATTCAAGCAGTGCGCCCCGGCATAGAAATGTTATGCTGCGCGACTTACCTGTCGTTGCCTAGATGAGGAGAGCTACGTGAAAGCAAAGGTAAAATGGACAGATGGTCGTCAGTTTGTCGCGGAGTCAGGTAGCGGGCATAGCGTTATCATTGACGGCCCACCCGACCACGGCGGCCGCAATACGGGCCCGCGCCCTATGGAAATGCTGCTGATGGGCATGGGTAGCTGCACCGCGTTTGATATCCTGAATATTCTGGATAAAGCGCGCGCGGATGTCACCGACTGCGTTGCCGAACTCGACGCTGAGCGCGCTGACGAAGTGCCTGCGGTATTTACCAAGATTCATGTGCATTTCGTGGTCACTGGCCGGGCGCTAAAAGAGAAGCAGGTTGCACGCGCGGTAGAGCTTTCCGCAGAAAAATACTGCAGCGCTTCCATCATGCTGGTTAAAGGCGGTGTTGAGATTACCCACTCGTTTGAGATCAAAGAAGCTTGAGCCACGCGAGTAGCGCCCAGCGCCTGCCCTTACGGCCCGTCACGCCTGATAAGTTAAAAAAATGCATCGGTCGGATGCATAGCGCGTCAGGGCCGGGCATAATACGCCGGCTTGTATTACCCCCTACTGTCTTGCCTACGCGTTTATATAAGCGGTGTTGCGAGGGTAGCAATAGGTACTTTTCGGTTCCGGCGCTGGCTCGTCGGGGTATTTTCATCTGCCATAGGGAGGTTCGGACATGACAGATAATCTCCGACTCCACGGGTTTAATAACCTGACAAGCTCGTTGAGCTTTAATATTTACGACATCTGTTATGCCAAAACCGAAGAGCAGCGTGCAGCTTATATCGACTATATCGATGAGCTTTACAATGCCGAACGGCTGACGCAGATCTTGAAAGATGTCACCAATATTATCGGTGCGCATGTGCTAAACATCGCCCGTCAGGATTATGAACCTCACGGAGCGAGCGTCACCATCCTCATCGCTGAGCATGAGCTTGATGAGGCCAATCCAGAGCAAACGGAACCAGGCCCGGGCCCCTTGCCTGAAACCGTGGTTGCCCACCTGGATAAAAGCCATGTCACCGTACATAGCTATCCGGAGTCGCATCCCGATAACGGCATCAGTACGTTCCGCCTGGATATCGATGTTTCAACGTGTGGCCATATCAGCCCGCTGAAAGCGCTTAATTACCTGATCCACAGTTTTGATTCCGACATCGTGACCATGGACTACCGTGTGCGTGGCTTCACACGCGATGTGGATGGCAAAAAGCTGTTTATCGATCACAATATTGCTTCGATCCAGGACTACTTGGCAGAAGATACCAAGCAAGCGTATCAAATGATGGATGTGAACGTGTATCAAGACAACATGTTCCATACCAAGATGCTGCTCAAGGATTTCGAACTCGATAATTACCTGTTCGGCACTTCGCGTCGCGATATTACCTTTGAAGAGGCCCGCGACATCGAGAGCCGTCTGCGTAAAGAGATGCTGGAAATCTTCTACTCGCGCAACCTCGACTAATCGCCGAGTAGACGAAAAAAAGCCGACGCGAGTCGGCTTTTTGCTGATAGTACCTGTCACAGGTAGCGTGGTCTTGAGTAACCCGTAGCGGGGGTCTTTCGCCAAGGCCGGAAAACAGTTCCTGACATTTCCGGCATTTCCGCCATCCATGGCGGTCAGATGGCGAAAGTAGCGTACAAGGAGGTATTAACAGTGCCCCCGCGTAGGGTTGCTCAAGACCGCCTCTCGATTAGTGAGAGGCTTCATACAAGGGTTAATAGAACCCCTCTTCCCCTTCAGGACGGGTCTTGAAACGCCGGTGCAGCCACAGGTATTGTTCAGGGTGCTTGCGAATCGCCCGCTCGATAAACTGATTCACCCGAGTGGCGTCCAGCACTTCATCCCTACTTGGGAAGTTCTCGAACGCTGGCAAGCACTCGATGGTATAGGTGCGGTTATCGGGATTACGGTGAAACATCAACGGCACTACCGGCGCCCCGGTCATCCTGGCGATTTTTGATGTCAGACGGATGGTGGCCGCCTGCTGACCAAACAGCGGTGCAAACACGCTGACATCGCGACCGAAATCCTGATCCGGTGAGTACCAGACAATATGTCCGGCCTTGATACGCCGCACCACGCCTCGCAGGTCGTGCCGATCAATCGCCTGACCGAAAATGCGTGACCGAGCGCGGGTCATGAAGCGCTCAAAAAGTGGGTTATTGTGTGGCCGATAAACCACATCCGCAGGGAAAAACAGCGAATGCAGCGCTCCGCCCAAATCTAGCGTGGAGAAGTGGATACCAACGACCAGCACGCCCTTTCCCTGCGCTTTGGCATGCGCCAGATGCTCCTGACCATGATAAGCCACGCGATGACGAAACCCTTCGGCTTTGCGACACCAGCCGGTGGCCGTTTCGACCAGGCCAATACCGTTAGCAATAAAGGTATCTTTCACTAGTTTGCGCTGTTCATCGGCACTTTTTTCTGGAAAACACAGCGCCAGATTGGTGGCAGTAATATCACGCCGACGCTTGGCAAAGCGCCACGCGAGTAACCCGATGATCTTTCCCACCCAAAGTTTGACGCCCCAAGGCAACCAGGCGGCTACGTACATTGCGCCGATGGCAAGCCAGGTGCCCCAGTAGCGCGGATGGGCAAACGAACGTGGGTATTCTTTTTTCGACATACGTACCACCTACACTAAGGACTCTTGATAACGTCTGGGTACGCGTGGCAACACCCCGGCCAGCAAAGTATAACTTATCGCATCGCAGTAGCCTGCCACCTCGTCGACTGGCAGCAGTTCACCTGTGCTTGCGGTACCCCAGAGCACTACCTCACTGCCAATGTCAGCCTCTTTCAAATCGGTAACGTCGATGGTCAGCATGTCCATCGACACCTTACCGGCGATAGCGCAGCGCTGCCCATTGACCAGCACCGGCGTACCATCCACCGCGTGACGATCATAGCCGTCGCCATAGCCCGCAGCGACCACGGCAATACGCGAACGACGCTTGGCGCGCCAGCGTCCCGCATAACCTACCTGCTCGCCTTCATCCAGCTCACGTAGGGCAATAATTTCCGAGCGCAAGCTCATCACTGGGCGCAACTGCCGGGTGATGTCGTTGGCAGCTTCCAGCGGGTCGCTGCCGTACAGCATAATTCCAGGGCGATTCCAGTCGCCATGCGCGGCAGGCCAGGCAAGTGTGGCAGGTGAATTAGCCAGGCATAAGGGCGCATCAAGCGCTTTTGCCAGCGTCTGCACGTGCTGCATCTGCTGGTTGAAATAGCGCCCGTCGCTCGCATCCGCCGTCGCAAAATGGCTCATCAAGTGCAGCGCAGTCACTTGAGGCGCATTGACCAAACGCTGCCAGACAGCCTGAGCTTTATCTACATCAAACCCCAGTCGATGCATGCCCGAATCAACCTTCAACCAAACGGGAATCGGCTGGCTAGGCGAAAATGCCATCAGCGCTTCAACTTGCCACGCGCTATGCACGGCCGTCCACAACCCATAGCGGTCTACCAGCGGCAGCTCATCAGCACTAAAAATGCCTTCCAACAGCACGATGGGCTTATTGATACCGCCGTCACGCAAGGCAATGGCTTCTTCGATACACGCGACCGCAAAGGCCGGCACTTGGCTTTCAAGTGCGCGAGCGCATTCTACGGCACCGTGCCCATAAGCATCGGCCTTGATAACCGCCACAGAGCGGCTTTGCGGTGCGCAGCGGCACGCCAGCTGATAGTTGTGACGCAGCGCGTCTAGATCAATATGGGCCACGAGCGGGCGCATCACATATCTCGCTTATACATAACATAATAAATGCTCAATAAACCCTAGCCCTAACGACAACGCACCGAGCATAAACTCGGTGCGTCAAGGCAGTGCCTACTGAATGGGTCGTATCGGCTAGCTTTCGAAAATAGCCTCTAATGAAAGGCCCTGCTTCTCAAGCGAGCGGCGCAGTTTCTTTAACGCCTCCACCTGAATTTGTCGAACACGCTCACGGGTCAGGCCAATTTCTGCCCCCACTTCCTCAAGAGTTGCCGCTTCATGCCCACGTAAACCAAAACGCCGCACAACGACTTCGCGCTGTTTATCACTTAGCTCATCCAGCCAGTGATCCACGTGTTCACGCACATCACCATCGACCAGACTGCCTTCGGGGCCTTGTACATCGTCATCGGCCAGGGTATCGATCAGCGGTTTATCGCTCTCGCCACCCATCGGGTAGTCGACCGAGGAGACACGCTCGTTGAGGCCCAGCATTTTCTTAACCGTATCAACCGGCTTGTCGAGATGCTCAGCAATTTCTTCTGCGGTTGCTTCATGGTCAAGCTTTTGGGTCAGTTCTCGTGCTGCGCGCAGATAAATATTAAGCTCTTTAACAACGTGAATCGGCAAACGAATCGTCCGCGTCTGGTTCATCAGCGCACGTTCGATAGTCTGACGAATCCACCACGTTGCATACGTTGAAAAGCGAAACCCACGTTCAGGGTCAAACTTTTCAACTGCACGAATAAGGCCTAAGTTACCTTCTTCGATCAGGTCAAGCAGCGTTAGCCCCCGGTTAAGGTAGCGCCGTGCAATTTTAACCACCAGCCGCAGGTTGGACTCGATCATTCGTGAACGACCCAGCGCATCTCCCTTGCGTGCCAAGCGGCCGTAGTAGACCTCTTCTTCTGGCGTTAATAGTGGCGAAAACCCTATTTCATTGAGGTAGATTTGCGTAGCATCTAAGCTTTGAGTTGACTGCCGATCCTCGCGCCCCAATGCTTTTTCAAAGGCATCCTCTTCCACTGCGGCATCATCGTCAGCGTCATCCAACGCTTCTTCGGCAGCATCCAGGTCAACCTCCTGTAGATCCTTCTCCAGCATACTCATGGTCTTACCCCCGTAGTATCGCCTGCCCGCCTTTTTCCAAAAAATTAAAAGGTAGTCGCACTGTCGGTGCGCAATACCATTATTGTTATTATGTTGAATCAGCGACTTAACGCTGATTCAAAAAAGCTTGCCGTTATTCATTTGCCTAACTGCAGGCCGTGATTAACGTGAGGGGAGAAAGTCCAATGGGTCCTGAGGCTGTCCATCGCGACGCACCTCAAAATGCAGCCTGACACTTCCTGCATCGCTATTACCCATGGTGGCAATTACCTCGCCCGCTTCCACTACATCATTCTCTTTAACGCTTAAACTGTCGTTGTGCGCGTAGGCACTCAAGAACTGATCATTGTGTTTAAGAAGGATGAGGTTGCCATATCCACGTACGCCGCTGCCTGCATAAACGACAATTCCAGGACCAGCCGCTTTAACAGGTTGCCCCTTTTGTCCGGCGATATCAATCCCGGCGGTAATCGAGTCTCCTTCACCAAACTTGCCGGTGACCTGACCATCGGTCGGCCACTGCCAGTTTATCGTCTCTGCAGGCGTGAAAGTACGCGATGAACGGTCTGGACGTGCCGGAGGCGTGGCAGCAGGTGTCGCGGATTGGGCAACGGACTGTTCCGCCGGTTCGCGTACAGGCGCTGCCGCCGGCTCTGGTTCAGGTTTTGGCTCTTCTACTTCAGCCGCTGCGACGACCTCTGGCTTGGCCGGCTCTTCACGCGGCGTATTGCTGCTAGCAGCTACCTGCTCAGCGCTCTCAACGGCCTGACGATTAGCACGCTCTTGTGTCTGACCCTCAGCGTTTAAACGTTGATTGCGCTCAATCGCCGACTCGTCAGGCAACAGCCAATCGAGTTCCTGGTCATTACTGGCTACCGCCGTCGTCGGGGGATTTAACCCCGTCGCCACTACGCCCCGCGATTCACTGCGGGCATTTTGCGGCTGATTATTAGGCTGAGCATTATTGGACGGTGAATTATTAGAGCGTGAGCCCCCATCACGCAAGGCAATCATCTGCCCAGGACGAATCTGATAGGGTGCCTCGATATTGTTCATCGCGGCCAACTGCCGATAATCCAGATTATGCTGCCAGGCAATGCCATACAGGGTATCGCCGGGCTTTACAGTATATTGAGGCGAATTTTCCACGGCGCTGCGCGCTTCGCTTAAATCACGTACCTGTGGAGCGCCATGCTGCTGATTGGCACACCCGCTAATCGCCAATACTAACGCTGACATCATGAAGATTTTACGCATGCAAACCCTACTCCTTTTCAGCGCTGCGCGGTATTTTTGAATCAGACGTGGTCGCCTGCCCTGCCTGACGATTTAACAATACGACCAGCAGTGCGCCAATAGCCATTAGCGCCACCACGCCAATGACCTGCGCTGAAGTGCCGGTCAACATCGCATAATCACTCGGCAGCAAATAACGATAATCCAATGGAATCATCTGCCCGCTAGGGCCTATTTGATAGCGTAACAGCTCACGCCACGGCCAGAGAACTGGCAATGAGCCGATAATAAACCCTAAAAGTAGCTGCATGGTAAAGTCATGATGGCGTTTTAACAGCCAGGATAACAGACGTGAAAACGATGCCAAGCCAACCACACATCCCATACCAAACAGCACAATGATCGTGATATCGAAGCTGCGAATAGCTCCCATAATCGTGCCGTAGAGTCCCATCGTGAGCAACAAAAAGCTGCCTGAGACGCCAGGCAACAGCATGGCGCTAATCGCGATACAGCCGGCCACCATGACAACGAGCGCTTCATTGCCGATCAATAGTACCAGCGGCATTAAGCTCGGCAACATGCTGGCCAGCACCAGGCCTGCTAACAGTGGAATCACAAACCAGAACCGCCAGCGCTTCCCGGCTTGCCCCACGACAAGCGCCGAAGCGGCGACCAAACCAAAGAAAAATCCATCGAGCAGTAGCGGGTGTTCTTCCATCAGCCATAACGCCAGGTGCGCCACGCTCACCAGACTGATCCCGACACCCGCAAGCAGAGGGATCAAGAAAGCCAGGTTTAAATGCTGAAATAAGGCGCGCCAGCCGTTGCGATGCCACACCACCAGCGCACGGGGGCTAAACTGCTTGATGGTATTGATCAGTTCTTCATAAATACCGGTCACAAAGGCAATCGTGCCACCAGATACCCCGGGTACGGCATCAGCGGCGCCCATCCCGGCGCCTTTTAAAAAGATTCCCAAGGCTTTACGCTTCAATCCACCACTCCTTGCAATAGGGGTACAAAGCGAACGGGCTCAAGCCGCCGCTTTTCAAAGGCACCGCCAATGCGCTTTATTTGGGTAAGCCATTGGCTGCCGTCAGATTCCTCAAGTGGGGCAATTAAGACCCCATCACGGCTGAGCTGCTCAAGCAGCAATTCTGGCAGCGTCTGAGCACAGGCGGTCAACAAAATAACATCAAAGGGAGCCGCCGCTGACCACCCTTCACCGCCGTCGGCCACGGTCAATCTGGCCTCAGCGCCCAGCCGCCACAACCGCTCGCTTGCCCGCTCGTGCAGGGCATAAATACGCTCAATCGAGTAAAGCTCTTTCACTAAGCGCGATAAAATCAGCGTTTGATAGCCAGAGCCTGTGCCGACTTCCAGCACGCGACGCGGCTCGGCTTTCACCACCAGCTCGGTCATACGGGCAACCGTAAGCGGCTGGGAGAGCGTCTGCCCAAACCCGATTGGTAGCGCAGTGTCCTCATAGGCGCGATGAGCCAGGGCCTCATCGACAAACAGATGGCGAGGTTCGCTGGCCATCACGTCCAACACCTTTGGGTGGCGAATCCCCTGCTCAATCAGGCGATCAACCATACGGTCTCGTGTGCGCTGGGAGGTCATCCCTCGTCCCAGACGCTCAGTGAGTGAAAGCTCAGGCAAAGGCATCCAACCAGTCCTGTACATCACGGCGCGCTGGATGGCGCGTTAAATCGGTTTGCAACGGGGTAATCGACACGTAACCGGCTTCAATAGCTGCAAAGTCGGTATCTTCGCCATCGTCGGCATTAGCAGCCACCGGCGCAATCCAGTAGCGTGTACGTCCGCGAGGGTCTTCAACGGGCAGCGGCTTTTCAGCCGGCCCCCTATACCCCAGACGCGTCACCTTGACGCCCTTGATGGATGACCAGGGCACATCCGGTACGTTAACGTTCAACAGTGTTCTGGGGGGTAGGGAGAGCCTGTCGGCCGCGCCGATCAGGCTGGCAGCCACTTTACCGGCGGTATCAAAGTAGCGCTCACCGCATAGCGACATGGCAATCGCGGTCATGCCCAGATTACGCCCTTCCATGGCGGCGGCAACGGTGCCTGAGTAAAGCACATCATCGCCTAGATTACTGCCATGATTAATGCCTGATATCACCAGATCGGGATGCTCGTCCCAAACGCCGTTAACGCCTAAATAAACGCAGTCAGCGGGCGTGCCGTCAACGCTATAAAAACCATTATCCAGCGCCGTCAACGAGAGCGGCCGCGATAACGTCAAGGAGTTACTTGCCCCGCTACGATCGCGATCCGGCGCTACAACACGCAGATTGGCATGCGCCTGCAGCGCGTCATGCAGCGCTTTAAGCCCAGGGGCATGGACGCCGTCGTCATTGGAAAGCAGCAGTCGCCGCATGGAAGTCTCCTTGTTAATCAAGCGTAGCCGTGTCTATCACGCCATATCGGGGTGGTGAATTAACTCACCGATGACGGCAGTAGCAAAGCTGCCTCGCGGTAACGCAAACGAGAGTAGCACGGCATCGGATTCCCAGGTGAGCTGGGGCGCGGTTAATCGCATGCGCAAGGCTCTGCGCGCTCGCTTCACACCGCTTTGTTCTAAACCGGCACACAGCGCAGGATACTGCTGGGATAGCTGCGCTTCATAGCTCGCTGCATCTTCAGAGTCTTTGTCACCCACGCCCCACAGCACGCCGGTTGGATGCACGTCCAGCTCAGCGGCGCGGGATATCAGGCTTTCATCCACTGAATCCACGTTAAACACGCTTTGCGTACCGTCTAACATCAGCGTATCGCCTGCAACAGGCTGATCCCAGGTACCGTCCGCCAGCCGGGTGCTTAACAGTTCGTTAAACAGAAAGCTTCGCGCGGTGGAAAGCAGCATTCCTTGTCGATCATCGCGCTTACGCCAACCGCGCGCCAGCAGTGCCTCGGCGCGGTGTAAATTGCGCCCCTCAGGGCCAAAGCGCTGGGGGCCAAAATAGTTGGGTACTCCCTGCCTGCATAGCGCCTGCCAACGGTTTTCAAAATCATCAGCCTGGATGGCCTCACCCGTTAAGCGCAGCGTAAAACCATTAGTGCGATGAACGCCACGCTTTAACTTGCGCGGATGGCGGGCCTGCTCCAACACCTTAATACCTAGCGCCGCAAGCGAGGCAGCCAGATCGTCAGGCGCTTCGCGCCCAGGCAAATGCACGCTTAGCCACTGGCGCGTAACGGCAATCCGATCCTTCATGCCCGAATAGCCGATATCCCGCGGGGTAACGCCACACAGTCGGCTTAAGCTTTTCACCACATCCAACGTGGTCTGATTGCGCTTTTCAAGCCGCAGCCAAAGGTGTTCTCCGTGCGCTTCCGGGGTAAAGTCCAAGTGTTCATCAACCAGAAAATCTTCAGGCTGGGCACGATACTGGCCGGGCTTGGGCGGCCCAAAGGCGTCATCCAGACGGCGCTGCCAGCTAGGAAGCTTACTCATTGGATCCCTCAAGCCGGCCGAGCAATACCACGGCTTCAGCGGCAATCCCTTCCCCACGCCCGGTAAACCCTAACCGCTCGGTAGTGGTCGCCTTAACATTCACCTGACCCAGCGATACGCTCAGCGTATCAGCGATGGTTTGGCGCATTGTTTCAATATGCGGCGCCATTTTAGGCGCCTGAGCCATTAGCGTGGCGTCCAGGTTAACAATGCCAAAACCTTCTGCCTGAACCAGATCCATGACGTGGCGCAGCAGCGCTCGGCTGTCCGCGCCTTCCCATTCGGCGTCCGTATCAGGGAAGTGGTGACCGATATCGCCTAGCGCGCAGGCGCCTAAAAGCGCGTCGCTAATCGCATGCAGCAACACATCACCATCGGAGTGGGCTACAAAGCCCTGCGAAAACGGCAGTTTAACGCCACCGATCATTAAATGGTCGCCGGGTCCGAAGCGGTGAACGTCAAATCCATGGCCAATTCGCATTAGGCGCTCCTAAATAAGCGGGTCTGTTTGTGCTGCTAAAATAGCGGCGGCAAGGGCAAGATCATCAGGATGGGTGACTTTTAAATTGTCCCGCCGCCCGCTGACTAAGCGTGGCTGATGGCCCAGCGCTTCGACCGCCGAAGCTTCATCGGTCACTACACGCTTTTGATGCCGGGCGCTCTCGAGCGCCTGACGCAGCAGCGCGTAGGAAAACCCCTGAGGCGTCAGAGCATGCCAAAGCCCATCGCGGGGTTCGGTATGGGTGCTCAGTTGCTCGGCATTGGCCCGCTTCATAGTATCGGCCACGGGCATCGCCAATAGCGCACCGCCTGCGTGAGTTGATGCGGCCTGATAAAGCGCCCGCAGATCCCCCGGGGTAATACACGGGCGCGCCACGTCGTGCACCATCACAATGTCATTGTCGCGTGCCTGCATGGCATGCAGCGCATTCAATACGCTGTCCATACGCTCCGTTCCGCCGGGCACGCGCTGCCAGTGGGCAAAGGGCACCCAGTCAGGCTGAAACCAGCGGTCATCGGCATCCAGGCACAGCACCAGCGTGGCGTCAGGAAACGCCTGATAAAGCCTCGCTAGAGTGTGCGCCAGGATGGGTCGCTCATCCAACGTCAAATACTGTTTGGGTTTATCGGCGCCCATGCGTCGCCCTTGGCCCGCAGCGGGCACTACTAACCACAATGCACGGCTCACCGCCACTCTCCGAGCTTACTCATCCCGTGCTGACTCATCGCAAATGCATTCACTGTGCAGATTACTCTCGGTTCAGCCGAGGCTGGGTCACCAAGCCTGCGTTAATGCCTATCAGCTCGGTCGCGATCGCCACACCGGGTACCCAGAAAAATTGCTCATCGCTGCGCACCATGCCCATATCGCTTCGGGCACGCTCTTCGATAGCATCCAAGCCGTTTTTAAGATCGGTGACCTCGGCCGCCAGACGGGCGTTACGTTCACGCATGGGCAGGTTATCGGCCTCTTGCATCGCAACGCGTTGTTCCACTACTTGCAGATCACGTAAGCCACCATTGCCCAACCACAGCGTATATTGGAGCAAGCCCAGCACGGCAAGTAGCGCAACCACCAGCCATTTGTGCATCACCGATCTCCTGACATAAAGGCTAAATGATATAAGGGTTAAAGAAGGTACAGCCACCCACGGTAACGGCGCGCATTATGCCATTATGCAGAACCATCAGCGAGCCACACATCATTTGAATGGCAATGCTTGATAGGCCGCTTCCCGATAAGCGTTGATATGCACGCCTTCTTCCTGACAGAACTGGGCAACGCCCGCCGCGAGGCCAGGATGAGCCAAATAGTGCAGCGAACGTATGCGCTGGGGCGCAAAACCGCGTATTAACTTATGCTCGCCTTGGGTTCCTGGGTCGAAAAGTGTCAATCCCCGCTGTAAGCAGTACTCAATGCCCTGATAGTAACAGGCTTCAAAATGCAGGCAGTCTGCGACCACCTCACTGCCCCAGTAGCGGCCATAAAGCGTTTTTTCACTGCGAAAGTAAAGGGCAGACGCGACCGGCTTACCATCCAGGCACGCCTGTACCAGCATCAGCGCTTCAGGCATGGTTTGGCGCAACTGCTCAAAAAATGCCTTGTTCAGATAGGGAGAGCGACCACGCTCGAGGTACGTCATCGAATAGCAGCGATAAAAGTGGGTCATCGCCTCCGACGTAATGTCCTCGCCTTCCAGACGAACCAAGGTGAGGCCCTGCTCAGCCACCAGACGTCGTTCGCGCTTGATCATTTTGCGCCGCTTGGAGGTGAGGCTTGCCAAAAAGCCATCAAAGTCGCCAAAGCCTGCATCCCGCCACTGAAACTGCACGCCTTCACGGGCAATGAGCTTGGGGAACTGGGCCTGCCAGGCCGCCACGTCGTGCTCATCGGCAAACAGTAAATGCCAACTGGAGAGCGACTGTTGTTCACAGAGTGACTGCCAAGCGGAGGCCAGCAGCGCGCGAATCGCATCTGCCTTGGGCGTTTTGGCCAGCAACGTGCGCACGCCTGGAACGGGAGTAAACGGAATAGCGCTGAGCACCTTAGGGTAGTACTGCCCACCAGCCCTTTCCAAAGCCTCAGCCCACCCCCAATCAAATACGTATTCACCGTATGAATGATGCTTACGGTACATTGGCAGTGCGCCGACCAGCTGGTCGCCCTGCCAAACACAGGCATGACATGGCTCCCATCCCGTCTCACGGTTTACAGAGCCGCTGACCTCCAGCGCATTTAAAAAGGCGTGGCGCAAAAAAGGCTGATCGCCAGCCAAGGCGTCCCACTGGCTTGCCTTAATATCGCTCATGGCAGATAAACTAGAGAGCTTTAGCGGACATGCAGGCATGGTATCTCCCGAAATGCGAGGTGGTCGCCTCTTGTCGTCTGGCGTTACTTTATCATCAACCCTGTTTTACGCTTAATACAGACGCTAAATACAGTTAATCTGACGCTTACCAGCAGCGGTTATTTAGCCCATGACATCCAGGCACGAATAAACAGGTACAAATAAGGAGAGGCTATGACGCACGATTTAACAGGCATTTTTAATGCCCAGCGACATGCTGTTAATCAGACGCCTTTCCCAACGTTAAGCATGCGGCGCAAGCGCTTGGCGCGCTTAGCGCAAATGACCAAGCGGCATCAGCACGATATTGTTCGCGCCATTCAGGCAGATTTCGGTCAGCGCAGTGCCATTGAAATTCGCCTGGTAGAAATTAATAGCGTGTTACAAGCGATTAGCTATACGCGCCGTCACCTGTGGCACTGGATGCGACCGTGGCGCGCCAGCATGCCTTGGCGCTTACTGCCCGCCCGAGCGCGCATTTCACCTCAACCGCTAGGCATGGTGGGGGTTATCTCGCCTTGGAACTACCCGTGGAGCTTGGCATTAATGCCCGTCATTGACGCCTTTGCGGCAGGTAATGTGGTGATGCTGAAGCCCAGTGAGTTGTCTTCGCACACCAGCGCTTTGCTTGCACGCTTGGTCGCGCAATATTTTACCCAGGATGAACTCTCGGTGATCCAGGGCGACGCATCAATCGCGCAGGAATTTAGTGCGCTGCCCTTTGATCACTTGGTATTTACCGGTTCGACCAGCGTGGGGCGCCAGGTAGCCAGCGCCGCAGCGGCAAACCTTACCCCGGTCACCCTGGAGCTTGGCGGCAAATCGCCTGCGCTGGTGGCAGGCGATGCTGATATGGATAAAGCCGCCGCCGCGATTATCTTCGGCAAAGCGTTTAACGGTGGTCAAACGTGCCTAGCGCCGGACTATGTGCTGGTGGAAAGCCGTCATTTGGAGGCACTGATTAGCGCCCTAAACCGCGCTATTTTGCAGCAGCGCCCGGATAGCCGCGAGGCAACCCAGCCGATCAATGAAGCACACCAGCAGCGCATTGAAGCAATGTTGGCAGAAGCGCGTGACCACGGCTGCCGTGTTATCGATCATGGTAACTACGCACCCGCTTTGGTCATAGATCCAACTCAGGATCTTCACATCATGCGCGAGGAGGTTTTTGGCCGCGGCCTGCCGGTAATCAGTGTTATAAACATCGACGCGGCACTTAACTTTATTAATGCGCGCCCGCATGCGCTCGCCCTTTATGCCTTTACCGACGATAAAGCGCTACAATCGCGGCTACTACAAACCACGCGCTCCGGCGCCTTGGTGTTTAATGAAACGCTGCTACATCACGCCGTTCCCACCCTGCCGTTTGGGGGCTTGGGCGAAAGCGGTATGGGTGCCTATCACGGACGTAGCGGATTTGATCGTTTTAGCCATTTGCGTAGTGTATTTTATCAGGCAAAGCGTACCACAAGCCGTTTTCTACATCCCCCCTACCGACGCTGGTTAATAAAATTACTTCGACTTGGTTAAAGCTCGCCCACCAGCGACCGATAATAGAAATATATTAATTTTACCTGCTCTTCATTTAGGAAGCTTATGCAAGCCGCCGATACGCCCCATAACGAAGCACAACGTCTCGCGGCCTTGCAGGCTCTGAATGTTCTCGATACCCCGCTTGAAGCAGCGTTTGACGGCATCACTCAGCTGGCCAGGGAAATCTTTGATGTTCCCATTGCGCTTGTCTCTTTAGTCGATAAAGACCGTCAGTGGTTTAAATCACGCCAAGGCATTGATGCCTGTGAAACAGAGCGCCGCGTCTCGTTTTGCGCTCACGCTATTGCCCACAATGCACCTCTCGTGGTGGAAGATACGTACAACGATCTCCGCTTTGATGATAACGACCTGGTCAGTGATGCCCCGTTTATCCGCTTTTACGCAGGCCATCCGTTACGCCCCAACGGCAGCCTGCCCGTGGGCACTCTTTGCCTGATTGATCGAAAGCCCAGAAGCTTTTCAGCGCGCGAACAAAAAATTCTGCAAGGCCTCGCGCAGCAGGTTGAAGAGCTGCTGCGCCAGCGCACGATGAGAGATGCATTAACCAGTACGGCGCGTCGCTTTGAAGCACTGTTTACCAAAAGCGCGACCGGCAAAGTGCGTATTGATCGGGCTGGCAATATCATTGCCGTTAACCCGTTTGCCCTGCGTTTACTCGGTTATAGCGAAGATGAATTGATTGGCAAAAACGTTGCCATTTTGACACCTCCCGATATTGCAGCCCTACATAACGATTTTATCGCCCGCTATCTTGCTGGCGGCGAGCCTAAGGTGATCGGGCGAGGCCGTGAAGTGAATGCCCAGCATAAGGATGGTCGCTACATTCCTGTACATTTGGCGATTAACGCCATTACCAATGACCAGGAAGAGGTCGTCGAATTTTTAGGCATCTTGACCGATTTAAGTGACATGCACGCGGCCAATCAGCGCATCAACAAAGAGCAGGGCCTGCTTAAAGTGCTGCACCACGGCATAACCGACTATCAGGCGCTGATGTCGGGCGAGCGCTTATGGACGTTTCTAATGGAAGCACTGCGCGAGCTGACCAACAGCGACTATGCGTTGATTGGCGAAGTGCTACCTACCGACAAAACCAATGCGCTTAAAATTCATGCGATTACCGATCTTTCTTGGAACGATGAATCACGTCAGCTGATGGAGCGCCTGCGCAGCGGCGATATGATGCTGACCAACCCTAATTCGCTTCTGGGTCGCGTGTTTGCCTTTGGCGAAGTCGTCATGACCAACGACGTTTATACCCACACCCTGCGGGGCGGCTTTCCTCTGGGACATCCGACGTTATCCAACTACCTGGGCGTGCCGATTTTCAGTGGTGAAAAGCTTATTGGCATGTACGCGATTGCCAACAGCAAGCAGCCTCTCAATCAGGGACTGCTCGACTGGCTTCAGCCGTTTACCGATACCTGCGCCCTATTAATTAATCTTTATAGCCAAATGGCAGAGCGCGAACAGGTAATGCATGACCTGGCCGCCGCCCGCGATCAGGCTGAAAAAGCCAATAGAAGTAAAAGCGAATTTCTGTCGTCGATGAGCCACGAGTTACGCACCCCGCTCAACGCTATCATTGGTTTCTCACAGCTTCTGGGCAAGGCTCGCCGCGACCCGCTGAGCAGTAAACAGCAGCGCCAGATCAATCAGATTGAAAAAAGCGGTCAACACTTGCTTAGCCTTATCAATGAAGTGCTCGACTTAGCCAGAATCGAGGCTGGCCAAATGGCGTTATCGATTGAGCCCATGCTGATCGAGAACGTCATAGACGACGCCTGCTCCACCTTGGAAGCGACGATGGAGGCGGCCAATATCACCCTGATTCGCACGCCTCTGCCAGCGACCTGCCGGGTCATTGCAGACTATACGCGAGCTAAACAGGTCCTTTTGAATCTGCTATCCAATGCAATTAAGTACAACTGCAAGGCGGGCAAAATTACCATTACCGTCGAACAGAGTAGTGACAGTATCCGTATTAACATTACCGATACTGGGTTTGGGATTCCGCCGCATCGTCATCATGAGCTGTTCGAACCCTTTAATCGCCTGGATGCTGAATACGGAGCCATTGAAGGCACGGGCATAGGCCTGGCGATTACACGCCAACTGATTGAGCGCATGAACGGGCAGGTGGGTGTGGAAAGCGAGTTGGGCAGCGGTGCCACGTTCTGGTTCACCTTACCCATAGCTGATCCTTCGGCATGCAACAATGCGCGCCATATGTCAGGTGATACCAGCTTCGCGATCAATAACCAACGTGCTTATACGTTGCTTTATATCGAAGATAATCCGACTAACCAGCGACTTATGGAAGATGTCCTTGAGGAATTTGAAGAGCTTCAGCTAGTGATCGCTTCCAGTGCCGAAATTGGTTTAGAGTTGATGCGCCAATCGCCGCCCGACGTGGTATTAATGGATATACATCTGCCCGGCATGAATGGCTTCCAGGCACTGGATATCATTCAAAAAGATAAGCAGTTCCGCGGCATCTACATCATTGCGCTATCGGCCAACGCGATGGAGCGCGATATTAAAAACGGTCTGGCTGCAGGCTTTGACGCTTATCTTACCAAGCCTTTGGATATTAATAGGCTTGCGAGCACCCTTAACAAGTTTATTGATTTAACGTTAGAGGAAGCGCCATGAATCTAGTCGGCAAGCATGTGCTAGTAGTGGACGATAATCCTACTAACGTAGAGCTGCTACTGGACCTGTTAGACGATCATGGTTTTACCAAGGTGCACGGGATTAGCGACCCGCGTCAGGTTCTTACCCACTGTCAGCAGCAGAAGCCTGACTTGATACTGCTGGATATTCGCATGCCGTTTTTGAACGGCTATGACCTTATTACGTTGCTCCAGAAACAGTTTTCGCGTCAGACGCCGCCCATAATCGTACTCACCGCACAAATTGACGACGCCACCCGCTACCGCGCCCTGAGCATGGGGGCGCGCGACTTTATCACCAAACCTTTTAATCATCATGAAGTGCTTCAGCGTATTCGCAATGCGCTCAGCCTTGAACACCGCTACCAGGTGCGCGACCAACAGGCAGAAACGCTTGAGCGCATGGTGGCCAAGCGTACCCACGAGCTTGACCGCCAATCGCGTACCGACCCCATCACCCAGTTGCCTAACCGACGCGGCTTGATGCAGGCGCTTAGAGAAGCCGCACTAAAGGCCTCCGGCACAGGGCTTTTATTTATTGCTCTGGATGATTTGGACGATGTAGTACGCCTGCATGGCTATACCATCGCCGATCAATTGATTGCACATACCAGCCAGCAGCTTTCTGCGCATTTGGATAATATCGGCCTGCTGGGCTTGTGGGGTGGAAGCGAGCTTCTGGTCATCACTCCGGTCAGCGATCAACATGCGCTTGAACAATTAGGCGCGCGGTTACTCAGCACCTTTGAACAGGATCAGACGCTGGGCGATTTACTCTTGCCGCTGGATGCGCGCATTGGGATCAGCTGGGCAAGCGGGCGCTTTGAAATCGAGCGGCTGGTGCATATGGCGGCATTAGCGCTGCCGCATAGGGGCGGCAACCTGCGCATACAGCGCTATCAGGAAACGTTGGAAATACAGCAGCGCCACCGGCTCAACCTTCAGCAAGCCATCCGCGGTGCTCCTCAGCGTGGCGAGATGTCGCTGGCTTTTCAGCCAAAAATCTCTTTGGCGACCCAACAGATTATTGGCGCAGAAGCCCTGCTGCGCTGGCACCATCCTGAGCTTGGGCATATTTCGCCGGGGGACTTCATTCCTTTGGCGGAAGCCAGCGGTGATATTCTGGCGATTGGCGAGTGGGTGCTCGAAGAAACCATGCAGCAAATAGTAGCCTGGCGAAAGCAGGGGCTGCTCAACGACCGTTTTCATATTGCGGTCAATGTGGCTGCACGCCAGTTAACGCGTAAAGACTTCGCCCAAAAACTGCTGAACCGTCTGGCGGCGTATGATATTCCAGAGCGTTTTCTGGCCCTGGAAGTGACCGAGTCAGGCTTGATGAGCGATATGCAAAATGCTCGTCTGCAGCTAGCTCAGCTCGCTAGAATGAACGTAGCCGTGGCTATTGATGACTTTGGCACCGGCCACTCATCGCTTGCTTATGTAAAAACGCTACCCTTTTCGACGTTAAAGATCGACCGTGCGTTTGTGATGGATCTTGAAAAAAATGCCGTGGACCGTCAGCTTGCCGTTATGATTACCCAGTTGGCACATGCGGTGGGCTGCGACGTGGTAGCAGAAGGTATCGAGACCGCCTCACAAGCGGCATACCTGCGCTCTATTGGATGTGAGGCCGCGCAGGGCTTTTTTTATGCCCGCCCATTGCCTGCCGATGACTTTGTTGCCTGGTGTAACAACTGGGTTCCACAGCCTACGCCACTCACTACACGGAGCTTGTTTAATGGCGCATGATTTGCTTAATCGCTTACGCGAACGCTTAGAAGATTTAAATCGCTCCGAGCGCAAAGTCGCTAACGTGATTTTAGAAGATCCGGCCGCGGCAACCAGCTTAAGTATCGCAAGCCTTGCCCAGGCGGCCAGCGTCAGTGAGCCTACCGTTAATCGGTTTTGCCGCAACTTTGGCGCCAAGGGCTACCCCGATTTTAAAATCAAGCTGGCCCAAAGCCTGGCAGGCGGTACTCCATATGTGACTCGCGCGGTAGAGCCCGGCGATACGGCCGCCCAGTACACACACAAAATTTTTGGCGCAACGATTGCAGCGCTAGATGAGGCGCAGCGTGACATCGACATTTCAGCCGTCGAGCGCATGGTTGACTACCTGACCCAAGCAAAACAGATTCATTTTTTTGGTTTGGGCGCGTCAGGGGCTGTCGCGCAGGATGCCCAGCATAAGTTTTTCCGCTTCAACCTGCCGGTGATGGCGTACGTCGATGTACTGATGCAGCGCATGGTGGCAGCAGCCTGCCATACTGGTGATGTGGTGGTGATTATCTCCTACACCGGGCGTACCCGTGAGCTGGTCGACATCGCGCGCGTGGCGCGTGAAGCCGGAGCGGTGGTGCTAGGTATTACCGCGCCAGACTCACCACTGGGTGCAGAGTGCAGCGCCACGCTTGATGTGGCGACGCCAGAAGACACCGACCACTATATGCCGATGACGTCCAGAGTCATTCAGCTCACGCTGATCGATGCGCTAGCTACCGGGGTCACGCTACGGCGCGGCGAGGGTTTCCTACCGCACCTAAAGAAAATCAAGGATAGCCTGCGTGACACCCGCTTTCCGCTAGATTCATCCAGCCCATAGTGCTCAGGCCGAAACAGCAGTCGTTACGCTAATTTCCACTTTTAACTCGTCGGCGGGCATCGGAGCGCACACGCAGGTGCGAGCTGGCGCATAGCCTTCGGGTACCCAGGCGTCCCAAACGTCATTCATGGCGGCAAAATCACTGCCATCCTTGAGATAGATCGTGGCACTGAGCAGCTCCTCGCGGCTGGAACCAATCTCTTTTAACAGCGCATCGACGCGAGCCAGCATGCTTTGTGTCTGGGCGGTAATATCGCCATTGCGCGCTTCAGGCCCGGCCACCTGGCCACACAAATAGGCAACGCCCTGATGAATAACGGCGCGGCTCATACGGGCTTTGGTATCGTGACGCTTGATGGTCATAGAAGACTCCACTGCATATAGGTAAAAAGGCAGTGTAAACGGCTATCTAGCCACTGACCACGCTTTCATGTTCAGCGTTCGCTGGGCACGGGTCGGTGCTCGAAAACCCGGCGAAGCACAAAGCTTGTATGTGCACCGGTGACCCCTTCAATACGGTTAATCACATGCAGCAGCAGGTGCTGGTAGTCATCCATATCGCGCACCAGAATTTTTAACTGAAAATCGGCCGCCTGTCCGGTAATAATCAAACACTCAATGACGTTGGGAATTTGTCGAATATGGTGTTCAAAGTTCTCAAATCGCTCTGAGGTATGTTGATCCATCGCAATGTGCAGCAGCACCATTAGCTGGTAACCCAGCTGGCGGGCGTCTACTTCGGCGCGATATTGCATAATCAAGCCGTGCTCTTCCAGCGCACGAACCCGGCGCAAACAAGGCGACGCCGAAAGGCCAATTCGGTCGGCAAGCTCCTGATTACTGATCCGCCCTTCCTGCTGCAGGATAGTTAAAATCTGGCGGTCAAAACGATCAAGCGTCAACGGCGTTACCGACATAATAAGCAGCTCCTGCTAATAAATTTCAATTTATTAAAATATACTGCCAATTAATGCCATTTTTAACTATTTTTCGCAACAACCTAGCGCCACAAACCCGTTACACTATTCACACTGCCAAAAGCAGTTAACGGTTGCGTGCAATACTCTGCATCATGAGTCTGCACCGATGAGCGTGTTTTAATGCACCAAGGCCTACGCCACAAGCGGCCAATTTTCCAAGTCATTAACCCTTAGGAATTTCACCATGTCTGCTTTCGATCATCGTAAATATCGCCCAGCACCGCGCGTTCCTGCGTTTAACCGCCAATGGCCTGACCGAGATCTTGATCGTGCGCCGATCTGGGTAAGTGAAGACCTGCGTGACGGTAATCAGGCGCTGCTGGAGCCGATGACCGTTGAGCAGAAAAAACGCTTCTGGCACCAGATCGTCAAGGTGGGCATTAAAGAAGTCATGGTGGGGTTTCCTTCAGCCAGCCAGCCCGATTTTGATTTTGTTCGTTGGCTGATTGAAGAAAACCAGATTCCGGATGATGTCACCATTGCGGTACTGGTGCAGTGCCGCGAGCATTTGATTGAAAAGACCTTTGATTCGTTGGTAGGTGCCAAGCGCGCCATTATCCATCTGTATAATTCGACCTCGACTATCCAGCGCGAGCGCGTTTTTGAAATGGACCGCGACGGCATTACCCAAATTGCCGTACAGGGCGCGACTTGGGTCAAGCAGCATGCCGAACGCTATCCTGATGTCGCTTGGCGTTTCCAGTACTCGCCGGAAAGCTTTTCCAGCACTGAAATCGATTTCTCACTGGCTATCTGCGAAGCAGTGATGGACGTCTGGCAGCCAACCCCTGAGAACAAATGCATTCTCAATCTGCCCACCACGGTAGAAGTGGCCGGCCCCCATCACCATGCCGACCAGATTGAGTACTTCTGCCAGCATATTAGCCGTCGCGACAGTGTCATTATCTCGGTACATACCCATAACGACCGTGGCGGTGCCGTGGCCTCAGCAGAGCTTGCTTTATTGGCAGGTGCCGACCGGGTAGAAGGCACCTTGCTGGGTAACGGCGAGCGTACCGGCAATATGGATATCGTAACGCTGGCCATGAACCTGTATAGCCAGGGCATTGATCCTAAACTTGATCTTTCCAACCCTGATGAAATCATCCAGGTGGTCAACGAGTGCACCGGTATTGCCATGCACCCGCGCCACCCATGGGTAGGCGAGATGGTGTATACCGCGTTCTCCGGTAGCCACCAGGATGCAATTCGTAAATCCTTGAAACACCAAAAGACTGATGAACCGTGGCAAGTAGCTTATTTGCCGATTGACCCCCACGATATTGGTCGCGATTACCAAGCGGTGATTCGGGTTAACAGCCAATCCGGCAAAGGCGGCATGGCCTTCCTGCTTGAGCGTGACTACGGCATTAACCTGCCACGCTGGATGATGCTGGCACTCGCCCCCTATGTGCAAAAAGAGAGCGAAGATCGCGCCAGCGAGCTTTCAAGCGAGATGGTTCGCCAGGTGATGTTCGATAATTTCACTCAGGAAACTCCCCTGTCGCTGGCGGATTACCAGCTCTCCAAGGGCCAGCGCGAAGGGCTTGAAGTTACCCTATGGCAAGGCAGTGAAACCCTACGTTTGGCAGGTTCAGGTAACGGCGCCATGTCCGCGTTTACCGACGCCTGGCAGAAACATTCCGGCACCAGTATCGGTATCATCGATTACAGCGAACACTCGCTAGGCGGCGACAGCGAAGCCAATGCCATTGCCTTCGTGCAGCTCAACATAGACGGTCAGCGGATCTGTGCCTTTGCTGAAGATAGCGATACCGTGAGTGCTTCATTGAAAGCGTTGATTTCAGGTATCAATCTAGCGGCAAAAACTACTGACAAGAACGCTCAGCACCCCGCTGAAAGCGCGCTTACGGTCTAATATTAAGATCTTATGTTTAAGGTCTAATGTTCAAGATCTAAACAGTTACGCCCTTGGCAAGCGGATGAAAAGCTATTCCAGTAGCCGCTTGCCAAGGGTTGCTTTCGCGTATAAAAGCCGCGCCAGGAGCACCGTTAGCGCAAGATCAGTACCGGCACCTGGGTTTTACACAGCATTGTTTTAGTGGTGCTGCCCAGCAATAAACGGCGAATGCGCGAATGTCCGTAAGCGCCCATCACCAGCATATCGATCTTATGGTCCTGCTGGTAATGACGCAGCGTCTCCTCTACATCGCCTGCATGTATCGCGCCTTTAACGATATGCTGCTCATCGCGCAGGGCTTTTAATGCCCAGGCCAGCTGCAAACGGTTCTCGGCAGTCTCGGTGCCCACTAGCACCACATGGCACTCAAGCCCCTTAAACAGCGGACTTTTCGCCACCATCTCAATACTCTTACGTGCCGTTGCACTACCATCAAAAGCCATCATGACTTTTTGGGGCGGGGTAAACTCCCTGGGCACCATAAGAATAGGTCGATGCATTTCCCGTACAGCGCGCTCAAGGTTTGCGCCCATATGGCCGTTTGCCAGATGAGTCGTTTCACCACGCTTACCGATAACCAGCAAACGTAACGCTTGCTCCTGGTCGGTGAGCGTTTCGATTAGCGTTCCGTTACGCTGCACGCTTTCAAGCGCTGCAACGCCTGCGTTTTCAGCACGCGTTTTCGCTGCCTCAAGCAATAGACGGCCCTGCTCACGGGCAATCTTAGCGCGCTGCTCATCAACGTTGGCTAGCTCTTCAAGTAAATGCTCCCGGGTTCCTAAGCCCAGATGCCCGGTCAGGTCAGGTCTAACCGCCTGAGCGTGATGCTCGACCACATGGATAAACGTGAGTGAAGCATCAAGCGCCTTTGCCGCCCATGCGGCATATTGGCAAACACCTTCTGCAAACGGGGAACGATCAATAGCGGCTAAAACGTAGTCAGACATAAGCAACCTCTGTTCAAGTGAGTGCATGCACTGCGCTGGTGATCTATCCCTCTTTTAGGTGAAGTGAGCGCCTAACAATAGGCGCTAATTTTTATTGGCACTTACTTGTGTATTAGTTCTTTCTGGGGTTTCTGTCTACTCATATCGCCATTAGCGCGTCTTTCTATCTTAATAGAATGGCGTGCTACACTTTGGCGCTTTTAGCTTAAAACCCAGCCATTAGGCGCACCCGATGACGTCAGCAGGGGCTTGGCATGATGAGTTTTTTATTAGTGGCGTTAGGTGGTGCACTTGGCGGCATGGGGCGTTTTGCGATTTCAAACCTGCTCGCCAAAAAGTATGGACAGCAATTCCCCTGGGGAACGCTTTTTGTAAACGCTAGCGGCGCGTTGGCGGCCGGATGGCTTTTAGGCACACTGGGCTTTCCTGAGCACGGCGCTTCATCGCTTTGGCTAATGAGCGTCACCGGGCTTCTTGGGGGTTACACCACCGTCTCGTCATTCAGCTTACAAACGCTTGGGCTATGGCGAAATGGCCATTCGATTAGCGCTCTTATCAATATTATCGCCACGCTGTTGCTTGGCCTTTGCCTGGCTTATGTGGGCTGGCTGTTATCCGGGAGCCTCCCATGAAGGCTTGGCAGCGTTATTTAGCCGTTGGCGTTGGCAGCGGCCTGGGTAGCCTAATGCGCTATGCGGTATCGCTTGGTGCCCAAGCAGCGCTGGGCAGCTATTTCCCCTGGGGCACGCTGCTGGTCAACGTGGCAGGCTCGTGGCTGATTGGCTGGTTAGCCGCCATGGCAACGCTTGCGCCTACCCGTTGGTGGCAGCCTTTTGGCATCGTGGGATTTTGTGGCGGCTTTACGACATTCTCAATGTTCAGCCTAGAGACGCTGCATTTTATTGATGCAGGCAAGCCGGGGCTTGCGCTTGTATACCTAGCGGTCAGCCTACCGCTGTGGCTGGGCGCCGCCGCAGTCGGCGATCGCATGGCGCGCTCATACAAAGCCTGCCCCAACAGCCACCAGCCATAAGTTACCCGGAGCAATACTGCCTAATGCGTGATCAGATGGAAAAGCATCAGTCCTGGATATATCTTGGCTTTATTTCTGCGGGCTTAACGCTAGGCGCCTATGCGCCAGAGCTAACGGCGTCTTTTGACCGTTTATTGTGGCCACTGCTAGGCGTACTGCTCTACGCAACGTTTACCCAAATTCCTTTGCTACGCATAGCACAAGGTGCCACCGATACCCGATTTATGATTGCCCTGCTGGTCGGCAATTTTGTGGCTATTCCGGCATTTATAGCCATTATGCTGCTGTGGCTACCGCTGCCCCCCGCCGTGCTGGCCGGTGTGTTACTGGTACTTTTAGTACCCTGCACCGATTGGTTTATCAGCTTCGCCCACTTGGGTAAAGGCGATACAGCGCTCGCCATTGCCGCCACCCCGCTGCTGTTGCTGGTGCAGATAATCGCGTTGCCGGTCTACCTGTGGCTGCTCTTAGGCAACGAGTGGTTTCTGCTTACCTTTTCGACGGCGCTATTGGGCGCTTTTGCAGGCTTTATTTTACTGCCGTTGGCGCTGGCCTGGCTGACAGAGTGCGCCGCCCAGCGCTATCCAAGCCTTGAGCGCACCACTCATCGCCTTGGTCTCCTGCCGGTGCCACTGTTAGCGCTGGTGGTGTTTATTATTGCTGCCTCTCAAGTGGGCAGCGTGCTTGGGCTTCATCAGGTGTTGGCCCAAGTCGTATTCATTTTTATAGGTTTTCTACTCTTTGCCGGCATGCTCGGGAAAGTGCTGGGCAACGCGTTCAAGTTACCGCCGGCCAGTGCCAGAACGTTAACGTTCAGTTTTGCTACGCGTAACTCTTTTGTGATGTTGCCTATTGCGCTTGCCCTGCCTGAGGCATGGCAAGCCGCCGTGGTTGTGATTGTTTTTCAATCGTTGGTTGAGCTGTTTGGAATGATTGTTTATTTACGCTGGGTACCCAACACGCTGTTACCCGACCGCGCTTAACAAAAGCCGACCCCTACATCCAGGGCCGGCTTTACGCTACATTCAAGAAGCTATATTCATTACAGATATATTTAATACAGCTATGCGTTTTGTGGTGAGGCGTTAAAGAGCCTAGTGGTCTTTCATCAGCTTATCTATCGCAGCCGAATCGTTGTGTACCGCATAGCGGTCAACAATGGTTGCACTGGCGGCGTTTAAGCCAATGATCTCGACATCAGTACCTTCACGGCGGAATTTAATCACCACCCGGTCGAGCGCCTGTACGGCGGTAATATCCCAAAAATGCGCCCGCGATAAGTTGATAGTGACCTTGTCGAGACTTTCCCGGGTCTCAAACGCCGCCATAAAATGCGTAGAGGAGGCAAAGAACACTTGGCCGACAATGTGATACTCACGCTGCCTGCCCGCCTCTAACACGTTTGATTCGACATACATGATCTTGCTGACTTTATTGGCAAAGAACATCGCGGCAAGTAACACACCGACAAATACGCCTAGCGCGAGGTTATGCGTCCCTACGGTAACCGCTACCGTTGCCAGCATCACAATGTTGGTACTCAGAGGGAGCTTTTTCAAATCGCGGATCGATTCCCAGCTAAACGTCCCGATCGATACCATGATCATGACAGCCACCAGCGCCGCCATGGGAATCTGGGATACCCAGTCAGAGAGAAACACCACCAACAGCAGCAGCACGCCGCCGGCAATCAGCGTTGAAAGCCGTGTACGGCCACCGGATTTAACATTGATGACCGACTGACCGATCATTGCACAGCCCGCCATACCGCCCATCAGACCCGCACCAATATTGGCGATTCCCTGGCCTTTGCACTCACGGTTTTTATCGCTGGGCGTATCGGTCAGGTCATCGACAATGGTCGCTGTCATCATCGATTCCAAAAGACCCACAACGCAGAGCATCAACGCGTAAGGCAAAATGATCGTCAGCGTTTCAAGGTTAAGCGGGACATCTGGCCACAGAAAAACCGGCAGCGTATCCGGAAGCTCGCCCATATCCCCCACGGTACGAATGTCCATGCCGCTGACCATATACACAACGGTCAATACTACGATACATACCAGCGGGGAAGGCAGAGACTTACCGATAACGGGTAAATAGGGGAACAGATAAATAATGCCTAAACCGGCCAGCGTCATAACGTACACATGCCAGGTCACGTTGGTCAGCTCAGGCAGTTGCGCCATAAAGATCAAAATGGCCAGCGCATTCACAAAGCCTGTCACCACTGAGCGCGACACAAAGCGCATTAATTCTGCGAGCTTTAAATAGCCGGCGATAATCTGGAACACGCCGGTTAACAGCGTCGCGGCAAACAAGTATTCCAGGCCGTGCTCGCGAACCAGCGTAACCATCAAAAGGGCCATGGCGCCGGTAGCCGCGGAAATCATGCCAGGGCGCCCGCCTGTAAACGCAATGATGACTGCGATACAGAACGAGGCGTACAGCCCCACTTTGGGGTCGACCCCTGCAATGATCGAAAAGGCAATCGCCTCAGGAATCAACGCCAACGCTACAACAAGGCCTGAAAGCGTGTCGCCTTTAATGTTGGAAAACCATTCTTGCTTACTGAAGAGAGACATTCATAGGGTCCATGGTGATAGATGAACGCAAAGCGGCCCAACAGCATGGCATAGCGATACTGGGGGCGACGCAATCAATACGGGAGTTGGAAAATCATTAATGACTAACGGCTAATGGCCCTCATCCGCTTTCGGCGAATAGGGTGCCGCTATGCGATGAAAGCGCCATTAGCGCATCACCTCACAGTAATAAGGAAGGAAGTTGCCTAGGGCGGAGTCATCAGCCCTGCTATTGGCAGTAATAAGAAAGTAGCTATTGAAAGCGTCATGACGTGGATACTTGGCCGTTAAAAATGCGGTAAACGATACACTGCGATATTGGCGGCTGATTCTATCAGCAAATAAAGGCAGCTGCACCCGCCTAGCAGCATGTATCGCGTCTCTCACGGATGACCTTTGACATCACATTAGCGTACCATTGAGTATGTTAAATGATGATATTTAACCGTTAATGAGGAGTTACCCATGAGCCAAACGATTGCGGTTATTGAAGGCGATGGCATCGGTCCAGAAATTATGGACGCTACCTTAAAGGTATTAGATGCCCTTGAGTGTGGCTTGAACTATGAGTTTGTTGACGCAGGCCTGGTCGCGCTTGAAAAACATGGCACGCTCATTCCTCAAGCATCACTGGATGCCATCGAAAAACACGGCATTGCGCTTAAAGGCCCTCTTACGACCCCCATCGGCAAAGGCTTTTCTTCCATTAACGTTCAGCTTCGCCGCCACTTTGACCTTTACGCTAACGTGCGCCCGGCCATTAGTTTCCCAGGGACTAAATCGCGCTTTGAAGATATCGATATGATTACCGTGCGCGAAAATACCGAAGGCGCTTATCTGTCTGACGGGCAGGAGATGATCGACGACGGCAATACCGGTATTTCAGTGATCAAGGTGACCCGTAAAGGGTCCGAGCGCATTGTGCGTTATGCGTTTGAGCTGGCTAAAAACCAGGGGCGCAAAAAGGTCACCGCTGTTCATAAAGCCAATATCATCAAAACCAGTTCAGGCCTGTTTCTTGAAGTGGCGCGCGAAATCGCCAAAGAGTATCCCGAACTCGAATTCCAGGAAATGATCGTTGATAACGCCTGTATGCAGCTGGTGATGAACCCGCATCAGTTTGATGTGGTGGTCACGACGAACCTGTTTGGCGATATTCTTTCGGATCTCTGCGCAGGGTTAGTGGGCGGTTTGGGCCTGGCGCCCGGAGCAAATATTGGTGAAAAAGCTGCGATCTTTGAAGCGGTACACGGCTCAGCGCCGGATATTGCCGGTAAAAAGCTTGCCAACCCCTGCGCCCTACTGCTGGCCGCCGCACAAATGCTTGACCACCTGAGCATGAACGCTAAAGCGGAAGCAATTCGTCAGGGTATCCGTAAGGTACTTGAGACGCGCCGTGAGATGGTAACTCCCGACATGGGTGGTACAGGCACCACCGACACGTTCGCCCAAGCGTTGGTGGAATACGTTCAGGCTTAAAAAAATACTAGATTCAGAATAAACCGGCGCTCTTAATATTAAGGGCGCTTTTTTTTGCTCGCCAATAGTGCTCAATTACCAAATAGTGAAAATATTTTCTGTATTTCATTCAATCGTTTGAATTAAAAAATTAATAAAAACTAGTAAAAAACACCTATATTTGTGACTAATTAATTCCAATTTGTAACGTTGTGTACTTAAATTAAGTGGTTTTAGCAAGTGCATTTAGCAAAAAGCTATACTACTCTCTTTAAAACTATACCATCCCTGTACAAAGAGCATCCCCCCTAATGCTACCGTTACGTTCCAGTTCACATTTACGCAATGCTGTCGAACAGCACACCGCGTTCATTACCTTTACGCCAACTGGCCATATTAAAACCGCAAGCCCGCTGTTTTTAGACGTTATGGGTTATACCCTGAACGACATACGCGACAAGCACCACCGCATGTTCTGCAGCCAGACTGAAACACAGACGTTGGAATATCAGGCGTTTTGGCAAGCATTGGCGGCCGGTGAAAGCCATCGGGGTACATTCCGGCGTTTTAACGCTCAAGGCAAAGAAGTATGGCTGGAAGCCACTTACCTGCCGATTTGTGATCGGCGTGGCCGCGTCCATGAAGTGGTCAAGTTAGCTAATGATATTACTGACGCCCACCTGCTGGCTGAGCGCAAGAATGCTGTCCTTCAGGCACTGAACAGCTCAATGGCGGTAATTGAATTTACGCCCGAAGGCAACGTTCTCAATGCCAACGAAAATTTTGAACGCACGCTGGGTTACCGCAAGGAACAGATTATCGGAGTGCATCATCAGCGCTTTTGCCCTGAAGACTTTTATAAAACACACCCGCATTTTTGGCAGTCCTTATCCCAAGGCGAGCTTATGCAGGGTAAATTTGAGCGTATTGATGCCCAAGGAAAAAGCGTTTGGCTAGAAGCCACCTATAACCCTATTTTTGATTCAAGCGGCAAAGTGTTTAAAGTGGTCAAATTTGCCACTGACATCACTCGCGCTGTCGAAGAAGCGGAAGCGACCAAGCAGGCGGTTTCCTCTGCGCAAAGCACCTCCACCCAGACAGAGCAAATAGCCCAAAGCGGCCTGAACCACCTGCAGCGGGTTATGCGTGATACGGACCAGGCCGCCCAAACCATAGCGGAAGCGCAACGGCTGATCGAAGCCCTGAATCAACAGGCCAAGAGCATCAATAGCATTACGGCATCAATTGCCCGCATTGCCAATCAAACCAATTTGCTATCACTGAATGCCGCTGTCGAAGCTGCCCGGGCGGGTGAACAGGGCCGCGGTTTTGCCGTGGTTGCCAACGAAGTGCGCCAGCTTGCCAAAGGCTCAAGTAACGCGGTAACTGAAATTACTCAGCTGCTTAAAGAGAATACGGCGCTAGTAATGAAAACTACCGAAGCCATGCAGCAAGTCGTGGAACAAGGTAAATCAAGCCAGGCAAGCGTTGGTGAAATCGAGATTATCGTTAACGAGATCCTGTTAGGCGCGCGCAACGTATCGACCACGGTTGAACAGCTGGCGTTAGAAGCTTCGTAAATTTACCGAGCACATTAAAAAAGCCCGAGGTTTAAATAACCTCAGGGCTTTTATATGCGCAGTGCTTAACGCTTATTTAAGTGACGTTTTACGCAAGTAAGGTAGTACAGCTTCAAACTCACCAAATTTCTGCTTGGCGTCAGCATCTGAGACGCTAGGCGGAATAATCACGTCCTGACCAACGGTCCAATCAGCAGGCGTCGCAATACCGTGTTTAACGGTTGCCTGAAGTGCATCGAGCGCACGCAGAATTTCTGCAAAGTTACGCCCTACCGTCATGGGGTAAGTCATGGAAAGCTTGAGCTGTTTGTCCGGGCCGATAATAAATACCGAGCGTACCGTGGCGCTATCGGCAGGCGTGCGGCCATCCGGCAGGTAAGCATCTTCCGGCAACATGTCAAAAAGCTTTGAAACCTTAAGGCCTTCGTCAGCAATGATCGGAAAGTCAACATCGCTGCCGCTGTACTTCGTGATGTCGCCCGCCCAACGCTTGTGATCTTCAACGCCATCTACCGATACACCAATCACTTTCGTACCGCGCTTTTTCCACTCGGCACTTAGCGTGGCCACGGCACCAAATTCGGTGGTGCAGACTGGCGTAAAGTCTTTGGGGTGTGAAAACAAAATAGCCCAGCTGTCGCCAATCCACTCGTGGAACTGGATAGGCCCCTGGCTGGTTTGGGCTTCAAAATCGGGAACGACCGCATTGATACGTAATGACATAGTGCCTCCTTCGCGGGTGATTAATATTTTTTAATACCTTAAACCACCTATAGATAATTCACTATAGAACATTTAGTGCTAAGACTACGAATATTCTCCTAACGTTCACTCGTTTTTCTTTTCAGGACAGTGCGCCTGAATCTTATGAGCCAACCAGACGCCCTGCTATCTAAATAGTGGGACTGGGACCTTTATGCTTTATGCGTGTCAGCCAGCGCTGCTTAGCGTGATGTCTTAAGTTGGCTACGCTATCGGTTTCATCAATGATGTCCTGGCCCAGGATGGTTTCAATAATATCTTCAAGCGTAATGAGGCCCACAAAGGTGCCATGCTCATCGTATACAACACGCATATGCAGATGGTCCTTAAGCATTGAAGCAAACACATGCTCTACATTATGCGCGATGTCCACGCTACCAATAGGATGCATAAGCTCGCGCATGATTTTAGCGTCATCGGCGTGATACATGTCGGCTTTATGCACATAGCCAAAGGCCATTTCACCGTTATCCATCACTGGAAAACGCGTAAACGGTGCCTTGCCGTACTGCTGATCAAACGTCTTGACGTCCATGTTCGGTGGTACTGTCACGCACACCGTTCTTGGCGTCATGGCTTGACTTACGGCAATTTCATGCAGGTTAAGCATATTGATGATGGTGCGCGACTCATCGGCATCCAGCACCTTCTCCTCAAGCCCAACACGTGCCAGCACCTTGATTTCATCGCGCAGATCAACGTCATGCTCTGACGTGCCCAGCCGACGTGTAATCTGCTCTGACATCCAGATAAAGGGCAGTAACCCCACTATCATCGGCTTTAATAAACGCGGCAAAAACGGTGCCAGGCCGCGCCAGTAGGTGGCGCCAATCGTCTTGGGGATAATTTCAGAAAGCACCAGAATCAGCATCGTCATGACAGCAGATACGATGGCAATTGAGGCTTCTCCGAATACCACTGCCGCCTGTGCCCCCACCGCTGTTGCACCAACGGTATGCGCAATTGTATTAAGCGTCAGTATCGCCGCCAGTGGCCGGTCAATGCTGGTTTTAAGCTGGCTAAGCGAGGCATGCAGCTTGGGCTTCTCTTCTTTTAGTTTGGCGATATAGCTTGGCGTAATGGAGAGCAAAGCCGCTTCAAGGATGGAACATAAAAAGGATAGTGCGATGGAAAGCGTGGCAATCGTGATGAGCAGGAACATGAGCGCCTGAGGTGAGGGGTTATAGCGTGTTTATAGGAGCAAATATGGACGCCTGTCAATAGACCTCTGTAGGCCTTTTCTGACATGGACAATGGTGGCCCGCCCGCAGAATGTCTAAGCGCCTGGGTGGAAAGGTATTAAGCGATGGCGGCATGCCGAAAAATAATTTTAGGTTATCTCAATCAGTATTTAATGTTATAACATATCAATTATGATTTTGATAACTGACTACGTTTTTCTTTGACGAGGTTAACTTATGACCGCCACCGCCTCTTCGACCACCCTACTTCCTCTTCATGCCGCTCAAGGCAAAGATATCAGCGTGCTGCCGCGTATATTTGAAGACTCTATTAACATTGCCGTAATGCAACGCCGCTTACCTGCCGACGTTGCACTAAGTGCTACGGCGCAATGCCAAACAGAGCGCCCCTGGCAGTTTTCATGGTTAGGTACCCCCGATGACAGCCTCATAGAAGAACTTAGGCGCTGCGCGCCGCAGCCGGATGCGGCGAATGCTCTTATTGACGATATTGTGTCCATTGCCCAGGCGGTTGCTTATCTGTTTGATACACAGACCGTAGGTATACGGCTTAGAATATTAAACGAGGCGATGTGTCCGCGTTTTCATTGCGACAATCTTCCTGTGCGCTTAGTGACAACCTACCTAGGCCCCGGCAGTGAATGGCTGCCCGAAGAAGCTGTTAACCGCGATGGCTTGGGAGCCCCGACTCCTGACAGGCCTGAAATAGTACTTAAACCTGATGCCGTCCAAACGCTCAAAGCAGGCGATATCGCGCTTATTAAAGGCAGTGGTTGGGAAGGATGCGAGCATAGCGCTCTAGTGCACCGCAGCCCCTCATTAAGTAATGGACAAAGGCGACTGCTGTTAACAATCGATCCTGCTTGATATGTGGGCCTGTCATGAACGCGTCATCCACACCTGATAATAATTTGTAAAATCTAATCAGGTGTGGGGATTGTTATGCGTAACAAAATATTGCTTGCGAGTTTGATGTGCGCCTCAATGCTAACGGCTACCGTTCATGCGGAGCCGCTGGGTGGCTTAGCATTTTCTGAGACGACGCCTCACAGCTCAAGCATGACCATGAAGGACGATTTCACCATTGTTGGTGATCAAGATTTAATGGCGATGGATGCTATAAATTCTAATGGCGTTGTCAGCGCCATTATTGAAATCCCAACAGGCACATCAGCTAAATGGGAAGTTAGTAAAGAAGATACTAACGCGGTTTACTGGGAATATAAAAATGATGCGCCCCGCGTTGTAAATTATCTGGGTTACCCCGGAAATTACGGTGCGATTCCTGGCACAGATCTACCTAAAGAAATGGGCGGTGATGGCGACCCACTCGACGTGATTGTGCTAGGCCAGGCAATTCCACGCGGCGAAATCGTTGATGTGCGCGTTATTGGCGTTCTGAAAATGCTGGATGGCGGTGAGCAAGACGACAAGCTCATAGCAGTTCTTACCCAAGGCTCACCATTTGCCAATGTTGAAAGCATGACGCAGCTCGATAGTGAATTCCCTGGTGTTAGCCAAATCATCGATATTTGGTTTGCAAACTACAAAGGGCCCGATGGCGGTATGGAAGGACTTGGGTTTGAAGATGCCGAATCCGCTTTAGCTGTATTAGAAGCGGCCGCTGAGAATTTTTCAACGCCATAAATAAGCTGTGTTATATAGCAAAACAAATGCAAAAATAACCAAGCTTATCAGCAGAACGCCTCTATACAGAGGCGTTTTAGGTTTACTAAATCACTACTTAATCAAGCAAATACTTCCGTCCACTCACCGCGTTTGGCGAGCAGGTCGCGGGCTAATTCCTGGGCGCCTTCCAGGCTGTGGCTGGCGGCCCATCCACACTGCATTTCATTGCAGGCAGGTACTTCGGTGGCGACCAGTACATCGTTCAGCGTTTGTTCGATGATAGTTAGCACGTCGTCGTAGTTATCGTGGTTAATCATCGCGATATAGAAGCCGGTTTGGCAGCCCATGGGGCTGATATCGACGACTTTATCGGTATGATTGCGCGATAGCTCGGCCATTAAGTGCTCAAGAGAATGCAGCGCAGGCATCTCCATGTGTTCTTTATTCGGCTGGCAGATACGCAGATCGTATTTATGGATCTGATCGCCGTTCTGGCCTTGCTTGATATCCGCCAGACGCACGTAAGGGGCTTTTACCTTGGTATGGTCCAGGTTAAAGCTTTCAACGTTCATTTTCTTTTCAGTCATGTTTGCTCCGTGTTTATCGGTGTCGTGAGCCCATTCTACACGCTGGGTTTATACCTTGGGGGCATCAAAGTTCCACGGTTCATCGGTATACACGCACACATTGGCGTCTTCGATATCGCCATCGGGTGATTCAACATGCTCAGCGAAGAAGTCCTGAATCTCTTTACGCTGACAATGCGCTTCAAACTCTTCGCGGCTGGCCCAGATTTCATGGAATACGATCGGGTAACCGGTGCCTTGAGCGAAGGGATTATCGATCTGGCGCGTCACCGTGTAGTGAATGCAGGCGTCTTCCCGGTGAGTATTTGGTTCAAGCGACTGAAGCGCCTTGAACACCGCCTCTTCTTTGCCCGGTTTGGGTTTAAAGCCGGCAACACAGTAAATTTTCTCTGACATGATCGCGTCCTAAGTCGTTACGTGTAGCCTATTATGCGGCTTCAGGAACGGGATACCAACCTAACCGATCAGTCGCTCCGCCAGCGTTTCCAAATCAGGCACCGTCATATCCGGCTCGACCCCCCACGGATCAAAAGGCGCATCGGAATGACGCCGCACCCAGGCACTGCGTAGCCCTGCATGGGTTGCACCAATCACGTCAAAGGGATTGCTGGAAATTAACCAGGTATGCTCAGGGCGCGTCTCCAGCTGCGATCGAAGATACGCATAGACTGCCGGGTCTGGTTTAAAGCGCTTGATATCATCCACGCTCACCACCGCGTCCATATGGCTTTCTACCCCCGCACGTGTCAGCAGCTGTGTAACCGCTTCAACCGTACCATTGGAAAACGCCACGCAGCGGATACCCGCGTCACGTAGCTGATCAAGGGCGGACACCACGTCAGGGAAGGCAGGAAGCTCTGCATATATAGCCATCAGGTGATCGTGGTCGTTATCGGAAAGCCCCGCCTGTAGCGTACGGTTGGTGAACACCAGGGCTTCTCGTGTGCATTCTGAGAAAGGCACATAAGCCCCCATCAATGCGTGACGAAAGCTGTACTCCAGCTGCTTCTCCCGCCAACGCTTAGCGAACTCGCCCGCCTTGGAGGCATCCGTCAGGCGCCGTTCAAGCTCGATGGTAACCCCTTGGGTATCAATCAGCGTGCCGTAAACATCAAAAGCCAATACCGGTTGCATAGTCACTCCTGCCTATCAGTCGATCATGCACTCTGTTCAGCATAGCCGCCTTGTTCAAAAACAAAAACGCCGCTGCATAAGCAGCGGCGTTTATAAGGTCAGCGCCTATCCATTAAACCGTAAAGGCAGCTTCCTGATGGCCTTTTTTCAGATCGCCTGAACGCGTAAGCTCATCCGCCACCCGGTCGATCGCACGCTTGGCACGCCCAATCATGTCATCAACTTCAGCGCGATTGATAGTCAGCGGTGGCGCGAAGCCCAGGATATCCCCTTGGGGCATGGCGCGAGCAATCAAGTTCTCTTCCATCGCCGCTGCCGCCACGCGTGGGCCAACTTTTAATGCCGGGTCAAAGTGCAGGCGTTGTTTCGCCTCGGGCGAAAACTCAAGCGCGGCCATCAGGCCAACACCGCGCACATCTCCTAAAAGCGGATGGCCTTCAAAAGTAGCCTTGAGCTGTGCCTGGAAGTAAGCGCCTGTTTCCGCGGCGTTGCCCACCAGGTTTTCACGCTCGATGATATCCAGATTGGCAATACCCGCCGCACAGCCCAGCGCGTGGCCAGAGTAGGTCCAGCCATGGCCAATGGGGCCAAACTCGCCGGTACCCTGCTCAAGCACTTGCCATACTTTTTCACCCACAATCACGCCGGAAAGCGGTTGGTAAGCACTGGTAAGGCCTTTAGCAATCGTGACCAGATCCGGTTTCATGTTGTAGTGGTGGCTGCCAAAGTCAGAGCCGGTACGTCCGAAGCCACACACCACTTCATCAGCGATCAACAGCACATCGTACTTGGCAAGCACGGCTTGAATCGCGTCCCAATAACCTTCCGGCGGCGGTACAATACCGCCCGTGCCCAATACCGGCTCGCCGATAAACGCCGCCACGGTATCCGGGCCTTCTTCAAGAATCATCGCTTCCAGCTTTTCGGCGCAGTAAGACGAGAACTCAAGCTCGGTCATGCCGTGCTGCTCGGCTGCCCGCAGGTAGTAGTGCGGCGCTTCGGTATGGCGGATGGTATCGATAGGCAGATCAAAATGGTCGTGGAACGCCTTGAGGCCCGTTAGTGAGCCCGAAGCAATACCCGAACCGTGGTAGCCGCGCATGCGTGAGATGACCTTTTTCTTCTGCGGGCGGCCCAGCACGTTATTGTAGTAACGCACAATTTTCAGCTGGGTTTCGTTAGCGTCTGAGCCTGACATGCCGTAATAGACCTTGGACATGTTCATGCCGGCAATTTTCAGAATACGCTCGGAAAGCGCAATCTGCGGCTCATTCGAGTGGCCTACGTAAGTGTGGTAGTAGGAGATTTCCATTGCCTGCTTGTAAATCGCCTCGGCAATTTCCGTACGGCCATAGCCGATATTAACGCAGTAAAGCCCGGCAAAGCCGTCGATAAATTCGCGGCCATCCTTATCCACAATATTGATGCCTTTACCGCCGGTAATCACACGGCCAGGCGCATCGCCATGGGCGAAGTCACGCAGATGGGTAGAGGCGTGAAAAGTGACTTTGCGGTCGCGTTCAATCAGGTCCTGATGTTGGCTCATAACGTTCTCTCTGTACGATAAACCTTCCTACTGTTAGGAAAGTTTTTAAAAATTAATAAGACTTAAATTTACATGCAATAAGCGGAGCTCTGCGAGCAAAGGTCTGGCTAGGCGAACCGTCGCCGAGAAAGCGGAGTGGACATTTGTCCATGAGCATTTCTCGGCGACGGTTCAACAACGCCAGGCCGAAGCGCAGCTAGCTCCCCGAGACCGAACCCAGCGCGCCCAGGCAGTAATACTTGGTTTCGAGATACTCGTCGATACCGGTGGCGCCGCCCTCCCGGCCAAGGCCAGACTGTTTCACTCCACCGAACGGCACCGGCGGGCCAGTCATCTTCACCGAATTTACGCTGACCATGCCGTACTCAAGCGCACGCATCAGCTTCCATATCCGGCGAATATCATGGGTATATACATAGGCCGCCAGGCCATACTCGGTATCATTAGCAAGCTCGATGACTTCTTCATCGCTTGAGTAAGCGGTAATCCCGGCCACGGGGGCAAAGTTCTCTTCCCGCCAGACTTTCATTTGTGGCGTTACGCCCGTTAATAGCACCGGCATAAAGAAGTTTTCGCCCGGTGCTTGGCTCTGATCTCCCATCACCAGCGTGGCGCCCCGAGAAATCGCATCATCGACAATCGAGGCGGCCTTCTCTACCGCCTGGCGATGAATCAGCGGGCCAAGATCGATCTCGCTCTGCAAACCATTGCCGACGGTTAGTGCCGCCATACGTTCGGTAAACTGCGCAACGAACGCATCATGAATGGATTCGTGCACCAGAATACGGTTGGCCGCCAGGCAGTCCTGCCCCGCCGTCTGAAACTTGGCCGCGACCGCCGCGTAGGCCGCTTCTTTGGGATCCATATCCGGCCCGACGATAAACGGCGCATTGCCACCCAATTCCAGAGAAAGGCGTTTGACGGTACCGGCACTTTGCTCCATTAACAGGCGGCCAACGCGGGTGGAGCCGGTAAACGACAGTGCCCGAATGCGCGGCTCGCTGCACAGTATTTTAGAAACCTCGGCAGGCTCACCCAGCACAACGTTAAAGATACCGTCCGGTATGCCTGCCCGCTCGGCTAATTCTGCCAGCGCCAGCGCTGAAAAGGGCGTCTCATTGGCCGGTTTCACAATCACCGGGCAACCAGCAGCCAGCGCGGCCGCCGCTTTACGGGTAATCATTGCCAGCGGAAAATTCCACGGCGTAATCATCGCGGCGATCCCGACAGGCTCTTTGATAGTCCCCAATGAGGCGTTGGGAATATGGCTGGGGATAGTTTCCCCGTAAGTGCGCTTACCTTCTTCGGCGAACCAGCGCACAAAGCTTGCACCGTACTCTACTTCACCACGCGCATCAGGCAGCGGTTTGCCCTGCTCCAGCGTCATGATAGCCGCCAAATCTTCGCGGTTGGCCTGAATCAAATCGTACCAGGCGAGCAGGCGCTCGCAGCGCTCATCAGCACGCAGTGCGCGCCAGTGAACGAAGGCGGCCTCGGCCGCATCGACCGCGGCGGTAATCTGGTTGGCTTCAAGCAGCGGGATATGGCCAATGACTTCATTGGTCGCGGGGTCATACACCGCTTCTTCACGGCCACCTTCCCCATGTGTCCACTTGCCGTTCACATAGGCGTACTGGCGGAACAGGCGTGGGTCTTCCAAGCGTTTAACCAGCGTGGTCGATAGTGTGGTCATGGGAACCTCCCCTGGTTGAAGCCACTGAAAGGCGACAAACCGTTGCGCGTTGACGATTGAAAAAGATCGGCTTTTGGCCAATTTTTTTGATGTGCCTAGCGTAAGGGAGATAGCGCACGAAGTGTTTTTGAAAACCCGTGCTTATCGTGCGGCTTTTTTTGTCAACGGGCGTTTGGAAGTGGTTTTTTTTGGCTTGTGCAAGCGTATCGGTACGCACTATCAAACTAAAATTACAAAGAGTGTAAATAGTCGCGATATTTTAAATTTAAACGTTTCTTACCATAATACTCGGCTAAGATGACTCTAGTTCTGACAATTGTGAGCCAACTTGCTCAACAAATATAGTTACGTTAAGGCTTAGTAAGCTGAGAGACCTTTTCCGTGTACCGATTTTCTGCCTATTATCAGCAGCTTTCACAGTGTCTCGGTAACGTGACGGTGCGCGACCTATACGACAGTGACCGGCAGGATGAGCGTCTGCGCTCGCTCAAACGTATTACCGTTTGGCTGGCCACGTTCTATTTCTCTTATACGCTTGTCGATATCAATTTGCTGCCTGATATTACTTTACGCTCAGTGTTGTTGCGTGGATTAATCGTTGGGCCACCGACCATTATGCTATTTGCTTACTATCAGTGGTCGGTTTCTATTCGCCACAAGGAACTAGCCGGTGTTTGCCAAGCTTGCCTGGGCACCCTCGTATGGTGTGTAGTTCTTCTCGGCTCCAATGATCCTAACGTATTAAATTATTTTTACGCGGGGCTGGTATTTTTTTTAGTGCTCACCATCGTTATTAACCCCCCGTTTGAGTACAGTCTTTATGGTTCTCTATTTGTATTTGCCTGCCTTTATACCACCATCTGGTTTTTGGAAGGCGCCAGCGTCGGGTATGTTCTCCATCACCTATCTGTAGGGATGCCTGTACTGGTGCTTTCGTTAATGGCCAACTATCGTTTCTCAGCCGAATCTTTAAGGCTCTATCTGGAAAAAGTGAGCGTAGAGCAGCTACGCGAAGAATTAGCCACTCGTAACGCGGAGTTAGAGCGACTTTCTTGCATTGACCCTCTTACCGATCTTGCCAATCGCCGAGCCCTGGCTCTTCACGCCAAAGCGCTTCAGCGAAACGTCAGCGCGTCCAGAAGGGTGGCCATCATCCTTATCGATGTGGATAATTTCAAAGCTTATAACGACTACTATGGTCATACCCAAGGTGATAGCTGTCTATGTAAAGTGGCAGAAGCTCTACGCAGCGCCTGTGATACTAACGACGTTGTGTGCCGATATGGCGGGGAAGAGTTTCTGGTTTTACATCACAATGAGGCATCCTCATTTAAAAGCTCTCTTGTCTTAGCAGAGAGCATCCGCCAGCAGATTATTGATCTTGCCATACCTCATCAGCCCACAGACGGCATACTAAGTGTCAGTGTTGGAGTGTGTTATGGCTCGCTAGACGACAGTACCAACCTTCAAACCTTGATCAAATCGGCCGATGAAGCGCTTTATCAAGCGAAACGCGAGGGCCGTAACCGGGTATGCCACAATGTTCATAGCGCTACATGCCCCCCATTAGCATCTGGTGAGGCCATGAACATATTATAATGGTCCCCTAAAGCCTGCTTGCGCTCACTTCAGCGTATCCCGCCCGCTAAAACGCCATTAACCAGATGATTAAGATCAGAGAAATGCGTCAACATCGACAGGCAGCGGCTCACGCTTGACCGTCTTGGTCACGATATAGGTGAAGTAACGCTCAATGCCCGCTTCGGATACTAGCCATTTATCCATTAGCCGCTGATAGCTATCAATCGTACGGGCCTCAAACTTCACCAGATAATCGACCCCACCGCCGACGGCGACACATTCGGTGACCTCTGGTGTATCCATTACAAGGGCTTCAAAGCGCGCAAAGCTTTCGGCATTGTGCGCTTTAAGCTCAATCTGCACCCACACCGGGTTGCGCGGCACCAGTACATCGGCATTGATACACGCTGTGTAGCCCTGAATAACCCCCGCCTTTTCCAAACGCTTGACGCGCTCCCAACAGGGGCTGATCGAAAGGTTGATTGCCTCGGCCAGCTTGGACTTGGTGATCCGCCCATCACGGGAGAGGATATCGAGAATTTTAAGATCAAAACGGTCGAGTTTCATCATGCCTAGGGCTACGCCTCCAGGCGATCAACAACATCGGCAATCACCGCAATGGTGTCCCCCATGTTGACCAGTGCCGGCGCGCGCCGGGCCATCAAAATGCCATCGCGTTCGGCGCGGTAGGCAACCGGCTCGCTGCCGGTGCGGGTCATATCAAAAATGTAAGCCAACACCTGCCCTTTCGTCACGGCATCGCCCAGCGCCACGCAAAGCTCAAGTACGCCGGAGTGCTGGCTCTGCACGTAGCAGCTGGCATCCGGCATATCGAGATAGATCTGCCCGCTTTCAGGTATTTCTACCTCGCCTGCTATTAGCCCGTAATGGATCAGGAAGTTGCGCACGCCGCGCTCGGTAATCGCCATGCTTTGCGGCGTGGAAGTGCCGCCGCCGCCCAGTTCCGTGGCTACAAACACCTTGCCCTGACGCTCGCAGGCGGTATCAAAGAGTTTTTCAGCATCCAGCTCAAACATCACCATGGCGTAAGGCGCACCAAACGCTTTGGCGCCTTCCAGCGCGGCCTGCTGCTGGGCCTTGTCATCCAGCACATGAGAAGCGCCGAACGGCAGAATATCCAGCGTGCGGCCACCCGAGTGCAGATCCAGCACCACATCGCTCATGGGCACCAGCACGCGGGTAAAGTAGTCGGCGATTTGCAGCGTTACGCTGCCGTTGGGGTCGCCCGGAAAGCTGCGGTTAAGGTTGCCTTTGTCCATGGGTGAGGTGCGCGTGCCTGCCATTACGGCCGGAGTATTCATGCACGGCACGATGATGACGCGGCCACTCACTTCCTCTGCGGTAAGCGCATTGGCAAGCTTAAGCAGTGAAGTAATACCTTCATACTCGTCGCCATGGTTACCGCCGGTTAATAGCGCCGTCGGGCCTTCACCATTTTTGACCACCGTGATCGGGATCATTATCGCCCCCCAGGCCGAAATATCGGTGGAGATAGGCAGCTTTAAAAAACCGTGCTGCACGCCGTCAGCATCAAAGTCGACAGTCGCGGAAATCGGGCTCGGTCGCAGGGTCATAACGAATCCTTAATCAGTTGCTTAACGGCTTATCGTCATTTAACGACTTATTATTTAACAAATAACTGCCGTGGAAAATTGGCCAGCGTTTCACAGCCTGTTTCAGTAATCAGGATGCTTTCGGTAATTTCCAGCCCCCAGTCTTCCACCCATAATCCAGGCATAAAGTGAAAGGTCATGCCGGGCTTCAGGATGGACTCATCAGAGGGGCGCAGGCTCATGGTGCGCTCGCCCCAATCCGGCGGATAGGAGATACCGATGGGATAACCACACCGTGCGCCACCCCGGTCAAAGCCGTATTTATCCATGGCAGCGCCCAAGGCCATCGCGATATCGGCGGTGCGATTGCCGGGCTTGGCGACCGCCAGGCCATTTTCGATACCTTCCAGCAGGGCCGATTCAGCGCGAATAAAGTCGGTCGGCGGCCGGCCCAGAAACACGGTACGCGACATAGGCGCGTGATAACGCTTGAACACCCCGGCAATCTCGAAGAACGTGCCCTCGCCTTCACGAAACGGCGTATCGTCCCAGGTTAAATGCGGGGCAGCGGCATCTTTACCGGTCGGCAGCATGGGCACAATGGCGGGATAATCACCGCCGTGTACTTTGCCGTTTTCATCCACAAAGCCTTCGATCCCCACCCGATAAATCTCCGAGACCAGCTTGCTCTTGGGCAGGCCCGGCTCGATAACTTCCAGAATGCGCGAGTGCATGCCTTCAACAATCTTGCCGGCAATGCGCATATAGGCGATTTCCTGGGGCGACTTGATCGCCCGGCACCAGTTGACCAGCGCATTGGCATCTATAAAGCGCGCGTGGGGCAGCTCACGCAGCAGGCTCTGATAGGCTTTGGCAGAGAAATAGTAGTTATCCATCTCCATGCCCACCACGCCGGTATGCCAGCCGCGGTCAGGCATGATCGACTGGGCCAGATAATCCATCGGGTGCATATCCGGATTCTGAACGTAGTAATCCGGGTAATAGGTAATATTGGCAGGGTCGATCCAGCAGGTTCGCAGCGCACCATTGGCATCCATACGCCGCCCAAACCATACCGGCTCGCCCTCAAGGCTCACCAGTACGCACTGGTGTACATAAAAAGACCAGCCATCATAGCCAGTCAGCCACGCCATGTTAGATGGATCACTGACGATCAATACATCAATACCGCGGCTGGCCATTTCAGCACGCACCTTCCACAGGCGCTGAGCATACTCTTCACGCGTAAAAGGCAGGGAAACCTGAGTCATCGGGCAACTCACCATCAAAGATCACCAAGAACCGGTGCGCGTTTTTTTACGCCAAGCAACGGACCAGAGGGTCGACCTGGCCCCGCCGCTTGAGGGCTTGCCAATGTCGTCTTAGCCCGATACTAGCACCACCCCTTGGTTGCGGGTCAAAACCTTTATGCCCCTCAGTTCAATTGTTCTTTCAAACGGCTGCGTAAAAGCTCCAGTACGGCGCGTTCATCCGGACCAATGAGCTGCTCGTTTTCAAGTTCGTTCTTAACCAGCTGGCGAAAGTGCTCCAAGGTGCGGCCATCCAGGTAACTCTCGACCACCCGCGGGTCAATGTAGCTGGCCTTAGCGATACTTGGCGTATTGCCTAGCGATTGCGCCACACGCTCCACCGCCTGACGGACATTTTTCTGGCTAGCCTTGTCATCTTCGCCAATACCCAGCTCTTCAAGCGCCAATGCGGCAAGTGACGTACCTGCCCAGGTGCGGAAATCTTTTGCGCTGAAAGCTTCGCCCATTACTTCGTGGATATAGTCGTTCAGATCAGCACTATCGACACGCACCTTGCTGCCATCTTCGTCAAAGTACTTAAAGATTTCGTAACCTGGAATATCGTCAAGCTCAGCGACCACCTGGGCGAGCTTCGCATCCTCGACGACCCGATGCTGTTGCTGGCCACTTTTACCCTGATAATCAAAAATCAGCTCATCGCCCTCAATGGTGAGGTGCTTGGAGCGCATGGTGGTTAACCCGTAGGATTCGTTTTCCCGTCGATAGCGTTCACTGCCGGGCCGAAAGTAGGCGCTGTCGATCAGCCGTACCATGCAGGCCAACACTTTCTCCCGGGGCAGGCCTTCAAGCGTTAAATGCTGGCCCGTTATACGCCGCATGGTAGTCAGCCGTTGGGCGAAGTCGACGATACGATCAAACTTTTTTGCCTCGCGAGCTTCTCGCCATTTGGGGTTATAGATGTACTGTTTGCGCCCAGCGTCATCACGCCCTACCGCATAAATATGATGGCGACGGTTTAGCGTGATCTCGACTTCATGCCAGGCAGGAGGAATGGCTAGCGAATCGATCCATTCCCGCCAGCGCTTATCGCGTAACGTCTTTCCTGTGGGTGTTTTATAAGTGAACCCCTTGCCACTGCGGTGGCGAGTCACCTTACGAAGCGAAGCCTCGGGCATGGTAATTTCCCTTTACCGTGATGTTCGTCTAAGCGTAGGCCAAACGAAGCGTTTTATCGTGACATGTTACGACTTGCAGCCTGCAGTCGACCTCACCCATGATAGTTAACAGATGAATCCACCACGCCAGGAGACAAGATGAAAATTGTTGTGCATACCGACGAGGCCGAACAATGGCGCACGGCCCTTTCTGAAGCGCTACCTGACGCGACGATCGTCACCAGCGATGCTCCCGAAGAGGCGCGACAAAATGCTGACTATCTCGCCGTGTGGAAGGCGCCTGCGCATCTCTTGAAAGAGCAGACTCAGCTTAAAGGCATCATCAACCTGGGCGCCGGAGTGGATTATTTGCTCAATACGCCAGGGCTGCCCGCCGATGTTCCCATCGTGAAACTGCGCGATGCGGGTATGGGCGATCTCATGGCCGACTATGTCCTCTACGGCGTCTTGCACTTTTACCGCAGCATGGACTGCTACGCCGCTCAGCAAGCCAGCGCCAAATGGCAGCCACAACGCGTGGTTGATAAAGCCGATTGGCCGGTGGGTGTGCTCGGTCTAGGAGCCATCGGCGCGTATGTGGCAAGCGCCCTACAACAGGCAGGCTTTCCTGTGCTGGGCTGGAGCCGCTCGCCCAAGACGATTAAAGGCGTACAGTGTTTGCATGGCGATGAAGGGCTGGATAAGCTGCTTAGCCAGGTGCAGAGCGTAGTCACTATTCTGCCCGACACTCCCGCTACCCAAGGCATTCTTAACGCCGAACGGCTTGCCAAACTGCCCAAAGGCGCCAGCGTGATAAACCCCGGGCGGGGCAGTCTGATTGATGAACAGGCGCTTCTTGAGGCGTTAGGTAATAACAGCCAACCCGGCCACCTACGCGGCGCACTGTTAGATGTGTTTTGCGAAGAGCCGCTGCCTGCTGGAAATCCTCTTTGGCAGCATCCACGGGTGATAGTCACACCTCATATGGCGGCCCCAACCCCACTAAATGACGCCATTGACCAGGTTATTTCCTATCTGCATGCCTTTGAGGCAGGTGAAACGCTGACTACCGTTAACCCCAACCAAGGCTACTAAAATGCTTAAACCCTGGGTAGCGAACGCGTCAGGTGAGAGCGCACGGCGTTTTCTTGGGTAGATGATAGGCAGTCGCCAGGAATCAGTACGTAACCGATGTTAAGATAGACATATAAAGCGTTTGGATATGGTTATGTCAGGCTATGGAAAAGCGAGACAGACGTATTTGCCGACATATCGAGACATGGAAACAGAGCAAAGCAACCAGGCAATGGCGCTAAACCCGCCGCCTGGCCATTGATCAAATACGCTTTAGCACTGCCCTAACGCCCAATTTATTGGGCATCGCTTGCTAACAAGGAGAGTCACTATGCGACCAGCCCGCTCAAAGCACCCTTTGGGTTCTGTCATTCCTTTATCGGCCCGTACGCTATTGGGCACCGCCTGCCTTTCGTTATTCTCGCTGCAGGTAAGCGCGGGCGAAGAAGCGCCCAGCAAGCTTGCGGATCTAACGCCGTTTGAAGCCCAGTATAGGCTTGAAACGCGCGGCTGGCCGTCGGCCACCATTAACCATAAGCTCAGCCAGGAAGGCCTGCATTGGTTAAGCGATATGAGCTTTTCAGTGACCATTGCGCGCGGTCAGGAATACAGCCGTTTTTCAGTCAGCGAAGACTCAATACGCTCGCTGCTGTACAGCAGCAGCTACTCGTTGATAGGCGTTGGCGACAGCTATCAATTGAATGAAGACGATATTCCCTCCATAGACCGTCAAGCCGCGCTGGTAGATCTATCGCGTCGCGCGGGCCATGAAAATTGCACGCAAAGCGCGCCGTGCGATATCGAGTTCGTTGACCATCGCGGCCGTGATGAGCATTTCCAGTATTACTCCGTGCCAGGCCTGCAGACGGTGAGCGTGCCGGCGGGTGAATTCGAGGCTCAGCAGGTGGTATTAAACGATATCGAAAAACCTGACCGTTTCCTGGAAATCAATTTTCACCCCGATAGGCCTGGCCTGATTCTATCTGCGGAGTACCGCAAGGAGGGGCGCCGTCAAACCCGTATCAGGCTTACTCAATTTAACCCCTAAACGAGCTACACTTTAGATGTTGTCTGGATTACTGATTGTTCTTCTACCCCTGATAGTGGGTTATTTAATACGCGTTCGCTCTACTCCTTTGCAGCAACTTATCAACCGGGCCGTCAGTGGCTCGGTCTACCTTATTTTGCTCTTTATGGGGATTAGTCTGGCCGGACTTGAAAACCTGGCAAGCCAGCTTTCACGCCTGGGGGGCAATGCGCTACTGCTGTTTAGCATTACTACCGTGTTTAATCTGGCCGCTCTCTGGTGGCTGTCTCGCCGGGTCGCGTTAAAAGCGGGCAATTCACCGGTGGTTAAAAATGCTCCAACTAGCAAGCTTGCCGCCATGCAGGGCTCGTTACTTTTGCTGGCCGTCGTTGCCGGTGGCGTTATTACCGGTCTGCTGCTGGGCCCCTGGCTGGGTGAGAGTCTGTTTTCCACGGCCGATTTTATGGCCGAATGGGTGCTGTATGCGCTGCTGGTGCTGATTGGCTGTCAGCTACGTAATTCCGGCATGCCGCTTAAGCAAATTCTCCTCAACCGGCTGGGGCTGGCTATCGCGGTCACACTGGCCGTTAGTTCTCTTCTGGCGGGGCTGGCGGCGGCACCCCTGCTATCGCTTAGCTGGAATGAAGGACTCGCCATGGCGTCTGGCTTTGGCTGGTATTCGCTTTCAGCCATCTTAATTGGTGACCAGTTAGGACCGCTGATGGGCGGCGTAGCGTTTTTTAACGACCTTACCCGCGAACTCTTGGCGTTTATTTTGATTCCGCTGGTGATTCATCGCCACACCGCCCTTGCTATTGGCTATGGTGGCGCGACATCAATGGACTTTACGCTGCCCGTGATTCAACAGCACGGCGGCGTCGACTGCGTACCCATTGCGGTAGTTAGCGGGTTTATTCTTTCGCTGCTCTCACCCCCACTGATTCTGTTCTTTTTGTCGCTGTCAACATAGGTGGCAGGTTTCATCCGTCAAAACAATGATCTCACTCAACGCTTAACCAAAGGCAGTGAAGCATTACCTCTCTGGTGAATATTTTCCAGAGAGGACAGGCTTTTTCTATTTTCAGGCGTTACACGTAATGGTTCAGAACTTAACAATTAACAATATTTTCCACTTAACTCAGCCAACTACGCTTTTAGACTTCTTAACAAATATAAATATAAGCAAAACAGACTTCAGCAAAAACCTTTTAACTCTTATTAATATCGCTCTTAAACGCTATAAATAATAATCGCTTATTAGATTCAATCAGACGTTTGATAACGTTATCTAAGGCTATTTAACCATTAACTAACATATCGAGTTGATGTAGGTTATGGCTGAGTGCAATGTCACCAACGTATTCTTTTTCGACTAAAGTAGTTTAATAAAGATTTCCACCACGAGGCCTGTTGGCAGGTTTGTCGAAGGATAGACAGGGAAATCACCGAAAAGATGAATGATCTAATTAGGCACTATTAACCATGATAATCCAGGGAGGTTGAACATGGGCGGAGTGGCTTTGGGCGAGGTTACTACCGATAAAAGCGAACCGGACGAGAGTCTAAAGGAAGTTGGCAGAAACTTGAAGTTAACCGCCGTCAAAACTTCTTATATCTCTCATCAAGTACTTTCTGACTATTGTCCTGATCACAGTATTACGAGCAAACCTCATAATACTGTCATCGCTAAAAACGATAAAAAAAAACCAGACTCTCCACAGCGCATTCTGTTTGTAACCACCGAGATTACCGACTTCGTTAAAGTCGGTGGATTAGGTGATGTTTCATCTGCTTTACCTAGGGCGCTATCGGTGCATCACGATGTGCGTGTGCTGATTCCTGCCTATCGGGAAATACTTGAATCCGAGTATGACATTATTCCAGTAGGCCACCTGCCTGCCTTTGCCGATTTGCCCGCGTGTGATATAGGCAAGATCACCTGCCAAGATGGGCTGATTCTGTATGTATTGCTCTGCCCCGAGCTTTATGACCGGGAAGGCACGCCCTATGGAATGGGCTCCAGTGGCTATGGCGATGGTCAGGATAAAGGCTGGCAAGACAACGACATTCGCTTTGCCAGACTCTCCCGGGCGGCGGCCGATATCGCCCTTGGCGAGGCAAATCTCGATTGGCAGCCACAGCTATTGCACCTCAATGATTGGGCGTGCGGTCTGGCGCCGGCCTATATGCACTGGCAAGGGCAATCCATTCCAAGTGTGTTCACAATTCACAACCTGGCATATCAGGGCATCTTCAATGCCTCGCGCTTGAAAGCGCTCGGCATTCCCGATGAGGCGTTTCATATTGAAGGTGTCGAGTATTACGGCGACCTTTCGTTCATGAAAGCAGGCATCGTCTATGCCTCGCGTGTCACCACGGTCAGTGCCACTTACGCTCAGGAAATCACTACGCCTAAATTCGGCTGTGGCCTTGATGGTCTGTTGCGCTGCAAAGCCGACCAAGGGCTTTTAAGCGGTATTCCCAACGGTATCGATGACTCCTGGGACCCGCGTACGGATAGCCACTTGATCCAGGCCTTCTCCTCAAACGACTGGCGTGGCAAACGCGCCAATGCCGATCATGTCCGCCGTCATTTTGGCCTGTTGCCGAGCCAAGGCCCCCTATTCGTGGTGATATCACGGCTTGTCCATCAGAAGGGGCTTGACCTTACCATCAAGGCTGCCAAAGCGATTGTCGATGCTGGCGGTCAGATCGTGTTTATGGGCAGCGGCGAGTGGGATGTTGAGGAAGCATTGCGTGAGCTGGCCATGCGTTTTCAGGGGGCCATCGCTGCATACATTGGTTTCGACGAATACCAGGCGCGCTGCCTGTTCGCCGGGAGCGACTTCCTGCTGATGCCGTCACGTTTTGAACCCTGCGGACTGAGCCAGATGTATGCCCAGCGGTTTGGTTCACTTCCCATTGCCCACAGAACCGGCGGACTGGCAGACACAATTGAAGATGGCGTAACCGGTTTCTTGTTCGACGACATGCAGTTCGGCAGCTACATGCGAGCGATTCAACGCGCTTTTGCAGTCCATAAGTCGACTGACCTGTTCAACGCCATGCGCGGCGCTGCCATGACGGGACGCTACCATTGGAAGCAATCCATCGTGCCTTACAGCAAGCTTTACCAGCAGGCTCTGGAGCAGGCGGACACTTTACAAGCAGGATATAAAACAGCGCTATCTCACTGAAGGAGTCGGCAAGGAATGTCTGACAGGGCTCAGTTTCGAGAAACGGTTTTTCAGCCCACCTGGGGCGCTCAGAGGGTCGAGGAAGGAGTCACCCGGTTTGTACTCTGGGCGCCGGACGCTCGTCGGGTCGATGTAGAGGTTGAAGACCTGCCCAGCGCCACCATGGTGAAAGTCGATGACGGGTATATTGCCGCCGAGCTTGCCTGCGGCCACGGCGCTCACTACCGCTATCGTGTATTCAGTGATGGCGACGATCAGGACAGCCTGATACCCGACCCTGCTGCCCGCGCTCAGGCTGGTGATATCGACGGACCTAGCGTAGTGATTGACCCAAACCACTATCATTGGCGTAACCAAGGCTGGCAAGGGCGCCCCTGGCATGAAACGGTGCTTTACGAGCTGCATGTCGGCACGCTGGGCGGCTTTGAAGGCGTTCGCCAACACCTACCCTACCTTGCTGAGCTGGGCATTACTGCCATCGAGCTGATGCCGGTTTCGGAGTTTCCCGGCGCACGCAACTGGGGTTACGACGGCGTGCTGCCCTACGCAGTGGAAGCCTCCTACGGCAGCCCGGATGAGCTGAAAGCCCTGATCGATGAAGCCCATGGCCTGGGCCTGATGGTATTTCTCGATGTGGTGTATAACCACTTCGGCCCCGACGGCAACTACCTGGCAAGCTATGCCAGCACTTTTTTTCGTGAAGACATCGCCACGCCCTGGGGCCCTGCCATCGATTTTCGTCAGCCCCAGGTGCGCCGCTATTTTATCGACAACGCCTTGATGTGGCTTGAAGAGTACCGCCTGGACGGGCTTCGCTTCGATGCCGTGCATGCCATCAGCGAGCAGGACTTTCTGGTCGAGCTGGCACAAACCGTACGCACCCGGATAGCGCCTGAGCGGCATGTCCATCTAGTGCTTGAAAACGAAGGTAATACCGCCAGCCTACTCAATGCTCAGCAGTTTAGCGCCCAGTGGAATGACGACTGGCACAACGTTATTCATGTGCTTCTGACCGGGGAAACCGAGGGCTATTACAGCGATTTCGTTGATGATGCTACGGCCCGGTTGGCCCGCTGCTTAAGCGAAGGGTTTATCTATCAGGGCGCGCAGACACGCCATGGCCACACTCGCGGCGAAACTAGCGCTCATTTGCCTCCCACAGCCTTTGTGGCGTTTCTACAAAACCACGACCAGACCGGTAACCGCGCTCTTGGCGAGCGATTAAGTCATCTTGCAGACCCCGACGCCCTAGCGGCCGCCACAACGCTGCTGCTGCTTTCGCCCAAGGTGCCCTTGCTGTTCATGGGCGAAGAGTGGGGCGCTACTCAGCCCTTTTTATTCTTCACTGAGCATAAAGAAGAACTCGCCCAGGCGGTTCGCGAAGGACGCCGGGCTGAGTTTGCCGACTTCAGCGCTTTCCAGGATGAAAAGGCCCGCGAGCGTATACCTGATCCCAATGCCCTGAGCACATTCGAGGCGTCAATCCCCGATTTTGACGCCCGCGAAACGGCTCCCCATGCCGCGTACCTGGAACGCTATCGCACCCTGTTGGCACTCCGCCATCAGCATATCGTTCCTCGCTTGAAAGGCGCACGAGCATTAGGAGCTGACGCCATCGGCGACAAGGCCGTGCTGGCCCGCTGGCAGATGAACGACGGCTCCCAACTGGTAATAGCGCTTAATTTAGGCAACCAGCCAACCGCCTTATCCGATTCCAGCACTCAACTGCTGCTTGCCGAGCAGTGCTTATATGAAACGCACGAAGGAGTGGCATCGACTACACGCAGTGGCCGCCTGCCCTCGGGTGCTGCTGCCGTGTGGCTGCTGGATGGGCTGGGTAACAGTGAGGCAAGCCGATGAACCATAAACTTACCCAGCTTGCTGAAGCGGCCGGGTTATTGCTCGAATGGGAAAATAGCGACGGTGAACCGTGCCAGTTGTCTGAGTCGGTTCAACGCACCCTGCTGGAAGTACTCGGGTTTTCAACCGAGAGTGAAGCGGCGCTGGATGAAAGCCTGCAGCGCCTTAAGCGCCTGCATGCCCCGGAAAGCCCTTCCGAGTGGCCACCGCTGATCACCGCTGATCTTGAAACGCCGATCACGTTGCCATCCCCGCTGGCCCCCGGCACGGCGTTTATATTGATGCTTGAGCAAGGCAGCCGCGTAGAGGGCTCGCTCGACCGCGACGGCACGCTGCCCGGTGTCGCAGAAATTGGTTATCACCAGTTGCATATTGCCGATACCCAACTGACTCTGGCAGTCGCGCCGCAGCGGTGCTTCTTTCCTAATGGAGCTAGTGGTGAGCCCACGCCCCGCTTATGGGGCCTGGCCGCCCAGCTTTATGCTCTGCGCCGCACGGGCGATGGCGGTATTGGCGATGTTCTGGCGCTGGAAAACTTTATCGCCCCGGCAGCAAAGCTTGGCGCGGATGCGCTGGCCATTAGCCCTACGCATGCCATGTTCAGCGTTAACCCTGACAATTACAGCCCCTACTCGCCCTCCACGCGGCTTCTTAACAATGTGCTGTATAGCGCGCCGGAAACGCTATTCGGCGAAGACCGCGTTCGCGCTGCCCAGGCACGCAATGGGCTGCAGGCAGAACTTAGCCGCCTGGAAGCCGACGATTTACTCGACTGGATTGATGCGGCGCGGGCCAAGCTCTCCTGGCTGCGCTTTCTATACGATGATTTCATGGCTTGCGAGGATGAAGCTACTCAAGCCCTGCGCCAGAAAATGCACAAATTTCGTCAGACGGGAGGTGATTTACTGGAAGATCACTGCCGTTTTGAGGCCCTGCAACGCGAGTTCGGACCCAGCAACTGGCGTGACTGGCCGGCAGCCCTTCGCGATCCTGCCAGCCCGGAAGTGGCTCGCTTTGCCGAGACCCGCGCCCACGAAATAGGTTTTCACGTCTTTCTGCAGTGGCTAGTCGCTGAAGGGCTATCGTGCGCCCAGTACGCTACTCGCGAAAACGGCATGGCAATAGGCTTAATTGCTGACTTAGCCGTGGGCGCCGACGCCGCGGGTAGCCAAACGTGGAGCCGCCAGGAAGATATGCTGGAAGGCGTCTCCATCGGCGCGCCCCCTGATCTGTTTAACGGCCAGGGGCAAAACTGGGGGCTGGCTGCCTTTTCGCCCTTCGGTCTGAAACGCTCGGGTTTTCGTAGCTTTATCGATATGTTACGTAGTGCCTTTGCCCACGCCGGTGGGCTGCGAATTGATCACGTTCTTGGCTTGATGCGCCTATGGCTGGTGCCCCAGGGCGCCCCCGCCACTGAGGGTGGCTACCTGCTTTATCCATTGGACGACATGCTTCGCCTAGTGGCATTGGAGTCCTGGCGTCATCGCGCCATCGTGATTGGTGAGGACCTTGGCACCGTGGCGCCGGGCTTTCGCAAGCTTCTGGCCGCGCGCGGCATATTGGGTATGCAGGTGCTGTGGTTCGAGCAAGATGAAGACAACAACTACCTTGCCGCCAGCCAGTGGTCTCCCGATGCGCTGGCCACTACCTCGACCCATGACCTGCCCACTGTAGCTGGCTGGTGGGCGGGCCGCGATATTGAATGGCGTGACCGCCTTGGATTGTTCAAGGCTAACCAGAGCTTGGAGGGCGAGCAACAGGCCCGCCGTCATGAGCGGGCCAAGCTTGCCACAACGCTTGGGCTGCTGGGCAGTAAACCAACCACCCAGACCCTGGAAGCTGCCGACATTCCCGCCTCGCAGGTGCTCGATGCCTGTGTCCGCCATCTGGGCGGCACCTCTGCGCCGCTGGTACTCCTGCCGGTAGAGGATGTTCTGGGGCTTGAAGAGCAGGCCAACCTGCCCAACAGCACGGCTGAGCATCCGAATTGGCGCCGTCGCTGGGCAACCGATGCCAGCGACCTGCTGGCATCCGACGAAGTTCATCAACGGCTTGGCACACTGGCGCTTTCGCGCAGCGGCGAGCTAAAAGAACCGACCTCACAATCTGCCCTGTTTGGGAGGCCGACTCATGAATGAGATTCGTGCAACGCTTCGGCTCCAGTTTCATCGCGATTTTACGCTGGCGGACGCCGAACGCTGGGTAGACTACTATGCTGCTTTAGGCATCAGCCATATCTATGCCTCACCGCTGCAGGCGTCACGCGCGGGGTCCCCGCATGGCTACGACGGCGTTGACCCCACTCGCATCGACCCTGAACTGGGCGGTGAGGCCGCTCTGAAAAGCCTGGTTTCCCGGCTGCGCGCCCACCATATGGGATTGGTTCTGGATATTGTGCCCAACCACTTGGCGGTGGGCGGCTCGGAAAACCTTTGGTGGCAAGATGTGCTGGCCTGGGGTGGCGATAGCCCCTACGCCGGGTTCTTCGATATCGACTGGCATCCTGATATCAACAACGCTGACCCCACGCTTAACGGCAAACTGCTCGTGCCGTTTCTTGGCGCCGCCTATGCCGAAGTACTCAACTCAGGCGAATTGACGCTGGACTACGACGCCGAGGCGGCAAGCTTTCACGTCGATTATCACGAGCACCGTTTTCCCATCGACCCGCGTCACTACGGCGACATACTGCGTTTTTCCGAGCACAACGCGCTGTATGAGCAGGCGGCTTTTTTTGAAGCCCTACAGCAAGACGAAGACGCTTACACGTCTACCCAGGATGCGCGTCGCCAGTTAAACAAGGTGCTGGAATCACCCGCGGCCCAGGCGTCGCTCAGCGCCGTCATGAAACTGTTCAATGGTGCAAGTAATAACGCTGCTACTAGGCTTCATGCCTTGCTGGAACGTCAGCACTACCGCTTGGCATGGTGGCGCACCGCATCTGATGAGATTAACTGGCGGCGTTTTTTCGACGTGACCGAACTGGGCGGGCTACGCATTGAAGACCCAAAAGTCTTTGAGGCCGTACACGCCCTGCCATTACGTCTGGTCGAGGAAGGCTGGGTCGACGGCCTGCGAATAGACCACGTTGATGGGCTGGCCGACCCGCGGGGTTACTGCCTGCGCCTGCGCCAGCACCTGGATGCGCTAGAGGAAAAACGCCCGGCAGATGCGCCGCGCAATGTCACCTTGTATGTAGAAAAGATTCTGGGCGATGGAGAGACGCTGCATACTGACTGGGGCGTAGATGGCACCAGCGGCTATGAATTCATGAACGAGGTCTCGGGAATACAGCACGACCCCGCAAGCGCCGCTCCCCTACGCCAACTATGGCATGAAGTCAGTGGTCGTAATCCTGATTTTTCTGCCGAAGTGCGCCTGGCCAGACGCGAGATACTTGCTTCCTTGCTGGCCAGCGAATTTTCGGCCTGCGCCCGTGCCCTGCATGCTGTCGCGCGTGCTCAATTAAGCAGCCGTGATATTACTCTGGCCGCGATTCGCCGTGCCTTGGAAGCGTTGATTGTCCACTTCCCTATCTACCGCACTTATGCCGATGACACCGGCCGCCCCGATGCCGATCAACCCTTCTTTACCCAGGCAATGCAAAGTGCACGCCAAGCGCTTAACCCGCCGGACATTGGCGTTCTTGAAGCGCTTGAGCGTTGGCTAGGGGGTGAGGCACCGCGTGATGGCGCCAAGGATAACGAGCGCCAGCTGCGTCAGCGCGCGATTACCCGCTTTCAACAGCTTACTTCGCCGGTGGCCGCCAAGGCGGTGGAAGATACCGCCGGGTATCGCAGTGCGGCACTGATTTCGCGTAACGACGTGGGCTTTGATGGGGAGCACTTTAGCCACTCCGCCGAGCACTTCCATAAGGCGAATGCCCGGCGTGCCCGCGACTTCCCTGGCTCCATGCTGACCACCGCTACCCACGACCACAAGCGAGGCGAAGATGTACGTGCCCGGCTTGCCGCACTGAGTGAGCACGCGGTGATGTTTACAAGCCAAGTTGAGCGTTGGCGGAAAATGGCCGCACCGCTGCGCCAGTCATTGCCTGAGGGGCTTGCGCCCTCACCGGGCGACGAGCTGATTCTCTATCAGATTTTGCTGGGCGCTTGGTCGCCAACGCTCGATCCACAGGACGATGAGGCGCTTGAGCACTTTAATCAGCGACTCGCCGAGTGGCAGTTAAAAGCCCTGCGCGAAGCCAAGCTGCGTAGCCACTGGCTGTGGCCCGACGAGGCTTACGAATCGGCCTGCCGCACATTTTTAGAAGGGTTGCTGACCACAGCGCCCTTGCGGGATTCGATCGCCGCAGCTGCGCGCTCTCTCGACCTTCCGGGCACCATTAACGGCTTGGTACAGACGGTACTGCGCCTAACCGTACCCGGCGTGCCGGATCTTTATCAGGGAACCGAGTTCTGGGACTACAGTCTGGTAGATCCGGATAACCGCCGCCCAGTCGACTACGGCCTGCGTAAAGCAGGACTTGATCAGTCGCTGCCACCCGCCGAGGCCCTGCGCACCTGGCGTGATGGTCGAGTAAAACAAGCAATCATTGCCCGGTTGCTCAAGCTTCGCCAACGCCATCCGCTGCTGTTCGCCCAAGGCGATTATCGCCCGCTTATGGCAGACGGCGAACGTGACAATCACGTGGTGGCCTTCACCCGCCGCTATACCGGCTACCAATTACTGGTGGTGGTCCCCCGACTCACCGCCAACCTGCTGGATAACACCGACAGGCCGCATATTCCACAAGAACGCTGGGAGGACACGTGCCTGCAACCGGACCCAGGCTGCTGGCGAAGCGTTTTAACCGAGGCAACCCTGGAAGCAGGCAGCGCCGGCATTTCTGTTGCCAGCCTGCTTGCTGAGCTACCCGTGGGAGTTTTCCTGCGCGCTGACCACATGGACAGCAGCACTGAAGCCCCGCCCTTCCATCCACATAGTGAATTATCGAAATAGGCATAGGGAGAGCTGAGATGACTGACGAAGAACGCGTACGTCAATTGGCCTACAGCATTTGGGAAGCTGAAGGGCGCCCCGAAGGGCAACAGCAAAAACACTGGGATAGAGCGATCAAGATAGTGGCTGCCGAACAGGCGGCAGGCAACGAAGCCGAGCTTGACGAAGTGGGCGAACCGATCGACGAAGCGCCCATTTTAGAGGATGACCTGCCTCTGGAAGAGGATGAAATGGGCATTCAGGAGAACCGTCTACCGCTTGAGGATCCCGATGGCGATCTGTCATTCGATGAAGCCCCCTTTCGCGACGATATAACGGTAGGCCAGGACGTGCCTGTCCAGGACCGTGGCCACCCGCCCCAGGAACCTACACCCGACGAGGCAGCCGGCTCAATGGAGCCAATGCCGGAAGAGTCCGCCACTGTAAAACGCGCCCAGCGCCCGCGTCGTAGCAGCGAGGCGCTAACCGCTACTGACGAGGCTGACGCCCCTCCACCGGCCAAGAAATCAACACGCGCTCAGCCCAAAAAGACGGCCGGATCAGGAAAATCCGAGCCCACTAAAACAGTGACCAAGAAAACCGCGACCAAAGCGAAGAAACCAAGCGAGCGGAAATAAAGCGACCACGCATAAGAGCACTCAAAAGGCTCAAGGATGAATGAGATGCAAACAAGCCAAACCACGCGGGACGGCGATGACTCCGTTGCGACCGATGAAGCCCCTAGCGTCATGCGGCGCTCACGCGTGCATGAAGGATGGTCGTTTCCCTTAGGCGCCAACTGGGATGGCCTGGGGGTGAATTTTGCGCTTTTTTCGGCGCATGCTACCCGGGTTGAGCTGTGCCTGTTTGATGAAACGGGCGAGCACGAGCTGGAACGCATCGAACTCCCCGAATATACCGACGAAGTGTGGCACGGCTACCTTCCAGACGCGCGGCCTGGTCAGCTCTATGGCTATCGCGTGCATGGGCCTTATGATCCCGAGAAAGGCCACCGCTTCAACCCCAATAAACTGCTGCTTGACCCCTACGCCAAGCAGATCGTGGGCGAGATCAAGTGGGACGAGGCGCTATTCGGTTACACCATTGGCCATCCGGATGGCGACCTGAGTTTCGATGAACGTGACAGTGCAGCGTTCATGCCGAAGTGCAAAGTAGTGGACCCGGCCTTTACCTGGGGGCGCGCGCGGGGAGTACAGCTCCCCTGGGACAAGACCATTGTCTACGAAACCCATGTTCGCGGTTATACCATGCGTCATCCGTCGGTACCTGAAGCGTTACGCGGTACCTTCGCCGGGCTGATGGTCAACGATGTGGTCGACTACATCCGCTCGCTGGGTGTGTCGTCAGTGGAGCTTTTACCCATTCATGCGTTTGCCGACGATCAGCGCCTGCAGGAGCAGGGGCTACACAACTACTGGGGCTACAACACCCTGGGCTTCTTCGCCCCTCATTCGCGCTATTTATCTGGCGACAACGTTAACGAATTCAAGGAGATGGTCGCGCGCTATCATGCTGCGGACCTGGAAGTCATTCTTGACGTGGTCTACAACCACACGGCTGAAGGTAACGAGCTCGGCCCGACGCTCTCCCTCAAGGGGATCGACAACGCCTCCTACTACCGGCTGATGCCGGACGAGCCGCGCTACTACATCGACGACACAGGCACCGGCAACACCCTGAACCTGAGCCATCAGCGCGTTCTGCAAATGGTCACCGACTCCCTGCGCTACTGGGCCACGGAAATGCGCGTTGACGGCTTCCGTTTCGATCTGGCGACCATCCTTGGGCGTGAGCCTCACGGCTTTGACGAAGGCGGCGGTTTTCTCGATTCCTGCCGCCAGGACCCAGTGCTTAGCCGGGTCAAACTGATTGCCGAACCCTGGGACTGCGGCCCCGGCGGCTATCAGGTGGGTGGTTTCCCGCCGGGTTGGGCGGAGTGGAATGACCAGTTCCGCGATACCGTACGTGCTTTCTGGCGGGGCGACGAGGGGCAATTGCCAGACCTGGCCACCCGGCTCATGGGCTCGGCAGATTTCTTCAAGCGCCGCGGCCGGCGACCGTTTGCGTCGGTCAACTTCGTTACCGCCCACGACGGTTATACCCTCTACGATTTAGTGGCCTACAACGATAAGCATAACGAGGCAAACGGCGAAGATAATCAGGATGGCCACAGCCACAACCTTTCGTGGAATCACGGCGAAGAGGGCCATAGCGACAATGACGAGATCCAGACGCTGCGGTTACGCCAGATCCGTAACTTTATCGCCACTACGCTGTTTTCCCAGGGTACGCCCATGCTGCTGGCGGGCGATGAACTGCTGCGCACCCAGCAGGGCAACAATAACGCTTACTGTCAGGACAACGAGATCAGTTGGCTGGACTGGAACCTCGATGGTAACGCTCACGCCATGATCGAGTACGTGCGCCGGGTGACGGCGCTGCGGCTGCGCTACCCCATTCTACGTCGCGGACGCTTCCTCTCGGGTGAATACAACGAGGAAATGGGGCTCAAGGAAGTGACCTGGCTGGCCCCGGATGGCAATGAAATGAGCGTTGAGCGCTGGGAAGACTCTGAGGCCCGAACACTGGGATTGATGCTGGACGGCCGTGCCCAGCCCAGCGGTATACGCCGTGCCGGCGCCGACGTTACTTTGCTGCTGATTTTTAACGCTCATCACGACTCAGTGGCGTTTCACCTACCTGAAGCACCCAGCGGTGGAGGTTGGTTATGCCGCCTTGATACCAGTTGGACCACTGAGGAAGATTCTTCCCAACATGCGTTTGACCAACGTTCTTTTGTCCAACGTTCTTTTGGAGAGAAGCATGTAATGGAAGGCCGTTCGCTGGCCCTGCTGGAGCTGGTTCAACTAGAGCAAGTGCAGCAGGCTGATAACGCCGCAACCTAGCCATGAGGCAGCGCGTCTAAGCTTACGGGCTTTTTTGCGCTGCAAGGAGAAGCATGCAATGAGTTCATCTGTCACTCCAGCCTCACCTGCCCTGCCGGCGCAAGAGCAGGAACCCAACGATGTTCTGACGGCTGTCCAGGCACCGCGCATTGCAATTGAAGCCGTCATGCCCTCCCTAGATAACGGACGCTTTGCAGCTAAGACGGTGATTGACGAGCCAGTACTGGTCAAGGCGACAATTTTCGCTGACGGCCACGATGTGCTGGCGGCAGCCGTGTGCTGGCAAGATGACGAGGGACGTGAGCAGCGCGTGCCCATGCAGCCAGCCAAGCCTTTGGGGTTGGATGTCTGGGAAGGTAGCTTCACCCCGACGCGCGTGGGCCGCCACACGTTTACGATCGAAGCCTGGTGGGATATTTACGCGACCTACCGCTATGAGCTTTCCAAGAAGCACCAGGCAGGCGTTCCCATCAGCCTCGAACTCGAAGAGGGCCGGCAGCTGATCGAACGCGCCGCTGAGCGCGCTTCTGAAAACAACAATGCAGCGCTAAACGAAGCTCTGGTTGCTCTTCATGAACAGTTTCAGCTGGCCCCCCAGGAGGGCGAACGTGTTGCGCTGCTGCTGGATAGCGACACGGCACAGTTGATGCACGAAGCGGACTCACGGCCGCACCTCACGCAAAGCGATGTTACCTATCCTCTAGATGTGGAAAGGCTCAAGGCACGCTTTGCCAGCTGGTATGAGCTGTTCCCCCGCTCGGAAACCGACGACCCCAACCGTCACGGCACATTCAAGGATGTTCACAAGCGGCTACCCATCATCCGCGACATGGGCTTTGACGTTCTCTATTTCCCGCCCATTCACCCGATTGGCCGCAAGCATCGCAAAGGGCCCAACAACAGCCTGGAAGCTGGGCCAGACGATCCCGGCAGCCCCTACGCGATCGGAAGCGATGAAGGTGGGCACGAGGCTATTCACCCAGAGCTAGGTACCCGCGAGGATTTCCGCGAGCTGGTGCGCGTGGCAGGCGAGCATGGCCTGGAGATAGCGCTTGATTTCGCCATCCAGTGTTCGCCAGATCACCCGTGGCTCAGGGAGCACCCCGGCTGGTTCTCCTGGCGGCCCGACGGTTCGATCCGCTACGCCGAGAACCCGCCCAAGAAGTACCAGGATATCGTCAACGTCGATTTCTACGCCCAGGATGCTGTTCCTGAACTGTGGACCGAGCTTCGCGATGTGGTTCAGGGCTGGGTCGATGAAGGCGTGAAAATCTTTCGCGTCGATAACCCGCATACCAAGCCGCTGCCCTTCTGGGAGTGGCTGATTGGTGATATTCGCAGGCGGGATCCTGATGTGATCTTTCTGGCCGAAGCCTTTACGCGCCCACCCATGATGCTGCGCCTGGGCAAGCTGGGCTTTACCCAGAGCTATACCTATTTTACCTGGCGCCATACCAAGGCCGAGCTGACGGAATATTTCACCCAGTTGAACGAGGCGCCGCTGCGCGATGGTTACCGGCCGAACTTCTTCGTCAACACGCCGGATATCAACCCCTACTTTCTACAGTCTTCCGGGCGGGCCGGTTTTCTGATTCGCGCAGCACTTGCCACGATGGGCTCAGGCTTATGGGGCATGTACTCAGGGTTTGAACTCTGCGAAGGCGCGCCGGTGCCGGGCAAGGAGGAGTATCTCGACTCTGAAAAATACGAGATTCGTCCGCGTGATTACAGCGCACCCGGCAATATCGTCTACGAAATTACCCAGCTTAACCGGCTTCGGCGCGAAAACCCGGCGCTGCATACCCACCTGGGCGTGACCTTCCACACGGTACACAACGACCGTTTGCTGCTCTTTACCAAGGCCACCGAGTCGCTCGATAACGTGGTTCTTGTCGCCGTTAATCTTGACCCTTTCGAGCCACAGGAAGGCGCGTTCGAGTTGCCTTTGGCACTGTTCGATCTACCCGAAGAGGCAGCGCTACACGTGGAGGACCTGATGAGTGGCAGACGCTGGACGTGGCAGGGCCAATGGCAAACGGTGCGGCTCGACCCTGCCGTCATGCCGTTCGCCATCTGGCGTATTCAGCCGGTTCACTGATGCGTCAGGCATGGTTTTTAAGACGATGGTTTTTAAGACGATGGTTTTTAAGACGATATTTTTAAGACCATGATTTTTAGTGTGCTCAACGGCGGGCCGTTTGTTTCAAAGGCGCCGGTTGATTCGTTTACATCGATCAAAGCAGGGAGAGCAAGCCCATGATGGATGCCAGCAGTGAAACACACGCTGTCGAGGCCCTGAATTTTCTGGATGATCCGCTCTGGTACAAGGACGCGGTGATTTACCAGGTACATGTGAAGTCGTTCTTTGATGCCAACGACGACGGCATCGGCGATTTTGAAGGCCTGATCCAGAAGCTCGACTATATCGTCAGCCTCGGCGTAAACACGATCTGGATATTGCCCTTCTACCCGTCACCGCGTCGCGATGACGGCTATGATATTGCCGAATACACCGGCGTCAGCCCCGACTACGGCACGCTGGAGGATGCCAAGCGCTTTATCAAGGAAGCGCACCAACGTGGACTGCGCGTGATTACCGAGCTGGTCATCAACCACACCTCCGACCAGCACGAATGGTTTCAACGCGCCAGACATGCCCCAGCAGGGTCGCCAGAAAGGGACTTTTATGTCTGGTCAGATACCGACCAGGCGTACACCGGCACGCGCATCATCTTTCTGGATACCGAATCCTCCAACTGGACCTGGGACCCGGTGGCAGGCGCTTACTTCTGGCACCGTTTCTACTCCCACCAGCCGGATCTCAACTTTGATAACCCCGTGGTGCTTGATGAAATTATCAAGGTCATGGAGTACTGGCTCGATATGGGGGTCGATGGTCTGCGCCTGGATGCGATTCCCTATCTGGTCGAGCGCGAAGGCACCAATAACGAGAACCTGCCCGAAACCCACGTGGTGCTCAAGAAGATCCGTGCAGTGCTCGACGAGCGCTACCCCGACCGCATGCTGCTTGCCGAAGCCAACCAGTGGCCTGAAGATACCCGGCCCTACTTCGGCGATGGCGACGAGTGCCATATGGCGTTCCACTTCCCCCTGATGCCGCGCATGTATATGGCACTCGCCCAGGAAGACCGCTTCCCGATCACCGATATTCTGCGCCAGACACCGGAAATTCCCGCCACCTGTCAGTGGGCGATCTTTTTGCGTAACCATGACGAGCTGACGCTTGAAATGGTCACCGACAAGGAACGCGACTATCTGTGGAACCATTACGCGGCGGATCGTCGGGCACGCATTAACCTGGGTATTCGTCGGCGCCTGGCGCCGCTATTGGAGCGTGACCGGCGGCGTGTCGAACTGCTCAATAGTCTGCTGCTTTCCATGCCGGGCACGCCGGTGCTGTATTACGGCGACGAGATCGGCATGGGCGACAATATTTACCTTGGCGACCGTGACGGCGTACGCACCCCTATGCAGTGGTCGGTCGATCGTAATGGGGGCTTCTCGCGCGCCGATCCGGCGAGCCTGGTTCTGCCACCGGTCATGGACCCGTTGTATGGCTACCAGACCGTCAATGTCGAGGCCCAGGTGCGCGATCCGCACTCACTGCTCAATAACCAGCGCCGGCTGCTCGTCGTGCGCAGTCAGCACCGCGCCTTCAGTCGCGGCACCATGCGGCCGCTCTACCCGGCCAACCGGCATATTCTGGCTTACCTGCGCGAGATGACGCTCGACAATGGCGAGACGGAAACACTGCTCTGCGTGGCGAACGTCGCCAGCACCGCCCAAGCGGTGGAGCTGGATCTTTCGGCGTTCGCCGGCAAAGTGCCCGTAGAAATGGTCGGCGGCAGTGCTTTTCCGCCGGTGGGCAGCCTACCTTACCTGCTGACGCTCCCACCCTACGGTTTTTTCTGGTTCCTGCTGGCCCCGGCAACCGCCATGCCCGAGTGGCATACGCCGGTACCCGAGCCGATGCCGGATTACGTCACCTTGATTATCAAAAAGCGCCTTGAGGAGATTTTTGCAGGCTCATCAAGACAACTGCTTGAACATGAAACGCTGCCCCATTACTTGCCCAAGCGGCGCTGGTTCGCGTCCAAGCAGGCACGTATCGAGGATATCCACCTGAACTCGCTGGCAAGCCTTGAGCACAGCGGCCATACCCTGCTGTTCAGCGAGCTGGAAATCACCCATGCCCAAGGCAGCGAGCGTTACCAGTTACCCCTGGCATTCCTGGGTGAGGATGAGCAAAGCAGCCCTCTTGCCCAACAGCTTGCCATGGCCCGGGTACGTCGCTTCCATGAAGTGGGTCTGCTTACCGATGCGTTCACCCTAGATGCGTTTACGCTGGCCGTTCTTGACGCCATGCGGCAGGCAATCGTGCTGCCAAGCTCGAAAGGCGCCATTCACTTCCTGCCCACGCCTGAGCTTATTGAACTCACGCTACCCGAACATCCTGAAATTGCACAGCAGGGTGCCGAGCAGTCCAATAGCTCGGTGGTGATCAATCATCAGTTGGTGCTCAAGCTGTTTCGTCGTCTGGAGTCAGGCGTTCATCCGGAGGCGGAAATCGGTCGCTACCTGACCGAGCGGGGCTTTATCAACACTGCGCCGCTGCTTGGCGAAGTAACTCAGATCGATGAACAGGGCACCCCGCAGACGCTGATGATTTTGCAGGGTTTTATCGATAACCAGGGCGATGCCTGGTCATGGACCCGCGCTACACTTGAGCGCGCCATTCGTGAAGCGCTGGCGGATGATCATCAGGGCCGCGAGTTCGCCCGCGATGAATCCCATTACGGTGCATTTGAAGAGCTGGAAGCGTTTGCCGCCACGCTGGGGCAGCGGCTGGGCGAGCTGCATATGGTGCTGGCAATGCCCAGCAATGAACCGGCGTTCATGACCGAGGTAGCCGACTCCAGCCATGTCGCGCACTGGAAACAGCGTGTAACTCAGCGTGTTGAAGAAGCGCTGGAGCTACTTGAACGCCACATTGGCGCCGCCGATGAAGCCGAACAGCAGATTGCCTCTAACGTTCTGGCGCAGCGCGATACCCTTCTGGCCTCCATTGAATACATGGCGGACCTTGCCGAGGGTAGCCTCATTACGCGTATCCACGGCGATCTGCATCTTGGCCAGGTGCTGGTTGCCCATGACGATGCCTATATCATCGACTTTGAAGGCGAGCCCGCCCGCCCCCTTGAAGAGCGGCGCGCCAAGGATAGCCCGCTGCGTGATGTGGCCGGCATGCTGCGCTCCTTCGACTACGCCTATGCCAAGATTGAAGAGGCCCAGTCCGGTGGCAGCGAAAGCCCGGATACCCACACGCGCACTAGTCACGATGTGGTAGAGCAGTACCTGCTTAGAGGGCGCCAGGTATTTCTGAATGCCTACTGGCAGGCCACCCTGGACCTTCCTCACGAATGGAAACAGGCCAATGGCGCTGCGGCAGCGGTCGATCTGTTCGTGCTCGAAAAGACCGCCTACGAAATTGCCTATGAAGCCGCCAATCGCCCCGCTTGGCTGGGTGTACCGCTGCGCGGTCTGGCAGCACTTGTCGAACAACTAAGCCCGGGAGAGCCACATGAATGAGGTGATGCACACCAGACCCACGTCAAGCCTCACGGTGGATCGTACCCTGTGGCTGACCGATGACGACGCCAATGCGTTGGTACAGGGCACTCATCGTGACCCCTTCTCGCTGCTCGGCTTGCATAGCGATGCCAAAGGCCCGTTCCTGCGGGTATTTATGCCCGGCGCCGTAGGGGTAGATGTCCTCGACCGTGAAGACGATACCTTACGCAGCTGCCTGACGAGTATGCAGATTCCCGGGCTATTCGCCGCCCGGTTGTCTCACAGCGCCCCTTACCGGCTGCGTATTCGTTGGCCCCAGGGCGAACAGATAACCGAGGACCCTTACAGCTTTGGCTTACTGCTGGGGGAAATGGATCTTTACCTGCTCGGCGAAGGTAACCACCGCAACCTGGGGCACTGCCTGGGCGCGCAGCCCATGACGGTGGAAGGCGTGCAGGGTGTGCGCTTCGCCGTTTGGGCGCCCAATGCGCGGCGGGTATCGGTGGTCGGTAACTTCAACAGCTGGGACGGGCGACGCCATGTCATGCGCCTGCGCCACCCAGCCGGGGTATGGGAGCTGTTCGTGCCTCGGCTTGGGCCAGGAGAATCGTATAAATACGAGATTCTCGAGCCCCAGGGCACGCTCGGCCTGCGCGCCGATCCTGTCGCCCTGGCGACCGAAGCACCGCCCAGCACCGCCTCGGTGGTGGCCGATACCACGCCCTTTGTCTGGCATGACGATGAGTGGATCGCCAGCCGCGGAAAGGCGCACGCCGTATCACGCCCTATCAGTATCTACGAAGTGCATGCTGCCTCGTGGCGCAAGCATGGCGGCGACAACGGCGAGCTCTACAGCTGGCGCGATATGGCAACACACCTGATCCCTTATGTGCTCGACATGGGATTCACCCACGTTGAGCTTTTACCCATCATGGAGCACCCTTTCGGCGGTTCCTGGGGCTATCAGCCGCTCAGCCAGTTTGCCCCCAGCGCGCGTTTCGGCACGCCTGCCGACTTCGCTTATTTCGTCGATGAGTGCCACCGCGCCGGGCTCGGCGTGATTCTCGACTGGGTGCCCGCTCACTTTCCTACCGACCCGCATGGCCTTGCCCGCTTTGACGGCACCGCCCTGTATGAATATGAACATCCTTTCGAGGGGTTTCATCAGGACTGGAATACCTATATCTACAATCTGGGCCGACGCGAAGTGCACGGTTTCATGCTGGCCTCGGCGCTGCACTGGCTGAAGCATTTCCATATTGATGCCCTGCGTGTGGATGCCGTGGCCTCAATGCTGTATCGCAACTACTCGCGCAACGAAGGCGAGTGGATCCCCAACCGCCACGGCGGCCAGGAGAATCTCGAAACCATCGATTTTCTGCGCCACCTCAATGAGGTCATCGCCGAGGAAGTCCCCGGCACGGTGGTCATCGCCGAGGAATCCACCGCCTGGCCTGGCGTTACCCAGCCGACCGAGAAAGGCGGGTTGGGGTTCGCTTATAAGTGGAACATGGGCTGGATGCACGACACGCTGGAGTACATCTCTAAAGACCCGGTCTATCGCGCCTACTCGCATCACGAAATGACCTTCCCCATGGTCTATGCCTTTTCCGAGCATTACGTCTTGCCGATTTCCCACGACGAGGTAGTACACGGCAAAGGGTCGCTGATCGGCAAGATGCCCGGTGATGAGTGGCAGCAGTTTGCCAACCTGCGCGCCTACCTTTCCATCATGTGGTCGCAGCCCGGCAAGAAGCTTTTATTCATGGGCTGCGAGTTTGGCCAGTGGCGTGAGTGGAACCATGACCGGGAGCTGGACTGGTCACTGCTTACCGAGCCCCGCCATGCCGGTATTCAACGGCTGCTGGGTGATCTCAACCGCTGCTACAAGGAGCTACCTGCGCTGCACGAATGCGATAGCGAGCCCCAAGGGTTTACCTGGGTGGTGGGCAATGACGAAACCAACAGCGTATTTGCCTGGCTGCGCTGGAGTACCACAGGCGAGCCGCTGCTAGTGGTTGCCAACATGACGCCGATTCCCCGCCAGGGGTACCGCCTGGGCGTGCCGATGGCGGGCAGTTGGGAAGAGTGCCTGAACAGCGACGCCGAATGCTATGGCGGCTCCAATATGGGAAATATGGGACGCATCACCGCCAAAGATGCCCCGCTGCACGGCCAAAGCGCCAGCCTTGAGCTAACCCTGCCGCCGCTGGCGGTGCTTCTGCTGCGCCCCGCTGGAGCGCTTTAGGCTTAGCCTTTGTAAATTAAGGCTCCAAAGCCCCTGACGCTTTATCGTGCCAGGGGCTTTTTTCTTCAAGACGCGGATAAATTACGACTTAGATCAGAGTGTGCGATAGCTTTCCAGCTTGCTGTTTAGATGCATGCGCACGGCAGGCCATTCCGAGGCAATAATCGAATACACCACGGTGTCGCGTAGCGAACCGTCACGCATGACCTGATGGCTACGCAGAATACCATCCTGTTTGGCCCCTAGACGTTCAATCGCCTGGCGCGATGCCTGGTTAAAGAAATGTGTACGCAGCTCGACCGCCACCGCCTCAGAGGCTTCAAATAGATTCTGCAGCATCAAAAACTTGCACTCGGTATTCACGGCCGTACGCCGAACCGACTGCGAATACCACGTATAGCCGAGCATTGCGCGCCGGTTAGGGGCATCGATCTGATAAAACCGCGTGGTGCCGACGATATCACCACTTATTTTATGGCGTACGGCATAGGCAGTATTGCCCGTTTTTGCATCTTCCATTGCACGCTCAACATAGGCGGCCATTTCATCTGGATGAGGCACACTGGCGTACCAGATTTTCCACGCTTCCCCCTCGGCAACTGCCTGCTGTAGCGGCTCGATGTGCCCTGAGTGCAAATGTTCAAGAACTATATGTTCGCCTTCCAGCTGCTGCTCTTTAATAAACATCGTCACTGTTCCCCTGTCGTAATCCTAACGCTCAATAATCCCATTAGCATCGCATTAACCGTTGGTAAGCCGCTACTGTGGCACCGGCACAAATTAGGTAGGATAGCCGCCACGTTTTATTTATCTGTTCAGGATCATCACCCGCCATGCTCAATGGAATCTGGTTAAGCTTTTTTATGGCCGCGTTTGCCGGCGCGCTCTGGCAGTGGCTGGTGGGTGGAGATGGCGAAGTTTTCGCGCGCCTGGTGCAGTCGCTTTTCGATATGGCCAAGGTAAGCGTGGATATCATCCTAGTGTTGCTGGGTGCCATGACGCTTTGGCTGGGGTTTTTATCCATTGCCGAAAAGGCAGGCATGATTCGCCTGCTAGGCCGGGTGCTGGACCCGCTTTTTTGCCGGTTGATGCCAGAAGTGCCCCGAGGCCACCCGTCGATGGGCCTGATCAGCATGAACTTTGCGGCCAATATTCTGGGGCTGGATAACGCCGCGACGCCCATCGGGATCAAGGCGATGCATTCGCTGCAATCGCTTAATCCCAGCCGCGATACGGCCAGCAACGCCCAGATCCTGTTTCTGGTGCTCAATACCTCATCGCTGACCCTCTTGCCCGTCACCATTTTCATGTACCGCGCCCAGCAGGGAGCCGCCGACCCAACGCTCGTGTTCTTGCCTATTCTGCTTGCCACCAGCGCTTCAAGCTTTGTGGGGTTATTAGCAGTCGCTCTGGTTCAGCGTTTAAAGCTCTGGCACCCCACGGTGCTTGCCTACTTTGCCGTGGCGGCCCTTGGCCTAGGCCTGCTGATTACCACCCTGGCCGGGCTTTCCGCCGAGGCGCTGGCCGCAGCCTCGACGCTGGTGGGTAACCTGACGCTGTTCAGCATTGTCATCATGTTTTTGGTGGTGGGCGCCTTGCGGGGCGTCAAGGTATATGACGCCTTTATCGAAGGGGCCAAGGAAGGGGTGAGTTTTACCCTGACGCTTCTGCCTTACCTGATCGCCATGCTGGTAGCCGTGGGCGTCTTACGCGCCAGCGGCGTTCTGGATGCAGGGCTTGCCGGCGTGCGCTGGCTGGTAGAAGGGTTTGGATGGGACACGCGCTTTGTGGATGCATTGCCTACCGCGTTTATAAAGCCCCTTTCCGGCGGCGGCGCGCGGGCGATGATGATCGAGACCATGAACAACTTCGGCGTGGACAGCTTCCCGGGGCTATTGGCGGCCACGCTGCAGGGCAGCACCGAGACCACCTTTTACGTGCTGGCGGTCTATTTTGGCGCAGTGGGCATCAGCCGTATTCGTCACGGTTTGGGGTGTGCATTGATCGCCGATGCCGCGGGTATCCTCACGGCAATCGGCGTGTGTTACTGGTTCTTCGGCTAGGCGCTTACTGACTTTCACCCGCCAGATGATCGCTCAACGCGTGGAAGAACTGGGTGATCGGGACGATTTCGAAGGCTTCGGCCTTGGGCTGGGCGCTAGTCATGGCGATCACCATGTCGTTGTCCGGGTCGATGAACACCCACTGACCAAAGATGCCTACCGCCGAGAAGGCGCCCTCGCCTTCCGGCCACCAGGAGTAGCCATACTCGACCTCCTCACCGCCGATCTCATGGGGCCGGGCGGACTCTGCCACCCAGCCTTCGGGCAGCACGTTGGGCTCGTTATACTCATCCAGTACGAACTGCCCAAAGCGAGCATAGTCTTTGAGCGTGATTAATAGTCCACTGCCGCCGATCTCCTGGCCGTCCTCGCTATCCAGCCACCACTTGGCATCGGTTTCCATGCCGTAGCCTGACCAGATCTTCTCGGACAGGTACTCCGAGGCGCTCTTGCCCACGGCGCCGTTGATGATTGCCGAAAGCAGCTGGGTCTCGCCGGTGCTGTAATTCCACACCTCGCCAGGCTTACCGGCGCGCTCAAGCCCGCCCATAAACTCAAGCAAAGCGCCGGGGCGCTGCTCAAGCTGCACTTCGAGCATCTGGCGGCGCTGGGAGTCCGGGTCGGCATAGGTTTCATCCCAGGCAACGCCAGAGGCCATCAACAGAATCTGCTCGACGGTAACGTCATCGTAGACGCTGCCCTCGAGTTCGGGCACGTACTTGCTGACGGCGTCATCCAGGCTTTCGATATGGCCGTCGTTGAGTGCTGCACCAATCAGCGTCGAGGAGATCGACTTGGCGATCGACATCGACATCCAGGGCGTGTCTGCCGTGTTACCCAGGGCGTACTGCTCGAACACCACATCGTTGTCGTGCACCGCCATTAGGCCGCTCACCCGGTTGAGCGCCATGAAGTCGTAAATATCGTAGGTCACGCCTTCATGGGTGAGCGAGAAATCCTCGAGCGAGGCATCGCGCTGGCCGAATTCATGCGGGGAACTTGCCGCTTTGACCGTGCGGGTAGGAAAGAGGCGGTCGATATGGCGCGAAAGCTCGACCTGTTCGTCAGGCATCATTTGACCGCTATAGAGCTTGCGCACCTCAGCCTGGCTTTGCTCAGAGCTCTGGGCAAGGCTTGCGCTTGCGCTTGCGCTTGAAACAAGCGTGAGCGCCGCCGCGATCAAGGGCGAGCGATAAGTCATCGAAGTCATGGCATTCCCATTAAATAAGTGAAAACCAGGCGCGATCAAGCGCCGAACTTACTTAGCTCGAGCCGCCCGCGCGGCGTGAAGCTTTTTGTAGCTTTCAATCAAACGTTGATGACGTTCCAGGCCTTCTAACTGCATGTTAGTGGGCGTCAGTCCGTAAAAACGCACCGTACCTTCTACCGAGCCCACCACCGCCGCCATGGTCTCTTCGCCAAACATGCGTTGGAAGTTGGGCAGGTAGTCGTCAATTTCAAGCTCATCGTCGAGGGCAATTTCCAGCACCGCGTTTACCGCCTGGTAGAACAGCCCACGTTCGACGGTGTTGTCGTTGTACTGCAAGAACATCTGCACGCAGTCCAATGCTTCTTCATGACGGCCAAGCGCCAGGTAGATCAACAGTTTAAGCTCGAGAATGGTGAGCTGGCCCCAGACAGTGTTTTCATCGAACTCGATGCCGATCAACGTGATGATATCGGCGTGGTCGTCCATCTGGCTCTCTTCGAGACGCTCGACCAGATTGAGCAGCTGGACATCCTCCAGTCTGTGCAGGTTGAGGATATCCGCGCGGTAATCGAGTGCTTTATTGGTGTTGTCCCAGATCAGGTCCTCGATCGGGTACACCTCGGAGTAACCCGGCACCAAAATGCGGCACACCGGTGCGCCGAGATCTTCGTGTACCGACATGTACACCTCGGCCCCCAGCTCCTCGAAGATGCCGAACAGCGTTTCGGCCTCTTCTTCGTTGGTGCCGGAGAAGTCCCACTCGCTGAACTCGAAATCGGCCTTGGCGCTGAAGAAGCGCCAGGAGACCACGCCGACCGAATCGATGAAGTGCTCGACGAAGTTGTTGGGCTCGGACACCGTCTGCGAGTTGAAGGTGGGCAGCGGCAGGTCGTTCAAGCCTTCGAAACTGCGGCCCTGTAAAAGTTCGGTGAGGCTACGCTCCAGCGCCACCTCGAAACTCGGGTGGGCGCCGAAGGAGGCGAACACGCCGCCGGTGCGCGGATTCATCAACGTCACGCACATTACCGGGAACTGCCCGCCCATGGAGGCATCCTTCACCAGCACCGGGAAGCCCTGGGCCTCGAGCGCCTTGATGCCTTCTACAATGCTGGGGTACTTAGCCAGCACATCTTGCGGCACGTCCGGCAGGGTCAGCTCCTGCTCGAGAATCTCACGCTTCACCGCCCGCTCGAAGATTTCCGACAGGCACTGCACTTGGGCTTCCACCAGCGTGTTGCCCGCGCTCATGCCATTGCTCAGGAACAGGTTTTCAATCAGATTCGAGGGGAAGTAAACCGTCTCGCCATCCGACTGACGCACAAAGGGTAGCGAGACGATCCCGCGGTCTTCCCGCCCGGAATTGGTATCGATCAGGTTGGAGCCTGCAAGCTCGCCTTCCGGGTTGTAGATGGCCAAGCAGTGTTCATCGAGGATTTCTTCGGGCAGTTCGTCGTTTGGCCCAGGCTTGAACCACTTCTCATTGGGGTAGTGCACGAAGTCGCTACCCGCGATTTCTTCACCAAAGAACTGGTCGTTATAGAAGAAGTTGCAGCTCAAGCGCTCGATAAACTCTCCGAGCGCCGAGCACAGTGCACTCTCCTTGGTCGCGCCTTTACCGTTGGTAAAGCACATGGGTGAGGCCGCATCGCGAATATGCAGCGACCACACGTGGGGCACGATATTGCGCCAGGAAGCGATCTCGATCTTCATGCCAAGCTCGGCCAGCAGCGCGCTCATATTGGCGATGGTATCTTCAAGGGGTAAGTCCTTCCCCTCGATATAAGTGCGCTCGCTGCCTTCCGGCGCGCCCATCAGCAGTGCCTGAGAATCCTCATCTATATTCTCGACGACCTCGATCTGAAACTCAGGTCCAGTTTGAACGACCTTCTTGACCGTGCAACGGTCAATCGAGCGCAGGATGCCTTGACGATCTTTCTCGGAAATATCGTCGGGAAGCTCGACCTGAATCTTGAAGATCTGCTTGTAGCGGTCTTCCGGGTCGACGATATTGTTCTGGGAAAGGCGGATATTCTCGGTAGGAATGTCCCGCGCGTTGCAGTACACCTTCACGAAGTAGGCCGCGCACATGGCGGATGACGCCAGAAAATAGTCGAACGGACCAGGCGCCGAGCCGTCGCCCTTGTAGCGAATCGGCTGGTCTGAAATAACGGTGAAGTCGTCGAATTTAGCCTCCAGGCGGAGGTTATCGAGATAGTTGACTTTGATTTCCATGAGCGGGCATCCGGAGCAATGAGTGTGCCTGGGCCGTTGAAAACCGGGCCCTTGGCGAATTGCCGCCCATTATCCAGTTTTTGACCCGCTTCGTCTTGGTAAGTCTCGTTAAGTGCTTATTCAGCGCTAAGCAGAAACGCCAATGCTTCGTCCAGCAGCACCTCAGGAATTTCTTCAGCAATATAGTGGCCGCAGGGCAGAGCCTTTCCTTCAACCTGAGTCGCCACCTTGCGCCATTCGCTGAGTGCATCCAAGTTGGCTTCAATCGCGCCTTCAGCGCCCCACATCACTTTTAACGGGCAGGTAAGTTTTATACCTGCGTCGATATCGGCCTGATCGTGGACTAAATCGATCGTGGCGCTGGCGCGATAGTCGCCACAGATGCCAGTGGCGGTGCCGGGCAGCGCCAGGCAGCGTTCGTATTCCGCCAGGGCTTCCGAGGTAAACGGTGTCATCCCGGCACTGCGCGCGCCCATCACACTTTTAAGGTATTGGGTGGGGTCGCTATTGATCAGCATTTCCGGCAGCGGCTGAGGGCGAATCAAAAAGAACCAGTGCCAGTAGCTGCGTGCAAACGCCTCATTGGTGCCGCGATACATGGCAAGGGTGGGCGCAATATCCAGAAACACCATGCGCTCAACGCGTGAGGCATAGTCAACGCCCAAGCGGTGGGCGACCCGCGCGCCGCGATCATGCGCCAGCACCTTGAAGCGCTCGAACCCCAGACCACTCATCAGTTCGGCCATATCGGTCGCCATAGTGCGCTTGGAATAATTGAGATGCTCGGCGTCATCGTCGGGTTTGCCGCTATCGCCGTAGCCGCGCAGGTCGGCAGCAATGACGGTGAAGTGCTGGGCAAGCGATTCAGCCACCTTATGCCAAATCACATGGGTTTGCGGGTGTCCGTGAAGCAGCAGGAGTGCAGGGCCGTTTCCGCCCATGCGAAAGGCGATCTCGACGCCGTTGACCTGACGGGTGTGTTTTTCATAGCGGGTAAACATGGCGGACTCCTGCACGGAATAAATAAGCACATGAAGCAGTTTACGCCAGTTCAAGGATAACTGGTCAGCCCGCAGGCGGAGTGAGCACCTGTTCGAATAACAGCGCCTCAAAGACTTCCATGGGCGCTTCTGATTTAAGCGTTTTGGCGCGTAGAATGGCCCCTTCCCAACCGCAGAGAATAAAGCTTGCCAGCCGATGCGGGTCAAGCGCTGTGGGGAGTAAGCCCTGGGCCTGGGCATCCTGTAAACAGCGCGCAAAACGCTCTTCCCAGCGTTGGAAGGCGCTGTTGAGCGCTTCACGAAAACGGTCGCTTTGACCGGCCAGTTCCTGGCCTAAATTACCAATCAGGCAACCGGTCGCATGGTCGCACTCGCGCATGTACGTCCGGCCAGCGGCAAAGTAACGCTGCAAGCGCTCTAGCGGTGGCGTCATCGAATCTTCAAGCAGGGCCACTAAACTCTCATCGTAATCATTGGCAAAGCGCTCAATGACCGCCAACCCAAAATCTTCTTTACTGGAGAAGTAATGGTAAAACGACCCCTTAGGCACGTCGCATGCTTTAAGAACGGCATTGATACCCGTTGCGTTATACCCTTGCTGGGCAATCAGCTCGGCGCCGGTATCAATTAACTTATCGCGGGTGGCGGTGTTTTTCATACGCGTAAAAAAGACTCGTGGGTCGGCAGTTATTCCAATGTGGATAGATCACGCCATTAAAAAGCCGCAGATGCTACCGGCTTGCGAAGGGTTGCACGCTATTTTCATAATGCTTACCCAATCGCTGCGAACCAATGCGTGATGCTAGCATGATACGCTTGTTTGTCTGGAATTTTCGCTCTTACGACGGATACCCCGTGTTGATAAAATCGCTTAGCTCTTGTTCCTCATCCCAACAGGGTCGTATTCGTTTTGGCGCCGTGGCAGCCCTGCTGGTTTTTGCGGTTGGCTTGGCCAGCGCCTGGTGGATCATTAGCCAGCCACCGCGTATTGAGCGACGTCCACCGCCTGAACCAACGCCACCGGTGGTCGATGTCATCACGCTTACCCAAAGTACCCAGTCGCCTGCCCTCAGCGGTTTTGGCCGCGTTGAAGCCGAGCAGACCGCTATGCTGGCAAGCCGCGTGGCAGGCCAGCTGGAGCGCTTTGCAGAAAACGTGCTGCCTGGCCAGGTCGTCGAGGAAGGCGCGCCGGTTGCGTATATCGACCAGGCTGATTTACGCCTGACGCTTGAAGATGCCGAAGCCCAGCTAAGCAATGCCCAGGCCCAACTTGCGCTGGAAAATGCTGAACAGCAGCGGGCACGCAGTGAATATGAATCGTTTGGGCGTCAGTTGTCTGCCGAGCGGCGCTCTTTGGTGCTGCGTGAACCTCAGCTGCGCCAGGCCCAGGCCCAGCTGACCCAAGCGCGCGTAGTGCGTGACCAGGCAGCGCTCAACCTGGAGCGAGCCACGCTTATCGCGCCTTGGCGGGCCATGGTACAGGAGCGCCTGGTGGGCGCGGGCAGCCTGCTGAGCCAGGGAACCGAGATCCTTAATCTTGTCGGCGTCGAACAGTTCTGGGTACGCGCCTCGTTGCCCGGCGATGCGCTTGAGTGGCTGGAGCCTGGCAGCGCGGTCAGCCTTTCAAGCCGAGGCTGGCCCATTGATGCCACCCGTCAGGGAACGCTGATCTCCATTTTGCCAAATCTTGAAGAAAGCGGCCTGCAGGCACAGCTGTTGATCGCCGTCGATGACCCGCTAGCGCTGGATACCGATGGCCCGGCACTGCGCCTGGGCGATATCATGCGCGTGTCGTTTCAGACCCAGTCCCATGAAGAATTGATTGCACTGCCCTCGGCTGCGTTACGCCCAGGCGAGCGAGTCTGGTGGGTGGATGAAGAAAATCACTTGCATAGCAGCATCGTAACGCTTGCTTACCGTGGAGAAGAGCAAGCCCTGGTGCGTAGCGGCCTGCAGGTCGGTCAACGGGTTGTCACCTCAGGGCTTGCCCAACCCCGTGAAGGCCAGCAGGTACGCATTCGCCAGCGCGGCGATACCCCGGCAAGCGATAGGGAGAATATCTGATGCGCCGCGGCCCGCTTGCCTGGATGATCGACCATGGCGTTGCGCCTAACCTTCTGATGCTGCTGTTTATCGTGGGTGGCCTTATGGCCTCGCTCGCGATTAAAAAGGAAGTCTTCCCTGAGTTTGAAATTGAAATCGTTCAGGTCAGCATCAGCTATCCCGGCGCTACCCCAGAGGACGTAGAGCAAAGCCTGCTGCTGCCCGTTGAGGCGGCGGTGTCGAATGTAGAAGGTATTGATGAGCTGACATCAACCGCTGGCGAAGGCAGCGGTATGGTCAGCGCGACGCTAATTGACGGCGTTGATGTGATGCGCGTTTATCAGGATATTCAGCAGTCGGTTAATGCGATCACTACGCTGCCCAACGCCGCCGACCCGCCACGCTTCACGCTGGCCGGGCGCTCACGCAGCGTGGTAAGCCTTCAGGTTTATGGGTCGGTAGGGCTCGCTGCGCTTCACGATGCCGCTGAAGATATCCGGGCTGAACTTCAGGCAGTAGAGGGCATTTCGCGAGCGGAGCTTTCCGGAAACCGTGAACGGGAAATTCAGATTCATCTGGATGAAGAAGCCATTGAACGCTTTGGACTTGATCACCAGCAGCTTGCCGCGCGTATCGGCGAAGAAGCCCTGGACTTGGCAAGCGGACAGCTAACCACCGCCGAAGGCGAATGGCTGGTTCGCTACCAAGGGCGGCGCAACAGCGCGGCTGAATTTGCCGACCTGCCGATTCTCACCACCGCTCAAGGATCACCTATTCTGCTGGGGGATATTGCCGCCATCAGCAACGGCTTTGCAGAAACCGACCGGGAAGAGTTCTATAACGGCGAGCCGGGCCTGTCGGTCGATATCTATCAGATTGGTCACCAAACACCGACCAGCATTTCAGAAGCGGTTTACGGCGAGTTGGAGCGCCTGCGAGCAGCGCTTCCGCCCGGGGTTAGCCTGGATGTCTCGCGCGACAGTTCTGAAGTATACGAAGACCGCCTGAGCCTGCTGTTGAAAAACGCCTGGATGGGCCTGGCGCTCGTACTGGTGCTGATGGCGCTGTTTCTTGAAGCGCGGCTGGCCTTTTGGGTAACGCTGGGCATTCCAACAGCATTTTTGGGGGCCATGCTGTTTCTTCCCTGGATCGGCGTCTCGCTAAACATGATGTCGATGTTTGCCTTCATCATTGCGCTGGGGATCGTGGTCGACGATGCGATTATGGTCGGCGAAAACATCTATAGCTATCGTGAAGAGGGCTACTCGCTGCGCGATGCGGCGGTAAAGGGTGCCAGCGAAATTGCCGTGCCGCTGACCTTTGCCATTTTATCCAATATCGTCGCGTTTCTACCGCTGCTGTTTTTACCCGGCTTTTTGGGCATGCTGTTTGCGACCGTACCGGTCGTGGTCATCACCGTGTTTCTGATTTCCTGGGCAGAAGCGCTGTTTATTCTCCCCGCGCATCTGGCCCACAGCCGCAAGCCGCGTGAAACACCGGCCTGGCAGCGGCCACTGGAAGCGGTGCGTCAACGCATGCAGAGCGGCTTACACCACTTTACCTACCGCCAGTTTGAGCCTTTTCTACAGCGTGCGCTCAATCAGCGCCTGCTAAGCGTCGCGCTAGGAGTAGCGGTGCTGGTCGTGGCTCTCGCCTGGATAATGAGCGGGCGGCTAGGTTTCTCGCTAATGCCCCGCGCTGAGTCGGACCAGGTTCAAGCTACCGTCACGCTGCCCATTGGCACCAATATCAGCGTTAGCCGGGAGCTTAGCCAGCAGCTGCTCAATGCCGCCCAAACGTTAAGCGAGCGTGAAGACACGCTGGCCTTTAGCAGCACGCGTAGCCGCCTGGACGGCGAAAACCTACAGGTCAGGCTCGATATCGCAAGTGATAGCTTGGAAACTTGGCCGCCCTCTCGTATTGCGCGCGAGTGGCGCACGCTTGCCGGAGACTTGGTCGGCGCTCAGTCGGTGCGTTTTGAATCCGATTTTGGAGGCCCCGGCAGCGGCGCAGCGCTTAGCCTACGCCTGTCTCACCCCGATACTCAGGTGCTTGAAGCGGCCGCTTCACGGCTCGCCGATGAGCTGGGTGAGTACGGGCTAACCGATATTGATAGCGGGATTGGCGATGGTAAGCCGCAGCTGGAAATGCGCCTTTCCGCAGAAGGCCGGGCGCTGGGCCTTACCGGTAGCGACTTGGCCCAGGCACTGCGTGGCCCCTTGCAGGGTGCCACCGCTGTTGAACAGTTTGTCGGGCGCCGCGAGATTAGCGTGGAAGTTCGCTTGCCCGAAGCCGACCGCGATAGCTTAACCGAGCTTTACCGCATGCCCGTTCGCACGCCGGACGGACTTAGCGTGCCGCTTTCCCGCGTGGCGGATATTACCCTCAGCCAGGCCTCCAGCAGCCTACAGCGTATTGATGGTCGACGTATCATTACCGTGACGGCCGATGCCGAAGGTGATAGAACCATTAATCAGGTGTTGGCAACACTGCAGGAAGACGTTTTCCCGATACTTGAGAACACCTGGCCAGGGCTTGAGGTCAGCTTGGGCGGGCGCCAGCAGGATACCGCTGACAACCTTGCTACGCTGCGCACCGCTATGTGGCTGATGCTGGCGGCCCTCTACGCGCTGTTGGCGATTCCGTTCAGGAGCTATCTGCAGCCTTTGCTGGTGCTTGCGGCTATCCCCTTTGGTATTGTCGGTGCGGTGATGGGGCATATCATCATGGGGTTTGGGCTTTCGATTATCAGCCTGCTGGGTATGCTGGCGCTCTCCGGGGTGGTGATCAATGACGCGCTGGTGCTGATCGATTACGCCAACCGCAAGCGGCGCGAAGGCATGGCCCCGCGGGAAGCCATTGTAGCGGCGGCCACCCGGCGTTTACGTCCTATCATGATGACCACCCTAACCACCTTTTTAGGTCTGGCGCCGATGATTCTCGAAACCTCCCGTCAGGCGCGCTTCATGATCCCGATGGCCATATCGCTTGGCTTTGGGATGATTTTTGCGACCGCTATTTTGCTGGTTCTGGTGCCGTGTCTCTATCTGGGCATGGAGAACTGGCGCGAGCGATTGAGCATGCCACGTCAACCTGGCCAGGAAGGCACCACCTGATGGTTTTTTCGTTTTCCAAATGGCGGCCCTCACGGCTCGGCTTAAAGCTGTTCGCGGCCATATTAAGCGTTAACGTGGCCATCTCGGCCAGCATGTTCCTGGCGGTTTCCTACAGTATCGATCGCGGTTTTCTCGATTACTTAAGCCAGGCCCAGGAGCGCCGTGCCATGCTGCTGGCCGACGGCTTGATTACCCGCTGGGAAACGCAGAACAACTGGCAGTGGTTGGAAAACAAGCCCCGCCGCTGGCCGAATATCGTGCGTTTTGAGCTAGGCCAGGAAGACCGCGAGCGCCCTTCCCCGCTGGGTGAAGCCCGGGATTTTGCGCTACGCGCACCCGACGGACGGTTTGTTATCCCACCCATGGATAATCGAACGGGCTCAAGCGATTGGCGCTGGCTAACGCTTTATAGCAACGATCTGGAAATCGGCGAGCTGGGGTTTCGTCCCCCTCAGCAAATGCTTGAGCGCATGGAAAATCACTTTTTAGAGCGCCAACAGCGCAATTTGATGATTATCGTCATCTCGATTGGCCTGGCCTCACTGCTGCTGGCAGCCGGGCTCTCTTGGTGGCTTAGCCGACGCACGCGTGCGCTGGCCATTGCGACACGACAGCTCACCGAAGGCAATTACCACTCCCGCCTGCCCGAGCGTGGCCGCGACGAGCTTTCACGTCTGGCGAGGGACTTTAACGTTTTGGCAGCGACTCTTGAAGCCAACCGTGACGCGCGCTCGCGCTGGGTATCCGATACGGCCCACGAGCTACGTACGCCGCTTGCCGTATTGCGTGGTGAAATTGAGGCCATGCAGGATGGCATTCGCCCTCTAAATCAAGAAAATCTGTTCTCTCTTGCCCAGGAAGTGGCTCAGCTCGAACGTCTGGTCGCCGATTTACGTCTGCTCTCGCAAAGTGATGCCGGGGCGCTGGATATTCATTTAGCCCCGATGGATCTTAGCGAAAGCCTGACCAGCCGCCTTGAGGACGCCGACCGCTGGCTCAAGGAAAGCGGCCTTACCCTGACCACGCATATTGCCCCCGGCGTTATGATTCGCGGCGATGCTCAGCGCCTGCATCAGCTGTGGAATAATCTGCTGGACAATAGCTGCGCCTATACCGATGCGCCAGGCAAACTTCAGGTGACCCTTGGTATCCAACACCACCATGCAGTGATTACCTGGCAAGATAGCGCACCCGGCGTGCCCGAAAGTGAGCTTGCACGGCTTACCGAGCGCCTTTACCGGGTAGAAGGGTCGCGTAACCGTGCCAGCGGCGGCAGCGGTTTGGGCTTGTCAATTGCAAGCGCCTTGGTCAATGCCCACGGGGCGACGCTCAAGGCCTCAAGCACCCCGCTGGGCGGCCTTTGCTGGACGCTGCGTTTTCCGTTACTCACTGTTCATTAATTACTTAGCGAGCCCACTATGTCGCATGACGCCTCGTTGTTGATCGTTGAAGACGAACCCAAAATTGCTCGCCTGATGGATGACTACTTAAGCTCTCATGGCTATGCCGTCACCACGCTTGGCCATGGTGACGAGGTGTTTCCCTGGTTAGAAAACAACTCGCCCAAGCTGATCCTTTTAGACGTTATGCTGCCCGGCAAAGATGGCCTTACGCTATGCCGGGAAATACGCCAGCAATGGCCTACGATCGCCATTATCATGGTCACCGCCAAGGTAGAAGAGGTGGATCGCCTGTTAGGGTTAGAGCTAGGCGCCGACGACTACATCTGTAAACCCTTTAGCCCCCGAGAAGTGGTGGCCAGGGTAAAAGCCGTGCTACGCAGAAGCCAAGCCCTTGCTGAACAAGCCACGGCAGATCAACCTGAAACGCTGGCGCCGGTCACTCTCAACGAAGATGGCTGGCAAGCCCTGGCCCATGGCCATGATTTAGGCCTCACCGCGGTCGAATTTCAGCTGTTGCGGGTGATGATGCAATCGCCGGGGCGAATCTTTAGCCGAGAGCAGCTGATGGATCACATGTACCGCGATAACCGCATCGTGTCAGAGCGCACTGTGGATAGCCATATCAAAAAGCTGCGCAAAAAGATCACCGAGGCCCTACCAGAACAGGACATTATTCGTTCAGTGTATGGGGTAGGATATAAGTATCAGCCAGAGGGCTAACCGCAGGATTCACTATGAAGGCGCTTATAGTAGAAGATAACGACAATCTAGCGCGTTCGATGGCCACAACCCTGCACGATGCAGGTTTCAGTATTATTGTCGCCAACGATGGTGCCAAAGCCCTTCCAATACTGGCACAGGGCGGCTTCGATCTGCTGGTGTTGGATCTAGGCTTGCCTGAACTTGATGGTATTAGCCTTTTGCGCAAATTACGTCATCAGCAGAATACCATTCCGGTGCTGATCATCTCCGCCAGAGACACGCTGGACCAGCGCATTCTAGGGCTTGAAGAAGGTGCCGATGACTACCTGTGCAAGCCCTTCTCGCTTGATGAAGTGGTGGCCCGTGCCCGCGCGCTCGTGCGGCGTGCCAAGCATTTTGGTGGTGAAACGCTGCAGTGTGGTCGCCTGGAGTTTTTACCTGACGCCATGGAGCTCAGAATTGACGGCCAGCCAGTGGCGCTACATCGCCGCGAGCTGGAAGTAGTGGAATATTTGATGATTAACCAAAATCGTCTGGTCAGTAAGGATCAGATTATCGATCGGCTCTCTACTACGGACGAGCCTGTTAGCTATGCGGCAGTGGAGACCTATATTTCGCGTATTCGTAAGAAAATCGGCTATGACTTCGGTTTGAAAACGGTCCGCGGTCTAGGCTATTACCTGGCCCCCAAAGAAGCCTCCAACCCAGCATCTGACGCCTGATATGCCTGTTAACAAATCGATAAAAAGCCGCCTGCTGCTGTGGATTGGTTTGCCGTTTACGGCTCTGGCCTTTCTTGCACTTCTTTCAAGCTACCTGCTGTTGACGCGCCAAATTAACGAAACCTTTGACGGTATGCTGCTCAATGCCGCCGAGCGCCTGGAAAGGCGTATCTATACGGTAGACGGCGCGCTACGTATTAACATGCACTACTTCAGCATCAGCACTCTGGGTAGCCGCGGTGAGGGCAAAATATTCTACCGAATGCGCGAAATAAATGGTGGGATGATTGCCGGTTTTCAGGGCCTGGGCGACCCTCCCGAAGACCTTTCAGAACCGATATTTTATGACGTGACATACGCGGGCAACGAGCTACGCGCCGTTGCCCTGACGTTTCCCTTCAACCGCGGTCGTGAGAACGTCAATATTCAAGTAATCGTTGCGGAGTCCAAAGAAGCGCGCTACACGCTGATCAATGACTTCATGGTAACGCTCACCGGGTTAGCGGTAATTGCCGGGATTCTTGCCATTACCATCGCTTGGCTTGCGATTTATCAAGGCCTGGCACCGCTTAATAGCGTAAGCCAAGCGCTGCGTCGCCGTTCACCCCATGACCTTCAGCCGCTTGAAGACGGTGCTCCCAAAGAGATCCATCCACTGATTATTAGTATCAATCAATTGATGCTGCGTATCCGACGCAGCATTGAAAGCACGCAGCAATTAAATGCCGATGTATCCCATCAGCTGCGAACACCCATTTCTGAAATACGGGCACTGACTGAAATCTCGCTGAAAGCAGCCCAGGAGCCCGAAATTCGGGCAAACCTTATCGAAATACAGCGCATTTCAGAGCATGCCAGTCATACGGTTCAACAGCTGCTGAAATATGCCAAGACCCGCAGCGAGCTGGTGGATGATACCCATCTTGAAGCTGTAGATCTGGTGGCGATATGCCAGGACGCCTGCGCGCAAACCGCCACCAGCATTTACCAAAAAGGCCAGGAGCTGTCGTTTGATCATCCCCATACCATTCCCAGGGTGCTGGGCGACCCAATCATGCTGCTGTGGCTGGTGATTAACCTGATTGAGAACGCCAGCCTGCACGCAGGGGGTCTTGAGGCTTATCAAGGGCCAATCGATATCGCCCTAACGACACAGCAGCAACAGGTAATGTTGACAGTAAGTGACCAGGGGACTGGCGTGGAAGAGGCACAGCTTGGCAAACTAACCGAACGTTTTTTCCGCCACAATCCGCACGCCCCCGGTAGCGGTTTAGGCTTGGCCATTGTGGAACAGATTGCCACCGCGCACTCTGCCCTCCTCTCTTTTAGCAACAGGCCAGAAGGGGGCTTCGCTGTCACGGTGGCGTTTCCCGCTATGCAGCCGCTTGCTTAGCAATACGAATGACCAGCGGGGTCATAAAGATCAGCAGTAACAGGCGCAGAACATGGTGTGACACCACATACACCGGATCGATATCCATCACCATGGCGATGACGGCCATCTCCCCCACCCCGCCGGGAATCAGTGCCAGCAACACCGCCACAAAGGAAAGCTGGGTTATGCTTGCAACTAGCCAGGCCATGAGTGCCGCGACAATCAGGGCAAACAGTGCATATACAATCCCAAACCGCCCCACGGTGACGACCTGAGACCAATGGGTCCCTGAGAAGCGCGCGCCGACCGAAGAGCCCAGCACCAAAAAGGCCATGAACACCACCCAGGTTGGCAGTGAGTAATCCATGCCCAGATTAGCGATGATGGCGCCTGAGGCCATCGGGCCTAAAAACTCCGGAATGGGAATGCGCAACAAACGGGCGAGCCACCAGCAAAGCGGAGCCAATAACAGCGGCAGCCCATCCCATAGAGAAAGCGATACGGGCGAGCTTTGCAGCGTGACATCATCCACAAAGAAGCTTGCCATCAGCGCCGCTCCAGATACCACCGTGACCAGCCGCAGCGAGTGCGAAATAGCGATCCAGCGCACATCGCCATTGGCGCGCTCGGCAAGCACTAAGGCTGAGTTCATGCTCCCGGGATAGGCACAAAACATAGCGTCCATAGGCCCTACGTTGGCGCGGATAAAGATAAAGTACCCGCCCACCAGCATAATCCCCATATAAACTAGCATCGCCAGTACGCTTGGGTACCACTGCACCAGACTGACCAGTTCACTGGCCTGAATGCGGCTCCCGATAAAGAGTCCCAGCAGGGCAATGGCCACACGATGCAAGCGCTTATCAACGCCGGTTTTAATACCGCCAAGCGATACCGCCATCACCATGAAAAGTGCGCCCAGCATCCAGGCCAGGGGCAATGAAAAAAGGGTGGCGATAACGCCACCCAAGCAACCCAAGACTAACGTTTTCAGCGTTTTTTTTGCCATTACGCTACGCCTGTTTGGCCGCACGCCAGGTACTGAAGCGCGCCATTAACGGCTGGCTAAATAGTGAGAACAACAAGAGCGCGAGGATCCCCAGCGTTACCGGACGCTCAAAGATATAGCTGAACTCCCCACCGCTGATTTGATAAGAATGCAGCAGAGACTTCTCAGCAAGCGACCCCAGCAGCATGCCAATCACGGCGGCAGGTACCGAGTAGCCGTAGTGGCGGAATATCCAGCCAATGACCGCAAATACCAGCACGGTGGCGGGACCTGTCATATTGCCGGTCAGGCCAAACGACCCCATGACCGCAAGAACCAGTACCGAAGGAATCAGGTAGCGCATGGGCACTTTGACAATATTGGCCAACAGCGGAATAAACAGCAGACCCACTATCACCAGCAGGAACACCTGAGCGAAGTTGGCAAAGATAATCGCGTAGACCACGTCGGTTTGCTGGCGAATAAATTGCGGCCCGCCGGTGATGTTATGCATGGCAAACGCAGCCAGCATTACCGCTGTTGCCCCGCCGCCGGGAATCCCGAGCGCCAGCAGAGTAGCCATTGAGCCACCTTCAGAGCTGCTGTTAGCGGCTTCTGATGCCACCACCCCCTTCGGGTTACCCTTGCCAAACGAGTCAGGATCTTTATCACGGCGCTTGGTTTCAATATAGGAAAGCAAATTAGAAACCGAGGAGCCCACGCCGGGCACGGCCCCGACCAGCACGCCGATCAAACCACCGCGCAGCATGACAACCGGGTAGCGCATCGCCATCTTGCAGCCTTCAAAAATCTCGCTGACTTTCACCTTGCGTGAATCGGCGGATTCAACAATAAAGCCTTTGTTGGCAAGCTTGAAAAGCTCAGAGGCGGCAAACATGCCCATCATGGCCGGAATCACTGGAATACCATCTAGAAGATACGTTTGCCCCATGGTGCCGCGCGCCAAGCCAATTTCACTAAACCCAATGGTACCTACCAGAAGGCCGACAAAACCCGCCACCAGACCTTTAAGTACCTGCTCGCCCTTCAGGCTGGCAATCAGCGTCATGCCCCATAGGATGACCACAAACATTTCGGAAGGGCCAAGCCTCAGTACCAGATAGGAGAGCGGCTGAATCATGAAAAACAGCACGAGATAACCCATCAGCGCGCCTACTACAGAGGCCGCCAGCGCCACGCCCAACGCCTGGTTATGCTGCCCTTTGCGCGCCATTGGGTAGCCATCGAAAGCGGTAGCTATAGCCGATGAAGTGCCCGGAATATTCATCAGAATGGCGGGAATACCCGCGCCGAACGAGCCGCCGGTAAAAATAGCGGTTAAGAACAGCATGGCCTGAATGAAATCCATGTACATGGTCATGGGCAGGAAGATCGCCATGGCCATGGAGATCTGCAGACCCGGCGTTGCGCCAAAGATTAACCCCAACACGATGCCCGGTATTACCACGAGCCAGGGGCCAAAATTAGAAAAGAGCAGATCCAGACCCTGCTGTACTGCGCCAAAATCGATCATATTGCCTCCTTAACTGGGTAGCAGTAGCAGCGTCATGGGATAGGGCAGCATCTGGGAGAAGAAGAACGCCACGGCGAACCCGAACGCTGCGCTAAAGCCAGCCACCGCTAACCAGTTACGCTCACCTTTGAGGATCAAAAAGAGCGCAATAAAAAGCACGGTCGACACATCAAAACCGAGCGTTTCTAGCGATAACACATAGGCGCCAAACAGAACTACGACGGGCAGCGTTTGATGTAACGGCTCCTCGTCGTCAGCGATGCTAAACAGGGTCCCCTTCTTTAGGCGTAACACCAGCTCGATGGCAATAATCGACAGAACAATGACTGAAAGCGGCAGTATCAGGAGTAAATTCTGGGGCTGTGCCGAGACGCTGATCGCGTCCAGCAAATACCACAAGGTAAAGGAAGCCAGACCGATGAGAACTAAAAAGTCCCCATAGTCGCGTTTCTGTGCAGGCATGGTTCAACTCCAGGCTGGCCATATGAAAGGTGGCCAGCCATGACAGGAAGATCAGTTAAGCAGGTGGGCGTATTTTTCAAATACAGCGTAGTTTTCGCGCATCAGTTCGTTGGCACGTTCAGGTCCAATCCAGACACCGCCCATTTCATTACGCTCAAGGTGCTCTTGAACGTCTTTACGGGCCAGCGCGCTCTGGATGGCTGAAGCGAGTGCTTCAAAGCGCTCAGGATGCTGAAGCTCAACTTCGCTGGTTACCGCAAAACCACGCATCGAACCTTGCAGTACCGGCACTTCCAGATCCATTGATGCCAGCGCTTCATTGATCGGCGGGGCATCCCACTGGTCAATGCGTTCGTCACTTACAATGGCAAGCGGCGTCAGAAACTCACGAATTCCCTCACTGCCCTGGGCACTGATAGAAACAAAATCCACCTGACCACCGGCAACCGCTGAGCGGGCTTCACCGCCGCTGTTATACGTCACGAGGTTAAGGTTTTCTTGAGGAATACCGGCTTCTTCCAGCAACAGACGAATCATCAAGTGGCCGGCTGAACCTTGAACGACCGCGCCACGCACCTGGCCGCGCTCTTCGCGAATCGCTTCCAACAGTGAAGGCAGATCTTCGTACCCGCTATCTTTATTGGCAGCGATCAGATCCAGATCGAACCACTGAAAGTTGATATACGAAAAATCATCAACACTAAAGTTGGCGCCACCGGTCAGGATCGAATTGGCTAGATAAGGAGCAAAAGTTGAGGCATAAGTGGTGTAGCCGTCATCCGGCATGTTCAGAACGTAGTTGGATGCAACCTGTGTTCCTGCACCCGGACGGTTGGTCACTTGAACAGGCACGCCGATTTCTTCAGCGATGTAGCCTGACATAATACGTGCCAAGCGGTCGGCGCTACCGCCGGTACCAAAGCCAACCACCATATTGATCGGGCGCTCAGGATAATCATCTGCCGCGGCGGCAGGCATGATTAACGCAAGTGATGCTGCCACAACCGTGGCACCAACGAGTAGCGATTTCATATTGAAGCTAAACGAAGCAAATGTTTTCTTGGGCATAGCGCGCTCTCTTTTTTATAGAATTATAAATTTCAAAGCAGGCTATCGCCTGCGGAGCACAAAGCTATCCCATGAACCTGTCACCAACCTTGCATGACGTAAAAAGCCAACTAAAGTCTAACCGTCTTTTTCAACCTGCCGATTCAAAAAAGCAACAGCCGCTTTCATGGCGCTGCCGCGGAATATAAAGCTGGCTAAATGGCCACGCCAGGGCTGGAGGTAAAGCTCGCTCGGTGTCCCTTGGGCTTGCAGAGCCTGATAAAAATCAGTGGCATGGTCGACGGGTACCAGCCTGTCCCACTTACCATGGAACAGGAAAAACGGCGGCGCTTGAGGGGTTAGCTGGCGAGCGGGAGATGCCAGCGTGTAAGCTTGGTTTTTTTCGGCACGCGTGCCGCCTATGAAATCAACCACCAACGGGCCATCATCGAATTTCAGCAAGTCACTCGGCAGCCCGCCAGCCACCACGGCGGCGAGCCGGGCATGCTCGCCGCCATAAGGAATCGAGAGCGGGCCTTCAGCCCCCGCCACGGCTAGCAGGCTTACCAGATGCGCCCCAGAGGAGTAGCCAACCCCTACCACTCTGTCGGTATCCACGCGCCACTCTTCGGCATGGGAATGAATCCAGGCCATGGCTTGCTGAAGATCGTAAAGCTGAGCGGGAAATTGGTATTCAGGGGCAAAACGATACTCGATGTTGACCGTGACATAGCCCTGCTCTGCCAGCTGTTCGGCAATCCCCTGCATATCGTTTGGGCTACGATTGCGCCACCCTCCGCCATGGACAATCAACGCTGCCGGGCGACGTTCAACGCCTTGGGTATTGGGAAGCAGTACCTGAGCATTCAGCGCTTGAGGCCAATCGGCTGGCGTATAAGGTTGAGGATCAAGACGCTCAAAGGTAACAGCATCACGCGGTGAAACACGCTGTTCAATAGTCCCCTTACCGTTATTAACATCGTTACTGACATGGTTATTGATATAGTGCGTTGCAGTGCATCCACTCAGCAGCAGAGCAAGCGTGCCCAAGCCAAGGTAGCGGCGAACAAAGCGGGCGTCTGGCATCTATAATTCCTTATGCGAAGAAAAATGTTTAGCAAGGCACCCATAGTCCATCAACATCACCGTTGTTGCACACTCCGTGCATACGATTTGCACTCCTCCGCCCGATACTGACATCGTCAACTTACCAGGAGGTACGTTATGAAAATGTCATTACGCCAAGTCTTTGCTCCCGCTCTGCTCGCTTTTGCGCTAACGCCGCTCGCTTTTACAGCGCAGGCAAATCAGCATGCAGATCATGGGGCAGACGTTGATCGTGAAGCATTCCATCAGCGCATGGAAGAGCGCCGCCAGGAAGTGTACGAGCGCGCTGGATTAGATGAAGAGCAGCAAGCGGCCCTTAATGAGCTGAACGCTGAACACTACCAGGCCATGCAGGCCCTGCGTGAAGAACACCACGAAAAGGTAGCGGAAATTCTTTCTGAAGAAGAGCGTGAAGCTCTGAAAAATGCCATGAAAGAAGTGCGCGACGAACACCGTGGCGACGGTAAAGGCAGACACGGCTCTCGTGACCAGCATGAAGACGGTGAAGAAGTCACCACGCAATAAGGGTGATTTACCGCGAAACGCTCGGCTTTGAACAAGCTTCTGCGGTATAAAAAATCCCGGCCAAGTGGCCGGGATTTTCTGTGTGTATCGGATAATTTAAAGCACGAGGGTTAGAAGAAGCCCAACGGATTGATGTCGTAGCTGATCAGCAGGTTTTTGGTCTGCTGATAGTGCTCAAGAGCAACCTTGTGGGTTTCACGGCCGACGCCTGATTTCTTGTAGCCACCAAACGCCGCGTGGGCAGGATACTGGTGATAGCAGTTGGTCCATACTCGGCCGGCCTGAATGCCGCGGCCCATACGAAACGCCACGTTGATATCACGACTCCATACACCCGCACCCAGGCCAAACTCGGTGTCATTGGCAATCGCTAGCGCCTCTTCTTCATCCTTGAAGGTCGTGACCGCGACTACCGGGCCAAAAATCTCCTCCTGGAAAACACGCATTTTATTATTGCCCTTAAGCAGGGTCGGCTGGATGTAATAGCCGCCGTTAATGCTGTCATCCAGGGTTTCTTTGTTGCCGCCGGTCAAGAATTCCGCGCCTTCTTCACGGGCAATATCCATGTACGACATGATTTTGTCGAACTGTTCCTGAGAGGCTTGAGCGCCAACCTGAACATCGGTATCCAGCGGGTTACCACGCTTGATAGTTTGGGTGCGCTCCATCACTTTCGCCATAAACTCGTCGTACATGCTTTCTTGAATCAGCGCGCGCGATGGGCAGGTACATACTTCGCCCTGGTTAAAGAACGCCAGTACCAAACCCTCTACTGCTTTATCGATAAACGTCGGTTCAGCGTTCATGATATCGGCAAAGTAGATATTGGGCGATTTACCCCCCAGCTCCACGGTGGAGGGGATAATATTTTCAGCCGCGCATTTGAGGATGTGCGAGCCGACCGGGGTGGAGCCCGTGAAGGCGATCTTGGCAATGCGCTTGCTGCTGGCGAGCGCCTGACCGGCTTCGGCACCAAAGCCATTAACAATATTGACGACCCCGGCGGGCAGCAAATCCCCAATCAACTCGATGAGTACCAGCACGGAGGCCGGGGTTTGCTCGGCAGGCTTGAGTACCACGCAGTTACCGGCGGCAAGAGCAGGCGCCAGCTTCCAGACGGCCATTAAAATCGGGAAGTTCCAGGGAATGATCTGCCCAACCACGCCTAGCGGTTCGTGGAAGTGGTAGGACACCGTGTTGGCGTCAATATCCGCAGCACTGCCTTCCTGGGCGCGCAGGCAGCCTGCAAAGTAGCGGAAATGATCAACGGCCAGAGGGATATCCGCGTTTAACGTTTCGCGAACGGCTTTGCCGTTATCCCAACTTTCGGCCACGGCCAGCATTTCGATATTCTGTTCAATGCGGTCGGCGATCTTCAATAAAATATTGCTGCGTTCAGCGGCGGCCGTTTTACCCCAGGCAGGCGCTGCCTTATGCGCGGCATCCAGCGCTTTGTCGATATCCTCAGCGGTAGAGCGCGGGATTTCGCAGAATACCTGGCCATTAACAGGGCTCACATTATCAAAGTATTGGCCGTTAACGGGAGGCACAAACTCACCGCCGATATAGTTGCCATAGCGTTTTTCAAATGAAACAACTGACCCATTATCACCTGGATTGGCATAAATCATGACAAGGCTCCTGAGTATTATGATTATTAAACGTGCTTTGACAGTATTGTTTATTATTGGCTACGACGATAGGGCACGCGGACAGGATTAGCCCTCATCCCTTGGTAGAAGATAGCCGCCCGCCCTCATAACACCAGCTTTACCCGTCAGCATCCGTTGGCTCTTGGCCTTACAGAAAATCGCGACGCCACCTTTCAAGTTCTGTAAGCGTTCGGGCAGCGTTATGACGCAATTCACTAAACAGGCTGTCTAGCTGGCAAGCGGTGTGCTCCTCATGGGCTAATAGCTCAAGGCGCTGGGCGTCGTTCGCCAATTGCTCCGCGCCCATACTCAATGATTCACCGCGCAGCTGATGGGCCAACCGGGCTACCTGCTGTAGCCGTTCATCAAAGAGTCCTTCAGCTGCCGCAAGGTAGGCTGCCAGTTGTAAGAGGTAGTCGCTTACCTGCTGTTGATAAAGCACTATAAGCTGGATTAAGCGCTCACTTCCCAGGTTTTCCAGCAGCATGTGCAGCGTGCTGATATTGAGTAGTTCGTGCTCTGACACCTCTTCATTGGACTGGTCGAGCGGGGGTAGCAATAAGTCTTGCCTTAACGACGCTAGGTGCAACGTAAGTACGTTACTCAGCGCTAATAAAGAGAGCGGTTTGGTAATATAATCATTCATACCCGCGGCGAGACAGCGCTGACGATCATTACCGCCGGCGGTCATGGCCACAATGGGCACCTGAGCCAACCAACCGCCCTGCTCACGCAGGCGTTGGGTGACCATCAGGCCATCCATATCCGGTAACTGAATATCCATAAAAATTAAATGAATCTGCAGGGATTTCGCCATGGTTAGCGCGTCTTGGCCGTTTTCTGCACAGATAACATCGCACCCCAAGCGCGATAAGAGGCTCGTCGCCACCTTGCGGTTGACTGCGTTATCTTCGACCAGCAGTAGCGACGTACCCGCAAAATCGCCCGTTGGGTCATTAGGCAGAGAGGTAGTTTCCGGACTGGCCTTAACGAGCGGTAATTCACACCAAAAAGTACTGCCCTGCCCTGGCTGGCTCTGCACGCCTAGACGCCCCTGCATGGCCTCGCTCAACCGTTTACAAATGGCAAGCCCAAGGCCAGTACCGCCATAACGAAGGGCAATGGATGAATTCGCTTGCTGAAAGGGTTCAAACAAGATGCTCTGCTGCTCCTCGCTGAGTCCGCAACCGGTATCGGTGACTTCGAGCAGCAAGTTGTCAACCGTTGAAGAGACATGAATACATACTTCACCATGGTCAGTAAACTTCGTCGCATTGGCCACCAGGTTAAGTAGAATCTGCCTGAAACGACCGGCGTCAATCATGATCCAGGCGGGCACCAGGACGTCGATGTTTACTTTTAACGCTAAGCCTTTCGCCTGCGCGCGCGGCTCAAAGAGCGCTACCACGCTATCAACCAAGGGCTTTAGCGCTGTCGGTGTGGTTTCAAGCGTTAAGTGGCCAGCTTCAATTTTAGAAAAGTCGAGAATCTCATTGATCATGGCCAGCAGCTGGTTGGCGCTGTCGTGAATAGTCCGGGCATAATCTTCCACCTGGGCCGGGCTTGCCGGTTCGCGTAACAGCTCGCTCATACCGATCACACCATTAAGCGGCGTGCGAATCTCATGGCTTACCATGGCCAGAAAATCCGATTTGGCATGATTTGCAGCCTGCGCCTGTTCGGCGGTGACTTCCAGTTGCCGACTTAGCTGCTCCTGCTCACGCCTGGCGGCAGCGCTTTCACGCATTTCACGCAGCAAGAAACCAATCACTAACAGTACGGCCAGACTCATGCCCAGCAGCAGCGTCATTAAGAGTTTATAGAGCGTACTCAGCAAGATCCGCTCTTCAGTGGCTGACTCCGCCAAGTAACCGTTAATGGTAATCACAAACCGTTCGGTTAATCGCGTTAGCCTATCCAGCATCGTTTCAAGCGCATCAACCGGTAGCGATTCAAGTTCGCCATACGGCGCAAACATGGTGTCCAATGCTTGCATCTGCAGCTGTATGTTTGCCATCAGCTCACTGGCACCATCAATGACATACAGCAGCGAGCTGACCTCCCCTTCCTGAAGCAGCGTGAGGCGGCTGTATAAAAGCTCAAAGCGCATGTTCAGCTCATTTTGAGCCGCTGGGGTAATTTCTGTGCGGGCGGTGGCAAGCAAGTGGTTAAGCAGCTGCACCGCATCACGATCAAGCTTATACACCACCCACGAGGTGTCTTCGCGCAGGCTTTGGGTAAGGTTATCCTGTCGCCATGAGGCAAGCGCGGCAACCACAAGCGCTGCGGCAAACAGCAGCACGGTCATGATTGCCACCAGTTTCAGGCGGCGAGGATAACGCAACAGACTAGGGGGCCGCGCTGCAGAACTACTTAAGCGCATCAATACGCATCACCTGCCAAACGGCTCGAAAACGCATTTTCTCATTTAACAGGGCTTCATCCTGATCAAACGGATACAGCACCCATAGCGGGCCATACTCACGGATAGGCATTGGCTCGCCATTGCGTTCAAGCGCAAGTATCACGTCATAATCGTAAAAATCACTGACTGGAATTTCAGCCTCATAGCCATTGAGCGCCGATACCCTTATCACTTCGCTGTGGGTACCGACACGCTCCAGCAGATCGCGTATCAGTGGACCAGAATAATAGCTGACACCACTGGTCCAAGGCGTGCTTGTATCAAAACCGAACTGGGGAAGATCTTTTAACATTTCAAAGTCAAAGTGCGCACCTTCAAGCGCATTTTCGTGGGTAATGTTGCCTCTAATTTCTAATAAAACTGCGCCCTCGGGCACATCTAAAGCCCCTGATTCGCCAGCCATTCCCATTTGGGGGATGCACAAAACCAGCAGTAGCGCCCCCATTAATAAGGCTTTCATCATTATTTCCTCATAGAGCCTGGCTCTAAAACGTTGCTAACAAGCCATTGATAGAGACTCTATAAGAGTACGCGATCTCACTATTCAGGTCAGGCAAAACACGATTTTTTTCATACCGCCGAATAGAAGGGTAGATAACTGTTATGTATAAAAAATACTTTAACCGTAAAGCATCACTATCCCCATAAAAAAACCCCCAGCTTGGCTAAGCTGGGGGTTTTAACGTATCTGCCATTAAGCCAAGGATAGGCGCTTAACGAACAATCATGACCGAGACCTTGGCATGATGAACCACATGCTCTGCATTAGGCCCCAGCACATAGTCCACAAACTTATGCTTGGTATGCGAGGCCATCACGATCAGATCGGCATCCACTTGTTTACCGACCTTAATAATCGCCTCCCAAGGCGATCCATCAACAATGATGCTCTGGGTTTGAACGTCCTTTGGTACATTTTCCTGAATAAACGTGTGCTGCGCCTCTTTCATGGCCGCATTCGCCTTTTCTGAAAAATTCTTGGGAAAATAAGCGCCTACCATGGGCATCTTAAATTCCGGCAGCACGCTGACGATATGCAGCGATGCACCGAAGGTCTGGCAAAGCGTTACCGCTGTGGGTAACGCTTTTTTCCAGGAGGCCTCCTCATTCAAATCAACGGGTAGCAGTACTTTCTGGTACATAGCAACCTCCGTTATGCTTTGGCCAAGGTATCATCAGGTTCTTGACGACGCCGACGGCGCTGCATGAGGACCACCAAGCCGAAAAGCACCAATGCAGGCAACCACATCCACTCTTTGGTCCAGCGGTTAACGGGCGCGAGAACTTGGGTAATTTCCTGATCGAAATCAAAGCCTAATTCCGCCGCTGGGCTACCAAACTCGACGAAGTCGACCAGCGTTTGATCACCATCGACATAAAGCTCTATACCCAGATTTTCCAGGCGTTCTTCGCCGGTTTCACCGCTAGGCACTGGCACTAGAAGATAAGTCGACATGGGTGAGCCAAAAGCATCCTCACCGGCAATCTGCACACGCAAGCTGCTGCCATCGTCCACACGTCCTAACGCTTCGGCAAGCTGGGCGGGAGGTACCGACTCATAAGGATCATGAATCTTGTCCATCCAAAAACCGGGGCGGAAAAGGGTAAAGGCGACCAGCAGTAACAACAGTGATTCGTACCAACGGTTACGCGTCAGCATATAGCCCTGGGTGCCCGCCGCGAAGATCAGCATGGCGATCGTCGCGACGATAAACACCACCACGCCCTGCATGACCGTGACATCGATTAACAGAAGGTCCGTGTTAAAGATGAAAAGGAACGGCAATGCTGCCGTGCGCAGGCTGTAGTAGAACGCCTGGAAGCCTGTGCGTAACGGGTCGCCTCCCGAGATCGCCGCGGCGGCAAAGGAAGCCAGGCCCACCGGTGGGGTAACATCCGCCATAATGCCGAAGTAGAAGACGAACAGATGCACCGCAATCAGCGGCACAATCAGCCCGTTTTGCTGACCCAGCAGCACGATCACCGGCGCCATCAATGCCGATACTACGATGTAGTTGGCCGTTGTCGGCAGGCCCATACCCAAGATCAGGCTCAACAGCGCGGTAAGCAGCAGAATCATCATCAGGTTACCGCCTGACAAAATCTCTACGACATCCGCCAGCACCAGACCTACGCCGGTTTGCGATACGGCACCAACAATGATGCCCGCCGTGGCGGTCGCGATACCGATTCCGATCATATTGCGTGCGCCGGTCACCAGGCCGTCCCACAAGTCTACAAAGCCTTCTTTAACATCGGCCGCCATTTTGCTGCGCCCACGGAAGATGGCGATAATCGGACGCTGCGTCACCATGATAAAGATCATGAACATGGTCGCCCAAAACGCCGAAAGCCCAGGCGAAAGGCGCTCCACCATCAAACACCACACCAACACAATAACCGGCAGGATATAGTGCAAGCCAACCATGACGGTCGGCCGCGTTTGCGGCAGTGTAATGATCTTGGAAGTTGGGTCGTCCATTTCCAGTTCAGGATAATTGGAGCTGATTTTTAACAGCCCAACATAAATGAAGACTAAACCCACCGAGACCACCCAAGGTGTTGACTCACCCAGCACCGGTTTTAGCCAACCCAAACCATAATAGACCGCTACCGAAAGCCCCATGAGCAGCAGTAAGCCGGTCAAAAAGCCAATCACTTTATTAATTAGCGGACGCGCAGGGTTACTCGAAGGCAACCCCGTCATATTGGCTTTCAAGGCTTCCAGGTGAACGATATAGATCAGAGCGATGTAGGAAATAATCGCAGGCAGGAAAGCGTGCTTGATAACCTCTACGTAAGGAATACCAACATATTCAACCATCAAGAACGCTGCAGCACCCATAACCGGCGGCATGATCTGTCCGTTAACCGATGAAGACACTTCAACAGCACCGGCTTTTTCAGCACTAAAACCCACCCGTTTCATCATGGGGATGGTAAACGTACCGGTGGTCACCGTATTTGCAATCGAGGAACCTGAGATCAAGCCGGTCATGCCTGAGGCAACGACCGCCGCCTTCGCGGGCCCACCTTTAAGATGACCCAGCATTGAAAATGCGACTTTAATAAAATAGTTACCGGCCCCCGCTTTATCGAGCAGTGCGCCAAACAGTACAAATAGAAATACAAAGCTTGTGGATACCCCCAGTGCAATACCGAAGACCCCTTGCGTGCCCAACCACTGGTGGTTGATTAGGCCACCCAGGCTAACCCCACGGTGAGCCAGAATACCCGGCATATAAGGGCCGAACAGGGAGTAGCCGATAAACAGAGCGGCAACGATCATCAACGGAGGCCCAAGCGCACGCCGAGTGGCTTCAAGCAGCATCACAATGCCCAGTATCCCAATCACGATATCCTGGGTAATGGGTCGTCCCGGGCGTTGCGCCAAGTCCGAATAGAAAATAAACAGATACGCACCACAGAATGCGGCGACCGCTGCAAACGCCCAGTCCTGCAAAGGGATGCGATCACGCGGGGAGCGCTTTAACGCCGGATAGGCCATAAAGGCCAAAAAGAGCGCAAACGCTAAGTGAATGGAGCGTGCTTCAGTGGCACTAAAAACGCCGAAGCCGACAATATAAGGAAGTGGCGATGCAATCCATAGCTGAAACAGCGACCAAACAGCGGCAATGCTTACCAGCAGCTTACCGGGTACGCCATTAGGCTTCCTTGCCCCTGTGTCACTGGAGGCGACCATATCATCCAGGTCGCTCCCAGTGCCTGCCGAGGGTTGTTTGTCATCACGCATACGTTTGTCCTGCCTAATGGTCAGCGCTGATTATCAGCGCTTTCAACAAGAAGCGCGGACACTCCAGGTGCCCGCGCTTTGCACTTCAAAAACGATCGCTATTGGCCTTGGCTAATAGCGTCATGCTTATGCCTTACTCGATCCAGCCACGCTCACGGTAGTAACGCTCAGCGCCGTCATGCAGCGGTGCGGTTAAACCATCAGCAATCATGTCTTCTTCGTTAAGGTTTTCAAACGCCGGGTGCAGACGCTTGAAACGATCGAAGTTTTCAAATACGGCTTTAACGGTTTCGTAAACGATGTCTTCGTCTACGTCAGCGGAGGATACGAACGTTGCCGCGACGCCAAAAGTTTCAACGTCTTCGTCGTTACCACGGTACAGGCCACCCGGGATCACAGAACGCGTGTAGTAGGGGTATTCTTCGATCAGGCTGTCGATTTCATCGCCAGTGACAGACACCAGGCGCGCATCGATCGTGGTGGTCGCTTCCTGGATAGAACCATTGGGATGGCCTACCACGTATACCATGGCGTCGATGTTGTTGTCAGACAGCGCAGAAGCCTGCTCTGCTGCGTCTAGCTGTGAAGCCAGAGAGAAGGTACCTTCGTCCCAACCAAACGCTTCCATGACCACATCCATGGTGTTGCGCTGACCAGAACCTGGGTTACCGATGTTAACGCGCTTGCCGGGGAAATCGCTGATGTTCTCGATACCGGAATCTGCGCGGGCAACCACTGTCAGCGGCTCGCCATGCATGGTGAAGACAGAACGCATGTCTTCCCATGGGCCTTCTTCTTCGAAGTTGGCTTCGCCGTTATAGGCGCGGAATTGAACGTCAGACTGAACAACGCCCATGTCCAGTTCACCGCTCTTCATGCCGTTGACGTTAGCAACAGAACCGCCGGTTGAAGGCGCGTTACAGCGAATATTGTGCTCTTCACTACCGCGGTTCACCATGCGGCACACCGACTGACCTACGACGTAGTAAACGCCGGTTTGGCCACCGGTACCAATCGTGATATAGCGTTCCTGGGCGACGGCCGGAGCGGCAAACGTAGCCGCTGCAATCAACGCGCCCGAAAAGGCGGCGGTAGAAAATACATGACGATTCATGGACACACCTCTATCTTGATGTTGTGAGCGTTATGCGCTTTGAAACCACCTGTCGATCCGTTCCCTCAGGTGAATCACGTTCCAAAACGTTTTCAAGACAAACTGTTATAGCCCGGCATTTGTTGTACCGACTATCACTACTTTAGCGAAAAAAACGTCGCTTGGCGAAGTAGCCATCATCCGTGCCGGGCAAACCCTTGCACAGCCCATTGAAACACGAGTTTAACCACACGTAACGTTTAGTCACCGTTTATGGCTATGCAAATTTTGCATGGGTCGTTATTAGTAAAGCATCTGACGATCTATCTTATATTAGCGTCATTTAACTTTTTTACTACTTACACGTTGTAGCCCAGCATTCGTGGCAGCCAAAGCGCAATTTCGGGAAATATAGCCACCAGGGCAAGCGCACAGCCCATGGCAACCACAAATACCAGCGCCCAACCAATCGTGTGTTCAAGGCGAATTTTGGCGACTTCAGTGGTGACCATTAAATTGACCGCAACGGGCGGCGTAAACTGGCCGATCGCAATATTCATCGCCAGCAAGATCCCAAACCAGACCGGATTCCACTCAAAATGCTGCATCACTGGTATCAAGATAGGCATCATGATCAGATAGATGGAAATCGCATCCAGCAACATGCCCGCGATTAGCACCGCGAGCATCACCAGTATCAGCAGCAAAACGCCATTATCGGTCAACCCAATGATCCATTCAGCCAAATGCCGGAAGGTGCCCAGCATTGTGCCAGCCCAGGCAAAAATGCCCGCTAAGGCGATAATTAACATCACCACGCCAGAAATAATCGCCGCTTCACCGAGCAGCTCCCATAAATCGCGCAGGGAAAGCTCACGGGTTAAAAAAAGCCCCACCAAGGTTCCATAGGCCACGGCGACCACGGCAGCTTCAGTGGGTGTAAATAACCCCGAACGCAAGCCGCCCAGAATCAGAATGGGAGCAAACAGCGCCGGCAACGCCTCTTTAAACGTGGCCCGAACGCTCAAGCGCGGGTTATCTGCCGTAAGCGTGCCGCCTTCCCAACCGTTGCGTTTGGCGAAAATCAGCGCAGGTACCAACAGCGCCAGTCCTGCCAAAATGCCGGGGAACAGGCCAGCGGCAAATAGCGCACGCAGATCGACCCCCGGCACTACAATGGAATACAAAATTAACGCCACCGAAGGTGGAATCAGAATGGCGGTCGAGGCGGAGGCCGCAATTAACGTGGCCGAAAACGGCTTGGGATAGCCCGCCTTGGTCATGCTGGGCAGCATTACCATGGCGACGGCGGCCGCGTCGGCGGGGCCTGAACCGCTCATCCCACCCATGATCATGCATACCAGTACCGCCACCAGCGCCAGGCCGCCGTGACGTGGACCAATTAGCGCCTGAGCAAAACGTACCAGCCGCAGGGCGACGCCCGAGCGTTCAAAAATCAGCCCGGTAAGAATAAACAGCGGAATCGCAATCAGAGGATATTTGGCAATACTGTTATAGGTATTGGTACCCAGCGTTGCCAGCATATCGGGTGATAGGCCAAGCACGATGCCCACGGCGCCCGAAAGGGCTAGTGAAAAGGCCACAGGAACACCGGCAATCAGCAGTCCGGCAAAGGCCAGAATCATCCAGACATCAGGCGTCATCAGAAAGCTCCCCGGTTAAACGGTCACGGGTTTGCTGTAATAGCCGCCACAGCATGGCGAGTGTTAGTACCGGGAGCCAGACCAGATACCACCACTGCGGTAAGCCAAGCCCTGGAGAGAGCGACTGCCATTGGTATTCCTGCCAGGCAAGCTTGCCGCCATACCAGGTAATCAGGCCCAGCACGACGATACCGCATAACGCCTGAAAGACAATCAACGGCTGGCGAAAGCGCAAAGGCAATGCCCGTTCCAGAAAGCCAATACGGATGTGCCGGTTACGGCGCAGCGCCACCGACGCGCCAGCAAACGTCAACACCACCAGTAAGAATACGGAAAACTCTTCAGTAAACGAAAATGAGCCGCCGGTAATATAGCGGGTGACTACATTCCCCAGACTAATCAACGAAATCACGATAAGCGCCAGCGCGCCTACCCAGCGCTCGGGGCGCGCATCAGGAAAGCCTTTCATAAAAGCCTCGTCACAACCAAGTCTACCGGCCTCAAAGGGCCGGTAGTTATTCCATCAAAATCAGCGGTTAGCGCCCGTCGATAGCCGTTTGTGCGGCCTCAACCAGTGATTCGCCAATACGCGGTGCCCATTTTTCGTAAACCGATTGGGTAGCATCCACAAACGTCTGGTACTGCTCATCGGTAAGCTCGGTCACCGTTACGCCACGCTCCTGGATCGCGGCCAAGCGCTCGCTCTCCTGTTCACGGGTCATTGCGGTCTCCCACTCGCCTGCTTCCAGCGCCGTTTCGCGCAGCAGGGTTTGCTGCTCTTCACTCAACGTCTGCCAGACCTGCTGGTTCACCGCAAAAATCAGCGGATCGTTCATGTAGTTCCAAAGCGTCAGATGCTGCTGATCCACTTGATCAATACGCGCTACGTCAAATACCGAAAGCGGGTTTTCCTGACCATCCACTGCGCCGGTGGTAAGCGCAGGCTGGGCGTCGGTCCAGCTCATCTGCGTGGGGTCGGCGCCCAAAGCATTAAACGTGTCCTGGAACAGCGGCGAGCCCACCACGCGGATTTTTAAACCATCAAGGTCATCGGGCTCGGCAATGGGACCACGCGAGTTCGATATCTGGCGAAAGCCGTTTTCACCCCATGCCAGCGGAATCACGCCGCGTGATTCAATCGCCTCAAAGACCATCTCGCCGGCTTCACCGCCTGTCACTGCATCAACGGCGGCTTCATCAGGGATAAAAAAGGGTAGTGAGAACAGGTTGAGCTCCGGCACCTGCGGTGACCAGTTGATGGTCGAACCCACCGCGGCGTCGATCAGCCCCGAGCGCATGGCCGAAAATTCGCGGGTCTGGTCGCCTGAAACCAGCTGAGAATTGGGATAAACGCGTAGTGTAAGCTCACCATCACTGCGTTCTTCGACAAGTTCAGCCCATTTTTCGGCGGCCTGCCCCCAGGGAAAGGCTTCTGAAAGCACGGTAGAAACCGATAGTTCGCGGGCCTGGGCAGAAACGGCCAGCGTAAGCAGCGCCGCCCCTGTAAGGCCGATCGTTGCGTGAGTCATATAGCGTGTCAGCGTCATGATAATTCCTTTATTATCTATTTTTATGGTCGGGCCTCCGCTGTTTGTAGGCGGCTGCCCCGCTCTATTGTAGGGACTTAAAGGACGAAGGGAAGACACACAAGCTGATATGATGCGCAGAACTTTTCATTCTGATTGGATACTGACGTGCCCCTTCGTGATCTGCTGCTCGGCCTGTTGGTAATTACCATCTGGGCACTCAATATTATTGTTATCAAGATGGGGGTTATTGAGCTTCCGCCTCTCTTAATGACCACGCTGCGTTTTATGCTGGTGGCTATTCTTCTAGTGCCGTTCTACCCGGTGGCACGCTCCCAGCTACCATTTCTACTCCTGCTATCCTTTACCTTCGGTACCCTGCACTTTGCCCTGCTGTTTATTGGCCTGGGCCAGTCCGAGGCGGGCACCGGAGCACTTCTGGTGCAGATGGGAACGCCCTTCGCCACACTCTTGGCGGTCATATTTCTCAAGGAGAAGCTGGGGCCTAAACGGCTGGTGGGCCTGCTGCTGTCATTTGCCGGGGTGATCGTGCTTGCTGGCGGGCCTACGCTGCCCTCGCCGCTTCCGCTGTCCATTCTACTGCTAAGTGCTTTTGGCTGGGCGGTATCGCAGCTTCTGATCAAGCGCGGTCCGGCTATTGCACCCTTGGCGCTGGCCGGGTGGGTTGCGCTACTCGCCGTACCGCAGGTGGCCATTGGCTCTTGGCTGTTTGAAAACGGTCAGTGGCAGGCAATCAAGGAAGCGAGTTGGATAGGCTGGGGAGCGGTCTTTTACACCGCGGTGATGTCATCCATTGTTGCCTACGGCATCTGGTATGCCCTACTGCGGCGCCATCCGGTCAACCGGGTGGTACCGATGACATTGCTGGTTCCCGTGCTGGCCGTGGGTCTAGGAGCGTTATTGATGGGCGATAGCCTGGGTATCCATAAGCTAGCGGGCGGCGGCTTGGTGGTAGCAGGGATCGGCTTGATTCTGATCCGCTTTCGCAAGCGCCGCCCGGCGTTGTAGATGTTTCTATTAATCAGCTGGCTGGCAAAATCCGGCCTCGCCAGGCACTGATACACAATCGCCTACTTTGATACCCCGTGCAGCGAAATAGCCAGCGTTGGTTTCAAGTGCCGAATAATATGCCGCCCCGGCAGGATAAGTGGGGCAGGCACCTGGGTTATCGGACTCACAGGGCGGCATTGTATTAATCGCAACGATGCGCCCCTCTTTATCTATAAACGCGATATCCAACGGGATTAACGTACGGTACATCCAGAAGGCGTTGCCGGCAGGCTGTTCGTTCTCGAAACGAAACAACATGCCTTGCTGCTCGGGTAAGTGCTCCCGCTCCATTAATCCCTGCTGGCGCTGAGCGGGGGTTTTAGCTACTTCAACGTCCAGGCGGTGCGGCCCACTTTCGCTATGAATAGCCAATGAAAGCCTGTCGACACTTTCATTGTCAGCCCCCGCCCATGCGAGTGCTCCTAGTACAGTACCCGGCAACAAGGCGGCCAGCGACAAACCCAGCGAAGCGTTAAGCAACTGACGGCGAGTCAGATTCATAAAGGCGAATTCCTTTCGTCGGCCGACTATTCGGCGATCGTCATGACTTTCATCGTATTGGTGCCGCCGTGGGCATTCATATGATCGCCACGGGTCAGAATAACGTGGTCGCCCGGCTCGGCAAGCTTATGCTGCACTAACAGTTCTAACGCGCGATCATTAAGCTCGGTAGCGCTCATTTCTGAGGTATCAAAGGGCAGCGAAACGACCCCACGATAAAGCGCCATACGCCGCTGGGCGACCGGGTTATGGGCAAGGCCAACAATCGGCAAACCAGAACGAATGCGCGAGGCAATCAGTGGTGTATAGCCGGATGCGGTCATGCAGGCAATCGCAGCCACACCGGTCATATGGTTGGCGGCGTACATCGCGGAAAGGGCGATGGTTTCATCTGGGCGCGTAAAGCCTTCGTGAATCCGGTGGCCGGACTCTTGTGCCACCTTTTCACGCTCGGCGCCCAGGCAGATACGCGCCATGGCTTGCACGGTTTCCACCGGGTAATCGCCGGCGGCGGTTTCCGCTGACAGCATCACGGCGTCACTGCTATCTAGTACGGCATTGGCCACGTCAAATACTTCAGCGCGGGTAGGTAGCGGCGCCGAGATCATGCTCTCCATCATCTGGGTGGCGGTAATCACTGCGCGGTTGAGCGAGCGGGCGCGTTTGATCATGCGCTTTTGCACGCCCACCAGCTTGGCATCACCAATCTCAACGCCCAGGTCACCACGTGCCACCATGACCGCTTCAGAGGCTTCGATAATACCGTCGAGCGTCGCCTCATCGGCAACGGCCTCAGCGCGCTCTACCTTGGCCACTAAGCCAATCTCCTTGCCCTCTTCGCCCAGCAGGCGACGCGCTTCGAGCATGTCTTCGGCATGGCGCGGGAAAGAAATAGCCAGGTAGTCGACACCAATCTCAACGGCGGTTTTGAGATCCTGCTTATCTTTATCCGTCAGTGCCGGGGCAGAAAGCCCGCCGCCTTGCTTGTTAATACCTTTGTGATTGGAGAGCTTGCCCCCCACTACCACTTGGGTATGGACCTGCTGGCCTTCTACACGGGTAACGTCCAGCACGACACGGCCATCGTCCAGCAGCAGCCGGTCGCCAGCGCCCACATCCTGGGCAAGGGTTTTGTAGTCACAGCCCACTTGATGAACGTCGCCTGAATCACTGTCCATTGCCATATCGAGTACGAACGGCTGGCCTTCTTTAAGGCTAACTGCGCCCTCTTTAAAGCGCGCGATACGGATTTTCGGCCCTTGAAGATCGCCTAACGCGGCCACGCTACGCCCCAGCTTGGCGGCTATTTCACGGACCTGCAGCAGGCGGCGGCGATGATCGTCCGCCGTGCCGTGGGAGAAGTTCAAACGTACGACATCCACCCCCGCTTTAAGCATCGCCTCCAAAACGCCCTCACGGTCACTGGCGGGGCCTAAGGTTGCAACAATTTTGGTACGACGAAGCGGGATATGTGTCTGTGCGTTCATTAATTTTCCTAAGCAATCACGAGGTGTGTCTTTAGCTTATCAGTATAAGACTACCAAGATGACAACCGTAAGCCGCATGCACAAGTTATTCGCTTAAATCGACCTTGATTTCCAGCGCATACTCTTCGCAGTTATTGCCCTCGCCGCCACGATCAACCACTAAAAATTCGCCCTCTCGCTCCAGCACTGATTGAATCGCATGCCAGGCACCCGCGCGATAGTTCACTCCTTGCCGGCCATCGGTGACGAACGCTTTGACGTCCTGCGAATGGATCTGCTCCCCAGGCGGGGCCACCACCACAATAAAGCGCTCCTGATGCAGCGGCATAAACGCCTGGCTGCCTTGGGGATGACGCTCTAAAAAGGTTAATTCAAGCGGTAGTGAAACCGGCTGACTGACAAAGATATTAATCAGCGTATGGCCGTTTTCGCCCAGGGTTTCGACCTTGGCTAAATCATGGTGGCGCTGGGTGCGTCCCGCATTAATCGGAAACGATGCGGAAATACGCGCATCGATGACGTCGCCAAATGGCGCGAAGGCTTCCGGCGTTAGCGGCTGGGCAGTCAATGTAAGCATGATGAACTCCTGGCGTGTCGGCTTCGCTGCCGTGCAGCAACGAAGCCGTCGACATTACAGTTTTAGTGCCGCGTGACGGTTAACGTCCTTATAAAGCAGGTAGCGGAACGGCCCTGGGCCGCCGGCATAGCACGCCTGGGGGCAAAAAGCGCGCAGCCACATAAAGTCACCCGCCTCTACTTCCACCCACTGCTGGTTCAGGTGATACACCGCCTTGCCCTCCAGTACGTAAAGGCCGTGCTCCATGACGTGGGTTTCATCAAACGGGATCACGCCGCCCGGCTGGAAATTGACGATAGTAACGTGCATATCGTGGCGTACGTCGTTGGGGTCGACAAAGCGAGTGGTCGACCAGCGGCCTTCGGTACCCGGCATTTCACTGGGGGTGATCGCCTGTTCGTTGGTAACGAAAGCCTCAGGTACCTCAAGGCCGTCCACATACTCGAAAGCCTTGCGGATCCAGTGAAAGCGCACCGGCGCCTGCGCGTCGTTGCGCACCCGCCACTCAACACCCGGTGGAATGAACGCATAGCCGCCCGGTGCCAGCGTATGGCGCACACCGTCAAGGGTCAGGGTAAGCTCGCCGTCGACCACGAACAGCACGCCCTCGGCATCAGCCGCAGGCTCAGGCTTGTCGCTTCCCCCGCCCGGCTGCACTTCCATGATGTACTGAGAAAACGTCTCGGCAAAGCCTGATAGCGGTCGCGCCAGCACCCAGGCACGAGTGCCTTCCCAAAACGGCAGATTGCTGGTGACGATATCGCGCATTACCCCTTTGGGGATCAAGGCATAGGCTTCGGTGAATATCGCACGGTCAGCGGTTAGCTGAGTCTGCGGTGGATGACCGCCCATGGAGGCGTAGTAAGTAGGCACTTTTGTTGTTGGCATTGTTTCTCCTTTAGACCATTGATATGTGAGGGCCGCAAATGTGTCCCACGGCAATCTATAAAGCTTTAATTAAGCATAAGCTTTTATTTTATTTAAGCTTTTTAAACCGATTAACAATAATGAGGTTCTTGGTCCGAGCAAATTAACGGCTTGTGTAAGGCATGGAAGACAATTGAGCTTGTGCAACGTTAGTCCCAATAGTAACGTCTCTAGAAACCTTCGTTCCAAAATCTAACAAACTATACGAAAGATGGCACCTAATACCGAAGCATTTCGCATGGCTCTTTGTATCGGCCTTCGCATAGACCTTCGCATGGCCCGATGGGGGAAAGTGCGCTTACCAGGATTAGCTGAGTTCAAGCTCATCGAGTTCCTGGTAAAGCTCGCTAATAGCGTTGATACGCACACGTCCTCTGGCGAGCCGCTGGTGGAGCAAGCTATTCGACATCAGACTGATCAGGCTCATTGCGCTGGCATAGCTGTCAAAGGCAGAAACGCTATCCAATGGGCACTCAAGCCACCAGTCAACGTAGGGCATCTGATGTTTCACGGTGGCGTCGCCGAACAGCAATACCCGGCAGTCTTTAGCGATAAGCGACGTCAGCAGACTATTAAAGATCGCGGGGCGACGCCGAAACCCAAACAGCACGACGACATCATTCTCGCCGAGCGAGACCAGCTCCTCACTCAAACTTTGATTGGGTTGTGGCGCAAGGCTGATGTTATCGCGTGTCTGTATCAGCTGCTGTCGAAAATGCACCGCCAGAGGATAGCTGTTGCGAAACCCTATCAGCACGATACGGCTTGCGCTATCGAGCGCATTGACCACCGACTCAAACGTCTCGGGGTCAATATTGGCGAACGTCTGCTGCAGGTTGTCATTCTCGCGCATCAGGTGATGCTTAAAGCGCTTTTCATCCGGTCGTTCATCTCCCGTTACCAGTGGCACCCCCATGCTACGCAGCTGCCTTGCATGCTGCTTGACCACTTGAAAGCTTTCAAACCCCAGCTTCCTGAACAGACGACTTACGGTGGATTTAGACACTCCGGTCAAGCGCGCCAATTCAGCGGCACTGAAGGTCGCCAGATCATCAAAATGATCAAGTATAAAAGTGGCGACACGCTGTTCCTGAGCACTCAGCTCAGCAAACTGTGCGGTAATTCGCTGGCCAATATGCGGGCCAATATGGGGAATAGAAGAGGAGGACTGCGTACCCAAAAAAACTCCTTTAGCGCCTAGATAACACGCAATGTCATTAAGAAATGTCGAACAATACCCACGGGCAATAACGCTAATTAGGTTCTACTTGCAAAGTTGGCGAGCGAAGGCAAGACAAAAATCGGCGAAGAAACGGAGTTTACAGAGAGTAAATGAGTATTCTGAGCCAATTTTTTACGCAGTATTGTCGAGCGCAGACACTTTTCAGATGGAACCAAGCATAGCGCGATCCTCTTACGTTTAGTGCGACCTACTAAAAAATTGAGGCTCACGTAATCCAAAACTGCCCTTACAAAAACGCTTTCAGGTTAGCCGCCATAACGCTCATATAACGATAACGCCCACAACGCGAGGCACTTTATGTCCCACCCAACTCAGCGCTCTACTCCTCCCTCACCCCCCAAAATCAAGCGGGGCTGGTGTAGGGTTCCCGATATCTACGTCATTCTATTTATCTTTATTGCGCTAGCGGCGATTGCCACACACTTTGTTCCCGCCGGTCAGTTTGAGCGTGTTCCGGGCCCCGCTGGTCGCACAACGATTGACCCTAACTCATTTCAGTTTGTAGACGCCTCCCCCGCCGGCATCACCGATTTTATGCTGGCTATCCCTAACGGGTTGATAAGTGCAGGTGAAGTTGTGTTCTTCACCTTCATGATTGGCGGCATGTTCATGGTGCTGCGGCGCACCGGCATTATTGAAATTGGTGTTGATAAATTGACACGGCGTTTTACCAACCACAGCCTTCTCATGATTCCGGTTTTGATGACGGTATTTGCGGTAATCGCCACCATCATAGGCACCCAAGAGCTGGCGCTGGTCTACGTGCCGGTTATCCTGCCACTGATGATTGCCTTGCGCTTTGACTCAGTAACGGCGGCGGCGGTAGCGCTATGTGCCACGACTGCCGGTTTTTCTACCGGCATATTGAACCCGATCAATACGGGCCTGGGGCAGCAGCTTTCTGACTTACCCCTATATTCCGGATTTGGTCTGCGGGTAGCGGCGTTCATTGCGATATTAGGTGCGGCTATCTTTTTTGTCATGCGCTACGCACACCAAGTGCGTCAAAATCCGGCCCTTAGCCTTATGCAACATGATGAAGCAGAAGCCGACAAACGCTCAAGCTATCAGCATAGCGTTACAGAATCAGCGCTGGTTGCCAATACGCGACAAAAACTTGCCGCGCTGGCCACGTTTATCTTCTTTGGCATTCTGGTTTACGGCGTTCTAAAACAAGGCTGGTTCATGCTCGAAATGGCCGGCCTGTTTATCATTATGGGCGTGGCCGTAGGCTTGATTGCAGGCCTTACGACCGATGATATCTGTGAAGGCTTTAACAAAGGCTTCCGAGACGTTCTTGTCGGCGCCATGATCGCGGGGATCGCCCGGGGCGTTGCGGTCATGCTAGAGCAAGGCCAGATCATGGATACCCTGGTGTATGGCCTGGGTAATCTGGTCGGCGAGCTGCCGACGATTCTGTCAGCCATTGGCATGTACTTTGCCCAGCTGCTGTTCAATTTTGTGATTCCTTCAGGTAGCGGCCAGGCACTGGTTACCATGCCCATCATGGCGCCACTTTCCGATATTATCGGCGTTACCCGGCAAACCGCCGTTCTGGCGTTCCAGCTTGGCGACGGTATGGGGAATATTCTTTATCCTACTTCGGGCTATTTCATGGCCACTTTGGCGCTTGCCGGCGTTTCCTGGCAAAAGTGGGTGAAGTTCTTTTTCCCGCTTTTCTGCGTCTGGGTATTAATCGCGTTAGGTTTTCTCATCTTTGCCCAGGCGGTGCAGTGGGTAGGCTAAAAGACCAAGCCTTTTTTAATCCCCCTTTCTTGCCTAAGAAAGGGGGATTAAAGCTTAAACAGGTGCCGGATGATGCTCCGCCCAGTGGCGGGCGATATCCACTCGGCGCGCTACCCAAACCCGGTCATGGGTTTCGATATAGTCTAAAAAGCGCTGCAGGGCGCGAAAACGTCCTGGACGCCCGAGCAAACGGCAGTGCATACCGATGGAGAGCATCTTGGGCGCCTCTTCACCTTCTGCATATAGAACATCAAAAGCATCGCGCAGATAGGTAAAGAAGTGGTCGGCCGTGTTGAAACCTTGCGGCGCGGCGAAGCGCATGTCGTTGGTATCCAGCGTATAGGGCACGATAAGGTGAGGATGCTCGCTGCCCTGGCTATCGGTTACCTGGGTCCAGAACGGTAGATCATCGCCGTAGTAATCGCTGTCATATAAAAAGCCGCCTTCATCCAGCAGCAGCTTGCGCGTGTTGGGGCTATCACGTCCGGTATACCAGCCTTCAGGCTTTTCACCGTAAAGACGTTGGAAAATCTCCAGCGCTTTTTGCAGGTGCTCGCGCTCAATATGCTCGGGTACTTCCTGGTAGTGAATCCAGCGATAGCCATGGCAGGCGATTTCATGCCCCAGCTCCTTGAACGCCTGGGCGACGTCAGGGTTACGCTCCAATGCCATTGCTACGCCAAAGATCGTCAGGGGCAGCCCTCGCCGCTCAAACTCACGCAGAATCCGCCATACGCCCGCCCGCGAACCGTACTCATAAATCGACTCCATGCTTAAGTGGCGGTCTGGGTAGGCAGCGGCGCCAATAATCTCCGATAAGAACTGCTCCGAAGCGTTATCCCCATGCAGTACGCTATTTTCACCGCCCTCTTCATAGTTAAGTACAAACTGAACGGCGATTTTGGCTTTGCCCGGCCAGTTGGCGTGAGGCGGCGTGCGCCCATAGCCGATCAAGTCGCGCGGATAGAGAGAGTGATTCGTCAACGTCATAGAGCAGATCCTTACCGGTAATCGCTAAACGTGTAAGCCCAAGAATGCCATCATTATTTGTATACAAAGTAGCCATATTCATGGCTAACCGCAATACAGCCGTATATAGCAAGCCCCGCCTTAATAAGCCATAAATCGCGCAAACCTGAACGAATGGTCAAGCTTATTAGCCATTTTAATAAGCGTAAAGGGCTTGCTCTTGGTGCTAAACCAACCTATTTTCGTATACAAGATGTTTTAGCTTGCTTACCTGTGGATCGCTTATCGTGCATATACATATTATCAATCCCAATACCACGGCATCGATGACCCAAGCCATTTATCGTGCCGCTGAGCATCAAGCTTCAACAGGAGTTCGCATAAGCGCCTCCCAACCCGAGTCTGGCCCCGTCTCCATCGAAAGCCACTTTGATGAAGTTGTCAGCGCGGTAGGCGTGACTCAAGAAGTATTAAAAGGCGAGCGCGAAGGAGGCATCGATGCCTACATCGTGGCCTGCTTTGGCGACCCGGGCCTACTTGCCGCTCGTGAACTAACCCGCGCGCCGGTGATAGGCATTGCAGAGGCCGCCTTTCACCTGGCGACGCTAATCAGCACGCGTTTTTCGATTGTGACAACGCTAAGCCGTACAGGGATTATTGCCGAACACCTGCTGGAGCAGTACGGCTTTCGCCACCACTGTCGGCGTATTCGTGCCGCCGAAATTCCGGTACTCGACCTTGAACATCATCCCGACGCTGCCTTTAAACGTATTGTGGAAGAGTGCTGCCGCGCCCGGGATGAAGACGATATCGGGGCGATTGTTTTAGGCTGCGGAGGGATGGCAAACCTTACCCAGGAAATTAGTCGTGAAGTGGGTATTCCTGTGGTTGAAGGGGTAAGTGCGGCGTTAAAGCTTGCCGAATCCTTAGTCAGCCTGGGGCTTCATACCAGTAAACACGGCGACCTTGCCTATCCACGCCCCAAAGCGTTTACCGGTCAGTTTGCAGCGCTTTCAGATCTTCACTTACCGCCTAAATAGCATCTTATTCACAACACATAGCAGCGTCCGTCATAACGACTTAATTACAAAAGCAACAGAACCAAGCACGTCCAGTAGCACGCCATGCCGCAAGCGTTTTTCAGGTAAAAAACCTGGGATACCAACAATACTCATAATCTTGCGAGGACGATATCATGAGCATTTCAGCACCTGCTCAACCGTCAGAAGACCCATCCACTGTGAACGCAGGGGTGGGTACAAAAAGCTTGGGGGCTGAAAGTCTGGCTCCGCAACACACCCGGATTATGGGGCGAGGTTCCTATTTTCTGGCCTGGTTTGGCGGCTGCGTATCCATTGGTACCTTCGCCATGGGCTCAAGCGTGGTGGGTACGTTAAACCTGTTGCAGGCGACGCTAGCCATTGCGATTGGCTGTTTTGTAATTGGTATCGCGCTCGCGATCAACGGCGCGGCGGGCTACAAGTACGGCATCCCGTTTATGGTGCAGGCGCGCAGCGCCTTTGGGTTCACCGGTACCCGCATTCCTGGTTTGGTTCGCGCGGTACCTGCCGTGGTGTGGTACGGCTTTCAAAGCTGGATTGGCGCGGGGGCACTGAACATGGTGTCGGCCACCCTGTTCGGCTTTGATAATCTGGTGTTCTACTTCATTACCTTTCAGTTCCTGCAGATCGGCCTTTCGGTCATGGGCTTTCAGGGTATCAAGTGGCTGGAGAATGTCGGCAGCGCGTTTATCCTGTGCTCGCTGATGTACATGTTCTACGCCACGGTGCAGCGCTATGGCGATGAGCTATCCACTAGTCTATTCACCATGGAAGGCTCGTGGGGTATGCCGTTCTGGAGCGCCACCATGCTATTTCTGGGCATCTATAGCACCATGATGCTCAACGTTAGCGACTACTCCCGCGAGCACAAGAAAGGCACAGGAAAAGGCCTGCTTACCACTATTTATGCCATGTCTATTTTACCCTGCACGCTGTTCATGGGCCTGATTGGCTATATGGTGTCAGAGGCGACAGGCACGGCCGACCCTATTCAGGTGTTTGCCAACGCGGTCGATAACACTCCGCTTTTGATGATGACGCTACTGTTTATCGCCTTCGCTCAGGTGACCACCAACGTGCTTAACAACGTGGTGCCGCCCACTTACGTACTCATGGACGTGTTCAAGATTAAATTCCCGGTGGCCACCGTGATCGTGGGTTTACTCGCCTTCACGACCTTTCCCTGGAAACTGGTTCAGCCAGGCTCGGCGGCTGGTTTACAGATATTTGTACAAACCTACTCGGCATTTCTTGGCCCCATCTTTGCCATCCTGGTAGTGGATTATTACTTCATTCGCCGCCGCACTCTGGATATTAGCAAACTCTACGATCCTACCGGTCCTTACCAAGGGGTTAATAAAGCGGCGCTTATCGCCACGGCGGTAGGTATCGTCGCAGCGCTCTCGTTCTCAACGGTCTCTTGGTATGCAAGCTTAATTCCAGCTGGAGTGACCTATTACCTGTTGATGAAGCACTGGGCTCCTTGCCAGCGTTTTACACAGTAACTTCTTCCAAGCAACGGCTACACACGTGTAGCCGTGCTAACGACTAATGCAAAGAGAGCCTGTCATGCATGAGCAACCGTCTAACAGCGACCTCGATATAAAGCAGATCGACCCGACGCTTTACAACGAAGACCTGGCCCCTTTAAAACCACAGCAGCGTAACTGGGGCGCGTTTGAAATCTTCAATGTGTGGTCCAACGATATTCAGAGCCTGTTTGGCTACACTCTGGCGGCATCGTTGTTCCTCACCTATGGCTTGAACGGCTGGGCAGTGATGACAGCGATTATTCTTGCCGGCGTAATCGTAATGTTTTTGGTGAACCTAACGGGCAAACCAAGCGTAAAGTACGGCATCCCCTTCCCGGTCATGGTGCGCGCCAGCATGGGCGTACGCGGCGCCAACCTGCCCGCCATGCTACGCGCGATTGTGGGTATTTTTTGGTACGGCGTGCAGACCTATTTCGCATCGACAGCCGTTGCCCTGCTAATTACTGCTTTTATCGGCGCGGGCAGCGGCGCGACCTTTCTGGGTCTTTCAGGTGTTGCGTGGATATCCTTTGTAATTGTATGGCTTTTTCAAATTGCGATTTTTCTGCAAGGAATTGACCGTATTAAGCATTTTTTGAACTTAGCCGGTCCGTTGGTTTACGTGGTAATGGTAGTGTTGATGGGTATTGTTTGGTACCAGGCGGGAGATGAACTGTTACCCGCGATTGGTACTATCTTTAGCGGCAGCGGTGAGCAAAACGTTAGCACCGTGGGGGCATTTCTTGCCATTGTAGGCACCATGGTGGCCTACTTTGCGGCCGTGGTTATCAACTTTGGCGACTTCACACGCTTTGTAAAAACCGAACGCCAAATGAAGCTGGGTAACCTGCTTGGACTGCCGCTTAACGTGGCGTTTTTCTCATTTATCGCTCTAATTATCACCGCAGGTACGCTGGTACTGTTTGGCGAGGCGCTAACTAACCCCGCCGATATTGTTGAGCGCGTGGATTCGCTACCGCTGACCATTATCGCCGCTCTTACCTTCTTTGCCGCTACCGTGGGGATTAATCTAGTCGCTAACTTTATTCCGCCCGCTTATGATCTGGCGAACCTATTTCCCAGCAAAATTAGCTTTAAGACAGGCGGCCTAATTACCGCCGTCATCGCCTTCTTTGTGGGTGCGCTATGGGTCTCGGTGATTAGTCAGATTGGCGTACCCGGCTTTGTGAACGCCTTGGGCGCTATCGTTGCACCGTTCTACGGCATTATTGTGGTGGATTACTATCTGATTAAGCGTCAGCACTTAAATATGCAGGAGCTCTTTTCCTCAGCCCCCAGCAGCGCGTATTACTATGTGAACGGCTGGAATACCCGCGCTCTGATCGCCTTTGGCGCCGCTGCACTGTTCTCGCTTTCTACGGTGTTAGTACCCGCCCTCTCAAGCCTGGATGGCTACGGCTGGCTAATTGGCGCAGGATTAGGAGGCGCGTTTTACTTTGGCTTGATGCGACAGTTTAAGGCAGCGCCCACCTTTACCGAGCAGAAGGCAAGTTGAGATGGGGGAGCTTAACTGACCGTTTAGAAGATTTGAAAGCGCCATCGGCTTAGTGCCGATGGCGCTTTTTTAGTGCACAAGCGGCTACGAAAAAGCCGTAGCCTAGTGGTTTTTATCAAGCGTCAAATGGTTGTCAATCTCCTTGATCCGGTCTTCCGTGTGGTGATTGACGTAGAGCACCGTGGTTTCGTTGCCTTCACAGATTTTCTCGATCAGCGCGAGCACGAGCTGGCGGTTCATATCGTCAAGGCCCAGGCAGGGCTCGTCGAGTATTAGAAGCGGCGGGTGTTTGACCATGGCGCGGGCTATCAGCAAAAGCCGCTGGTCGCCGTAGGAGAGCTTGTTGAACGGCTGATCGGCGCGCGCCTGCATGCCCAGTAACGCGAGCCACTGATCGGCAATCTTCTTCTGATGGTCGGTGGACTTGGTGTATACGCCGATACTGTCAAAGAAGCCCGAAATGATCACGTTTCTGCAACTGGTGCTGACGCGATACTCCCACTGCAGGGCTGTGGAGACGTAGCCGATGAACTGCTTGATCTGCCAGATACTTTCGCCATTACCGCGCTGAAAGCCAAACACGAATATATCGTTGGTGTAGCACTGCGGATGATCTCCCGTGATCAGGGACAGCACGCAGGTCTTGCCACTGCCGTTCGGGCCGCTCAGCTGCCAGTGCTGGCCGCGCTCGATCGTCCAGTCGAGCCTATCGACAATCAGGGTATCGCCGTAGCGGATCGTCGCCTGGGTAAGCTTCACCAGCGGCTGGCTCGGGTCGAGCGCGGGCAGCCGGCTTGCAGGGTCGGCTTCGGGCACGCGCAGGTCAGTGGTCTTCAAATGCAGCAGCTGGTAAAGCTCGTTGAAGGCGGCCTCGTCCTGTCGGTCCACCGTGAACGCTAGGCGGCCTCCTTCTCTGGGCTTTTTACTGCCCTTGACCGGGTCAGGACGATCCTTATCCAGGTAGGCCACGTGAGTGATGAAATCCGGCATTTCGTCGAAGCGGTTGAGCACCAGCACCATGGGGACGTGGTCGACGATAGCGGCGAGGTGCGCCTGAAGCATGGCGAGCGTGTCGACGTCCAGGCCATCGAACGGCTCGTCCAGAATCAGCAGATCCGGCTGGTTGGCCAGTGCGCGAATCAGCATGACCTTGCGGGTTTCGCCCGTGGAAAGCTTGCGAAAAGCACGATCAAGTAGTTTAGTGATCCCGAACTTTTCGACCAGATCATTGGCAAGCTCGCCGTCCCGACAGTACTCAAAAATCATTTCCCTGACCGGTGTGCCAAGCGATACCACATCCATGATATCGGCATCGTCCTTTTTAAGCTCGGTGGCGATAAGCTCAGCCTGCGCTTCGAAAGAAACCAGCCCGACGCGCTCGGGTAGCCCTTCGACGGTGCCCGCTTCAAGCTTACCTATACCTGCCAGCGCCGCCGCCAGCGCCGACTTGCCGGAACCGTTAGCGCCGGTGATCACCCAGTGCTGGTCGGGTTCGATGGTCCAGTCAAGCTCGCTCAGGGTGAAGCGATCCTCGAAACTGATCGTCGCATTGTTTAACTGAATACTCGCTAGACGGGTCGAGGGCACCATGAACGTGCTCCTTGTAAGTTGAAAAAGGAGAGACGAAAAAGCCGAGCGTATCGTATGGGATAGCTCGGCTTTCCTGCGACTAGCTAACGCTCAATTCGTGAATTAAACGATCTTCTTCATATCGGCCATGTGCCCACGCAGCACGGCGCCGACGGCTTCCACCGGGTGTGCGCGAAGCGCATCGTTGACTTCGATCAGCCGCGCGTTGTCCACGCCGTTGTCATCTACATTCAGTCCCTTACCGATGACATCGGACTTGATGTCCTTCATGAAGTCCGCCAAGAGCGGCACGCAGGCGTGGTTGTACAGATAGCAGCCGTATTCCGCAGTATCGGAGATCGTCGCGTTCATCTCGTAGAGTTTCTTACGCGCGATGGTGTTGGCGATCAGCGGCGTTTCGTGCAGCGACTCGTAGTAGGCGGACTCGGCGATGATGCCCGCCGCGGTCATGGTTTCGAACGCAAGCTCCACACCCGCTTTCACCATGGCCACCATCAGGATGCCGTTGTCGAAGTACTCCTGCTCGGAAATTTCAACCTCGCCGGCAGGCGTCTTCTCGAAGTTGGTTTCCGCGGTTTCTGCACGCCATTTGAGCAGGTTGGCATCGTCATTCGCCCAGTCGTCCATCATGGTGCGCGAGAAGTGGCCACTCATGATGTCGTCCTGATGCTTGTTGTACAGCGGACGCATGATGTCTTTCAGCTCTTCGGCCAGATCGAAGGCCTTGATCTTGGCCGGGTTGGAAAGACGGTCCAGCATGTTGGTCACGCCACCGTACTTGAGCGCTTCGGTAATGTTTTCCCAACCGTACTGGATCAGCTTGGAGGCGTAACCCGGCTCGATACCCTCTTCGATCATCTTGTCGAAGCAGAGAATAGACCCCGTTTGCAGCATGCCACAAAGAATCGTCTGCTCGCCCATCAGGTCGGATTTAACTTCCGCGATGAACGAGGACATCAATACGCCAGCCTTGTGGCCGCCGGTGCCCACAGCATAAGCTTTCGCCAGGGCAAGCCCTTCGCCTTTGGGATCGTTGGCTTCGTGAACGGCGATCAGGGTGGGCACCCCGAAACCACGCACGTATTCGGCACGCACCTCGGAGCCTGGGCACTTGGGTGCTACCATGATGACGGTCAGGTCATCACGAACTTTCATGCCCTCTTCCACGATGTTGAAACCGTGAGAGTAAGACAGGCACGCGCCTTCTTTCATCAGCGGCATGACAGCGTTCACCACCGCGGTGTGCTGCTTGTCCGGGGTCAGGTTCAGGACCACGTCCGCCGTCGGGATCAGCTCTTCATAGGTACCCACCGTGAAGCCGTTTTCGGTGGCGTTCTTCCAGGACTGACGCTTTTGCGCGATGGCGTCCGGGCGCAGTGCGTAGGAAACGTCCAGGCCGCTGTCGCGCAGGTTCAAACCTTGGTTGAGGCCCTGGGCACCACAGCCGATCACGACCATTTTCTTGCCTTTCAACGCCTCGACGCCATCGTCGAATTCCGAGCTGTACATGAAGCGACATTTGGCCAGCTGTTCCAGCTGTTCGCGCAGTGCCAAGGTATTGAAATAGTTAGCCATGGTTAACATCCTGATGGTTGATTCTGCACGGTCGATGTCGCAACACCGACCCAAAATGTATGACACGCCCGCTCGTTGTAAAAGTCAGCGCCGTGTAGATAAAACCAATCTACCTAAAAACGACTCTTTCTTAAATTGATATATTTGCAACAGCATGTCCCTTTTTTCACAAAACATCATTATGATGGCGCTCATGAACTTCAAACTCTTGAAACAATTCCTCGCACTGGCAGAAACGCTGCATTTCGGCCGTGCCAGCGAAGAGTGCTACGTCAGCATTTCTGCGCTTTCGCGCAACATCCGTCACCTGGAAGACGAGCTGGGCGTGACGCTGTTCAACCGCGACAACCGGACGGTGGTGCTGACCCAGCAAGGGCAGAAATTTCTCGAGTACGCTCGCGAAGCCAGCAATCAGTGGAATCTGATTCGTCACGAGCTTATCGAAAACCCGGGTCAATTGAGCGGTGAAATAAGCCTGTATGGCTCGGTGACGGCAAGCTACAGCTTTTTGCACGAGCTGCTGCGCCGTTTTCGTATCGCCTACCCGGCCATCGAGATAAAGCTGCGCACCGGCGACCCGGAGCATGCCATCGCCCATGTGCTGGATGGCAAGGAAGACCTTAGCATTGCGGCAAAGCCCGCCCATCTACCCCGGGGCCTGGCCTTTAAGCCCATCGCCACCTCCCCCTTGCTGTTTATCGCCCCCTTGGAGCAGCAGGTGCCGAATGCGCCGACCGGCACGCCGACCACATCGGCCGAGTGGGCGAGTATTCCCATGATTCTGTCGGAAAGCGGCGTTTCCAGAGCGCGCGTGGATGAATGGTTTCGCAAGCAGGACATCTCGCCGCGTATCTATGCCCAGGTGACCGGTAATGAGGCGATCGTCAGTATGGTAAGCCTGGGGTTTGGTATTGGCGTGGTGCCCAAGATCGTCCTCGACAACAGCCCGTTGATGGACCGTATTCGCGTGCTCGACGTGGCGCCCAAGCTTGCGCCCTACGATATCGGACTGTTCACCCTGAAGAAGAACCTGAAAAACCCGCTGGTCGAGGCGTTCTGGCGCTTGATGTAAGCTCTACACGCCGTTTTAGCGACGGGGTCAACCATCATCCCCCAAATATCTGCTGTAGATCCGGCGCGCTTTCCTCCCCTTCAACCATGGAAAGGGACGCCTCGATAGCCTTTAAGTGGCGGCTCATAAAGGCCTTGGCGCGCTCACCGTTGCCGGCTTCCAGATAACCAATCAGGTCATCGTGGTCGTGGGATTCGCAGCCTAGATGGCCACGATGACCGTATACCGCGAGAATAAGGGAAGAACGCGAGCAGAGCCTTTCGACAAACTCGGCAAGCGTTGCGTTGCCGGATAGCTGGGCTAGGCGCACATGAAAGTCTGCTGACAGACGAATAGCGATGCTCTGTTGACCACTGCGCAGCGCCTGGCGCTCTTGGCGAGCCATGTCGCGCAGTTCCGCGGCTTCTTTTTCACCAATTCGCTTCGCCACATCGGGCATTAGCCCGCATTCGATAAGCTGGCGGGCGTCGAAAACATCCTTGGCCTCTTCGGCGGTGGGCCGTGTCACGCTCGCTCCACGACGCGGCGTCAGGGTTACCAACTGCTCTAGCGCAAGGCGCTGCAGAATTTTGCGAATGCCGGTGCGACTAATGCTGAATACCTCGGCAAGCGCATCTTCACGCAGCCGGGCGCCGGGCTTTAAGCGCTGCTCAACAATTGCATCGCTTACCGCGCGATAAATAGCCTCGTGGCGCTCATCGCCCTCTTTTTCCGGAGCAACTCGCTTCACGGTCGCCTGCGCATCACTCATGTGGCTCTCCTGTCCCCTACCTTCTGGCGTCTTTTAGGACACCATCATACCGTGCTTAGCGTTGTTTTATGAGATGTCGGCAAATGGTGGGATGGCTATCAACTGCCACGGTAGGTGGAATAGCCATAGGGAGATAAAAGAAGCGGTACATGGTAATGCTGGCTTGAGTCAGCTACGCCAAAACGCAAGGGGATAACGTCTAAAAAGCGCGGTTCTTCAGCTTCAACGCCCTGTACGCGCAGATAGTCACCGGCGTGAAATACCAGCTCATACTCACCGGGCGTAAATGCATCGCCTTCCAGCAGCGGCGCGTCACAGCGGCCATCCATGTTAGTTACCGCTTCGCCCACATGCTCGCGATGACCAGCGGCCAGGCGAAATATCTGAATGGTAATCCCGTTACCCGGCTGACCTTTTGCTGTATCCAATACGTGGGTAGTTAAACGGCCCATAACAACTCCTTGTTACTGGTGAGTGATCGCGACTCGAATAAAGTCATCAATCTAGATTACCTTCGTGGTGTTTATATTGTATACATGATTAGCATCAGAGCACGCTTAAGGAATCGTCATGTTTTCTGAAACCAGCTTAATGCTGCATCCCCGCCCTAGCGAGCTATCGCTAAGCGCCTTTGTTGATCATTACGGCGATATATATGAGCACTCGCCCTGGGTTGCCGAAGCGGCTTGGCAGCAAGGGCTGCGAGAAGAGTATGATTCTCCAGGGGCACTTGCGGTACTGATGGGCAAAATGTTGCAAGAGGCCCCCGCTGAACAGCAGGTGGCCGTTATTCAGGCCCACCCGGATCTTGCCGGGAAAGCAGCGCTTGCGGGGGCGTTAACCCAGGACTCCGCTCGTGAACAGGCAGGCGCCGGGCTAGATCAGTGTTCTAAAGAGGAGTTTTCCCGCTTTGAAGCGCTAAATGAAGCGTACAAAAACAAGTTCGGCTTTCCGTTTGTTATCGCAGTAAAAGGTCTTGACCGACATGCCATTTTGGCGGCGTTTGAAGAGCGCTTGCATAATGATGTGGCAACCGAGCGAGCAACGGCCATTGAGCAAATCATCCGCATTGCCTGCTTTCGCTTAACCGCCCGGGCCTTAGGCGAATAATTAGCCCACGTGGCTTGCGCCCATAAAAAAACGCCGCGCCGAAAAGGCGCAGCGTTTTTCGCTGCCAGGGGGTTAGCAGCTTAAAAAGGCTTACTGCTTATTGGTACCCGCGGCTTTCTGAGCATTGTCAGCCGCCTTTTGAGTATTATCGACCGCCTTCTGGGTATTTTCTTCAGCCATTTTTTGGCTTTCCTGCATAAAATCCTGACCGATAGAAGATACTTTTTCAGAATCCCCTTTTACACGCTCCATGAAATCACCGGCAACACGCTGCTGACTTTCCAGGGCTTTTTTGAAGCTGTCGGCATCTTTAACATCAAGCCAGGTACGAGCTTGAGAAATGGTCATGTCCGAGTAGGCGCGGGCAGCGTCAATCTGGGCACCCATCAACTTTTCGTAATAATCGAGCGCTGCCAGCGTGTAAGAACGCATGGGCGATACAAAAGCAGACTCAAACTGTTGATTGGTGTTCTCTGCAGTTTTCATCATTACGACATCTCCTCGAGTTGGCTAGCAGGTCGCCGCCCGTTCGTGGTGGAGGCGATGCTGATGCATTGGCATTTGCCGCCGCTCCCCCCAAGCTAGCAGTGCTTTTTGTGCAGCGCAACATGATTTTATTAAACACCTCGCTTAACGTCGGGCATTATCAGCAAGCTAGTTTAAAAATCAGTACGTTATTTTCACTTTAACTTAAATCACGAATGGTTAAGGCGTTGCCTGCTACGCCGCCGTGAACCGTCAGCATACGCTTAAACCACTCCTCCACCGGGTCATTCGGCTCGACAAGTGCCTCCAGTGATACGGTATATGCCCACATCATGCTGCCAAACAATAAATAGTCAGCACCGCTAGGTGCGTCACCGTCGATAAAAGGACTGCTGCGCAGCTGGTCACGCACGGGTGCCAATACCTGGGTTAACTGCTGTCTGCCCTGCTCGGGGTTATGCACCTCTTCCAGAGGCATGCCAAACCGGGCTTCACGGGTTTTACGGAAATAGTCACGGTCATCCGGATGAATGGCGGCTAATAGATCCAGCGCAACAATACGGAAAAGCCCTGGCGTTACGCTACGCTCGACAAAATATTTAAAAAATAGTGCGCGCTGATAGCTGGCACCCTCGCCAAGTACAGGCGACTCCGGATAGGTTTTATCCAGGTAGCGCATGATCTCAAAGCTATCGGTAATCACCTGATCGTTGTCACATAGCACCGGGACTTTATCGTAGTCAGCGAATGCCAGTGCTTCCTTGTCCTCAAACCGCCAGGCAATGGTCTCGAATGCAAGCCCCTTATGAGCCAGCGCCATCCGCACGCGCCAGCAGTAAGGGGAAAACCGTAATCGTTCATCACGCCCACACAGGTCATAAAGCTTTAGTGTCATTTTTTTATCCTTACCGTTAAGGGTTAGATAGAGCTACAGCCAAGCCTGCTAATAGACCTTGAGCTTAATGCACTAGCTATACAAGAGGCGCTTTCCATGCCTGTCTTTTAGTCTAATGAACACCGGCTTGACGGCCATCCATAAAACTTTATAAAAGCAATATAAAACAAAAACTTGATTAAAAACATCGTATCTTTAAAGGGTACTTAAATAGCCGCTAAGCTGGTCAGACCAATTTTCCAATAGTGTTATTTCCTGAACCGGGTCGTATCTTTCACCTTATCGCTTTTAACGCTTAAAACGTTAAATGACGACGGTACATATACCTAATAAATAACAGGGTCGATTTTCTCCTATGAATGAAACAACACTTGCTCTCTTGGCTTTCCTGCCACTACTGCTAGCAGGTATTTTGCTCGTTGGGTTTAAAGTACCTGCCAAAATAGCCATGCCTATCGTCTTTTTTACCGCAGCGATCATTGGTCTGACCGTTTGGGATATGTCGTTTACCCGTGTAGTTGCTTCGACTATTCAAGGGCTTATCCAAACAGCAGGGCTTTTATGGATTATTTTCGGGGCTATCCTGCTGCTTAATACGCTTAAGCATTCGGGCGGCATTACGGCTATCCGCAACGGTTTTTCGGGCATTAGCCCCGACCGCCGGGTTCAGGCGCTGATTGTTGCGTGGCTGTTCGGCTGCTTTATTGAAGGGGCTTCTGGTTTTGGTACCCCTGCCGCGGTAGCTGCTCCCTTGATGGTTGCGCTGGGCTTTCCAGCACTGGCAGCAGTTGTCGTGGGTATGATGATTCAATCAACGCCCGTTTCGTTTGGTGCTGTGGGTACGCCGATCGTGGTGGGGGTGGGCAGCGGCCTGGACCGCGCCGGTATTACTGCTCAGCTTGAAGCAAACGGCTCGACGTGGGAGGCATTTTTCCGATTGATCACCAGCGAAGTCGCTATTACTCACGGCATCGTGGGTATCCTGATGCCCTTGATACTGGTGATCATGATGGTGCGCTTTTTCGGGGCGAACCGCTCCTGGAAAGAGGGCCTTTCGATTACACCGTTCGCCATCTTTACCGGCGTATGTTTCGTTGTGCCCTACATGCTGGTAGGCGTGCTGCTCGGCCCAGAGTTTCCCTCCATGATCGGTGCCATGGTCGGCCTGGCAATTGTCGTTCCTGCGGCGCGTAAAGGCTTTTTGCTGCCCAAAGATACCTGGGATTTTCCTGAGTCAACCTCATGGCCGGATGAGTGGATCGGCAACCTGCAAATCAAGCTGGAAGATGTGGCTGGAAAGGCCCCCATGTCTACCTTCAAGGGTTGGATTCCTTATGTACTGCTCGCCCTGTTCCTGGTCGCCTCGCGGACTATTGAACCGCTGCGCGTTGCGCTGACCTCTATCAACTTGAGCTGGAATAATATTCTTGGCGAAGCCGGTGTCAGTGGTGGCGTTCAGCCCCTGTATCTGCCGGGTGGTATCATTATCGCGGTAGTATTGATCACTTATTTCCTGCACCGTATGAATCCCCAGAAGATCAGCGCGGCGGTATCCGAGTCCACCAAAACGATTTTTGGGGCGGGTTTCGTGTTGGTGTTCACGGTACCCATGGTACGTATTCTGATTAACTCCGGCGTTAACGGTGCAGACCTTGTCTCCATGCCAGTGATGATGGCGCAAGCCGTTGCAAACGGTGTGGGCGATATCTACCCCTTCTTTGCGCCTGCTGTGGGCGCGATGGGCGCCTTTATTGCGGGTTCCAATACCGTCTCCAACCTTATGCTGGCAGAGTTCCAGTTTAGCGTCGCTCAAACCCTGGGCCTTTCTACTGCCATGATGGTCGCGCTTCAGGCGGTCGGTGCGGCAGCAGGTAATATGATCGCGATTCATAACGTGGTCGCGGCCTCGGCAACTGTAGGCTTGCTTGGCCGCGAAGGCGCGACGATCCGTAAAACGATTATCCCGACCATCTACTACCTGGTGTTTACCGGTATTATCGCGTTAATCGCTTTTTATGTGATTGGGATTACCGATACGCTGATGTAGCCCTAACAAGCTATTGACATAAAAAACCCCAGACACTGTCTGGGGTTTTTATTGGGCGCCTGTTCATCACACACGGCTAATCAATTCGCTTTAACTCCTTGGCATGCTGCTGGCCTTTGATAACGTAGCTTTGTGCGTTTAGCTTTAAACCTTCTACGGCATCCGCTGAGAGCTCACGCACTACCCGAGCGGGCGAGCCAACAATCAGGGAGTTGGGGGGAAAAGTGGCGCCTTCTTTAATAAACGCGCCTGCACCTACCAGGCTATTTTCACCAATTACCGCGCCATTGAGCACCACCGCCTGAATACCGATCAGGCAGCCATCGCCCACCGTACAGCCGTGCAACATGGCCTGGTGGCCTACCGTTACGCCCTTACCTACTTTAAGCGGGTAGCCGGGGTCAGCATGTAGGACAGCGCCATCCTGAATATTGCTTTCTTCACCTATTTCCAGGTGATCGCTATCACCGCGTAAAACGGCCTGATACCACACGCTTGAACGCGCGCTTAAGGTCACCTGCCCGATCACATCCGCCGTGTCCGCGACATATACATCGTCGTGTATCGCAGGGCGGTGCTCTCCATATTGGTAAATAGCCACATTAACCTCCTGATCATTATTATTAATCGCCTTCTCGGTTAGGCTAACGCCTGTTCCAGCAGCCGGGCAACATGAATGGCCTCTCGGCCACTGCCATCCTTAATCTGGTGACGGCAGCTGGTACCGTCGGCGACCAGAACAGCGCCGTCTTCAGCTTCACGAATGGCCGGCAGTAGAGAAAGTTCAGCCATTTTAAGCGAGGCTTGGTAATGCTCGGCTTCATAGCCAAAGCTCCCCGCCATACCGCAGCAGGAAGACTCGATGGTTTTGACCTCAAGCCCCGGCACCCAGCGTAGCACCTGTTCGACCGGGCGCAGCGCATCAAAGGCCTTTTGATGACAATGGCCATGCAGCAGGGCCTGCTTATAACCTGAATGTTTGAGTGCCAACGGCAGCTGTCCGGCCTCATGGGCAGTGACCAGGAACTCTTCAAATAGAAACGCTGACTCGGCGAGCGCTCGGGCTTGTTCACCAAACCCATACTGCAGGAACTCATCGCGCATGCTTAAAAGACACGATGGTTCAAGCCCCACGACCGCCACGCCGCGATCGACAAACGGCATCAAGTGATCAAGCGTTCGCCTGGCTTCTGCCTTGGCTTTCTCGAACTGGCCGGAGGATAGGTAGGTACGCCCACAGCACAGCGGCCGCTGGCCCTTGGTGACGTTGAGGTGCACCCGATACCCGGCGGCTTCCAGTACGCGCTTAGCGGCTTTGGCGTTGTCGCCTTCCATATAATTATTGAAGGTATCGACAAACAGCAGCACCTCGCGCTCAGCGACTTCGTGACTTGCCGCTTTGTGGTTGCCTGCCAGGAAATTACCTTTGAAGGCAGGCAACGCCCGCTCCGGGGCAAAATTGAGCGTCTTTTTGATTCGGTTGGCCAGAAACGGTGTGCGCTCCACATAGTCCATCAACCCTGAAAAGCGGCTCGCCCACGGTGCATAGCGCGGCATCTCACCTACCATGCGATCACGCAGCGACAGGCCTTTCGCTTTGGCGCGCGCGGTACGCGCTTCAATCTTGAACTTGGCCATGTCCACGCCGGTCGGGCATTCGCGTTTACAGCCCTTGCAGGAGACGCACAGGTCGAGCGCTTCTTTAACAGCGTCGCTGGCAAGCCCCTCCTCGCCGAGCTGGCCCGAAAGCACCAAGCGCAGCGTATTGGCTCGCCCCCGGGTTAAATGCTGCTCGTCTTTGGTCGCTCGAAAGCTTGGGCACATGGTGCCTGCATCAAACTTGCGACAGTGGCCGTTGTTGTTGCACATTTCGACCGCCATGGCGAGCCCATGGGTAGGATCGCCTGCGGTGCCGGGTGGCGTCTGCTCGCCGGTTAGCGGGTCGCGCTTTACGTTCCAGGCTGACCAGTCAAACACCGGGGTCATGGGAATCGTCTGATACGTTTTGGGGAACCGGAAATAGCGCTCGTCATCCATTTTAGGGGTATCGACGATCTTGCCGGGGTTGAACAGGTTCTGCGGGTCAAACAGCGCCTTGATCTCGCGAAAGGCATTGTTAAGCGTATCGCCAAACTGCCAGGCGACCCATTCACCACGACAGATGCCGTCGCCGTGTTCACCGGAGTAAGCGCCTTTGTATTCACGCACCAGCGAGGAAGCCAGTTCGGCAATCTCGCGCATTTTTTCAGCGCCGTCGCGACGCATATCCAGAATGGGCCGCACGTGCAGCGTACCCACGCCAGCATGGGCATACCAGGTCCCTTCGGTACCGTAGCGGTTGAACACCTCGGTAAGCTTGTCGGTGTACTCGGCCAGATGCTCAAGGGGTACGGCGCAATCTTCAATAAACGAGACCGGCTTGCCGTCGCCCTTCATGCTCATCATGATATTGAGCCCCGCCTTGCGCACATCCCAAAGCGCTTTCTGCTCTTTTGCTTCGGGCATATTCACCACGCTGCCCGGCAGCCCCAAATCACCCATCAACTCGTTAAGCGCGCTCAGCGCCGCCAGTTGCTCGGCGTGATCGTGGCCTGCAAACTCCACTAGCAAAATGGCTTCGGGTTTGCCGATCAGAGCTTTCTCTATCACCGGACGAAACGCGGGGTTTTCAAGGGCCAGCTCAATCATGGTTCTATCGACCAGCTCGACCGCCATGGGGCCGAGCTTGACGATATGCTGGGTTAAATCCATCGCCTGATAGAAGGTGGGAAAATTCACCACGCCCAGCACCTTTTGGCTGGGTAACGGAGAAAGCCGTAGCTTGATGCGGCTACTTACCCCAAGCGTGCCTTCCGAGCCAATCAGCAGGTGGGCTAAATTCACCCGACCTTCAGGGTCATAAGGTATAGGGTTCTGGCAGTCGAACAGATCCAGGTTATACCCCCCGACACGGCGCAGCACTTTAGGAAAATGCTCGCGAATCTCGGGGCTGACGCGTTCGGCAATCGCCTTGACCTTTTGGGCGAGCTGCTGCTCCCGAGAGCCCTCGGCCAGGCTATCTACAAAGCTGAATCGTGCTTCAAAGCCATCGGCGAGTATCGCGTCGATGCCCATTACGTTATGCACCATATTGCCGTAATAGATCGAACGCGACCCGCAGGAGTTATTGCCGGCCATGCCGCCGATGGTGCACTGGGCGCTGGTCGAAACATCCACCGGATACCAGAGCCCGTAAGGCTTTAGCCAGGCGTTGAGGTGATCAAGCACCATGCCCGGCTCAACCACCACCGTCCGCGCTTCAGCGTCGAACTCGATGATCTGATTGAGCCAGCGCGTGGTGTCGATAACCAGCGCCTCGCCGACCGTCTGGCCACACTGGCTGGTGCCCGCACCGCGCGCCAGCACCGGCACACGGGCATCACGGGCGATATCCAGAGCGATCTTGAGATCCTCCTGGTGGCGGGGGATCACCACGCCCACCGGGGTAACCTGATAGATCGAGGCATCGGTGGCATAGCGCCCCCGAGTTGCCTGATCAAACAACACGTCGCCTGCCATTTCACGGCTTAAGCGCGCCGCCAGCTCCCCCAGGGGTTTAATTCTGGCGTCGCGCAATGGGGGCTGTTTCGTCAGTGATGTCATGTGACTCTCCCCATCATTAACGCTCTGAAGTGCCTGTGCTAAGCGGGTTGTTGGCAAAGTAGTCCAGAGCGGCGGTGACGCCACTGCCCTGCAAGTTAACACCCGCAAGCTTCATCCCAGCCTCACAGCCGCCCAGCGTGGCAATCAGGGTAAGGTCGTTACAATCGCCCAAGTGGCCAATGCGGAACATCTTGCCTTTGGCCTTGCCCAGCCCCATGCCTAGCGACAAATCAAAGCGCTCGTAGATAATCTTGCGAATCTCATCGGCATCGACTCCTTCAGGCATCACGACACCCGTGAGCACAGGGGAATAAAGCGCCGGGTCCTGACACTGAATTTCCAGCCCCCAGGCCTCGACCGCCGTACGCACGCCAGCGGCCCAGCGCTGATGGCGCGCCAGCACGTGGTCAATGCCTTCATCCAGCAGCATATCCAGCGCTTCATTGAGGCCATACAGCAGGTTAGTACTGGGCGTATACGGCCAGTAGCCCTTCTGGTTGGCTTCCAGAATTTCATCCCAAGCCCAGAAACTTCTGGGAAGCTTGGCCTCCCGGCTAACTTCAATCGCCTTGGGTGAAAGCGCGTTAAAGCTAATCCCCGGCGGCAGCATCAGCCCTTTTTGTGAGCCGGATACGGTGACATCCACGCCCCACTCATCATGGCAATAGTCGGCGCTGGCAAGTCCGGAAATGGTATCCACGATAAGAAGCGCCGGGTGCCCGGTGGCATCGATTGCACGACGCACGGCTGCGATATCGCTAGTTACCCCAGTTGAGGTTTCGTTATGCACTACACACACCGCTTTAATGGCGTGCTCGGGGTCATTGTTGAGGCGTTCCTGGATCATGTCGGCCTGAACGCCTTGACGCCAGCCCTCATAACCCGGAAGGCCGATAAACTCAGGCACAAGACTCAGGCGCAGCGCCATTTTCTGCCATAGCGTGGCAAAGTGGCCGGTCTCGAACATCAACACCTGATCGCCCGGCGACATGGTGTTAGCCAGTGCTGCTTCCCAAGCGCCGGTACCCGAGGCCGGATAGATAATCACCGGGTGCTCTGTTTTGAAGACTTTTTTAACTTTGGCCAGTAGCTCCAGCCCCAAGGCGCCAAATTCAGGCCCACGGTGGTCAATGGTGGGCAGGCTCATTGCGCGCAATATGCGGTCTGGCACCGGTGAGGGGCCTGGGATCTGCAGGAAATGACGGCCGGATGGGTGAAAGTCGAGTTTCAGCATGGTGTGTGCCTCTTGTTATTGTTGCCGGTTAAAGCCTGAAAATTGGATAATGAATGCATTTATGGGTTTTAAAAAACCTACTTGATACAGCCCTCAGCCCGCAGGTGGCTTAGTTCGTCATCAGCAAAGCCCATTCCCTCAAGCACCTCATCGGTATGCTGCGCAAATAGCGGCGCCGCGCTGCGTATTGTCGAAGGCGTTAAGGAGAACTTGCTGGGAAAGCCGATGGTTTTCATTTTTCCCATTACCGGGTGCTCCATCTCTTCCACCATGCCCCGGGCCAGGTAGTGCTCATCGGCCATGGCATCGGCGAAATTATTGATAGGCCCGGCAGGTACGCCCGCGCTATCGCAGAGCGTTAACCACTCATCCACGCTTGCCTCGGCCATCAGCTCTTCCAGCAGCGCTTCAAGCTCATCAACATGCTGGCCACGGTCGTGGTTGGTGAGAAAGCGCGGGTCTTCCATCAAGGATTCACGCTTCAATACGTCGCGGCAAAACCGCTCCCAGGTACGCTGGTTGGCGCAGCCCAGCATCAAATACCCGTCGCGTGCTTTTACCGCCTGATACGGCGCCGACACCCGGTGGCGCCACCCGGTCGGGCCTGGCACCGTGCCTTCAGCAAAGTACGCCGCTGCTTCCCAGGTAAACCAGGGCAAGCCGCACTCGGTAATCGCAATATCGATATGCTGGCCTTCGCCAGTGGTCATCTTGTGAATATGCGCCGCGAGTATTGAATAGACCGCGGTGATGCCCGCGCCGATATCGTAAACCGCAATCCCGGTTTTAAGCGGACGCCTGCCCTCTTCGCCGGTCATCGACATCAGCCCGGTCATGCCTTGAGCCACCAGATCAAAACCACCTTTATGGCTGTAGGGGCCGGTCTGGCCATAGCCTGAAATCGAGCAGTAAACGATACCGGGATTGATGGCCTTGATGGTGTCGTAATCGATTGCCAGCGATTGAGTCACGCCTGGTCGGTAGTTTTCGACAATCACATCGGCATCACTCGCCAGGCGGTAGAATATCTGCCTTGCCCGTTCGTCCTTAAGATTGAGTGAAATGCTCTTTTTATTGCGGTTGATCTGCGAAAAGCAGGTGGACTCGCCGTTAACGTAAGGCCCCATCTGGCGGCTATCGTCGCCGCCGTTGAGCTTTTCAACCTTGATGACTTCAGCACCCATATCGGCCAGCACCATGGTGCAGTAGGGCCCCGCCATGATTTGGGAGACGTCCAGCACTTTTATATTCTGTAAGGGAAGCATGCGCCCTCCTCCTTCTTGTTTAGCGGCCGGTCCACTCAAACGACGTTTTATTGACGAACTTATCCACGGCAGCGGCGAAGTCGCGGCTCATATAGCAGGTAGTCACCCAGTCATCGCTGGCATCCGCTTCAAGCCTTCGCTGTTCAAGCGCCCGGTTGATCAACTCTTTGCTGGCCTGCAGGGTAAGCGGCGCCCGCTTGGCAAAGTCTACCGCGAGCATGGCGACATCATCGTAAATGGTGTCGGCAGCAAAGACGTGGTTCACAAGCCCAGCTGCGTGCGCTTCTTCAGCGCCAAATAGCCGCGCCATCATCAGCACTTCCTTGGTGCGAGCCACGCCGATCATGTCGATCAGGCGCGATACGTTATTGATCGATAGCGTATTGCCCAAGGTCTTGGCGATGGGCACCCCAAATTTCATGGTCGGAGTGGCGTAGCGAAAGTCGCATACCAGGGCAAGCGCGGCACCGCCGCCCACACAGGCCCCTTCAATCAGTGCTAGAGTCGGTTTGGGAAAGCGCTCAAGCTTGCCTACCACCTGATCGATCCGGCGCTCATAGCCGATGGCATCGTCAGGCTTTGAAAAGTTGGCAAACTGGGTGATATCCGTGCCCGCCACAAACGCCTCGCCGCCTACCCCGTGAAGCACCAATGCGTGAACCTCCTCATTACTGGCCAGGGAATCGCAGTAGTGCTCCAGGGCGTTATACATCTCCCAGGTCATCGCATTGCGGCTTTGGGGGCGGTTAAAACCGATCCAGGCAACACCGTCGCGAATTTCAAACTGAACGCTCTCGGTTAGCGGTGAATCATGTGAATCTTTCATAAATGACTCCCTTAGCCGTAGATAAAGTTAACCAGCGCCAGTGCAAACGCGGGGATGTAAGTGTTGATCATCAAAATCGTGAACAGCACCGCGATAAACCACAGGTTGGTTTTGGACGTCGCCCAGATATCCGATTTGGCAATCGAACACGCGGCAATCAATACGCTGGCCACGGGTGGCGTCTGCTGACCAATCGCCAGGTTCAGCGTAACAATCAAGCCAAAGTGCAGCGGATCGATACCCACTTCCAGGACAAGCGGCAGCACGATAGGCACAACCAGAATAATCGCCGCTGCCGAGTGCAGGAATATCCCCAGAATCAGGAAGATAATGTTCAAAAGGGCCAGAATGACGTATTTGTTATCCGTCAGATCGCTGATCTGCATGGCGATTTCCTGGGGCACACGGGTCTCGGTGAGATAACTACCCACCACCGCTGAAGCCGCCACCAGCAGCATTACTACCGCCGTTTGTACACCAGCACTTTTGCACGAGTCGATAAAATTCCTGATCGTAAACTCGCGATACACCACCGCACTGATAAAGATCGCCACGCACACAGCAAGGGCCGCGCCTTCGGTTGCCGTCACAAAGCCACCAAAGATACCGCCCAGAATAATGACGGGAATCAGCAGCGCCCAAACCGCTTCCTTCAGGGCTTTCCACAATACAGATGCCTGAAAACGCCCTTCAGAAGGAAAGTTGTATTTTCGGGCAAGGTAGTAACACATGGCGGCTAGCCCCATGGCGCCTAAAAGACCCGGAAAAATACCCGCCACAAACATCTGGACCACGGACTCACCGGACATCACCGCGTACAGGATCATGGGAATCGAAGGCGGCAAAATGATCGCAAGGCTCGCCGCGGATGAAGAGATGGAAGCGGCAAACTCTTTCGAGTAGCCCTTTTTACGCATGGCCGGAATCAGGATACTGCCGATCGCCGACACGCCCGCCACCGATGACCCCGAGATTTCAGCGAAAAATACCGAAGCCCCAATAGTCACCATGGAAAGCCCGCCCTTGATAAACCCGACCATGGCCATGGCCAGATCGATCAAGCGCCGCGAGATACTGGAGGCATTCATGATCGCGCCGGCCAGGATAAACAGCGGGATGGCGATCAGGGGGAAGTTCGTAGCCCCCTCGAACATGGTCATGCCCACCGTCGGCATTGCCATGCCGCCGTAGGTCATAAAGGTGGCGATGGTGCCGACTAGCGCCAGGGCAACCGCCACCGGCACATTGATCATAATCAACACGATCAAGGCGAGAAATATATACAGTATGGTCATGCTGGTTACCTACCCTCGCTGATGAGTGCTGACGGCTTCGACTTCTTCGGCATCGATACCGGCTTCTTCCAGTTCATGATCGATAAACCCTTTGCCACGTGCGCTTTTCAGCACATCGGGTAGGCGCAGCAATTCGGCGATAATGAACAGCACGGAAGCCACGGGAATGGCCGACTGGGTAAGCTGCATGGAAATTGCCGGCAGGCTGACCATATTGACGCCTTCAAGAATCAGCATCACCTGGTAGCTGGCCAGGCCGAGAAATACAAAAAAGCCGATGGTGATGGCTTCTGCCAGCAATGCGATCGGCACCCGAATCGACGGCGGGCACATATTCAATATGCTGGGACAGGTAATATGCGCCCCTCTTGCAGCTGCCAGTGCCGTTCCGTAGTACGTCACCCATGCCAGCAGCACGGCCGCCAGCTCGTCATACCAGCTCAATGGGAAGCCGAGATAGCGCGTAACGAACCCGATAGTGACAACGCCTGCCAAGGCAATAACCAAGACCACCACAATCCCCTCAAGAAACGAGAAATAGGCGTTCTTGAACTTGGTATAAGCACTCATTGAAACCTCCAGAGCAATAAGGCGCACCCTGCGTCAGGCAATGCGCCTCGAAGAGACCGTTGCCGGGCTTATTCGCGTAGGCTGGCTACCGTATCGATTAATTCCTGACCGCCATCGACGTCTTCGGCAAACTTGTCATAAATGGTCTGGGAGGCTTCAACAAAAGCATCGAAGTCGACTTCATTCACTTCCATGCCTTCGTCACGCATTTTTACCAAGGTTTCTTCATCCAGGCGCTGCCCCTCTTCAAGGGCGAAGTCTTCCATTTCCAAGGCAACTTCCTCGAGCACCGTGCGTACTTCCTCGGGCAGGCGGTTCCAGCTGGCTCCTGCGGTCAGATACGCCGGGGTATAGACGTGATTGGAGAGCGACAGGTAGTCCTGAACTTCCTGAAACCGCGATGAGTAGGTCTGAATCAGCGGATTTTCCTGACCATCCATTGCACCGGTTTGCAGCGCCACGAATACCTCAGAAAGCGACATCGGTGAAGGGGCGGCACCGTAGCTTCGGAACATTTCAATGCGCCATACGCCACTAGGTGTGCGCAGCTTGATACCGCTTAAATCTTCGGGTTTAACAATGGGACGAACGTTATTGGTGATTTGACGGAAACCGTTTTCCCATACGCCGATAATTTTAAAACCGCGCGCCTCGGCTGCTTCATAAAGTGGCCCACGAACGACTTCATCACGAACCCGCTTCATGTGCTCACGATCTTCAATCAGGTAGGGCATTTCAAACAGAGCAAACTGATCAGACTCAGAGCTCATTACCGTCGAGGGGATGGAGAGATCCAATGACCCCAAACGTAAGCGCCGCATCATTGATTCATCGCCGCCCAACTGGCTGTTGCCGTACACATTCACTTCAGCCACACCTTCCAGGCGCTCATTGGCAAGCTCGGCAAAGCGATTGGCGGTAATTTCAAACAGCGAGCCTGGGCCGCCTACATGGCCCAGCCGCACTTCCGTATTGGCATTCGCCGTAGAGGCCTGTAAGCCAATCGCCACGGCAACGGTCAAAAGTGTTGTTTTGAAAAATTTCATAGAGCACTCCAAGAGAAACTTATTGTTGTTGGATCGTCGCCACCGGGGCATGTGGCCCGATGAACCTTGCACGCTCATTCAGTTGTCGCTTCCCTGCGACGCGTACACCGCTCCTGTGCACTCATTCAATTTGAATTCAAAATTCAAAATTAGGTATTAAACTTTCGTATTGATAGAAAGACTTGGTTCACAGCTGTTTGATTTACAAGCAATCGGTCGCAGGCGATAAGCGTAAAAATTTTCAGCCATAAAAAAAGCGCCTTCGTTGAGGCGCTTTTGTTGATAATTCGACAAGGGAAGCGTTAATCAAGCGTAGGCTCAAGGCCCCACTTGAACCCTGCGGCCTCAATACCCGCCATGGCAGCCTGCTGATCTTCGCTTGACGATGCACCACTGATGCCTACGGCGCCAATCACGCAGTCCTGTTCATCAAGAATGAGCACACCACCAGCCACAGGGGTAAACCGACCTTGAGAGGCGGCCGCTACGCTAGCTAGAAAGGCAGGCCGCTCTTGATTGCGCTCCCCTGTTACGCCGCTGGCAACGCCAATACCTAGCGCGGCATAGGCTTTGCCTTGCGCTACGGGGTAGCGCAACGGCGCGCATCCATCTTCCCGCTCAGCCACCACGACGTGGCCGCCACCATCCAGCACCACGATGGTTAAGGGCGTAAGGTCAGCTTCCCGGGCTTGGGTAATTGCCCCTTCCACCATTGCTCGGGCCTGGGCTCGGGTCAGCTGCACGCTTGCGAGATATACGTTACCTGCCATTGATTGCTCCTTGTTATCCTTGTTAACTGCTAAGTTCTCCTAATATCAGGAGAGGTCGAATACGCTTTACCAACATTTTTTATACGCTCGTTAATATTGAATTCATAATTACTTTTGCAGATCATACGTAGACTCGCCACTATACCAAGCGGGAAGTCGGCTAAATTTTATTAGTACTGTGCAAAAGTACTACGTAAAGCTTGGTAGGATCGCCAGGTGGATGACCGAGAAGGAAGAGAACAATGACGAAGATACTTCAGCGCAACTTGTACCGCGAGGTCGCCGACCGTATCGGTGATCTTATCGAGCACGGCGAGCTGTCGCCTGGTGAGCGGATCTCAGAAAAGCAGCTGTGTGAAAAATTTGGCGTTTCGCGCACTCCCCTAAGAGAAGCACTCAAGGTGCTGGCGACCGAAGGCCTGATTGAACTGCTGCCCAACCGCGGCGCCCGGGTAGTTCGCTTAACCTTCAAGAAGGTCAAGGACACTTACGATCTTATGGCGGCGCTGGAAGGTTTATCTGGCGAGCTGGCCTGCCAACATATCACCGACAAGGAAATTGCTGTCATTCGCAAACTCCACAACAGCATGCTGGATCACTACCATCAGCATGATTTAAAAGCCTATTTTGAACTTAATCGGCAAATCCATGAAGGCATTCTGGCCGCCTCTCAAAACGAAGTGCTTCAGGAGATGTACAGCAATCTTAGCCAGCGCGTAAAACGCGTGCGCTACTCGAAAAAGATGACCCAGGCGTTTTGGGATCAGGCGGTCAAGGATCATGAAAACATGATCAACGCACTGGAAAAGCGCGATAGCCAGCTGCTCGGCCAGATTCTGCGCGACCACTTGTGCAATAAGCTTGAAGTGGCGACGTTAGCTGGAGTGATCGAAGATGAAGCGCCTGATGAAGGGCATAGCGTTGTTAACGCATAAACGTGCTACCAGGGTTCCATACGCATAGCGGAGCGCTCCAGGCGCTCGCTTTCTGCCTCCAGCTCACGCAAAAGCTCGGTAATGCTGGTGAGATGCTCAAGCGCGACCTGGCGTGCCTGCTCGGCATCGCCGGATATCACGGCATCGTGAAGCTTTGCATGCTGGCGGTTGATCATCTCACGCGGGCCCTCGCGATGATAAAGGTGCTTGACGGAAGCGAACACCGAGCTCAGCAGCAGATCGGTCAGGCTTTGTAGCGTATGCACCAGCACAGGGTTGTGGGACGCCTGGGAAACTGCCAAATGAAACGCGTGGTCAAGCCGCGCCAGACGCTCCACATCGATGGGGTTTGAATGCTCGGCATAATCCGCCATTTCCCGGTAGCGTCTAGTAATCAGCACGCGATCCATGGACGTGCCTCGCCTGGCGGCCAAAAACGCCGACTCGCCTTCCAGCAGAGCGCGTACTTCGAGTAAATCAAACAGCGTGCGCGGATGGTCATGGAACAGGTGCATCAGCGGGCTTTTATCATGCATGGGCAGAAGCGACGCCACGGTTGAGCCGTGGCCCTGGCGCGTTTCGATCATCCCTCTACTGCGCAAAATCCTTAGGCCTTCACGCAGCGAGGCGCGGGACACCTTGAGCCGCTCGCACAGTCGTCTTTCAGACGGCAACAGCTGCCCAGGGCGAAAAACACCATCCAGAATCAAGCGCTCCAGCCGGGCCGCTACGTTTTCAGGCGTACGCCTGCCCATGGACATGTCTTCACTGGAAAAGCTCATGTTCTTTCCTTTTAAAAGCCCGCCTGGATGATCCATAAGATAAGCCTCATCGCACCGTAACTATAAAGCTCAACATTGCATGATTATCGACCAATTACTGGTCTGACCATTGCACCACACTCTGGACAGGCATACAAAAACAGCTCAGATTGACCCATGCTTGATTGACCGTGCGGTTACCTTAAACGATAAAAAAACCTGGGATGTTGTGATGAATATCCTCTTTGATGAGCGTCTTGATGGCGAGCTTGCACGCCGTGATAAAACCGAGGTTTTAACCGACATACAGCAGGCAGTGCCGACCCTGACCCTGCTCCACCGGGAAGAAGATTTGCGCCCCTTCGAGTGCGATGGCCTGGCCGCTTACCGGGTATTGCCCATGCTGGTAGCGCTGCCCGAAAACCTTGAACAGGTCGAAGCCCTGTTAAAACGCTGCCACGCATTAGACGTACCAGTGGTGACGCGAGGCGCGGGAACCGGCCTTTCCGGCGGCGCGCTGCCGCTTGAGCAGGGCGTACTGCTTGTGATGTCGCGGTTTAACAAGATACTGAGTGTTGACCCTGATGCGCGCATGGCACGCGTGCAGCCTGGGGTGCGTAATCTGGCCATTTCCGAGGCGGCCGCGCCTTACGGGCTTTACTACGCCCCCGACCCGTCATCCCAAATTGCCTGCTCGATTGGCGGCAACGTGGCGGAAAACGCCGGCGGCGTACACTGCCTTAAATACGGTCTGACCGTACACAACGTACTGCGCGTTGATGTGCTGACCATTGAAGGTGAGCGCATGACGCTGGGCGCTGAATCGCTGGATGCGCCGGGTTTTGATCTGCTCGCTCTGATGAACGGTTCAGAAGGCATGCTGGGTGTGGTCACCGAAATTACCGTCAAGCTGCTGCCCAAACCGGAGACCGCCAAAGTCTTGATGGCAAGCTTTGACGACGTTGAAAAAGCCGGCCGCGCAGTGGGCGATATTATTGCGGCGGGCATTATCCCAGGCGGTCTGGAAATGATGGATAAACTTGCCATCAAGGCCGCTGAAGATTTTGTCAAAGCGGGCTACCCGCTGGACGCCGAGGCGATTTTACTGTGCGAGCTTGATGGCGTCGAAGCGGACGTGGATGACGACTGCGAGACGGTACGCCGGGTGCTCGAAAAAGCCGGTGCCACGCAGATTCAGCAGGCCCGTGATGAGCTGGAGCGCGCCAAGTTCTGGGCCGGGCGCAAAAATGCCTTTCCGGCGGTTGGTCGCATGTCGCCTGATTACTACTGCATGGACGGTACGATTCCCCGCTGCGAACTTCCCCGCGTGCTCAAGGGCATAGCAGCGCTTTCTGAACAGAGCGGCCTGGCGGTGGCCAACGTCTTTCACGCCGGTGATGGCAATATGCACCCCCTGATTTTGTTCGATGCCAATAAAGAGGGTGAGCTGGCACTGGCCGAAGAGGTAGGCGGCAAGATTCTGGAGCTGTGCGTGGCCGCTGGTGGTTCGATTACCGGCGAACATGGCGTAGGGCGCGAAAAGATCAACCAGATGTGCAGCCAGTTCCAGGCGGATGAAATCAGCGTTTTCCATGCACTAAAAGCCGCGTTTGACCCCAAGCGACTGCTTAACCCAGGAAAAAATATCCCGACACTGGCCCGCTGTGCTGAATTTGGCGCCATGCATGTCCATAACAATGAATTGCCGCATCCAGAGCTACCGCGCTTTTGATGATAAATCGAACAAGGCAAACACCAGGAAAGACCATGACTGATTTAGCGATTCACGCCGCCGACCGCGATATTTCTGAGCGCCTGTGTGAGCAGGTGCGTACGGCTTATGAAACACGCACGCCGCTACGCATTGTGGGCGGCGATACCCGTGCATTTTATGGCCGCCCGGTAGAAGGCCAGCCGCTTTGCATAGCAGAACACAGCGGCATTGTGTCTTACGACCCGGTTGAGCTTGTGGTGACGGTACGCGCCGGTACGCGATTAAGCGCGCTGCAGAAAGCCCTGGCCGAACACCATCAGATGCTTGCCTTTGAACCGCCGAGTTTTGGTGAAAACAGCACCATTGGCGGCGCGGTGGCGACCGGCCTTTCCGGCCCTCGCCGCCCCTGGGCGGGTGCGGCACGTGACTTTGTGCTTGGCACGCGAGTCATTACTCAGGAAGGCAAGCTGCTGCGCTTTGGCGGCGAAGTCATGAAAAACGTGGCGGGCTACGATCTTTCCCGACTAATGGCTGGCGCCCAGGGCACGCTCGGCGTGCTTGCGGATATCTCATTTAAAGTGTTGCCGATACCGACAGCAAACCACTGTTTGCGCCTACCCATGAGCCTTGAAGATGCTTTGAATAAACTGGCGGAACTGGGTCGTTTGCCATTACCTATCACTGCAGCCGCCTGGCATGCAGGCGAGCTTTATATTCGCCTGGAAGGCGGCAACAGTTCGGTAAAAGCGACCCAGGAGCGCCTGGGCGGTGAACCATTGGAAGCCAGCTTCTGGCGTTCACTTGCCAATCAAACCCATGGATTTTTTCATCTTGAGGATGGCAAGGCGCTTTGGCGTCTGTCGCTCCCCCCGCATACCGCGCCGCTTGCGCTGGATATTCCCGAAGCCGATATCTTTTACGACTGGGGCGGCAGCCAGCGCTGGGTAAAAACCACGCTTGATGCAACGACGCTGCGCAATGCGTGCCAGGCCGCAGGCGGGCACGCCACCTGCTATACGCCGCAAACGCAGGGTGGAGCGGCAGAGCCGTTTACCCCGTTAAACAGCGTGGTTGAAAAATATCATCGCAATTTAAAAGCGGAGCTGGATGTTCACGGCATTTTCAACCCCGGTCGTCTTTACGCGGCGTTTTAATCAGGAGAGCTGATATGCAAACGCATTTTACCGATGCAGATCGTCAAAAGCCGCATATTCAGGAAGCTGAGCGCATTTTGCGCACCTGCGTCCACTGCGGCTTCTGTAACGCCACCTGCCCTACCTATCAGCTGCTGGGCGACGAGCGTGACGGCCCTCGCGGGCGCATCTACCTGATGAAGGAGCTGCTGGAAAGCCGCGACGACGATGACCAGGTCACTGCAGAAACCCGGCTGCACCTGGATCGCTGCCTAACCTGCCAGAACTGTGAAACCACCTGCCCATCAGGGGTCGAGTATCACAAGCTTTTGAATATCGGCCGCGCGGAAATAGAGCGCCGTGTACCGCGCCCACCAGCCGACCGCGCCCAGCGCTATGCGTTGCGCAAAATGATGGTGGAACCCAAGCGTTTTCAGGCGCTGTTAAAACTGGGCCTCACGTTCAAACCACTGGTGCCGAGCAAGCTGCGCAACAAAATGCCCGCAGCGCCGGTCGATGCGGGCAAGCGGCCTGATAGTAAGCTGCATACTCGCAAAATGCTGATTTTAGAAGGCTGTGTACAGCCTGGGCTGTCGCCCAATACCAATGCCGCTACCGCTCGGCTGCTGGATCGTCTACATATTAGCCTGACACCAGTGGCAGAAGCCGGCTGCTGTGGGGCAATTGATTTCCACCTTAACGCTCAAGATGACGGTCGCGCCCGCATGCGCGCCAATATTGATGCCTGGTGGCCGCATATCGAACAGGGCGCCGAGGCGATTGTTCAAACCGCTAGCGGCTGCGGGGCGTTTATCAAAGAGTATGGCTACATGCTCAAAGATGACCCGCACTACGCTGAAAAGGCTAAGAAGATCAGCGCGCTGGCGAAAGATATCGTCGAGATTCTGCGTGAGGAGCCCTTAGAAGCACTACAGGTTAAAGAGACCCAACGCTTGGCCTTCCATTGCCCATGCACGCTGCAGCACGCCCAGAAGCTTAACGGTGCAGTAGAAGGCGTATTGATCAAGCTGGGGTTTTCGCTGACACCAGTTCAGGATGCGCACCTTTGCTGCGGGTCCGCGGGTACTTACTCCATCACCCAGCCAGAGCTTGCCACCCAACTGCGCGATAATAAGCTGGCGGCGTTGGAAGCGGGCAATCCAGAGCTTATAGTAACCGCTAATATTGGCTGCCAAACGCACTTAGCGGGGGCGAGTCGTACGCCAGTGCGCCACTGGGTTGAGGTCGTGGACGCGGCACTGATGACTCACTGATCTTCCTGCTGCGCCCACCAACCGGCGCAGCAATTACCATCCTGTTGATAAAAAAAGGACCTGATATGCAAACTAAAGCCGTACTTGTTCAAGCGGATATCACGAAAATTCTTGAGGCCGCCCAGAAAGAAGCTAACAACAACAGCTGGCCGGTCACAATTGCAATCACCGACGACGGCGGCCATCTGCTCGCCCTTAGCCGTCTGGACGGCGCGGCACCCTTTAGCGCCGAAATCGCCACGCACAAGGCACGCAATGCCGCCCTGGGCCGTAAAGAAACCCAAGTGTTTGAAGAGATGATTAACGGCGGCCGTACAGCATTTGTGTCTGCTCCCTTCCCTGGCCTGCTATCCGGTGGCGTACCCATCATCGTTGACGGTCAGGTAATCGGCGCAGTGGGCATTTCTGGCGTGAAACCCGAACAGGACGTGCAGATCGCCAAAGCAGGCGTTAGCGCGGTTGCTTGACTGGCTTAAAAACTAGCGCACATACGAAAAAACCCCGGATCAAAGATCCAGGGTTTTTAGAATTCGTCGGCATAAAACCGAAATTACTTATACCAATATACTTAAAATTTCAGTGCGTAAAATAAACGCTAGTGCTTAATGGCGGACCGGACGAGACTCGAACTCGCGACCTCCGGCGTGACAGGCCGGCATTCTAACCAACTGAACTACCGGTCCACAAATAAGGCACTTTCTAACGATATTACAACTACAACCATTTAAAAGGACTTTAAATGGTGGGTGGTACTGGGTTCGAACCAGTGACCCCCAGCTTGTAAGGCTGGTGCTCTCCCAACTGAGCTAACCACCCAGGGTGTTGATGTTAAATCAACCAATCTGCAAGTTATCGTGGCGGACCGGACGAGACTCGAACTCGCGACCTCCGGCGTGACAGGCCGGCATTCTAACCAACTGAACTACCGGTCCGAATAGCGATAACTGCTACAAAGCAAAAAAGTATGATGATGGCGGACCGGACGAGACTCGAACTCGCGACCTCCGGCGTGACAGGCCGGCATTCTAACCAACTGAACTACCGGTCCGCTGTTGCATCATGCTGATGTTACTTTGGTACTGCTTTACGTTTCCAGGCCATCTTTCGATGGTGGGTGGTACTGGGTTCGAACCAGTGACCCCCAGCTTGTAAGGCTGGTGCTCTCCCAACTGAGCTAACCACCCGCTGGTCACGTGGCGCTGCATTCTACAGAAGTCTGCCTGAATGTCAACACGTTATGTTTAAACTTTGTGATTTAAACCAGCGCGTTGCTCACATTCCCGAAGGCGTTCCATGAGCGCGGACGAAGGATGCCGCAAGTGTGGCCGCTTCGTCAATCAAAAACTCATGTTTTAATCCAGATGCACGGCGCGGTTTGAAATCATGATCGCCATCGGTAAGCCATTCAAGCCGAGTTTGCGCCGTTAACAAGTAGCCTGAGACCTCCTCGCGAGTGCCAAAAGGATCACGCTCGCCCTGCAAAACAAGCAGCGGACAGTGAATATCCGGCCAGTGGCTCAAACGCAGCTTGTCAGGCACTTTAGGCGGATGAAACGGGTAACCCGCGACAATCACACCAGGGCAAACCTGCTGGCTTGCGGACTCCGTACTTGTAGACCCTGAACTTGCAAACGCCGTACTTGCAAACGCGGTACTTGCAAACATCGTCGCAATACGTCCGCCCATCGACTTCCCGCCCGCCCAAAGCGGCAGGTCGGCCAAGGGTTCAAGCAAACCGTGCCAGGCTGCAAAATGCTCAAGCGTTTTCGCCACAGGCGGCGGCGGGCGACGCTTCCCCTGTTCCATCATTTGCTGCATATACGGAAAATCAATCGCAAAGACCTGAATGCCTTGGGCGGCAAGCGCACTGATCATATGCTGCATAAATACCGATTGATGCCCAGCGCCAGCACCATGCGCCCATAAAAGCCGTCCAATGTGCGCCTTCCCGGTGACCGAAAGTGCCCCAAACCCCTCAACCATAAAACAAGACGCCTCCCCTCGCGCCAGTGCTGCGGGCAACTGGCCGGGTTGAATAGGGACATAATCTGCGTAAACGTTTGGCACAACCGCTCTCTCCTGCGCATTAGGGTTGGTAGAAAACGTCAGCAAGTGATAGCAGGTATGACGACGAAACTCGCGCCCTTCCCATCAATGCTGCTAACCTTTTCACACGTTAGCTATTAGGGCCTGTGGATAGATTGCCCATCGGTTAAGCAGCGCTCATTGTAAGGAAACATAATTGCTGGATAACGCGTTAACGATGCGCTTAGCTCAAGAGCCGTCAGCCAAGTCATGACAGCGCCTGCGGCCCCCTCTTGCTACCATTGCGGCAGCCACGTACCAGCCAATGCGCCTTGGCAAATTGTGCTGGATGAAACGGTGCACCCTTTGTGCTGTCCAGGCTGCGAAGCCGTAGCTCATGCCATTTTACAGGGCGGCCTGGAAAGCTATTACCGCCAGCGTACCGACCTGCCCGGCAAACCCGTTAATGGGACGCTTAACAGCGATGCCTGGGCGCACTTTGATAGCCCTGAACGTCAGGCAACGTTTGTAACGTCAGAAAGTGATACCGAGCAGCTAAGCGCGACCCTCGCCGTCGAAGGCATCACCTGCAACGCCTGTGCCTGGCTTATCGAGCATCGCCTAAATGCCCTTGAGGGTATCACCGCAAGCGCGGTGGATTTATCCCATCATCGCCTGCGCGTTAGCTGGCACGCCAACCAGCTTAAACTCTCTCAACTACTGGCCGAGCTTGCCACTATCGGCTACAGCGCTCTGCCGTTTGAGCCCGACCCCACCCAAGAGCACCTGCGGCATAAAAAGCGTGTAAATGCTTGGCGGCTGGGAATCTCGGGGGCAAACCTTATCGGCATCACTCTGCTAGCGTTTTTTTTAAACGGTGCAGCATTAGAAAACGTTAACCCGCATGTTTATATGCTGTTTCACTGGCTGCCCCTTGGTCTAGCCACCGCCGTGATGCTATTCGCCACACCGCCTTTTTTCAGGCGTGCGCTTGTCGATATACGGCGCGGCCTGCTCGGCCCGGCTGTGCCTATCAGTTTAGCCTTGAGCATCGCTTACCTGGCCAGCGGCTACGCAACGCTGCTGCATATTGGGGAGCACTACGCAGGTTTTATTGCCCTGCTGACAACGCTCTTGCTGCTGGGCGGCTACGTTAAATCATCCCTAGGCCTGGGGCATGTTCAAAATACGCTCAAAGACGCCCTTCCTGCGTCGGCCACTCGGCTTTACCACGATGCCTGCGAGAAAATCCTGCCAATAGGGGAACTCGCGCCAGGCGACCACGTTATAGTTAAACCGGGCCAGCGACTTCCCGTTGACGGCACGATTGAGCAAGGAACGTCGAGCCTGGATGAATCGGAATTGAGCGGCGAGCAGCTTCCCATAACGCGCCAAGTAGGCGATCACGTGCTGGCTGGCTGTCGAAACCTGGAAAATTCGCTGGTCATCAAAGCAATCCTGGTAGGCGCTGATACTCGCACCGCGCATATTAGCGCCCAGGTTAAAGCTGCCTGGGGCGAGCAATCCCTGGCGGCGATCAACGCGCAAAACATGCACCGCTGGGTGAGTAGTTTACTCATAGCGAGCTTAAGCGTTACGGCTATTGGCGGGTGGCTTGGGAAAGCCGAGGTACTGGATACCATGCTCTCAATGCTGGTGGTGAGTAGCTTCTGTGCGTTGGCGATGGTGCATCCTGCGATCTTAGTAGCCAGCTACCAGCAGTTGCGCAAGCGCGGCGTGGTAATACAGAAGCCTTCCGCTCTGATGACATTGGCGCTAACAGCGCATGCTTGTGAGTCTTTAGCTTCCCACCCTGACGTGGTCATTTTTAGCCCTCGCAAGGCCTGTGCCGCCGAGACTCTTACTATCGCCCGCGCCATGCAGCGTTGCATACGCCAAACCAGCGGCTTAGCCGTAGGCATAAGCCTGATATTATTTATTCTGGCGGCGCCGGGCTTTTTGTCTCCGCTGGGAGCCGTCGTAGGTGCCTTGATTAGCGTTCTCGCCGTCGTCGTCAATACGCTACGTTTTTCGCGCAGCCTTTCTCTTTCAGCCGCAAAAGGCATGTTATGAACCCGACCGGGCTTGATCTTCCACCGCTTATCGCCGCGTTTGTGTTTGGTTTGATGGGCGGCGCACACTGCATTGGCATGTGCGGGGGAATCATGAGCGCATTGACGTTTGCCGTACCGCCCAGCATGCGCCGCCCAGCACGTATGGGCGGCCTGCTGTTGAGCTACAACCTGGGCCGCATTACAAGCTATATGGCTGCAGGCGCCTTAGTTGCCGCTCTCGGCACGCTGATTTCGCTTTCTCCCTTAGCCCGCCAGATACTGCAAGGGCTGGCGGCGCTAATGCTGATTTTAATGGCGCTCTACATCGCCAACTGGTGGAAGGGGCTTTTGCGTGTTGAAGCCGTAGGAAAGCACTTATGGCGCTACCTTGAACCCGTTGGGCGCCGCCTGATGCCGGTAGTTCATTTTCCCCAAGCGTTTGCGCTAGGCGCCATATGGGGCTGGCTGCCATGTGGGTTAGTTTACTCAATGCTAGCGTGGAGCCTGGCAATCGCCCAGCCACTTCAAGGTGCGCTGTTGATGGGGGCATTTGGTCTAGGCACCCTGCCCGCGCTACTGGCCACCGGGCTAGCGGCTCACAAACTTAGCCGCCTTATCCGCCACCCGGCGACCCGAACCCTGGCAGCGCTAACCATTATTACCTTTGCCTTATGGCAGCTATGGACGCTCAATGCTCATCTAGGTGATCACGACCACGCGCCCTTACACTCCGACTCCCAACATCATTCCCACTCGCACACCAATCATTGACGTAGCTCAACACTTTCTGGCCGTAACGGCGGTAGGCTATGGGTAGGTTTTCATTTCTAGGGTTTGTGCGAAAAGTCACTGAGCGAAGACCAGACAAGGCAAAAATCAGCGAAAAAACGGAGTTTACATGCGTAAATGAGTATTTTGAGCTGATTTTTAACGCCGTATGGTCGAGCGCAAGCAGTTTTCGTACAAAGCCTAAGCTACCGGAGGCGTTTTCATGTCTGTTCATGCCACTGCGGCCTCCCTGCCCGTTACACCTGAGGGATTGCCTAGCGCTCACTGGGATGAAGCGTTGCTGCGCCGCTATGATAAAAGCGGCCCGCGGTATACGTCCTACCCAACCGCACTGGCTTTTCATGAAGGCTTTACGGCGGTTAACCTGGCTCAAGCGCTTGAGCAGAGCAATGCCAGTCAGCGCCCGCTTTCGTTGTACGTTCACGTGCCGTTTTGTCGCAAAATCTGCTTTTACTGCGCGTGTAATAAAATCGCTACCAAAAACACCTCGCTGGCAGAGCCTTACCTTTCGCGACTGGATCGCGAAATGGTCCTCACCGCTCGTCACCTGGATACCTCCCGGCCCGTCAAACAGCTTCATTGGGGTGGCGGAACGCCGACGTTTCTTTCACTGGCGCAGATGGGCGATCTTATCGACCGTCTGGATGCTCGGTTCGGGCTTTCAAGCGCGCCAGACCGTGATTACGCAATTGAAATCGACCCGCGTGAGGCCGATGTATTTACCCTGCGTCACTTGCAGTCATTGGGCTTTAACCGACTGAGCCTGGGTGTACAGGATTTGGATCCGCGCGTTCAAAAAGCGATCAATCGTCACCAGCCGCGCGTACTTACCGAAACGCTGATGGATGAAGCGCACCGTCTGGGGTTTCGTTCGCTCAATCTCGACTTAATCTACGGCCTGCCCTTTCAGACCGAAAAGAGTTTTGCCGAGACGCTGACGCAAGTGATTGAGCTGAGTCCGGCGCGCCTGTCGGTGTTTAACTATGCTCACCTGCCCGCGCGGTTTAAGCCCCAGCGGCGCATCAATGTCGACGACCTGCCGGGCGCTGATGAAAAGCTTTCGATCCTGCGTACCACCATCGAGATGCTAACGGCCGCTGGTTACGTGCATATCGGCATGGACCATTTTGCCAAGCCTGAAGACAGCTTGGCGATGGCCCAGGCTAACGGCACGCTGCAGCGTAATTTCCAAGGCTATTCCAGCCACGCGAAGTGCGACTTGATCGGGCTTGGGGTATCGGCTATTTCACACGTAGGCGATAGCTACGCGCAAAACCCGACCGACTTGGCGGGCTATGAAAACGCTTTGGATCAAGGCCGACTGGCCACCGTGAAAGGCCTGCGATTAACCAAGAATGATCTTATCAGGGCCGACGTTATCGAACGTTTGATGTGCGATATGCGCCTGGATTTAGCCGCCATCAGCCAGCGCTGGCAGATTGACGCTGCCGATTATTTTTCACATGCGTTAGAAAAGCTGCATACCGCTGAGCAGGATGGGCTAATCACCCGCCTGGGTGATACGCTTAGCGCAACGCCGATGGGTCGTTTACTGATTCGCCAATTGGCCATGGCGTTTGATGCCTATTGGCCCGAACAGTCAGGCCAACGCTATTCAAAAATGGTTTAGCGGGCCAAATGAGCGCATGCAGCAAATACCCTTTTGTGAGCAAAAAAGACGGAATCTGGGAGAAAGTCATGCCACCACCTGCAAGCCAACGACGCGCGCCTCTGCAAGAGGCACGTTGCCAGACCTGCAGCTTAAGCTCGCTGTGTCTGCCGCTCGCACTTGAGCTTGAAAATATGGGGCAGTTTGATGCCATCATCCGGCGCCGGGCTCCGCTTAAAAAAGGCGAGCCGCTTTTTCGCCAGGGCGACCGCTTTACCAGTGTTTACGCGGTACGCTCGGGCAGCTTGAAGCAGGTGACCAGCGAAGGAAACGGTAACGACCAGCTTACCAATTTCTTTCTGCCCAGCGAGCTGGTGGGTCTGGACGGCATCGACGAAGAGCATTATCCCGGCAGCGTCATTGCACTGGAAACCACGACTATTTGCGAGATCCCGTTTGATCGTCTGGACTCGCTTTCTGAAGAGCTCCCCGAGCTGCGCGGCCAGCTGTATCGCAGTATGAGCAAGGAGCTTCGCGATGACCGGCGCATGATGCGGCTTTTATCGCGCAAGACCGCCGATCAGCGGCTGGCAAGTTTCTTACTGACGCTGTCGGAACGCTTTCGACGTCGGGGCTACTCGCCTTACAGCTTCCGACTCTCCATGGCGCGAGCCGACATAGGCAACTATCTGGGATTGGCCGTCGAGACGGTCAGCCGTATTTTAAGCCGCTTTCAGCAGCATAAAGTGGTGGCCGTCTCTGGGCGGGAGGTCAATATCCTCGACATGCAGCGCTTGATTACGCTTACCGAAGAGGATGATCAAACGATCAATTCACACTAAGCGTTTGAATGCGGCTAGCCATTAACGCTTCCTGCTTGGCTTCAAGCCCTTCGAAATCAAATAGCTCACGGTCGGCCAGCTGTGAAGGGGCAACGTTGGTGACCGCCTTGAACATGCTTTCCAGGCGACCGGGGTGCTTCTTGTCCCACTCGGCAAGCATTTCCTTGACGACCTGACGCTGCATGTTGGGCTGCGAACCACACAGGTTGCAGGGGATGATGGGAAATTCCATCAGTCGGGAAAACTCTGCGATATCGGCTTCTTTGCAATAGGCCAGCGGACGGATCACGATATTTTTGCCGTCATCGGAAAGCAGCTTGGGCGGCATCGACTTCAAGGTGCCGCCAAAAAACATATTCAGAAATAACGTTTCCAGAATATCTTCGCGATGATGGCCCAGCGCAATTTTATTCGCCCCGATCTCTTCGGCAAACCCGTAAAGCGATCCGCGCCGCAAGCGTGAACACAGCGCACAGGTCGTCTTGCCTTCGGGGGTTTTCTCCTTCACCACCGAGTACGTGTCGCGCTCCAATATGTGGTATTCCACGCCGAGCTTATCTAGGTAGCGCGGCAACACATGCTCAGGAAAACCGGGCTGCTTTTGGTCCATATTGACCGCCACCAGCGAAAAATTCACCGGGGCATTGCGCTGCAGGCTGCGCAGAATTTCCAGCATGGTGTAGCTGTCTTTACCACCTGACAGGCAGACCATTACGCGGTCGCCCTCATTAATCATTTGGTAATCGATGATGGCATTACCCACCTCGCGCCGCAGCCGCTTTTGCAACTTATTGAATTCACGCTTTTGTTTGGCGTCATCAGGCTCGGGCTGGCCCGATAGGTCGCAAGCTTGCGCAACGGTCGCCGTGGCGGGGTCAAAATGATCGAGGTGTTGCATGATATAAGCACTGCCAATGGTAGAAGGAGCAGCGGCTATTCTAACAAGACTCCCGTCGTTCACCCAACTGGCAAAATCACGTCATCTGCATACTAGAAGCTGACCTGATTACGTCATATCACGCTGTAAGCGCATATACAGTAGGGCGCTGGCGGTGGCTTTGCCCAATAAACCGTTTGTCGAGATAGCGGGGACTTGCCAGCATGCCAATGCCTCGGAAAACTGGCTGGGCGACTCGACCAGCGGATGCAGGCGGCGCAGCTGACGCTGATGCAGTTTGGCCACATCAATCTGAGCATTGGGCAGCCCAAACCCCAGGTGGGCTCTAAAAGCGCTGTTAAGAGCGGCCAGCTGCTGATCCAACTGCCAGCCAATGAGTGGCCGATTGCCAATAAATTCGGCTAGCGCGCGCAGCGTATCGGTGCTTGGCGATAACGCCGTCTCAGTATTATAAAGCTTTTGATGCCGGCGCAACGCCGCCTTGTCAGCGGCCTGCGGGTCGGCAAGCGTTGCCACCCATGCACCACTGGTATGAATTTGCTGCTGATTCAATACCACCGCAGCAAAGCTTAATACGGGCTCATCCCCTGGCGTTACCTGACAGGCCAGCGCCACCAGTTCTTCGCCCATATAGGGTCGAAACAGCCAGGCGTAGGGAGAGTTGGCATAGCGGCGACGCTCGCTTTCACGCTTGAATAACGCCCGCAGCGAGCGACCCAGCAGCGTGAGGTAATTATCGTTTCCCTGCATAGCGCGACTCATGAGTACTCTAAGTGGTAACGGTGAGAGAGGCGCTGTTTGAAGTCTTTAACGATATGCAGCGATTCACGCAGCACATCCCGCTCCAGCGATGATAGCTCCTGCACCACAACGCGATTGGAGTGCCCGCTAACCTTCTGCTCACTAAGCTGCTGCTTGAGACGCAGCTCGGTAAATAGCGCCAGTGCCTCCCCCAGATCATCGGCAACCCGGTGCTCAAGGCGGCCATCATCAGCCAGCGCCTCCAACCGTCCCTGAGTCGACGTTACGTTAATGCGCCGCTCCAGCGCCATGGTGCGAACGCCATGTACAATCGGAAAGATGCCGCCTTTCTTGATATCGATGCCGTGCTGAGGCTTTTTAAGCGAGCCAAACAGGGTCAGCGGCGTTGCAAAGCGCAGCGCCGGGCGCGCAAAGTAGGAAAGCAGAATCTCATCCCCCGCACAGCGTTCAAACAAAGCCTCGCGCACGCTTTCCAGCAAGCGTGGATTGCCCGCGACTGAATGGGCGTCCAGCATAATGGCAAGCTTCATCAGGCTATCGCCATCGCGCTCGCGGGCCCATTTGGCGATGCGTTTTTTCCATTGTGAGACGCTGGCAACCCACTGCGGATTAGATACCATAATATTGCCGGGGCAAGGCGGGTAGCCCAACGTTATCAGGGTATCGGTAAGGCGCTGCATATCATCTGCCACACCGGGCCACTGAGCATCGTCATCTAAAATCAGTCCGTTATCCTGATCCGTTTTAAGGATTTGCTCCCCACGCCCTTCACTGCCCATCACCATCAGGCAACTGTCATGATGGTGTTGCTCATTGATGATAAACCCCCAGGCTTTGCTCATGATCCGGCCATTAAGCGCTGCCAGAAGATCCATGGCAAAACGTAGTTTCACGCCTTGCGCCATTAGCGCCCGAACAAGCTCTGGGGTGCGCTGGCTGGCCACCGACAACGACGCCAAATCGCTGGCCTGCTCCACCTGTAGACTCACCACGTAGCTTCGGCTGGAGAAAAAGCTCAGGACATCGGTGATTTCAACCACGCCCTTGAGTACTGACTGCTCCATCACGACAACACGAGTAACTTTATGCCGGGTCATTAATACCAATGCTTCAAAGAGATACTGCTCAGGGGTCACCGTCACCAATGAAAAGTGGGCGATCTGATCCAATGACGTTGCCTGAGTGCAGCCTTTTATTACCAATGCATTGAGCAGATCAGTTTTCGTGATCATGCCCAGCTTGCCCTGGGTTTCGACCAGCAGGCTGTCGGCATGGCTGTCATTGAGTTTTTTTACCGCCCCGGCGATATCGGTTGAGGCATCCATCAATAGGGGCTCACGCATACACTCACCGACCTTGGCCAGCATGAAGCCCGCCATGGTCACGCCCCCATCGGCGCGCTTTTCGGTTAATAAGCGTGCTTTATGGGCAAGCGACTGCCTAAAGAACTGCTCAAAAGGAGGGTGCTGCCGACACAGCTGCGCAAACAGGGCGCTGGGCATGAGATAACACAAGCACTCCTGCTCGGCCTGGAAGCGATAGCGGCTTTTTCCATTCAAAATACTGATGGCACCGAATAGATCGCCTGCCGTGTAGTGCCCGATAACGGCGCTGGCAGCGGGTAACGTGGGATCAATCTCAGCGACGTCACCTCTATGAATCAGAAATACGTACTCGCCCGTGGCGCCCATTTCTAAAATAATTTCATCACGATCGAAATAGGCAAGGTCCATACCTCGACGAACGAAGTCACGCCCTTCATCATCAAGTAGCGTAAACGGCAGTTGGGACAGCTCAACATCAACCATCGGGCCTGACCTCACACAACAAAAGCTCATACAGCAAGCTGGCAGAAGCACACCAACGATGGCATTGAGATAGCCATTGCAGTAGGCAACCCTCAAAAACCCGTATGTCGCTTGTTATTATTAGACGGTGAATATAAATACCGTATTCAGCAAACAGCTTTTTGAAAATGCTATTTAGTAGTTAAAACCATTCAGTCTCTATATACCTTTAGCTATTATTCCAACGTCGACTCGACGTTGGTTCTAACGACTAAAGTAGTGCTTTTTTAAGCATACTACTATCAATATCAAACCATCTATTCAAAGTAGCAAACATTATCTTTTAGCCAAACACTAGACCATTGTTCAAGGACAGAGTAGCTTACCGCCAAAGCATCACAAAAATTTTTATTTTCATTAACTTAAAAACAAGAAAACGACTTTAAAAGCAGTAGTGATACCAAAGTCTGGGATTTATTTTTTAGCGATTATTGTCCAGTATTAACCATGTATCATGCAGGGTAATTGCATATGGCTAATTAAAACTTACCCAAGCTCTAAAAGATCAACTAGCTTAAATAGCAACAGACTAAAAATGACAACTAAGAAGCAAGTGACTTTGGTGTGCCATTACCCTGATACGCCAAACGCTATTCCTAGTGAACTTTCCAACCCTTAAAAAACAAGTGGAGAGCAACACAATGGCAGACGACAAATCTAATGCTGCTGAATACTGGAAAGCCAACGTCCGCTTAATCTTCGGGTGCCTGATTGTTTGGGCATTCGTTTCTTATGGATGTGCAATTCTGTTTCGTCCTTTGTTGGCGGGCATTCCAGTCGGGGGGACAGACCTGGGCTTCTGGTTTGCTCAGCAAGGCTCCATTCTTACCTTCATTGTGCTTATCTTCTTCTATGCCTGGAGAATGAATAAGCTCGATAAAAAATATGGCCTTGAGGAGTAAGCCAGTATGAGCCAGTTTGCAATTAACTTACTGTTCGTTGGCGCCTCCTTCGCCCTGTATATCGGTATCGCGATTTGGGCGCGTGCAGGATCCACGAAAGACTTCTACGTTGCCGGTGGCGGCGTTCACCCGATTACCAACGGCATGGCGACAGCCGCTGACTGGATGTCGGCAGCCTCGTTTATTTCCATGGCGGGTCTTCTGGCCTCCGGTGGCTATGCTAACTCCACGTTCCTGATGGGCTGGACCGGCGGCTATGTCATCCTGGCCATGTTGCTGGCCCCTTACCTGCGTAAATTTGGCAAGTTCACCGTTCCTGACTTTATTGGCGATCGCTTCTACAGCAATACCGCCCGCTTCGTCGCGATTGTGTGCTTGATTATAGCGTCAGTGACTTACGTTATTGGTCAAATGACCGGTGCAGGCGTTGCTTTCTCCCGCTTTTTGGAAGTCAGCAACACTTGGGGTATCTGGCTCGCTGCGCTGATCGTTTTCCTGTATGCCGTTTTCGGCGGCATGAAAGGGATCACCTATACCCAGGTAGCCCAGTACATCGTACTGATTGTTGCCTATACCATTCCTGCGGTGTTTATTGCCTTCCAGCTTACCGGCAACCCAATCCCCATGTTCGGCATGTTCAGCACGCATACCGAATCGGGTATTCCCCTGCTGCAGAAGCTCGATGATGTGGTAAGCGCACTAGGCTTTCAGGACTACACCGCCGATGTAGACAACAAACTGAATATGGTGCTGTTCACGCTTTCACTGATGGTAGGTACCGCAGGTCTTCCTCACGTTATTATCCGCTTCTTCACCGTACCCAAGGTAGCTGATGCACGCTGGTCAGCAGGCTGGGCGCTGGTATTTATCGCCCTGCTCTACCTGACGGCACCGGCGGTGGGCTCCATGGCACGCCTTAACCTGATGACCACGGTTTACCCTGAAATGGCTGGTCAGGTTGAAAACTATGACGAAGCCGCACAAAACCCCATTCTCTACGAAGAGCGTCCTGAGTGGTTCCGTACCTGGGAAGATACTGGGCTAATCACCTTCAATGATGTCAACAACGATGGTCGTATTCAGTTCTATAACGATGCAACTGATTACACTGATCGTGGCTGGGAAGGCAACGAGCTGACGGTTAACAACGATATTCTGGTACTTGCTAACCCGGAAATCGCTAATCTGCCAGGCTGGGTCATCGGTTTAATCGCGGCTGGCGGTATTGCTGCGGCCCTTTCAACGGCGGCTGGTCTTCTGCTCGCGATCTCCTCGGCAATCAGTCACGACTTGATCAAGACAATGATCAATCCGAAGATTTCCGAAAAAGGTGAGATGCTCGCAGCCCGGATCTCCATGGGTGGCGCCATACTGCTGGCCACTTACCTGGGCTTGAACCCACCCGGTTTCGCAGCTCAAACGGTAGCGTTGGCCTTCGGCATTGCCGGTGCCTCGCTGTTCCCGGCGTTGATGATGGGTATTTTCTCGACCCGCATGAACAACATGGGCGCGATTGCCGGTATGCTGGCAGGCCTGATCTGTACGCTGCTGTATATCTTCACCTATCTGGGCTGGTTCTTTATCCCAGGCACCAACACGTTGGCCAATACTCCGGATAACTGGATTCTGGGGATCTCGCCACTCTCCTTCGGTGCGGTAGGTGCGATGATCAACTTTGCAGTTGCCTTTGCAGTCTCCAGCGTGACAGCCGCACCGCCGCGGGAAATTCAGGAGCTGGTGGAAAGCGTTCGCTATCCAAAAGGTGCTGGTGCAGCGGTCGATCATTAAGCCATAATCATTTCCTCGGCTTGTCGCAACAGACTGCTTTGGAATCAAAAGTGACCATCGGGCCTCCTAAGGGAGGCCCGATGACTTTCAGAAAGGATATTTTATGATATGGCACTTGATCGCCGCAGTATTTGCCGGGCTTGCCGCCGCCGGCATTGGGCTGATCCTTAGAACCCTTAGCCGCAAACGGCTACCCAAATGGATTGTGCCGGTATGCGGTGGACTAGGCATGCTTGGCTATCAAATCCAGGTGGAGTATTCATGGTTTGAACACAAGCAGGCACAGCTGCCTGACACCGCCATTGTAATTTCAAGCGATACTTCAAGCGCCGTATGGCGTCCCTGGACGTTTGCTTTTCCCATGACCACCAAGTTTAGCGTTGTCGATAGCGACAATATCGTTGCCCGTGAGATTGATGGCACACCGGTGGTGGAATTTATTCTGTATCAGTTTGAGCGCCACCATACCGATATCCTCATCACCCAACCCTACGTTCTAAACTGCGACAGCCGCGAGCTGATACCACTAAATAACACCACCGGAGAAGCACAGCTGAGCGAGCTTCGCCGACTGCGCGAAACATCGCCGCTATTAACCACCGTGTGCGGACTCGCTAGCGCCTAAGCGAGACGTAAGTGTTCGTCTTCGCCTAGAATGAGGCTCTTTGTACGCGCCGCTCGCTGGGCGAGATAAACGTTGGTGGGGGAATAGGCATGTTTCACGGTGGGCTACTGGTCGCAGTATCACTGCTTTATATTGCGATTCTATTCGGTATTGCCTGGTACGGTGACCGCCGTGCACGTACCCACGGTGCCAGCCGTCGGCGCCCCCTGATCTATAGCCTGGCGCTGGCAATTTACTGTACCTCCTGGACGTTTTACGGGGCGGTGGGCCAGGCAGCTACAGCCGGCTGGTCTTTTGCGAGTATTTTTGTTGGCCCTATCCTGACATTTTTACTCTTCTGGCCAGTGCTGGCCAAAATGATCCGCGTCGCCAAGCACCAAAACGTCACTTCCATTGCCGATTTTATAGCCTCACGCTACGGCAAAACCCAGTCGCTTGCGGCGTTCGCAAGCTTAGTAGCGCTCGTCGGTACCCTTCCCTACATCGCGCTTCAGCTTAAAGCCGTATCGACTACGTTTAGTGTACTGACCGAAACCAATGATACCGTCGGTGCGCCGCTGTTTGGCGACACAGCGTTTTACGTTGCCATCGTGATGGTGGTTTTTGCGATTTTATTTGGTACCCGTCACACCGATGCGACCGAACACCACGAAGGCCTGATTCATGCCGTCGCGTTTGAATCGATCGTCAAGCTGTTAGCCTTTCTGGTGTTAGGGGCTTACGTTACCTGGGGCATGTTCGGCGGTTTGGGCGAGCTGATGAGCCATGCCGACAGCCAGCTTGAACTTCAGCGCCAGCTGGCGAACCAGGATTTTGGGCAAAGCTTCTGGGCACAGACACTGCTCGCCATGCTGGCCATTTTATGTCTCCCCCGACAGTTTCATGTGGCCGTGGTTGAGAACATTCACCCTGACGATGCCACCAAAGCCCGCTGGCTGTTCCCGCTTTATCTGTTTGCCATCGCCTTTTTCGTCGTGCCACTGGCCGCAGCCGGGCTGTTACTCTTTTCAGAAACAAGCGTAGAACCCGATACCTACGTATTGGCGCTTTCCATGCAGTCCGGCCATCAATGGCTAACCCTGCTGACCTTTATTGGTGGATTTTCGGCCGCGACCGGTATGGTGATCGTGGCGGCGGTCGCCGTATCCATCATGATCTCCAATGAAATCGTGATTCCCGCGCTGTTCAGGTTGCGCTGGTTTGATACCAAAGCACGCGACTATGGACGCTTGGTACTGCGCACGCGCCGCATCACGATTGCCGTCGTCTTGGCGATGGCCTACGGCTTCTACCGGCTGATTGCCGAGTTCACCTCGCTTGCCTCCATCGGCATGCTTTCGTTTGCTGCCGCCGCTCAGTTTGCACCCGCGGTTATTGGCGGCCTTTACTGGAAACGCGGTAACCGTCTAGGCGTTATTGTGGGCATGAACGCGGGCTTTGCCATTTGGGCCTATAGCCTGTTGATGCCCGCAATGATCAATGCTGGCGTACTGCCTCAAGAGTGGCTAGCTGGCGGGCCGACAGGTATTCACTGGCTCTCTCCTACGGGGCTTTTTGGCCTGAACCTGGGCGACAGCTTTACCCACGGCGTAATGCTATCGCTGGGCATTAACCTGTTCTGCTATATCTTTATTTCCCAGGTGACCTCGCAGCGTGTAGTCGAGCGCATTCAGGCCTCGCTATTTGTCGACAGCGTTGAAACCCGCCAAACCTCGGTTAACCGCCCCTGGACCGGTGCCACAACGGTGGGCGATCTTAAAGTATTGTGTGAACGCTTTCTGGGCGCCGGGCAAGTCGATCGGGCATTTGGGGATTACGCCCGCCGGGCCGGCAAGCCTCTGGACAACAGCACACGGGCCTCCATTGATATTATTCAGTTTACCGAGCGTTTCCTTGCCTCGGTGCTTGGCGCCTCCTCGGCGCGTATTGTGGTCAACTCTGCACTCCAGGGGCGCGGTATCGGCATTTCCGATGTTATCTCGATTGTCGATGAAGCCTCCCAGGTGCTGGAATTTAACCGTGCCCTGCTGCAGGCCACGATAGAGAACATCAACCAGGGCATCAGCGTTGTCGATCAAAACTTGCGCCTGGTGGTCTGGAACCAGCGCTACCTTGAGCTGTTTCGCTTTCCCGATCACCTTATCCGCGTGGGGGCGCCGATTGATCGTATCTTCCGCTACAACGCGCATAACGGCGAGTATGGCCCCGGCGACCCGGAAGAGCATGTTCAGCTGCTGCTGGACAACATTCGCGATGGCCATCCCCATCGCTATGTTCGCTACCGCCAGGATGGCAGCGTACTGGAGGTACAGGGTAATCCCATGCCCGGCGGTGGGTTTGTTTACACTTATCAGGACATTACCCAGCAAAAACGCATTGAAGAAGCGCTGATTCGCTCGGAAAACAATATCCGTATTTACACCGATAACGTCCCTGCGCTGATCGCCTATTTCGATAAAGAGTGCCGCTATCTATTTACCAACCGCGCCTATGAGCAGGCGTTTAGCATTGACCGTAATGCGGTCATTGGCCGACGCTTTGAAGACGTGCTCTCGCTAAAACAGGCGGAAGAACGCAGCCCTTGGGTCGAACGCGCGCTAGCCGGGGAGCGGGTGAGCTTTGAGGTCGCCATGCGCGTCAATGATGCCATGCGCTATATGCTGGTGACTTACACGCCGCACTTTGGCGATAGCCAATCGATTCTCGGCTTTTTTGCGCTGTATCAGGATATTACTGAGCGGCGCCGGGCGGAAATTGCTCTTAAAGAAACCAACGAAACGCTTGAAGAGCGCGTTCGTGAGCGTACCCAAGCGCTTTCAGAAGCCAACGCCGCGCTGCGTCAGGAGAACCGCGTGCGGGCTGAGGCTGAGCAAGCCTTGCGCCAAGCCAAACAGCTAGCCGAAGACGCCAACGCCTCCAAAACCCGCTTTTTGGCCGCCGCGAGCCACGATTTGCTACAGCCGCTAAACGCCGCGCGACTGTTTACCTCGGCTTTAATGCAAAACGTGACGGCCCCCGATACCCAGCGCACCATCGGACATATCGATAATTCGCTACAGGCCGCTGAAGAGCTGCTCGGGACGCTGCTGGATATCTCCAAGCTGGATGCCGGCGCGCTGACACCTCGCCGTAACCACTTTGCCCTGGCGGATATTTTCCGGCCGCTGCGCGCTGAGTTTGAAGTGATGGCTGACAATCGCGGCCTTGACCTGGAGGTAGTGCCTACCCACCAGTGGGTCGACTCTGACCCGCAGATGCTTCGCCGGATTGTGCAGAACTTTTTATCCAACGCCATCCGCTACACCCAGGATGGCCGCGTGCTGCTAGGCTGCCGCCGTCAAAGTGGCCGGCTGGTGATTGAAGTATGGGACAGCGGCCCGGGTATTCCGGAATCCAAGCTGACGGAAATATTCCAGGAGTTTCGTCGCCTGGATCAGGTATCGCGGCATAAAGAGAGTGAAAAGGGTCTGGGCCTGGGCCTTTCGATTGCCGACCGGATGAGCCGAGTGCTCGATCACCCTATCAAGGTGCGTTCCTGGGAAGGCCGTGGCACCGTATTCTCGGTCAGCGTTCCCATCGTGGCCGCCAGGGAAATCAGCCCGGACGAACAGGAGCCATCAAGCAGGCGCAGCGGTAATAAGCTTGCCGGTACCCGAATCGTGTGTATCGATAACGAAACGCTCATTTTGGAAGGCATGACAGCCATGCTGAGCGGCTGGGGATGCGAGGTGTTTACCGCAACCAGTATTGGAGGCGCTAAGTCGATACTGCGCAATATGGACGGCGACCCCGACGCGATTCTGGCCGATTACCATCTGGATAACGAAGTCACCGGCTTGATGGCTCTCGAAGCGCTTAGTGAACGCCTATCCGGCGCGGTGCCCGGCATTGTGATTACCGCCGACCGAACGGAAGCCGTGGCCGAAGAGATCAAACGCGATGGATATCAGCTGCTCTTGAAACCGGTAAAACCGGCCGCCTTGCGGGCGCTCTTGACCCGCACACTGCAAGCCAGCCGGGCAAATAGCTAAGCAGTAAAGGGCTGTGTATAAAGAAAAAACCTCGCTTACGGTCAACATAAGCGAGGTTTTTTCATAAGCGCAGGCGCTTATGACACGACTTTAGGCGGCTCGACTTCCAGCTTCTGAGCGGCAATAACGGCCTGGGTGCGTGAATGCACGCCAAGCTTGCGCAAAATGGCCGTTACGTGGGCCTTGATGGTCGCTTCGGAAACATTAAGCTCGTAGGCAATCTGCTTATTGAGTAAGCCTTCGGTCAACATGTTCAAAACGCGGAACTGCTGTGGGGTTAACGAGGCAATCGCTTCAGCAAACCGTGACTCTTCCTCGCTGGTTTCTTCCAGCACGTTGGCCAGCGCTTCCGGCAGCCAGACTTCGCCCTGCAGAATTTCGCCTACCGCCTCGGCAATTAGCTGAAGCGAAGATGATTTAGGAATAAACCCCGAGGCACCGTAATCGATCGCCCGGCGGACAACGTAAGGCTCATCGCTGCCCGATACCACGGCTACCGGAATATCCGGCATCTGGCCCCGTAGCTGAATCAGCCCAGAGAAGCCATGTGCGCCCGGCATATGTAAGTCTAAAAGAATTAAGTCGGCATCGGGATGACGATTAACCACTTCCGTTGTGGCTTCCATGGTGTCGGCTTCGACAATCTCAGCCTGGGGGGCTAATTGGCGCAAGGCCTGAGTGAGCGCTGCACGAAACAGCGGGTGGTCGTCTGCAACGATAAACTTATGGGCTACTGCCATGGATATTCCTCCGGTTCCTCGTGCAGCGGAATTACTTGCCGCTACGACGCTAGGCTCATACGGTCAACGCATGGTACCCCAGGGCTTCTTGATGCCCAAGTATACATGCATTTTTTGTCATCATTATGTCACCCATTTAAACGCAACAGTGCCGGCTCTGTGGCCGGCACTCCAACGCTTAAGCGCAGTATGCTGCTATCGACGCTCTTGTTGGCTGACGCTTATCAAATCGGGTAGCGCTCAGTGAGCTTAAACCACTGAGTAGTAAGCTACTATTGATTGGCTCTATGCTCAATCAATTCGTCAACCACCGACGGGTCTGCCAGGGTACTGGTGTCACCCAGACCATCACATTCGTTGGCAGCAATTTTGCGCAGAATACGCCGCATGATTTTGCCCGAGCGCGTTTTGGGTAACCCTGGCGCCCACTGAATCACATCGGGGGACGCAATTGGCCCGATGTCTTTACGCACCCAAAGCGACAGCTCTTTCTTGAGTTCATCGGTGGGGTCGATACCGTCATTCAAGGTCACATAGATATAAATGCCCTGGCCCTTGATATCATGAGGGAAGCCTACGACCGCGGCTTCGGCAACGGCTGAATGCGCGACCAGCGACGACTCAATTTCAGCGGTGCCCATACGGTGACCTGACACGTTAAGCACGTCATCCACGCGGCCAGTGATCCAGTAGTAGCCGTCTTCATCGCGGCGGCAGCCGTCACCGGTGAAGTACATGCCGTCATAGGTCGCAAAATAGGTCTGCACGAAGCGCTCATGATCACCCCAGATTGAGCGTGCCTGACCCGGCCAGGAATCCAGAATCACCAGATTGCCTTCAGTGGCACCTTCCAATAGATGCCCTTCGTTATCCACTAGCGCAGGCTGTACGCCAAAGAAAGGCAGCGTGGCTGAACCAGGTTTTAGGTCGGTTGCGCCAGGCAGCGGAGTAATCATGATGCCGCCGGTTTCGGTTTGCCACCAGGTATCCACAATCGGGCATTGGCTATTACCGATCACGCGGTAAAACCACTCCCAGGCTTCCGGGTTGATCGGCTCACCGACCGAGCCGAGCAGGCGCAGGCTATCGCGCGAGCTGGTATCCATGACGTTATCGCCATGGGCCATCAGGGCACGCACGGCGGTGGGCGCGGTATACAGAATGTTGACCTTGTGCTTATCGACGATTTCACCCAGGCGACCATGGGTCGGATAGCTGGGCACGCCTTCAAACATCAGCGTGGTCGCGCCATTGGCAAGCGGCCCGTAAACGATATAGCTGTGTCCGGTGACCCAGCCGACATCCGCGCTGCACCAGTAGACCTCGCCATCCTGATAGTCGAACACGTACTGGTGGGTCATGGCAGCATACGTCAAGTAGCCACCGGTGGTGTGCTTGAGGCCTTTGGGCGCGCCGGTGGAACCTGAGGTATACAGAATGAACAGTGGGTCTTCGGCGCCCATCGGCTCGGCGGCGCACTCGGGTAGCTGTCGATCAACCAGCTCATCGAACCATAGATCGCGCCCCTCAACCCAGTCGATATCACCGCCGGTGCGTTTTACCACCAGCACGTTCTTGCAGACATCGGTGCCATCGCGGGTCAGTGCTGAGTCGACGTTCTCCTTGAGCGGTACCTGCTTGCCGCCGCGCACGGACTCGTCGGCGGTAATGATCAACTTGGAATCGGCACCAATAATCCGCTGAGCCACCGCGTCCGGCGAGAAGCCGCCAAATACTACCGAGTGAACCGCGCCAATCCGTGCGCAGGCAAGCATCGCCATGGCCGCTTCCGGAATCATTGGCATGTACAGCGTCACCGTATCGCCTTTCTCGATACCCAGTGATTTCAGGGCATTAGCCAGCTGGCAGGTGCGCTCGTACAGCTCGCGGTAGCTGATATGCTTGGATTCGTCAGGGTTATCGCCTTCCCAAATGATCGCGGTCTGGTCGCCACGCTTTTCCAGATGCCGATCAAGGCAGTTCGCGCTTACGTTGAGCACGCCATCCTCGAACCAGCGGATATCCACGTTATCGCGTTTGAAAGAGGTGTTCTTGATCTTGGTTGGCGCTTTTATCCAGTCAAGGCGCTTGGCCTGTTCCGCCCAGAAACCTTCAGGGTCATCCTTGGACTGCTGGTACATGGCCGTGAATTTATCTTTATCGGCCCAGGCATTGGCGGCGATAGCATCGCGCACCGGATAGACGTTTTGATGTTCGCTCATAGTTGCCTCTGTCCGTGGAAACGCACTCTCAATAGGAATGTAGTCGGTATTATTATTGGTTGCCCCGACACCACTAAATGTTCCCCTAGCATAAACCTCCCTTAGGCGCCTTCCTCTTAGACATTGGTATTAGCAATTTTTAATTAAAAAACAGCAACCTAGAAGCACCCTGCGGCTTTGAACATGCAGTATAGACCAACATCTGCTGACAATGGCGACAACGATAGCCGCGGCCTTTTTTGACCAGACCATGGCGCCTGGCCGTTAACTGGTGGGTACGACAGCCGCACTGGTAACGATAAGGCGCAGGCTGGGCCTTTTGCGTATTAAAGCGATGGGTAACCTCGGGCACCAGACCAAACAGATTGCGCATCACGCTTTGCCATTCGCGCCCGTGCGGCTTTAAGCGTTGCCCATCGCGCAGATGAAAGACCAGCCAGTGAGCCATCTCATGGGGAATGACCTCATCAAAAAAAGCGCTGCGATTTTCACTGAGCAAGATGAGGTTGAAGCGTAAGCCGCCCCGCCCCAGGTGCGCCTGCCCTGCCGACGCGCCTTTTAAATCAAACCAGATGCCTGGGCGTGGCAGCTGTGGGTAAACCTCAAGGCAACGCTCCCACGCCTGTTCAGCACGCTCAACAGCGGCTTGCTGCAGGGCTTCTAAACACAAAGCTCCCAACTCATCGTTCGGCCAGGGCGGCAGCGGCGATGCCCCCGTTAGCGATGCGCCTATTAGTGATAAACTTGTCATTAATGAATGCCTGAAAGATCGTTACCCATTAGTATCATTTTTTAAACGACTCAACTCATGAGGCTTGCTATGGCAGAGCGCCCCGACGATTCAAATGCGCCAGAGACCGCCCCTCCCCAGCCACTGCTTACCGATGAGCAGCTCGACAGGCTGGATGACTTCCTCGACTCCGAACAGGTAGATGAGGACGCGCTGGATCTGATCTCGGCCCACGGTTTTTTAGTGGCGCTAGCGGTCGCGCCCAGCGAAGTATCGCCAGCACAGTGGCTCGCTGAATTGTTTCAAGGCGAACCGCGCTATGCCGATGATAGCGAGCGCGATGAAATCATTAACCTGCTGACGCTACTGCGCGATAACGCGATGGCGGTACTCGAGCAAGGCGGACTTCCCGAACTGCCCTTTGAGTTAACCCTGGACGGCCTGCCTTCTGAAGAAACCCCGATTGGCGACTGGTGCGCGGGCTTTATGGAAGGCGTCTTCAGCGACGAAAGCGCTTGGTTCCAGGACGATGAAGAAGCCGCGGCAACGCTGCTTTTACCCTTCATGCTGCTTTCCGGGCTATTTGATGACGAGCCCGACATGGCTGAGATGGCAAGCGATAGCGCACGCCAGGAGACGCTGGTAGAGCAATTGCCAGAACTGGTGCTTGATCTGTACTTGCACTACCGCGTTCCGCCGGAAACGCCTAAGCCCAAACCGCGCAAAAAGACGCCCGCCAAGGGCCAAAAGCGCCGCTAGGTAAGGCCGCGTTATGCGGCCCTTTATTTAAGCCGGGTAATCACTGAGTCCAGTGTGCCAAATACCCACTCAAAAACACGCTGTATCCAGGGGCGCGCAGCCCACTCTTCGGCCAGCACTTCTTTGCTGGCCGAAAAATTACGCTCGAACATTGCCTGCACATCAAGCGCAAGATCTTCGTCCATCGCTTCCTGATTAGCTTCCAGGTTCCAGTGCAGATTCCAGTGGTCAAAATTACACGAGCCGATACTTACCCACTCATCAGCCAGTATGAACTTGGCGTGGATAAACGTCGGCTGGAATTCATAAATCCGCACGCCTGCTTTAAGCATAGCCTGATAGAAACGCTGCCCGGCATAACGTACGCCGGGATGGTCATGCTTGGAGCCGGGCAGCAAGAGGCGTACATCAACCCCGCGCTTAGCTGCACGGGCCAAACGGCGACGTAATGTAAAAGTAGGCACAAAGTAAGGCGTACATAGCCAAAGGCGATTCTGGGTGTGGCCCACCTGTCGATAAAGCGAGTGACGAATAGCTTGATACCGATAGCCTCTACCCTGCATCGCACGCCCTGGTGCGCCATCCTCAAACTCCACCGCTTTGCGCTGTTTGGGAAGCAGTTCCGGCAAACGCTTGTCATCTGCGCGCGTTAAACGCGAACGCCATAGCCTCCGAAAAAGCGTCTCCCAATCGGCAACCACCGGGCCTTCAATACGCACGGCAATTTCGTACCACGCCTTTAAAAACTCATCCACCGCGCCAAAACCACCTGTAAAGGCAACGTCACCATCAATGACTACAATCTTGCGGTGGTCTCGGCTCAGATTGCGAGCCAGTGAGTGCAATCCCAGCGGGTTGAAGAAGCGCAGCGCGACCCCAGCGTGCAAAAGCCGCTCGCGATCACTTTTAGCAAGTCCCATGGCACCAAAGCCATCGAGCAGCAAATAAACACTGACACCGCGCTGGGCGGCTTTACCAAGCGCGGCTATAAGCTGGTCGGCAAGCTCTCCCGACTCCATCAAGTAAAGCTCTACCATTACGTAATGGCATGCATTGTCGATGGCGTCGAACATGGCAGGCAAGAAACGCGAAGCCTCTGGCAGCAGGGTAAACCGGTTGCCCTTATGCCATGTTTGAGGCTGATACTGCATAGTGTCTTGCTCCTTTTGAGCGTCCTTGATCAGCGATACACATCGACCTAACGATGAAGCGACTGTTTGACATACAAATCGTACCGGCTGGTCTTGCCTTCCAGCACATGCTGCGGCGCAGGCCCCTTGATGGGTGGGGCTTTACGGGGACGCTTTACCACCACTCGGTGCGTCGCGACATCGAGTGCGGCTTCTAGCAATCGGGGGGCATCATCGTCATCGCCCGCCAGCTCACGAAACAGGCGCATGTCTTTTTTGACCAGCGCGGATTTCTCGCGATGCGGAAACATCGGGTCCAGATGAATCACTTGGGGATCAAACGCAGCACCTTCAACCAGGGTTTTGAGCGACGCTACGGCATCGCCATGTCGCAGCGTCATGCGCGCCACTATCTCAGCGATTGCCGGCTCTTTGGCGGCCCGTGTCAGGCCGTCTTCCAACAGCGCGGCAATCGCATCGACTCGCTCGATCAACAGTACACAAGCGCCCAGGCTTGCCAACACAAAGGCGTCCCGGCCAAGCCCTGCGGTGGCATCGACCACGCTTGGCGTCACGCCTTTCGCTAATCCGCAGGCCTTGGCCACCAGCTGACCTCGACCGCCCCCGAACTGGCGGCGATGGGCAGCTTTACCCGCAGCAAAGTCAACGCTCAACGGTTTACCGTAAAGCTTCTCATCCCCCGCCAGCACCAAGCGCCCCTCGTCATACACCAACCTAAGACCTTCGGGCAGTACGGCCGTTTCAGGCAGGCTCATGCCGGCTTTTTCCAGGCAACGTTGTTACGCAGATACACCGGCTGGGCCAGATGAGCAGGCTGCCCTAGCCCTGCCGCTAAATCTTCCGCGCCGAGCCAAGCCATTTCTTCAGCCCGTGGTTCCAGATCAACAAGGTGCTGGGACATGCGTACTTGTACCGTGGCCGCAAATTGCTCCCATAGGGTGAAGCCTGACCCTACCCCTACCCAGTCGGTTTCGTCTTCGGGAAGATAAAAGGCTTCAGGTGGCAGTACTGCCTCGGCGCGCTGCAGGCCAACGGTGTCGTTCAGGCAGTGCCAAGTAGCGGCGTAGATTTCTCCCATCCGCGCGTCCAGCGCCGTAACGACGTAACGCAGGTGAAAACGCCGATGTGCCTGTAAGGCCAGAGCTTTCAGCGTAGATACACCTAGTAACGGGCGATCCAGGCCAAAGGCCAGCCCCTGCGCCGTACCTGTGGCGATTCTTAAGCCGGTGAACGACCCAGGCCCCTGCCCAAAGGCGATGGCATCAAGTGCCGCCGGGGTGATCTGCGCTTCTGCCAACAGCTCATCCACCATGGGCATGAGCCGCCGGGTATGCGCGCGTGGCGTCATCTCGTAGCGCGCCAGGCACTCGCGAGTTTCGCCATTCTGGCGTAGCAGCGCTACCGAGCAGGCGCTTGATGAGGCGTCTAGCGCAAGAAGGTGTAACGACATAGCGATTCAGCACTCGTGATAAGTATCCAGGCATTATACCTTTAGTGCACCCATACGACGATGGCCCGCGCTAGGCGGGCCATCGGTGACTGCTTACACACGGTGTAATCAGTTAAGCGCTTCTTTTACCTGACGGGTAATATCAGCAACGCTACCCACACCTTCAACGCGGTGGTATTGAGGAGCCGACTGCGGATCGCTGCTGGCCCACTGCTGGTAGTAATCTACCAGCGGCGCGGTCTGGTCGTGATAGACCGACAGGCGGTTGCGGACTGTGGATTCCTGATCGTCCTCGCGCTGAATCAGCTGCTCACCGGTCACATCATCCTTACCCGGCTCTTTAGGCGGGTTGTGATCGACGTGATATACACGACCCGAGGCTGGGTGAACGCGACGCCCTGCCAAGCGGTTCACGATCTCTTCATCCGGCACGGCGATCTCAAGCACGTGATCGATTTTTACGCCACCGTCCTTCATCGCATCGGCTTGTGGAATGGTGCGGGGAAAGCCATCGAACAGGAAACCGTTTTCACAATCAGGCTGGCTGATGCGCTCTTTAACCAGATCAATGATGATCTCGTCAGACACCAAACCACCGGTATTCATGATCTCTTTTACTTTTAGCCCCAGCTCGGTGCCGTCTTTAATCGCCGCGCGCAGCATATCCCCGGTGGAAATCTGGGGAATCTTGAACTGCTCACAAATATATTGAGCTTGAGTCCCCTTCCCCGCGCCGGGGGCACCCAACAGGATTAAACGCATGGCACTGCTCCTTGAATGTAAAAAATGCGACACAATGAATTAACCGACAATAACCGCGCCACTCAGGCGGCACAACTCCCCAAAAGCCTGAGAGGGGCATTTTTCTGAGTTTTTTTTAAATAAAACAGATAAGTGGTGTCTGTCTGCTACTTTGGTCACTCTTATTGAGGCATCAGGGGTTGTACGAAACATCAGCCGGTACCGATAATTTTTCGTACAAAGCCTAAACGCAAGCGGCGCCCATCGCTGGGCGCCGCTTGGTATACCGTATCAGTTATCGCTCACTCCGTTTACCGCATTACAGGAGTAGACGGCGGATATCGGTCAATACATCCGCCAGGAACGCTGTGAAGCGTGCTGCATCAGCCCCGTTAATGGCGCGGTGGTCGTAGGAAAGCGACAGCGGCATCATCAAGCGCGGCTGGAAGGCATTACCATCCCACACAGGCTTCATTTGCGCTTTGGAAACCCCAAGAATGGCCACTTCCGGCGCGTTCACGATCGGCGTAAAGGCAGTACCACCAATCGAGCCCAGGCTCGAAATAGTGAAACAGCCACCGGTCATTTCTTCACGCTTGAGCTTTTTGGTTTGTGCTTTCTTACCCAGCTCCGCCATATCCTTGGCAATCTCGATCAAGGATTTTTTGTCGGCATCGCGCAGTACCGGCACCATCAAGCCATCGGGCGTATCAACCGCAATACCGATATGGACGTAGTTCTTCCATACCAGCGTTTCGCCATCGCCTTTTAGGCTGACATTGAACTGCGGGAATTTACGCAGCGCAAACGCACAGGCCTTGACCAGGAACGGCAGTGGCGTGAGCTTGGCACCCTGGGCTTCGGCTTCCGCCTTCATCGACTTACGGAAGTTCTCAAGCTCGGTGATATCCGCTTCGTCAAACTGGGTCACGTGAGGCACGTTAAGCCAGCTGCGATGCAAATTGGTCGCGCCCATTTTAAGCAGACGACCCATCGGCTTCTCTTCGACTTCACCGAACTGGCTGAAATCGACTTCCGGAATCGGCGGAATACCCGCGCCACCCGTGGCGGCAGCTGCTCCGCCTGAAGCTTGTGCCTTGCCCTGATTAGCAATGACTTGCTTCACATACGCCTGCACATCCTCTTTCAGCACGCGCTCTTTAGGCCCACTGGGCTTGACCAGCCCAATGTCAACGCCAAGCTCACGCGCCAGCATACGCACGGCTGGGCCTGCGTGTACCAGCTTGCCATCACGCGGCTTGTGTGCGGCCATCTGCGCTTCAGGACTCGGTGTGCCTGATCCGCTTGAGGCGCTCTGTTTGGCAGCGCTCTTCTCAGCTGGCTTTTCAGGTGCTGATTTTTTTGGCGCAGGCTTGGAAGCGGTTTTTTTAGCGCCAGCAACTTCGATATAGCCAATCACATCGCCTTCAGAAACGGTGTCACCCTCTTTAACGGTTAGCTCGACGAGCTTACCTTTATAGGGGCTGGGTACGTCCATGGAGGCTTTGTCAGATTCCAGCGTAATCAGCGCATCTTCTTCGTTGATTTCATCGCCTACCGCGACACCAATCTCGATAATCGGTACGTCGGTTGAGCCTGAAATATCCGGAACACGAACTTCCTTGCGCTCTGGCTCAGCACTTTCAGATTCAGTGCTGTTGCCTTCTTCATCAGCGGTTTCGGTCGCTGCTTCAAGGTCGTCGGATACTTTCGGATCCTCGGCGCTTTGCGGCGCATCAGCAGATTCGCTTGCGTCTTCAGCGTCACCGTCGCCTTCACCCTCGACTTCCATCTGGCCGATAACATCGCCTTCGGAAACCGTGTCGCCTTCTTTTACCGTAAACGCGACAATTTTACCGGTATAGGGGCTCGGCACGTCCATGGAGGCTTTATCGGACTCCAGGGTGATCAGCGTATCTTCAGCGTCGATACTATCGCCTTCACTAACGGCAACTTCGATGATCTCAACGTTATCAGAGCCGCCCAGGTCCGGCACCTTGATATCCACGGTCTGCTTACCGCCGGATTTCTTGGCGCTTTTCTGTTCGGTCTTGGGCTTTTCTTCGGCCGCAGGGGCTTCTTTCTGCTCGGGTTCGGACGCTTGCTTGTCGTCCTCTTCCTCGGCATCGCCGCCACCTTCAGCTTCCAGCTCAACGATATCGTCGCCTTCGGAAACGGTATCGCCTTCCTTCACCAGCACTTTGATGACTTTACCGCCCTTCGGGGCAGGAATGTCCATGCTGGCTTTATCGGATTCCAGCGTGATCAGGGTGTCTTCCGCTGCAATGACGTCGCCTTCCGACACCGCAATCTCGATGATTTCGACACCTTCGCTACCGCCGATGTCGGGCACTTTGATGATTTCGCTACTCAAGGTCGCGCTCCTTCCAAATCGGATCGAGCCGGCGGGTACTTCACCCGCCGGGCAGCGGTTTAGCTAGTCAGCGGGTTCGGCTTGTTGGCGTCGATACCGTATTTCTTCAGGGCTTCGCCAACGTGCTTACGCTCAATTTCACCACGTTCAGCCAGCGCACGCAGAGCGGCAACGGTGACGAAGTAGCGATCTACTTCGAAGAAGTAGCGCAGCTTCTCGCGCGTGTCCGAACGTCCAAAGCCATCGGTACCCAAGACAGTATAGTCGCCTGGCACCCATGCACGAACCTGATCCGCGTAGAGCTTCATGTAGTCAGTCGAGGCAATGATCGGGCCATCGCGACCTTCCAGGCACTTCGTAACGTGGGGCTTGGTAGCCTCAGCGTCCGGGTTCAGGAAGGACTCACGCTCAAGCAGCAACGCCTCACGACGCAGTTCGTTAAAGCTGGTGACGCTCCAGATGTCAGCGCCAATACCCCAGTCTTTTTCGAGCAGCTCAGCGGCGGCTTCGACTTCGCGCAAGATGGTACCGGAGCCCATCAGCTGAACGCGTCCCTTGTCACCTTGGGTTTCGCGCAGCAGGTACATACCCTTGACGATATCGTCGACTGGTACGTTCTCAAGCTCTGGATGCTCGTAGTTCTCGTTCATGACGGTCAGGTAGTAGAAGCAGTTCTCTTTATCAGTGAACATACGCTTCAAGCCATCCTGAACGATGACGGCAACTTCATGACCGTAAGTCGGATCGTAGCTACGGCAGTTAGGAATGGTCGACGCCTGGATCAAGCTGTGGCCATCCTGGTGCTGTAAGCCTTCACCGTTAAGCGTCGTACGCCCAGCAGTGCCGCCCACCATAAAGCCACGCGCCTGCAAATCGCCCGCGGCCCATGCCAGATCGCCGATACGCTGGAAACCAAACATGGAGTAGTAGATGTAGAACGGCAGCAACGTGACATCGTTGTTGCTGTAGGAAGTGGCCGCAGCAATCCACGCCGACATGGCGCCCGCCTCAGTAATACCTTCTTCAAGAACCTGGCCTTTCTGGTCCTCGCGGTAATACATGATCTGGGCTTTATCCATCGGCTCGTACTTCTGGCCTTCGGCGGTATAGATACCCAGTTGACGGAACATACCTTCCATACCGAAAGTACGTGCTTCATCAGGAATAATGGGGACTACCTGCTTGCCAAGCTTCTTATCTTTTACCAGGCCGTTGAGTACCCGCACAAACGACATTGTGGTGGATACTTCACGCCCTTTGGAGCCCGCCATTTGCGTAGCAAAGGTTTTGTCTTCGAGCGAAGGAATTTCCAGCGCTTCGAAATCACTCTTGCGGCTGGGCAAGTAGCCGTTCAAGCGCTCGCGCTGAAGGTGCATGTACTTAAGCTCGGGAGAGTCGTCTTCCGGCTTGTAATAAGGCACTTCTTTAAGCTGCTCGTCGGAAAGCGGAATGCCGAAGCGGTCGCGGAATTTCTTAAGCGCTTCGTACTCCATGCTTTTCACCTGGTGCGCTTCGTTGGCTGCTTCGCCATCGCCGCTACCCATACCGTAACCCTTAACGGTATGCGCCAGGATTACCGTCGGCTTGCCATTCGAGGAGTTGACGGCTTCGTGATAGGCCGCATATACCTTGAACGGGTCGTGGCCGCCGCGATTAAGTTTCCAGATATCTTCATCGGAAAGCTCTTTAACCATTTCTTCGGTTTCAGGATATTTACCGAAGAAGTGCTCGCGGGTGTACGCGCCGCCGTTGGCTTTGTAGTTCTGGTACTCACCATCGACTGCTTCGTCCATACGTTTTTGAAGGATGCCTTTCTTGTCCTTCTCAAACAGCGGATCCCAGTGACGGCCCCAGACCACCTTGATGACGTTCCAGCCAGCACCGCGGAAGACGCCTTCGAACTCGTCCATGACGCGAGAGTTACCGCGTACAGGACCATCCAGACGCTGCAGGTTGCAGTTGATAACGAAGATCAGGTTATCCAGGTTTTCACGACCAGCAAGTGAGATGGCGCCTAAGGATTCTGGCTCATCGCACTCACCATCACCCAGGAAACACCAGATCTTACGATCGTACATATTCTTCATTTCGCGATGATGCAGATACTTCATCACGTGGGCCTGATAGATCGCCTGGATCGGGCCAAGACCCATCGAAACGGTCGGGAACTGCCAATAATCCGGCATCAGCCAGGGGTGCGGATAAGAAGACAGACCGTCGCCATCCACTTCCTGGCGGAACTTGTCCATCTGCTCTTCAGACAGACGGCCTTCCAGGAAGGAGCGCGCGTAAATGCCCGGCGCTACGTGGCCCTGAATGTAGACCAGGTCGCCTGCGAAATCGTCCTTCGCCGCGCGGAAGAAGTGGTTAAAGCCCACATCATAGAGCGTCGCTGAGGACATGAAACTTGCAATGTGGCCGCCAAGCCCGGGGTTTGCCCGGTTATTACGAATGACCTGGGCGATTGCGTTATAACGGATCAAGGAGCGGATACGACGCTCCATGAACAGATCGCCAGGCATCGGCGCTTCACGATGAAGCGGAATCGTATTGCGGTGCGGGGTTGTCACCGAGAAGGGTACCTTCATCCCGTCACGGCGTAAGCGATCCGCCAGGCGGGTCATCAGGTAACGGGCGCGATCTTCGCCCTCACGATCCAGTACCGATTCCAGGGATTCCAGCCACTCCGTGGTTTCGATCGGATCGAGATCTTCTCTTGTCTCCAGACTCATAGAGGTCTCTCCGAATGACGATAAATGACATTAGCCCCGCCAACCCACTTGGGCTTGGGGCAGCTGCGATGATTGGTGGCCACCGCAGAATAGCATTGGCGCGGTAACGCTAAAGGCTTTTTCGCTCTATATTCAATGAGCTACAGTGAACTCAATGTAGTAAAGCTACACAAATGTCGTAAAAGTTAGTCTTTTGTATATAGGAAGATACCGCAAAGTCGCCACGCTGCCAATTCCAGAACAACGTAAAAGCCCATCGAAAACAAACTATTGCACCGCAACATAAGCGCTTTCCAAGCGTTTCCCCAGGGTAACAAACCACCCCAAAATGTAGCTAAACTACCGTTTTATTTTCTTATTGGTGAAGGACTTAACACGGATCTTTAAAGTGCATCAAGCCTTCTTTTGGTTAACAATTGGTAAAAATATGCCCAGTCAAATGCCGGCCCTGGGTCGGTTTTACGCAATGGTGCAACGTAAGCATGGCTGGTAATACGCGAAGCATTGAGCGTTGGATAACAGGCCATTAACCATTCGGTTGCCTTCACCAAGGTATGGTACTGGGCCTTGGTAAAAGGGGTCGTATCGTCGCCTTCAAGTTCGATTCCCACGGAGAAATCGTTGAGCGTCCGGCGCTGCTCTTTTAAGCCATTATCCCACCACTGTGAGCGCCCTGCGTGCCAGGCCCGCTGGTCCGTATTTACAAACTGCACACACTCGCCATCCCGGCGAATCAACATATGCGCTGAGACGCGTAGATGAGCGATTTCAGCGAAAAAAGGATGATCACCCACTGCCAGCTGGTTGGTAAACAGTGCTTCAATCGCTGGGCCACTAAACTGCCCTGGCGGCAGACTAATCGCGTGCAGTACCAGTAAAGACACCTCATTGGCGGGGCGTTCATCGCAGTTAGGCGACTCAACCTTTCGCGCTCGCTCCCACCAGCCGCCTTTCATCTCGTTATCCATCACTCGCAAGGTCTCCTCTACGTGGCGCTCTCTTTCACTGCGCTCTTTTACTATAATGCCGCTCACACTTGATATTGCCCAGAGAACTCACCGTTATGAATGATCAGAATGCGCTTGCTGAAGAGATCCGCACCTGTGTGGCTCGCCTGCTAGCCGAAGACGTTGGCACTGGCGATATTACCGCACAGCTCATCCCCGAGAACCAGTGGGCTACCGCGAAGGTGATTACCCGGGAAGCCTGCGTATTATGTGGCACGGCCTGGGTGGATGAGATTTTCAACCAATTAGATGAGCGGGTCACACTGCGCTGGCTGGCAGCCGATAGCGATTCACTAAATTCAGAACAATGCTTTCTTGAGCTTGAAGGGCCTGCACGCAGCCTGCTCACTGGCGAGCGCGCAGCGTTGAATATGCTGCAAACCCTGTCTGCTACGGCGACCGCTACGCGCGCTAATGTCGATTTAATCGAGGGTAACGGCGTACGCCTGCTCGATACCCGTAAAACGCTTCCTGGCCTGCGCTTGGCGCAGAAGTATGCCGTGACCTGTGGTGGCGGCCACAATCATCGCATCGGTCTGTGGGACGCTTTTCTGATCAAGGAGAACCATATTGCGGCGTGTGGCGGCATTCAGGCGGCGGTGACTCAGGCACGAGCGCTGGCCGCTAATCTATCGGTTGAAGTTGAGGTCGAGACCTTCGAAGAGCTTGACCAGGCCCTGGCGGCCGGCGCCGATATCATCATGCTGGATAATTTCGCCATTGAAGATTTGCATGTCGCGGTTGAGCTAAACGGCGGGCGAGCAACGCTTGAGGCCTCGGGCAACGTCGATGCTACAACGCTCAAAGCCATTGCCGACACGGGCGTTGACTGTATTTCCAGCGGTGCGCTGACCAAGGATATTAAATCCATCGACCTTTCCATGCGAATCACCCATACCTATAACGTATAGGCGCACTCAGGTCTCAATAGCGCTCAGGCGTTTTTCCAGACGATAGCGCTTGAGCGACTCGCCGCTTCGCTCGACCCACTGCTCGCCCAGGTTTTCCCATCCTCGGCGCAGCAGTCGGTCAAACAGCATGACGCTGGCCTCAATTTCGACCCTATCAATGCCCTGTTCGAGCAGCATACGTTCGGCGTGAATGAGTAGCGTGGTACCGATGCCTCGCCCGGTTAATGAAGGCCAGACATAAAGCGTTTCGATACGTCCTTTTGGAGCATTAAACTCTAAAAAGCCGACGCAGCGCCCATCACAAACGGCTACTAGCGTTGTGTAAAGCGCCTGACGAGCTGCCCAGGCACTCGCTTCGCGGGGCAGCGCATTGGCCCAGGCACGGCGCTGACTCAGCTCATAATGGTTTGCAGCACCTTGCATGACCGCATGATAAAACACCTCAGCCTGATCCGCGGCGTCCCGCGCTAATGCGGCGCGATAGGTTACCCGGGCAGTCGGTGCTTTAGGCGCAGAAAGCTCCTCGGTATTAGGCATGCATCACCTCTCGCTGCTATCGAAAACTAGCTGTTCTCGAAAACCAGCTGTTATTAAAAAATTGGAAGCGTTCAATACTCGGTGTCAGGCTGAATTCTGTTCAGTCTGCTTTATACTAGGGCGCCTATCTCAGCATAAGGCAGTATGATGCACAATGCCCCCGAAAGTGAGTCTTTTACATTGGCTCCTATAGGCTACGTTGAGAGCGACTACCCGGATAAGTTTGGTATTCCTCGTCAGCCGGGCTTAGCCCCCGCAGCGGATGCCAATCTGATACTGGTGCCCCCTTATAACGACCCGTTAACCGTGCGTGGTCTGGATGATTTTAGTCATCTCTGGGTGACATTTATCTTTCACCAAAGCCCCGAACGCTGGACACCGCTAGTGCGGCCACCCCGGCTGGGGGGGAATCGTAAAGTGGGGGTATTTGCCAGCCGTAGCACCCACCGGCCTAACCGGCTTGGGCTTTCACTCGTGAAGCTCGCGGGTATCGACACACGCCAGGGCGTTCGCTTGAAACTTGAAGGCTGCGATCTGGTAAGCGGCACGCCGATAGTGGATATCAAGCCCTACCTGCCCTGGGCAGAAGCGCGCCCAGATGCCAGCGCCGGCTTTGCCCCCGAGGCGCCGAGACAGTTGCAGGTAAGCTTCAGCCAGCAGGCCCTTGAAACGCTGGCCGCACGCGCCGACAGCGCCACGTTGCACGCCTTGATCATCCAGGTACTTGGCCAGGACCCCCGCCCCGCCTACAAGCGAGAAGAAGAGAGCGAGCGGGTGTATGGCGTGCGCCTGCGCGATGTGGATGTAAAATTCTGTGCTCTTCAAAACGACGAAGCCACCACGTTAGAAGTGGTGGCTATCGACGAAGCTTAAGACTAATGCGCTACGTTAAGCGGGAAACGTGATGCCCAGACGGCGGCCTACTTCTTCATAGGCTTCGATCACACCGCCCAAACCTTGGCGGAAACGGTCTTTATCGAGCTTCTCGCGGGTATTGGCATCCCACAGGCGGCAGCCATCCGGAGAGAACTCATCACCCAGCACCACTTCGCCTTTGAACACGCCAAACTCAAGCTTGTAGTCCACCAGCAGCATATCGCCTTCGGCAAACAGCTGCTTTAACACGTGGTTAACCTTGAAGGTCAGCGTTTTCATCTCGCCAAGCTGCTCAGGCGTTGCCCAGCCAAAGGTTTCGGCCAGCGACTCGTTGATCATCGGGTCGCCCTTGTCGTCATTTTTCAAGAACAGCTCAAAGGTGGGCGGCGTCAGCGCGATACCCTCTTCAATGCCCAGGCGTTTTACCAGTCCGCCTGCGGCAATGTTGCGGACGACACATTCGACCGGAATCATCTGCATTTTTTTAACCAGGCTCTCGTTGGGCGAGAGCTGTTTTTCAAAATGCGTGGGGATACCGGCCTCTTGCAAGCGCTCCATGATAAACGCGTTGAAGATGTTATTGACCATCCCTTTACGGGCCAGGGCTTCTTTCTTCTTACCATCGAAAGCGCTGGTGTCATCACGGAACTGCAGCACCAGCAGGTCCGGATCATCGGTGGTATATACAGATTTTGCCTTACCGGCATAAAGTTCTTGGCGCTTTTCCATGACAGCTCCGAAAGGGATCAAATAAACAGATTAACGTAAATAGCCAGCAACACGTTCTAACAGCTCACGCTGGTCATCAGGACTAAACCCGCGCTCGCTGGCATTGACCGCGCGCAGGATGGTTTGGTTACCATCGGGCTGCAGAACAAGGCGTATCTCTTGAGACATCCGGCGCACATCGGCACTGAAAACGATCTGCAGCGGGTTACGGTCGCGCTCGGCAGCCGTCATGTACTCGACCAGGAACTCATAGTTTTCAGGATTGGTGGCCAGCAGGTTGCGCTGCCCTTCCTGAGTGAAGTCCAGGGCCAGATAGTGGTTAAGCTCAGCCCATACGCGATCCACCGGCTGAGGAATAGCGACTTCCCATTCATCGCCTTCCTGGCGAATCTGTAACGTTTGCTGGTGGTTCAAGCGCTGCGCGTTCCACGAGGAGGCCACACTTTGCGACGCACTGCGCGCACCTAAGAACTCTTCCAGCGCATCGAGACAGCTCGTCATGGTCTGGCCACCACGCTCACAGCGCACTTCACTACTGCCGGAACGCATGGCACTTTGCAAACGCAGATCCGCCTGGGACGTTACAATCACGCCTTGCGAAACATCGCTTTGCTGTACGCCAAGCTGACGACTGCGGGCAAAACTTTCCAGCTGCGGCCAGACGGCTCCGGTGTCAGCAGCCACTACCAACCAGCTTTGGTTACCCGCCTGGCGCCGCTCGACGTATTCAGGCTCCAAGCCACTGCCAATGGTCAGCGACTGAGGTGGACGTATTTCTGCAGCCTCATCAACGCGTGCGCCCTGCATGGCTGCCTGAGGAACCGGCAGCGCATCCTGATAGCGCTGAGCATTGCGGGTCTCTGGCAGCACCAAGGGGGGTGCCGGAGCGGCTTTGGTATAGTCCAGGTTGCGATCGTGGTAATAACCATCACGCGCGCACCCGGCTAGAGTGACAGCCGTTACGAGTGCCAGCGGAATCCATTTAAGCGCACGGTTTTCAAGCACAGAGCTCATCAAGCCACCTTAACAGTCAACAGAGCGACCACCCGATGCACCGCTAGGTGCGCCGAGTAGTCATAGTATCGCGCCGGATGTGATAAAAGAGCATTACTCCTCGATCACGCCCGCCAGTTGCATCGCTTCACTCACAGTGGCGTGGTACTTCTCAGACAGCCACGTCAACGGCAAACGAATTCCTGCATCCATATAGCCCATGCGATTGAGCGCCCATTTTACCGGGATAGGGTTCGACTCAATGCCCAGATTGGTATGCAGAGGCATCAACCGGGTATTAATTTGGTGAGCTTTATCCGCATCGCCAGCAACGGCCGCCGCACACAAATCATGCATCGCTTTGGGAGCCACGTTTGCCGTCACTGAAATATCGCCATGCCCGCCCATCAGCATAAAATCACACGCGGTCGCATCGTCGCCGGAGTACAGCATAAAGTCGCTGCCCTTCAAGCGAGAGATTAGATCTTCCGCACGCTCAAGGTTCCCTGTGGCGTCCTTCAGGCCAATAATATTGTCGACGGCTGCCAGGCGCACCACGGTCTCGTTGTACAAGTCAGAGCAGGTACGGCCCGGTACGTTGTACATGATGACCGGCAGTTTGCTGCCTTCGGCCACGGCCTTGAAGTGCTGGTACAAGCCTTCCTGGGTCGGCTTATTGTAGTAAGGGCATACAGACAAGCAGTAGTCAGCCCCTACTTCGCTGGCATAGCGGGCAAGCTCAACCGCCTCAGACGTGGCATTGGCGCCTGTACCGGCAATCACCGGAATACGCCCATTAACCTCTTCCACGACGCTGCGGATCACATCAAAGTGCTCAGCAAATGACATCGTCGTAGGTTCGCCTGTGGTACCAGCGGCAACGATGCCGTCGGTTCCATTTTCAAGGTGGAAATTTACCAGACGACGAAGCGCCTCCCAGTCGATGTCGCCATTGACTTTCATCGGCGTCGCCAGGGCGACGATGCTGCCTGTGATCATCCGTTTATTCCTCACCTGCAAAGTTATGAAATCAAGCCCAATATGAACAACAAGACAAAGAGCCGAATGCTGTCTTGAGCATCATGACGACCGCCCTTTTGGACCTACAGGGGTAAATGGTACTCAGGCGACTCGACCCTGTACAGCGCAAACCGTAGTGAGTTTGCATGAGATGCCCCTCTTACCTTTGACATGCCGGCTCAGGTTGCGTGTAATCAGCCTGATAAGCGACCAATGATAAGGAGTCTGCATGAGCATTGAATTAGGCCAACCTGTTCCCGATTTTTCGGCCAGCGCCACCGGCGACACAACGGTGACACTATCGAAACTACGCGGTAAGCAGGTCGTTATTTATTTCTATCCGAAAGCCAGCACCCCGGGCTGCACGACTGAGGGCGGCGACTTCCGGGATAATAAAAATGCGTTTGAGGCCGCCAATACCGTTATTCTAGGCGTCTCGCGCGACGGCCTGCGCGCCCAGGAAAACTTCAAAGCCAAGCAGGACTTTAACTTTGCGCTGATTTCCGACAAAGACGAAACACTCTGCGCCCTGTTTGACGTGATCAAACTGAAAAAAATGTACGGCAAGGAGCATTTAGGTATCGAGCGCAGCACTTTTCTCATTGACGCAGACGGCAATCTTGCCAACGAATGGCGTGGCGTTAAAGTACCGGGCCACGTCGCTGAGGTATTGGCAGCCGCACAGGCACTGCACGCCAGCCGCTAATAAAAACGCCCACCCGGTTTTATAACTGGGCGGGCGAAAGCGGATTCTCAAAACAATTTATGCGGCTGAAAAACGGCATTGTCTTTTTTGACCGAAGAAAGCTTTTAGCCGAAGAAAGCTTTTAGCCGAAGAAACAGCCGCGCGTGTACTTAAGAGTCCACATGAATAATGCTATCGGCATCTTCCTGTTGATGAATACCCCGCGGCCAGGCATAAATCAGCGCTTTTAACAGCGTCGCCAGTGGAATGGCGAAAAACACTCCCCAGAAGCCCCAGATACCGCCAAAGAAAAGTACGGCGACAATAATCGAAACGGGATGAATATTATTGGTTTCAGAGAAAAGCACCGGCGATAGAACGTTGCCATCCAAGGCTTGAATGACGCCGTACGCAATCAATACGTATACGAACTGATCGCTTAATCCAAAATAAAAACCGGCGACCGCCGCGACCGGTAGGGTCGCCACCGCAGCACCGATAAAAGGCACCAGTACCGAAAATCCCACCAACACGGCCAGCAGCGCCGTATAGGGTAGGCCAAAAAAGGTAAAGGTAAAAAACGCCACCGTTCCTACGATCATTATCTCGATGAATTTTCCGCGAATATAGTTCGCGATCTGATGGTCCATCTCTCTCCAGATACGGGTTAACAAGGCGCGTTTTTGTGGCAACAGAGAAAGCGTAAACCCCACTAGCACCTCGCGGTCTTTAAGCATAAAAAAGACCAGAATAGGCACCAGCACCAGATAAATGATTAACGACATCACGTTGCCCAATGAAGCCAGCGAAAGTGTCAAAGCGCGCTGGCCCAATTGACTGATCTCGCGACTCGCCACCCCTATCCAGCTCTGCATTTGATCCGGGGTGATCAAGTTGGGATAACGCGCCTGCATTTCATCAAGCCATACCTGGCCGCTTGCGAACATTCGCGGCGTTTCCTGGACAAGCCCCACCAGCTGGTTCCAGATGAGCGGCATCAATATAAAGGCGAGCGTCAATAACACACTTACAAAGGCAAGGAAGATGGTAATAACAGCCAATAAATGCGGCACACCCCGCCGGGTTAACGCACTCACCACGCCTTGCAGCAGAAAAGCCACGATCAGCGCGGTAAAGAAAGGTGCCAGCATACGCCCAAACCAAATAATGGCGGCAAAACCAACGATCAATATCAATAATAAAACGAGTGCTTCTTCATCGGAAAAATAGCGCTCAACCCAGCTCTTAAAAATGGTACGCATGGTCATGAGCGAGCATCTCCCGCTTTGCGTATCCAGAAAAAGTACGTTTCCTGGTGCTGCTCTTGCGCTTCCATGGTATGACCACTCTGATCAGTAAAGGAAACCATATCGCGCCAGGAACCTGCATCAGAAGCGCGAACTTCCAATACTTGCCCGGCAATCATTCCGGCTAGCGCCTGTTTTGTTTTGAGCAACGGTAACGGGCAATGTAGCCCACACGCATCAAGCACCTGGTCTGGTTGAAAACGCGTTAATGGTTCAGACATACCAACTCCTCAAAATGCCTGCATGATCACGACATTGTTGCATAAACTGTTTAGTTTGCGATGATCATTGGACATTTGATTTAACGGCACTTCACTGCACCATTCAATGTCACAGCGGTAATCGCTGCGCTTTATTACAATGAACGAGGATGCCATGCCGCACCTACGGAACGCTTACCCACGCTGGCTTTGCGCACTTGCTGTTATTTGCAGCATTAGCGTATCGAGCCCGCCAAGCTACGCAATTAATGACTATCACCTGCCAACACTTGGCGGTGTCGCGTCATCGGCCAGCAGTGAAGAGTTTCGCCTGGGACGGGCCTGGCTGCGTCAGTTCCGCGCCCAGGCACCGCAATGGCAAGACCCCATCGTCAACGACTATCTGGATAGCCTGGTGGCTCGCCTTGTGCCGTATAGCCAGCTAGGCAGCTTACAGACCACAACGGTGATGGTCGATAACCGATCGCTCAATGCGTTTGCGGTACCCGGCGGCGTGATCGGTATCAATTCAGGGCTTTTTGCCTTTGCCGAAGATGAAGGCGCTTTCGTTTCGGTGATCGCCCATGAATTAGGTCATTTATCGCAACGCCATTATGCGCGAGGAAGCGCCAGGGCTGAGCAAACGCAGCTACCTGCCATGGCCGCTATGCTGGCTGGCATGCTGGTGGCGGCAAGTGGCGGTGGCGAAGCTGGCATGGCGGCCGCCATGGGCTCTCAGGCAGCACTGATTCAAGATCAGCTCACCTACTCCCGCCGCTATGAGCAAGAAGCCGACCATATTGGCTTACAGGCGATGGCAGATGCCGGTTATGACCCCGAAGCAATGGTGCGCATGTTTTCTGCGATGCAAAGAATGGCACGCTTACAGGGCGGCACGCCGCCAGAATTTCTGCTCACCCATCCCGTATCCGATAGCCGTTTAAGCGATGCTCAGGCGCGCGCTTCGCAGTTGAGCGTCGCCAATACTCATACCAGCGATCTGCTTTACGACATGATGCGCGCACGTGCCCTGCTGAGCATTTACAGTAACTCGCCACAACAGGCGACCTCCCGGCTTGCCCAGGAAGGTGCCGAAGAGCCTGCAAGACGCTATTTGGAAGCATTGATCAAGGCGCGTAACGGGCAAACCGATAACGCCCTGCAAACGCTTGATCAGCTGATTGCCGAGCTACCCGACTACGCCATGCTACCCGCCTCTGCCGCGAGTATCGCACTTGAGGCCCAGCGCTACGACGAGGCGATTACGCGCAGCCAGCGCTTATTGAGGATAATGCCCGCCTACCTCCCCGCTCAATTAACCCTGGCCGAAGCCCAGTTACAACGTGACCCTGAAGCGGCTTACCAGCTACTCAACAACATTACCGCGCGGCATCCTGACAACCCACAGGGGTTTAACCTGCTTGCCGAGGCAGCAGGACGGAGTGGGCATGGTAGCTGGGGGCATTTAGCACGCGCCGAGCAGCTACAGCTGACCGGGCGGGTTGATCAAGGCATACGCCAGCTGTCGATTGCTCGCGACGCTGCCGAACGTGAAAACAACCAACAGGCACTTGCTCGCATTGAGCAGCGCCGCGAAGCGTTCATTGAGTATCGCGAAGCGTTGGAAGATTTCTAAGACAACATCTACGTAAGCCCCTCATGCTAAAAGCACCCGACTGCGTAGGCCGTCGGGCACTTTTTTGAATAGCGCAATGCTAAGTCAGCAAGATCAGGCGTTGAAATTGAGCATCCGTTCTAATGGCTTAAGCGCACGTTGACGCAGCGATGCATCAACATGGATTTCTCCGCTGCCCTGGCGCAAAGCCCCCGCCAGGTTGTCCAGTTCATTCATCGCCATCCACGGGCAGTGCGCGCAGCTTCGGCAAGTCGCGCCGTTACCCGCCGTGGGCGCCTCGAACAGCACCTTGTCGGGAACAGCCTGCTGCATCTTGAAAAAGATGCCCCGATCAGTGGCCACAATAAGCTTATTGTTGGGCAACGTTTGCGCGGCCTTAATCAATTGCGACGTCGACCCGGCAACATCGGCCATATTAACGACCGAGTCAGGCGATTCAGGGTGGACCAGCACGGCTGCATCTGGATAAAGGCGCTTTAAGTCCTCGATACCCTTTGCCTTGAACTCTTCATGCACAATGCAGGCGCCGTCCCACATCAGCATATCAGCGCCGGTTTTTTTCTGGATATAGCCGCCCAAGTGCTTGTCAGGCGCCCAAAGGATTTTTTCACCCTTAGCCTGCAGATGCTCGATGACCTCAACCGCAATGGATGAAGTCACCACCCAGTCAGCGCGCGCTTTTACCGCCGCCGATGTGTTGGCATACACCACCACGGTTCGGTCGGGGTTGGCATCGCAAAAGGCGCTGAACTCATCCACCGGGCAGCCAATATCCAGTGAGCAGGTTGCCTCAAGCGTGGGCATGAGTACGCGTTTTTCAGGCGAAAGAATTTTGGCTGTTTCCCCCATGAAGCGTACGCCAGCAACGACCAGCGTTGTGGCATCATGACGGGCGCCAAAGCGCGCCATTTCCAAGGAGTCAGCCACACAGCCGCCCGTTTCCTCGGCCAACTGCTGAATAGCGTCATCGGTATAATAATGCGCGACAAGCACCGCATTATGCGCCTGCAGCAACTGCTTTATTTCAGCAACGCGCGCTTGGTCTTCTGCGGGGATACGGGTGGGGCAATACGGGCTTGGGAGCGGAGCATCGAGCTCAGCTTGAGAAGTCATAATAGTCATCGTGTCTACCACTGTGACGAACAGGGAATCCCCCTGTTAAACACCAGGCGCGGCATGTGCAATCCACACATCCCGCTCGCGATTGCAAAAGGCCGCTGCGTCTCTCGCGTTGGCCTGCTGCGCTACTAACTACTGTCTCTATCTATTTCTGTCTCTTAACTACTGTCGCTAATTATTTCTGTGTCTAACCAATTCTACCGCTAACAAGAGCGGCCTCTAAATATAGCCTATCGTTTAACGACTTTCGATCACCAATGGAGCTCCCAAGGCAGGCATTACGCTGCAGCCTGAGAAATGGCGTTGCGGCTAACATAGATGCATAGCAAAACGCCCCTGGCAGCAAGCTACCAGGGGCGTAGAATTTGGTGGGTCGTGTAGGATTCGAACCTACGACCAATTGATTAAAAGTCAACTGCTCTACCAACTGAGCTAACGACCCAAATTTTTGCTTACCTAACTTTCTACAGCATTCTTTTTACAACATTGCCGCTTAAAACGGCGGTCAATTCATTCGAATGGTGGGTCGTGTAGGATTCGAACCTACGACCAATTGATTAAAAGTCAACTGCTCTACCAACTGAGCTAACGACCCCCTCGAACGGATGCATATACTATAGATATGCCTTATTTATAGCAAGGGGTTTTTTATCTTTCTCGTAGTGCTTCACGTGCATGATTGATCGGCTTGATCAGATAATCAAAAATGGTTTTATTACCGGTACGAATATCGACGGTGGCAATCATGCCTGGAACGATAGGAAACCTGGTTCCCACATCATTCACTAGCGCATCACTTTCGGTAAGGATAAATACGCGGTAGTAATATACTTCCGGCTGCACCTCGTCCTGGATGGTATCGGGTGAGATGAGCACCACTTCCCCGTCAAGCCCGCCGTAGGTTGTGTAATCATAAGCGGTTATTTTAACGCTCGCTGGCTGGCCAGGATGAATGAACGCAATATCCCTCGGGGAAATCCGGGCCTCAATACGTAACTGATCGTCCAGCGGCACAATTTCCATGATTCGCCCGTTAGGGGGAATAACCCCGCCGGTGGTGGTGACCTCAATATCTTTTACGATACCTCTGACCGGCGAGCGTAGCGTTAGGCGCGTCAGTGTGTCTGAACGCCCCCTGATCACCGATGAAAGCGCCTCCACCTCGGCCTGGGCCTTGGATAATTCCTCGCGAGCTAAAATCATATATTCGGAGCGAATTTCCGTTGCCTGCAGCTGCAACTCGGTTGCCTGGCGACGTAACCGCAATACCTCTACATTGCTGGCAGCGCCTACTTCGAGCAGCGATTGGGTAAGGTTTAGCTCTTGCTGTACCAAGCGCAATGAATCGTTAACACCACTTAGCGACATTTCGAGGCCGCTGCGGCGCGTCTGATAGAGTAATGTCTCCATCGCCGTTAACGCGGGGTAATCCTCAAGGGCATCGGGGAAACGTAGCGGCGTGTCATTAACTTCGGCCTCAAGCCTTGCAACACTGGCCAGTGCCGCTCGGTAGCGCGCCGCGCTTTCGTTGACATTGGACTCGGTTTGCGTTGGGTCGAGCTGTGCCAATATCTGTCCTGGCTCTACAATATCCCCTTCCCTGACACGCAAATCGGCCAAGATCCCCCCTTCTAGCGATTGTACGACCTGTTCACGCGAGGTCGGAATAACCCGTCCGCTGCCGGTAGAGACTTCCACCACGTTGGCAAAATAGGACCAGACAATAAATGCCGCTATCACCAGAAAGAAAAACCAGATCACCCGCGTGGAGCGGACAATAGCCGCATCATCAATCTCAGTGTTATAGCGACGGCTATCTTCCTCATAATCCAGCAAAGGCAAATCGTTAGAGGCATTTTTTGAACCACTTATCGTCTTATTGGCCATAACGACAGCTCCCCACGCCGGTCATTGCTATTGTCTTAATCATACCTACCCCTCAGCTATGGTGCTGCGGCTAATTGGTTCGCGCTGCTTGGGCTGGTTTTTTCGATAGCTTGGCAAGGATGTCGCTTTTCGTGCCATCCATCACAACCTGGCCGTTATCTACCACAACAATACGCTCAACCAAATTAAGAACACTCATGCGGTGGGTTGCGACGATAAAGGTTTTGCCTGGAAGCCAGGTATTCAGCTGTTGAAGAAAGCGTTTCTCAGTTGTCTCATCCAGGGAGGCCGTTGGCTCATCCAATAGCACCACGGTCGGCTGCCGAACGATAAGGCGTGACAGTAATAGAGATTGGCGCTGCCCGCCCGAAAGACCGGTTCCACCCTCTAGAATGACGTGCTCAAGGCCATCGGGCAATTTGCGGATAAACTCATTGGCACCACTGAGATCAAGCGCATCCAGCAGCTCCTGATCCGTCGCGTTCGGTGCACCAAGCGCCAGGTTGTCGCGAATGGTTCCATGAAATAACCGAGAATTCTGGCTCAGCAAGCTTACATCACGACGCACATCGGCAGGATCAATATGCGCAAGGCTAAGGCCATCTAAAAGCACTTCACCTGCCTGCGGCTCTAAAAGCCCGGAACAAGCCTGAAGTAGCGTGGATTTACCTGCGCCGTTTCTCCCCAGAATGGCAATACGTTCACCAGCAGCAATATTTAGCTTCTTTACTTGCAACGAAGGCGTTCTATCTTCACTGGCATACTTAAATGCTGCCTGGGTGAATTGGTAACTTCCCAATATGGAAGCCCGATGAACACGCTTGGTATCTTCCGGGTTATCGACAGGGCGCTCCATAATCTGATTAAGGCTGTTGGTCGCCACTTTTGCCTGCTGCCACTTACTCAACACCTGAGTAATTTGTGTCATCGGAGCCATCATGCGTGAGGCCAGAATCGACGCTGCTACCAATGAACCGGTAGTGAGATCGCCCGCCATCACCATCGGCGCCCCAAAGAAGACCACGGTGGCAAACACTCCTGTCTGCACCGTCTGACTCCAGACGCTCAATGAGTTGGTAACGTAACGAAGTCGCAGGTTCATATCGGCGGTTACGGCATTGTAGTGGTTCCACTGGTTTTGAAACCGCGGCTCCGCCTGCAGTGTTTTAATATCTTCCATGCCCTGGACGGTTTCCACGAGCATGGCGCTGCGTAATGAGGACTCACGCATGGAGTCGTTCGCCAGACTGCGTAACTTACGCTGCACCAGCAGCCCAGGAATGATCATCAGTACAACGGCCCCAATAGGCACTAATACCAACGAACCTGCGATATACCAGAATACAAAACAGAAAAGGATAAAGAACGGCATATCCGCAAATGCCGTGACCGTTGTGGAGGTAAGCAACTCTCGCACGTACTCCAACTCACGGATCTGTGAAATAAATGTACCTGTTGACTTGGGTCTTGCGGTATTTCGTATTCTTAGCGCATGACCAAAAACACGATCAGATGCCCGCATATCAGCGCGTTTTCCCAGAAGATCCGTAATTCTTACCCGAGATCGGCGCAATATAAAATCGAATAGCAGTGCCAGCAGCACCCCACTAAATAGCACGTAGAGCGTGGGCATTGATTCCGCTGGAATAACCCGGTCATAGACTTGCCGCGAAAAGATAATGCCTGCTAACGCCAACGTATTGGCAATGAGCGAGGCCAGCATCACATGACCATAAGGTTTTAAATCCCTTAAGATAATCTTGCGCAGCCAGTTCTTTTCGTAGGGCTTGATATAGTCGTCTACCCTGGCATCAGGGATAGATTTGGCAGGACGCAGGATGATCGCGACGGTTACATGCTGCACCAGCTCTTCGCGGCTCAAGGAGCTTTTCATTCCCTGGTCACTGCTATATACAATGCCCACATTGCCTTCACTATCGACCGTTTCAACGACAGCAATTTGGCCATCACTAAATTGAACGACCAGCGGCAGGCGCCAAGGCGTTAACTCTCTCGCGTTAAGCTTGCTGGTTTTAAGTGTCATACCAAGCTGGCGCGCAATACTTCTCAGCACTTCGCCAATCGGTTTGTCCTGACGCCATGAGGCCGTTAAGCGAACATTTTCAGCCGAATACTCCAGCCGATAATGTTTGGCCACCATCAACATGGCCTCAATCCAGCTCGCGTAATGATGGCTAGCCTCAAACTCGGTGGCTATCTCATCATGAGTGCTACCCTCTTCTAAAGCAGAGGCTTTTGAAGCCGGTTTATTTAGCTCGTTTTTATGCTGGCTATCCTTGTCATCACTCATGGCGAAACGCTAACTCCTTGTACCATGGAATCTTCTAAACCAAACGCGTCACGAATATCGGCAGAACTATAGAGACAGTCGATTTGTAAACGGTATAAATCGTAACGGGTGTTTTCCTGGTCAAAGCGGGACTGATGAATCTCTTGCTCGGCATTCAGCAGGTCTAGCAGGGAGCGTGTCCCAAGCGATAAGTATTGCTGGCGATATAATTGCTGGGTATCACGGATACTACGTGCCCGGGCATCTAATGTGACAAGACGCAGACCAAAGCTGGCGGTTTGTTCTTTGGCTTCACGTAAGCTGCGTGAAAGCGATAGATAGGCGGCATCTTTAGCCGCCTGAGAGGCTTGCAAACTATAGTCGGCCGCCCGACGGCGTGCGCTCGTGGCGCCTCCCTGATATAAGTTGCTGGATAAATTCACCCGCATGATGACCTCGGTATCATCTTCCGCCACATCCCGGTTCAAGAACTGATTAAGGTCAGCGTCAAGCGATACCGTTGGGAAAAAAGAGGCCTGAGTTTGGGCAATGATAGCGCGAGCCTCCGCCTGCTCGGCTTCTGCCACCATCAGTTCGGGCACATTATCAAAATCTTCAGAGGCTAGAGCACATGACTGGGTAAGAGGCTCGGGAAAGTCACGGGTAATAGTAACGGGGCCGCTAGCCCCCACTAGCGTTCGTACCGTATTTTGCCATGTCAGTAGTTGGGCCTCTATTTGCAGCTCTGTCGCTTCCGCTGCCTCTACGCGCGACTGAGCCTGAATTTCATCGGAGCGCGTACTTGCCCCAAGCTCTGAACGTCTGGCTGCAAGCTTTTGGATATCCGTTAAACCTGCGATTTGCTCGCGGGCAATATCCAGTAGTGCCTGGTAGCGCTGAACCTCAATGGCCGCCTGAGCGGCGTCTCTTGCCAGTTGATCCATTGCGAGCCAGACCCTGGCTTGATCGCGGTTAACACCAAAGCTTGCGGCATCCACCTGACTAGAAACACGTCCAAAGTCATACAGCATTTGTGAGGCAGACACCGTCACCGCATCTTCAGATCGCCCTGTAGAGCTGCGACGCTCGGTTGTAACACCGGCACTCACTTGCGGGTAGTAACCCGACCTCGCCACGCTTACCTGCTCGCCCTGTTGGTATAAACGACCTAATGCTTCACCAATAGTCGGATGCCAAGCAATCGTTCTCTGCACCGCTTCAAGAATGCTCATTCCCCCTTGACCGGTAGCGGATGATGGCGTTGAAGAAGCAGCAATGACAGAAGCCGTCGAACTCACAGCAGGCAACTCATTATCACCTTCCAAGGCACTATGCATTGGCGGGTTGCGCTGAAACTCTATTGCGATAGGTCGAGCCTCTTCAGCTAGCCTGTTATTTTGGCTATTTGTCGCTGACAAAGCCATTTCTGAAGTCACTGACTCAGGCATTATCGGCTCTGGGGCTATGTCTGAGACTGCGGCCTCCCGTACGGGAGCATTTATCTCCCCAACATCAGCGTCTGGCACTAATGGCCGGCGAGAGCTTGTTTGAGTATCCTGCGCTAATCTATTTTCCGATCGCTGAGCGCCTAGGTTTTGTTGCGGTTCGGATAAAGGCACGTTTGTGGGTACCGCAGTTCTCGTCGCCGCCCGCAGGCCCGCCGCTTCGCTCTCTTGCGGAACTTCGCCATACCCGTTCTGGCTGGCATTTTCTGGTTGAGGGGAGAGGTTGGCAGCAGTACCGACTGGCGGGCGAGCCCCCGATCGAACAATGTTAACTAAACCATCTGATGACGATGAAGGCTGAGAAGTCGCCTGAACAACCGATGGCTGATAGCGAGTTTGACCTTCCACACTTTTATTATCGCCTGACAACCCCGTTATTGGATTAGCACGGCTAGTAGAAATAGGCAGGTTTTCGGAGCGAGCACTATCCCCAGGGACCGAAGAGCTTTGTATTACAGGGCGATGCTGAGAAGTGATCGGAGCATCTGATAGCCCAACAATTCCATGGGCAAGAACACGCGTTGACTGAACGCCTAAAACAATACTCCCTGTCAAAAAAGAAGCGATACATGAACGTAGCATTTTCTTCTTTTTCATGCGTTCCCCAATTCATTTCAAAACATGAATTTTTATTACTTATTTATTAACACGGAAATAAAAAAATTATATTAAGCACACTAGATACAACTAAAGTATTAATCAGGGTAAAATAAAATTCAGCATATTAACTTAATGCCTAGCCCAACCCCGTACTTATCCTCCCATCCATCTTCTCTTTTTTTATTGTCAAATCAAAGATTTTTTCAACAATTTTTTAGTTACATTTATTTTTCTTTTTGAAAACCTAAAGATCTTATATCTGATAAGAGCCTACCATCAGCATTGAATAATTTTATGACTAATGGGAATAGCCAGCGTCCTAGTAAAACCTAATACTCTTGTAAAACACAAATTTTTGGAAAAGCTAAAAAATATAAAAAAACCAAAAACTTATAAAACTATTTTCTACTAATAAATTACTATCTTCCAAGAAAAACGCCGGGCCTTTCGGCCCGGCGTTGTTGCCCTATTAGATTCTCTAGCTACATAAAGCTTACTTAAATAGCTTGGTTTTGCTGTTCCAACTCCCGAATAAGCTGACTGACCTCTCCACCATCGTAGACGTAGCCAGCGACCTCCTCAATGGAATCAACAGAGACATCTCTATCGCTGCTTTCTGTAGTAGCCATCTCTTCATTACTTCCTGCCGCAAGCTCCTCCCGAAGAGCCTCAAAGTCAGCATCGCTAATAAGGGCCTCGTTCTGCTCCTGCAGGAGATCGCCGATATCAACAGTATTCGACACCGATTCAGTGACCTCAGGTTCAACTGCCGCGTTTTCCAGGCTAATTTCAGTGGCACCGATATTTCCATCACCATCAACACTAAAGAAAGATACAGATACAGGATCGTCGTCTACTGCTTTGAGAGCAGATGACCTACCGCCCAGAAGGCCACCGATACCGCCGATGAGACCACCGCCAATGTTGCCGATATCGCCGATAATGTCGCCTATGCCACCAACTATCCCACCTATCAGATCTCCTACCTGACCAAGTAACCCTTGATCGGTAAGCAGATTACCGAGAAGACCACTTTCTCCCAGCAAATTATCGAGAAGCCCCCCCACGGCCTCTTCACTCAGGACATCGTTCAGAAGACCACCATCGGCTAGCAGCGTACCGATAATACCGTTGACTAGCCCATCATCGCCTAATAGGCCATTAACCAAGTCTTGATCCTCCATTCCTTCAAGCGCCCCTCCTTCTTGCAGCAAGGCCTCCAGCACACCATCTGGACCTATCAGATTTTCCAATAAGCCCGTACCTTGCGCGGGCGTCAGCTCTACCGATGTCAATATGCTTGCCAAAAGTCCGCTGGGCCCAACGATGGGCGATAGCACACCAGCAAGCAAGCCGTCATTGCCAAGCCAGTTTTCTTCCGCTCCATCCACTAAGCCACCCAACAAGCCATCGCTTCCCAGCAGGGTATTGAGCGCTTCAGTTACCAGACCACTTTCGCCCAGTAGGCCGTCAATTAACTGACTATCGGAGAGTTCTTGGCTGCCCAGCAGACCAGCTACCAAGCCATTTTGGCCTAACAAGCCATTCAGCAGGTTATTACTCAACTCCGCACTAGCTTCAACGCTGATAGAAAGACCAATTAGTAGACCATTTGGCCCAATCACAGTATTTAGCAGATTCCCGATCAGCCCTTGTTCGCCCAGCAGGTCACCGCCGGTCAGACTGCCTAGCAGACCACCCGGTCCCGTAACGGTTTCCAGTAGGTTAGCGACAACACCTTCATTACCCAACAGTCCATCGAGTAACTGGCTATCTTCCAGGCCTTGGCCGCCAAGCAGCCCCGTCACAAGCCCGTTTTCACCCAGCAAGCCCTCCAGCAGGCCAGTGACCTGTTCGCCGTCCATCGGGGTATCACTGAGCAGACCGCCCAGCAGACCATTCGGACCCGCCACCGTATCTAACAGGCTGCCGACTAATCCTTGCTCACCCAGCAAACCGTCAGGACCACCCAGCAGGTCGCCTTCAGTCAGATTGCCCAGCAGGCCATTCTCGCCCACTACCGTATCGAGCAGGTTAGCGACAACACCGTCATTACCCAGCAGTCCATCGAGTAACTGGGTATCTTCCAAGCCTTGGCCGCCGAGCAGCCCGGCCACCAGCCCGTTTTCACCCAGCAA
>NZ_KB898647.1:0-1986 GCF_000377665.1 Vreelandella zhanjiangensis DSM 21076 | reverse complement strand
TTCCAGCGCCTCGTTACCCAGCAGGCCGGCCAGCAGTCCCTGTTCGCCCAGCAGAGGTTGTAGCAGACTGCTCAGCAGCTCACTGCCCTCGGGGTTACCTTCCAGCAAGCCGCTAAGAACGCCTTCTTCATCTAACAGGGTTTCCAGCAAATTACCGACGATGCCGTCATCCCCCAATAGCGCCTCGAGTACGCCCTCCTCACCTAACAGATTGCCTAGCGGGCTGTTGGCTCCTAATAGGCCAGCCAATAGGCCGTCTGGGCCAAGCAGATTGGCGAGAAGTTCCGTTTGCAGCTCAAGGTCCACTATGGCCGTAAGGGATAAGCCTGCCAGTAATCCATTGGGTCCCAGTATGGTATCAAGCAGATTATTGACAAAACCTTCCTCGCCCAAGAGCCCTTCTTCGCCTAGCAGACCATTAAGCAAGCCACCGTTACCTAATAAGCTATTTACCAATTCTGCAAGCAGCCCCTCCTCACCCAATAAGCCATTTAACAAATCGGTATCTTCAAACAAGCCGCCCAAGGGGCCGTTCGTTCCTAGGAGACTAGCCAGTAATCCTTCTTCGCCCAGCAACCCTTCCAGTAGATCATTGATCTGACTGTCATTGAGTGACAGATCACCAATCAGGTTTGTTAGCAGGCCACCTTCGCCAACAAGGCTTTCCAGCAGCGACCCAAGAGGGCCTTCGGCTCCAAGCAACTTATCTGCAAGCTGTCCTCCAGCCCCATCAATACCCAGAAGCTGCGTTAAAATCCCTTCAGTCCCTACTAGCGAGCCAAGAAGCTGATCAACGGCCCCTCCTTCATTTAGAAGTTCTGGTAACAGTTCCTCGCCAAGCAGCTGATCCAGATCTAGGCCGAGGCTACCAGTCAAGGCGGTTAGGGAGGTTTCTAATGTTTCAATAACTCCACCCAGCACGCCTTGAGAGCCGATAAGGGCGGTAAGCAATCCAGCCTCATCCAACAAGCCGTCCATTGCCCCATTTTTTAACAGGCCGCCTAGCACACCGCCTTCACTGCCAAAGAGGCCAGAAAGCAGGCCATCTAAGATCCCTTGATCATTTAACAATGCGGTCAAAAGATTATTAAGATCGCTTCCATCGGCCAGGAGCCCACCTACCAATCCATCATCAGCAAGCAATAACCCGACGAGCCCATTTTCAACAAGCAGGTTACCAATAGTGCCATTTTCAGCTAGCAAGCCGCCTATTAAGCCCTGTTCAGCTAGCGTTCCACCAATCAGACTGCCATCGCCCAGCAGCGTCTCAAGGATGCTATCAAGCTGACCACCCTCTCCTAACAAATTATCAAGAGTTGCCCCTAACCCCAGGCCAACCAGCAGACCGCCCAGTAAACCGTCCTGCAACAGGTTAATTACGCTATCCGTTATAAAATCAACCTGCAGGTCTAATGCATCTAAAACATCCTGGGTTAGAGCTTCTCCGATCAACGGGCCAAGGACATTACCTAAACTATCTGTTGCCTCAGCAAACAAATTATCAAATTCATCAAGGCCATTAGGGTCGTCAGGGTCAAATTCGAAGCCTAGCAGTGGCCCGAGGGCGTCATTAAGACTCGAAGTCAAGGCGTCGGTATCTATGACCAAATCGCTTAATACACCATCGTCCAAGCCGAGTAGATCCTCAAGACCAGGCAGCAGGGCGCCTAACAATGCCTGAGATGGATCTAGCAAACCATCGCCGCCGTCCAAGTCGCTATCAATAATAACGGCACCCAGCGAGCCAAGGTCGCTGGTATTACCGGCGGCATCCGTCTGGCGAGCGATCACATCGCCATCCACATAGTCGCCATCGGGAAGCTCAAAACTGTCACCGACGCCCTCGATCCAGGTATCGCCACCATCGAGGGAGTACTCCCACGTGGCGCCAGGCTCGAGGTTACCCACATTAACCGTGCCATCGCTGGTAATACCGTCGCTGTCATCCGCACCAGTGTCGTTGTCCAGCACCAATGTCGGTGCTTC
>NZ_KB898646.1 GCF_000377665.1 Vreelandella zhanjiangensis DSM 21076 | reverse complement strand
GGTTGTCACGCCAGTGGCATTGCCGGGTAGCTATGGTCGGACGGGATAACCGCTGAAAGCATCTAAGCGGGAAGCCCCCTTCAAGATGAGACATCCCTGAGGCCTAGAGCCTCCTGAAGGGCCCAGCGAGACCAGCTGGTTGATAGGCACGGTGTGGACGCACTGCAAGGTGTTGAGCTAACGTGTACTAATGGCCCGTGAGGCTTGACCCTATAACACCCAAGGGGTCTGGTCGCAGTGATAACGATGAGTACCGGATACGCGCGCTGAGCGAGAAGACGCTTGGCACGAGAGACGCTCACAGAACACGTCAGCATGATAGACATTGACAGTTACGCCTGACGACCATAGCGAGCGTGAACCACCTGATCCCTTGCCGAACTCAGTAGTGAAACCGCTTAGCGCCGATGGTAGTGTGGGGTCTCCCCATGCGAGAGTAGGTCATCGTCAGGCACTTATCCCGCAGAAAACCCAGCCACCGGCTGGGTTTTTTGTTTGCGTGGAAGAAAGTCATACTTATTTAAAAATCCCCAGCCTCTTATAAAGCTGGGGATTATTTATTAAGTATGATTAGCAATAAAGAGTGAGTGCGTAGATCGTAACCTGCCTCACTCCTCACTCCTCACTCCTCACTCCTCACTCCTCACTCTTCACAACTAATCAATTTTGATCGCGTTGATGTTGGCATTTGCCGGCAACCCAGGTTTCATAAATGGCTCGGTCGTCCGCCAATATCATCAGGGCAAATAAACGTTCACCCAAAGTAGAGCAGCGCTGAATTCTTCGTGTGAGAAGCGGTGTGGCATTAGGGTCAATGACCACGAAGTCAGCCTCAAAAGTCGGCGCTAACTGACCAATGTGACTGTCCAATGCGAGTGTTTTAGCATTGCCATGGGTAAGGCCATAAAAGCCCTGCCAAGCAGTGAGAGGTTGGCCGCTTAGCTGGCCAACCTGGTAAGCACTTTTAAGCGTATCAAACCCTGAAAGATCAGTCCCCGCGCCGATATCGCTGGCGTAGCTAAACGCCATGCCGGTTTCTTGTGCGGCATAACGGTCAAACAGTCCGCTGCCTAAAAACAGATTGGAGCTTGGGCAGAAAGCAATATTTGCGCCACGTTCTGCTAAACGCGTGCGCATGCCATTATCCAAATGTATTCCATGGGCGAACGTACTGCGTGGTCCTACTAACCCAGCTTTTTCGTAAACAGATAGATAATCCTGGTTATCAGGGAAAAGTTCGGCAACCCAGTCAAGTTCACCGCTATTTTCCGCTAAGTGGGTTTGTAGCCAAAGAGTCGGGTCATTACGAAGCAGTGCGCCAGCTGCATCCATTTGGATTTTCGTGGAGGTCGGCGCAAAACGAGGCGTTACGCTATAGCCAAGGCGCTGAGAGTTATGCCAATCCTCAATCAGTCGCTCGGTATCGGCAATACCCGACGCACCGTCCAACAAACCTTCAGGCGCGTTACGGTCCATCAATACTTTACCGGCCAGCATGCGCAGCTGACGCTTATTGCAGGCGGTAAAGAAAGCATCCATCGATCCAGGGTGGCTTGAGCCAAATACCTGTGCCGTGGTGGTGCCTGCCCGCAGCATTTCGTCTAAAAAAGCGTCGGAGAGTGCTTCGGCATGAGCATGATTGGCAAAGCGGCACTCTTCGGGAAAGGTATAGTCGTTTAACCAATCAAGTAGTTGCCGACCATACGATGCCATAACGTCTAGCTGCACATAATGCACGTGAGTATCGATAAAGCCTGGCATGATCAGCTTGCCGCGATAATCCAGCACTTCACTGCCGTCGGGAAGTGAGGGCGCTAGTTCACTAAAATGACCTACGGCATGAATATGCTGGCCTTTTAACCAGAGTAGGCCATCGCCGTAGTGCTCCAAACTGCCTGGGCTTGGCTTGTCACCCTCACCGGGGTTGCGGGCAAAGCTTACCAGTTCGGCACGAATAAGCGTATTGGTAGAGGAGGTCATATTAACTCATGGTAGTAGAGGGAGTAGTGAAAAGGGTGCGCAGTGCCTGGCTGGATAGGCCCCGTGTTTCTTGAGCAGAAGGGGTATCAGTTAAACAAAGAAGCTCAGACACAACGCTTAAGGCGATTGCATAAGGGGTTTTATTACTTGGCTTATGGCCAAGGTGGCGGCCGATGGGGCAACGAACCCGTTGAATTTTCTCCGCAGTATAGCCTGCACGTATCAGCCGCCCTGAAAAGCTTGCCCATTTGCTATCAGAGCCAATGAGTCCAATGGAGGCTAAATCGTCACGTTGGATAAGCTCAGCAATCAGAGCATAATCTTCATCATGACTATGGGTAAGTATTAGCACGTGAGTGTGAGGTGGCAGTTGAGCTACATTGCGACTGACATCCCGCAGGGCATGGCAGGTTAAGCGCGGCTGTTGATGTAACTCGCTCAATATCTCGGTGCGGCTGTCATGTAAGGTCAGCCGCCAGGGTAATGGCGCACTTAACTTTACAATTTCCTGCCCAACGTGACCTGCTCCAAATATCGCGATGTTAGCTTCGGCACCAGGAAAGACCTCAAGCAATATATTGACGAATCCTCCGCAGCATTGCCCGCTTCGCCCGCCTAGCGAAAAAGCTTCCAGATGAAATCCATAGCGCTGCTGCTTTAAGTAGTCACGAGCAGCCTGAATAGTTTGCCACTCAAAGTTGCCGCCTCCTAGCGTATCGAAAATAGCATCCAGGGTAATAACCATGTGCGCGCCCGGTTCCCTCGGAGTAGAGCCAGCGCTAGTGACTTGGGTTGCCAATACATGAGGCGTGCCTGCGCGCTGTAAGCAGTCAATCGCGGCATGCCATGCCATGGGGGCTGTCACAGGGTTTTCTCCCTGATGGCGTTGGCTGCCAGCATAACCCGTTCGGGCGTTGCCGGCGTATCTAAGCGCGGTGAAGTAGCGTAGTTGGTCAAGCTTGAAAGGGCATCCCGTAATGCCGACCATACGCTAATGCCCAGCATAAGCGGAGGCTCGCCCACCGCTTTAGAGCGATAAAGGCTTGCCATGGAGTTCGGATGGCCTTCCATGAGCGCTACGTTAAAGATAGGCGGTAAGTCGCCAAAGGTCGGAATTTTGTAAGTGGCTGGGCCATCACTTACCAGTACCCCTTTAGCGTTCCATTTAAGCTCTTCACTGGTAAGCCAGCCCATCCCCTGAATAAAGCCGCCTTCCACTTGGCCAATATCGATGGCGGGATTTAACGACGTACCTACATCATGAAGTATATCAACCCGATCAACCTGGTATTCCCCGGTCAGCATATCAACACTGACCTCGGATACCGCTGCGCCAAACGCGTAGTAATAAAAGGGTCGCCCTTGTCCGGTCGCGCGGTTGTAGTGGATCAGGGGCGTGGCATAAAAGCCTTTTTCTGAAAGCGAAATACGATTGAGATAGGCGGTTTGAATCAACTCGCCCCAGGGAATTCGCTGCTCGCTTTCGTTACTGCCTGAAACCAGCATGCCTTCTTCAAGGCGCATTCCTTCTCGATCCAGGCCCGCTGTAAAGTGTGAGGCTGCAAAATCGAATAGCCGCTCACGTAACTTACTGGCCGCGTCCCGAGCAGCCATGCCGTTTAGGTCGGCGCCGCTAGAAGCGGCAGTGGGAGAGGTATTGGGGACTTTATCCGTGCGGGTTGCCGTAATACGCACCTGCTCAAGGCTCAGACCCAATTCGCGAGCAACAACCTGACAGATCTTGGTATGTAGCCCCTGGCCCATTTCGGTACCGCCATGATTGATCATGACGCTTCCGTCAGTATAGATATGTAACAGTGCACCGGCCTGATTAAGATGTTGTGCGGTAAACGAAATGCCAAACTTGACGGGAGTAAGCGCAAGACCTTTCTTAATGATGGGGCTTACGCCATTAAACGTTTTAATGGCTTTACGACGCTCCCAGTAATCACTGTCGGTTTCCAGTGTTTCAACAAGCGTATGAAGTAGCTGGCGTTGATCGACATGCTGACCGTAGTGAGTAGTGTCCCGCCCATCACGATAAAAGTTTCGCTTACGTATGGTCAGCGGATCCTCACCCACCTGGCGGGCAATATCGTCCATGGCCGCCTCAATAATCATCATACCTTGAGGGCCGCCAAAGCCACGAAACGCCGTATTGGACGCGGTATGCGTTTTAGCGCGATGGCCAACCACTCTGGCATCGCCTAACGAATAAGCGTTATCCGTATGGAACATGGCGCGATCAACAATTGCATCAGAAAGATCAGGTGAATAGCCGCAGTCACCTATCACGCTTATTTCACCGCCCTGAATAATGCCCTGTTGATCAATGGCCAGCTTATAACGGTTATGAAAGGGGTGGCGTTTGCCGGTAACGCGCATATCTTCACTGCGCGGCAGGCGAAGACGTATTGCTTTACCTGTACGGCGAGCAATAATGGCAGCAATACAGGCCCAGGGGGATGCCTGAGTCTCTTTACCACCGAATCCGCCGCCCATACGACGGACTTCTACCGTGACGGCATGAAGCGGAATACCGAGTACTTCAGCAACAAGTTTCTGTGTTTCACTGGGGTGCTGATTGGAGGTATGAACAATCACGCCTTCATCTTCGGTCGGCAGCACTACACACGCCTGCCCCTCTAGATAAAAGTGCTCCTGCCCGCCGACGAACAGCTCGCTTTCGATAACATGAGGGGCTTGACGTAAGGCTTGCTGCCAATCGCCACGTTCCTGCACATGAGAAGGGCGCACGAATTCTTCACGCTGAGTGGCAGTCACGGGGTCAAGGCTTGCAGGCTGTTCGTCAATTTCAATGCTTGCAAGTTTTACCGCGCGGCGGGCTGCGTGTAGAGAGGTAGCCGCTACGGCAAACAGGCACTGACCGGCATAGCTAATTTCCTGATCAACGAAGATAGGGTCGCCAGGGAAAACCGGGCCAATATCAGTATCACCCGGCACATCATGAAACGTAATGACATCGACAACACCGGGAGCTTGCTTCACGGCTTCAAGCTTTAAAGCAGTTAATATACCGTGTGCTACCGGTGACAGGCCTAGCGCTACATGCAGTGCATCAGAAGGTGTTTTTAGATCATCAATATAAGCCGCTTTGCCGGTAACGTGTTTCTCAGCACTTTCATGAATACTGGATTGGCCAGCTTGGCGTGCTCCGCTGCTTTTTACCGTATGGCAAGCGAGTGGGCCATCGCCTTGGATTTGATCTTTAAGCTCTTGGCGAGCGCGTTGGCTGTCTTTATCGAGTCTAGTGAGCGTACGCATGCAGCATCACCTCCTGATCCGGCGCTGAAAGCGTTAAGTAAAGCCGTTCAACCAAGTTGGCTGCTGCCTGTTGGCGATAAACGTCGCTGCCTCGAACGTCGCTCATCGGTGTAAAGTCCTGGACGATAGCCGCCTGTGCTGCACGAAAGATATCTACCGTAATCTTGTGACTTTCCAACTCTTTTTCCATTGTCAGCGCGCGCTTGGGTATGGCATCCATACCGCCGAAGGCTATACGTACATCGTGCAGGGTATCTTTTTCCAGGCGGTAGCTGAAAGCACCTAGCACGGCTGAAATATCGTCCTCTCGCCGCTTAGACAATTTCCAGACGCGTAATGCATGGGTATTGGAAGGTTTGGGAATAAATATGCGTGACAGAATTTCATCCGCCGCCAGGGCGGTCTGTTTGTATCCCTTAAAAAAATGTTCCAACGGTAGACAGCGAGTGCCTGTCGTATTGGCCAGCTCAACCCATGCGCCTAGGGCTAGCAAAACGGGCGGGGTGTCTCCGATAGGAGAGGCGTTTGCGATATTTCCGCCCAGCGTGCCACGATTACGAATCTGCTGGGAGCCCAGGCGCTGTAGCAATTGGCTAAAGGCCGGAAAGTGGCTGTTTAATAATGGCTCAAGCTGGGTATAGGTGACCCCTGCGCCCACCCACCAGCCAGATTGGTTATTAAATTCATCCGCTTCAAGGGTCAGCAGTTCTTTAACGTGTGTAACGTCGATTAGCTGATCAAGAGGTGTTAAGCGCTGCGTGCTTTCCAACCATAGGTCCGTTCCGCCAGCTACAAGGCGAGCATCTGTAAAGCGCAGGCGAGCCGCCGTTAAATCTGCAAGCGATGTAGGCTGAATGAAAAAGCATTCGTTGGAATTTTGAATGTTTGTATTAGAAGACGAAGCTTGGGGTAGGAAGGCGTTATACCAGCTTGGCCGCTCGTAAGAATGAGTGTGCATTTGAAGCGCTGCATCACGAATCGGGCGATACCCTGTACAGCGGCATAAATTTCCACCCAGGCTTTCCTCAAGCTGCTCTGGTGTTAACGATAAAGTGTCTTTATCGGGCGATTCGTAAAGCGTAAACAAGGACATGACAACACCTGGTGTGCAAAAGCCGCATTGGCTTCCGTGGCATTCGATCATGGCCGCTTGCGCTGGGTGTAATTGACCTTCAGCAGCCAGTCCTTCAATAGTGACAAGCGCTTTGCCCTGTAGCTGGTGGGCAGGCGTGATGCATGCATTGGCGCTTGTGTAAGTGCGGGGAGTATCAGCTAAGTCGCTAATGGCAACGGTACATGCCCCGCAATCACCTGAGGCACAGCCTTCTTTGGTGCCGGTGGCCCCCAAATGCTCACGCAATAGCGTTAAAATACTGGTATCTGGCGATACGGTGCACTGTTTGGGAACGCCATTGAGAAGAAACTCAATAATAGCCATACCAAACTCCATTGTGATTGTTCTGACCGATCGGTCAATATGGTTTGAGCTTGAGACAAAAGAGCGTGTCTTGCAAGTATTTATTGGACGCACTTATATGGGGCAAAGTAATTAAAAATGCAGGCTTTTTGTGCATTAAGCGATGCTTATACACTACCCATGGTGTTTGCTAAAAAGTTTTTCAGGAAGCCTATTAATGACAGTCGAAACCGCACCAAACGAAAGTGCAAATCGTGAGCGAATAGAGCAGCGAATTCTAAATGCTGCCGAACAGATATTCTCATTGCATGGCTATCGTGGAGCAAGCTTGCAAGCCATTGCTGATAAGGCGGAACTGCCCAAAGCTAACATTCTGTATTATATGGGCAGCAAGCAGGCGCTCTATGTCCGATTGCTCAACCGTATGATGCGGCGCTGGAATGCTGTGCTTGAGAACATAACGCCCGAGAGCGATCCTGGTGAAGTGCTAAGCGATTTTATTCGCACTAAAATAGTGCTGGGGCAGCGCTACCCCGATGGCTCAAAATTGTTTGCGGCAGAAATATTAGCCGGGGCGCCTTTCCTGGATGAGTATCTCGCCGGTGAACTGCGTGATTGGGTGACATCTCGTGCGGCGATTATTCGGCAGTGGTCCCTGCAAGGGAAAATGGATGATGTAGACCCACGCTGGCTGATTTTTTTAATCTGGTCGGCGACCCAGCATTACACTGAATATAGTGCTCAGATAACCCGGGTGCTAGGGCGCGATGCCCTGAATGAGGAAGACCTCGCCTCAATTACCCAGTTTCTGGAACACGTTATTTTGAAAGGATGTGGTATCTCCCCGCTAGCTTCTTCCCAAGCATCTTCTGCAGCGAATTGATGTTATGAATGCATTGCCCATTGAGCAGCACCTGGAGGCCGTACAAGCGGGTCTTGAAAATCATAACCGACTAATTCTCATGGCGCAGCCGGGCGCGGGAAAGACTACGCGTGTTCCTCTGATGCTTTTGACCAGTGAGTGGGCGGCTGGTCAAAAAATATTATTGCTTGAACCGCGTCGCGTAGCCGCTCGGTTAGCGGCAAGTTTTATGGCGCAAGCGCTAGGCGAAACGGTAGGCCAAACGGTTGGTTACCGGATGCGCGGGGAGAGCTGTACTGGCTCAAATACTCGGCTAGAAGTCATTACACAGGGTGTTTTGCTGCGAATGCTGCAAGAAGATCCGCTGCTGGAGGGCGTGGCGGGCATCATTTTTGATGAGTTTCATGAGCGCAGCTTAGAAGCGGATGTGGGGCTGGCGTTCGCGCTGGATGTTCAAGCTAGTGTACGTGACGACTTACGCCTGCTGGTAATGTCAGCAACGCTTGATGTGAATGCATTACGGCAGGTAATAGGCGAGCATGCGCCGCTAATTGTTAGTGAAGGGCGTCAATACCCGGTCACTACCTATTATCGACCCGCTCAGGCAAACGAAAAAATCGAGCAGGCGGCGCTTAGAGCTGTGAAGGAGGCGCTAGGCGCTCCACAAACGCGCGATCTACTGGTCATTCTCCCCGGCGTGTCCGAGATAGAGCGCCTGATTCAAGCCCTTCGCCAATCTCTGCCGGACATAGCGGTAAGGGCACTACATGGCCGAATGACCATTGCTGAGCAGCGGGCTGCGCTAGTAGCAGAGAATTCGCAGCGCCGCGTTATTGTGTCTACCGCTATTACGGAGTCAAGCATAACGGTGGATGGTGTAAATGTGGTTATTGATGCGGGGCTTGAGCGTGTGCCTTTATTTCAACCTCGTACAGGATTAACGCGCTTAACCACCCGGCGCGTTAATCGTGCTAGTGCAGACCAGCGCCGTGGGCGGGCGGGGCGCCAGTGTCCGGGTGTCTGTTTTCGTTTATGGTCTCAAGAGCAGCCGTTGGTCGCTCACGGCGAACCTGAAATTCTCCAGGCGGATTTGTCGAGCACTGTGCTTGAACTGGCACGCTGGGGCGTGGATTCACCCGATAAGCTTTGCTGGGTTTCAGCTCCGCCTAAAGGGGCGTGGCAGAGTGGTCAGGCGCTGCTTGTCCAGCTGGGGTTGTTGGATGAGCAACATAAGCTCACATTGTTAGGTCGGCGCTGCGGGCGCTGGCCTCTATCGCCACGCCTTGCCGTCATGATGGAGCGCTCTGAAGCGCTAGAGGCCACGCCCCTGGCGTGTGGCTTGGCCGCATTGCTTGAAAGCCGTGAAAGCAATGATCGCTCTTTTCAAAAAGCACTTAGTCAGCGCTTTGATCAACCCAAGCAGTTCCCTGTATGGGCGCAGGAAGCCAGGCGGCTCGCCAAACAGGCGCATGCTGCATTGAATCGGATCGACTTGGCCCCATTGGGTAGGCTGTTGACATTGGCTTATCCGGACCGGGTAGGTCAGCAAATTACGCCGGGGCGATTTCAGCTCGCCTCAGGAAAAACGGCGGTAGTTTCGTTAAACGACCCGCTGGCGCATCAGCCGTATCTTATTGTGGCAAGTCTGGAGAGTGCCTCAAGCGAAGCCAAAATATACGCGGCTGAACCACTAACACTTGAGGCATTAATAGAGCTTTATCCTGAGCGAGTGAAGTGGCAGACACGCGTCACATGGTCTGAAGAACAGGGACGGCTGATCGGTGAGAAGGTCCAGGCTTATGGTGCTTTGACGATAGCCAGGCACCCTTTAGCTACGCTGCCTAAAGACGCTGTAGTAGAGGCCTTGCTAAATGCCGTAAGCCAGCGGCCAGCGTTGTTACATTCCCAAGCGTTGGAGCAGCTGCAGGGGCGGATAGCGCTGCTGCGCGAGACATTGGGTAAGCCGTGGCCAGACTGGTCTACCGCGGCGCTAGTAGATTCGCTAAGCCATTGGCTTGCCCCCTACTTAACCGATATAACGCGGCTTTCCCAAGTTGAAAAACTACCGCTTCATCACTATCTGCTGAATACCCTGACATGGGATCAGCAAAATGAAATGGAGCGGCTGGCACCTCAAGCCTTGATAGTGCCTAGCGGTAAATCTACGGTTATCGACTATTCGCCCTGTTTGGCGCATCAATCCCCGGTGCTGGCGTTAAAGCTTCAGGAAGCCTTTGGTTGGCGTGATACGCCCACTGTGGTTGAAGGGCGCATTGCTTTAACGGTTCATCTACTCTCGCCCGCGCGCCGGCCACTTCAAGTGACCCAGGATTTGCTAAGCTTCTGGCTTAATGGGTACCCAGAGGTACGTAAAGAGATGCGTGGCCGCTATCCAAAGCATCCGTGGCCTGACGATCCACTCGCTGCAAAGGCAACGGCCACCACTATAAAACGTAAATAAGCGTAGAGCGATTAGGTGCTTAGGGGGTAGTGCTTTCTAAGTGCTACAGCTGTTGTTCGGGGATTTCACCGGGGGTGCGGTAACGAACGCCATCAGCTTGCTGCTCTTCAAAGCGCTTGTTTTCATCTTCAGGAGCGACACCCAGCACCGTTTCCTTTGATCCATCCGGCCAAGTGTAAGTGGTGCAGCCAGCAAGAGAAGCCAAGGTCATGAGCGCCATAAGGGCCACTATCCCTGTGGTGAGGCGGTGCTTCTGCATATATTACTCCCATTGTCGCGCGGCCGTATTAGGAATGGCCAGGATCATTGATAAGAATTATAGGACGATAGCCAGCGAATTGTAGATCGCTAATAAGGTTAACGCTTTGTTAAAAAGCTACCTATTAATCACGAAAGCGTAGCGAATAACCAATAATATCTATACTTATTTTATTTTCACCCAGCCTGTGCGAGAGGCGCATCGGGCTCGCCAGTTTTCATGATCAGTTCTCATGGAAAATACAACGCTGAAATCATAAAGTGGACCGCTATAAGGAGGGCAAATGTTTGTAGCAAGACAATGAACACGTTTAAGGCCGCAGGTCGATCATTTCGATTAGTGCTAATATAATTTTTCAAGGATATGTTTGGCGATCTAGGCTCGGTTTTCTGGATAAAAACCAAGGGTATTGCCATTGCTAATGAGTGTAAGGATACATCATGCAAGCATCGTTAGAGAGGCGCTTAAAGTGGCTTTTGCACTTATCACTTTTAGGAACGTTACTGACAGTATTGGTCATTTTAGTGGGTGCATGGACGCGATTAGTCGATGCGGGGCTGGGTTGCCCTGATTGGCCGGGCTGCTATGGTCGCCTGCTGGTACCTGATAGTGATCACGCTGCGTTACACCATCCTGATGTCCCTCTGGATGCCTCGAAAGCATGGGTTGAAATGATCCATCGCTATATTGCAACTCTACTCGGCCTTTTGGTGGTTAGCGTTTTAGCGCTAGGTTGGCCATTCAGGAAACAGCCCCAATACCCTTGGTTTATCAGCATAGCGCTACTTGCCACTATTTTAGTGCAAGGTGCCTTTGGTGCCTTTACCGTCACGCTAAAACTTTGGCCGCAAGTAGTGACGTTGCATCTGCTCGGTGGCTTAAGCGTGCTGCTGCTATTTCTTTGGCTGCATCTAAGGATAAGAGGTGTCGTCGAGCAAAAGCCGCTTAGTGCCCAACGGCTAAATATTTGGTGGGGGATGGCAGCAGGGCTATTAATTGTACAGCTCGCCTTGGGCGGATGGGTTACCAGTAATTACGCGGGTATTGCCTGCCAGGATATTCCCACCTGCAATGGTCAATGGTGGCCCGCAATGGATATTAGCGAAGGGTTTCATTTGACCCAAACAGTAGGGCCTAATTACTTACACGGGCAATTACATGCCGAAGCTAGAGTTGCCATCCACTTTATGCACCGTATGGGAGCGCTACTGTTAGGCATTGCGTTGCTTATGCTTTGGTATCGACATCGACGCGCTTGTCATGTTGCAGGTCCGCTAGGCTTAGTGGTAGCAATTTATGTTTTTCAAGCGCTACTGGGAGTGGCCAACGTATTGATGTGGCTGCCGTTATGGCTAGCTTTGCTGCATACGGCCGGTGCAGTTTTACTGACGGTTAGCATGGTATGGGCATGGTGGCGTTGGCGATTGAGTGAGGAGGAAAACTACACTGCTCAACCTGATTTATATTCTCCGCGTCCTCCTGTGCCCTCATAAAAAAAGTAAGAAAGAGCAGGTTTATTACTAAGTTTGGTGAGGGCGTGTCGCTGAATTAGGGAAATTAACGGTTCAGTGCTAAATTGATGTACAATTTCTGTTAAGCTATTTTTGAAAGCGCAACTGGGAGTATTATGAATTCGATCAGCGCACTTGTAGCGCTCGCGTTAGCGCTTGCAGTCATTGTCGGCTTATCAATCTATGCCCTTAAGTTGCGTAAAGAGGTAAAGCGCCGCGAGGCCTTTCGCATAGATGAAGACCTTAGAGCCCAGCAAAACAGCCTGGAAAACCTGGATTACGTTACGAGTGCGTTGATTCAGGAGCAGGTTGATATTACGGAAGGCGCATGGCGCTGTAAGGTGCTGCTCGAAATTGTTGACCCCAGCCTTACCGAGCGGCCTGACTTTCAAGCGTTTGCCGACGTTTATAATCGTACCCGGCATCTTAAAACGCACTCCGCGCGTGCAAAATTAACACCACGTGAGCGCATGGCTGAAGATAAGCAACGCCTAGCGGTTGAAGATGAGATGCGTCCCGCTGTCTTGGCAGCAGCTAAAGCCGTTATAAAATGGCGTGCACAAGGGCCTTCTGCGTTACACTAGATTAGAATTAATAAGGCGCTTTTATTTAAATTAATAGCGTAATGTGTTTTTTTGGTGCCGATTGTGGCAGCTTTGCTATGCTTGAGATGTCGATATTGGCAAGAAGTTGATATCTCGGCATTGTTGCCTTCTAGCGTTGAAACGTTAATGATAGGCGCACCGTTCAATGCCAAGCAGGGGAACGCCCGCGTGGTACTATTGAACAGGCGAAAAATGGATGCTCTCGCAAATAAGAAGCATTGGATAGATTTGGTCATATGGCCATGTCAGCATTGGATCAAGAAGGAGTCTTGCATGAAAAAATCAACGACTGGCTTGTTAATCGGTTCCGCTTTAGTAGTGGGCCTTTCAGGCTGTGCCACCTCGGCTAACCAATCATCTGGTCAAGCTAGTGCTAGCAGCAACAGCGGCGAGCGCAGCTGGTACCAGCACCCGTTTGTCTGTGGTCTGGCAGGCAGCGTTATCGGTGGCAGCATTGGTTATGCTACTAGCGGTTCTTCTGACGAAGAGAGCGGCGCGGCAACTGGCGCTGTAGCCGGTGCAGCAATTGGTGGTCTGTTGTGTGCAGACCGTACACCTGAGCCGGTAGCGCCTCAGTGCCCGAGCTACGGTGAAGTGCCTGCTGGCGTTGCAGTTGACGCTCAAGGCTGCCCGTTGGATTCAGACAACGACGGTGTGCCTGACTACCGCGATCAGTGCCCAGGTACTCCTGCTGGCGTTGAGGTAGATGCTGTTGGCTGCCCGCTTGACTCCGATAACGACGGCGTGCCGGATTATCGTGACCAGTGCCCCAATACGCCAGCTGGCACCGAAGTGAACGCACTGGGTTGCCCAGACAGCGTTGTGCTGAATGACGTTAACTTCGAGTTCGATTCAGCTGAGCTGACTTCTAATGCCCGTAACATCCTAAACGGTGTTGCAGAGCGTCTGGTTAACAACCCTGACGTACGCGTTAGCATCGAAGGTCACACTGATTCACGTGGTTCTGCTGAGTACAACAAAAACTTGTCTCAGCGTCGTGCTGAATCCGTTACTACCTACCTTGCTCAACGTGGCGTAAGCGCAAATCGCATGCGTGCAGTTGGCTTCGGTGAAGAGCGTCCGGTTGCTTCTAACGAAACCGATCAAGGTCGCGCGCAAAACCGTCGCGTTGAACTTGATGAGTGGAAATAATACGCAACTCGCTAAGGCGTTAATGCTATAACGCCAAAAGCAGTCGCGTAGTAGGTAATAAAGATAGTAAGTAATCAAGTAAGTAACGACGGGAGGCGTAAGCCTCCCGTTTTTATTTTCCGCCGCGCTTAAGTCTGTTAGGCTACGCGCGTATATTGTTTGTATTACTTTTTACGCCTACGATCATTGATAGCGAAATGTGATCCTTGGTATGGATCACCACTGCGCTCAAGGAAATATCTGAATGCCTATTGTGACACTACCTGACGGTAGCGAAAGAACATTTGAAGCGCCGCTTTCCATCATGCAGCTTGCAGAGTCCATTGGCCCTGGTTTGGCCAAGGCGTGCATAGCAGGGCGGATTGATGGCGTTTTGGTAGATGCCGCCGACCTAATTGATCACGATGCGCAGGTTGCCATTATTACTGCGCGTGATCCTGAAGGCGTGGAGATTATTCGCCACTCCTGCGCGCATTTGATTGGGCATGCGGTGAAGCAGCTTTATCCTGATGCCAAAATGGCGATTGGGCCGGTGATCGATAACGGCTTTTATTACGATATCGATTTTGGCCGTTCAATCACGCCAGAAGATTTAGACGCTATCGAAAAACGCATGCAGGACCTGATTGAGCGCGAATACGATGTCGTGCGTGAATATGTCGACCGCGATACAGCGATGTCAACGTTTTCGCAGCGGGATGAAACCTATAAGCAGGAAATTATTCGGGATATTCCTGATGGTGCAGACATCCGGCTTTATCACCATGAAGAATACACGGACATGTGCCGTGGCCCTCATGTGCCTAATACTCGCCATCTAAAAGCGTTTAAATTGACCAAGCTTGCCGGTGCTTACTGGCGGGCAGATGCTTCTAACCCCATGCTAACTCGTATTTACGGCACTGCCTGGGGCGATAAAAAGCAGCTAAAAGCGTATTTGAAACGCCTTGAAGAGGCGGAAAAACGGGATCACCGCAAGCTTGCCCGTCGTCTTGATCTCTTCCATATGCAGGAAGAGGCGCCGGGCATGGTATTCTGGCACCCGAATGGCTGGGCGCTATGGCAGCAAGTCGAGCAGTACATGCGGGGCGTTTATAAAGAGGGCGGCTATCAGGAAATCCGTTGCCCCCAAGTAATGGATGTATCGCTTTGGAAAAAGTCCGGGCACTGGGATAATTACGCTGACGGTATGTTCTTTACCGAATCTGAAAAGCGTGAGTATGCTCTTAAGCCAATGAACTGCCCTGGCCACGTGCAGGTATTCAATTCGGGGCTGCGCAGCTATCGTGAACTGCCCGTACGTTTTGGCGAGTTCGGCGGATGCCACCGTAACGAGCCTTCCGGTGCCTTGCACGGTATCATGCGTGTCCGTGCCTTCACTCAGGACGACGGACATATTTTCTGTACTGAAGCCCAGGTCGAGCCTGAAGTTACTAACTTCCATCGCCAGGCGCTGAAGGTGTATACCGATTTTGGCTTTGAAGACATCGCCATTAAAATCGCCTTGCGTCCAGAAAAGCGTATTGGCAGTGACGATGTTTGGGATCAGGCTGAAGATGCCCTGCGTGGTGCGTTAACAGCCTGTGGCGTAGAATGGCAGGAACTTCCTGGCGAAGGCGCGTTCTATGGTCCCAAGATTGAATACCACATGAAAGATTGCTTGGGGCGCGAGTGGCAGGTTGGTACCATGCAGGTCGATTTCATGATGCCTGAGCGCCTGGGCGCTCAATATGTGACCGAAGAGGGCGAACGCAAGCCGCCAGTTATGCTGCATCGTGCTATTGTAGGCTCTATGGAGCGTTTCATTGGTATCTTGATTGAACATTATGCTGGCGCTATGCCATTATGGTTAGCACCTCAGCAGGCGGTGGTGATGATAATCACCGATGCTCAGCGTGATTATGCGCTTGAATTAGAGCAGCGCCTGCAAAAAAGTGGCTTACGGGTCAAAGCGGACTTGAGGAACGAGAAGATCGGCTTTAAAATCCGTGAGCATACGTTACAGAAAATTCCCTATCTTCTTGTGGTGGGAGATAAGGAAGTCGAAGCTGACTCAGTGGCCGTGCGAACTCGCAGCGGCGAAAACCTCGGCACTATGACAATCGATGCACTCATTGAGCGTCTTAATGCAGAGCGAGCAGCCCTGGCGACATCGTCAATTGCCTAAGGAGACGGAACGATCAAGCGAAGCAACCAGCGCGGGCGTCCAGCAGACAAACGCCCACCAATGAACGAGCGAATTACCGAAGAAGAAGTGCGTCTAATCGATGCTGAAGGTGAGCAGTTGGGTGTTGTGCCCACCACCGAAGCTATTGAGCGTGCGGAGGCTGCCGGTTTAGACCTTGTGCAAATTTCGAATGCCGATCCCATCGTCTGTAAGATTATGGATTACGGTAAATTCGTTTTTGAGACGAAGAAGCAAAAAGCGGCTCAAAAGAAAAAGCAAAAGCAAATCCAGGTCAAGGAAGTTAAATTCCGTCCTGGCACCGATGAAGGCGATTATCAGGTGAAATTGAAAAACCTGATTCGCTTTTTGGAAGGTGGTGACAAGGGTAAGGTCACATTGCGCTTCCGTGGTCGTGAAATGGCGCACCAGGACATCGGCCGCAAGCTGATGGAACGGATCGCGGCAGACCTGGAAGAGATCGGAGCGGTTGAGTCTTTCCCGAAAATGGAAGGCCGCCAGATGATCATGATTCTTGCCCCGAAAAAGAAGTGATCCAACGGCGAAGCCAACGGGCCATCGCGTAGGCGATGGTCGGCCCTGGGTTTTCTAAAAAATATCGAGCGGAGTTTTCTCATGCCGAAAATCAAAAGCAACAGCGGCGCTGCAAAGCGCTTCAAAAAGACCGCTAATGGCTTCAAGCACAAGCAGTCTTTCCGTAGCCACATCTTGACCAAGAAATCGACTAAGCGTAAGCGTCAGCTGCGTGGTATGAAGCAGATTCATGCTTCTGACAAAGCGTTGATCCAACGCATGCTGCCGAACCTATAAGTCGAATTTTCTTGTCTGAGTGCTTTAAGCCTCAGCTATAAAGTCAGGAGTGTGTTATGACCCGTGTTAAGCGTGGTGTAGTGGCCCGTCGTCGCCATAAAAAAGTATTGAAGCAGGCTAAAGGTTACTACGGTGCCCGTTCGCGTGTTTTCCGTGTAGCTAAGCAGGCCGTAATTAAAGCGGGCCAGTATGCTTATCGTGACCGCCGTAACCGTAAGCGTCAGTTCCGTGCGCTGTGGATTCAGCGTATTAACGCTGCTGCGCGCATCAACGGTATGTCTTACAGCCGCTTTGTTGGCGGTTTGAAGAAAGCCGGTATCGAAATTGACCGTAAAGTATTGGCTGATCTGGCTGTACACGAAAAAGCTGCTTTTGCTGCTATCGTGGAAAAAGCCAAGGCTGCCCAATAACGTCATACGCTGCGCGACTGCCAGCGTGAATTGACGAAGGTCATTTCAGTGTGACCCGCAGGGGAAGAGCAGCCGCTCTTCCCCTGTTTTTTTGTCACCTTCAACGTGCTACACCCTCATTACGAGGGAACCGCTTAATTCGGAGTGAAACGGATGGACCACCTTCCTACTCTGGTATCTGAGGCTCGTGATGCCATCCAGGCCTCGCAAGATGTCGCTACGCTAGAGGAATTGCGAGTTCGCTACCTGGGCAAAAAAGGCGAAGTAACTGCTTTGCTGAAAGGCTTGGGTAAACTATCGGCTGAAGAGCGTCCGGCTGCCGGTGAGCGCATCAACCAGGCCAAGCAAACCTTGGCAAGTGAAATTGATGCCAAGCGTCAGCAGCTTGAAAGCGCTGCACTAAACGCGCGTTTGGCAGCTGAGCGGATCGACGTTACGTTACCCGGCCGTAATCAGGCGAGTGGCGGTCTGCATCCTGTGACACGCACGCTTGAGCGTATTGAAAGCCTATTTACACGCATTGGCTATGACGTCGCGGTAGGGCCTGAAATTGAAGATGATTATCACAATTTCGAGGCGCTCAATATTCCAGCGCACCACCCTGCGCGCGGCATGGCCGATACGTTTTATTTCGATGCAACGCGTCTGCTGAGAACACATACGTCGCCGGTACAGGTACGTACCATGAAAGAGAGTGAGCCACCGATTCGTATTGTATGTCCTGGCCGCGTGTACCGTAGCGATTCGGATCTCACCCATACGCCGATGTTTCATCAGGTTGAAGGATTGCTGGTGGATGAAGGGGTCAGCTTTGCCGACCTGAAAGGTACAATCGAAGATTTCCTGCAGGCGTTTTTTGAGCGTGATGATCTTTCCGTACGCTTCCGGCCTTCATACTTCCCGTTTACTGAGCCTTCTGCCGAAGTCGATATTCAATGCGTCATGTGCAGTGGCTCAGGATGCCGTGTCTGTTCGCACAGCGGTTGGCTTGAAGTGATGGGCTGCGGCATGGTGCATCCAGAGGTATTCCGTCACTCAGGTATCGATACTGAACGCTATACCGGCTTTGCCTTTGGTATGGGGGCTGAGCGCTTGGCGATGCTGCGTTACGGTGTGAACGACCTGCGTTTGTTCTTTGAAAATGACCTGCGCTTCTTGCGCCAATTCGCTTAAGACCGCTGCCGAACACAGGAACGATCATGAAATTTTCAGAACAGTGGCTGCGCGAATGGGTATCGCCGCAGCTGGACACGCAGGCGATTGCAGATCAGATCACCATGGCCGGCTTAGAGGTCGATGCCGTTGAGGCGGTAGCCGCTGCGTTTAGTGGCGTTGTCGTGGCTGAAGTGCTTACCAAAGAAAAGCACCCAGATGCCGATAAGTTAAACGTTTGTACCGTAAACGATGGTACCGGCGAGCCAGTGCAAGTGGTCTGCGGTGCGGCCAATGTCGATATCGGTCAGAAAATACCGTTTGCTCAGGTGGGCGGTGTCTTGCCCGGCGATTTTAAAATTAAAAAGGCGAAACTGCGTGGCGTTGAATCACGCGGCATGATTTGTTCAGCATCAGAGCTTGGGCTTGAGGAAGATACCTCGCCGGGTATTTTGGTACTGGCGGATTCTGCACCTGTTGGCGTCGATTTCCGTGAGTATATGCACCTCAATGATATGACCATTGAGGTGGATCTAACGCCGAACCGTGGTGACTGTTTAAGCGTTAAGGGCCTGGCCCGTGAAGTGGGTGTGCTTAACCGTCTTGCCGTAACGCCGCCGGTTATTGAGCCCGTTGCCCCGGTAATTGACGACACATTTGCTATTAGCGTTGAAGCGCCTGAGCAGTGCCCTCGCTATATTGGCCGTGTTATCAGGGGTATCAATGTAAAAGTAGAAACACCGCTCTGGATGGTAGAGCGCCTGCGTCGTAGCGGTATTCGCTCCATCGACCCTGTGGTTGATGTTACCAACTACGTCATGCTTGAGCTCGGGCAGCCGATGCATGCATTTGATCGCGATAACCTGAACGGCCGCATCATTGTACGCATGGCGAAAGAGGGTGATCGGTTAACGCTGTTGGATGGCCAAGACGTTGCCCTGCGCCCTGAAACGCTGATGATTGCGGACGATACGGGGCCGCTTGCCATGGCGGGTGTCATGGGCGGAGAAAATTCAGGGGTCAACGAAACCACCCAGACGATTTTCTTGGAGTCGGCCTTTTTTACCCCGCTGGCTATTGCCGGTCAGGCGCGCTCCTACGGCCTGCATACGGATGCGTCACACCGCTTTGAGCGTGGCGTGGATCCTGAGCTTGCTAAAGCAGCCGTTGAGCGGGCAACCCGCTTGTTGATCGAAATCTGCGGCGGTCAACCAGGACCTGTCACTGAATGCGTCAGTGAGGCGGATGTCCCTGCTTCACGCACTATTTTGCTGCGTGAGGCGCGTCTGGAAAGTGCGCTTTCCAAGAAGCTAGCCACTGATGACGTCACTGATATTCTGACACGGTTGGGGCTTGAGGTAAGTCTTCAGGCAGAAGGTTGGTCCGCTGTTGCACCCAGCTGGCGGTTCGATGTGGCGATTGAAGAAGATCTAATCGAAGAGATCGCGCGGATTCATGGCTACAACAATCTGCCCGTTCGCCGGCCTGCTGCGCGATTAGCGCTGCGTTCTGCTGATGAAGCGACACTGACCCAGGCGCAGCTGCGTCATCAGATGGTGGCGCGTGGTTTCCAGGAAGCTATTACCTACAGCTTTGTTGCTCCTGAGCTGCAGGCCGCTCTGTTGCCTGATGCTGTCTCTCCAGTGCTTGCCAATCCTATCTCCGCCGACCTGTCGGTGATGCGGGCAAGCTTGTTCCCAGGTCTTGTGCGGGCCATGGAACATAATTTGAATCGTCAGCAAAACCGCGTACGGCTATTTGAGACGGGCCTGGTATTTAATGGCGAATTAGACCAGCTTTCTCAGGTGCCCATGATGGGTGCGTTAGTCTGTGGCACTCGGGAAACCGAAGGCTGGACTGGCTCGAAAGAGCGTATCGACTTCTACGATCTAAAAGGGGATCTGGAAAGTCTTTTAGCCCTGGGGGGCAACCCCGATGCATGGCGTTTTGAGCCAGCTGAGCATTCGGCGCTGCATCCCGGGCAAAGTGCCGAGATACTGTGTAATGGCGAGCACGCTGGCTGGATTGGCACGCTACACCCGCAGGTGCGTGCAAAACTTGGTCTGAAAGTGGACGCTGTACTGTTTGAGGTCCGGCTGGATACCCTAAGCCAAGGCCAGATTCCCGCCTTTGAAGCCTTATCGCGTTATCCTGAAGTGCGTCGCGATTTAGCTTTCATCGTTAAAAGCGCAGTGCCCGTGCAGGCCTTGCTGGATTGCGCCAAAGAAAAAGCCGGTGATTACTTAAAAGACATTAAGCTATTTGATGTCTATGCTGGTAAAGGCGTGGCGGACGACCATAAGAGTATTGCTTTAGGCTTGACCTGGCAGCATCCTTCACGCACGCTAAACGATGAAGAAATCAATCAGTTGGTAGATTCCATCGTGACACAAGTGCGTGTCCAATTGGAGGCTGAGCTACGCGGCTGACAATAATATGCACGACGCTTATCACGTTCTTGGCAATGCGTTTGCTATAAGGAGGTCCCTATGGGTGCGTTGACCAAAGCAGAGTTGGCAGAGCATTTACATACTGAGCTGGCACTATCTAAGCGAGAAGCAAAAGCCATGGTCGAAGCTTTTTTTGAAGAGATTCGAGCCTGCTTACGAGAAAATGAACAGGTCAAGCTGTCAGGGTTTGGCAACTTTGACCTGCGTGATAAGCGTGAACGGCCAGGCCGCAACCCTAAAACCGGTGAAGAAATACCTATCTCTGCACGTCGGGTTGTAACGTTTCGTCCAGGCCAAAAGCTAAAGCAGCAAGTCGAGCATTACGTGCAAAATAAGTAGGGCTTGATAGGGGTGGTATCGGTATACGGCTATCTTCTGCTATACAAACGGAGTGCTTTCAAGCACTCCGTTTTTTTATAAGGCAGTAAAAGCGTAAGAGATGGCGATTAAGCGCGGTTATGCGGAAGCCTTGAAAGCCGCAAGTCAGCGGACTTTTTTGATATCCAGCGGAATCAGCCGTGCTGTCAGCAGTTAATCCCATGTCGGCAAAATGGGTCGTATAAGTGAGTTATGTTAATATTCGTATAAATTCAAATGGCTATTTGCTAGCCAGCAAGTTGCTGCCGTGAACATTAAAAGGAGGATAAACAATGCCTCAACTGAAAATATTGGTGGGTACGATGTATGGTGGCGCGCTGGATGTGGCTGAGCAGGTAAAGCCACTCTTTGAGCAGGCCGGATTTGGTGTGGATATTGTCGAGCAGCCGACGCTTGATGATCTGACAGATGGCGAGGATATTTCACTGTTTGTAATTTCGACCACCGGTAGTGGTGACTATCCCGGTAACTTCGTTCCCTTTGTGCGCAGCCTAAGCGATAAAAGCCCTGCACTTACGGAGCTTCGTTATGGTTTGATTGCCTTGGGCGATAGCTCCTATGGCGATACCTTCTGCGGTGCTGGTAAAAAACTTGATAGCCTGCTTGAGGATCACGGCGCGCGACGCTTGGGTGAGCGCTTGGAAGTGGACGCCATGGAAACGTTTATGGCGGATGACGCCGCTGTGCCATGGGTTGAAGAATGGATCGAAGAGCAGCAGCTAAAGGTAGTCTAACCATGCAGACAATGCCTTATTCAGCTGAGCGTGTCAGCGTTGCGCTGGGGCTATGTGTTGTGATGCTGGCGTCTTTGCCACGCTTCATGGCGGGTGGATATGGTACGCGCCAAACGCTGATTATAATGGCGGTAGTATTGGTCGCCAGTGCCGCAATAGCGCAGTGGCGTATGTTAACCAGTGAGGGTCGAAGGAAGCTGCCCAGGCTGTGTCTAAGACTTGCGCTAATGATGATAGTTGGTGCTGCGATCATGGGTGTCTGGCACGCCCTGTATACGGCCTGGATTAGCTGGCAGGTGTTTATCTCCCATGCCGCTACCTGTGGTTTATTGGTCCATGCGGTAAGCTTGTGGTGGAAGCCTAAAGCCCGCATATAATGCTTCACATTGTGCAGTCGTTTTGATGAAAGGTAATACTCTAAGAAGGGTAAATCTTGATGAAGGGTTATCAGTATCGTTACGATGGCTGATAACGAGGTGCTAGGAGGCAGGTGGCGTATCTTATTGAGCAATTAATTCATTGGCCAAGGTCTAAAAGTAATAAATTAGTCACTTATTCCCTTGTAATTAATCGCTGTGCCCCCATCTTGCGAGCATGGCGCTTGCCACCTTGCGTCAGGGTTCTTAAAATTGCCCCTTAGAATTTATTTAAACACAGCTAACATAACGCCCAGCCGCTAGAGGACAATTCATGCAAGTTTCCGTCGAGACGACCTCCCAGATCGAACGCCGTATTACTATTCAAGTACCGGCTGCCGAAATCGACGAGGCTGTCAGTGCTCGCCTGATAGACACCGCGAAAAACGTGCGCCTGAACGGTTTCCGTCAGGGCCACGTGCCGATGTCCGTTGTTCGTCAGCGCTACAGCGACAGCGTCCGCAGTGAAGTGGTGGGTGAAGTGATGCGCGAGCGCTATGTACGTGCCATCACCGAAGAAGGTCTTAACCCGGCTGGCTACCCGCAGATTGAGCCGCAGGTGAATCAGGCTGGCAAAGATCTCGAGTTCGTAGCGATCATGGAAATCTACCCGCAGGTTGAGCTGGCATCTATTGAAGGTACCGATGTTGAGCGTCCGGTAGTTAGCGTAAGCGATGCTGACGTTGATGAAATGATCGAAACGCTGCGTAAGCAGAATGCCGATTGGCAGGAAACTGATGCGCCGGCAGCTGATGGCGATCAGGTGACTATCGATTTCCAGGGTTTCCTGGGCGATGAGCCGTTTGAAGGTGGCAGTGCTGAAGGCCACGCCTTGGTCATTGGCTCCAACAGCTTTATCCCGGGCTTTGAAGAGCAGTTGATCGGTTCTAAAGCCGGTGAAGAGAAAACTATCAAGGTGACCTTCCCGGACGACTACCAGGCCGAGCACTTGGCTGGTAAAGAAGCAAGCTTTAACGTTACGGTTCATAAAGTCAGCACGCAGAAACTGCCTGAAATTGATGCTGCCTTCATTGAGCGCTTTGGCGTTGAAGATGGCGACCAGGAAAAATTCCGCGCTGAAATTAAGAAAAACATGACTCGTGAAGCGACGCAAGCCGTCGATAATCGTGTTAAGCAGCAAGTGCTGGACGCGCTGAAAAAAGCCAATGACATCATGGTGCCGAGCGCACTGGTTCAGCAAGAAACCGATGCCATGAAGCGTCAAGCGGCACAGCAGTTTGGCCTGGGCGAAGACTTCGATGTTAGCCAGCTGCCCAATGAGCTTTTTGAAGAGCAGGCTAAAGGTCGCGTTCAGGTAGGCCTTCTGCTGGCTGAAGTAATCAAAGCTAATGAGCTTGACGCTGACGATGCTGCTATCAAAGCGAAAGTAGAAGAGCTGGCCGAGCAGTACCAGGATCCTTCCGAGGTTGTTGAGTACTACATGAGCAACGATCAGCTGAAAACTCAGGTAAAATCTGCCATTCTCGAAGAGAAAGCGGTAGACAAGCTGCTTGAGCAAACGAACGTTAAAGACGTTGAAATGTCTTATCAGCAAGCACTAGCTGCCGCTCAGCAACAGGCTGAGCAAGACGAGGGTGCTGAAGAAGGCGAGAAAGCGGACGCCTAAGTTACCCATCAGCGCGGCGCACCGCTTGCGGTGGTGCGCCTTTCCCTTATCGGACGCAAGGAATCACCTTAATGAGTGAATTTGATATTCAAAACGCCGGCGGTTTAGTGCCCATGGTGGTTGAGCAGAGCGCCAAAGGGGAAAGAGCCTATGATATTTACTCGCGTCTGCTGAAAGAGCGTGTCATTTTCTTGGTTGGCCCGGTTGAAGACTACATGGCTAACCTGGTGGTCGCTCAGATGTTATTCCTTGAGTCGGAAAATCCCGACAAGGATATTCACCTTTATATCAATTCACCGGGCGGTTCGGTAACTGCAGGTATGTCGATCTACGACACCATGCAGTTTGTTAAACCCGATGTATCGACTGTGTGTATTGGTCAAGCGGCCAGTATGGGCGCGCTGCTGTTAACAGCAGGTGCGGCAGGCAAACGTTATTGCCTTCCCAACTCACGCGTTATGATTCATCAGCCGCTGGGTGGCTATCAGGGTCAGGCTTCCGATATCGAAATCCATACCCGTGAGATTTTAGGTATCCGCGAGAAGCTAAACCAGATTTTGGCGCACCATACTGGCCAGGATTTAGAAACGGTTTCCCGTGATACTGACCGTGATAACTTTATGAGCGCCAATAGAGCTCAAGAGTATGGCTTGATTGACGCAGTGCTGGATAAGCGGCCTACATCCTGATAGCGTGATGAGGTTTTGCTTTTCTAACGAGCTTTTATGGCGGTGTAAGCCGCCGCAGTGACAGAGGTACGCGAATGGCCGACGGCAAAGGCAAGGACGAAGGTGGCAAACTGCTTTACTGCTCGTTTTGCGGAAAAAACCAAAACGAAGTACGTAAGCTAATTGCTGGCCCGTCCGTATATATCTGCGATGAGTGTGTCGACTTATGTAATGACATCATTCGCGAGGAAGTTCTCGAAGCCGATGCCGAGAGCGATGAGGAGCGTTTACCTACGCCTCGCGAAATACGTCATACCCTGGACGACTACGTCATCGGACAAGACCGCGCCAAGATGGTGCTGTCTGTAGCGGTTTATAACCACTACAAGCGTCTTAAAACGGATGTACGTGATGGCGATGTAGAACTAGGTAAATCCAATATTCTGCTCATCGGCCCGACCGGTAGCGGTAAAACGCTGCTCGCGGAAACCATGGCGCGTTTATTGAACGTACCTTTCACCATTGCGGATGCAACAACGCTGACCGAAGCAGGTTATGTGGGTGAAGATGTTGAAAACATCATCCAAAAACTGCTGCAAAAATGCGACTACGATGTAGAGAAGGCCGAACGCGGTATTGTTTACATTGATGAAATCGACAAGATTTCACGCAAGTCCGATAACCCGTCCATTACACGCGATGTATCGGGCGAGGGCGTGCAGCAGGCGCTACTCAAACTGATTGAGGGCACCACGGCTTCTGTACCGCCTCAAGGCGGGCGTAAGCATCCACAGCAGGAATTTGTTCAGGTTAATACCGGCAATATTCTGTTCATTGTGGGCGGTGCTTTTGCTGGGCTGGATAAGGTTATCCGTGACCGTGCTGAAAAAGGCGGCATCGGCTTCAACGCCAGCGTAAAAAGCAAAGAGTCATCGCGCGGTGTGGGCGAGCTGTTGGCGGATGTCGAACCTGAGGATCTGGTAAAATTTGGTTTGATTCCAGAGTTCGTTGGTCGTCTTCCGGTGATCGCGACGCTAACCGAGCTTACCGAAGATGCGCTGGTGCAGATTTTGACAGAGCCTAAAAACTCTCTCATCAAGCAGTATGCGAAGCTCTTCGAAATGGAAGGCGTAACGCTTGAGTTCCGAGATGAGGCGTTGCGGGCGGTTGCTGCCAAGGCAATGGAGCGTAAAACAGGTGCACGTGGCCTACGCTCGATCCTTGAATCAGTATTGCTTGACACCATGTATGAAATTCCTTCATTGGAAAACGTCAGCAAGGTGGTTATCGATGGTTCGGTAATTGCTGGTGAAAGCGAGCCGCTTTTAGTGTACTCAAAGCAGGAAGAAGCGAAGGTTGATGGCACTGATGGCTAGTAATGAATCAATAGCCGCGGCCTAGCTTTAACCGCTTGCGCCAATTCGAGGGGTCGCCTAGGCGGCCCCTTGTTGTTCATAAGGTGTCACTGCGTAGCATGCTCTACACTGCGTAGTACTTTTCATACAGTGATGTACTTGGCTACGTTTTATCGAGTACTCATCCGATTTGTTGAGGAACGTCTGCGATGCAGCAGAACGCCGAACAGACTCAATGTCTACCCCTATTACCATTGCGGGATGTCGTGGTTTACCCGCAGATGGTTATTCCACTATTTGTGGGTCGTGAAAAGTCGATCCAAGCGCTTGAAGCGGCGATGGAAGCTGATAAGCGTGTATTGCTGGTGGCTCAACGCGAAGCTTCCCAGGACGAGCCGGATAACGCTGATCTTTACGCCATGGGAACCGTGGCGGATATTATGCAGCTGCTGAAACTTCCTGATGGCACGGTAAAAGTGCTGATAGAGGGCAGTTTTCGCGCAGATGTACTTGAGATCGAAGAGAACGAAGCGGGCTACACTCAGGCGCACCTTTCTCCGCGTGAGAGCGAGCCACTAAGTAGTCGCGAGCAGGAAGCGCTTGTACGTGTGCTGCTTAATCAGTTCGAGCAATACGTCAAGCTGTCCAAAAAAGTGCCTAACGAGGTGCTTAACTCGCTATCAGGTATTGAGGACCCAAGCCGTTTGGTGGATACCATCTGTGCCCACTTATCGCTGAAAATTGGCGATAAGCAAGAGCTTTTAGAGATGGATCGGGTGCGTGATCGCATCGAACACCTCATGGCGTTGATCGAGTCCGAAATTGATCTGCTTCAGGTAGAAAAGCGCATCCGCTCGCGGGTTAAAGAGCAGATGGAGAAAACACAGCGCGAGTACTACCTCAACGAGCAGATGAAGGCCATCCAGAAAGAAATGGGTGAGCTCGACAACGTGCCTAACGAGGCGGAAAAGTACGAGAAGGCGATCAAAGAGTCAGGCATGCCCCAAGAGGCCGCCGCCAAAGCGACTCAAGAGCTCAACAAGCTCAAAATGATGGCCACGAACTCTGCCGAGTCGACCGTTGTACGCTCCTATCTTGACTGGTTGATAGCAGTACCTTGGAAAAAACGTACGCGTGTGAAGCATGATCTAGTCAAAGCGCAAGAGGTGCTTGATGAGGATCATTACGGCCTGGAAGAAGTCAAGGCGCGCATTCTTGAGTACCTGGCCGTGCAAAAGCGCGTTCGCAAGATGAAAGGCCCGGTGCTGTGTCTGGTAGGCCCGCCAGGGGTGGGTAAGACCTCTTTGGGTCAGTCCATTGCGCGGGCGACGAATCGCAAGTACGTGCGCTTGGCGCTTGGCGGCGTGCGCGATGAATCGGAAATTCGTGGTCACCGGCGCACTTATATCGGCTCGCTGCCCGGCAAGTTGATGCAGCGCATGAGCCGTGCGGGCGTCAAGAACCCGCTATTTTTGCTGGATGAAGTTGATAAGTTAGGTATGGATCACCGCGGTGACCCCGCCTCGGCGCTGCTTGAAGTGTTGGATCCAGAGCAGAACAACAGTTTCAGCGATCACTACCTTGAGCTCGATTACGATCTCTCGGAAACGCTGTTCATCTGTACTGCCAACTCCATGAATATTCCTGGTCCGCTTTTGGATCGTATGGAAATTATTCGTCTGCCTGGCTACACCGAAGATGAGAAGCTTGCGATCGCACGGCGATACCTGCTGCCTAAGCAGCTTGCGGCTAATGGCCTGAAAACCGACGAGCTGGCGCTTCAAGATGATGCGCTGTTAGAGCTTATTCGTTATTACACGCGTGAAGCCGGTGTACGTGAGCTAGAGCGTCAGATCGCGAAGGTGAGCCGTAAGGTGCTTCGTGAGCGTCTTGAGAGCAAGGCGCTTGAAGAGCAGCAGGTTCTATCTGCCGAGCAAATTGAGACTTACGCGGGCGTTAGGCGCTACAGCTACGGGTTGGCAGAGCAGGATGATCAGATCGGCCGGGTGACAGGGCTTGCCTGGACATCGGTGGGCGGTGAGCTTTTAAGCATCGAGTCGGTGGTTACGCCGGGTAAAGGGCGCATCCATAAAACCGGCTCGCTGGGCGATGTCATGAAAGAGTCGGTTAGCGCGGCGCAAACGGTTGTCAAAGCGCGCGCTAAAGGCTTTGGTATCGACCCTGCGCGGTTTGAGGTTGAGGACCTGCATATCCACGTGCCTGAAGGCGCGACGCCTAAAGACGGCCCCAGCGCGGGCGTGGCGATGGTTACGGCAATGGTGTCGGCCTATACACAGCGTGCGGTACGTTGCGATGTCGCCATGACAGGTGAAGTGAACCTGCGTGGTGAGGTTCTGCCGATTGGCGGCTTGAAGGAGAAATTGCTGGCAGCCCGCCGCGGTGGTATAAAGACTGTCTTGATTCCTGAAGAAAACCGTCGTGATCTCAAGGAAGTACCGGAAAATATCAAAGGGGTACTTGATATTCGCCCGGTACGCTGGATAGATGATGTATTGGCAGTGGCGTTAGTAAGTAATGAAAACGATGAAGGTGCGCCGTTAAAGAGCTCCGAGCCATCGTTTGACGCCGCCGTCGCCAATACCCATTAATTTTAAAGCCATTGGTCTTTAATTTTACTTAATGAATTTGCCCAATGCCTTGTGCGGCGGGCATTTCACGGTGTGGTTGCTTGACAGGTGTTTCAAGGCATTGCTATAAAACGCAGCTATGCTTTGAGGTTGTACCTTCTGGTGGCCATGCCGTTCAGAGCCATTTTTTTGAAACAGTTAAGGGGTGAAGTGTGAATAAGTCCGAGCTGATTGAAGCCATTGCCGCGTCTGCCGATATTCCTAAAGCAGCGGCAACCCGCGCATTGGATGCCATGGTGGAGTCTGTCACCGAGAGCCTCAAAAAAGGTGAAGGCGTTTCACTGGTAGGTTTTGGTACCTTCGCAATTAAAGAACGTGCTGCACGTACTGGTCGTAACCCGCAGACTGGTCAGCCTATTGAGATCAAAGCTGCTAAAGTACCCAGCTTCAAAGCAGGCAAGGCGCTGAAAGACGCCGTCAATTAATTGATCTGTGTTTAAGTAATCTAATGGGCGCATCGCATCCGCGATGCGCCCATGTTATTTTTTGGCCTGGTATTTAAGGGGTTATCCGAAAACAACTTTCGGGCAACATTAAGGTTTATTTGTATGGCTGTGTTTATCTGAGGCTAGCATGCTGCAAAGTATTCGAAATGGCTCCAGAAGCTGGGGCGCCAAAATTATTATCGGTCTCATGGTAGCTGCCATGGCGCTGTTTGGGGTGGAATCCCTGTTTAGTGTCTTTGGTAGTGATCCCAATGAGGTCGCAAGCGTTAACGGCGAGCCCATCATGCGTCAGCAGGTGGAGCTTGAAGTGCAGCGGGCGCTGCGCTCTGGCCAAGTGCCGCCAGAGCAGGAACGCGCGTTACGCAATGACATGCTTGATCAGCTGATTACACAGCAACTGCTAACGCAGTACGCCGATGACGGCGGTTTTTTTGTTTCCGATGCACAGCTAGATCAGATCATTGTTGGCCTGCCCGAGTTTCATGACCAGGAAGGCCGTTTCTCAGCTGAGATTTTCCGCAACCGTCTGGCAGGCGCAGGCTACACGCCCGTTTCATTTCGGCAAGACCTGCGGGTTGACATCAAACGTCAGCACTTGCAGCAAGGTCTGGCGTTCAGTGATTTTAGCCTGCCAAGCGAACAGAATCGTTTAGCGGAGCTGCAGCGTCAGCAGCGCAGTTTCCGTTATGTTTTGTTGGATAACGATAACGCCAATATCGAGACCAATGTCACTGACGAGCAGGTGCAAGCCTACTACGATGCCAACCAGGAGCGCTTTGAGCGTCCTGAGCAAGTGCGCGTCGAGTATGTGCTGATTGATCGCCAGGCGATGGCTTCTGAAAGCGATGTCGATGAACAAACTCTGCGCAATGCGTGGCGTGAACAGAATCAAAATGCCGATCGGCGTATCTCGCATATCATGGTGGCATTTGGCGATGAGCGCACTCGCGATGAAGCGCGCGAGATTGCTGAAACCGCAAAAAGCGATCTGGAAAGCGGTGAAACCTTTGCTGACACCGCTCTGCGTTACTCTGATGATACCGTGAGTGCCGAAGAGGGCGGAGATTTAGGCACGATTTCGCGCGGCATTTTTGGCGAGGAGTTTGATAATGCCGCCTTTGCCCTCGAAGAAGGAGACACTTCTTCGGTGGTGGAGATTGACGGTGCATTCCATATCCTTCAAGTGACCGAAATCGATGCGCCTTCATTTGAAGAGCAGCGTGAGATGCTGCGCCAGAACGTTGCCCTGACTGAAGTCAATGACACGTTTAATACCAAAGTGCAGCAGCTGATTGATGAAAGTTTCGCCGCTGAAGATTTGCAAAGCGTTGCCGACCAGCTGGACCTAACCCTCAATCAGACCGACTGGCTTGCCCGTGGTGAAGGGGAAGGCGTCCTTTCTGAGCCAGGCGTGCTGGATGAAGCCTTTAGCGACGAAGTCTTGGAAGATGGCTATAACAGCGAAGTCATCGAATTGGATGATGACCGTCGCCTGGTGCTTCGTGTAGCAGAGCATCGCGATGCAACGTTGATTGGTCTGGATGAAGTGCGCGATGAAGTAGAGCAATCCGTCGCGGCTGAACAGCGCCAGCAGGCCGTGCTGGAGCAGGCACGAGCCATGACCGCTGAGCTTAATGCCGGTGAGTCGGTCGATGTCGATTGGCTGGAGGCCGCCAATGTGAGCCGCCAGTCGGAGAGCGCATTGCCTCAGGCATTGGTGCAGGAAGCCTTCCGCATGCCGCATCCGGAAGATGGCGAGAGCCTTTACCGGGCAGTCGTGTTGCCGCAGGGCGTTGCCGTGGTGGCCTTGGATGAGGTCTCTGACGGTGAGGTTGACGAACAGATGTCAGGTTTTGTCGCGCAAATGTCAGAGCAGTTAAGGGCTCAGGCAGTGATTCAGGGGTTGATTGACAACCTGCATCAGGATGCCGATATCAAGCGCTAGTCTACTCACGTAAGACGAGCGCCTAAGATAAAAAGCCGATCAAATTGATCGGCTTTTTTTATCGCTAGATTATGAACAGACTAAGCCGCTGGAGGCGTTGTCAGGTCAAACTGGCGCAAGTTTGGCATGGTATTGTGGTCTGATCGTTCAATGATCACATCCCAGCCGTGCTGATTATTCCAATCACCCAGCACAAAGCGCTTGGCAGGCACATCTTCCACCGTAAGGTCGTGCACCTTCGGCCGATGGGTATGGCCATGAATCATGGTAGTAAGGCCGAAGCGCTCCATCAGTGCCACGACTTCTTCCTGGGTCACATCCATGATCGCCTCAGCCTTGTTGGCATTGGCATCACCCGACTGTAACCGCAAGCTCTTAGCCAGCTCCAGGCGCTGCTCAAACGGCAGGGCCAGTATTTGAGCCTGCCATGCAGGATTGCGCGACTGCTGGCGAAAGGCCATGTAGGCCTCATCCTTGGTGCATAAGCTGTCGCCATGCAGCAGGGCAACCGGCAGGCCTTCCAGCTCCACTTCCTGTACATCCGAGAGAAGCGATGCCTGGCAGGCATTGATAAAGCGATCACCTAATAAGAAATCCCGGTTGCCATGCATTATGTAAATGGCTGTACCGTTATCGCTTAGCTGGCGTAAGCGTTGGATAACCTCATGAGCCACTGCACTCAGCGGGTGCTGAGTATCAAGCAGGTCATCGCCAATCCATGCATCAAAAAGATCGCCCAGTATATAAAGGGCATTGGCTCCTTGAGCAGTGTGTTCCAAATAGCGATAAAACCCCTGATTGATCTCAGGGGTATCGCTGCTTAGGTGCATATCAGCTACAAGCAGTGTGCGCATAAAACTCCCGAAGGGTTATTCCGCTTCTTTTACATAGGCACGCTCAATGATCACATCTTCCGCTGGCACATCGGCGTGCATGCCACGGCGAGTAGTGCTCACGCCCTTGATAGCGTTAACCACATCCATACCTTCAACTACTTCACCGAAAACCGCGTAACCCCAGCCTTGCAGGCTTTTGCCGCTATGGTCTAAAAAGCTGTTGTCGCCCACATTGATAAAAAACTGAGCGGTAGCCGAGTTCGGATCCTGGGTGCGGGCCATGGCCAGCGTGCCAACGGTATTTTTCAAGCCGTTATCCGCTTCATTTTCGATCGGGTCACGCGTAGGCTTCTGATTAAAGTCCTGGTCAAAGCCACCGCCTTGGACCATGAATCCGTCGATGACCCGGTGAAACAGTGTGCCATCGTAGAAGCCGTCACGAACATACTGCTCAAAGTTAGCCGCTGTTACCGGCGCTTTTTCATGATTAAGCGCGATAGTGATGTCACCGTGGTTCGTCTGTAATACGATCATAGATAAATTCCTGTTCAATAAAGGCGTTCGCCTTGGCGCTGTGCATCGGCGTCACGCTATAATAGCGGTTTTGCCCTGCACCGCGAAGCGCTAACCCGATTAGCGTAGGTACTGGTTGCCTGGCACGCCATCCACCACGAGGTTTTCAACACCACCATGACCAACGAGACCACCCCAGCGCCGAACTTCATTCGCAACCAAGTACGCGACGAAATCGAGGGCGGCCAGGTCACAAAAATCGTGACACGTTTCCCCCCTGAGCCCAACGGCTTTCTGCACATCGGTCATGCAAAATCGATCTGCTTGAACTTCGGGTTGGCGGAGCAAATGGGTGGTGACTGTCATCTGCGTTTTGACGACACCAACCCCGCAAAAGAAGAGCAGGCGTATATCGATGCCATCAAAGAGGACGTCAGCTGGTTAGGCTTTAACTGGGCGGGTCCGGTTCGCTTTGCCTCAGACTACTTTGATCAGCTTTACGCCTGGGCGCAGCACCTGATTCGCGAAGATAAGGCCTATGTCGATGACCTTTCACCCGATGAGATTCGTGAGTATCGCGGCACGTTAACGGCACCCGGTAAGCCAAGCCCTTACCGCGAACGCAGCGTTGAGGAAAACCTGGATCTGCTGGAGCGTATGCGCGCCGGTGAATTTGGCGAAAGCGAGAAAGTCTTGCGCGCTAAAATCGATATGGCATCGCCCAACATCAACCTGCGCGATCCGATCCTGTATCGCATTCGTCATGCAAGCCACCACCAGACGGGCGATAAATGGAAGATCTATCCTTCCTATGATTTTACCCATGGCCAGTCGGATGCGATCGAAGGGATTACCCACTCGATTTGTACTCTCGAGTTTGAAGACCACCGTCCCCTGTATGAGTGGTTCCTTAACAATCTGCCGGTGCCTGCAAAACCGCGCCAGATCGAGTTTGCACGCCTGAATCTTGATTACACGCTGACCTCCAAGCGCAAATTGAAGCTGTTGGTTGACGAGCAGATTGTGGACGGCTGGGATGATCCGCGGATGCCGACGATTTCCGGTATGCGCCGCCGTGGTTATACCGCTGCCTCTATTCGTAAATTCTGCGAAATGATCGGGGTAACCCGCGCTGATGGTGGGCTGGTGGATATTGCCATGCTGACGCACGCCATTCGCTCGGATCTTGAAGATAACGCGCCGCGTGCCATGTGCGTATTGAAGCCGCTTAAAGTGGTCCTAACCAACGTGGCTGAAGGTCATGAAGAGGTGTACGAAGTGCCGGGCCACCCCGCGCGTGACGATATGCCGATGCGCAAAGTGCCGTTTAGTCGAGAGCTTTACATCGACCAGGACGACTTTATGGAAGATGCGCCCAAGAAGTTCTTCCGCTTGGCACCAGGTAAAGAAGTCCGCCTACGCAATAGCTACGTCATCCGTTGTGATGATGTGATTAAAGACGCGGCGGGCGAGATCACTGAGCTTCACTGTTCAGTTGATTTTGATACGTTAGGTAAAAACCCGGAAGGGCGTAAGGTCAAAGGTGTCATTCACTGGGTGAGTGCGGCTCACGGCGTTCCCATGGAAGTACGCCTGTATGACAACCTGTTTATGGTAGAGCAGCCTGACCGTGATAAAGACGTCGATTTCCTGGAACACCTGAATCCAGAATCACTCAGCGTATGCCAGGCGATTGGTGAACCGAGCCTTGCCGATGCAGCGTCTGAAGCACGTTTTCAGTTTGAGCGGGTAGGCTACTTCTGTGCTGACCGCCACCTGTCCAAACCGGGTCAGCTGGTGTTTAACCGTACCGTAGGATTAAAAGATAGCTGGGCGAAAATCAAACAGAAAGGCTAAGGAATAGTCATATGCAAATTTACAATACGCTGACGCGTCGCAAAGAACCATTTACTCCGCTGGTCGCGGGTAAAGTGAGCATGTATGTCTGCGGCATGACGGTGTATGACTATTGTCACCTTGGCCATGCGCGCGTCATGGTCGCGTTTGATGTCATTACCCGCTATCTACGCCACCGGGACTACGATGTTACCTACGTACGTAACATCACCGATATCGACGATAAGATCCTCAAGCGTGCCGAGGAAAATGGAGAAAGCATTACCGCGCTTACGGAACGCATGATTGACGCCATGCATGAAGATGAAGCGCGGCTGAATGTGCTGCCTCCCAGCCATGAGCCCCGGGCAACGGGGCATATTGGCGATATCGTCGCGATGATCGAAACGCTAATTGCTAAAGGTTTCGCCTACCCCGCTGACAACGGCGATGTGTACTACCGGGTGCGTAAATTTACCGATTACGGCAAGCTCAATAACCGCCAGCTCGATGACATGCGCTCAGGCGCACGGGTTGATGTGGATATTCATAAAGAAGATCCGCTCGATTTTGTGCTCTGGAAGGCCGCAAAACCGGGTGAAGCACACTGGCCGTCTCCTTGGGGCAACGGCCGTCCTGGCTGGCATATTGAGTGCTCCGCCATGTCGACCTGCTGCCTGGGCGATACTTTCGATATTCATGGCGGTGGGCCTGATTTGACTTTCCCCCACCATGAAAACGAAATTGCCCAGTCGGAAGCCGCGACGGGTAAAACTTACGTCAATACCTGGATGCATGCGGGTGCTGTGCGGGTTAATCAGGAAAAGATGTCGAAATCCCTGGGCAACTTTTTCACTATTCGCGATGTGCTGGTTGATCACGACCCGGAGGTAGTGCGCTATTTGTTAGTGGCCAGCCACTACCGGAGCGCGATCAACTACTCGATCGATTCACTGCATGAAGCCAGAAAGTCGCTAACGCGCTTTTACACCGCGCTGGAAGGCGTGGAGAGCGATAGCCAGGATGCTCAGGCAGACGCTGTCGGCAACTATCGAGAGCGCTTCACGGCCGTGATGGATGATGACTTCAATACGCCTGAAGCGCTTGCCGTGCTCTTTGACTTGGCCCGGGACTTGAATCGCGCCAAGAGCGAAGCGCCTGAAAAAGCCCGTCCGCTGGCCGCTGAGCTTAAACAGCTCGCCGGCCTATTGGGCCTTCTTCAGCAAGCACCCCAGGCGTTTTTAAAGGGTACGCAATCGCAAACCGCTGCGTTAAGCGAAACGGCAATTGAAGAAAAGATTGCTCAGCGGCAAGCGGCGAAAGCGGACAAGGATTTTGCCCAGGCGGATGCCATTCGTGACGAATTGGCTGCGTTAGGCATTATTCTGAAAGACTCCCGGGAAGGAACCACCTGGGTGGTTGAAGCTCCGCAATAGGCATATGTAGGCCAGGCGCCGCAGTAGCAGCGTCTGGCATCCGCGCAAATGCCTCTTATACTGGAGTTTATAACCTCAGTATTTATAAATTCACGCTTCGTAAGGACAGGGTTTATAGATACGGGGTTTATAAACACAGCATTTATAAATGTAGAACCTGTAAATGCCAGGATGTGTAGGCAAGCTGGCGTGAGCGTCAGTTTGCCTACAACGCTCAGCAACGACCCCTTCAATAAAGACGTCTACTAAAGGATTGCCAAGATGCGCTTTACAATGAAACCTTTGCTATTGGTGACCAGCCTCTCGCTGGTAACACTCTCTCAAGCGAGCGCGAACGACCCCGTCGTGGTGTCTTCCAAGATCGATACGGAAGGTGCCGTGCTGGGCGAGCTGATCATTCAGACGCTGGAGCGCAACGGTATCGCCACTGAAAACCGTCTACAGCTGGGGGCGACCAATGTTGTGCGTACTGCGCTGACGACCGGTGAAATAGATCTGTACCCTGAATATACCGGTAACGGCGCGTTCTTCTTTGACATGGCTGACAGTGATGTGTGGAAAGACCCCGAACAGGCCTACCAGACCGTACGCGAACAGGATGCTCAAAACGGGTTGGTGTGGTTAACGCCGGCGAGTGCCAATAACACTTGGGCCATGAGTATTCGTGAAGATGTGGCGAGTGAGCATAATTTAAAAACGCTGGATGATTTAGCCGCCTATATCGCTGATGGTGGGGATTTCAAATTCGCAGCCAGCGCTGAGTTCGTTGAGTCCGCCCAAGCGCTCCCTGCGTTTCAGGAGGCTTACGGGTTTGAACTGACGGCAGATCAGCTGCTGGTACTTTCAGGGGGCAATACCGCCGCGACAATGCGCGCCGCCGCCCAACAGACCAGCGGAGTTAATGGTGCCATGACTTATGGGACCGACGGTGGATTAAATGCGCTGGGTCTGGTGGTGTTAGAGGATACCCGAGGCGTTCAGCCGGTGTATCAGCCGGCGCCTGTTGTGCGTGAAAGCGTTTTAGACGCCTATCCGGATATCAAGCCGCTTCTTGAAAAGGTTTTTTCAACTCTTGATGAAGTAACCCTGCAGGAACTCAATGCCAACGTAGCCGTTAATGGCCTATCGGCGGATCAAGTCGCCAACGACTATCTCGACAGTCTGGATAACTAATTAATGTCGCTTTTGGATGCGCTACCCACGCCCAGGCTAGGGCGTGGCAAGCACCCTAATGTTGTTTTAGTCAGTTTAAGCGTGACGATGCTGGCGGCGGTTTGGGGGTTGGACGCAGTAAGCGTTGCGGCGAATCGAATTGTCCAGGCGACAGGTGTTAGCGCAATGGATGCCATTGGCTGGCCTGGGGTGCTGCTGGCATCGCTATTAATTATCGCGGTGGGCGGGCTTGCCTATCAACCCAGCCGCACTAATTACTGGGCAGCCCTTGGGGTGGTGGTGTTAATTCTAGCGCTAATGCCGTTTGGATTAATGGTTGCTGGCCACTTTTTAATAGACCCAGAGCTTCCTCAAGCACGGTTAGGTATAGGGGCAGGCTACTGGGTTTTGTTGTTTATCCTGATGCTATGCCTGATTGAGCTGCGCTTAAAACTCGCCTTGAGGCGCTTTTGGCCGGTGGTGATACTCTCGAGTATAGGGCTGGTCTGGTGGCTATGCGCATCGCTATGGTTGAGCGATTTGGCGCTGATTCAAGAATTTAAAGCACGTGATCGACAGTTTATCCAGGCAGCGTTAGAGCACATTTTACTAGTAAGTGTGGCGGTCAGTATTAGCATCGTTGTAGGCACGTTACTGGCGTTGTTGATGCGACGCTTTGTAAAACTGCAGAAAAGCGCTTTTGCGCTACTCAACTTTTTACAAACCATTCCGAGCCTGGCCCTGTTTGGCCTTTTGCTGGCGCCGCTTGCCTGGCTGGCCGCTAACGTACCTATCCTTGCCCAGTTAGGGGTCAGCGGGATTGGTAATACGCCGGCATTAATTGCACTGGTGGCCTACAGCCTGCTGCCCATGGTGCGCAATACCTACATTGCGCTTGAAGAAGTCAGCCCTGATACGCTGGAAGCCGCCAGCGCCATGGGCATGCGCGCCAGCCAGCGGTTCTGGCAGGTGCGCTTACCCCTGGCGCTTCCGATTATGCTTGAGGGGGTGCGTATTACCACCGTACAAGCCATAGGATTGACAGCGGTTGCCGCGTTAATCGGCGCTGGCGGGCTAGGAACGTTTATATTTCAAGGGCTCGGTCAAGCTGCTATGGATATGGTGCTGCTTGGCGCACTGCCTATTTTGATACTGGCTCTAGTGGTGGATGCGGGGCTGGGTGCCTTGGCTGAAGTGCTGCGCCCCGGAGGTGTTCGATGATTGAGCTATCACAAGTCACCAAACGCTTTGGCGATGAAACGGCGGTCAATGCGATTGATTTGAAGATCGCCAAAGGCAAGTTTTGTGCGCTGGTAGGCACGTCGGGCTGCGGTAAATCAACCACGCTGCGTATGATCAACCGCCTGATCGAGCGTAGCGATGGCGATATTATTCTGGATGGTCAAGCTATCGAGGCTTACGACCCGGTCAAGCTGCGCCGCCGGATTGGCTATGTGATACAAAGCACCGGCTTATTTCCGCATTGGACGGTCGCACGCAATATCGGCCTGGTGCCTCGGCTACTCAAATGGTCGGCTGAGGATATTCAGGCGCGTGTGAAAGAGCTGATGGAGTTGCTTGGCCTGCCCGTTGAGGAGTTTGCCCACAAGTATCCGCATCAGCTTTCCGGCGGCCAGGCGCAGCGCGTAGGAGTAGCCCGGGCTCTGGCGGCGGATCCGGATATTCTATTGATGGATGAGCCCTTCGGTGCGCTGGACCCGATTACCCGCATCAAGCTCCAGGATGAGCTGGCAAGTCTTCAAGCTCGCCTGCATAAAACAGTGGTATTTGTTACCCACGATATGGATGAAGCATTAAAACTTGCCGATCATCTAGTGGTGATGCGTGACGGTTTGATTGTGCAGCAGGGCACACCGCTGGCGCTTTTGCAGCACCCGAAGGACCCCTTTGTCGAATCGCTTTTGGGTGGACTGGAGCGCGGTTTGAAACAGGCGGCATTGACGCGCGTCAAAGATCATATGTCGTCTATGGGACCCACCTTGCCTTCACAGTATCGTATTCCCGCGGACTTCTCTCTGCGCCAGGCGCTATCGATGATGCTGCGCGATCATACCGACCGCCTTGCTGTTGTCGACCAGCACGATGTGCCCATTGGCGAACTGTCGCTGCGCAAAATCGTTAAAGAGGCCCAGCTGGAAAAAGGAAGTATGCGTGAAGCCTAACGTAAAACAGCCTGCTCGCCTGTCAGCGCAATCCCCCAGTAATCGCTTATGGGGGCAGCCGCTACTTTGGGGCTTATTGCTGGCGATCTGTGTGCTGGGTATCCCGTATGCAGAAGGGCTCTTTCGGTGGTTTGAACCTAATGCCCGGCAGGTGATTTATCAGCGCGCGCATTTCTACGATCTGCTTGGCCGTCATCTGCTGGTGGTGGGAGTGGCGGCGATTGTCACTATTAGCCTTGGCGTTGGCGCGGGTATTGCGGTGACGCGCAAAAAAGGCCAAGACTTTTTACCCTTAGTGTCGCAGCTTGCATCGCTTGGGCAAACGTTTCCACCGGTGGCGGTACTGGCGCTGGCGGTGCCGGTGCTGGGTTTTGGTACGCTGCCCATTATCATGGCGTTAATGCTGTATGGCCTGCTGCCGATTGTCCGCAATACGCTCACAGGTCTTCAGGATGTAGACGCCGATATGAAAACGGCTGCCCATGCCATGGGCATGACGCCGTTACAAACGCTTTATCAGGTAGAACTTCCGCTTGCCGCGCCGGTTATTCTGGCCGGGATTCGTACATCGGTGACGATCAATATTGCCACCGCTGCCTTGGGGGCAACAGTTGGGGCCAGCAATTTGGGCGACCCGATTATTGCCGGCATCATCAATGGCAATATGGCGTATGTTATTCAGGGAGCGCTACTGATTGCACTGCTGGCACTGACGATCGATAGCCTGTTTGATGCCTTACAAAGCAAGATACGCCTGCATTTGTCGTCCTCCCCAGGGGATTTGGCCCGTCATTCGACACGTTAAGCGGCGCCTTGCCTAAGTCGCCTCATCTCAAAGCGCGCTGTCGCGTGTCTCTTCGTCTTAAGTTGAATCCCTTATTGTCTTGTGCTGCGTTACTGTCGCAGTAGTTGCGTTGACTTAAACCAGATAAATCCACTGGCATAAAAGGTCATCACCAACAACACTGCCTTCAAAAGGGGCAAAACAAGGACAATAATGATGACGCACTACGTACACCAGCCAACATTCATGACCGGTGATGAGCTGTCCATTGACACCTTCAGCGTGCTTGATCCTGAAGGCGAGCTGTATAGCGGCGCCGAAGAGCCGGCGCTTGAACGTGACCATGCTCGCAGGCTTTATCACGCCATGCTTTCCACCCGGATTCTTGACGAGCGCATGATGGCTGCGCAACGCCAGGGGCGGCTTAGCTTCTATATGCAGTGTGTCGGTGAAGAAGCCGCCGTTATCGGCTCTACCGCTGCCCTGAGCGACACCGATATGATCATGGCCCAGTACCGTGAACAGGGTGCTCTGATGTATCGCGGCTTTTCCATTGATGAATTTATGAACCAGCTATTTGGTAATGAGCTGGATTATGGCAAAGGCCGCCAGATGCCGGTTCACTACGGCTCGCGCAAGCTCCACTACATGACAATTTCCTCACCGCTGGCGACGCAAATTCCTCAGGCGACAGGCTACGCATATGGCCAGAAGCTTGCCGGAGACGGTAACTGCACGCTGACCTTTTTTGGCGAAGGCGCCGCCTCGGAAGGCGATTTTCATGCGGCGCTGAATATGGCCTCGGTGCATAAAGTGCCGGTCATTTTTTTCTGCCGTAATAATGGCTACGCCATTTCCACCCCGGCGGTTGAGCAGTTTGCCGCCGACGGCATCGCACCGCGTGCGTTTGGCTACCATATGCACGTTATTCGCGTGGATGGTAACGATGTGCTGGCGGTTTTTGAGGCCACGCAACGGGCGCGAAAAATCGCCGTTGAGCAAAATCAGCCCGTGTTAATTGAGGCCATGACGTATCGCCTTGCGGCGCATTCATCGTCTGATGACCCGTCGGGTTACCGGCTGAAAAGTGAAGAAGAGACGTGGCGGCTCAAAGACCCTGTGCTGCGTATGCAGAAGTGGATGCTTAAAAAGGGCTGGTGGAGTGAGGAGGAAGAGACCCACCTGCAGGAAACCCTGCGTCGTGAAGTGCTCGAAACCATGAAGCGCGCTGAGAAACGCCCGTCTCCGCCTCTGGATAGCCTGGTTAGCGATGTCTATGCCGACGTTACCCCAGCGCTGCAGCGCCAGTTCGATCACCTGAAAAGCCATATTCGCCGTTATCCCGAGGCATACCCGCGCGGAATGCAATCGTTGGATTTAGACGTGGATGCCGCCACCAGCCCGCAGGAGGACGCGTAATATGCCCACGATGAATATGCTACAGGCGATTAATAATGCGCTGGATATTGCCATGGCGGAGGATGAAAAAGTCATCTGCTTTGGTGAGGACGTGGGCATTTTCGGTGGTGTGTTTCGCGCTACCAGCCATCTTCAGGAAAAATACGGCAAGGCACGCTGTTTCAATACGCCCTTGGTCGAGCAGGGCATTATTGGCTTTGCCAACGGTTTAGCCGCGCAAGGCTCCGTTCCCGTAGCAGAAATTCAGTTTGCTGATTATATCTTTCCCGCCTTTGATCAGATCGTTAATGAAACCGCCAAATACCGCTATCGTTCCGGCGATTTGTTTAACGTAGGTGGGCTTACAATTCGTACGCCTTATGGCGGCGGTATTGCCGGGGGCCTTTATCACTCTCAGTCCCCCGAAGCCTACTTTACGCATACGCCCGGTCTGAAAGTAGTCGTGCCGCGCAACCCCTACCAAGCCAAAGGATTACTGCTGGCGGCGATACGCGACCCAGACCCAGTGCTGTTTATGGAGCCCAAACGTCTTTATCGCGCCTCGGTTGGTGAAGTACCTGAAGAAGATTATCAGCTGCCCATCGGCGAGGCGGAAGTCATCAAGGAGGGCAGTGATATTACCCTAGTGGGATGGGGCGCGCAGATGGAAGTGATTGGTAAAGCGGTAGAGCTTGCTGAAGAGCAGGGCATTACCTGCGAAGTCATAGATCTTCGATCGTTGCTTCCCTGGGATGCCGATACCGTGGCCGAGTCAGTGCTGAAAACGGGCCGGTTAGTGGTCAGTCATGAAGCGCCGTTAACCGGCGGGTTTGCCGGTGAAATAGCGGCGACCATACAAGAGCGTTGTTTTCTCTACCTGGAATCGCCGATTAGACGGGTAACCGGGCTTGATACGCCTTTTCCACTAGTACTGGAAAAAGAGTATTTCCCGGACCACCTGAAAATTTTTGAAGCGATTCGCGAAAGCGTTAATTTTTAGCGGTTTAAAGCGCCTAAGAACGCATGGAGAGAAACACAATGAGCGATTTTAAGCTGCCCGATATCGGTGAAGGCATCGTCGAGTGTGAAGTGGTGGAGTGGCGGGTCGCGGAAGGCGACCAGATCGAGGAAGACCAGCCCATTGTCGAAGTAATGACCGACAAAGCGCTGGTAGAAATCACTGCGCCGGAAGCTGGCGTAGTGACCAAGCTTTACGTGGCCCAGGGGCAGATTGCCAAAGTGCATGCTCCGTTATATGCCTATCAGGGCGAGAGCGAGGGAGAGTCCACCACCCAGCTTCAAGAGGCCCACGAGGATGATCGTTCGGCGACTCACCCTTCCCAGGCGCCGTCTCAAGCCTTTAATAACGCAGTAGAGGACGCCGCGGAGCTGCCCGGTGCTGCACCGCCCAAAGCGTCTGGCGAAGGTGTCTATAGCGATAAGGGCAAGGTGCCTGCCAGCCCCGCCGTGAGGCGGCTGGTGCGCGAACACGGCGTCAAGCTGACCGATATGGTAGGTAGCGGTAAAGATGGCCGGGTGCTTAAAGAAGATGTGCTAGCGTATCTTGATCAAGGCAAGACAGTAGAAGCGCCCGATAAGCCGGTATCCGATCAGTCTGAAGCCCGCGCCCTGGGCCAGGAGCCACCCAGAATTGAGCCCTTGCGGGGCGTGCGTGCTGTAATGGCCAAGCGCATGGTGGTTTCGGCCACCACGATTCCACATTTTCATTATGGCGAAGAGATCGATGTCACCGAGCTATTGGCCCTGCGCGAACGGTTAAAACCCCAGGTCGACGCTCAGGGGCAACGCCTCACCTTAATGCCTTTCTTTATGAAAGCAATGGCATTGGCCGTTGCCGAAACTCCGATACTCAATGCTCAGCTAAACGAGGCTGGCGACGCGCTGCACTACTATCCCCAGTGCAATATCGGCATGGCGGTAGACAGCAAGGCAGGTTTGCTAGTACCCAACGTCAAAGGCGTTGAGCGCTTAACGCTATTCGAGATTGCCCGTGAAGTAGGCCGTTTGACCGCCTCTGCGCGTGAAGGGCGTGTTGATCAGGCCGACCTTAAAGGAGGCACGATTAGTATTTCCAATATTGGTGCCTTGGGAGGCACGTATGCCGCCCCCATCATCAACGCTCCGGAAGCGGCGATTGTGGCGATAGGCAAAACCCAGTGGCTACCGCGCTTTGATGATCAGGGCGTCGTTCAGCGCCGTGCCATCATGACGATTACCTGGGCGGGCGATCACCGGTTTATTGATGGCGGGACCATTGCCCGCTTCTGTAATACGTGGAAAGGTTTTCTGGAAGCGCCTGAAACGATGCTGCTTTATTTGGGCTAAAACGTCATCGCAGGGGCTAACGAATGCCGCAGGCGCCGTTACAGCAGTTCTATATACCCGAAGAGCAGTCGGTTTATCTGCTGAACCATCACGATGCCCAAAAGCTTAAAGACTGGGTAGCGCTGTGCCAGGCACAGCTTACCCAGTTGGGTTATCGGGATATCGAGCTGATCGGTAAGGGCGCCTATGGCTTTGTCTTTGCGGGAAGCGTGCCCCAGGGAAACGACTCAGTTCACTATGTGTTCAAGTTTTCCCGTATTACGCTACCCACTCACCTGCAAGAACGTCTGGAAGAAGAGGCGTTCATGCTGGAGCAAGTCTCTCACCCCCGCATTCCTAAACTGATTACCTACCAGCGCGCCAGAGGCCAGTCGATCCTGGTGATGGAGCGCGCCCCAGGATGGAATCTAGAGCAAATATCCCTGAGAGAAGGGCGTTTGTCTCCGCGTCTGATTATGCGTATCGCGCAGCAGCTGGCGGATATTTTAAAAGCGCTGCGCCGCGAAGTAGGGCCACAGTGTCGGCCCGTGGTGCATGGTGATATTAAGCCCTCCAACATTGTGTTTGATCCGCTGGATGAGTCGATTGGGCTTATCGATTGGGGCTCTTCAGTATTTGCTCAGCTGGATAGCGAGCTGCAGTTCGTTGGCGCTAACGTGATGGAGCTGATGTCCGATAACCTGCAGCAGACCAATGCCCGTCTGGGAGATGTCTACTTTATTGGCGAAGAGCAGCTCAACGGCGCGCTGTCTTCGCCACGCTTTGATGAGCAGGGCGCCGCCGGAACGCTTTATGCTCTGGCGTCAGCCCAGTCATGTCGATTTGGTCATCGGGCAATACCGGCAAGCTCGTTAGGTCTGCCCATGGAGTTTGCAAAAACTCTAGACGGCATGCTGGACCCCAACCCGCAGGTGCGTCGTAAAGCCGGTGACTATTTTTTAAGCGCGATGCCCAGGCTTTCCAAGATGGTCATGATTGACCTGCCGGTTAGTCTAAAAACGCCACTGGTGCCGGTCTGGGCGCGCTCCTCCAAACAAGAAATCGACACCGTGGTTTATAGCTCTCGCAAGGCGTTTCTGCGCGAAGCCAACGTTCAGGAAACCTTAAACGACGTCAATGACGTACAGCTTGACCGCTACTATAAGCAGTTTATGCAGGGGATGGGGGAGACTGAAAAAGCCTTCCTGGCCGCCGTAAGTCGCTTGGGCAAATACCCGGTGGTGGGTGGCTTGGCTGTGCGCTGGGAACGCGATGGCGTGTATATCGATTCGTCGTTAAACCTTCACGACCCAGCTCTGAAGCCTGCGTTCATCGAGGCCGTCAATAACATGGTGCACCTGGCTCGGGCGATTCATCGCCAGGGGGTGTTTAAAAGCTGCCTGTTTAACGCCCGCCAAACGCTACACTTGGAGCGTACGGCGCTCGATGAGCCCTTTTATCCTGAAGTGAAGATGGCGATTAACTACGAGTTAAGCGCGGTACCCGAGCTTGAGGATCGAACGCGCCAGCACAGTTATTTTGAGGATGGGCCTGACCCGGAGGAGCTGTTAGCGCTTCCCCAATCGATCATGGATATCCTGCAAAGACTTAACGATATCCACCATACCGGCATGATCATCTTTGAAGCGCTACCCCAGCATCTGAAAATTCACAGCTACTACCGTTTGCTGGACCCGGCCAAGGAAGATGAGTTTCGCGTGCTATTGGCGAGTATTCTCGCCTGTGTCGACCAGATTGAAGGCTTGGGTGTTTCGGGATTTATGAAGATGCCTTATAAAGATACGCGCTTTTTTACCCACCTGGAACGCCAGCCAGAGCACTATTATCCCCGCGATCCGCGGGGATATATAAAGCAGCTAGCACAGTGAGCTAAACATGAACACCGCACTTACGGGCTGGAAGATTCAGCGACCGTTTGGGCATTCTCTGAAAGCCATGTGGTGAGCTGTTCGGTAAGCGTATCGCTGGCGCGTCCAAAGGCATCCACGACCGAGGGAATTTCAACGTCTGCGGCTTGGCTTGTGGCACTAAAGCTTTGCGAGGCAATAGGCGTCCGCGCGCTGGCTTCTACAAGCTGTACATCCAGCTGAATAACCGCCTTGGGGCGGCCATTGTCATATTCGCTTTGAAAATGGCGCAGCTCACTGAGCAGTAGTAAATCAGACGGCATATGATCGCTGCCTACACTGGCAAACAGGCGGCTTTGCTGTAAGGCGTCTATTAACCTGGCCTGGACAAGCTCCGGCATATCTTCGTGCCAGCGGGCGCCTTCATAAACATTCACGACGTTGTGCTCGGGGTACACCACGATGCGGTTACTGCTTAACAGATATCCCGCCTCGGGTGCTGCAATGCCCAAGCGTTTCTGACCACTTATGGCCGTTGGCGCTACGCTGCTGCGCGCTGGGTCTGAAGACGGCAGGCGGTAAAGCGTTGCAGGATCGCTTTCCGGCAATATAGAGCAACCTGCGCTCAATAAAAGCACCGTCGCGGTTACGGCAATAGCCCAAGGGCGTAAGCTCATGGTCGAAACTCCTCTACCTGATCGCGGCCCAGTAAAAAGTCTCTCGGGCTCTCTTCTAGCTGGCGGGTAATGCGGTCTAACGTATTGAGCGTGGAGCGCAGCGCGGAAAGGGCGGGCGCTATATCGCGCGTGCCTTGAAGGGTGCTCTCTACGGCACCGGCGTTTTGATCGATAAGCTGCTCCAGGCGCTGCGCCGCGCGGGCCACATCGTTACTCGCATCGGCAGCGCTTTGCATGACCTGTTGCCCGTCTTGTCTGAGGAGCTGAGTGGCCTCTTGGCTAAGCGTATTGATACTTTCAAGCGTGGTAGTCGCCTCGCGTGAAACGTCCGCGAAAAGCGCCATGTTCTCATCCAGCGCGTCTTGCTGAGAGGCTATCATCTGGGTGATTTGGGCAACGTTGGTTAAAATATTGCCTGCCTGTTCCCGGTTATTATCATCAAACAGCTCATTAACATTCTGTAAAATCGCATTGATGTTATCGATCATTTCCTCGCCTTCTTCAAACAGTGTGGCGATGGGAGAAGGATCTGAACGAATAAATGGTGCATCATCGTCGGTCTGGTCAATAAGGCGTGGGCTTTCCGGCGTGCCGCCATGAAGCTGTACCGACATGCTGCCGGTAATGCTGGCAAACGCGAGTTTGGCCCGGGTGTCGGTTTTGATTGGCGTATCTTCCTCAACGCGAATGCGGGCAACCACCTGGCGAGGGTCAGTGGGGTCTAGCGTCAGCTCGGTCACATCCCCCACTTCGATGCCGTTATATTGCACAGTGCTACCCACGGATAAGCCACTAACGCTTCGCTCAAATAGGATGCGATAAGGCTGATAGTCTTGCTGGCCGGCTACTTGGCTCATCCATAGCGCAAATAGCAGGGCGGCAGCGGCGGTGAGTAAGGTAAATAATCCAATTAAAACGTGATGAGCGCGCGTTTCCATGTGCTACTCACTCCTTAGGCTGAGCCGTTGAAGAGGATGATGACTGCTCTGCAGCCCGGCCGCGAGGTCCGTGGAAATAGTTTTGAATCCATTCATCATCGGTTTCGGCAACGTTTTGCAGCGTGTCCACCACCAAAACCCGTTTTTGAGATAAAACCGCGACTCTGTCGCAGGCGGCGTAAAGCGTATCCAGGTCGTGGGTGACCAGAAAAACGCTAAAACCCAGCGCATCGCGCAACGTGACCAGTAGTTGATCAAAAGCGGCAGCGCCAATGGGGTCGAGTCCTGCCGTTGGCTCATCAAGAAACAAAATATCCGGGTCCAGTGCCAATGCGCGGGCCAATGCGGCGCGTTTTATCATCCCGCCGGAGAGCGATTCGGGATATTGCAAAGCGGCTTCAGGCTCAAGCCCTACTAGAGAAAGCTTTACCCGGGCCAAGTGCTCCGCATCTTCTCTGGCCAGCTTGGCATGCTCAATCAGTGGAAGCGCTACGTTTTCCTGCAAATTAAGCGAGCTAAACAGTGCGCCTTGCTGAAACAGAACCCCGAAACGTCGCTCTATCTGGCTACGCTCTTTTTCACTAAGCTCATTAAGGTTAGTGCCTAATACGTCAATGGTTCCAGCATTAGGGCGTTTTAAACCTACGATGCTGCGTAACAAAACGGATTTGCCGGTACCCGAACCACCCACCACGCCGAGTATCTCACCGTCTAGAAGGTCAAGATCCAGAGACTCATGCACGACATGATCACCAAAGCGGTTTTCCAGGTCGCGGACTTTGATAACCGGCTCTTGGCTGGATGCAGGATTTGATGCATGGCTTGATGTATTGCTGGATGATGCCTCCGCGGATACATCCTTGGATGAAGATTGCTTGCTCACCAGCCCATCTCCATAAAAAAGAGTGCCGCTAAGGCGTCAATCAGGATCACCATAAAAATGGATTGCACCACGCTGGACGTAGTGTGGGCGCCAACCGACTGGGCACTGCCGCTGACTTTAAAACCTTCCAGGCAGCCAATCACGGCAATAACAAAGGCAAAGACCGGCGCCTTGCTCAGCCCGACCAGAAAGTGCACCACCGAGACATCTTTTTGTAGAGTGGTCATAAACTGGTGAAATGAAATATCCAGCGAAAGAACTGCAACCAGCGCCCCGCCTAACAAGCCGCTAAGCATGCCTATAAAAGCGAGTAGGGGAAGGCTTACCAGTAGTGCCATGACGCGGGGTAGGACCAGAAGCTCTATCGGATCAAGCCCTTGAGCCTGCAAGGCATCAATCTCTTCATTGGATTTCATTGCCCCCAGCTGGGCCGTAAAGGCGCTCGCTGTTCGGCCAGCCAATAGGATGGCAGCCAAAAGAACACCGAACTCGCGAAGAAACGAGAAGGCGACCAGGTCGATGGTATAAACGGTGGCGCCAAAATCGGCAAGAACGGTAGCCCCCAGAAAAGCGACCACCGCGCCCACCATGAAGGTGAGCAGGGCAACAATGGGGACGGCATTCAGGCCGGTTTGCTGAATATGCGCGACGGTCGCGGTAAAGCGCCAGTGGCGTGGCCGCAATAGCGTTTGGGCAAAGGTGGCCAGTACCAAACCTATAAACGCCAGCAGCTGGCGCTGCTGGGACCACAACCCCATCATTTGCTCGCCGACGCTGGCTAGCGCATCGGTAATACGATGGGTATTGTGACGAGATACATCGAGCGGTGCATCCATGGCCTCGGCGATGCGAACCAGCAGCGCCTGCTGTTCCTTGGGCAGATCTTTCGCCCAGTCGGGCACCTGCTTGGCTTTCTCAACCCCGATAATGCCGATAACCAGTACGGCTCCAGCGGTATCCAGACGCTGTATATCGGTCAGCGATACCGTCTCGTCTGCGTGATTCTTCGCGTAAGACGTGGAGGCTTTCTTAAGCTCTTGGTAATGGTTAAGTGTCCATTCCCCTTGTAAAACTAACTTCCCATCCTGGCGCGTTATCCACTCACTTGGCATCCCTGCTCCTCTACACCCGCCTATCGTTAAGTTTCTATGATGCATTCAAACGAGCGTTAGGGAAAGGCCAAGAAGCATAAACTCAGCGCATCAGTTTATGCTTTGGAGCGAGTTCCTGCTTAATTTGAGCTGCCACTTCTTTAAGCCTCGGGCCAAGATTATTGACCAGACGATCATGATCCAAACGCAAGCTGGATCCCCCACAGTTGATCGCCAGCACTTCAGCGCCATCCTCTAGAATCAGCGGCATGGCAACGGCGCTAATATCGCGTTGCCAGTCCTGCTCGGATAAGCAAAAGCCGTAATAGGCATAATCTTCCATGCTTTGCTTAATGGAAGCTTCCAGAGCAGGCCACTCTTTTCCATGGAATGCCGCCAGCTCTTTAAGAATTTGTTGGCGACGTGTTTCAGGCAAGCCGCATAGCCAGGCTCGGCCTATTGCCGAGGTGGCTATTGGCAAGCGTGAACCAACGTCCAAGCGAATGATCAGGGGGCCGCTACCGTGACACGTCTCCAGATAAACCATATCGCTACGGTCAGCGCCGCCCAGGCTCACGTTACAATCCGTGGCATCGGCAAATTTTTGCAAATGCGGACGCGCGACTTCACGAATGCCCATATTGGCCAGAAACCGATACCCCAGCGCCAGTACGCCGGGGCCTAAGCGGTATTTCTCCAAATGAGTGTTGTGCTGTAAATAACCTAGCTGGGTTAAGGTATAGGTCAAGCGCGAAACCGTGGGACGTGGAATCCCGGTTCGATTGGAAAGCTCCGCGTTACCCAGGTATTCCTCGCCATTGCCGAAGGCACGCATCAGCTCTAATCCGCGTGCCAGTGCAGTAACGAAATTGCGATCTTTTTCCGGCAGCTGCGGATCATCAGCAGTATTGTCGATAGCGGTCATTAATAATTCCAGCAGAGAATGTCTTATAGCAGCAAGTATCGCATAAGTGCTTAATAACCATACAAAGCGCTATCAACGAAACGACCCAGGCGCTAGCGATATTGGATTCGCCAAGTTGGATTAGGGATTGAGCCGCTCGATAATCGTCGCAATACCCTGGCCAACTCCAATACACATGGTCACCAGGGCGTAACGTCCCCCCGTTGCCTCCAGCTGGCGCAATGCCGTCAGAGCCAGGCGCGCGCCCGAGGCACCTAACGGGTGGCCGATCGCGATGGCGCCTCCGTTAGCGTTTAGGCGCGGATCGTCGGCGGATAGCCCTAACTGCTGTACGCAGCCCAGCACTTGAACGGCGAACGCCTCATTAATTTCAATAACATCCATTTGCTCAAGGGTAAGCCCTGCTCGGCTTAAGGCTTTTTGTGAAGCAGGCACCGGACCCAAGCCCATTACGCGTGGCGCAACGCCAGCGACGGCACTCGCCAAAATACGCGCGCGCGGGCGCAACCCAACCCGTTCGCCGGCCCCCAATGTGCCAACAATTAACGCCGCAGCGCCATCGTTAAGCCCGGATGCATTCCCGGCCGTCACCACGCCGCCTTCAAACAGGGCATTTAGTTTGGCAAGCTTGTCTTCAGTGCTTTGCGGACGCGGGTGTTCATCTTTATCAACTATTAGCGGCGGCTGTTTACGCCCTTGAGGGACCTCAACGCCAAACATCTCAGCATCGTAAAAACCGGCGGCCAGCGCTTGGGCGTAGCGCGCCTGGGAGCGGGCCGCAAAGGCATCGCTTGCGTCACGGCTAATATTCAGATCATGGGCAATATTGTCCGCCGTTTCAGGCATGCTGTGGCTGCCGTACTCGTTGGCGATCCACGGGTTGGGAAAGCGTGAGCCAATCACCGTATCGTACATTGGCTGGTTACGGGCAAACGCGGCGTCTGCCTTGCCGAGCACATAGGGCGCACGGGACATGGATTCCACGCCACCGGCCAGAAATAGCTCGCCCTCGTTTAGCCGGGCTGCACGAGCGGCATCCATCATCGCCGCCAAACCACTGCCGCAAAGGCGATTGACCGTTTGCCCCGCCACTTCGATAGGCAGGCCCGCCAGCAGCGCACCATGACGAGCGACATTACGGGAATCCTCGCCTGCCTGGTTAGTGCAGCCTGCGAGCACCTCTTCATAGCTTTCAAGGGCGAAAGGATTGCGGGCGACCAGGGCTTTCAGCGTCAACCCCAGCAGTTCATCCGGGCGAATAGCCGCTAGGCTACCGCCATGGCGCCCAAAAGGTGTACGTAAACCATCATAAATATAGGCGTCTTGCATAATGATTCTCCCGATTATTCTTATGGCCGATAGCTGTCATGAAAACGGTTGTTCTGAACGAGGGTGCTGGTACGCATTAGGCTTTAGTAAGCGACATCTGCAGGGCGGCGCGGCGGCGCAACCACGGGCTAGGGCGGTAACGGGGGTCGCCGGTCGCATCCAGCAGGTTGGTGAGTATCGTCATAATGCGTACTGGCCCGTAATGGTCGCCCATGCGTAGCGGGCCGAAGGGGTAGCCCAAGCCAAGTTCTACCGACCGGTCGATAGTGGCAGGGTCGGCAACGCCCTGCTGGGCAATGTCGGCACCTACATTGACGATACAGGCAATAATGCGCTGAAGCACAAAGCCATTGCTGTCCTGCAGCGTGCTCACCGGGGTGCCGTCATGGCTGAGTAAGCTGGCCGCTGCTTGAGCGAAATTAGTATCGGTCAGCGGTGTCGTCATCAAGCTGCGGCGTTTTTCAAGGCCTGCCAGCATATCTATCGCAACGCACTGTTTGGCATCTAGACCTTGGCGAAGCGCGCAGCTGGTGGCATCTTCGCCCAGTGGGGTCAGCAGGCAGAGCGCTTTTTCGGTGGGCTGTGTAGCGGTTTCTAAAGCCCAGCCAGCCGCTTCTACCAGTTCCCTAAGCGCAGCAGCATGATCGGGGTCGTCTTGGCTAATCCATACCGGGCAAGGGGATATTGAGGCTATGGCCGGCTCATCCGACATCTGCTGCTGGCCTTCAACATAGCGGTAAAAGCCTTCGCCGGTTTTACGGCCCAATAGACCCGCGCTCAGGCGTTGACGCGTTAACGGTGAAGGGCGAAAACGCGCCTCTTCATAATATTGGTGATAGATCGATTCCATTACCGCATGAGAAACATCCAGACCCGTTAAATCAAGCAGTGTGAAAGGCCCCATCCGAAAACCGCCCTGGTCGACCATAATCCGGTCGATCGTCGCCGCCTCGGTGACGCTTTCACCCAGAATTTTAAGCGCTTCAGTGCCGAAGGCGCGTCCAGCATGATTGACCAGAAAGCCAGGCGTGTCGGTTGCCTGGGCAGTAAAGTGGCCCATGGCGTCGCCCAGCGCGTTTACTCGCTGGGTAACATCGCTGGCCGTGCGCAGACCAGGAATAACCTCGACGATTTTCATCAGCGGAACGGGGTTAAAGAAGTGAAAGCCGATGACCCGTTCTGGGTACTGACACGCCGCTGCAATAGCCGTTACTGATAGCGAAGAGGTATTTGTTGCCAGCACCGCCTGCTGGCTAACAATTTCTTCTAGATCGCTGAACAGCCCCTGCTTGGCCTCCAGCTTCTCAACGATCGCTTCGACCACAATATCGCAGGGGGCGAGGGCGGCCAGCTCGGTTGCCTCGCGCAGGCGCTGGCTATATTGCTGTGCTTGTTCGGCAGTAATGCGCTGCTTGTCAGCGCTTCTCTGCCACAGGCCATTAATGAAGGTTTGCGCTTCTTGTACGGCACCTTCTTTGACGTCAAAAAGCATGACGTCAAGGCCTGCCTGAGCGGCTAATTGGGCAATGCCGCGCCCCATGGCGCCAGTGCCAACAATGCCAAGCGTGGTGAAGGGGAGCGATGTTGAGTCGTTAGCCATGTATTAAATCCTTGCTTTGAATTTATTTTGTTCTGCATTGCAGAATGGCGTTTCGTTTATTGACTGCCATCCTAGGCTATGCAAAAGTGCCTGACAAGAAAAGTGAACGTTAATTCCGCCAGGCAGAATCTAATGGGTTGATTCACTTTATCTCACTCTAAAAAGATTAAAACCGATTATTCACGCCAGGAGCCATCATGATTCGTGATACTGAATTGCTCAATCAACTCGTTGATACCATCTCTCGCTTTGTTCGCGAACGGTTAATTCCTAATGAAACGCGCTTAGCCGAAGAGGATGCGGTACCTGCTGAGCTTCTGGCGGAAATGAAGGAAATGGGATTGTTTGGTTTATCCATTCCTGAAGAGTACGGCGGCCTGGGGCTTACCATGGAAGAAGAGGCGTTGGTGGCCATGGAAATTGGTAAAACCTCGCCTGCCTTCCGCTCGGTATTCGGGACCAATAACGGCATTGGTGCCCAGGGCATTTTGATAGATGGCACTGAGGAGCAAAAAGCCAAATATGTACCGCGCTTGGCTACCGGTGAAATCTTGAGTTCGTTTTGTCTTACCGAACCCGATTCCGGCTCCGATGCGGCCAGCCTGCGCACCACGGCGGTACGCGATGGCGATCACTACATTTTAAATGGCACCAAGCGCTATATCACCAATGGCCCTGAAGCCGACCTGTTTACCGTGATGGCGCGTACAGACCCCGCTAATAAAGGAGCCGGGGGTATTTCTGCGTTCATCGTTGAAGGTGACACGCCTGGTTTAATCCGCGGCCCGGCTGATAACAAGATGGGCCAAAAGGGCGCGCATACCTGCGATATCATTTTTGATAATTGCCGAGTGCCCGCCGAGAACATTATCGGCGGCAAAGAGGGCCAAGGGTTTAAAACCGCCATGAAAGTGCTGGATAGAGGGCGGCTACATATTTCAGCGGTATGTGTTGGCGTGGCAGAGCGCCTAGTGGAAGAGTCGTTACGTTATACGATGGAGCGCAAGCAGTTTGGCGCCGCGCTTGCCGAGCACCAGCTGATCCAGGCGATGCTAGCCGATAGTAAAACCGAAGCCTACGCGGGAAGAACCATGGTGATGGACGCTGCGCGCCGCAAGGACGATGGTGAAAACGTCTCCACGCTTGCCTCATGCTGCAAGCTGTTCTGCGCTGAAATGGTTGGCCGGGTAGCTGATCGCGCGGTGCAGGTTCATGGCGGTGCAGGCTACATGTCGGAGTATGCGGTAGAGCGCTTTTATCGTGACGTGCGGCTGTTTCGTATCTACGAAGGCACCACGCAAATTCAGCAAATCGTCATTGCGCGCAATATGGTGCGGGAGGCGTCCTAATGACTTTGTCGGTTGCCTACCAGGCCCAGGATGAGGAGATTTTTGGACGCTGGGCAAGCGAGCTGGTGGCTGAGCTTCCTGAACGGCTCAGTACGCGCGTGCTTGAAAACGCGCAGCGTCTTGGTGACCAGCCTGCCATTGTAGATGGCCAGGTGCGCTGGAGTTATGCCGAGCTGGGTCAGGAAATACATGCCGCCTGCCACTGGCTAAAAACGCTGAGCATTCGCCCTGGCGACCGTATCATGACGGTGAGTGAGAACTGTCGTGCCCTGGTGGTATTGCTTCTCGCGGCCAGCGAAATGGATGTGTGGTTAGCCATCGTCAATTCACGCCTTTCTGCTCAAGAGGTTGACCTGATTCAGGCTAACTGCCTACCTCGGCGAGTGTTTTATACCTGTGAAGCTTCTCCTGAGGCCGCTCAGCATGCAGAGCGCCACATGGCTGAGCGCTATCAGCATCCGCAATGGGGCGAATTGGCTATCTCGCCCTTGTATGAGAGCGACCCCGAGCCGGTAAGCGCCAGTGGGGCTGACCAAGTCGCGGCGATGATCTATACCTCCGGAACAACGGGCACGCCCAAGGGCGTCATGCTGACCCACCGGGGCATCCTGTATATCGCTTCGATTTCAGGCGGCATGCGCCATTTAAGTCAAGGCCAGCGTGTGTATGGCGTGCTGCCCATGTCGCATGTATTTGGGCTTTCATCGGTATGCATGGGCTCTCTTTATAACGGGGCCTGTCTTTATACCGTGCCTCGGTTTGACGCCGCCCAACTCCTGGCTGCGTTGAAGCAGGAGCGGATTACCGTTCTGCAGGGCGTACCCGCCATGTACGCCCGTGCGCTGGAGTTTTTAAAGCGCGAACAGCGCTCCCTGGAAGCCCCTGAGCTAATCTATATCTCCGCCGGCGGATCGCCGCTGGATAGCGACACCAAAGTGCGTGTAGAAGCAGCTTTTGGTCTGACACTGCATAACGGTTACGGCTTGACCGAAGCCAGCCCCACCATTAGCCAAACGCGCATCGATGACCGCTATACCAGCAGTACGGTCGGCCGGGTATTGCCGCTTCTGGAATATCGTCTGGAGCCTTTAAGTGATAGCGGCAACGACGAGCCGTCTGGCGATGAGGTCGGCGAGCTTTGGGTGCGGGGCCCCAATATCATGAAAGGCTATTTTCGTCAGCCGGAAGCTACCCGCGCGACGTTAAATGAAGACGGCTGGCTTAATACGGGAGACATTGCCCGGCTTGGCGCCGAGAACCAGCTGTATATTGTGGGGCGCAGTAAAGAGCTGATCATTCGCTCTGGGTTTAATATTTATCCCCCCGATGTCGAAGCAGTCATCAACGAGCATCCGGCAGTCACGCTAACCGCCGTAGTAGGACGCCAAATCGCGGGTAATGAAGAAGTCGTTGCTTTTGTGCAGTGCGAGGCGGGCATTGAGGTTGATATGGCAGAACTCAAGGCATTTATTGCCGAGCGGCTGGCGCCCTACAAGCGACCGACTCAAATTGTACTAATGGATGCGCTGCCTTCTACGGCGAGCGGCAAAATTCTTAAAGGGCGGCTGCGTGATTTAGCCCAACAACGCGATTTAGACCAACAACGTGATTTAGCCCAGCAGGAGAGCCGCTCATGAGTCATTCATCCAGCGCTGAGTCGTCAACCGATAACGCGCCGCAGCAGGCGCTTATGGGGTATCACGAACTGCTGGGAATGCAGGTAGTGGAGTGGCAGGAAGGGCGCGCCGTGGTCGAACTTGCCATCAAGCCCCAGCACCTTAATCGCAGCGGCAATGTTCACGGTGGCGTATTGGCCTCGATGTTGGATAGCGCCTTGAGCCTTGCGGGCCTGCACTGCAGCGTACCCGGCAATATTCGCCGCGGCATGACGCTCTCGCTAACCACCAGCTTTGTAGGGCCTGCCCGTGAAGGAGTGATCCAAGCGATAGGCACGGTACGCGGCGGTGGGCAAAAGACGTATATGTCGAGCGGTGAAATCAAGGATTCCCAGGGAAACCTGGTGGCCATCGGGGAGGGCGCATTTCGTCGGCGCAGCGGAAGCGAGTCGCCTGAGGGGATGCCAGACCCGCTGGCTGGGGAGGGCCACGAGTGAGCCCAGCCCGCCTGCGGGTATCTTTTCTGCTAGTCGTAACCTCGGCAACGCTTATCCATCTGGTACTTGGTAGTCGTCTGTTCGAAGCATTGGGAATTGGCGCGCTACTGCTATATCTACTGACCCTTGGCGGTCAGCTTACAACGATGGCCAAAGGGTTGCTCGGGGTAGCCGGTGGGGTAAGCCTACTGGCGCTTTGGCGCTCGCCTGCACCCGCTCAGCTGCTTTTTGACGCTGGAGGACGCTTTGCGTTTTTTGCGACCTTTGTGGTGGCGCTTAGTATGCTCAGGCTACCTGCTTACCGTTCACGGTTAGTGCGCCGTTGTGGGCAGAGTATGCTGCTGCAGCCACCCAGTCGGCGTTACCCCATCCTATCGCTAGGTTCGGCACTCTTCGGCATTATTCTGAATATTGGCGTGCTGAATCTGTTTGCATCGATGATTGAAAAGAGTAACACCCTGGAAGCGGCGCAAGGGCGCGTATGGGTTCAGCAGGCACGCCAGCGGCGCATGATGCTTGGGTTGTTGCGTGGATTTGCTTTGGCGCCGCTGATTTCGCCAATGGGCATTGGCGTTGCCGTTGTGCTCTCAAGTCTGCCGCAAATTACCTGGCTTGAGCTTGCGCCGTATATTTTGGGGGCCGCCGCGCTGATATTTTTTGTCGGCTGGGCCATCGATTTTTTGACCGGCCCCCATCCACCTGGCAATAACGCTAAGCCTGTATCACCATCGTTGCGGCCAATGGTCCAGTTCAGTTGGCTATTGATGGCCATTGTAACGCTGGTCTTCTCGATTGCCTGGCTGGGTGAATTGCGTTTACCCATTGCGGCGCTACTAGGCGCGCCGCTAGCGGCGATTATCTGGCTTGCATGGCAGCGTCGTCGTCTTGGTTATGCGGGAGTACCTGGTGCGTTGAGTACGCTGCATCGACAGCTGCCCTGGTTACTTTCGCCTAGTGCTAATGAAATTGTGGTATTGGGTGCGGCAGGCTACTTAGGGCATTTGTGCGTCGGTCTGGTCGATGTTCAGCAACTTACCCCTCTATTGGGCGTACTCGACCAGTGGGGAGCATTTAACGCCGTCTTAGCCATGCTCATGGTCGTAGGGTTAGCCCAGATCGGTGTCAATCCCATCGTAACGGTTACATTATTGCTGGGACTGCTGCCGCCGTTAATGATTGAAGGTCTTTCGCCTATCCTGATCGGCGCCTCATTAATGGTGGGCTGGGCACTGGCACTGATGTCCTCACCAATGACCGCTTCCATGCTGATTTTATCAAGATTTACCGGCGTGCCCGCCACGCTCATCGGCTATCGTTGGAATGGAAGGTTTCTGGCAGCGTGTATCCCTCTATTGGCGGCCTGGTTTTTATGGTCGCCGTTTTAATCAGACACTAAAGGCAGGAACGCTTGATTTATCGCGAGCGTTTTTTTAAGGTGTTTTAATAAAGTGAAATAATGTTTTGCTGTGCAAAATAAATCATCCGCGCTTTAAACGTTGAACAAGCCGCTAGCTCAACGTATCAGGGCTGATCAAAGAGAGCATGTCATATGAAAATTCTCGTCGCGGTTAAACGCGTCATCGATTACAACGTCAAGATCCGCGTTAAAGCGGATCATTCCGACGTGGATCTTACCAACGTCAAAATGGCCATGAACCCCTTCTGCGAAATCGCCGTGGAAGAAGCCGTGCGCCTCAAAGAGAAGGGTGTGGCCACGGAGGTCGTTGCCGTCAGCATTGGCCCCAAGGCCGCTCAGGAACAGCTGCGTACCGCACTGGCGCTGGGCGCCGACCGTGCGCTGCATATCGAAACCGACGAACGGGCCGAGTCGCTGGCGGTCGCCAAACTGTTGGCCAAAGTTGTCGATGCAGAGCAGCCCGGTTTGGTGATTCTGGGTAAACAGGCGATCGATACCGATAACAACCAAACCGGCCAGATGCTCGCTGCGCTGACCAACCTGCCGCAAGGCACGTTTGCCTCGGAAGTGGCTGTCGACGGGGACAAGGTCAACGTCACCCGTGAAATCGACGGCGGTCTGCAGACGATTGCGCTGACGCTCCCGGCGATTGTGACCACCGACCTGCGCCTGAACGAGCCGCGCTACGCCAAGCTTCCGGACATCATGAAGGCCAAGAAAAAGCCCATGGACGTCAAGACCCCTGCCGATTATGGCGTTGAGGTGGCGTCCAAGGTCAGCCTGCTCAAGGTGGAATCCCCGGCCGAGCGCAAAGGCGGCATCAAGGTCGCCTCGGTGGACGAATTGATCGATAAACTTAAAAACGAAGCCAAGGTGCTTTAAGAGGAGTCGAACGCATGAGCATTCTGGTACTTGCCGACCTTCATGAAGGCCAGTTGGCGGGCGCAACCGCCCATGTGGTGGCGGCCGCCAAAGCGATCGGTGGCGATATTGATGTGCTGATCGCTGGGGAGGGCGTTCAAGCCGCCGCTGACGCGGCCGCCAAGCTGGACGGCGTCAGCAAAGTGCGCGTGGCGGATAACGCCGTCTATGCCCACCAGCTCGCCGAGCCCATGGGCGCCTTGCTGGTCGAGCTGGCCGGCGACTACACCCACGTATTAGCCAGTGCCTCCACCACGGGCAAAAACGTGCTGCCACGCTTGGCCGCCCTTAAAGATGTCAGCCAGCTGTCTGACGTGATTGGGGTGGAAAGCGCGGATACCTTCAAGCGCTCGATCTACGCGGGCAACGCCATCGCCACGGTGAAAAGCGACGATGTGCTTAAGGTGATGACCGTACGCACCACCGCGTTTGACGCGGTCGGCGACAGCGGTAGCGCCACGGTGGAAGCGGTAGACGTGGTTGTCGAGAACACCCAATCTAGCTTTGTGAAACAGGAACTGGCGCAGTCCGACCGCCCCGAACTCGGCGGTGCCAAGGTGGTGATCTCCGGTGGCCGCGGCATGGGCAACGGCGACAACTTCAAGCTGCTCAACGGGATTGCCGACAAGCTGGGTGCGGCGGTAGGTGCCTCGCGCGCCGCGGTGGACGCAGGCTTTGTGCCCAACGATATGCAGGTTGGTCAAACCGGTAAAATCGTCGCCCCGGATCTGTACATCGCGGTAGGGATCTCCGGCGCCATTCAGCACCTGGCGGGCATGAAGGACTCCAAGGTGATCGTCGCGATCAACAAGGACGACGAAGCGCCGATCTTCCAGGTGGCCGACTACGGCCTGGTAGGCGATCTGTTCGAGATCCTGCCCGAGCTTGAAAGCAAGTTGTAAGCCATGAGGCGCAAAAAGGCCCCCCAGGGGCCTTTTTTGCGCTAAGCCTTATAAAAATAACCAGTGAGATGCCCATGCTAACGCGCTTAACCGCTTCGTTAACTCTGCCGATGATCGGCTCTCCAATGTTTATTGTCTCTGGGCCAGAGCTGGTCATTGCCCAGTGTCAGGCTGGCATTATCGGGGCTTTTCCGGCCCTAAATGCCCGGCCCGCTGAAACGCTCAGGGAATGGCTCGAACAGATCACTCAAGCCCTGGCTGACTATGATAAACGCCATCCGGAATGCCCCTCTGCACCTTTTGCGGTTAATCAGATCGTACACCCCACGAATGATCGACTGGAGCACGACGTGGCGCTGTGCGCCGAGTTCAAGGTGCCGCTGGTGATTACCAGCCTGCATGCTCCTAATCGGGTGGTGGAGCAGGTGCATGCCTATGGCGGACTGGTATTTCATGATGTGACCACGCTGCGACACGCCAAAAAAGCGATTGATGCCGGCGTCGATGGTCTTATTTTGGTTTGCCATGGTGCAGGTGGGCATGCCGGTGGGCTCAATCCGTTTGCCTTTGTGGACGAGGTGCGCCGCTTTTACGACGGCCCGTTGGTACTGGCAGGCGCCATTACTCAAGGTAAGCAGATTGCCGCTGCCCAGGCGCTAGGCGTGGACTTGGTATACATGGGCACGCGCTTTATCGCCACCCAGGAGGCAAATGCTTCATCGGCTTACAAGCAGATGGTGCTGGATTCGGCGGCGGTGGATATTGTGTATACCAACTTGTTTACAGGCGTTCACGGTAACTATCTGCGCGCCAGTATTGAGCAAGCGGGGCTAGACCCCGAGGCGTTGCCGCAAGGTGACAAAGCCTCGATGCGCTATGGTTCAGGCGGCAGCAGTAAATCCAAAGCGTGGCGTGATATTTGGGGTGCCGGGCAAGGCGTGGGCAGTATTACTACGCTTAATAGCGTCGCCGAAGAAGTGGCCACGCTACGCAGCGATTATCAGCAGGCGCTGACTCATTTGCGGCGGCTTTGACGAAAGGCCGCCACTCGCGTCTGAAAATCATCGGATGCTTTGCACTGATCCTGCAGTTCCCCCTCTAATTTCATGGTATCGCCAAGCGAATGCTGTGCCGCTTCCCGCAATGCACGCTTGGTTGCGCTCAACGCTTGGGGTGATTGACCAACCAATGCCTGCGCCAGCGCGCGGGCTTGCACCAGCACCTGGTCATCTTCCACAACGCGGTTGGCCAGGCCAAGTGCCATGCAGCGTTCAGCCGTAATCGGGGTTGCCAGCGCGGCCATTTCAAAAGCCTGGGCATGACCAAGCTGGCGCACCAAGTGCCAACAGGCGCCGCCATCGGGAATCAAGCCAATATTGATAAAGGCGAGCTTGAGGTAAGCCGAACGTCCCATGACCACCATATCGCTGGCGAGCACATAGGAAACACCAATGCCTGCTGCCGCACCACTGACCGCCGCAATCACCGGTTTTTCCATCGTCATCAAGGTGCGCAAAGCGGGTAAAAAGAGTGTCTCAAGCCGCTCGCTGGCCGGCTGGGAGGCCGCCTTTTCAAACTCGGCAAGGTCTGCGCCAGCGCAGAATGCACTACCTGAACCGTAAATAATCACGCAGCGCACCCGGTCATCCTGTGCCACGTTTGCGAGTGCTTCGTTAAGCGCCAGAGCGGTAGGCTCATTTAGCGCATTGCGAACATCTGGCCGGTTGATGGCAACTTCGACGATACCGTTTTCAATCGCACTGAGACTAATCAACTCACTAGGGTTATCCGGCATACAAAGCTCCTTAAGCAACGCTTAGCTGGTCACTGACCGTCTCAAGGTGATAGTCGCTATCGCCAAGATAGTGATCAAACATGACCAGATGCTTGGCATAGTGAGCCACATGGCACTCTTCTGTCATGCCCATACCGCCGTGGAGCTGAATCGCCTGCTCGGCAATAAAGCGTGCTGACTCACCACAATACGCCTTGGCCGCGGCTATTTTATAGTCCCGCTCATCAGCGGGCAGTGACAGGCTGGTGCAAGCTAAAATCGCCATGGAACGCGATTGCTCAAGGTGTAGGTGCATATCGACCATGCGGTGCTGAAGCGCTTGGAACGTCGCGAGCGGCAGCCCAAATTGCTTGCGATCCTTTAAATAGGCCAGGGTTTGATCGCAGGCCTCTTCCATCGCCCCAATGGCGTCGGCACATAGCGCCGCGCGGCCCAAGGCAAGCACGTCGATCAGCGCCTCACTGACATCTTCACTCAGGCAGTTTTCATCTGGCAGCGTAACGTCATCAAGGGTTAGGTCGCCGGCGGCCTGGTCATCCATGGTGCGGTAGAGGTGCAGCGATAGGCCGGGAGTGCCCGCAGGCAAGATAAATAGGCCTAGCTTACCGCTTTCCAGCCGAGCGGTGACCAAGTAGGCGGCAGCGGCTTCCAGGTTCAGCACGACATCTTTTCTGCCGGTTAACCGCCATTGAACGTTGTGCTTTATAGCTTGGGTAGATACGGCAAAGGCATCGTAGCGGGCACCATGCTCTTGCCAGGCGAGCGCCAATTGATGCTCACCCTCAAGGAGCGGGGCCAGCCAGCGGGTTTGCTGCACGCTGTTGGCGGTCAAGGCGAGGAGCTGGCCCGGCAGCACCAGGCCTGCCACATAGGCTTCGGGTACCAGCCCACGGCCCAGCGCCTGCATGATAATCATAAGATCCGTACCATCACCGCCTAAACCGCCCACCGCTTCGCTAAAGGGCATATGCAGCAAGCCAAGCTCGGCAAAGGTACGCCAAAGCGTAGAGGGCGCTTGGCGGGGTGCATCCAGCATGGCGCGACGCTGGGTGGGGGAAACCTGATCAGCCACCAAGCGGGTGAGCGTCTCTTCGAGCATGCGCTGCTCGTCGGTCAAAGCAAAATCCATGGTGGCGTCCTTACATTTCTAGAATGGTTTTGGCGACGATACTTTTTTGTATTTCATTGGCGCCGCCATAAATCGATAGCTTGCGGCGATTAAAATACTGCGCGCTGGCGGACGCGCTTTGCGCGTTGGCGTCATCCAACGGTGCATCGCCGTGCAGAAAATCAGGAAAGAAGGGCAGCGCCGCCGGGCCAAGCGCACGCCGAGTCAGCTCGCTTAGCTCCTGGCGAAGCTCAGACCCGCGTACCTTGAGTAGCGAGCTTTCCGCGCCGGGGGCGCCGCCATCCCGGGTGGCCGCAATCACGCGTAGGTTGGTGACTTCAAGGGCCATGAGCTCAAGCTCCGCCTTTACCACCCGTAAACGAAAGCTAGGTAGCGCCAGCAAAGGCTTGCCACGATGCTCAATACGGCTGGCCAGCGATTTCAAATGACGCAGTGCTTGCTTGGCGTGGCCCAGACCGGCAATACCGGTACGTTCATGGGTAAGTAGAAACTTGGCGCAGGTCCATCCCTGGCCCTCTTCACCCACGCGATTTTCAACCGGCACCCGGACGTTGTCTAAAAACACTTCATTTACCTCGTGGGCACCATCGAGGGTAATGATCGGGCGCACCGTAATGCCTGGGCTCTGCATATCAATCAGTAAAAAACTGATGCCCGCCTGTTTCTTGGCATCCGGGTTGGTGCGCACCAGACAAAACAGCATGTTGGCGTGCTGGCCCAGCGTGGTCCAGGTCTTCTGGCCGTTAACGATGTAGTGATCGCCTTCGCGTACGGCGCGTGTATTCAACCCCGCCAGGTCAGAGCCTGCGCCTGGCTCTGAGTAGCCCTGGCACCACCAATCCTGGTTGCTCAAAATGCGCGGCAGATAGTGCTGTTGCTGCTCAGGACTGCCGAATTTCATGATAACCGGGGCCACCATGTTAACCCCGAAGGGCACGACCGTCGGCGCGTGAGCTGCGGCACACTCCTCATCGAATATATGCCGCTCGACAGGCCCCCAGCCGGGGCCGCCGTGCTCCGTTGGCCAATTAGCGGCTAGCCAGCCCTGCGCGCTAAGAATGTTCTGCCAGCGTAGATGATCATCGGCTCGCAGATGACGCCCCAGGCGCACGCGCTCACGGATATCACCGGGCAACGCATCGGCTAGAAAACGACGAACCTGGGCGCGAAATGCCTGCTCTTCGGGGCTAAAGGTAAGATTCATCGTTATACGTCCTTAGCCGTTGAGAGCGCTGCCTGGCGGTGCGGCCCACCTAAGTGGCGCGGGTAGCCCAGCGCCTCTACCGCGAGTAAATCGATATCGCTTTCGCGGTAGCAAAAGCCCTGCTGTGCAATGCCGATGCTTGCCTGTTCAAGGGCTGAGCGTTTTTCGCTGGCTGGGGCCTGCTGAGTCGCTTCGTACAGTGTGTTGAGTAAGCTACGCTTCTGGCTGACCACTACGTTTGCCCTAAGGGCTTTGAGCGTAAGCGCAGCGCGTTGCTGAGTAAGCGGCTCAGCGCCTAGATTGACCAGCTCAATCAAATCACCACTTTGGGGAATGACCAGGCTTAACGCGGTGTTGATGTCACCTTGATTGCCAATTTCGGTCAGGGTAATGGTAGTAATATGGAGTGGTTGCTCCGCATGGCTTGTCGATGCAATAAGGCACAGCTCGGTGTTTTCGTTAGCAGTATCAGTTAACTGAATGCCGGCCCGCTGGGCGGCTTTTTGTAAGCGTTCAAATAGCGGATGCTCGCCGATTAACGCCACTTGGTTAAAGGCGCTGGCATTCTCGACCCCAGGGACAATGTGCGGGCTGCGCGCAGCGAAAAACAGATGAATAAGCCCCGCACGCTGAGGCGAATCCATACAGGCGACAAAAAGCTCCCGCTCGCGGCGCAACCCGCCTTGAAGCGAGTCAGCCGTTACGCTTGCTTCGATTGCTTCAACAATGCGAAACGGTGAAAAAAGTTCCGGCGTTTCCCAAGTAAGGCGCTTACGCGTATCGGCAATCGCTTGCGAGTCGCTTTCAGGCGCAGGCAGGGTGCCGGTAATACGCGAGGTTTGTTGGCCGGATAACACCGCGTGTGCCGCTGATAAGCCCGCTTCAAGCGGTGTCTTGGCGGTGCTAACGTCATCAATGATCCCCGCCTCAAGCGCTTCTGTAGCCTCAATGAAGCGCCCGCTAGTAATCATTTCGAGCGCACGCTCAACGCCGACTAAGCGTGGCAGCCGTTGGGTGCCTCCCGCGCCGGGCAGTAGGCCCAGCTTTACTTCTGGCAGCCCTACGCGGGTGCCTTCCAGTGCGGTGCGGTAGTGGCAGCCCAGCGCTACCTCCAAGCCGCCGCCGAGCGCCGTACCGTGTAGCGCCGCAATTAAAGGTTTCGGGCAGGCTTCGAGTTGAGCAATCACATCCGGTAAAAGCGGCGCTTGGGGCGGCTTGCCAAACTCACGAATATCCGCGCCGGCAATAAAGGTTCGCCCCTCTGCTAATAGCACCAGCGCTTTAGCGTCAGAGTCGGCAATGCCTTCTTCAAGCGCATTGATCAAGCCACTGCGCACTGCCTGACCCAGGGCGTTAACCGGTGGGTTGGCAATTTGGATAACGCCTATATCGCCGTGGCGCTGATAATGAACGGACATGGCCTGCTCCCGTGCTGTGTTTAGTGGCATTGGTAATATCTATGTAAATCGTTAGTTGACTATATAAATCATTAGTTAACGTGTCCTAGGCTGCCATCAAGGTTCTATGGCCGTCGGGGCATGAGAGCGCTGATGATAGCGTTGGCTTAAGCGTGCCAACAAAATGCCGGGCACTAGTGCGGCAAGTGCCAGACCAATTAGCTCCCATTGGCTCAGCGGCACCATTCCACCCCCGGGTAATGCCAGCAACAGCCCCGCGATAAGAATCAAGCTGCGAATGATGATCTCCTGCAGGGCGCCATAACCCAGGCGGCCAACGCCCATCAGATAGCCCTGCATGGCTGAGGCAAACAAGATGATGCCGATAACCGCCTGGATAAACACGGCAACGATCATAAGCGGCGTGCCCTGCATAATTAGCGCGGGGTTAAGTACGAACAAAAAAGGAATAAAGTAAATGACGCTACCCAGGCGCATCGCCTGTAGGCCTGTTTCCATCGGCCGGGCACCGGCAACGGTAGCAGCGGCAAACGCCCCCAGCGCTACTGGCGGTGTGATAAAACTCAGCATGCCCCAGTAGAGGATGAACATGTGTACTGCCATGGGGTCCAGGCCGCCGCCCTGAATCAAGGCTGGTGCCAGAGCCACTGCCAGGAAGATATAAGCCGCGGTGACGGTCATGCCAATGCCAAGCACGAAGCTGGTAACGGCGCCCATAATCAGCAGCAAGGGCACGCTGCCTCCGGCGATATTAATGAAATCATTAGCGATGGTGCCGGAAAGGCCGGTCATCGAAAGTGCGCCGACCAGCATGCCGACGCCTGCCAGAATGGCAATCAGCTCGGCAAACAGCTTAGCCGCCGATGACAGCGTATCGGCTACGTCCTTCCAGCCCCAGCGGTTGTGCTTGGAGAACTGATTGAGCACCAGCAGGAGGGCGGTGGCGTAAAACGGCGCCACGGCTTCGCGCTGCATGATCAGCAGCATCCAGACGAGTAAGGCGAAAACGAAAATAAAGTACCAGCCCTCTTTGAGTGTCTGCTTCAGCGAAGGCAGCTCAATGGCCGGCAGGCCTTTTATATCGTGACGCGCGGCGTAGGCGTCTATCTGAATAAAAAGGCCTAAAAAATACAGGATAGAGGGAATAACGGCGGCAAGCGCCACGGCCGAATAGGGAATGTCCAGAAACATCGCCATGACAAACGCTGTGGCACCCATTACCGGGGGCATTAACACGCCGCCTGTTGAGGCACAGGCTTCAACGCCGCCCGCAAAAGAGCGGCTCATGCCGATACGCCGCATGGCCGGAATTGATAATACGCCGGTAGTGAGCACGTTACTGATGACGCTACCGCTCATGGAGCCCATCAGGCCACTCGAGAAAATCGAAACTTTGGCCGGGCCGCCGCGCACATGGCCTAGCAACGCAAACGCCAGATTGATGAAAAACTTGCCGCCACCGCTTTTTTGCAGCACAACGCCAAATACCAAAAAGCCGATTACCAGGCCCGCGAATGCCTGTAACGGTACCCCCATGATGCTTTCGGTACTCATGGTGTGGTACATGGCGGTTTGTTCAAGGGTGGATGGGAACGCCTGGATTGGCCCAGGGACAATGTCAGCCACCAGCGGATAAAGCGAGAACACACCTGCAATAATCGCAATGGGCAAGCCGCCAGCTCGCCGGGCCGCCTCAACGATTAATAACCAGTAGGCGTAGCTTGCATAGATCGCAAGCTGCGGAGCGTCGAACGCCCAGCCGCGCTCCAGAATGGGCACCGCGTTAACAACAAAGTAGCCACCCACGATGAGCGTTGCAGCACTTAGCAGATAGTCGTACCACGGGATAGGCTGCTCCTGCTGGCTGCTACGCATGGGCCAAAGCAAGAAAACCAAGGGAAGCAGAAGCGCGACCACAGCGTAATAAAATTGTGTTTCCAGGCCCGTGACAAAGGTAAGCAACCCCAGGTTGAAAAGAAAATCCAGCGTCATCAGCATCAAAATGACGGTCACTGTGGCGGGGACCCAGCGCAGCGCCGGGGGCAGCTCACGGATCTGGCTGATCTTTTCTTTAACCTGCTGATTATTGGCAGGAGCAGTATCTGTAGTCATGGCGAGGTATCTTTGGTTATGGCGACTATGATATGGAAAGATCGTCAATCAGCAGAGGGCGGCGAATGCCGCCCTTTGACGTATTGCCCGAGGACTTGAGTATTACTCGAAGATCGGTTCGAAGCCGGCATCACTCAATGCGCTGGCGCGGGCTTCCATCCATGCGGTAGTAAAGGCCTCGTCATCACTGGGTGCGTCCTGCATAAAGCTTTCCCAGGCGCTTAACAGCACGTTCTGGCGTTCAACCAGTTTATCCTGGTGCGCCTGCATTTCATCGGTCCATACATCGATCTCTTTGTAGTACTCGACCACGGCGTCGTGGAACGGCACTACCCATTGAAGGTCCTGCTGATCCAAGGCGTAACCAAGCGCACCGGGAGCGTTATCCTTGTAGTCGTCAAAATTCTCCTGCATCGCTTTGATCAGGCCGTAAGCGACGTTGTCTTCCAGGTCTTGATTGGCCACCACGATAGGATACGGATAGCTGGCACTGGGCACCGGATTGTCCGCGCTGATGCCGCCTGCGCCTGATGTGGCTTCATGAGGGCGAAAATAAGGCGCCACCGCGGCCATGCGCTCCCAGCCTGCTTCATCGTTAGGGTCGAGCACCGGCCAGCTGATACCGCGCGGGCTGCTGGCAAGCTGCTGGGCCGGAGGAGTGACAGTGGTCGTAAATGAGGCGTCTACATCACCGGCGATAATGCCATCAAACGAACGGCCGTAGCCTGGGTAATCGACCCGTTCAACGTCATCCCAGGTAAGCCCGCCAAACGCCAGGTACGCTTCGGTGCCTTTATTTAGCGCATCATCGCCGCGTATATAGGCAATGCGCTTGCCCGCTAGATCTGCGGGTGTTTCAACATCCAGATCGCCCGCCACCGCCAGAGAAAGGCCAAAAGAGGCAGTCGACGTGGTAATCACGCGCAGCGGCTGAGGGCCCCAGTCGCGATCGGCAAACATCATCACGCCTTCAGCGCCGTAGTAACTGGCTATACCGCACGCACAAAGGTCAACACGCCCTTGCTTTAGCGGTGTCATGCGAGAGACATCGTTGTCTCCCGGCAGAATGCGCACCGATGAGTCGTATTTGTTTTGCAGCATATTGCCGATGGCCACGGCTTGAGCGTAACCGCTCGAGTTAGTGCCGTAGGCAGTCCATGCCATGGTGGAGGGCAATTCAACCTCGTTGGCATAGGTAACAGCGGCACTTAACAACGAAAGTGGTAAGGCGGCGATGAGAAGGCGATGGGCGAAAGGGCGCATTGGCAGGCTCCATTATTATGTTTGTCGTTACATTTAGTTACTTAGTGTTTTGCTATGCGGTATTTGGTTTTGCTTAGTGGTCGAGTGATAGTAGGTAAGCCAATGGGGAAATGTCAATGCTGTTGTCAATCCAGACCAAAAACACCCTCATCTGAAATGCAAAAAGCCAGGTAAAAACCTGGCTTTTCAAAAAATTGAATGAGCAAGTAAATTATGAGAATTCGCGCCAGGCCGCGTAAGTACTCAAAAAAACCCGGCCTGTCAGAGCGTCCAAAAAATCACTCTTTTTCAGCTTGTCCATGACGGGGCCTTTCACCTCAGATAGATGCAGCTTCACGTTGGAGTCTTTCAGCCGGGCATTGATTGCATCCAGGCTTTCCAAGGCGGAAGCATCAATCAGGTTAACCGCGGAGCAAATCAGCACAACGTGCTCAAGCTCAGGATGGCTTGCAACCAGGTTGTAGACGGTATCTTCCAAATAGCGGGCGTTAGCGAAATAGAGGCTTTCATCAATACGCAGTAACGCCACGTTGCTGACGGTTTCCACATCATGGCGGGCGGTATTACGAAAATGTTCGGTATCGGGCACCCGGCCCACAATAGCGCTATGCGGGCGGCTGGTACGGTAAAGAAATAGCGCAATAGACAGAGTGACGCCGCCGATAATGCCCGCTTCAATACCTTCTACCAAGGTTAGCAGGATGGTCACTGCCATTGCGGCAAAATCACTGCGCGAATAGCGCCACGTTTGGCGCAGCATGGGGATATCCACCAGAGTGAGTATGGATACCGAAATAGTCGCAGCCAGTGTGGCAATGGGCAGGTAGTAAAGCCAACCGGTAAACGACATGGTGACCAGCGCAATACCCAAGGCTGCAAAGGCGCCAGCAGCGGGCGTTTGTGCCCCAGCATCGTAGTTGATAACGGTGCGCGATAAGCCGCCAGTGACCGGCATACCGCTAGTGATACCGGCGGCAAGATTGGCTGCTCCCAAACCAATCAACTCCTGATTGGGGGAAATACGCTGGCGCCGTTTGGCAGCGAGCATTTGTCCCATGGAAACCGACTCAACAAAACCTACCAAGCTGATCAGCAGCGCCGGGATTAATAACGCTCGCCATAGTGAAGCGTCTGCCCAGGGAAAGCTGAGGGCGGGCAAGCCGCTGGGGATGGCGCCGACCACCGCGACACCTGACGCTGCCAGCTGCCAATGCCAGGTGATCAGTGAGGTAGCAACTACCGCAAACACCGGACCTGCCTTGGTGAGCAAATCAGCAAGGGCGGGGGGGATACCAAACCGGGTGAGGGTCTGCTTGCCATAACGGCGCATGGCGATTAAAAACGTCAGCGTACCGGCGCCTATCCCAAGTGTGTAGGGGTTAAACGCGGGTAAATTGGGGATTAGCGTGATGGCTCGTTCAATCAGGGTAAAACCACTGCTGGACACACCCAGCAAGCTACCTAGCTGGCTTGCCGCAATTAATATGCCCGAGGCGGTTAAAAAGCCTGAAATAACGGGGTGGCTTAAAAAGTTGCTAAAAAAGCCCATGCGAAGCGCGCCCATGGTCACCAATATCAGGCCTGAAAGTAGCGAAAGGACTAACGCGGCCTGCAGATACGCCTCTGTGCCAGGCTGGGCAATAGATGAGAGTGCCGCGCCGGTCATTAGCGCAATAATGGCCACTGGCCCTACGGCAAGCGTGCGGCTTGTTCCCATCAGGGTATAAAACAGTTGGGGCAGGATGCTGGCGTACAAACCAACAACGGCAGGCAATCCCGCCAGCAATGCATAAGCCAGCGACTGTGGAATCACCATGGCGGTAACAATGACACCCGCCAGCATATCAGCGCCCAGCAAGCGCTTATGATAGTGAGGCAGCCACGTAAAAATAGGCAAGTAACGCTTCAGCATGAACTTATGGACCGTTTGGAAGCTGTGTTTTTTTAAGAACCGATAGTTCTTTCTTTATATGACTATATTAACGCGTTAAAGCCATCATTGCGGCGTTGCTGGATAAATTACTTATCTCTTCCCCCAAAGTGCTACTTCTTTCATAAGCGTAACCCGTTAAGCTCATGAAAAATGCTTACAAGCGCCAAATCTGTAACGCTACTCAATAACGTTAATTAAAAAAGAGTACTCCACATGCGGCTACTTCGTTTGCTGGCGCCTTTGGCGCTGCTGGGACTATCGGTCTGGTTAGTAGCGCAGGCCAGTCTATTAACCTATCTTGCGCTTGTGTGTGCCGGGTTAGCTGGCGCCGGAATGGTCGCCAATACTCAACTAAGCGTGTATTTAGCCAGTCAAAAGCGCCTGGCCCAGCCTATGCGTGGATTCAAACCGCTTAAGGATTATGGCTCGCTACGGGCCATGGCGTATCGGCTGATGCAGCGAGCTAGCAGTACGGCCATCGCATCGGCTGAGGTTTCACACTATGCCGATCTGATGGATCAGCGCCTTGGCAAGCAGGAAACAATGGCCCGGGAGGCGTCCTCCAGCATGGCGGCGATCAATGCCGCTATCTTGCAGGTGAGTACCAGTGCCAGCCAAGTGGCAGCACTTGCCGAAAAAGCCCGTCAATCCAGCCACCATAATCACGCTGAGCTTGCCGATATCGTCAGTGATATGAGTGACGTAGCTGAACGCTCGGACCAGGCGCTTGAGATGTTAACGCTCCTCAACGATAAAATTGAGCGAGTACGTCAAGTCACCTCAATGATTGAGGGTATCGCTGAGCAAACGCATCTGCTGTCACTTAACGCATCCATCGAAGCCGCCCGAGCCGGGGAGCATGGGCGGGGCTTTGCGGTAGTTGCAGGCGAAGTACGCAGCTTGGCATTAAAAACCTCAACCGCAACCCAAAGTGTCGAGACGCTGGTTAAAGATATGCACGAAAGCGGCCAGGATGTTGCCACTACGCTGGGGGCACTAATGATGCGTATCCGCGAGCGCTCCCAGGGTATGAGCCAAGTAGGCGAGGGGCTGGGTACTATTACCCACGAGTTCGATCATGTTCAGCGTGAAATCACCAGCGTCGCTGACGCCATGGAAACGACCAAAGCCCATAGTCAAACCGTGGCCGACAGCCTACGTCAGTTGGAAAGCGATGTAGATGAAGGTAATCGCAATATGCATGACCTGGCGGCGCAGGCGCGGGCTTTGATGGAGGCAGCCGAAGGGGTGGACGGAGAGCTGGCCCAGCAGCGCCTGCAGGGGCGCCATCAGCAGGTATTCAGTGTGGCACGCCAAGCCGCTGATCACATTGGCAGGCTATTTGAGAAAGCTCTCAAAAGCGGTGCGCTTTCAGAGTCAGCGCTATTTCAGCCGGACTACCAAAAAATAACGGGCACTCAGCCGCCGTTGTATCGTACGGCGTTTGATGATTTTACCGATCAAGTGCTACCTGACCTTCAGGAGCCGCTGCTTACAGGGTATGAACTTAGCTACGCGATTGCCTGTGATCGCAACGGCTACGTGCCTACCCATAATGCTGCGGTAAGCCGCGCACCAACGGGGGATAGTGCGCATGACTTAAAATACTGCCGGAGTAAGCGCATCTTCGATGATCCTACCGGCAGTCGGTGCGGCACACATACCCAGCCCTTACTACTACAAACCTATAAACGCGATACGGGTGAGGTGATGCATGACCTTTCCGTACCGATTTTTATTAACGGTAAGCATTGGGGCGGTTTTCGCGTGGGCTACCAGCCGGAGCGTGTTTCTGACAGAGACGAGGTTTCTCTGGCGGTATCACATTCAGGCCAGAATCAGCTAGCTCACAACGGCTTGGCGCGGGCGTGATTGCCAGGATGACCATGAGTAAAGCGCAAGCCCCAGCCAGATCATGATAAAGGTGGCGAGCTGAATCATACCCAGCGGCTCGCCAAAAATGGTTAGCGCGATCAAAAACTGAATGCTGGGGTTGATGTACATCAAAAAGCCCAACGTCGAGAGCCTCAAGCGTCGGGCAGCACCCGCGAACGCCATTAACGGCAGTGCGGTTAATACGCCACTGATAATGAGCAGCCCACTCATGGGCATATCATAAAGAAAGTGCGAATCGCCCTGCCAACTAAGCCAGCTAATCGCTATAAGAGCGAGGGGGAAGAGCAGCAGAGTTTCCACAAATAGGCCCGACAAGCCATCAAGCGGCACCTGCTTGCGAAACAGCCCATAGCTACCAAAACTGAGCGCGAGCATTAGGCTGATCCAGGGCAGCTCACCCAACATCGCAAACTGAATGGCGATGGCAAGGCTTGCTAGCCCCAGAGCAACTAGTTGTAGGCGGGCCATCACTTCACGCAGCACCAGCATGCCTAGGGCGACATTGACCAAAGGTGTCAAGAAATAGCCTAAGCTTGCCTGGAGCACCTGCTTGCTTTCGACGGCATAAATGTAAAGGCCCCAGTTAAAGGCAATCAGCAATGCACAGATCAGCACGCGGCCCAGGCGCTTGGGCTGGCTTAATGCTTGGGTCACGGGTGCCCAGCGCTTTAAAAACGTAATCAAGCCGACCAGGAAAAGGCACGACCATAAAATTCGATGAATAAGAATTTCAAAGGCTGGAATGCCGTCAAACAGCGCGAAAAATAGCGGAAAACATCCCCACATAATGTAGGCAGTTAAGCCAAACGTGACGCCTTTGACTGCCTGGGGATCGCGAGTTGACGTGGAAAGCATAGCAGCCTCATTAACTAAAAATGCTAATCTAGCACATAATTTGAAAAACATACTGGCCGAAAGGAGAAGTGGCATGAGTCAGCTTAAAACGAGCCTTGTTCAGTGCGACCTGCGCTGGGAAGATCCGCAGGCAAACCATGCACATCTAGCTCAGCTGCTAGGCGATTTGGACAGCCGCGACACCGACCTTATTGTCTTGCCTGAAATGTTTGCCACGGGATTTACCATGAATTCCCGTGAAATGGCCCAGCCTATGGCGGAAAGCCAAAGCGTTAACTGGTTGCTGGACCAGGCGAAGGCACGTAACTGCGTGATGACCGGCAGTGTCGCAATTGTCGATGACGGACAGTATTACAACCGAATGGTATGGGCCACCCCAGAAGGCGAGGCTAGCTACTACGATAAGCGGCATCTGTTTCGCATGGCGGGTGAGCACGAACGTTATGGCATGGGTAAAACTCGCCAGATAGTCGAGCTTAAAGGGTTCAAATTACTCTTAAGTGTGTGCTACGACCTGCGTTTCCCCGTTTGGTCGCGCCAACAGCCAGCAGACAATGAGCACTTCGAGTATGATGCGCTACTTTGTGTTGCTAACTGGCCAGCGCCGCGCCGCCAACCCTGGCGAACGCTGCTTCAAGCCCGAGCGGTTGAAAACCTTGCCTATGTCGTCGGGGTCAACCGGGTAGGGGAAGATGCCAAAGGGCTGGCTTACAGTGGTGACTCCATGCTGGTCGATTTTAAGGGCGAACCGCTCATTGACCACCCTGCAAATACACCGTTTATTGAAACGGGAACGCTAGATAAAATGGAATTAGATGCTTTTCGTGAAAAATTTCCTGCCTGGCAAGATGCCGACCGCTTTTCGCTACTGCCAGGAGTGGGTCAATAATGCGCCTTGACCGCTTTCTGAGTGAAACAACCCCGCTAACGCGTAGCTTGGCCAAACGGGCGCTTAAAGATGGTGACGTTACCTTAAATGGCAAACCTATCAAGCAAGCGGCCACCCAGATTGATACCGAGCAAGATGAGGTAACGTTTAATGGCGAAAAGCTCGAACTGGTCGGGCTTCGCTACCTTATGATGCATAAACCCACGGATGTGGAGTGCACCGCCAGGCGGGGTCTTTATCCGCGCGTTATCGACTTGATTGACCTGCCTAAAGTGGAGCGCCTGCAACCAGTAGGGCGGTTGGACGCCGATACCACGGGGCTTTTGTTGCTCACCGACGACGGCCAGTGGTCACACCGGGTTACCTCGCCACGCCATCGCTGCGCGAAGGTGTATATTGCCGAACTTGCTGAACCGGTAGAAGGTAGCGCCGCTAAATGGGCCATTAACCAGGTAGCCGAAGGCATTATGCTTGAAGGTGAGGAGACGCCAACTCAGCCCGCATTGCTACGCTTTCTAACGCCGACCCAAGCCGAGCTGACCATTACCGAAGGGCGCTATCACCAAGTGAAACGCATGTTTGTCGCCCTGGGGAATCATGTGAATGCGCTGCACCGCCAATCGATAGGCGATATAACGTTACCCAATGATTTGGCACCAGGGGAATGGCGTGAGCTAACCGCAGAAGAAATAGCCAGCTTCTAAAGCACGTCATGCGTTCTCGGCGCTATTGCACCAAGCAATAGCGCCGGAACAAACCTCTATAATTTATACCGTTATCTTTGTTTGTTGCCTTGAAATAACACATTCTCCCTCAAACGCTTAAATCGTTAAGCAGGTAGTTGGCGCAAATGGGCGGCCGCAATTAATGCTTGGGTGTACGGGTGCTGGGGCGAGGCGAGAACGTCAAGGCAGGACCCTTGTTCAACCACTTCACCATCTTTTAACACCATAATACGGTGCGCCATGGCGCGTATGACGGCCAGGTCGTGGCTAATAAACAGATAGCTCAGCTGGCGGCGTTCCTGTAGCTGGCGCAGCAGGGTAACTAGCTGCTTTTGCACGGTGCGGTCCAGCGCCGAGGTCGGCTCATCCAGTACTAATAGCTCAGGCTCCAGAATAATCGCCCTGGCCACGGCAATACGCTGGCGCTGCCCGCCGGAAAATTCGTGCGGGTAACGCGCCGCACAGCTTTCCGGTAAGCCCACTTCATGCAGAGTTTGATGCACGCGTTGGGTTACTTCGCTGAGGGGCAAATCAGGGTAATGAAAGCGCAGCCCTTCGCTGACGATATCAAATACCGGCATACGCGGCGAAAGCGCGCCATAAGGGTCCTGGAAGACCATCTGCAAACGATGGCGCTGGCGGCGTAATGCATTGCCCGTCAACTGGCTTAACGGAACATCGCCCAGGTTGATTTCTCCCCGGCTCTGCACAAGGCGCATGATCGCGGAGGCGAGCGTGGTTTTGCCCGAGCCTGATTCACCGACGATGCCCAGCGTTTCACCTGGGGCAATCGTCAAATCCGTTGCCTTGACGGCTTCGAAAGGGGGCGGCTGACGCTTGAATAATCCCGTTTTGGGGCGCTCAAAACTGACTTTTAGCTGGCGCGCGGTGAGTAGTGGCTTGGTGGCGGCAAGTGCCGCAGGCCTGCCTTCAGGTTCTGCCGCTAAAAGCGCTTTGGTGTAGTCGCTTTGCGGGTTGTTAAACACCTCTTCAACCGGCCCTATTTCCTGAATTTTACCGCGATACATGACGCAAACCCGTTCGGCATAACGGCGTACCAGGTTAAGATCGTGGCTAATAAACAGCATACCCATGCCGTGCTGATCACGAAGCTCTTTTAAAAGGGCGAGTATGTCTTGCTGAACGGTAACATCCAGCGCTGTCGTGGGCTCATCGGCGATCAGCAGCGCCGGGTTGTTGGCGATGGCCATGGCAATCATCACCCGCTGGCGCTGGCCGCCGGAAAGCTGGTGTGGCCATGCCTCAAGCAACTCATCAGCGCGGGGCAGTTTGACCTGCTCTAGAAGTTCTTTCGACCGGGTACGTGCTGCCTGCCCGCGAAGCCCCTGATGCAGGCGTAGCGCTTCGCCAATCTGCTTGCCTATACGATGCAGCGGGTTAAGCGAGGTCATGGGCTCTTGAAAGACAAATCCAACACGATTGCCGCGTACCGCATTCCAATCTCGGCGGGTAAGCTTATTAAGGTCTGTCTCCTCAAGCCAGCGCCCACCGCTTACTTCGGCATTACTGGGCAATAAATTGATGGCGCCTAATGCTGAGACTGACTTGCCAGACCCGGATTCACCCACGATAGCCAGGGTTTCACCGGCATTGACGGTAAGCGTTAGGGCATCCACTACCACTGCGCCATCAAAAGCAATGGTCAGGTTGTCGAGGCGAAGCAGTGGTTTAAGCATGGTTAGCTTCCTGCGCGGGTTTAAGACGCGGTTTTACGTGGCGTGGATCAAAGGCATCGCGCAGGCCCTCGCCAATAAACACGAGTAGCGAGAGCATAATGGCCAGCGTCATGAACGCCGTAATCCCAAGCCACGGCGCATGAAGGTTGTTTTTACCTTGGGCGGCAAGCTCACCCAGCGAGGGAGAGCCTGGTGGCAAACCAAAGCCTAGGAAATCCAGCGCAGTCAGCGTACCGATCGCTCCGGTAAAGAGAAAAGGAATAAACGTAAGCGTGGCGACCATGGCATTCGGCAGGACATGGCGCCACATTATCAGGCGTGAAGGCAGCCCCATGGCTTTTGCAGCGCGGATATATTCCAGATTGCGGGCGCGTAAAAATTCCGCGCGGACAATATCGACCAGGCCCAGCCAGGAAAACAGCAGCATAATGCCCAGCAGCCACCAAAAACCCGGCTGCACAAAGCTTGCCAGAATTATCAGCAGAAACAGGACGGGAAGACCCGACCATATTTCGGTTATCCGCTGGCCAATAAGATCCACCTTGCCACCAAAATAACCCTGCACACCGCCTGCCAGTACACCCATTACCAATGAACCTGCCGTTAACACCAGGGCAAAGGCAACCGAGAGCCGAAAGCCATAAATGACGCGGGCCAGTACATCACGGCCTTGATCATCGGTACCCAGCCAGTGGCGGGTATCGGGCGGCGCGGGGGAAGGCTCTGTCATCTGCATATCCAGCGTTTGATAGGAGAACGGGATAAGCGGCCATAGCGCCCAGCCATTCTCGTTAATCTGCTGCTGAATAAAGGGGTCCAGATAATCTGTTCGAGTGGGTAAAAAACCGCCGAACTCGGTTTCTGGATAGTCAACCAGCAGCGGTGCGTACCACTGGCCGTCGTAATGCAGAATGAGCGGCTTGTCGTTGGCGATGAGTTCAGCAAATAAGCTTAAAATAAACAGTACGCCAAATAACCAAAGCGAAATGCGCGCCCGGCGATTGGCCTTGAAAGCCGCAAGCCGACGCAGCGTAATTGGTGAAAGCCGTGAACTGATAGACATCTTCACGACTCCCTTGAAGCGAAGTCGATACGCGGATCTACCCACATATAGGTCAGGTCGGAAATCAGTTTAAGCAGCAATCCAATCACCGTGTATAAAAAAAGCGTGCCAAAAATTACCGGATAATCCCGCTGCATAACGGCCTCAAACCCCAGCAGTCCCAAACCATCGAGTGAGAAAATGACTTCAATCAGCAGCGCGCCGGTAAAGAAAATACCGATCATGGCAGCCGGTAAACCCGCAATGATGATCAGCATGGCGTTGCGAAACACATGGCCATACAGAATGCGCTGCTCGGTGGCTCCTTTGGAGCGCGCCGTCAGTACGTACTGTTTATGAATCTCGTCTAAAAAGCTGTTTTTAGTCAGCATGGTTAGCGTTGCAAAGCTGCCAATGGCCGCCGCCGTCACCGGCAGCGTGATATGCCAGAAGTAGTCTTTTATCTTGCCCCAGGTGGACAGGTCGGCAAAATCCGGTGAGGTTAATCCGCGCAGCGGGAACCAGTCTAAATAGGTGCCGCCTGCGAAAAGCACAATCAGCAGGATCGCAAAAAGAAACCCGGGTATGGCGTAGCCGACGATCACTAGCCCTGAGGTCCACACATCAAACCGTGAGCCGTGTCGTAACGCCTTGCGGATGCCTAGGGGAATGGAAATCAAGTAGACCAGCAGGGTGGTCCATAGCCCTAATGAAACCGATACCGGCAGGCGTTCAATCATCAGGTCGATAACCGGGCGATCACGAAAAAAACTCGTTCCGAAGTCGAAGGTAAGATAATCCGCCATCATGCCAATAAAACGCTCGTGGGCAGGCTTGTCGAACCCAAACTGCTGTTCTAGCTGTTCGATAAACCGGGGGTCAATACCGCGTGCGCCACGCGAGTCATCGCTTACCTGTACATCGGCACCGCCCATGTCCAGGCGCGTGCTGGCCATGGCATTGGCGCCTTCAAAGCGCGCCAACATCTGATCAATCGGCCCACCGGGGGCTGCCTGAACAATCATAAAGTTGAGCAGCATGATCCCCACCAGCGTGGGGATCATTAACAGCAGTCGGCGTAGTGTATAGCGTGCCACAGTGCACTCCGTGAGTCGTGTGACTTGGATATTGTGATTAGTATTTTTTGTGGCCTGGCCAGACTCAACGACGACGCTGCAAGGCAGCTTCGCGGTTGGTGTCGACCCACCAGGCATCTAAATCCATCGCGTACTCTGGGAAAGGCTCTTGGTAGCCGAACTTATCCCATACCGCAATACGCGTTTCGCCGGAGTGATAGTGAGGAATCGTGTAAAATCCCCAGCGCAGCACGCGGTCAAGCGCACGCGTCGCAGTATCCAGTTCTTCCCGGTTCTCCGCGCTAATAATCTCCTCAACTAATGCATCCACTGCCGGGTGAGCAAGCGCCATTCGGTTACGGCTTTGCGGCGCCTCAGCAGCAGCACTGCTCCAGAAGTCACGCTGTTCGTTACCGGGGTTGTTGGATTGGGGGAAATGGCTGATCACGATATCGTAATCGTAATTACGCTGACGATTGAGGTATTGGTTGATATCCACAATTCGCATGGAGGTTTGTACCCCAAGGCGCGCCATGTTTCTAAGCATTGGTTGCACTACACGCTCAAGGCTTGCGTCGTAAAGCATGACCTCTAGGCGTAGAGGCTCTCCTGTCTGCTCATTAACCAATACGCCGTCTTCAACTTGGTAGCCCGCTTCATGAAGTAGTTCAAGTGCCCGGCGCAGCCGTTCACGAATCTCGGCCGGTTGATCAATAGGCAGTGAGTCGGTAAATAGCCTGTCTGAGTGATGAGATGCTAAAAGCTCTTCGCGGAAAGGTTCCAGCAGGGCAAGCTCCGCTTCTGACGGAGGGCCAGCGGCTTCCATTTCTGAGTTCTGAAAATAGCTCTCGGTGCGCTGGTAGGCATGGTAAAAAATATTGGTATTCAGCCAGGGAAAATCGAAGGTCAGGCTAAGCGCTTCGCGAACTCGCGGGTCTTGAAACTTTTCTTTGCGTAGGTTGAAAACAAACGCCTGCATCAATGAAGGGTTTACATCAGGTACCGTAATGCGTTTAACCAGCCCTTCGCGATACGCCGGAAAATCGTAGCCAATCGCCCAGGTGGCCGCTCGCGCATCAATTCTAAAATCTGTCAGGCCCGCCTTGAAGGCTTCCCAGGCGATATCCCTGTCACGATAGTAATCGTAAATCACCCGATCAATATTGTAGCGGCCAACGTTAACCGGCAGATCCTTGCCCCAATAGTCTTCATCACGCTGATAAACGATGCGCCGCCCAGGGTCGACCTCGCTAATACGATAGGGGCCGGAGCCTGGATGTGCAGTAAGCGTGGGCGCGGTGAAATCGTGCGATTCCCAATAGTGGCGGGGCAGGATGGGAAGTTGGGTAACGATTAACGGTAATTCACGAGACTCTGTGCTCGAAAACTCAAAACGAACCTGATGCTCGTTTAGCGCAACGACTTGCTCAACGTCGGCATAATAACTGGCGTAAAACGGATTGCCTTTCTCACGCAGCAGGTTAAAGCTAAATACGACATCATAAGCTGTGACGGGCTCGCCATCCTGAAAGCGTGCTTCTGGTCGCAGATCAAATTCCATCCATTCACGGTTCGGGTCCAGGCGCACGCCTTCGGCTAGCAAGCCATAAAGGCTGAATGGCTCACCCGGATTACTCACCATCAGGGTATCGTAGATCTGCGATATGCCGGTGGCGGGCGTACCGCGAATAATGAACGGATTGGTAGAGTCAAAGCTGCTGCCCACGGCGGTGTGGGTGATGGTGCCGCCTTTAGGCGCCTGTGGATTGACGTGGGGAAAGTAGGCAAAATCTGCCGGAAGCTCAGGGCTATCATAAAGCGATAAGCCATGCATGGTTTCAATGGGCGCGGTGTTTGACGGCAATACATCTGCGGCCGTTACTCCGTCTGCTGTCATGGCCTCCCATTGGGAGTCAGCCTGTGTATCGAGAGCAGAGGCTGACAGGCTCAACAGCAAACAGTTGACGATTAAAAACGTCTTTACAAACAGAACACCACGCGGCATTGGTTACGTCCCATGTGATCAGCGTTTTTTTAACTCAACGTCCTGAAAGGGTCAGGAGCTGGCCTGGTCGTATGGCCTCGGGGCGGTCGAGGGCATTCCAGCGTATTAAGTCATTCTGATTTACATTGTAGCGGCTGGCAATGGCTGACAGATTGTCCCCACTTTCAACGCGGTGAATATCCGGCGTTTGGGTAGAGGCAAGCTCTGTAGACGTAGTGGGCGAAAGCTGAGCTAATACCTGAGTATCGACTTCTTCAGGAACCAGCAGCGTTTGTACGTTGCGTGGGTCGATACTGCCGTTTAGCAGACCAGGGTTTAGCTCGGCTAGCGCCGTCTGGCTGACATCTAAAAGCTGTGATGCCTGAGCAATGCTTAGCGGTTGTTCCAGCTGAACTTTGGCGAACGCGGGATCCAGATTAATGTCTGGCAAGGCCACGTTGAATTGCTCGGGGTTGTTGATGATAGTGGCGATGGCTTTGAGCTTGGGGATGTACTGCATGGTTTCATGCGGCAGTGAAAGATCCCAGTAATCGCCTGTCGACCCCTGGCTTTGTGCATTACGTTGTGCGCGATTCACAGTGCCAGCACCGGCGTTATAAGCGGCTAACGAAAGCATAATGTCGCCGTGATACCACTCATCGGCCTGCATTTCCAGGTAGTCCAGCGCGGCCGCGGTGGACGTGATAACGTCTAATCGTCCATCGTAGTTACCGTTACGCACTAGTCCTAACGCATCGCCCGTACCCGGCATAAACTGCCACAGCCCGGCGGCACCGCGGTGGCTTTTGGCGCTGGGATCAAAAGAGCTTTCCACGAAAGGAATTAACGCTATTTCACCAGGCAGACCGCGTTCACTTACCTGCTGAGTGATCCAGGCAAGCCAGGGGGTGGCGCGTTCGGTAATGGTGGCAATATTTTGTGGGCTTGAACGGTAGTACTCGATCCATTCGTCAACCCGTGCCTGGGCGTCGGTGGGCAGGGTTAAGTCCTGCCATTGAAAGCTTTCGCGTAATTTTGTCCAGGCATCCTGCGGTTCCAGCGTTAAGGCTTCCCAAAAATGGCTGTGAAACGAGGTGGGCTGCACTGTTACGGGGGTGCCGACGTCGTCAGATGCCGTGGGCGTATAGGAAGTATTATACGCGGGGGTTGATGCTTGTGAGTTTGCTGCAGCGGCCAGTAATAGGCCCATAACTAGCGTACTGCCAGCGCTTAGCATTAAGCGCTGGCGAATCGTTCGATAGGTCATAGTGTCATTCGTTTGGTTTCGATAGCATTCTTAAAATCGGTTCTTCCACTCACGCAGAGTGGTGAACGTCGCGAGGTCGTTATCATTAGCACCCTGTTCACCTGCCGCATTGCGCACGCTGGGTGTGCTTACACGCAGGTAGGGATTAATTTTCAGCTCGCGTCCTATCGTGCTGGGTAAGGTGGGGCGGTCTAACGCCCTGGCCTTTTCGCATTCCTTTAAGGCGTATGTCACGTTGTCATTCTCTGGGTCAGCTGCTTGGGCAAAGACAAGATTTGCCTGCGTATATTCATGAGCAGCAAAGACCAGCGTATCTTCAGGTAGTTCCGCTAATTTGTTCAACGAGGTCTGCATTTGTTCAGGCGAGCCTTCAAACAAGCGGCCGCAGCCCGCGCAAAACAGGGTATCGCCGCAAAACAGCAGCGCCGGTATGCCCGGCGTATAGAAACTTATGTGGTCAAGCGTATGGCCTGGCGTCGCCATGACTTCAAACAGGCGGCCCATAATGCGTATTTGGTCGCCCTCACCCACGGTTTGGCTAATGCCCTTGATCGTTGGGTTCTCGGGACCAATCACGTGAGGAGAGTAACGCTTGATTAACTTGGCCAGTCCACCGGTATGATCGTGGTGGTGATGGGTAATAAGGATGGTATCCAGCGTCAGTGATTCGCGCTCTAAGAGTTCAATGACAGGATCAGCGTCACCTGGATCCACCACGCAAACACTTTGACTGGTATCTTGTCTTAATAGCCAAATATAGTTGTCGCTAAGGGCGGGAATCGGTGTCACGCTCATCATGGGCGAGATCCTTTTAGGGTTGCAAACCTGCTGTTAAGTACGTTGAAAAGACGCAGAGATGTGGTTAAAAAGCCGTTACTTTGGAGGGAAGCGCTGTTCATGTCAAATTCGACAAGGGCCACTACAATCGCCAAGCGCTTGATAAGTAGCCAGCCTTACTGGCAAACCGATGCCGGCCGCTCGCTTTGGGACATGCAGCGGGCCTGCCTGGGACCGGTGGTTGAAAGCCGGGCTGGGCGGCATAGTTTAGAGATGAGTATGGGGCCTGACCTAATGACCATGTCAGCGATCCCGCATGCCATTCGTTGGGCGCCAACCTATGAACTGGCAACCAGCCCGTCGACGCTAGTTTGCCCCTCTGACCATCTAGCGCTGCCTGATCGCTGCATGGATGTAGTGATCATTCATCATTGGCTAGAGCATCTGGACGATGCCCACCACACGTTACAGGAGGCGGCGCGGGTAACCGCCGACAACGGCATACTGGTGCTGTTTGGCTTCAACCCAATGGGGATCAACGGCTTGACGCGCCGATGGCGCAAGCGTCGCCCGTCATTCCCCTGGAACGGTGAGCGGCATAAGCCTGGCCGACTACGCGACTGGTTGGCGTTTGTCGATTTTGAGGTCGAGCGCGTAGACTATTGCTGTTTTAGAGGCTTGATGAAGTCGTCTTGTCGTGAAGGGTGGGAGGCAATGGGGCGTCGGCACAACCTGCCGTGGGGGGAGAGCTATATGATTAAGGCGCAGCGACGTCAGCAATCGGCTCACGTTAAGCGGGTAAAATTTACCCTGCCAAGCCCGGTTTCCTCCTCATCGCTGGGTGCTACACGCAGCGGCAAACCGTCGCACTGCCAGTCTCATCAAGACATATTGAGCCAACGCCAGCCAATAAAGGATAGATAGAGTGAGTAATCAAGCGGCCGAGCGCCTACCACAGGTCACGGTATATACCGATGGTGCGTGCCGAGGTAATCCAGGTCCGGGTGGATGGGGCGTCATTCTTTTTAGTGGCGAGCATGAGAAAACCCTAAAGGGCTATGAAGCTGACACCACTAATAACCGCATGGAATTAATGGCCGCGATCATGGCGTTACGTACCCTTAACCAACCGTGTGAAGTAGCCTTATGGACGGATTCCCAATATGTCCGTCAGGGAATTACCCAGTGGATACATAACTGGGTAAAGCGGGGTTGGAAAACGGCTGCCAAGCAGCCCGTTAAAAACGCCGAGCTGTGGAAAGAACTGCATGAAGAGACCCATCGCCACACGATTGAGTGGCACTGGGTAAAAGGTCACAGTGGCCATCCAGGTAATGAGCGTGCCGATGAGCTCGCTAATGAAGCAATCGATGAGCAACATCAGAGGAGAGCGTGATGCGCCAAATAATCATGGATACCGAGACCACTGGTATCGATCCCAAAGATGGCCATCGCATTGTCGAGATTGGCGCCGTAGAAATGATCAACCGGCGTTTTACCGGGCGTACCTACCATCAATATATTAATCCTGAACGCCACATTGACGCCGAAGTCGTCGCGATTCACGGGATCGATGATGCAAAGGTCGCCAACGAGCCGGTGTTTGCCCAGATTGCCGACGAGTTCTGGGCCTTTATCGAAGGGGCGGAACTGGTAATTCATAACGCGCCGTTCGATGTGGGCTTTATGGATCACGAGTTTGGCAGGCTTAACCAGCAGCGCGGCGGCACGCCGTTAGGGCCCGTTCGTCAGTATTGCCGCGTGCTGGATACGCTCACCATGGCGCGGGAGCTTCACCCCGGCCAGCGTAATAGCCTGGATGCGCTATGTAAGCGCTACGATATCGATAACGGCCACCGCGTACTTCACGGGGCTTTGCTTGACTCCGAGATTCTAGCCGACGTTTATCTGGCCATGACCGGTGGTCAAACGGCATTAACACTGGACTCGGAAGCTTCTTCGAATGAACAGCAGGCTAACCCGTCAAGCGAGGGTCTTTCGGTTCAACGCTTGAGCCTTAGCCCAGGGCAGCTGCGCGTGGTGCGGCCTACCGCTGAAGAGCACGCGGCCCACCAGGCTAAATGTCAGGCTCATAATCTCAATTGGTTTGAGGAAAGTGGTCACAATGCTTAGGCGTGAAATTCCACATGATGCACGCGAAGGGCGGGTCGTTTACGTTTCGCGAAGCCATTTGGCGCCCGCTCCATTAGCGGGTGATCAGATGCTGACCCCGCTACAGCCCTTACAGCCGTGGACGGAGCAGATGCAACCACTGTGCTACTGGGATGATGAGCCGGTGGCGCTGTTGATTGAAAAAGAGCCCGGCGCTGACTGGATTGATGGGCGGCAATGGATGGCAGAGCTACCTGCTTCCTGGTTTAGTCTGCTTTCTACGGCTTTGCAGGTGGGCGCCTGGTTTGAAAACCATCGCTTCTGTGGGCGCTGCGGCGCACAGGCTACCAAGCTTGCCGCTGAGTTTGCCATGCACTGCCATGCTTGCGGGCATCGCAACTATCCGCGCATCTCGCCGTGCATTATTACCCTGGTAACCAGCGGTGAAGCGATGCTGTTGGCCCGCAGCCCGCGCTTTGCTCCCGGGCGCTATTCGACACTGGCGGGGTTTATTGAACCGGGTGAATCAGCCGAGGAGGCCGTTCATCGTGAAGTGTTTGAAGAGGTGGGCGTGCACGTTGATCAGCTGCGCTACTATCAAAGCCAGGCATGGCCGTTTCCGCACTCACTGATGTTTGGTTTTTTTGCGGAGGCGACTACCCGGCGTATTCAGATCGATGGCGTTGAGATTAGCGATGCGGCCTGGTTTTCACCGCGGCAGCTACCGTCACTGCCGCCGCCGTATTCAATTTCGCGTGAATTAATTGAAACGCATTTAGCGCGCTGGCGCTAATCGCCACGCTATGAGGAATTAGTTAGGAAATAGGCTGGTTAGCTTGGTGGCCAACATAACGTTACCGGTGGCTTTAAGCTTGCCAGTCATAAATGCCGTCATACCGTTGATGTCACCGCTCATAATGCCTTTAAGGGTGTCGGTGCTCATGCTCAGGCTGACCGACGGATCATCGTGTTCGCCTTCTTGAACATCCAGAGTACGATCCTTGATGACTAAATAGTGGTCGCCAGCATCCGAAAAGTGGAACTGGAATACTTCATCCATGCCTTCGGCAGCTTCAGGATTAAAGCGGGCTTGTAACTTTTCTAGCGTGTTAACTGACATAACAATATCTCCATTATTTCAAAAATACGTGTAAACGGATGCGTAATGACCCAAAGAATGTGAATGAGAGTATTTTAAACAACTGTGTTGATCAAGCTGCGTGAGTTGATATCAATCGCCAGTTTAACCTCGTCATAGGAGAGTGTACGTGAGTGAATGGATGGCAGAAATGGGCACTTTCGTCGTGCAAACCACGATTGTGGTGATGCTGCTAGGTCTTGGAGCCCTACTTATCCTGCGCAGCAAAGGTTCTCATGAAAGTGACCTCAAGCTACATATTGAGCTGCTAAATGACCAGCGCCGGTCGCGTAAGCGGCGCCTTCGCGTTGCGGCAACGGAGCAGGGTGCCCGTAAAAAGCTGATCAAGGCGTTTCGTCAGGAAGATAAAAACCGTCACAAAGTAGCGAAGGGCAAAGACGCCGCTCAGCCAAGGTCCAGAGTGTGGGTGCTGGATTTCCATGGCGATATCAAGGCCTCTCAAACTGAGCAGTTTGCCCAGGAAGTGTCGGCAATCATTGATGTTGCCGAATCCAGTGACGAAGTCGTGGTGCGTTTGGAATCAGCAGGCGGGCTTGTCCACGCCTACGGACTGGCAGCAGCTCAGTTGGATCGGTTACAAAGCGCGGGGCTTGCGACTACCGTTTGCATCGACAAGGTGGCGGCGAGCGGGGGCTATATGATGGCCTGTACGGCTCAGCATATTAAGGCTGCACCCTTTGCGGTGATCGGCTCGATTGGCGTCGTGGCGCAGGTACCTAACGTGCACCGCCTGCTTAAGCGTCATGATATCGATGTTGAACTACTCACCGCGGGTAAATATAAGCGCACGCTAACAGTGATCGGGGAAAATACTAAAGAGGGCCGCGAGAAATTTTTAGAAGATCTGGAAAATACTCATCGTTTGTTTAAGGATTACGTCAGCGAACATCGGCCCGATATGGATATCGAGACGCTGGCAACAGGCGAGATATGGTACGGCAGTGAAGCGCTCTCGAACCGGTTGATTGATAGCGTGGGCACCAGCGAAGCCTATTTGGTCGAGCGCATGGCAGAAGCGAACGTTTACCGGGTTAGGCTTGAGCCGCCGAAAACCCTCAGCCGGAAATTTGGTCTGGCGGTATCGGCGGGTATCGAAAGCGCCATGCTAAAAGCGCTAAGCATGCTGGAAGCATCGGGCTGGCAGCGCCGCTAAGCCAGACGCTGGGCTTTCATGCCGTATAGTGAAGCGCCAAAGTGTTTAAAATCGCTTTGGCGCTATCGCTGCTCAATGAGTAGTAGATAGTTTGTGACTCCCGCCTGGTATTGACTAGTTCATCGCGCCGTAAAATCGCTAGATGCTGGGAAAGTGCCGATTGGCTAAGTGAAAGCTGTTGGTTGATTTGCGTGACGGAAAGCTCTTTCTCCGCCAGCAGACATAGAATTTGCAGCCTTTTTTCATTTGCCAAGGCTTTTAAAAGGTTAGTGCCTGCCTCAAGGGCCTGGCAGTTATTTTCAAGCAGACGTGCAGCGCTTGAGGACGCAGACATGATGATCTCCTTGCCTACACTGAATGGGTAGTAGTCATTGCAGCGTTTTAGAAATGGCATTTTTATAAATTATTATGGCATCGTCGCGGCGCGAAGATTGTTAATTTAATCATCGGTAATTTAGCGAGTTTTGTCCAAGCCTTTGTTTAACGATTAATCAATGGTAAGTCTTGGCTGATTTGTCAACAATCAAAGCGATCGTCGAGCCAGCTTTTAACGAAACGATTCTGAAAAAGTACTTAAAGCAGTACCTAGAACAGTACTTAAAAACGGTTTTTAAAAACAGCCCTTGAAAACTGTTCTTGAAAACAGCATTGAAAAACAATTCCAAGAAACAGTCTTTAAAATAATTCTACATCTTTAGTCGCTTTTAACCTCCCTGGATGAGCTTCTAGCCCATAGTATGAAGGTAGAGACGGAATTTACTTTATACAGTATCAGCCATGTGCCTCGCTTCGTTACTACAATAAAGATAGGGTCGTTATGAGCCGCTACCAAGAAGCTTTCCTGCAAGCGAACGAACAGCCCGAGCAGTTCTGGGCCGAGCAAGCCCAACGTCTGCCATGGTTTACCCCACCAACCCAGATTCTTACGTATGACGATCAGCAGCACGCACGCTGGTTCAGCGATGGCGAAATAAACCTTTGCTATGCCGCGCTTGATTACCACGTTGAAAATGGCCGAGCTGACCAACCAGCGATTTATTGGGACTCCCCAGTCACCCAGTCCAAGCGAACCCTCACCTATCAGCAGCTGCGTGATCAGGTGGCTTATTTCGCCGGGGCGCTTTCCGCGCTGGGCGTTGAAAAGGGCGATCGTGTGGTGATCTATATGCCCATGATTCCCGAAGCGCTGGTTGCCATGTATGCCTGTGCACGCTTAGGTGCGGTGCATTCAGTAGTGTTTGGCGGCTTCGCCCCGCATGAGCTGGCAGTCAGAATAGAAGATGCCGAGCCGAAAGTGGTGGTTGCCGCTTCATGTGGTATTGAGGTGGATAAGGTAATCCCCTACAAGCCGATTATTGATCAGGCGCTTGGCTTAAGTGCCCATCAGCCAGATGCCTGCGTGGTCTATCAGCGTGACATATGCCCGGCAACGCTGACGGCACTTGATCACTGCTGGGACGCGATAGTTGCCAAGGCCGCTTTTGCTGAATGTGTTCCGGTACTCAGCACGGATCCTCTTTACATTCTGTATACCTCAGGCACGACTGGTAAGCCCAAAGGGGTGGTACGTGATACGGGGGGGTACGCCGTGGCGCTTGAGTACTCAATGCAGGCAATTTATGCCCTGAACCCCGGCGACGTTTTTTTTACGGCTTCTGATGTGGGGTGGGTGGTTGGCCACTCCTATATTGTGTATGCACCGCTACTGCGTGGCTGCACCAGCGTTGTTTATGAAGGCAAGCCGGTAAATACGCCCGATGCGGGTAGCTTCTGGCGGGTCATCGAGGAGTACAAGGTTAAAAGCTTCTTTACCGCGCCTACGGCTTTCCGGGCGATCAAGAAAGCTGACCCAGATGCCCAACTGCTTGCCCGTTATGATATCAGCAGTTTGAAGCACCTGTTTGTCGCAGGCGAGCGGCTTGACCCTCCTACCTTTCATTGGTTAGATGATCTGCTGGATGTGCCGGTAATTGACCACTGGTGGCAGACCGAAACCGGCTGGCCGATTGCCGCCAATCAGCCGGGGCTTGATTCAATGCCTATCAAACCTGGGTCTGCAACCTTCCCTGTGCCGGGTTTTAATGTCGCAGTGCTAGGGCGTGATGGCGAACCGGCAGCCCCGATGGAGCAGGGCAGTGTGGTCATCAAGCAGCCCATGCCGCCTGGGTGCTTAAGCGGTATTTGGCGGGACCCCCAGCGTTTTCATAGCGCCTACATGGCAGCTTTCCCGGGTTATTACCTGACCGGCGACGGTGGTTACTTCGATAAAGACGGCTACCTGTTTATCATGGGGCGTACCGATGACGTTATTAACGTTGCCGGGCATCGGCTATCGACCGGCGAGTTGGAAGAGGTCGTAGGCGCGCATCCCGCTGTAGCTGAATGCGCGGTTATCGGCATTCATGATGTGCTCAAAGGGCAAATTCCGATTGGTCTGGTGATCCCTAAAGATGGCTTTAATGGTGATGAAGCAAAGCTTGAAGCCGAACTTATTGCCCGCGTGCGCGACTATATCGGTCCTATTGCCTGTTTTAAGCAGGTTCTTGTAGTTAACCGCCTGCCTAAAACCCGTTCGGGCAAAATATTACGCAAGCTGTTGCGCAATATCGCGGACGGTAAGGCTTTTGGGGTTCCGTCGACCATTGATGATCCTTCAAGCCTTGATGAGGTACATACCGCCATGTGCGAGCGTGCTATCGGTACGGCTGAGAAGGCAACGCCTCTCGATTGAGCTAAGGTGAGCTGCTTTAAGCAGGGCAGCTGGCTTTTATTGCGGTTAAGAAAGCGTATAATGCGCGCCCAGCAGCGCTATGCGCTTTCTTATGAGGGTTCCCTAACCCCTCTTGGCTTGTAAAAAAAGGTCATCTTGCATGTTTGCATTAAGTGATACGCAGTACCGCCGTTGCCTTTTCGTAATGGTTGCCTTCCATATCGGTATTATTGCTGCCAGTAATTACCTTGTTCAGCTTCCGTTTACCCTGTTTGGTTTTCATACCACATGGGGAGCGTTTAGCTTTCCGTTCATTTTTCTAGCCACTGATTTAACGGTTCGACTCTTCGGTAAAAGTGCCGCCCGGGCGATTGTTTTAAGGGTCATGCTGCCTGCCTTGGTGGTTTCTTATGTGGTTTCCGTGGTGTTCCCACGCGGAAGCTTTGCCGGGATTGAAGCACTGGGTGAATGGAATCTGTTTGTTGCACGGATTGCGCTGGCAAGCTTTCTTGCCTATGTGATCGGGCAGCTGTTGGATGTGCAGGTGTTTGACCGGTTGCGACAGCTGGCTTGGTGGATAGCCCCTGTTTGCTCAACGGTGCTGGGAAACCTTGCCGATACCTACGCTTTCTTCTCGACGGCGTTTTATAACAGCCCCGACGCGTTTATGGCGGCTAATTGGATTGAAATTGCTGCCGTTGATTACGTGATAAAACTCGCTATCAGCCTGCTGTTCTTTCTACCTCTATACGGTCTGCTGCTGGCCTGGCTTTCACGCCGTCTGGTGGTCTGGACCGGGCAAACTGATCTCTCCCCCCGTATGGCGTAGTAGAGTGGCTTAGCGCTTATAGGTAATGAGATAATGGCCTGCGGGTTTGTTGTTTAATCAATATTTAGGGAGTTTATATGACTGACGCTGCCACGGTTGATCTTCATTATCTGGAAATGGACAGTGAAGGCGCTCCCGATTCCACGCCCCTGGTGGTGATTCATGGCTTAATGGGGAGCGCTGATAACTGGCGTTCCCATTTGAAAGCCTGGCAGCGTTCGCGGCGTGTCATTGCGGTAGATTTACGTAATCACGGCCGCTCACCGCATAGCGACGATATGCGCTATGCCACCATGAGCCAGGATGTATTGGCCCTGCTCGATAAGCTTTCTATTACCCAAGCGCATGTGCTGGGCCATTCAATGGGCGGGAAAGTCGCTATTAGTTTGGCCAGGCTGGCGCCAGAGCGCGTGGTAACGCTGACGGTCGGCGACATTGCGCCGGTGGTCTATGAGCATGGCCATGATGATGTTTTTGCAGCGCTTAAACGCGTTAGAGAAGGGCAGCCTAAAAATCGCCGTGAAGCGGACGACCTGTTGGCGGAACATGTGGACTCGCGCTCCACGCGGCTTTTTTTAGCTACTAATTTAGCCCGGAACGAGGAAGGCATTTTAGGGCTGCGTATCGGGCTTGATGAAATCCAGCGTGGCTATGGCAATATAATTGGCCTACCCGCCGGCGACGGCCCCTTTGAAGGACCCACGCTGGTGCTGCGTGGCGCCGAATCACACTACGTTACCGACGATTTGCTGCCCGCTTTGCGTGAAGTGCTGCCGGGGGCACGCGTTGTGACGCTGAAAAATGCTGGCCATTGGCTGCATGCAGAACAGCCGGAAGCATTCCAGCAGGCGGTTGAAGCTTTTATTGAGCATCACGATAAGGCCCAGTGGGCTTGCCGTTAAACGCTCTTACCCATAGCGGTTAGTAACAGGTTTTAACGGTCAGCCCGTGCTGTTCCGGGGCACGTAAAAAACGGTTTAAAATACGATAGCTGTCAATATCAAAAGCCGGGGTGGCGCCGGTTAGACGTTGAGCTTTTTTAAACGTATCGGCACTGCCCAGGTAGCACCAGTGATCAACAACATGCCAGGCGCTTTTCCCACCCGTCTCGGGTTTTTCTTGAATAATGATTCGTCCTTCCCAGGGCCACGCCTTAATCTGCAGCTGTGCCAACGCGTACTGGGCTCGCTGGGTATGTGCCTGCAACGTCTCCACACCTTCACAGGCGCCGTTACATTTACCTAACTGGCGGGCAAAACAGCGCCCTTTGCCTTTGGTAATGCCCAGCACCTGAAGGCAAAGCTTATGCTCTTCAGCTGTTGCACGCAGCGTATCCTTGGCGTCTCTGGCACTGCGAAAAAGCCCGAAGAGCGCCCCGTCGGTGGGTTGGCTCAGCACGTCGCCGTTAACCAGGGTGGGGTAGTTTTCCCCTGACGGCCAGTGCCAGGTGGTTAGCTTGCGCTGTTTGCGTAGCTGGCGATTCATAATCGGCATCATCGACTTAACCAGCTGGGCTTCACGCAGTTGCGCGCCTAGATCGCCTGCGGTTTCTTCCCACTCAATATGATGAATTTGCTGTGCGAGGCGCATCGCTTTGTTGTCTTGATGGTCACGCTGAAAATGACTCAATACCCGGCGGCGCAAATTGACACTTTTGCCCACGTACAGAGGGAGCCGGTTATGCCCATAAAAGAAATATACCCCTGGCGATTCGGGTAACCCTTCCAGCTGACGGCTATCCAAATGGGCAGGCAACGTGCGGTGTCGTTGCTCCTCAGTCAGTACGGTTTGCCATGTGTCGTCTGCATAGTGCGTTTGCCAAGCCTGCCAAAGTGACCATAGCGCGTTCACATCACTACTTGCCCGATGCGCGCGCGAGTTAATAATGTCATAGCGTTCAAGCAGGGCTTTTAAATTATGCTGTTGCGCCAGCGGAGCCAGTCGGCGAGATAGGCGCAGCGTGCAGACAATCGGCGTTCGATATTCGATGCCTACGCGCTTAAAGGCGTTACGCAGAAAGCTATAGTCAAAGCGTGCATTGTGGGCAACCAAGCGGTGGTTATCACCCAGCCAAACGCGCAGCGACTCGGCAATGTCTTCAAAGCAGGGGGCATCGACGAGCATGTCATCGTCGATGCCGGTTAGCTGGCTGATATTTGGCGGCACTCTAATATCAGGATTGATCAAGCTAGACCAGCTATCTACCTGGTGCCCATTAATGATTTTAAGAGCGACAATTTCAGTAATCCGGTCCCGCGTTGCGCTAGTTCCGGTGGTTTCCAGGTCAATAAAAATTAGCGGTATTTCTGTCAGCGCACTGGCCATAGCGCTCCTGTATTAAAGGGTATGAGGGTCAACGGCTAAACGAGAGATGGGCAGTTCAGCGTCGATTAGGCCTTCTTTTAAAAGATAAGTTTCAAACGCTGCATAGCGGCGGGTATCCAGTGCCGCAGGGCTTAATGCGATTCTGCGTAAAATATCCTGCCAGGCGTCGGCATTGATGGGGTTATCAAGTATTGGGTGAGCATCCGTTAATAGCTGCCAGGCCTGACTTGGATTTTCCACGATCCAATCGCTTGCCTCATCCAAGGCAATTAAAAAGCGTGACCATGTATTGGCTTGTTTCGCCAACGAATCACTGTTGGCGATGATAATTAGGCCGTCATGACGAGGGATGCCTAAGTCATGATAGCGCACGGTGTGCGTGGTAATACCGTTAGCGGCTAGCTGTTGAGGTAAAAAATGAAAAAAGCCATCGGCAATAGCGTCGATGTTTCCTTCATCGAATGCGCTGACCGGATTAAAATATACGCTTTGCGGAGATAAGAAAGCGTCGGTCTGACGTACCGAGCGCGGCACAAGCTCGGGTAGCATAATATCGATACCTTCCCGGGTGGAGTACCCATAATGCAGCCCTGAAAGATGCGTTATATTTTCAGGCTGAGCCTCGCCTTTTACAATCACGGCGTTTAAAGGCGTCTCAATCAGTGTGGCAATACGCGTGATGGGCATAGCCTCATGGGCAAGCAAATGTAGAAGCGGCTGGCGCGTGAGGGCTAAATCAACTTCTCCTGCGGCCAGCAGCTTGATAGCGATAGTGGGGTCGGCGGGCGTTTGTAGTTCCACATCAAAACCCTGCGCAGTAAATAAGCCGCGCTCTTGGGCGACCACCAAGGCGGCATGTTGTGGGCTTAAATACCAGTCGAGCATTACCGAGATGCTTTTAAGCGGCGGTGGCTCAAGTGGCGGTGGCAATGAGAGAACGGCCGCGGGCACTTCATCGCTTACTTCGCTGTCAGTAAGTGGCGAAAGTGTATCAAGGAACTGAATATCACTTTCCAAAGAGAGCACTGGCTGTTCATCTTGGGTATTGGCTTCCTCTGCGTAAGCTGATGAAAATAAGAACAATAAACAAAACGTCACCATGAATAAACGTGAATGCCCATAACGAGAAAGGCAGTGCAACATAATCGGTCACTCCTGATATCTAGACGGCGGAGTTTAGCCCTGTCAATCCGTGGATGACCAGCCCCTTATCGCGTTAGCGTGCTGAGTTGACGCAGTAAAATTAACGGTGGCGTGTAATAATAGCGCGGCATTGATGTAGAGATGGAGAGACATGGACGCGATCTATACGTTCTTTTTAGTAGGCGGTTCTTTAATGGCGCTCAGCATATTAGCGAGTCGCCTATCATCAATGGTCGGTGTACCGTTGCTGCTTATCTTCCTGGGCCTGGGCATGCTGGCGGGCGAAGAGGGGGTGCTGGGGGTCGTCTTCGATGATTACGCGATGGCTTTCACTATCGGACACCTGGCGCTGGCCATGATCCTGCTTGATGGTGGCTTGCGCACGCGGCTTAAAACATTCCGGGTGGGTTTTAAACCAGCGCTTTCGCTTGCCACCTTCGGGGTGTTCATAACCAGTGCGATTGTGGGCTTGATCGCGATGTGGGTGTTCGATTTAAGCCTGGTGCAAGGGCTATTGGTAGGCGCGATTGTGGGCTCAACCGATGCCGCCGCCGTTTTCTCAATGTTAAGTGGGCGCGGCGTGAATCTCAATGAGCGGGTAGGGGCCACGCTTGAGATTGAGTCCGGTACCAACGACCCGATGGCCATCTTCCTTACCTTGATGCTGGTTGAGCTATTAGTCGGCGACATGGGTGGGCCTGTTGAAACCCTCATCTTCTTTATTTCACAGTTTGGTATCGGTTTGATTGTCGGACTGGGTGGCGGCTGGTTAAGCGCAAAACTGCTGCGCTGGCTGGATTTGGCGCCGGGCCTTTATGCCATGCTGGCGCTGGCCTTGGGCTTTAGCGTGTTCGGGTTAACCAGCGTGCTGGGTGGCAGCGGGTTTCTAGCGATCTATCTAGCGGGCCTCATGATTGGAAATCAGCCTGGCCGCCACCTTAACTTTATTCTCCCCGTGCACGATGGCTTGGCCTGGTTAAGCCAAATCGGTCTGTTTCTGGTATTAGGGCTTTTAGTGACGCCTAGCCAACTGTGGGATGTGGCGTTGCCTGCTGGCTTAGTGGCGCTGGCGCTTATTTTTATCGCGCGCCCACTTGCGGTACTCATCGCGATCAAGCCGTTCTTCAAATTCCGCTGGCGGGAAACCTTCTTTATTGCCTGGGTGGGGTTAAGAGGGGCAGTACCTATTGTATTGGCCATCTTCCCGGTTATCGGTGGGGTAGAGAATGCCTCGCTTTATTTTAATGTCGCCTTTGCCGTTGTATTGATGTCGCTCTTGATACAGGGCGGCTCGCTGACGCTTATGGCGCGTTGGCTAAAGGTGGAAGTACCAGTAGGCACGACGCCCAATCGCCGAGGGCCGCTGGGTATCCTGCCGGATAACGATTTTGAGATGTTTGTCTATGTGGTCGAGAACCGCGACCTTGAAGACGTCCCTATTCGGCTACTGCGCTTTCCTTCAGGCGCGCTGATTTCGGCCCTGTTTCGCAACCATGCCATGCTCCACCCCAAAGGCAGCACCCGGTTAAAAATGGGAGATGTCATTTGTGTGATCGGGCGCACGGAAGACCTTCATGCGCTAAACCGCTTGTTTAATGGTGATGCCAAGCTCAAGCAGGAGCGAGCCTTCTTCGGTACCTTTACGCTTGAAGGTAGTGCACAGATGCTGGATGTCGCCCAAGCCTACGGCTTAACGCTAAGCCCCGGCGAGCATGACATGACCTTGGCCGAATTCGTGGCCCTGCGCGTAGGCGGGCACCCGGTCGTTGGTGATGATGTCGACTGGCACGGCATTCACTGGGTCGTCAGCGAGATGGAGAAGGGTACGATTACCCATGTGGGCCTTCGATTGTATTGATTTCGCTAGAAGGTGTTGACTTCCAAGGGAATACTGTTAATATACGCACCCATAAGCCGGAGGGATGGCAGAGCGGTTGAATGCACCGGTCTTGAAAACCGGCGTAGGTGAATAACCTACCCAGGGTTCGAATCCCTGTCCCTCCGCCACCTATTACGAATAAGCCGCTGATTACAGCGGCTTTTTTGTGCGTGTAATTTAGCCAGCCCCTACGCCAGCACATACTTTGGTTTTGGCTCTCAGTGAGCAGAACTGAACTATTTTGGACGCTGACTCCCTTGTTGCTGATTCTTTGTTACTTACCCTCGAACCATAATTCAGTAAAAGCTGCATGCGTGCACGCTCGTGAGAGGTGACACCCTCTTTTCATTAAGATACTGTCTTCTTAAGAATTATGAGTGGTGGCTATTGGCTGTTAACGACCCAAAGCCGACGTACCGGAAAATGCAATAGGCGCGCGAAATCTGAATACACGGCCTAATAAAAATTAGTGCTTGTGGGTATCGATGGTTTAGAGTGGAGTTTTCAGACTGCATTTGTCGGATAAACGTGCCACCACGTTTATACAATCATTGGATGTGCGATCTAGTACCTGTTAGGCAGATATTTCTAGGACGGAGAATCAGTGAAGAGATTTAACCCCAGTTCAAACCACCCAGACAGGGCCGTTCAAGCTTGGCAGATCCTTATAGGTGCTGCGACGAACCGCCAGACACTCACTTATGAGGGCTTGTCCAAGCTCATGTACAAGAAGAAGGCGGCGGGTGTCCTTGATCGAATCCTTGGCCACATCGCCTACTACTGCAATGATAATAATCTGCCACCGCTAACTTCGGTAGTTGTTGGAAAGGGGCGAGGGACGCCAGGCGAAGACATACCTATGAATCGGCAAGAGTTCGATGCACGACGAGAGGACGTCTACGCAGTCGATTGGTATGACGTATATCCTCCTTCTGCAGCGGCTCTCAAAGAAGCATTCGATAGGAATGCAGCTTGAATCCACGTCCAACAAGTTGCTCTAGCCGACCGCTGGAAGCGGACGGCTGAGCTTGAGAGTTAGGCCCCTCAGATGGAGTTATGTGAATGGCGGACTTAAACATATTTGTCAGCGTCGGCGGTACTTCAAATGAAGAACAGGAGATCTTCGTTCGCGCCGTAGAAGATCGCCTTCGCAGCGAGGGTCTTATTCCGCACACAGTGGGCCGCAACACATTTAGCTCGGATGCCCCCCTCAAAACCGTTGCAGAGCTTTTAGATAAATGTAGTGGCACTGTTGTAATCGCGCTTGAGCGTGTTCACTTCGCCGTAGGCACGGAGAAAAGAGGTGGCTCCAAGGAAATTGCTTTGAGTGAAACAAGCCTACCAACTCCTTGGAATCAGATTGAGGCCGCACTTTCCTACAGTCGCGGACTTCCTTTGCTAGTCATTGTTGCAGAAGGAATCAGAAGCGAGGGCTTGTTAGAACCAGGTTATGACTGGTACGTACAGAATGTCACACCTGAAGCAGCATCGCTGCATTCGAACGAGTTCAATGGTGTTCTCGCTAGCTGGAAGAATAAGGTTGCTTCCACTCAAGTTACGAATGCCGCAACCATCAATCCCTCCGATATGTCCGTCGGCACGCTTCTGTATGCGGTCAAGCCTGCTCAGCTTTGGGGAGTTTTGGTAGCTCTGGGAGGCATTGTCGCGGGAGCGTTTGCGTTAGGACTCAAACTCGCGGGTGGAGCCTAACTCAGGCGTTAGCAACCAGGAGGAAAGTTTGGGGTACCATTCAGAATTAATGATTTCAATGTGGGAGTCACCACAACTTAATGGACTCGATAAATCGATATGTGCTGACTGTGTTCTAGATGAGGCACTGGCTAGTCTAGTCGCAGCTAATCTTAGTTCAAGTTCATGCTCCTATTGTGGTGAAGAGAATGAAGAAGGTGACATGATTGCCGCACCATATGATGTGGTAATGGAGCGCATATATGACTCAATATTTCAGTATTACGCTGACGCGCAAGATGTGAACATGCCATGGGTTGAAAAGAATGGTTAATACCGGAAACCAATATGTGGGAAATTATTGGGGAATTTGATCCCGGTTGGTGTGATGAGCTTTGTGAAGATTTGATCGAAAGTTCTGATGCAAGTCTTTATTTGGTAGCGCATGTCAAAAGCGACTGGTCTGTTGATAACCCTTCATCTGCATTATCGTATGGTTGGTCAGCATTTAAGGATCAAGTTTTACATAAAACGCGATATTTATTTTTGTCTGAGCCTGAAGACGAGTACTCCTCTGGTAGGCCTGATTACATTCCTGTTTCAAGTATGCTTGATGCTCTTGGATCTCTTTGTAATACGGAAAACCTTGTTGCTACTATTCCAGCTGGAACTGAGTTTTATCGAGTCAGAGTCAACCAAAATGGGGAAGAGTTTACGGAGTTTTCTGATATTGGTGTACCTCCAAAAGGAAAAGCAAATGCTGGTCGTATGAATCCAGCTGGTATTTCTTACTTCTACGTAGCTTGTGATCAAGATACAGCTGAAAAAGAAGTGATCACAGATGCGACTGAATGGTCAATTGCTACGTTTAAATTGATAAAAGATATTCAAGTTATAGATTTCGTTGATCTGCCAAAAGCACCAAGTGTTTTTGAGCCTGAAAAATATGATGCTAAACAGAATCTTTCGTTTCTTCGCTCATTTGTAAATGAGCTAACCTTGCCCGTTTCAAAGGATGGCAGAGAGCATGTTGAATATGTGCCAACCCAAATCGTATCTGAATATTTTAGATTTAGATTTAAAACTGAAGGCGACCAGCCTGTTTTGGGATTGCGCTATTGTAGTGTTAGAAATCCAGATGGCATTAACATCGCGGTATTTGACTCAGATAACGCTTCACTGCAAATGTTTTTTGAACTGTTTTCTATCGAAAAAATTGCTAACAGGGCGTATTCAGTGTCGCCTAAAGACCGCTTTTGGCCGCTAGCTGTCTTTACCAAAAAAAGTCCTCTAATGGGAGCCGCTCATAAAAGTAGCTCCTTTTAATCTGCATATATATTTATAAATATCTTATCTCTGAAAACGACTTCAACGCTACCGGAGCCAGTATCTTCATTGAAGTGATTATGTAACAGAGGACGGCTGCGTGTTTAGGCGAGAGCTGCTCTGAATCTGCGTTTATCAGGCAGTCTAGCCTTTAATAGGATATGGAGAGAGAAAACCAGAAATATGTCGGTAGCTGATCAGCCCATATTGGCGTCACGGATCCGCACAATAAAAGCATCGTCCCCGACTTGGCCACCTTTGAAGGCCACCTGAAGACCATCGAAGTCAGGATCACTACTGTGAGCGGTGCATAGTGGGGATCCTGGCGTCTGCGGTAACGGCATGAGCGTAGTTAATGCATGGATACCAAGTTCCTGAATCGCATGGCTTGATGTATCGCCACCGGCTACCAAAACTCGGGTTAGCTGTTCGGCGCGAACTAGATCGCGGAGTAGGCCACCCAGTCGTCGGCCGATGGCATGTGCAGTGCTGTTGTCCTGTAATGATGCCAGACTGGAATCTGGGCCAAGCGCTGTATAGATCACTACGCTACGTCCTGTAGCGAGTGCCGTAAGAGCCTGAGAGCGAACGGCATCGAGCTCGGTGCGCGCCAGGGTGTCATTGGCTAAGCGCGTAGCGTCTGCCCGCAAGGCGGTAAAACCATGTTTCTCGGCGTAACGAATCTGACGAGCCGTAGTCTCTGAACAGCTTCCTGAAACTACGGCAATACGTTCCACGGGTTCTGGGTCAGAAAAGGTCGGTGGTGTTTCCACCAGTCCTAGTCGTTGCCATTCCGCTAGTAGCGCGTACTCGACCCCGGAGGAACCGATTACAAACCCACCATTGTTGGGGCGGGTGCGCCATAGCTGGCGTCCCACTGCCGCCTGGCTCGATGAATCCAGTACATCGTAAAGAAGCGCGGCATAATCGAAACGAATGCTGTCTACACGAGCGTCAATTTGAGTATCAGCCAGCGTTATAAGGTCAATGAGGCCAATGCGGAGTGCAGTCTGTGTTGATAGGTGGCGTCGCAAATCAGCCTCATGCATTGGTGTTACTGGATGCCGAGACATGATCGGATGGCGGTCGATACGGTAGATTTCCCCCTGAGCAGCGGCGAACAGCTGGCCGAAGCAGGTATATCGACGAAGTTGTGGGGCACCAACGACAATTGGTACGCCATCGTGACCAAAAATACTGTGTCCGATCTCAAGGGCGCGGCCTATGCTGCCTAGGTGAGGCGCACTGTCGAAAGTAGAACATGTTTTGTAATGACATAGAGCTGCGCCCTGATCGCGCAGCCAAATCAACGATGGTGTCAGGTGGTGGTTCATCCAACCCGGCGACTCACTGCGGCTTGTGCCAGCCAGGCCGATAGCTCGGCAGTGGCGAAATCTTTGCAGTTTAGCCTCGTCAGGGATAGTGGTGAATAGCACGGTATCCACGCCTTGACTTGCGAGAGCTTCCATCGCATCGGTGGATCCCGTCAGGTCGTCACCGTAGTAAGTAATCAGTGGGGCAGAATTCATCCGGGTCATCGACGAAAGGTCTCCAGGGCCCTCGCTAGTTCAGTGTGTTCACGAGCGTAGTCATTTACGTCGATGCCCTCCACGGCGGCCTCCCAAGCCTGACGAAGACTCCTGACACCAGCGCCGATTCCATCGGGATGCGCCATGATGCCACCGCCAGCGCAGAAGATTAGATCGGTACTGGTGATGGCAGAGTAGGTATCTGCTGCCTGGTCGGCAGTCTGACCGGAAGAGAATACGGGCATCACTTCGTAACCGGGGCTCGGCGGATCAAACATGGGCGTCAGGCATGCACGGGCGCTGGCAATTACACTTGCGTTCTCCTCGCTGAACTTATTGCGCAAGCCATTAACGTGGATATGATCGACTCCCACCAAGCGCCATAGTTTCTGGTAAGCCACGAAACTCATGCCCAGATGTGGTGAACGGCTGAACATTCCCCAACCGGCTCGGTGTCCATGCAGTGCTACTTGGCTGTGGCGCCTTAGTTGGCTCACCCCAGTGAGTCCAACTGCGTTCAGGGCGACCATCACACAGCTGCCACCAGCAGCGACTACATAGTCGTGATGATCGCGCATTTCATCGGCTTCGCCGGTGATGTTGAAAGCGTACATTACCTTATGTCCGCTGCGTTCGGCATGCTCACGGATAAGCGGCATCACTGCGTCGACCCTTTCTTTGAAAGGGTTATGAGGGCTGTTGGCTTGCAGCTCGTCATCTTTAATGAAGTCGATCCCACCTTTTATCAGTTGGTTTACCACCTCCGCAGTGGCATTTGGTGACAGCCCCACGCTTGGCTTGATAATGGTGCCAATAATTGGTCGTTTTGTGATGCCTGTCAGCTCTCGGGTGCCTGCTATACCAAACTGCGGCCCAGGGTATGCCTCGGCGAATGGCTTTGGCAGAGTCAGGTCGAGCAACTTCAGTGCCGATAGCTCCTTAAGCTCGAAGAGGTTGCCAGCCACCGTCGCAAACAGGGTAGGCAATGAGGTACCTAGGTTAGCCAGTGGCCAAGATAGGGTGACCCGTGCTTGTCGGTAGACAGGATGAACATTGCCTGACTGCAGCGCAGGTATCGGCAGCGAGGGAGTGTAACTCGCTTCTAAGGGCTCAATATGCTCGACGCGGGCCGCATGCGCCTCACGCAGCGCATCTGTCTCACTGGGTAGACGAGTAAAGGTGCCACATGACTGTTCGCCGGCCATTACTTCAGCAGCACGCTCTAATGGGTAAGGCGTTTCGATCAGATAGGTGGCCAGAATGCGATCACTCATAGTCGACCTCTCTTAAATGATGCAGCGACGGTCTCTGCAGTACACTCAAGCAAGATGAAATACTGTTCTACGTTGGGCACCGAGTTACTTTGAGTGATGCCCACCGTAGAAGGCTACTGAAGGCGATTAGCATTCTGAAGCCATTGCCAGTAGTCAAGAAGGCCATCTCGGATATCGGTAAACCGGGGTTCGAAGCCGAGCTCCTCACGTGCGCGCGAGATATCTAAGGGTGCTCCACGGGCAACGAAAGGACCCGGTCCCAGTTGGACGTTTGAGTTTTTGCCCGTGATATTAGCCACTTCATCAACGATTCTGAGGTGATCGACTGGCACCCCGCTAGAAATATTGAAGTTGCGATTTGTCACTTGCGGCTTTTCAAATAATTTCACTATACCGGTGGCAGTATCCAGCACATGTGTCCAGTCCATTGATTGTTCAGAACCATTGGGGGCATGGATGTCCGTGAGGCCTTCTAGGGGGCCGAACAACCCTTGATAGACTTTGTGCATGTGTGACGGTCGCTTACCAGGACCGTAGACGAAAAAGAGCCTGGCATTACGGATGTCCATGCCGAAGGTGTCGCTGTACTGCAAACCATAGAGCTCACCTGAAATCTTCGAGGCGCCATAGAGATCAGTAGCCTTGTACGGAGTGTCTTCGTGCTGGGGCCCCGGGGCATCACCATAGACGGCCCCCGAACTCATGTTGACGACCTTGTTAATACCTAGAATACGACACGTTTCGTATACATTGAGGGTGCCCATAGTATTGATCGACAAGTGTTTGAAGGGATGCTCCTGGAAGTATGGCCCGGCGATCACCGATACGCCGTGGATGACCCCTTCGAGTTCATCACGGTGGCGTAGGAAAATCTCGAAGATATTGTGGTAGTCGAGGATGTCGACTGATTCGAGAGTAAGCAGGTCCCGCACTTCCTCAAGATAATCCAAACCCAAGCTATCGAAGCGATTGGCAGCTGTGTCACAGATAACTACCTGCTTCCCCTGTTTAGCCAATAAGTAGGCGACCCAGGAACCCACGTGACCAAGACCACCAGTAATGAGGACTGACATATTAGGTCTCCTTAATTCAAGATAATATTCGGAAGGAACATGACGATGGAAGGGAAGCAGATGATGATTAGCAGCACGATGAAGAGGGGGATATAGAACGGCATCGTTTCTCTCACCAATACGCCAAATGGCAGGTTGGTGATCTTCTGAACTGTAAACAACACAGTACCCACGGGAGGCGTGATAAGGCCGATCATCAGAGTAAAAATCATCACCACCCCAAAATGTATGGGGTCGATGCCGTATTGCACTATTACCGGCACCAGTAGGGGAGTTAACAGGAACAGTGCAGGCACCGAATCGATGAACAGGCCAATCAGTAGGATGAACAAAGCCAGCAGCAGCAGTAATCCCAGTGGGTCAGTCACTGTTGAAAGAAGAAATTCGGCAACTAGCGAGGTGACCTGATAACGCCCCAGCACCCAGCTGTAGAGGGCGCTACCTGCAATAATTAACATCAGAGCGGCTGAGTCGATGGCAGTAGCGCGAAGAATACTGACGAACTCGCGGAAGCTGATAGAGCGATAGACGACAAAGGCAATGAACAAGCAGTAGGCCAAGGCAACCACTGAAGCCTCTGTAGGGGTGAAAACACCGCTTAGGATTCCCACGATGATGATGAGCGGTGTCAGCATCGGCAGTACGCCACGTAGTAGCGCCGCTGTGAAGTCTTGGAAGCGAGCGCGAGCTCGGGTAGGAAAACCACGTCGATGCGAGATGATGGCGACCATCACCATTAGGCCTAATCCCATGAAGAGACCGGGGATAATGGATGCTAGGAAGATGCCAGCGATGGAGGCATTGGCCAGAGCACCATAGATGACGGCGGGAATACTAGGCGGAATAATTGGACCGATAGTGGCCGAACTCGCCGTGACAGCAGCACTAAAGCCGGTAGGATAACCATCGTCTTCCATAGCCTTGATTTCCAAAGCACCCAGTCCGCCAGCATCCGCAACGGCAGAGCCCGACATGCCAGCGAACAGCATGCTAGCGACAACGTTGACATGGCCTAGCCCACCTTTCAGATGGCCCACCATCGTTCTTGCGATATTGAAAACGCGATCAGATATACCGGCGCTGTTCATTAGCCGACCGATGAGCAGAAATGCCGGAATAGCAAGCAAAGTAAAACTGTTGACACCATAGAGAGTACGTTGGGCGATCATCTCCATGGGAATGGCATCAAAGCCACGCGTGTATCCCAGCACCATTGCTGAAGAACCTATCATGGCAAAGGCGACGGGCACTCCTAGCATTAATAGGGCGATCAGTCCGACGAACAGGATGACGAAGACTTCCATAGTCATTCACTCCAGTCATTTTGAATGGCGGGCAGCTTGATAAAGATGCGTCGATATAGATCACCTATCAGCAGTCCAATCATCATCCAAGCTGATATGAGCTGAATCAGGTAGATATAAGAAAAACTCAAACGGAAAGTACTAGCTAAAATGCCTGAGGTTCTCTCCATCATGTTCCATCCGCCAATGGCCAACATCAGCAGCACAACGATGCAAATGATATCGGCAAGGCTTGCCACAATGTTGCGCACGCGCGGCCCCATCAAATCGGTCACCACTGTGATGCGAATGTGTTCCTGATAGCGCAGGGCTAGCACCGAGCCCAGAAAAATCTGGGACAGGAAGAGATAGCGAGCGGCTTCATCGGTCCATGATACGGGTATGCCTAGCGCATATCGTGAAATGACCTGGATAGCCATGATTGTCAACATCAGCGCAAAGGCTGTCGTGACAATAGCGGTTAGGAGTCCCCAGAAAAGAGCAATAGCACGGTTTACGTGGTTCGCGGCTGTCACAGGCGCCTCCGGTCGAATGACTTTGTTGACTAGAGAAGGGCGACCTTATAGTGCCGGGTCGCCCTTGGTGACTTAATTGAGCAGCGAGTTTACGTATTCACGAACACTGGGATGGTAATCTTCAATGATTTCCCTAACCGCGGGCTCGGCTGCCTCGCGGAAGGCGTCCACATCGCTATCAACGACGGTCATGCCAAGCGATTCAAGCTCTTTGATAAGTTCTTCCTGACCGCTGATGATTGTTTCGTCGCCCCACTCGGTGGCGTCAGCAATCGCGGCCATAATGATATCGCGATCTTCGTCAGACAGGCTCTGATAGAAATCTTCGTTCATCAGCCAGTGAAAAAAGGAAAATACATGTTCTGTTCGGTTTAAATGGTCCTGCACATCGTAGAGTCTGCCTGAGTAAATCAAGTCGACTGGGTTTTCTTGCATCTCAATCACACCAGTTTGCAACGAGGTATAAACTTCAGGCCACGCGATAGGACTTGGTAGGGCGCCAACTTCTTCCCATATTTTAATCCAGGGTGCTATCTCAGGAACTCTTAGCCGCACACCACTGACATCTTCTGGAGTGGTGACGGGAAAGTTCGACGTCAGATTGCGCGGGTTGCGCTGGGAGAGCCCAACCAAACGCATGTTGCCGCTGGCGATCAAGCGTTCGTTGAGCAGCTCTCCGGTCTCACCCTCATAGACTTCCCGGGCTTCTTCGCTAGAGCGATAGACGAAGGGAAGGTCGGCTGAAGCAAACTCCGGGGCGTAAAGTGTCATTGGCATCGAGCCACCCAAGGCGATGGAATATTCACCGAAGCTGGCACCTTCTAGGTGGTCACGCTCTCCACCGACTTCTGTACCCAGAAGAGACACTGTGTACTTTCCGTCTGTTTCTGACTCGATAGTTTCCTTGAGACGTTCCCCGACCTTGAACATAGTGTCGGATGGCTCAACGTGAATAGCGATTGAGAGCTCGTTGGCACTGGCTTGGGCAGCGATTCCTAAGCTGGCCAGGCTAGCGAGGATGATTCCGCGTGTTGTTGTTGTTGTTGTCATTTTGTATACGCCTCCGGAAGTTCAGTATGAGTGGAGTTAGCGTTGACTCAGTTATTGAGCCTCCAATGGTGTTAGCTATGTCATTGAGATGAATCTGCGTGGAGCGAGGCCACTTTTTAAAAGCTAGCACGTTTTTTTGGTAGCGCTACCATTTCGCTTGCTATCCTTTAGAATAAGAATATAGGAAGGCTTTTACTTAAGGAGATGATGTTGAAACAGACCCCTACAACGCGATCACGTCGTCGTCACCGAGGAACCGATAGCGTAACGATACAAGATGTGGCTTCCGAGGCCGGTGTGGCTCCGATTACCGTGTCTCGTGCACTCAATACGCCAGAAAGTGTGTCGGCCAAACTTCGAGAGCGTATAGATCAGGCTGTAGCTAAGCTCGGCTATGTGCCTAATCTAGTTGCAGGTGGTCTCGCTTCGGCAGGAATGCGTATGATTCCGGTTGTGGTGCCATCGTTGTCTATTTTGACCTTTATTGAGGTGATTCATGGCATTCAGCAGACCCTTGAGCAGGCTGGGTATCAAGTGCTGCTGGGGTCAACCGACTTCGATTTGGATCGAGAGGCTAGTCTCATTGAATCATTACTGGGCTACTCGCCTTCTGGGGTTATCCTGACGGGGCTTCGCCATCACGAGCGTACTTCACTACGGCTCAAAAACTGGGGTCGTCCTGTGGTCGAAATCATGGAGCTTGGCGATGAGTGCATTGATATGAATGTCGGTGTTGATAACCATGCAGCAGGTGCCTGTATGGCACAACACCTACTGGACCGAGGCTTCAAGCGTATCGCCTATCTCGGTACCGGTATGAGCCGAGATTATCGGGCCATGCAACGTTTCGAGGGTCACCGGGAGACACTGAAGACAGCGGGAGTTGAATTCGATCTGCTATTTCGTCGCGAGGAGCCATCATCCTACGAAGCAGGGCGCCTCTTGTTCTTAGAGGCACTGAAAACTCGTCCTGATTTAGAGGCATTACATTTTGCTAACGATAATCTTGCTGCCGGGGCGCTAATGGAAGCTAATCGACAAGGCATTTGTGTGCCTGAAGAAATTGCGATTGGCGGTTACCTCGGGCTATCGCTAGGTGAGCACCTTTCCCCACGGCTTTCGACCATTACCGTGCCGCGATACGAAATGGGTGTCGAGGCAGCCAAGTTGATGCTTTCAAGACTTGAAGGCCAGCAACCACTAGCCCCGAGGTTGGATATTGGCTATGAACTCAAGGTGCGGGGAAGCACTTGAACGCTTATCCGGCCTTTGGCGATTTTTACCATGGTGATTATGCTGGTTTTAGTTACCAGTGTTATGACATTTTAGATATCAGTCACTTAACTCACTTTGAGCTTGCTGGGCGTCATGATTGCATCCAAAAAAATAAAACACCAGGGTGGGTTCCCTGGCGTCTATATAGTAAATAATTGATTGGTGTATTTATGGGAATGTCGAATCACGCCTCCATCACTTGGCTAATACGCTATTCCATTTCTTCATGGAACGCCTCAACCCTATCGACAATGGTACGTATCATGACCTCGTCGCGATAAGCGCGTTGGATAAACAGCGGCATGCCAGGCCAAAAGCTCACAAAGTCGAGCCATTCCCGCTCGCTGACCCATAGGCCACCCTGGCATTGAGGTATGTACTCCTCGGGTATTTTTCCCTTCAACAGCACCTCGATTTGGAACTTTGGCAGTTTGGTTTTGATTTCCAGCAGACCGTTAATGCCTACCAAGCTGTCAGGCGAGTAACCCACGTTGTGGTTTAGGATGATGCCCACTTCGTATGGTTTAGGTTCGCCAGTGGTATCGCAGTAGAGCGGACGGCAACGCCTTCCAGCGTATGCCAACGGCGGGTATGGGCGTTGCCTTGAAACGGCTCGGCCTGTTCCCCGGTAATTCGCCCCGGCACTCAACCCACCAGGGCCTTTACCCTTCACCAGCAAGACCTTGAGCTCAGACTTGGTGACAGGACCTAGCCGCGCCGTCAGCCACTCTGGGGTGCCTTGCTCCATAGTAAGCACTTGCATGGAAGCCTCCTGTCATAATTGGTAGCGCGTGGGTTACTTAACAGATCGCTTAGAAAGTGAGGCGCGTAGCTTGTCGAAGTCAGAGTGGGGGACTTGCAGGGCTGAACCGTACTTACCGCTGAACCATTCCTGGGTTGTCGTGGGGCATTGGCTAATCAGTCGTTGGATCTGTCCCGCCTGATAAGGGTGTCACTAGCTTGATGCTCGCTTTGGTATTGGTCTTGCCATAGCTGGTGGATGAGCCAAATGCCTGCACTGCGTTCTTGTTTCCGTTTATATCGGCAGGCAGCAGTGTTCTGGTTCAATAAAACCGGACACCGTTCCCACCGCTTTATTTTCATACCCGCGAAATTGAAAAATCAGCGACTAAGGATTCGTTAATAAAAAGGCAATTGTCGTTTGAGTTTTTTTCAATCGCTTAAAGTCACACAATCTTTTCCAGATTGTAGCTTTTAAGCTACAATGGCCATATGACTGAACTTACCCACTACCTTACCGCTGATGGCTATGACCCTTTTCAAGCCTGGCTGGATGCTACGAAGGCTAAAGATCGTCAAGCCACTATGCGGGTACTAACACGCCTTAACCGGCTGGCAGCGGGTAATGCAGGCGACACCAAGACAGTAGGTGATGGAGTATGGGAGCTACGCATTACCTATGGCCCTGGCTACCGCGTTTACTACGCCAAGGTAGGGGCGCGCTTGGTAATGTTATTAATAGGTGGTACCAAACAGCGCCAGCAGTCTGATATCGAACAGGCAAAAGCGTTTTTGGCCGACCACAAAAGGAGAGCACGTCATGAAAAGTCATGATGAAGCCGTTATTGAGATGCTGCGCACTGACCCCGGTATGGCTCTGGACTACCTGCGAACAGCGTTTGATGAGCTGGACGAAGAGGGGGGGGAGTCAGCCTTCCTAATGGCGCTACGTCATGTCGTTGAAGCTCAAGGCGGCATGGCGCTGGTAGCAGAACGTGCCAAGGTATCACGCGAAAGCCTTTACCGCGCATTATCCCCCAAGGGCAACCCAACACTACGAACTATGACCGCGGTGATTAAAGCCACAGGCGTTAACTTTCACGATCTTACTCATCAAGCGCCAGCAAGCTAACATCACCAAAAAGACGTGCATAGCGTCGCATCGAAGCGCACACAAGCACCAATATTTATGCTGGGTGGGATGTTGGGTGAAAATATAACTACATTATAAGTTGTTGAATTTAAAACACCGTTGTCAGACTGCTCATCAGCCACTTATCTCGAAAAGCCCCTGGTTTATCAGGGGCTTTTTTCGTTTCTAGGCCCTGCGCTTCTTTCCCAATACCTCCTCTATAGAATGCACCGGTCTTTTATTGTGCCCAGAATGTGTCTGAGAATGCTCGATCATCGTCTGGCGCAGTGAGAAGCGCCAGTAAATAGCTACTTGATTAATAGGAGCATACATAGAGTCACTCCTTGCACTCATTTTTATTATTTACTATCAAGCATCAAGAGCAGTCTTGTATGCCAGCGCTGGCTTAGCACGACGTATTAATAGATCACTTTTATTAATTAAGCAGCCTGGAGAGCTGCGTAACACCACTGAGTGTTTCAATACCAGCCATCTTTAACTAGGTTTTCTAAAAGCTCTTTTTTTAGCTAAAAGCTCGGCTTCTTTGTCGAGCCGCGCATAGTTTTTGAGCGCTTGTTTCTACATTTCTTCAAAAAATAGTCGCAGTGATCAATAGAACTTATTTACCTAAATTCAAGCAGTACTAGGTAGTGAGGAGCTAGAAAAAATGAATCCGACCTATATCAATAGCATTGCCTGTGCTGTCCCAGACTTTGATATACATAGCAAGTTTATCGATTACGCCCCGCGGCTTTTGCCGGATACGCGTTCAGTCAAAGTGTTCCAGCGGATGGCTGAGCGCTCACAGATAGAGCATAGGTATTCGTTTCTTCAGCCTCATGAAGATGACGATAAGCTGGATACGGCAGGTTTTTATCAAAATGAGGCTTTTCCCAGCACTCAGGCACGCATGAAATTTTATGAACGCTTCGCTTTCATTTTGGCAAAGCGAACCCTAGACCAGCTTGATCTAACCGGCACCACTCATTTAATTACCACAACCTGCACTGGTTTCTATGCGCCGGGGTTGGATTATCAATTGATCAAACATTACGGATTGCCTGCGGGTATTGAACGCACCACCGTTGGCTTTATGGGCTGTTACGCCGCGATCAACGCGCTCAAGCTGGCTCGGCATATTGTTCGCTCGGAGCCACATGCCAAGGTGCTGATGCTCAACCTTGAACTCTGCACGTTGCATCTCAAGCCTGCGGGAACGCTCGAAGAGATTTTATCGTTCGCTATTTTTTCTGACGGCTGTGCGGCAAGTATCGTGTCGGCAAATCCAGTTGGCCTTGAAATACAAAGTTTTAACTCGGATGTGCTGCCAGAAACCGAAGCGTTAATTACCTGGCATATCGGCGACCAAGGTTTTGATATGCACTTATCCGGCAAGGTGCCGGGTGCCATCGCCAACAACCTTCCGCTTGTAATGAATACGCTGCTGGACGGCGCTACGCACAGTGATATTGCGCTCTGGGCCATTCACCCCGGTGGGCGTACAGTGCTGGATGCCGTAAGGGCAGGCGCAGAGCTTGAAGAGCGAGCGCTTATAGAGTCGCGAGAGGTGCTTAGGAAGTTCGGCAATATGTCCTCGGCCACTATCATGTTCGTGCTTCAGGAGATGTTGAATAACCCAAGAAAATCAGGGCCCGGCTTGGCAATGGCGTTTGGCCCTGGCCTTACGGTTGAAAGTATGCGATTCGTTCTTTAGGGATAAAGAAGCTATGCCGGATTTCAGTCAACGCAGCGATGAGAAGGAACTCATGGATGATGCCGATATCTCGTTTGAAGAATTTCATGATTGCCTTGAAGGCCTTGAGCGTATCAATCATCTCACGCTGGCCTATCGTCCCACCCTGCAATGGCTTCGCCCTTGGGTAGAAAACCATAAACGTCTTTTTGTGCTAGATGTGGCCAGTGGCGGTGGGGACATGCTGCGCCAGATTGCCCAGCAGTGGCCTGCTCGTGTTACGCCGAATTCCGGTTACCGTATGGTCGGTGTTGACCTGAATCCATGGTCAAAAAAGTCCGCTGAATCCTGGTTGCAGCCTCCTGCTATACGTTATGAAACTGCAAATGTGTTTGCTTTCGAACCCGATGAGCCCATCGATCTCGTTATATCTTCATTATTTACTCATCACCTTAGCGATAGCCAAATCGTGGATTTTCTGCGCTGGATGGACGGCCACGCGAGTAAAGGGTGGTTTATTAACGATCTGCATCGGCATCCCATTCCCTATTATTTTATCAAAGCGGCCACCGCGCTCTTCAGCCGTAATCGATTAATCCGAAATGACGCCGCTGTGTCAGTGGCACGTGCTTTAACGGTGGTCGATTGGCGGCGCCTAATTGATGAAGCGGGGCTTGATGGGAATGTGCAAGTTCAGTGGTTTTTTCCTTTCCGCTTGTGCGTCTCCTGTAACAAGGAAGCACCGATCCAATGAGCGATGAAACGGTAATCATAGGTGGCGGGCCCGCAGGGTCGGCAGCGGCGATTAAATTAGCTAGGCAAGGCATGCCGGTGCGCCTTCTGGAGCGCAAACCGGGCCCGCATCATAAAGTTTGCGGCGAATTTATCAGCTATGAAGCCGCCCAATACCTAGAAGAGCTTGGGTTGAATATAGCGGCGTTAGGGGCTGAGCCTATTCGTCATGTGCGATTTTATAATGGCGAAAGCGAGCTCATCTTCGACTTACCGTTTACTGCATGGAGCCTTTCACGGCGCCTGCTGGATTCGGCTTTGTTAGAGCAGGCTGAACGTGCGGGTGCAAACGTTGCGCTAGGTACGGCAGTCAAGCAGTTATCTCGCACTGATGATGGCTGGAGATTGGTTGCCAGTAGCCAGTCGAGTGTAAGGCCAGCCAGCATGGAGTTTTCAGCAAAAACGGTGTTTCTGGCCAGTGGAAAGCATGAACTGCGCCATTGGAAACGTAATGTAAAAGCGTCCCATCGCCATAACATGATTGGCCTTAAGATGCACTTTAGCCCCAGCGCATTGCATCAGGATCAATGGCGGAACACCGTTGAAATTCATTTGTTCAATGGCGGTTACGCTGGCCTGGAGCCGGTAGAAAAAAATAGGGTCAATCTCTGTTTTTTAATCAGCCAGGACATATACAAAGCCTGTGGCGGTAGTTGGTTGGGAATACTCGACTGGCTTAGCCGTACCTCATCCCATATGAAACAGCGCCTCGCCACGTTAATGCCCTGCTGGTGTGAACCCTTGGCTGTCTCCGGGATTCCTTATGGGTATATCCATTCACCCGATGATGCAGTGCCCAACCTGTTCTCGCTGGGGGACCAGGCAGCGGTGATCCCATCGTTTGCAGGCGATGGAATTGCCATTGCCTTGCACACCGCTTTACTTGCCGCCCACATTCACGCTTCTGGTGGCGATTCAAGAACATACCAACGCCTGGCCTTTAACGATTTAACCCAACCAGTACGGGATGCCGAACGGCTTGCCGGTGTGCTGTCCCATCGCTTGGGACGCAAGACGGCCTTCGTTTGCGCACGGCTATGGCCGGGGCTAACGCGTGAAATGATACATCGGACGCGGGTTGGCCAATCCAATCGTATGCAATAAGAGCCTCAGACAAAGGAGTGATACATGTTTGATTGGAATTTGTGGCGCTCATGGGAAGAGTGGGTATCTCAACCTATCTTTTTGAACTTCGTCTTAGTCATCGGCATCGCTATTGTCAGCTACTTTGCGCTGCGAATGCTGATGAGCTCAATTATTGCTCGCCTTACCCGCTGGTTAACACACAGGAAAGGGCGCCTGAGCCATTATGGTATCGAAGTGTTCAAGCATACCAGTCGCCTGCTTATTGCCGCGATGGCCTTACAAATTGGCTTGGCCGTCGTTGATTTGGGGCCGGAATGGGAAGATCGAGTCAGCCATTTATGGTTTTTGGTGCTGGCGCTGCAGTTCGGTTTATGGGTTGGCGCTGCTATTACGTTATGGAAAGAAGAAACCATCAGTGACAAGGCTGGCCAGGATAATCAGCTCACTGTGACTATGGTCGCGCTGACGTTTCGCATCATCCTTTGGGCCGTTGTGCTGTTGTCGATTCTAGCCAACCTGGGCATCAACATTACCGCGTTTGTAGCAAGCTTGGGGATTGGGGGAATAGCGATTGCTCTTGCCGTGCAGGCACTGCTGAGTGACTTGTTCGCTTCTGCATCAATTGGGGTTGATAAGCCGTTTACCACGGGCAACTTTATTGTCTTCGATGATATTGCCGGAACGATTGAATATATTGGCCTGAAAACCACGCGTATCCGTAGCTTGAGCGGTGAGCAGATCATTTGTTCGAATACCAAACTGCTCCAGCAAACCCTGCATAATTACAGCAGGATGCGTGAGCGGCGGGTAGTTTTCAGTATGGCTATCTCGTTTCGAACGCCAATCGATAAGGTGCGTGAGGTCCCGCCGCTGATCAAGCAAGTAATCGAGTCAATAAATCAGACCCGCTTCGATCGTGCGCATTTAAGTGCGTTTGCTGATTACGCGTTGAAATTTGAAGTCGTCTATTTCGTGTTGAGCGCGGACTTCAACGTGTATATGGATATCCAGCAAGCGATTAACTTTTCCCTGCTCGAAGAATTGGATAAACGCGATATCAAATTTGCCATGCCGGTACGCGCTCTTGAGTTTCTCGATGAGGTTCCTCTGCCTGAAGGCAGTGGACCAAGTGAGGACCCCGCCATTTCCCAGGCGGGGCATAATATTTAGTGATCGAAAGTGTTGTCGGAGCGGTGCATCGGTGAATTGCGTGGTGTGGGGCGCGGCCGATTCGATGAACGTCTTGGTGTGCTATCTCCCCGGTACTTGTTCCAAGCGTTCTTGGCTTTCTGACGATTGGCTGGCTTGCGAAGCCAATTTATAAGCGCCAACAGGATCCATTTCCTCATACGAACCTCCTAGTTCTTGATGATGAGATGTGCACGCATGTTTACCTTGAAACTATAGCCTAGCTACCCGAGATGGGTTAAATACTCTACTCGCTTTTTTGGCGCTCGGTCTTTCACCGAGTGCCTTTTGGCCTTATAAGGTGCATTAGGGCGGCTACAGGGCAAGGATTGGCGTTCGCTTTGAGCTAAAGACTGCTGACAATATTGCCTTATTGAGAGAGGCTATACGATTTTTAAGTTGGTTAGCTGATTCGCTTGGTGTGCGACCTCAATTTTTAACTTAGCGTTTTCAGCGGCGAGTAATTTATTTTCAGCCACTAGCTCGTATTTCTCAGCTTCTAGAAGCTCTAGCCGTCTAATTAATTGATTAATAACCAGTCGGCGATAAATAGCTGAAAATTCTACTCCGGTACCTTGGTGAACAGCAATCATGGTTTTTCTCCATCATGCTGAGGGAGCTCAGCGTGCAATATTCCACTACTATATGCTCTATAAAATTATTTTTTGTATGAATGTTCTTAAGCCCAAGGAATGATTTGAGTAGTATTTAGACTTTTCAATAATCTTAGAAAGCTAATGATTAATAAAACAAAAGTTAAGAATTGCAGCTTTTATTCATTTAATATTATCTTTGAACTTATCTGTTTATCCGATACCTAATGGATATGCTAAGTAAGGAGGACTGCTATGAAACATCCTATAACATGTCAAAAATGCGGTCATGAGTATGTGCCTGAAGCTGAGGCCGAAGTTCCCCATGACCATCCGTGCAGCTCATGTGGCGCCGAACTGTATGAAGGGGAGCCTCGATCCGCTGAGGATGATTCCAGTGAAGATGAGCATCCCATTGAAAAGGGGCTACGAAAATTTACCGATGGAATAACCGGTGATAAGCATGATGTGTGATTAATCCTCCTGTGACCTAACTATTACCGTTGCCAGCCCTTTAGGGCTGGCATTTTTCATTTAGATGTCAGCTTAGTGCAGTAATCAGTAATATCACCCTGGTACTTATACTATGTTACTTACAAGCCAAAGTTAAGCTGGCAATCTTTACTCACTGGGCAAGGAAGTTCAGCAAGGAATAGAGAGTTAGGATGACTCCCTAAGGATAGGCAGGCAGGACGCTTGCAATGTGTACAAGGATGCTACGTTAAAGCCCGGCCTCTGGTCGGGCTTCTTGTTATAGGGTATTTGGCTTACATAACTTTTAGCTAAATTGAAGTGATTTTGGTTACATTATTAAATTTTTGATTCAACTATGTAATATATAATAATGTTTTCAGAGGCGAGGTTAAATGTCCTGGGTTAAGTTTGGGTCTGCCTTTTCAAGATGTAAATAATTGGCATCAAAATCACTAAATTCTTTCATTCTATTCCAATCGTGTATTTTGAGAAATTTATTTTCCCAAGTAATCAATCCTTCTTGACGCAGTTTGCTTATAACTCTACTCGTATGAACGGGTGTGATACCCATAGCTTCGCCAACTTGTTGCTGGGTAAGGGGCATAATAAAACCATGATCAGCGGTTAAACCGGCTGCACGGGAACGGACAAGCAGCTCGCAAAACAAATGCCCCATGCGCTGGTGAGCTTGTCGGCTTGCGATATTGACTATCCATTCACGTAAGGTTGATTCATCTACCAGCATGGACCAGAAAAAGGCGCGTGCAAGCCTGGGGTGCGATACGTACATTTCTTCAATTTTATGCTGAGGAATCGACGTGAATTTTGAGGGAATGACAGCACATATTGAATGATCCATCCGGTCTATGAGCGTAATGTGAACATCACAGGCATCACCGGGAATTAAAAAGCTTAGTGCCTGATACTTACCCGCGTCGGTGATTTTATACCGGGTGGCCCAGCCCTCAAGCAGAATGTTAACTTCATAAGGCTTATCTGATTCTTGTATAAGGTCTTCTGATTTTTTAAGGATGCGAACAGGCGTTATATAACTTTCTAAAGCTTTAACTTCTTCAGAAGTGCAGGGTTGGAAATTTTCTAATTTTTTTATGAGGTTTCTGAGCAAGGGAACCTCCCAGTAAATAAATATTTTTATTTATTGTAGTATTCATAGGATAAAAACGATACGTATTAATAGATTAATTTTATTACTTTGATTGGTATTAGCTATTAGTCTGCTTATCTATTCTTTCTATTTGTAATTTTTGTTATCTTTTTTTTATTCGTTAAGAATTTTATAGCGCTTTTTTGTATGCTAAGAAACGCGCGCATCGCATAACAATAATTAACAAGGAGCGTTATGAAGTTGACCTTATCTGATATCAATATCTATACCTATAGGCCAGTCAACATTTATAGATAAGTGATGATCTAAGGCGAAATTTTGCCATGGAGGCTTGAATGAGTAAGCAGCTGGTAGGTGATTTTCTGGTTCAACGATTAGGTGAGTGGGGCGTTAAACGTATTTTTGGCTATTCGGGAGATGGCAGTAACGGCATCATGGGGGCGTTGAACCGGGCGGGTGACCAGTTTGAGTTCGTGCAGGCCCGCCATGAGGAAATGGCCGCTTTCATGGCGTGCGCACATGCTAAGTTTACCGGAGAGGTCGGCGTCTGTACCGCGACATCAGGACCGGGAGCCATTCACCTGCTCAATGGTCTTTATGACGCCAAGAAAGATCATCAGCCAGTTGTCGCTATCGTTGGTCAGCAGGCGCGCGCTGCCTTGGGTGGTGAATACCAGCAGGAAGTTGACCTGGTTTCATTATTTAAAGATGTGGCTCATGAATTCGTGCATATGGCGACCAGCCCAGCGCAGATTCGCCATCTTGTTGACCGCGCCATACGTATTGCCTTAGCCGAGCGTACCGTAACGGTTATCATTATTCCCAATGATCTTCAGTCCCAGCCAGCGGTTGAAAAGCCTCCTCATGCTCACGGCACGGTACATTCGGGCGTGGGCTACTCAACGCCGCGCACGATACCGCATGACGATGACCTTCGCCAGGCAGCTCAGGTACTCAACGAAGGCGAAAGGGTAGCGATTCTGGTGGGCGCTGGGGCGCTGAATGCGACCGATGAGGTTATCCAGGTAGCTGAAAGGCTGGGAGCCGGTGTTGCTAAAGCGCTGCTGGGGCTTGCAGTGCTTCCCGATGACTTACCCTTCGTTACCGGCTCTATCGGGTTATTGGGTACCAATCCAAGCTGGGAGTTGATGACCAACTGCGACACGCTATTGATGGTTGGTTCAAGCTTCCCCTATTCGGAATTCTTACCGGAAGAAGGCCAGGCACGAGGTGTGCAAATCGATATTGATGGACGCCAGGTAAGCATGCGTTACCCCATGGAGGTAAACCTAGTGGGAGATAGCGCGGCTACCTTACAGGCGCTGTTACCCTATTTGGAACAGAAAACCGATCGTGGCTGGCGTGAAGATATTGAAAAGAGCGTGGCCCAATGGCAGGAGGTGCTTGAGGAGCGTGCCATGGCGGCGGCTGAGCCGGTCAATCCGCAACGTGTTTTCTGGGAGCTGTCACCACGCCTGCCGGATAATTGCATTCTTACCAGTGATTCCGGTTCTGCTGCCAACTGGTACGCACGCGATCTCAAACTGCGTCGTGGCATGATGGCATCGCTTTCCGGTGGGCTTGCCACTATGGGGAATGGCGTCCCCTACGCGATAGCAGCCAAGTTCGCCTACCCCGAGAGGGTGGCTATTGCGCTGGTAGGAGATGGCGCCATGCAGATGAACGGTAATTCGGAGCTAATTACCGTTGCCAAGTATTGGCAGCAGTGGGCTGACCCGCGCTTGATCGTCATGGTGCTCAATAATCGGGACCTTAATCAGGTTACGTGGGAAATGCGTGTGATGGAAGGTGATCCGAAATATGAAGCCTCACAGGATCTTCCCGACTTTCCCTATGCCGAGTATGCCGAACTCATCGGGCTTAAAGGCATTAAGGTCAGCGACCCTGAGACGCTGGGGAATGCCTGGGATTTGGCTTTGAGTGCCGACCGTCCGGTAGTGCTGGAGGTGCTCACTGACCCTGATGTTCCGCCAATTCCGCCGCATATCAAACGCGAACAGGCAAAAGCCTATATGTCGGCGCTAATGCATGGCGATCCGGATGCTATAGGCATGATCAAAGCATCATTTCGACAGTTCGCCCGACAGATAACCCCCAAACTGCGCAAGCATTAAAACCTGCCGGCGAAGCCGCCTTTATCTGCAAGGCGGTATTTACAAGGCGGCATAGCCCAATAACATGAACGCCCTTAACGTGTAAAAGGAGAATCCTATGCCTTTAAAAGCTCTGGCTATCAATTGTACGCTTAAAGCATCGCCTGCAGAGTCCTCCTGTGATCGGCTTATATCCGAGACATTGGCAGAGCTTGCGCGCCATGGTGTTGTTGGTGAGCAGATTCGTGCCGCGGATTTCAATATCAAGCCTGGCGTGACATCTGATGAAGGTGAGGGAGACGAGTGGCCTAAAATACGCAAGCAGATTCTGGATGCTGATATATTCATTTTGGGTAGCCCCATCTGGTTAGGGCATCACTCGAGCATCTGCCAGCGTGTACTTGAACGGCTTGATGCTTTTCTTGAGGAAACGGATGATCAGGGACGAATGGTCTCTTACGGCCGTGTCGCGGGTGTGGCGGTAGTAGGTAATGAGGATGGTGCTCATCACATCGTCGCCGAACTCTTCCAGGGCTTGAACGACGTTGGTTTTACCATACCTGCGAATGCCTGTACCTATTGGGTGGGTGAAGCTATGCAGGGGGATGACTACAAGGATTTAGACCAAACACCTGAAACCACGCAGAGCGCGACGAAAGCGCTAGCACTTAACTGCACCCACTTGGCCACGTTATTAAAGCAAAGCCAGTATCCCGAGCAAGAGAGCTAGACCTGCTCGAAGATCCATTAAGGTTTCATTCATAGATATGTTTGTACGAACCTGTTTATACGAACCACTTTGTAAGAACCTGTTTGTATGGACCTACTTCCACGAGCTGAGCCGTACAGGGCGCTTAAATGCGTAATTTTATAGCTGAATATGCAGCAAGCTGGCTATACGCAGTTATTTTTGTTCTCAGCTAAGCTATAGGTGTGCATGGCATGATGCTCTGCATACAACAAGGAGTAATTTTAAATGGCATTTCCGAAACGATGTGCCCAGTGTGGCAGCGAAGATTTCCGTTTTCCCGATAATACCGATGAAAATGAAACTATCTACTGCAATTCCTGCAATGCCGTGGTGGGTGATAAGAAAGAACTAGCAAAAGAGGAGGTCGATGATGAAGGTGAGGGCGACCATCAAGTTGAGTCGCTGCTTAGATCGTTAAGTGGTAAGAAATAGTCGCATCGTTCTGTTTCTGCATTATTACCGTCCACCAGTCCGTGTTGTGTTAAGACTGGTGGATGTTCCTTCGGTGATAGACACCAAATTCATTTTAGCGTCTTTATGGAGCCTACTTTGTTACTAAACGGGTAGGCTATGTAGCTACTTAACCAGCATATTTTTCGTTAAGCTCATTCACTACTTCATCGGCTTCAGGCTTGGTCGCGCAGCGCTTACGCACCAAATCACCATCTCGTTGATCAGCGTCGCGCATATCTACTACCCACCATTCAGGCTGAGCATCAATTTCAATGCCTTCTTGAACTGCTCTGTAAACCATAAACATCGCCATTATCCTCTCCTTGGTTTGTCAATCCGGTTGATTAATCCTTTTATAACGTAGCTTATGAAGCACGGGTTGAGTACCGAGCCTGCAGCTAACCAGTCGATTTTAAAAAACTTCTTAACATGTATTAGGCGTCTGACTGCGAGCTTGGAAATAACTACCCGGCGGTGCTAGCTTAAAATGGAGCTGGCGGCTCATGGTCTATCGGGAGAGAAAGGTATGGATAACCACACGCAAGGCCTTACAGGCAATGGATTGGACGTTATCAACATTTTAACGACCGATCATCAAGAGATGTTGGAGTTATTAACCCAGGTAGAAAATACTAACGACCCCAAGCAGCGCCGGGATTTAATAGATACCGCGATTGCCGAAGTGATGCGTCATGCGGTAGCCGAGGAAATGTATGTTTACCCCGCCATGGAAAAACATATACCCAATGGCCATGATGAAGTTGAGCACGACAAGAAAGAGCATGATGAGTTGGTCAAGGTCATGAAAAAGCTAGAGGACGTTGATGCCTCTGATCCTTCTTTTATGACGCTGACCAAAGAGATGGAAAAACAGCTTCGCCATCACATCAATGATGAAGAATCCGACCAGTTTCCCAAGTTACGCACCCATATTTCTGGTAATGAGCTTATCAACTTGGGTGAGAAGGTCGACAATGCCAAGAAGCTGGCGCCGACACGCCCACATCCTAGCGCGCCTCATTCAGAGCTATTCCATAAGAGCGTTGGGCCTGGGGTAGGAATGATTGATAGGCTCCTGGATAAGCTTCAAGGGCGTCATACCGGTTAATACTTCCTAAGACTGAGAGCGCTTCTACAGCCCCATGGGTCATTTCCTGGGGCTTTTATATGTCTATTGTATTAATGGCAATGCCTCAGGTGGAGCGACGTTCTTTCCACTTAGCGCATTGAATTGTTAACCGTTATACGGCATAACAATGCGGCAGAAACTTCCTTTTCAGAGATTGACTATGTCGATGTTTTTTAAGCGTCTTAAAGAAGTGTCTTCGCCTACTATAGGGCTTGGTTGTATGAACCTGTCTCATGGTTATGGCCAGCAAGTGCCGGAGGCAGACGCCCTGCGTGCATTGCATGAAGCGTTTGAAATGGGATATCGACATTTTGATACGGCAACGCTGTATGGCGCCACGGCTAATGAACGCCTGCTTGGCAATGCCTTAAAAAATAAACGCCAAGAACTGTTATTGGCTAGTAAGTGCGGTTTGGCCATTGAGGCTGATAGTGGAAAGCGGGTCATTAAGGGGCGCCCGGAAATATTGCGCCAACAGTGTGAGGAAAGCCTTGCGCGTTTAAAGACCGATCATATCGATATCTATTACCTGCACCGGCTAGACCGCGACGTGCCTGTTGAAGAGAGCGTCGGCGCGTTAGGTAAGCTGGTCGATGAAGGCAAGATTGGCGGCGTGGGGCTATCTGAGGTGTCAGCACAGACTCTTCATAAAGCGCATAAAGAGTATTCGATAGCAGCAGTGCAGTCGGAGTACTCGCTCTGGACACGTAACCCTGAAATTGCGCTGATTGATGCCTGCCAAGAGCTTGATGTGGCTTTGGTGGCATTTAGCCCGCTTGGGCGTGGCTTTTTGACGGGTGCTATTCAGGCCGAGACGGTGTTTGGCGAAGGTGATATGCGGGCTAATATGCCCCGCTTTAACGCTGACAATTTGCCGAAGAACTTATCGACATTCTTACGCTTTCAGTCACTTGCCCAATCGCTTGAAGTTACTCCTGCTCAATTGGCACTGGCCTGGGTAAAAGCCCAAGGTAGCCATATCGTTCCTATCCCCGGGACTTGCTCAGTCGCCCATATGCGTGAAAATCTGGCAGCTGATAGTCTGACGCTAGACAATAACCTCCTCAGTGAGCTTAATTCGATGATGACGCCTGATCAAATAGCAGGGGAGCGCTATAGCACGGCGCAGCAAGTGGATATCGATACTGAGGAATTTAACCAGTAAGCAAAAGCGTTAGGCCGCTATTTTAATTGCATGATTTGGCTAGTGCAGCTATTGCTTTCAGCAACCTTTGAGCTAGCATTCAGCAAAAGGCTGGCTATCGCCAGCCTGGTTCAGGAAAGCCGACATGATCAAAGGTTTTATCATCTGTTTTGCAGTGCTCTTTATACAGCTCGCAGTACTGCATGTCGTTGATGCCAGGTTATACGCCTCGCAGGATATTCGGCACACCGCGAGTACAGTGGTTACTCCGGCGAAAAATGATGACGAAGAAATAGAAAGCTAAAACGCCCCACTGTCGATGAGAACCATCGCCAGTGGGGCGTTGCTTTACTGTAATACCATTATTCAAATACGCTGTTTAGCCATTGAGTAAACGAGGCCCAGGAGCGCTCGTCCGCTTGCGCTTGGTAGCGGTCACTGCCGAATACGCTGAAGGCATGGGGTGCGCCTGAATAAATATTCACTTCATACGCTATTTCAGCTGCTTCTAACGTTTCCATGAGCGTAGTAACTTCTTCAAGACTGACGCTTTCATCGGCACCCCCATGCGCAATAAAAATCGGCGGCGTGGCTTGTGGGTAGTCTTGCCCTTCAGGCGTGGCTAGCCCGCCATGAAAGCTTGAGTAGGCTATAACATCATCCGCCTCGCCAGAGCGGGCTGTTTCAAGCGCAACGGCACCTCCAAAGCAGTAGCCGAGCAATACGGTTGATTCGGCAGCGCCTTGCTCCCGGGCCTGGGTTAAGCCTGCCAGGGTTAATTCACGCATTCGCGCTCTGTCTTCATAAAGCTGGCTGGTAGCCGCTTGTTTGTCTTCGATTGCCTGGGGGCGATTTCCGGCCCCGAAAAGGTCAATAGCAAACGCGTCATAACCTTCATTGGCCAGCATATCGGCTCGCTGGCGCTCATAATCGTCCACGCCATCCCAGTCATGAATAATAAGTACCGTGCCTTTTGATTCGTTAACGGCTGAAACGTAATAGCCTTCAAACGCTTCATCATTAACTGTATAAGCAATATCTTCACCCATAGGCGAGAAGGCAAACGCATTTGCGGCGTAACAAGTCAGTACCAAAGATGAGAGAGAAAGTGTTTTAATCATTGTCAAAGTATCTCCGTCAGTCGAAAAAATAAGCATAGCTGACTATCCTTTCGTTAGAAAAAGGTTGGGTACTTTAGTTTCGGTACGATAAGGGCTTGCGTCTGGAACTTGGTGACGGCATGCTGGTCTATTGTAAGCAACATTATTTGGGGAGCATTAAGAGATGGCTTATAACGACCTGAACACGGCACATACGCGATCAAGCGGTGTTGCCAACAGCGTAAGCACCAACAAAGTGCTACGTAACACTTACGCATTACTCGCAATGACACTGCTTTTCTCCGCAGTGATGGCAGGCGCATCCGTTGCAATGGGCGTCCAACAAATGAACATATTTGTGTTCTTTATTGGTGCTTATGGCTTGATGTTCCTGGTGCATAAAACGGCTAACTCAGCTGCTGGCTTACTGGCAACGTTTGCCTTTACCGGTTTTATGGGCTTTACCCTAGGCCCGATCATTTCAGCCTATTTAACGCTGCCTAACGGCGGTGCGCTGATCATGAATGCATTGGCGATGACAGGCCTTACGTTCTTCGGCCTTTCCGCAGTGGCTTTAACCACGAAAAAAGATTTCAGCTTCCTGGGTAACTTCCTGCTGGCTGGCGCGATCGTTTTGATCCTGGCCATGGTCGCTGGTTTAATCTTCAACATCCCGGCACTTTCATTGATGGTATCGGCGGGTTTTGTTCTGTTCGCATCAGCTGCGATTCTTTACCAGACCAGTGAGATCATTCACCGCGCCGGTGAAACGAACTACATTTTGGCTACTGTGACGCTGTATGTCTCTATCTATAACTTGTTTGTAAGCCTGCTGTCTATCTTGGGTATTATGAGCAACGACTAATTGCGATTAGTGGTTAGTAAACGGGCAGACCCTACTTGTAGGGTCTGTCTTTTTTTGGCTACCGGATTCGGATTTAACGCAATGGAGTATGGTTTATTGGTAATGGGTGCGCCGTATACCAGTCAAGCACCTCACTCTGCTTTGCGCTTTGCTCAAGCAGTCATCGCTCAAGGGCACCGTTTGGCAGGGGTGTTCTTTTATCACGAAGGTGTCCATAACGCCTCTTCTCTTATGACTCCCCCACAGGATGAACTTAACCTGCGTGATGCGTGGGTTGAGCTCCATCACTTGCACAACGTTGCGCTGGATGTATGCATTGCTGCAGCCCTCAGGCGCGGGCTTCTAAGCGAAGCAGAAGCGCAGCGCCACGGCAAAACATCGTTTAATCTGGAAGCACCTTTTGAATTAACGGGGCTTGGCCAGCTGCTCACCTTGCAGAAGCGCTGTGATCGGCTCATCACGTTTGCTTAAGAGGGCATAATGACTGATTCAGAAAATTTGCTGGTGATAATTCGGCATGCGCCTTATAGCTCTAATTTGCTCCGCGAGGGTCTAGATGCGGCGCTGGTGGCCGCCGCTTTTGGCCAACCTGTCGATTTACTGTTTCTGGGGCAGGGTATAATGGCGCTGTTAAAAGAGCAGGGCAGCGGAGCACCAGGGCAAAAAGCCAGCTTACCTACCATGGATATGCTGGAAATGTACGATATTGAGAACCTGTGGACCTCTGAGGCCTCTTTGGCGGCCATTGGCGTACCTTCAGCTGCACTGCGTGATAATGTGCGTCTGTTGGAGCCTGAGGCTATGTCTGCGTTTATGCAGCAATATTCGCACATACTTAATTTTTAGCGGAATACCTACCATGTTGCATATTTTAACCAAGGCGCCGGGTAGCGATGCAGCGCAACAGATGCAGCAAGCCGTTGGCTGCGAAGATGCAGTGCTGTTGATTGAAGAAGGTGTACAGGCGGCACTAAAACCACATTGGGAAGGCTGGCAGGACTATCACTCACGTATTTACTTACTGGCGGAAGACGTGTCTGCCTCGGGGCTTGGCGAGATGGTAGACGCGCACGTATTTCCTACAGTAGATATGAACGGCTTTGTCTCCTTAACGGAGCACCACCTTCAGACTGTGACATGGTATTAATATGTCAGATGTAAAAATATACCGTTATCTTGATTCATCCAAAAAAATTGGCCTTGATCCTGAAGGATATCTAGTTGAACAGTCTGCGTGGTCGAAATCGGTCGCTGAACTGCTTGCGTCAGATGAAGGGCTAGTACTGACCGACGAGCATTGGGAATTAATCGACGTTGTACGGGATTTTTACCAGCGCTATGAAATGGCGCCGGCCATGCGGCCACTGGTTAAAGCTACCAAGAATGCATTGGGTGAGGAAAAGGGCACGTCGATATACCTGATGACGCTGTTTCCCGGCAGCCCACCTAAGCGCATTGCACGCCTTGCCGGGCTGCCCAAGCCAACTAACTGCCTTTAAGCCGCCTCGCCTCGAGTACATACCGAGAGTACTACGGCGTCATCCGCACTGGTGGATACCAGTGCGTGGCCCATATCGCTATCAAAATAAATGCTGTCGCCTTCGGTAAGTATCAAAGGGGCATAAAACTCGCTGTAAAGCATGATATCGCCGTGAAGTACCATCAAAAACTCTTCGCCATCGTGGCGTACCCACTGGTGGTACTCCTCGAAGCTGCGCGCTCGTACAATGGTTTTAAACGGAATCATGCGCTTTTGCGCCAACTGATGGCCAAGCAGTTCATGTTCGTAGGTAGGGGTTGGGTGCAGCTGCCCTTTGCCTTTGCGGGTAAGATCACGTCGGCCCATGGTATAGCGCTCACGCTTGGGTGGCGTAAATAGCTGGGGCAGGTCGATATTAAGCCCTGTGGTAAGTTTTTGAACCACGCTAAACGTAGGCGAGACCTGATCATTTTCGATTTTTGAAAGCGTCGAACGCGCTAGCCCCGTGCGCTGGCTTACATCTTCAAGCGTCCATTGGTTAGCAAGACGTATCTGTTTAAGCCGCCCACCCAAGCGTAGGGGTTCGACAAACGGCTTGCTGCCGGAAGCAATACGCAGCGCAGCATGTTCTTCAGAAGTGGCGGTCATTGGGATCACGTTAAAAAACAGCAGTAATCGCCATAGTACCATAGCGCCAAGGCGTCCCAGGGCATTAGCTGATGCATTAATCGCCTTCTTTGAAAGGCAGCCCCAGCAGGGCTTTTAAATGGGCTTCGGCGCCGCTGCCTAGCGATTTGGGGTTGTAACCACCTTCCAGCACGGAAACAACGCGGTTATCGGCGTACAACGTAGCAATTTCCATTGCCAGATGGGTCACCCAATAGAAGTCTTCATCATCCAGGCAAATATCACCCATGGGGTCATCACGATGGGCGTCGAACCCGGCGGATATCATCACCAGATCAGGCTTGAACGCGTGAAGGGCGGGTAGCCATTGGCTTTCGATAAGGCGACGAAATTCGGGTCCTTCGGTACCGGCGTCCAGAGGTGTATTGACGACATTTTTCCATTCGCTGCGCAGATATCGCCATGGGTAGAACGGATATTGAAAACTCGTGCAGATCAGCACATCAGGCTGGTCTTTAAAAATATCGATCGTTCCATTGCACTGATGAACATCGAAATCGAGTATGGCAATGCGCTTGGCGCCGTAAGTATCGCGGGCATGCGCAGCACCTACGGCGATATTATTGTAAAAACAAAACCCCATGGCATCCGTTGCTTCAGCGTGGTGGCCTGGGGGTCTTACCGCGCAAAAAACGTTATCTGCCTGACGTTTAAATACCTGATCAACGCCTTTAACAACGGCACCTGCAGCTACCCGCGCAGCCTTTAAGCTATCCGGGTTCATCAGGGTTTCGCTATCCAGCGCTGCAATCCCCTCACTCGGCAAACACTTATCTAGAGCATCCAGGTGCCTGATTGGGTGTACTCTGATCAAGGCGTCACGGCTAGCTTCTTTGGCATCGGCTTGCATGGTCTGCTGTAATAAACCCGCAAGCGAGAGACGCGCGCGGATAGCTTCCAGACGCTGCGGGCTTTCAGGATGCTCAGGCCCCATATGGTGCAATGAGCAGTCGGGGTGGGTAAGGTAGGCAGTAATCATTCAAGCGCTCCATTGTATTGAGGCCACCTTAATCGCCTCCGGGGCTTGCGCGACAGTGTCAATAAGTCGTACACCGTCGCTATCTATTTCAGAGGAGGCTCACATTTGAGTACGCGCTTTTTGCACCATTTCTTTGAACCTCGCACGCTGGCGGTGTTCGGTGCCTCTGAAAAACCAGCCTCGCTGGGTGGACTAGTCCTTGGCAACCTGCAAGAAGGCGGCTTTAAAGGCACGCTGTGGGCGGTAAACCCCAAAGGGTACGACGAGGTATTGGGCGTACCCTGTTTCAGCAGTGTAGCGGATTTACCCGAAGTGCCCGACTTGGCCGTGGTCTGCTCTCCGATTGCAGGCGTGCCTAGGTTAATAAAACGCTTGGGGCAGTTTGGCGTTAAAGCCGCGCTTGTGCTTTCTGGCGGTGCCTATCTGGACCGCGATAGCGACAACAAGGGCTCTATCCGTGAGCGGATGCTGAAAGCGGCGCTAGCTTCGGGTATCCGCGTGCTAGGCCCGGAATGCATGGGATTGATCGTGCCGGGCAAACATCTGAATGCCTCCTACGCTAGCCAGCCGGTTAAAGCAGGCCGCGTGGCGTACTTAGGGCAATCAGGCATGCTTGCCAACGGCATGATTGATTGGGCAGCGGGGCGTGATGTCGGGTTTTCGCATTTAATCACCGTTGGCGATAGTGTGGATGTCCTGTTGCCGGATCTGATCGATTACGTCAATCAGTTTTCCCCCGCTCAGGCAATCTTGTTGCACCTGGAGCGCATCACCGATGCCCAGCACTTTATGACCTCCGTGCGGGATGCTTCCCGTAACCGCTTGGTATTGGCGATAAAAAGCGGCCGGACACCGCAATCGGATATTTCCGGCATGGCGCCTACGCCCGGCATTGCCAATCGCGATGTGGTGTTTGATGCGGCGTTCGCACGCGCCGGGGTAGTGCGGGTCGATGATTCCGATGAGCTGCTGGATGCGCTGGAAACGCTCTCGCGCATGAAACCGCTGCGCGGCGATCGGCTCGCCATCGTTTCCAACGGACTGGGCCCGGCAATGCTGGCGATTGATAAGTTGATTAGCGCTGGCGGTAAGCTTGCAGAATTTAGCCCGGAAACCCAGGCCGCGCTGCATAAAAGCCAGGTCGATATGAGCAAACCGGGCGAAAATCCGGTAGACCTTGGCGGTAACGCAACGCCCGAACGGTTTGTTGAAGCGCTGGAGATTGTCGCAGCCGATACCAACGTTGATGCCGTGCTAGTGGTTCACGCCCCGACACGTCTAGCTCCCTCGGCGGTCACTGCTCAGGCATTGATAGATAATCGTAAGCAATTTCGGCGTAACTTGCTCACAAGCTGGATGGGGCTTAAAGAAGCGCTCAACGCGCGCCACCTGTGTAATAGGGCAGGCATTCCTACCTATATTTCCCCTGAGAAAGCCGTTAAAGCGTTTATGCATATGGTGGATTACCAGCGTGTTCAGGCTTTGCTGCATGAAATTCCCCCAAGCTTGCCGTTTTCGACCAGCCCAGAAATACGCGCTCAGTGTCGGGCGCTGATTGCTCAAGCAAAAGAGCAGGGGCGACAGACGCTTACCCACTCAGAAACGGCTCAGGTGTTGGCGGCGTACGGGATTCCAACGGCGCCAAGCGTCTATTTGACCAATCCAGATGAAGCCGAAACCGCGGCGCAACAAATTCAGGGGCCCATGGCCCTCAAAGTCATTCACGAAGGTAATTGCCGGCCGTACCGGTACCGTAAGCATCCCCACAAAATTTCCGCAGGTCTGCTGCAAGACCTGGAAACGCCCAGCCATGTTGCCCAGGGTATGCGCCAGCTGGGTGACAAAGTGCAGGAGAAGTTTCCGCAGTACGCCATTCGCGAGTATTGCCTTCAGCCCATGCAACGTGGCAAACACTCCATGCAGATTTGTGCGGGTATTACCCGTGATCCGGTTTTTGGCCCGTTAATCGTGTTTGGCATTGGTGGCTACAAAGTTAATATTCTGGCGGATCGCCAGGTGGCGCTGCCGCCATTGAATATGAGCCTGGCCGCCGACATGGTGGGTAGAACTCACGCGGCATCATTGATTAGCGAGCACTCAGCAGAGCCTGAACGTGATATCGAGCGGTTATGCCAGCTGCTGGTCAAGCTCTCTCAGATGGCCTCGGACTTAGTCGATCTGCGTGGCCTTGAGATCAATCCGTTACTGCTAAACCGTGACGGCGTGCTCGCCGTGGATTTTGCGCTGGATTTAGGCGCCCCGGCGCGTTTTGCCATCATGCCTTACCCAGAGGAGCTACGCGAATGGGTAACGCTTAAAAACGGTTGGCAGGTAGAGGCACGACCTATTCGGGCCGAAGATGCGCCGTTGATTACCACGTTTCATCGCCAGCTCTCTGAAGAAAGCATTCGTTTTCGCTACTTTCACAATAAATCCAATCTGACCCAGCGCGATTTATCGATACTGTCGCATATCAATTACGATCGACAAATGGCGTTTATCGCTGAACATCAGCACGCCGATGGCAGCAAACAAATGCTGGGCGTCGTGCGGGTATGGAACGACCCTGACAATATACGCACCGAGTTTTCAGTGATTATCCGTGATGACCTACAGGGGCTGGGGATTGGCAGTTTACTAATGAAGAAGATGATCGACTACTGCACCCATATTGGCACGCTCGAAATGATCGGCAAAATCATGGTGGACAACCATCCCATGCGCGCGCTGATGAAGCACTTGGGATTCAAATGCCGTTACAACATGGAAGAACAGGTGATTGATGCCGTGCTGCGCTTGAACGAACCCGAAAGCGAGTGGCAGCGCCACCGCCTGGAAAGCCTGCCTGACTAACTATTTCAGTAATCATCGCCAGAGTGAATCAGGCCTGCATAGTTAGCAGGCCTGATCTTATTTGGATTCAGCTTTACGGGGCCAGGCGGAACTGCCCCCACTCACCGCCATCGCGGCGTTCAAAGCGAATACGGTCGTGAAGTCGACTGGGCTGTCCCTGCCAGAATTCAATCATCTCGGGGGAGAGTCGGTAGCCGCCCCAATGAATAGGCCGGGGTATTTCCTGGCCCTCATAGGCTTGCTCAAAGCGTTTTTGACGCTCCTCGATCCAGTTACGGTCAGGGATCACAACGCTTTGTGTGGCAATCCACGCGCCCAGCTGGCTGCCGCGCGGGCGACTGGCAAAGTATTCATCCGACTCTGAGAGCGCAACCTGCTCAACCGGGCCTTCGATACGCACCTGGCGCGCGAGCGAGGGCCACCAAAACGTCATGGCGGCAAACGGAACGTTACTCAGTTCGCTGCCTTTGTGGCTATGGTAGTTGGTAAAAAATACCATGCCACGCTCGTCAAAGCCCTTGAGTAACACCACGCGTGCGTGGGGACGCCCTTGGCTATCAACTGTCGCCAGCGTCATGGCATTGGCGTCTTTAGGCTCCTGTTCCATGGCAAGGCTGAACCATTCGTCAAACAGAGCGAATGGCCCCTGGGCTGTGTGCGCCTCATCAAGCCGCCCACCTTCGTAGTCACGCCGGATGTCGGCAATATTGCGGGTCATTAGCGGATCTCCCCTTAAATTTTATTTATGTTGGCTACTCTTCAGATAAAGCTCAAGCGCAGATACTACCGTTTGGCTTGGCGCTGTTGCCGACTACGAAAGCGCGCATACCCCATACAGCCTATAAACAGTGCCAACGATACCAAGGCCTCTACACCACCGCGCACCGTTTGCCCAGGCACGGCGGCCAGCATAACGCCTTGAGTAAAGTACAGAAGACTCACAAAGGCGAGCCATGCATGGCCACGGGCACGTTGGCCAATAATAGAAGGTAAGAAAAGTACCAACGGTAGTACAAAGGCGACCACAGGGCGCCAATCAACCGCATCGCCCTGAATTAAAAAGCCCCGGTAAATCACCAGCAATAACAGTATGGCAAAGCTTAGAAGCACGCACTGCCGAAAGCGAAGTGTCAGCGTATCCAGCCCGTAACGTTGCTCGACCCCTTCCAGCCACTCTCTCATGACGCCTCCTGACGCATCGCGTTCAGGGCCAGGGCGAGCTTGGCTATACGCTTGCCCTGTGCCACGCACAGCTCGCGCTCCTGATGATCGACAGAGCGGTCACTGCGCGTACCTGCTAGGTGGCTTGCACCGTAAGGGGTTCCGCCCCCCTGAGTGCTTAACAGAGCCGTTTCGCTGTAAGGAATACCTGCATACACCATACCGTGATGCAGTAAGGGCACCAGCATGGTGAGCAGGGTACTTTCCTGGCCGCCATGCAGGCTTGACGTAGAGGTGAACGCGCAGGCGGGTTTATCCACCAGGGCGCCGTTCATCCACAGGCTGCTGGTGGTATCCAAAAAGTATTTTAAAGGAGCAGCCATGTTGCCAAATCGTGTGGGGCTACCCAGGGCCAGTGCGCTGCAATTGCGAAGATCATCGAGTTCCACATACACCGCCCCCTCGTCAGGAATTTCCGGGTCAACCGCCTCACAGGTGGGTGATACGGGCGGCACGGTACGTAGACGTGCCTGTATACCCGAAATACTTTCAATACCCGCCGCCATTTGCCGAGCCATTTCAGCCGTGGCCCCTGAGCGAGAGTAATAAAGCACCAATACGTAGGGGGTGGTGTCACTCATAATATTTCCTTGGTCCTGAAAGAGGGCTCAATAAATGCTATCGCTTATGTGCTTATGGTATCAGAGCTATCTGCCTGGCAGGAGGTGACGTAAGCAGATGACTGAATTCAGATAATCTGACATACACCCACGCGCTACTGCCATCCGCCAGCTGCTTTTCGATCCGCTCATAGCGAATTCCCAGACGTTCATAGCGGTCGAGCCGTGCCAGCTCCTGGTGCGTGACGGTTAACTTTAAACCGTCGACATGACTCTCGGGTTGTGGCGTTAGGTTTAATCCATCACGTTCGTAACCTTCCAGTACGGCGGCTTCGGGGTTGCCTGACCCACCAAAAACGATCCAGCGGATAGCTGCATAGCGTAGCGTTCCATACACAAACAGCTGATGAGTGCGTTGCTCTACCGTCTGTCCGTCATCGGGGGGCGAATATAACCAGGGGCTTAACATGGTAAGCCACAGCCATGTGGCAGCTGCCAACACTAATAAAACCGCTATGCTGATCGCTTTTTTGATCCAGACCATTGGTTAACCTTTAAAAACGTTGGACGTATAGCTTGGCGCGCGGTTTTAATCGAGGCAAGCCTTAAGCAATCTACTTAAGCAATGCGCCAGGGTTTGCTAGGATAATGGTTAGACCTTATCGGAGGAGCCTGTAATGAACCAGCCACTTCGTGATGATATGGATTTCCGAGCCTTTATTGGCGATGTAAAACCGCTGCCGCGTAGCAATCGTGCCGATGCGGGGAATCGTCGGCAAAGCCCCTCCGAAGCACAGCTTGCCAGGCGGGAACGTGCTGAAGAAGCCATTGGCGAGCGTAACTTTCTATCCGATGACTTTGTCGATTTGCTGCCCCCCTTTGATCCTATTGAATATCGCCGTGAGGGTACCCAGCAGGGCGTCGTCGATAAGCTGAAGCACGGCGGGTATAGCGTGCAGGCCCAGCTGCACTTACTGCGGCGTCCGCTGGCTGAATGTCGAAGAATGGTGTTTCCTTTTATTCAAGAGGCTTACGCCAACGACCTGCGCTCAGTAATGATTGTTCACGGTCGGGGGCGTGAACTGGATAGCCCCGCCAACGTTCTGCGCTCGTATTTAGCCAAATGGCTGAGCCAATTCGATGAAGTGCAGGCTTATGTATCCGCACAGCCTTCAGAAGGCGGCCTTGGTGCTACCTGGGTGATGCTGCGCAAAAGCGAGCGGGCAAAAGCCAATAACCGTGAGCGCCAGCAGAAAAGGCGGGGGTAGATGTAGTCCTTTTTGCATAGCCTATATTGCACAGCCCAGCGCATAATTCAGCTTGTAACCAAGCGCAAGCAGTTCCTGTAACGCCGAGATAGCAAAAAGGGCAGCGAAAGCTGCCCTTTTGTGTTGCCGAGTGTCTTGAGTTACTCGCTGGTTGCTAGACGACGCTCAAACAATGCCTGACGCTCTTCTACGTCCGTTTGATAACGCACGCTAAAAGAATTTAGCAGGCGCAGCGCATCTTCAGGATGCTGATCATCGCGTAGCGCCATGGCGTTAAAGCCACAGCGGCGCATATAGTCGAGCTGGTCAACCAATACATCACCTACGGCACGTACTTCGCCAGCGTACTCAAAGCGCTCACGCAACAGGCGGGCGATTGAGTAGCCACGGCCATCGGTAAAACTGGGGAAGTCGATCGCCACGACGGACAGCGGATTCAGTTCAGCCGCCAGCTCAGCGTTAAGTTCAGTGTCGCTCAAGAGTAACGGAGCAAGCTCGTCATCCTGCTTGTTGGCCTGCCAAAGCGCCAGCGGCACAAAGGCCGGGCGCTGTTCGGGCAGATTAACGGCATCGTAAGACACACACCAGGCATTCTCAGCCGCTAATTCGCCGTCAAGCAGAAGATGATCAACGTGCACCGGAACCAGTGCTTCTTCAGTCGGGGTATCCACGTTATTTGGCATACACACGCTCTTTAAAGGGTTTCAAGCCAATCCGGCGATAGGTGTCCAGGAAATGCTCGTCTTCGTGACGCTCGGCAACGTAGACCTGCAGCACCTTTTCGACCACTTCCGGAACATCCTGGCGGAAGAAGGAAGGGCCTAGAATCTTGCCCAGCGACACGTCGTCGGTAGAGTTCCCGCCAATCGATATCTGGTAAAACTCTTCGCCTTTCTTGTCGACGCCTAGAATACCGATATGGCCCACATGGTGGTGGCCACAGGCGTTCATGCAGCCTGAAATATTAAGATCCAGCGGCCCCAGATCATACAGGAAGTCCAGATCTTCAAAACGTTCCTGGAGCGCCTGGGCGATAGGAATCGAAACCGCATTGGCCAAGCTGCAGTAGTCGCCCCCCGGGCAGCAGATAATATCGTTCAGCGTGCCCACGGTGGGGTTGGCCATGCCCAGCGCTTCGAGCTCGTTCCACAGCGCTTCGATTTCATCGACGGGAACATCGGAAAGCACCAGGTTTTGCTCGTGAGTCACGCGCATTTCGCTAAAGCTATAGCGATCGGCCAGATCCGCCACGGCGTCCATCTGATCAGCCGTGACATCACCAGGGGCATGTTCACGCCGCTTGAGCGACAGCGTCACCGCTTTATAGCCAGCTACTTTGTGATCCGTCACGTTATTGGTCACAAAGCGCGCGAAGCTGCGGTTTTCGCTGCGCAAGCGTTCAAAATTAACCACGGCGCTCTCTGCCACCGGGCGACGTTCCGGCTCGGGGAAGTGGCCTTTGGCAACATCGATCGCTGCCTGATTGAGCGTCTGCGGGCCATCTTTTAAATGTGCCCACTCTTCATCGACGCGACGGCGATACTCTTCAATGCCCAGCGCTTTTACCAGGATCTTGATACGCGCCTTGAACTTGTTATCTCGGCGTCCAAACTGGTTGTAAACGCGGACACAGGCTTCAAGGTAAGTCAGCAGGTGTTGCCAGGGCAGGTCTTCACGCACCACCTCAGCAATCATGGGGGTACGACCCAGGCCGCCACCGGCTAGTACTTTAACGCGCAGCTCGCCTTCCTCGTTGCGCCATAAGCGCAGGCCAATATCGTGTACCTGAATCGCCGCACGATCTTTTGCGGCGCCAGTCACGGCAATTTTGAACTTACGCGGCAGGTAAGCGAATTCAGGGTGAAGCGTCGACCACTGGCGAATAAGCTCGCACCAGGGGCGTGGATCTTCCACTTCATCGTTGGCAATACCCGCAAACTGGTCGCTGGTAGTATTACGGATGCAGTTACCACTGGTTTGAATGGCGTGCATCTGTACTTTCGCAAGCTCGGCCAAGATATCCGGCACGTCTTCCTGGGCAGGCCAGTTCAGCTGAAGGTTTTGGCGGGTCGTGAAGTGGCCATAACCTCGGTCGTACCGGCGAGTAATATCCGCCAGGGCGCGCAGCTGGTAGCTGGCTAGCATGCCGTACGGGATAGCGATCCGCAGCATCGGCGCATGCCTTTGAATATAAAGGCCGTTTTGCAAGCGAAGCGGGCGAAACTCTTCTTCTCCCAAACGTCCGGCCAAGTAGCGATCCATTTGATCGCGAAACTGAGCAACACGCTCATCAACCAGCGTTTGGTCGTGAATATCATAGCGGTACATGTGGCACGATCCTGCTAAAAGCGAAATGGTCACGTCAAGACGGGCATTAATATAGTGTCACCTTAACGCGTGTTTCATATTCTACAAAAGAATATATAATTATCTTTTTATCGTTAAACGCTATTTAAAACGTTGGTGGCCGGCCATCGGCGGCGCTGCCAGATCCATAAAAAGCCGATCGAATTTAGAAGCCGGTAAAATAGCTGCATTATCCAGACCCCAAGCAGCCCCTGTTCTAAACCAACGCCTACCCACCATGCAAGGGGAAGAAACACTAACCACTGCATACTGAGCGTCAACATCATCACCGTTCGCTGAGCTCCCGCGCCCATAAGCGCCTGGGCAAGCACGAGGGCGGCGGCATCCAGAACGATCATCGCGCCGGTAATCTGTAGGGGCAGCGTACCCAGCGCAATCAGTTCATGGCTTGAAAAGAAGATACCCAGCACCTGAGCGGGCATTACCAGCATGGGTAGCGCTAGAATCGCCAGCAGTAAGCCCGCCACGCGCAGCGCATCCAACCCCCAACGGTGGGCCTCCGTCTGATCATCACGCCCCAGAGCTTCACCTACTAAGCTCATGGCCGCGACACCCACGCCAACGCCCGGCAAAATCAGTAGAAGTGACAGATTAACCAGCACATGGCCCACGGCAACGCTTGCGGTACCTAAACGGCTCAATAACCAAAACAGTACTACGTAGCCGCCTGCAAAACATACCTGCTGAAGCGAATGCGGGGCCGCCAGCGCAAGCGTCGAGCGTAGCGTTGAGGATGACAGCGAGCACTGTAAAAAGCCGTTATCACGGCGTTGTTGAAACGTCACGCCTAGCCAGATGAACAGCCCCAGAAATAGCGATAGCGTCGTGCCTACGCCCGCGCCGCTAGCCCCGAGTTTAGGCAACCCCGCCAGGCCATAAATCAGCCCGCTGCTGGCGATAACGTTAAACACCTGAACGATGAGGATGATACGTAGATAAAGCTGCGTCTGTTGGCGGCCGTTCCAGTACCCGCGAAAGCAAAGAGTTAAAGCAATGGCCGTCAGGGCAATCACGCGCCAGCGGAAGTAGTCGACGGCTACGCTATGAACATCGGGCGTTTGGGTAATGAGATTGAGTAGGGCAGGCGCTTGCCACCAGGCAAGCAACGAGAGAGGCAGGCCAATGGCCATGCCAGTTGCCAAGCCTGCCTGCAGCGGCTGAACGGCTCTATAACGACCGGATTCAAGACGCTGGGATGTTTGTGACTGAACGCTGGAAGAAAGCCCAAACACCAGCGCGGTCATCATGAACATGGCGTAGCCGCCCACCCCAACGCCTGCCAGCGCCACCTGACCCAGGTGGCCGACCAGTGCCGCATCGATAATATTGAGCATGCTCTGAGAGAGCATGCCCAACATGATCGGTAACGCTAAGCGCATTACTTTGCCGTGACGCCGGGTCACTAATGCCATGAGAGTTTAAACAGCAAATTAGCTGGGGTCGTAAGAGAGTACCGGCGAGAGCCAGCGCTCCATCTCCTCAAACGGCATCTGCTTACGCTCGGCAATCGACTCAACCTGATCGCGGGTGATCTTGCCTGTCGAGAAGTACTTTGACTGCGGGTGGGCGAAGTACCAGCCCGCAACGGCCGCGGCTGGCCACATGGCGTAGCTTTCGGTCAGCGTAAGGCCGGTATTTTCTGTGGCGTTTAACAGCTTGAACAACGTGCCTTTTTCGGTGTGATCCGGGCAGGCCGGATAGCCGGGCGCAGGGCGGATACCCTGATACTTCTCGGCAATCAGCGCGTCGTTATCCAGCGTTTCTTCAGGTACATAGCCCCAGAACTCTTTACGCACCCGTTCGTGGATGCGCTCGGCAAAGGCTTCCGCCAGACGGTCGGTAAGTGCCTGAACCAAAATTGCGTTGTAGTCATCACCGGCGGCCTCATAGGCCTTGGTAAGCTCGTCAACACCGTGCCCTGTGGTGACTGCAAACCCGCCGATCCAGTCGGCCTTGCCGCTGTCTTTAGGTGCAATGAAGTCCGCGAGGCTGTAGCAGATGCCGTCGCGGCCCTTGGTGGTTTGCTGACGAATATGGTGAAGCCGTTCGATGACTTCGCTACGCGATTCATCGGCATACACTTCAACAACGTCATCATCCACACTGTTGGCTGGCCATAGGCCGATAACGCCCCGGGCCTGAACGCGCTTCTCATCGACAAGCTTACGCAGCATGACTTGCGCATCGGCAAACAGGTTGCGCGCGGCTTCGCCCACGACTTCATCGTTAAGAATTTTGGGGTACTTACCCGCTAACTGCCAGCTCATGAAGAAGGGCGTCCAGTCGATACGCTCGATCAGTTCTTCCAGGTCATAATTATCAAACGTCTTGAGGCCCAGGAACTTGGGTTCAACCGGCGTCTGGGTATTCCAGTCAGTGCGGAAGCGGCGCTTGCGCGCCTGCGTGTAATCCAGGTCTGCCGCTTTAGGGCGGCGCTTGGCGTTACGCTCACGTACCTTGACATACTCTTCACGAATTTCTGCGACATACGCCGTCTTGAGGTTCGGAGCGAGTAACCGGCCGGCGACACCTACTGCGCGTGAAGCGTCGGTCACGTAGATGACCGGGTGCTCATACTGCGGCTCAATTTTGACTGCGGTATGCGCTTTGGACGTCGTCGCGCCACCAATCAGCAGCGGCAGGTTCATGCCCCGGCGCTGCATTTCCTTGGCCACGTGGACCATTTCATCGAGCGACGGAGTAATCAGGCCCGAGAGGCCAATAATATCGGCGTTGTGGTCGATAGCGGCTTGAAGAATTTTCTCGGCAGGCACCATTACGCCAAGATCAATAACTTCATAGTTATTACACTGCAGCACGACGCCAACGATGTTTTTGCCGATATCGTGAACGTCACCTTTAACCGTGGCCATGACAATTTTGCCCTTGGCCTGGGTACCTTCGCTTTTTTCCGCCTCGATATACGGGATCAGGTAGGCAACCGCCTGCTTCATGACCCGCGCGGACTTCACTACCTGGGGCAGGAACATTTTACCGGCGCCAAACAGGTCGCCGACGACGTTCATGCCATCCATCAGTGGCCCTTCAATGACCTCGATAGGACGCTCGGCCTGAACACGGGCCTCTTCGGTGTCATCTTCAATATACGCCGTGATGCCTTTAACCAAGGCATGCTCGATACGCTTGTTAACTGGCCAGCCGCGCCACTCAAGATCCTCTTTCTTGGCAGGGCCGCTACCGTCGCCCTTGTACTTGTCCGCCAGGTCGAGCAGGCGCTCGGTACCGTCGCTGCGCTTATTCAGCACAACGTCTTCTACGGCATCACGAAGCTCGGCAGGCAAGTCGTCGTATACCGCCAACTGCCCGGCGTTAACGATACCCATGCTCAAACCCGCACGGATGGCGTGATACAGAAACACGGAGTGGATCGCTTCACGAACCGGGTTATTGCCCCGGAACGAGAAGGAGACGTTGGAAACCCCACCAGAAATCATCGCATGCGGCAGGTTTTCATGAATCCACTGAGACGCCTCGATAAAATCGACGGCGTAGTTGTTGTGCTCTTCGATGCCCGTGGCAATGGCGAAAATGTTAGGGTCAAAAATAATATCTTCGGCCGGAAAGCCGATTTCATCGACCAGCAGGCGATAAGCACGCTCACAGATTTCAGTCTTGCGGGCGAACGTATCGGCCTGGCCATCCTCGTCAAAGGCCATGACCACGATAGCTGCGCCAAAACGACGACATTTGGTGGCCTGCTCACGAAACGCCGCTTCGCCTTCTTTTAAGGAAATCGAGTTAACAACGGCCTTGCCTTGTACGCATTTAAGGCCTGCTTCGATGATGTCCCATTTGGAGGAGTCGATCATGATCGGCACGCGAGCAATATCCGGCTCGCCAGCGATCAGGTTCAGAAAGCGCACCATGGCTTCCTGCGACTCCAGCATGCCCTCATCCATATTGATATCGATGATCTGCGCGCCGCTTTCAACCTGCTCAAGCGCTACTTCCAGGGCCGTGGTGAAATCTTCTTCAACGATAAGCCGCTTGAAACGCGCCGAGCCCGTAACGTTGGTACGCTCACCCACGTTAACGAATAACGAGGCTGCATCAATATTGAAAGGCTCAAGCCCAGACAAACGGCAAGCAGGGCCGCGCTCAGGAATCTGACGCGGCGCCATAGGGCGCACCGCATCTGCAATTGCACGGATATGCTCAGGGGTCGAGCCACAGCAGCCGCCAATAATATTGACCAGGCCGCTCTCGGCAAACTCGCTGACAATCGCCGCCATCTCTTCCGGCGTTTGATCATACTCACCAAACTCGTTAGGCAGGCCGGCGTTAGGGTGCGCGGACACAAACGTATCGGCTTTGGTGGATAGCTCTTCAAGGTAAGGGCGTAGCTCTTCAGCCCCAAGTGCGCAGTTCAGGCCCACTGACAGCGGCTGCGCATGGCGAACCGAGTTCCAGAACGCTTCGGTCGTTTGCCCGGAAAGCGTCCGGCCCGAGGCATCGGTGATAGTGCCTGAAATCATCACCGGCAGACGCTTGCCCAGATCCTCAAACAGCACTTCAAGCGCATAGATCGCGGCTTTGGCGTTGAGTGTATCGAAGATGGTTTCGATCATGATCAGGTCAGCGCCGCCGTCGATCAGCGCTTGGGCGGCTTCGTAATAGTTTTCACGCAGCTCATCAAAGGTCACGTTACGCTTGGACGGGTCGTTCACATCCGGCGATAACGATGCAGTGCGTGAAGTAGGCCCCAATACGCCCGCAACGTAACGCGGCACGCCGGTTTCAGCGGCAACTGCGTCACACACTTCGCGGGCCAAGCGCGCAGACTCGCGGTTAAGCTCGACAACAATGTCTTCCATGCCGTAGTCGGCCTGTGAAAGGCGCGTACTGTTAAAGGTATTGGTTTCAATAATGTCCGCACCTGCTTCCAGGTAGTCGCGGTGGATACGCGAGACCACGTCGGGACAGGTGAGCGCCAGCAGGTCATTATTGCCTTTTAAATCCGACGGCCAGTCGCTGAAGCGTTCACTGCGAAAGTCTTCCTCGCTCAGCTGGGCATTTTGCAGCATGGTCCCCATACCGCCATCCAGAATGAGAATGCGTTGGGCAAGGCGTTGGGTGAGCGAGACGTTCAAATCACTAGCGGCCATAACAGGGGAAATTCTCCAGCGTCTTAATCGAATTTGGCGTCGGTTTTATCGTATCGATAACGAAACAGGCCAATATGATACCAAAGGCCGCCAGACACGGCAGCTATGAATGCAGTCTATGAAGTTTCCTTTGCTGGCCTTAGCTTAAATAGCCTACTAAAACAGTCGGGATTGTGTCGGCGCGCCGTTTTGCTTACCATAGTGTGAAAATGACATGTGAAGTGGTATTGCCACAGTTCACGGGAGGGAAATAGCCTCATGACCACGACTATCGAAGCACCCGGTATCGACATTACCGACAGCGCCCAGGAGTACCTTGCGGAATTGCTTGAAAAGCAAAACGTTGAGGGGATCGCCGTGCGTATCTTTATTACCCAGCCCGGCACGCCTTATGCAGAAACCTGCTTGGCATACTGCCGTCCCGGTGAAGAAGAACCCGCCGATGTTAAGCTTGAGCTTGAAAAGATCAACGTTTTTCTGGATAAAAACAGCTTGGCGTTTTTAGAAGAAGCCGTCGTTGATTTTAACGCCGATCGCATGGGTGGGCAGCTGACTATCAAGGCACCCAATGCCAAGATGCCCAAGGTGAATGCCGACAGCCCCTTGGAAGACCGTATCAATTACGTGCTGTACAGCGAAATCAACCCAGGGCTTGCTTCTCATGGCGGCGAAATCAAACTGATTGAGCTGACTGAACAGAAAATGGCCATTCTAGCCTTTGGCGGCGGCTGTCAAGGTTGCGCGGCAGTAGACTTAACCTTGAAGGATGGCGTTGAAAAAACCTTGATGGAGCGTATTCCAGAGCTCGCCGGTATTCGTGATGTTACCGACCACACTGATACCACCAACGCTTATTACCGCTAGACGATATTGCCATAGCCTCAAAAACCCAGCCTTTCGGCTGGGTTTTTTTATTTTTATTTAGGAGCCTTTCAACAGTAGCTACTGCGTTGAAAGCGTTTCTAGCACGCTTTACAAAAGCGTGTAATTATCCAATAAAGATTGAGCAAACCTTATACATGGACGTCGATTGAGCGTACAGCTCGATGCCGGTGGTGGGTGCCCGGCAAGCGACTATTCCCAAGGAGACACCACCATTAATATTCAGCGCGCATTTTCAAATATTCATAAGCCTATCTTTTTTGGCTCACTAGGCCTGCTGCTAATCGTCACGCTGCCATTAATTATCTTTCCTGAAATGGGCCGCGTATGGGTAATGGCTGCGCAAGGGTTTGTCACTCAAAACCTGGGCATGCTTTACCAAACAATGGGCATCGCGTCACTGGGATTCATGATTTACATCGTGTTTAGTGATATTGGCCAGATCAAACTCGGCGATGTCGATGCTGAGCCTGAATTCTCGCTATTTTCATGGGGCGCCATGCTGTTCGCGGCAGGGATTGGGGGCGCGGTGGTTTTCTGGGGCATGGTCGAGTGGATGTATTATCTGCAGAACCCACCGTTTCATGTTGAGCCCTTCTCCGAGGAAGCGACGGCATGGGCGGCTACCTATGGCATGTTCCACTGGGGGCCTATCGCTTGGTCTATTTATCTTGTGCCGGCACTGCCTATGGCCTACTTCCTCCATGTGCGTAAGCACAAGGTGCTGCGTATCAGTGAAGCGATCCGGCCGGTTTTGGGTGAGAAGCTCGCGCGTAGTTGGCTGGGTAACATTATCGATATCCTGTTTATCTTTGGCATGCTGGGCGGTGGAGCGACCTCATTAGGTATTTTGGTGCCGCTGATTAACCAGGGGTTAGGCAACCTGTTTGGCTTTACCCCTAACTCAGTCAGTCAGATTGGGGTATTGGTGGGTACCACAGCATTATTTGCCATCAGTGCCTGGCGGGGCTTGAAAGGGGGCATTGAGATGCTCTCCGATATCAACATGTGGCTCGGCCTGGCGGTACTGCTGTTTGTGCTTACGGTAGGTCCTACCGTATTTATTCTGGATACAGGGCTCAACTCGATCGGTTTAATGCTCAGCAACCTGATTCAGATGGCGACCTGGACAGAGCCGTTTGGCCGCTTTGATGGCTTTGAAGAAACCGGCTTCCGGCAGGCATGGACGATTTTTTACTGGGCATGGTGGCTGGTGTTTGCGCCCACCGTGGGTCTGTTTATTGCGCGTATTTCCAAGGGGCGGCGGATCAAGACCATGGTAGCGGGCTCGATTTTCTTTGGTTCCTTAGGCTGCGCGCTGTTTTTTATCATTCTGGGTAACTATGGACTTTATCTGCAGCTATCAGGCACGCTGGATGTCGTCCAGTTGATGAACGATCAGTCAGCGAACGTGGCTTTCTATGCGGTACTCGCTGAACTGCCGCTTTCCTGGTTGGTCACCTTGGCGGTGGTGATTCTGCTGTCTATTTTCACCGCGACGACGTTTGACTCGATTGCTTATATTCTGTCATCCGCTGCGGAAAAGAATCTGGATAAGGAGCCTGCACGTTGGCATCGCCTGTTCTGGGCATTCACGCTTTCACTATTACCCATGTCGCTACTCTTTTTGGGCGGCCTTGAAACCCTGCAAACGGCGAGTATTGTGAGCGGGGTGCCGCTGTTGCTGATTGCGCTACTCCTGATGATTTCCATGGTGCGAGCGGCGCAGTATGATTTGCGCTATCAACCCAATTACGAAGAGCCGGAGATCAATATAGAGGAGTTCCCGGAAAATGACCCCTGGACAGAAGAGGGCTCATGGGAAGTAACCGATGATGAAGGCTATCAAGAGAAAACCTAAAGCATGTAAACATGCACTTAAGCTAACTACACAAAGGCCACCCAAGCGGTGGCCTTTTTACTTAAGCAGATTGGCTATACAGATTAATTATGCGAAGTGCTTCAGCCGTTGGCGTATCTTGGGCAACATGCGTGATATGGCAGGAATCCTTAGGCACATTAATAGCGCGCCTGCCATGGCGTATAAAAACCACTCCTGCATATCGGCACGTACTATCCATAAGAAATGCAGCAGCACCAGCGCTAATATAACGTAGATAAGCTTATGCAGCGTTTTCCAGCGCTTGCCCAGTTTGCGCATAGCCCAGCGGTTGGACGTGGCGCCAAGGACGGCTAAGCCTAACAGTGCTAGCATGCCCACGATGATGTACGGTCGTTTAATGATTTCACTGCCTAGCTGGGCCCAGTCAAGCCCCAGAATAAACAGTACATAGCACATCAGGTGTAAAAACGCGTAGGCGAGCGTCCAAAGGCCCAGCTGACGGCGGATAACGCTAAAACCTTTCCAGCGTGTCAGCTTGGTCAGTGGTGTAAGCGTCAAGGTGAGCAGCAGTAGCCATAAAGCGGCCTGGCCAATATTTAACAGCAAATAGCGCCCAGGTTCTGGGCCCGCCATATTATTGGCAACCTGCAAGCTCCACCAGCCCAAGGGTACTAAAGCACTAATGAAAACGCCTACTCGCCATAGCGTAATAAAATAAGTCGGCATGGGCATTAGTAGTGGGTCCGAAGATCCATGTCAGCGTATAAGCTGGCTACTTCATCGCCATAACCATTGAACATGCGCGTATCGATGATATTGGTATTGAACAGGCTGTTAGGTAAGCGGCGCTCGGTTGCCTGGCTCCAGCGGGGATGATCGACTTCTGGATTCACGTTGGCATAAAAACCATATTCATTGGCGGCGATTTGCTGCCACGAATTAAGCGGCTCCTCCTCAACCAGTGAAATGCGCACAATCGACTTGATGCTTTTAAAACCATACTTCCAAGGCACTACCAGGCGCAGCGGTGCACCGTTTTGATTGGGAAGCTCCCGGCCGTACATACCCATGGCGAGAAAACTAAGCGGGTGCATCGCCTCATCAAGGCGTAGACCCTCCACATAGGGCCAGTCGATCAGGCCAAAAGAGGAGCGCTGACCCGGCATCTGCTCAGGATCCACCAGCGTTTCAAAACGTACGTACTTGGCCTTTGACGTTGGTTCTGCGCGCTGTATAACGTCGGCAAGCGAGATGCCCAGCCAGGGAATGACCATCGACCAAGCTTCCACGCAGCGTAGCCGGTAAATACGCTCTTCAAATTGGGATGGCTTGGCGATATCTTCAAGGGCGAAGCGTCCGGCGTTATTTACTTCACCATCAATCACCACGCTCCAGGGCTGGGTGATCAATGATCCCGCTTTTCGGGCAGGGTCGCTTTTGCCGGTACCAAACTCGAAAAAATTGTTATAGCCGCTGGCATCGGCAAAGGGCGCCATTTTGTCCTGGCTTGGGTCGCTAGGCACGATAGCTTGCCATTCGGCCGCATCACGTTTGGCCTTGAACCATTCAGGAGCATCCCCTTCAGGAACATCGGCATAGTCAGACGGCTGCTCCTGGGCGGTGGCATTGCCTGCTAACGCTAAACCGGCGCCGAGGCCCGCAAGCCCACCCATAAAGCGTCTGCGCGATAGATAGATCGACTCAGGAGTAACCTCCGATTCGTGCAAATCACTGGGCTTGGCAATTTTGATCAGCATGGTGATGCTCCGGCCAGTCATCACTTGTCGCGTAGAGCGACAACGCGCTGAGTGGCTCTAAAAGTGACGGGCCATTGATAAGTGGATCTAGACATAATGCCTTTTCTATAAATAGCCTAGGTAATGCCTCAAGGCGTAAATTAGATTTCAACGCAAATGCCTTAAATGTTCAGGTTGGCCGTTAGGTTTTAAGTAATTTACTCATCGCTTTTGGGCTGCTTTTCTCTGACGTTTATAGACGCAGGTAGTTCAGAAAGCTGTTGCTGTAGTGCGGCCATTTGTTGGCCCATTTTAATCTGCCACTCGCGCTCGATATTTACCTGTTCTGCTTGCTGCTTGTGGCTAGCCTGAGCGTCAGTCAATTGCTGGGTTAGTGAGGCAAGGCGCTCTTCCAATGTCGTAATGTGCTGCGCAAGCTCTCTTGATTGTTGCGCGTATTTGGTTGCCTGAGTCTGCTGTTCAAGTAGATCGTTGCGATTAAGCTTTAGCTCCTCGGTTAACGCCTCAATGCGCTGCTGTTTCTGATGCAGACGTTTCTGCGAGGATTTTTCTTCCTGGGCGCGCTCTTGACGAGCTTCGTCCAGCATTGTCATTAACCTTCCCTCGGCGTTTTCATTGCGCTGTTCTTCTTGAGCCAAGCGTTTTTCCCAGGCGCTCTGCTGATCTTTTAACTCAGCGACATGCTGCTGAGTCAGCGTCGCATTGTGTTGCTGCAGTGCTTCGTGGGCTTTTTTCAGCTGCTGGCTTTCTGCCCGTGCCTCATTAGCAGCTTTTAGCAAATGCTGTTCATTTGCCTGGCTCGCGGCAAATTCGCGGTTAAGTGCTTCCAGGCGCTGCTCTGTATGGCGGAGATGGTCGGCCAGAGCGCTCTCACGCTGCTCAGCGTTTGCGGCCAGGTGGGCGGCATCGACAGCCGCTTGCTGGGCTTCTTCTACCTGACGGTTTGCCTCCTCCCGATAGTGGGCCAGCGCCTGGTTAGCGACATCCTGCGCTTCACGCCATAGCTCACTGGCCACGTTAACCACAACTTCAGGAACGCCTTTAGGCGGCGGGATATCCCTGTTCTGCTCACGTTCGGTGCGCCAATGGCGGAAGTGTTCACTAATCGTAGTAAAGCTTCCGGTTCCTAATACCTCACGGATTCTTTGCACGCTTGGCGTGTCACCTCGGGTTAGGAGCGTATCAATTGCCTGCTGAACATCACTGTACTGAATGCCACTGCGCGCCATGCTCTTTGTCTTCCTGAATAGCCTGCTTAATAACGTTATTTTCTGCGTAATTGCTTACAAACACAATAATTACGTTATATGTAATACGTAATAATATTTATTAATATATGAATAAATTCAAGATTACTCTTATTATCTTGAATTTCATGAATCATATCGCCATACTGATAACCCTAGTAAAATAAACACATGGAATTTAAAACGGCATGGTGCTCATTAACGCTGCTGATTAAGGAAAACACCCGGTTATGACTCAATTAGATGTAATTATTGAGCAAAATGAGGCTTTTCCAGCGCAAAATGGGGCAGGGCAACCCGTCGCATCGGCGCGGATAGACGCCACTGATGATGCTCAAGCCGTTGCGGCATGGCTCGCCGAGTATCAGGACAGCCCACAAACGTGGAAAAGTTACCGCCGTGAAGCCGAGCGGCTACTGCTTTGGCTAAGAAGCCAACAGCTACCGCTAACCGCCATGAATCGTGAAACTCTGCGCCAATTTGAAACGTTTCTAGCAGATCCACAGCCAGCCAATCAGTGGGTAGGGCCTTCAAAGCCTCGTTACCACCCAGACTGGCGGCCATTTCGCGGGCCGCTATCGCCAGCCAGCCGCCGGCAGAGTTTGATTATTTTGCAAGGGCTATTTAGCTGGCTGGTGGAAGCAGGGTGGGTAAATCACAACCCATTTCGGCTAATGCGCGACAAGTCCCGTCGCTTGAACAATCAGTCGTTGCGTATTGAGCGCTATCTTGAACGCGACCTGTGGGAATGGTTGTGGCAATGGCTTAATAGGCCTTTAGCTCCTGCTAATAGTGAAAAGCGCGCTGAGTACGAGCAGGCCAGACGCCGGTTTATTTTCGGCTTTGCTTATTTGCTGGCACCTCGCCTCAGCGAAATGGCGGATGCGCGAATGGGCGATTTTTATCCGGCAGAAGGGCGCTGGTGGTGGGCCGTGATAGGTAAGGGTAGTAAGTTAGCGCGTGTTCCATTACCCGATGATATGCAGGTATGTTTGGCTGATTGGCGGCAGGCATTGGGGCTTGAGGCTAAACCAGTGCATTCGGATGAAACGCCTGCCGTTCGGGCATTGGATGGGCGGCGCAGTATTGGCCATAATCAGCTGTATCGGCTAATTCGAGATACGTTTATGGAGGCGGCCAATGCACTTGAAACCGAAGGCGGCTCGCCTGCTTATGTGGCGGCGCTACGCAAGGCAACGCCACACTGGTTGCGTCATACCTCGATTACCCATCAGGCTCAGGCCGGAATCAGTTTACGCCACTTGGCCGAAAGCGCCCGCCATGCACGCCTGGATACTACGTCGCGTTATCTGCACACCGAAGATAATGAGTGGCACCGTGAACAGCAGCGCCATCGGCTTACGCCATAAAGCTATTTTCAAAAGCAAAGCTTTCCACGTAAGGTGCGTTGAACCCGTATAATAAAGTGACGTTTTAAATCGAATGTAAAAAAGGAACGAGTATGAGCACTTCCGGCGCCGAACAGGCCCAGCAGGAGCTAATCGAAGATTTTGAAATGTTTGATAACTGGATGGATCGTTATCAATACATTATCGATATGGGCAAGCAGCTCCCTGATTTTCCAGAGGAGTGTAAAACAGAAGAATTCAAAATACAGGGCTGCCAGTCAAACGTATGGATGCGCCATGACGTTCAAGGCGATCAGCTGATTTTTAACGCTACCTCGGATGCGGCCATTGTGTCTGGGCTTATTGCGGTACTGCTACGCATTTATAGCGGGCGTACCGCGGCTGAAATCCGCACCACGGAGCCGCATTTTCTAGCGGATTTGGGGCTGGATAAACACTTGTCACCTACACGCAGCAATGGCCTGCATGCCATGCTCGAACGTATTTACCTGGTTGCCCAGCAAGGATAATTGGAACGCTTAGAGGTGAGGGTGGTGATTACAACAAGGGGAAGGCGGCGATTGCTCGTCATCCTCTTTGCAAAGCTGTTCACTGCGCCCGCCGGAAACTGGATCCATGCCGCCGGGATTGCCAGGATGGCATTTGATGATTCGTTTGATCGCCATCCAGCCACCCTTAAGCGGGCCATGAACCTGGATAGCTTCAATAGTGTAGGATGAGCAGCTGGGCCAAAACCTGCAGCGCGGGCCAAGCAGTGGGCTGATAACGTACTGATAGGTGCGCACAGTGCCCACCATTAAGCTAATGATCAGCTGACGTAAGATCCTGCCTGCCGCCCGCGCCCAGTAAATCACTACTGTTTACCGTAAAGCTCATCAGGATTGATAAGCGGCTCGCTATTAATGGTGGCGTGTTCATGCGTTAGCGAGAGATAAAAACAGCTTCGCCGACCGGTATGGCAGGCAGGGCCGGTTTGTTCTACCTGCAGTAAAAGCGTATCGCCATCGCAATCAAGAGCAGCTGATTTTAAATGCTGTTGCTGTCCTGATGACTCACCTTTGCGCCAGAGCTTTTTACGTGAACGCGAGTAGTAGCACACGCGATGGGTATTAAGCGTTTCTTCCAGCGCTTCGCGGTTCATCCAGGCCATCATTAACACTTCTTGCGTATCATGCTGCTGGGCGATGGCGGGTAGCAATCCATCAGCATTGAAACGCACGGCATCAAGTAACGTGGCGGTGGAAGGCAGCTCATCTTGCGGAGAAGCCGACTCAAGTGCCTTAAATAGCTTATCGGTCGGCTGTTGATCAAAACGGGACATAAAGATTATTCACTTTTGGCTCGGCAGTTCTGGCAAAGGCCCTGTAATTCGATTGTTTGCCGCTCAACACTAAAGCCTTGTCGGTTGGCAAACGCTGCCAACTGATCGCTAACTTCATCTAAATGCAGCTCTTCAACATAGCCACAGTTACGGCAAATGAGCAGCTGGAACCCATGGATGTGCTCAGGGCAGGCACACGCCACGTAAGCATTCTGGGACTCAATGCGATGTACCAATCCCTGGTCGATCAAGAATTCAAGCGCGCGATAGACCGTAGGTGGGCGAGCGGCCGCATGCTCGGTTGAAAGCTGATCCAGCAGGTCGTAGGCTTTCAAACCGCCGCCATTATTGGCAATCAGCTCAAGCACACGGCGACGAATCGGGGTAAACCGAACGCCGCGGCTATGGCACTGTGATTCCGCTTGTTGAAGTAGCGTATTCGCTTCAGTCATTGGGGCACTCATTAAACGTCATCACTCTAGTCTACGCGCTTGATAGAGTTGTGTCAGAGGTTTCTACCAGCTCACTTTTACGCGCAAAGTGATGCTGGGCAAACGCCACACGTTCTTCAACGGCGACTCCTTCAGGCTGACGTTCAATCAGATCAAGCCGGCGGCGCAAGCCTTCTCCATTGGTCATTTGTATCGCCAGGCCAGGTCGCGCATTCAGCTCAAGCAGCATTGGACCATGCTGACGATCCAGAACCATATCCGTGCCCAAGTAGCCCAGGCCGGTCATTTCATAACAGCCTGCTGCCAGGTTTAATAGGGTATCCCATTGGGGAACCACCAGGCTTGCCAGGTCATGACCTGTATCGGGGTGGCTAAAGCAGGGGCGGTCAAACTGAACACCACGCAGGGCTTCGCCGGTGGCGATATTCAAACCCACTCCCACGGCGCCCTGGTGCAGGTTGGCTTTACCGTCGGAGGCGGCAGTAGATAGTCGCATCATTGCCATGACGGGATAGCCTTTGAATACGATAACCCGGATATCCGGCACGCCTTCGTAGGTATAGGCCATCAGGCTTTCTTCGAAATTAATCAGCGTTTCGATAATCGCCACATCGGGTGAGCCGCCCAGCGAATATAGCCCTGAAAGGATGTTGGAAACATGGCGCTCCACGTCTTCAAGGGTCTGTTGCGCACCACTGGGCTTCACAAACTGATTATCGACGACTTTTTCGATAACCAGAATGCCCTTGCCGCCACTGCCTTTGGCAGGCTTGATCACAAACCCGTTATGGCCAGTTAGCATGTCGCCAATATGTTTGACGCCAAACTGCGTGGCCACGGTGCCAATCAGCTCTGGCGTGGTGATGCCATACTGCTGTGCAAGCAGCTTGGTTTTTAGTTTGTCATCGACAAGCGGATAAAGGCGGCGTGAATTGTAGCGGCCGATGTAGCGAATATTACGCCGATTCATGCCGATGATGCCTTTATCCTGTAAGCGGCCCGGCCATGTCCAGTCCTTGAGCCAACTCATGATGGCTTCTCGTCATCGGTAATCGGCTTAAAGCGACGCAGCTCCAACAAGCGGTAGCCGGTGTAATTACCCAGCAGTAGAATCAGCGCCATTAAAATCAGCTGAACGCCCAGGAAATTGAAGGTGATGTGACGCACCCAGGGATTATTCATGGCCAGGTAGGCTAGTACAGCGGTTAATAAGCTGCCGCCCCCTTGAATAAGTACCTGTTTGGGGCCTTCTTCTTCCCAGAGAATCGACATCCGCTCAATGGTCCAGGCCAGAATTATCATGGGGAAGAAGGTAACCGTAAGCCCGGCACTTAGGCCCATCCGGTACGCTAATACGGTGAAAATAGAGATAATGGCGATAACCGTTATGATGACCGCCGAGACCCTGGCCACCAGCAAGAGATTCAGATAAGACAAATAGTTACGAATAATCAACCCGACCGCGACAATAAGCAGGAAGCCAATCAAGCCGGTAAGCAGCGTCGTTTGAATAAAGGCGAGGGCAATAAGCACCGGCATAAACGTGCCCGATGTTTTAATACCTACCAATACGCGCAAGAACACCACCACCAGCGCACCAATCGGAATTAACAGAATGGTTTGGAAAAGTGCCTGTTCTTCAAGCGGTAGGCTGTGAATAGAAAAATTCACCAGCGTATCGTCAGAGTAGTGGTTGCGCACTGCTGCTGAAGCCGGCTGGTAGTGCGTTAACATGGAGAACATCACGCGCGAGTTAGTACCGCCTTCAACTTCCAGTACCGCGCGGCCACCGGTTTCCCACAGCAGTAAATTTTCAGGCTGGCCTTGTTCGCCGGTTAAAGGGTTGAATATAGCCCACTGGTTTGCAGGTTCGTCAAAGACCTGGATCCAGCTGCTCAAGGCTTGCCGGCGGCGACCATCTTCCAGCAATAAGCCACTAACTTCACGAGCCTGAACACCGGCTTGATTGAGCAGGCGTACTATCAGCGTTGAAGGGGCTTCTTGAGTCAGCAGGAGTCGGGCATTTTCACCCTGACGCTCGCCGTTTAGGTCAAGAATAAGCTCACGCGCAAACGTGGCGTTATTAGCGCTGCGCGCCCACGCTCTATCAATTAGCTGGCTAGCTGCTGAGTCGTAAGGGCTTTCCCAAGGCGTTGCCGATGTTAGTCCAGGCGGTGTCTGTACGGGCGGTCGGGCATCAGGTGAAACCAACATCTGTACTGAGTAGTAAAGCTGCTGGCTACCCGCTGCATCGCGTGTGGTCCACTGTGCCCGGCGGCCGAGTTCGTCTGCCTGATACGCCAAGCCATAGCCTGAAGACGCAGTATTCTCCGTGAGAACCCGATAGCCCGACTGATGAGATGGCAGTGCTAAATCAACCTGTACCGGTCCGTTTTGGGCGTTGAAGTTAATGACCGCTTCAATTTCCCATACCTGACGCTGTTCGCCTGGTACCCAAGGAATTTCAAACTGAATATGCCTATGCACACTGGTGGCAATACCTGCCACCAGAAGGAAACCTACAATGATATAAAACGGAAGCCGGGACATGAAAATTCCTTTTAGCGAAAAGCGGCGGGGGAGCGCGGTTACTCTTCGGTATCGTCTTGATCAACCGCTTCGTCTTCAGCGGCTTGCTCAGCGGGTTCGCCACCAGGAAATTCCGGGCGCTCATGAATATAGTTTTGCGCCACATCAATGATCGCAATATCCATCAGGAAACGACGACCCAGCAGTACCGGATAATCCAGATGGGTACGGTCGTTAAGGGTAAATTGTACGTTTTCGCGGATGGGGCCAAGCGTCATCAATAAGGAGATCACCGGGCGCGATGCTTCGCCTGAAGCTTGCACTATACGCACACGACGCTCGACAGGCGCTTCAATCCACTCATCACGCAGTGATTCCACAACAACGTCATCGTCATTGAGCGCCAGCTTGAAGCGTACCCAATCTTCGCCATCACGCTCGAACCGGGTAATCTCGGAGGCCGACAAGGATGACGTGTTGGCACCAGAATCGACGCGGGCTTTTAAATAGGTACCGATACTGGGTAAACCGACCCATTCGTTACGGCCCAGCGTGGCCTTGGTTTCAAGAGCCTCATCAATATTACACTCTTCACGAATAACAATTGGCTCTTCGCCGCGAGCTTCAAGCTCTTGTATATCGCTGCGTAACAGACGCACAAGACTGCCAACCTCACGAACATCGGCTGTCAGGGTTTTTTGCTGGCTGAGCTGTTGGTCTTGATACTGAGCGTTAGCACCGCATTGCTGCGTTAGCGTGTCTTGCAGTTCGAGTATTCGCGAATTAAACGACGCTTCGCTCAATGGCGGTGGTTCATTTGATTCTGGCGGCTGTAGGGCACAGCCTGAGAACAAAAGTGCTAAACCAGCCATCAGCCACAAAACACCTGGGCGCATAACGAGTGACATCCTTGAAAAGTAAAAAGGAATGATAAGGAGAAGCTAGACCGGTTGTCCAACGTAGCGCCGATATTTCGTCGCTAACAATTACCCGATTTAACATAATATATATTATGCGAACACCTGGAAGATCTTTGTGAAGCGCACAGAACCGGCAGCCTACTTGAGACTCACTGGTTTAAGCAAGCATCGTCTCTAATTCAATATAATCAGCAAGATAATAGATTTTATCAGGTGTGCTGCTTAATCAATTTTTATCCATGCTATGAAACACCTATGCTCTAAGCCATGTGATTTCCAAGCAACTATTTTATGCGTCCATCCTCAGTGTCTAGGTTGAAGGCCATCCCTGAATTAGGCCAGATACGTAGGCATTAAAAAGCAGCCTGCTTGAGCAAGGCTGCTTTTTAAGGACTCATGTCCAAGCACTAGAGGCTGAGCATCAGTGCTTATTCATCCGCTGGTGCGTAGGAGCCGTCTTCGCGGTGCACTTCTTTACCTGACAGCGCGGGGGTAAATACGCAGGCAACGGTCATGCCTTTTTCTTTGCCGCGCAGTAGGTGCTCGTCATGCTGATCCAGCAGATATATATCGCCTGCTTTAATGGGCCAAATTTTGCCATCGGCCAGGGTTTCTACTTCACCTTCGCCTTCGTAGCAAAAAACCGCTTCATAGTGGTGCTTATACTGAATATGAGTTTCGGTGCCTGGAAAAATACGCGTGACATGAAAAGAAAAACCCGCGTTATCTTCAGCAAGCACTAGACGCGTGCTGTCCCAGTTGCCATTTTCAGCAGTTACCAGACGATCTGTTTTACGTGCTTCTTCAAGATTACGAACAATCATAGTGTACTCCATGCCTGAACGGCTGGCGGTACCAGCCGTTGAGTTTATCGTTAATGGTGTTTAGCTACCCAAGACCAACGTCAGATTATCCCTTAATAACCGTTTTGACAGCTGCTTCCAGAATATCCAGCGCTGCAAGCAGGTCTTCATCGGTAATGGTCAATGGGCAAAGACATTTAACGACTTCGCCGCCCTGGCCACTCGTTTCAATAATCAAGCCGTTCTCAAACGCTTCGCTGGTGATTTTATCGGCAAGATCACCCGAGACAACGTCGATACCGCGCATCAATCCACGGCCACGCTCGGTAGCTGGCATACCGTTTTCAGACAGCAGAGTCGCCAGTTTCTGGAAACGCTCCTCGACAATACGCGCTTTACGCTGAACATCGCGCTCGAACGTATCATTCGACCAGTATTTTTTAAGCGCTGCGGTCGCCGTTACCATGGCAAGGTTAAAACCACGGAAAGTGCCGTTATATTGCCCCGGCTTCCACATATCGAGCTCTGGGCGTATCAATACATGGGCAAATGGCAAACCAAACCCAGAAAGGGACTTCGAGTTAGTCACGATGTCAGGTTTGATGCCTGCATGCTCAAAACTGAAAAACTTCCCGGTACGGCCACAGCCTGCCTGGATATCATCCACGATCAATAGGATATCGTGTTCACGGCAAATGCTTTCAAGGCGTTTTAACCAATCCAGACCTGCCACGTTAATACCGCCCTCGCCTTGCACGGTTTCAACAATGACGCCTGCTGGAATATCCAGGCCACCCGATTGGTCACCAAGTAATTTTTCAAAGTAGTCAAGCGTGTCAGCATGCTCACCCATGTAACCATCAAAGGGTAAAAAGCTTGCGCCTTGAGTAGGAATGCCGCCGGTTGCTTCACGGAATTTACGGTTACCTGTGGTGGCTAATGCCCCCATGGTCACCCCGTGGAAACCGTTAGTGAAGGTCACAATATTGTGGCGACCCTTGGCAACACGTGCCAGACGAATAGCTGCTTCAACGGCGTTCGTACCGGTTGGGCCAGGTAGGTGGACCTTATAATCCAACCCGCGCGGTTTAAATATGAGCTCTTCTAACGTTTCAAGATATTCCCGCTTAGCTACCGTCCACATATCCAGTCCGTGAACTACACCGTCGCTAGACAGGTAATCAATCATGGCTTGCTTGAGATGCGGGTTGTTATGGCCGTAGTTAAGCGTTCCGGCACCCGCCAAAAAGTCGATGTATTCGCGACCGTTTTCGTCGGTTAAACGAGCATTTTGCGCTTTGGTAAACACAACAGGAAATGAACGTGAATAGGTACGAACATTAGATTCCATACGTTCAAGTGTTTGAGTCTTCATTAGCGACCTCCTTGTGATCATTAAGCTGGCAAAAGTGTGACGAGATAATACAAAGGCTGTGCAGATTAAATGTGCTCAGTCTGAAATGGGCCGATGCGAACCAGGTTCTCCGGGTCGTGCTCTCCACCTAATTGCTCGGTAGAGAAATATTCACGGCTGTTTAGCGGCGCATGCCAGCGAGCGGCTAAGCGGCGAAACAAACCCCAGGATGCTAGGTTGTCAGGCGTAATCGTGGTTTCCAGATGATGAACGTTAGTGAGTTCAGGGCGTGACAGGATGGCTTCGACCAGGCGGCGAGCAAGGCCTGTGCCTCGCGCTTTTTCACCGACTGCCACCTGCCACAGAAAATAAGTGTCTGGGGCATTGTCTTTCACATAACCAGAAACAAACCCGACAATTTCGCCCTCTTCATTTGTGGCAACGGCGCAGGTATCACGAAATTGTGTAGCAAGTAATAAGTAAGCATAAGCGGAATTAACGTCCAAAGGAGGACACGCTTTAACCAACTCATATACTCCCCATCCATCCTCAGCATTCGGTTTGCGGATAAACAGAGGCGTCTCGGAAAAGCCTACGACTGCATCAGCTACCGTGGGGCGTGCAAGCTCAGATGATGGTGTAAAAGGTTGTATCGGCGTACTCATAGTTATGCTTCGCTGTAGCGAATTTGATGCCCATTATAACACTTGATTATTACCAATTCAAAAATCATATTATCCACCGATCTATTTTCCATAATTTTTGGTTATAGTTAGCTGTTTTTGGTCGTTCCAGACACACTGCGTAACAGACCAATATGAGTTTAGTCTAAGTTTTAAAAAACGTGAGGCATAAAAAAAGCGAGCCTATTGGCTCGCTTTTTTTAATCACTTAAAGGTCAGTGTCGTGTCACGGTTCTCAAGGTGACGAACTCTTCAGCACCGGTTGGGTGAATACCAATGGTTAAATCAAAGTCCTGCTTAGTCAGGCCTGCTCTAACGGCAATGGCGATACATTGAATAATTTCCCCCGCTTCATCGCCTACCATATGGGCTCCAACGACTCTATCGGTTTCGTCATCCACGATAAGTTTCATTAGCGTGCGTTCCTGACTTCCCGACAAGGTATGTTTCATCGCGCGAAACTCAGTGGAATAAACGCGAATTTTGGTAAGCTTCTGTCGAGCAGCCTCTTCACTAAGCCCTACAGTGCCGATATTGGGATGGCAGAATACGGCAGTGGCCACTGTTGCATAATCAAGCGGCATTGGCTTTATATCTTTAAAGTGATAGTCCACAAGCTGCATGGCCTCAGCAAGAGCGACGGGGGTTAGCTCCGGGCCAGCCGTCAAATCGCCTAGGGCCAAAATGGAAGGCACTAATGTTTCATAGCGCTCATTGACCGGAATTTTACCGTCGCCATCCAGGCTAATACCCAACTCTTCAATGCCTAAGCCCTGAACGTTGGCTTTACGCCCCGTGGCCGCTAGTACCGCATCCACTTCTAACACTTCACCGGTGGTCAGGTGGACGTTATAGCTGGAGCCCGTGGCTTCGATACGCTCAATATTGGCATTGAAATGGAGGTTGACCCCCTTTTTGTCCATTTCGTTACGGGTGAACTCACGCACCTCGTGGTCAAACTGCTTTAAAAATAGATCGCCACGGTAAATCAAATGGGTTTCGCTACCCAGCCCGTTAAAGATACTGGCAAATTCAACTGCGATATATCCACCGCCCAATACCAGGAAGCGTTTTGGAAATGTTTCTAAATCAAATACCTGGTTTGAGTCCAACGCGTGCTCTTTACCTGGAAAATCGGGCACCCATGGCCAACCGCCCGTTGCCAATAAAATCTTATTCGCCGTGATATGAGTCACGCCATTTTCATCTTTCAATGCTGCCGTATGGCCGTCAACCAGTTGTGCGCGAGCATTAAACAGCGTTACGTCCGCTCCTTCGAGCATACGTTGATAAATTCCGTTTAAGCGTTTAATTTCACTGGTTTTATTGTCTCTTAACGTGGCCCAGTCAAACGTAGCAGGCTCTGAAAGGCTCCAGCCAAATCCTGCGGCGTCGTCGAAGCTATCGTGAAAATGTGCCGCATAGGCGTAAAGTTTCTTGGGGACACAGCCTACGTTAACGCAGGTGCCGCCTAGATAACGGTCTTCTACAATAGCGACTTTTGCGCCTGTCGCAGCCGCAGTGCGGGCAGCACGAACGCCGCCTGATCCTGCACCAATCACTAGCAGGTCATACTCATATTCGGAATCGGCTACCATTATCTACTCCTATAAATTTTTCATGCGCGCTAAGCGCTTGGCCGCGCCTGCTTATTGACCTTAGTTGTAGAGAAGGTTAAAACCTTGTCTACTTATTGCATTTCGCCTTAACCTGACGATGTAACGAAACGGAGATTCAATGTCTGATCCTATTGCGACGCTTCTCGACAATAATCGTGCCTGGGCTGAACGCATGTGCGAAGAGGATCCCGAGTATTTTAAGCGCCTTTCAGATCAGCAAAATCCTGATTATTTATGGATAGGCTGCTCTGATAGCCGGGTACCCGCCAATCAGATTATTGCCTTGCCCCCAGGTGAAGTTTTTGTTCACCGCAATGTTGCCAATCTTTTGCATCATACTGATATGAACGCGCTTTCTGTCGTTCAGTATGCCGTAGATGTACTTAAAGTCAGCCATATCATGATTGTTGGTCACTACGGCTGTGGCGGAATCAGAGCGGCAGTGACGGGTGGTGAGTGCGGCGTGGTTGATTACTGGCTACATTCGGTGCGTGAGCAATATAACCAACATCGAAACACTCTTGGGCACCTTCCCCTGGATGAGCAAATTGACCGTATGTGCGAGCTCAACGTTAAAGCACAGGTTAACAGCTTATGCCGTACTAAAATTTTGCAGCGGGCCTGGCAGCGTGGCCAGTCCATTTCCGTGCACGGCTGGGTCTATGGTTTAAGCGATGGCCGCGTAAAAGACCTTAAATGTACGGTAACTGGTTTAGATCAGGTAGAAACGCTTTACCGTATCGATCGCATACAGTCAGGCGATTAAGCATCAGGCGACTATGACTAAGCAGCACTTATAGCTAAGCAGTACTGTGTTTAATTAGTACTATGGCTCAGCAGCATAGTCGCCTTTATTTGACTGTATTTGAGCGGTTACCCACCAATAGGGCAAGTCACCCCCGTGCCCTTCAAGCCACAATAGCCGTTCGGATTCTTATCGAGATATTGCTGATGGTACGTTTCTGCAAAATAGAACGTATCCAGCGGTTCGATTTCCGTGGTGATTGCTCCCCGGCCTACTTTACTCAAAGCATTTTGATAAGCTTCTGCGCTCTGCCTCGCTGCGTTTAGTTGCTCATCGGTGGTTGTATAAATCACCGAGCGATACTGCGAGCCAATATCATTGCCCTGACGATTTCCCTGAGTGGGATCGTGCTGTTCCCAAAACACCTGAAGCAAGGTTTCAATGGTCACTTTGCTTGGGTCATAGATCACTCGGACAACTTCAGCATGCCCTGTTCGCCCAGAACAAACTTCCTGGTAAGTGGGATGCTGTGTAGTACCGCCTGCATAGCCCGCAGCCGTAACGTAAACACCGGGCTGCTGCCAGAAAAGACGCTCGACACCCCAGAAACACCCCATCCCCAGCACGATTTCTTGGTGGTTTTCAGGATAAGGCGCATGTAGTGAGTGACCATTGATAGTATGGCGTTCACTGGTTTCGACGGGCGTTGTGCGCTCTGTTTGTGCGCCTTTATCATCATTTAATTGCGTCATGTCAGTCTCTCTATTGCTGCTTATAAGTTACAGGGTTACCTCGACGGGAGAAGGTGTAAATCAAATCCACCGCCTGATTAGCACCTGACACAGCCTGTACATATAGATTACGCCATAGCGTATAACGTAACGTTAGTTCGGCAATCGGCGAGAAAATTCCCACTCCATAGCTAATACGCAGATCATCGGATAGTTGACCACTCAAGGCTACCTGACTGTCATCCCCTACACCGGTCGTATCCAGCGCCAGATCTTCAATACCAAATGCCTCTCCAATGGAGCCGACAGCTCCCCCCGTGCGGCCTAGCGACATGCCAATCAAGGCTGTGGTCAGGGCACTGTCCATACCGCCACTGGAATCTGATGCCCGCCCTCTTAATAGATACGACAAGGCCTGGTTTTCAGGCATCGAGGGCTCCGAGAAAATCGTCACGTTGGGCTCTTCAGCGCTACCCGTTACGCGTAGTCCGGCAATCACGTCGTCTTCGGTCACATCCGGGTTACGGATAGCTTCAAAGTCAAGCGTGGGCAGCGATGGCGGGCCGCTAAACAGTAGCTGACCGCGGCGGATCAACAGATCCTGGCCAAAAGCCTGGAAACGGCCATCGACAAGATTCACTTCGCCAAACAGTTGAAGTCCACCGCTGTCTTGACGAATTTCCAGCGTGCCGCCTAATCCTGATTCAAGCCCATAGGCAGAAATTAACATATCGCTGCCCAGCGTCAGGGTAATGAGAACATCTAGCTCCATGCCCGTTTGAGCTAACTCATCGGCGGCGCTTGGTCCGCCATTTTCAGCCACGCGCCGGGCTTCTTCTTCAGCTTCACGATCCTCGCGCTCGGTAATAATAATTTCATCCGAGCTGGGTTCAATCGCAGAGGAGGACCTTGAGCCAATCTCGAGCCGCGCCCAGGGCAAGTCAACATTACCCCGGACCTGGAGTAGTTCTGGCGTAATGCGTACTCGAATATCCGGTGCGGCCTCTAATCGGCCAAACTGGGGCAGTACCAACAGTAACGGCTCTTGCGTGGCGTTCAAGTCTATCCCTATCCGCCAGTCATCCGCGCCGGGCCAATAGGCGTCCCCAGTAATGTTCAGTCGGCCACGCTCGGCCGCCACGAAGCCATTAATAGTCCCTTGCTCACCATCAAACGAGAGGGCTAACTCGCCATCGCGGACATCAACTGGAATATCGGGGCCGTGAACGCGCAAACCACGTAGTGCCAGCGTGCCCTGCAAATCTGGTTGGCTGGTGGTGCCGCCAATCTGCACTCGGCCGTTCAGTTCACCCTCAAGACTATCCATGCTCACGACCATAGGACGATAAGGGGCAAGAGAGAGATTGTTGGCTAGCAGCTCGCCATCTAACGTGCCTCGTCCAAGCGGGTCGTTGAGCGACAGATTAAGCCTTAAATCGCCCGCTTCAGAGAACGATAGCACTATGTTGGTATCCGCCTGTGCCTGGTTCGCCTGAAGGTTTGCATCCAGGTTAATAACCGGCAGTTGAACAGGCTGCCCGTAATCGTTGATCGCGGTAATCGCAAGCTCACTAAGCACCTGAACATCGGCTTGCCAGCGTGCGCCGCCTTGGCGCCAATCAACGACCATGTCCGCTGTTGTATCGCCCTCGAACGACCACTCGTCAGGCAAGAAAGGTTCGAGCATCTCCATAGGCACTTCGCGTACGGTTAATACCGCACGCCCCTGGTCGGGGGAAGCATTGATCGGTTCCTGAGAGCAGACCAGACCACCCTCTTCGCGGCGTAGACAGAAAGGCGACAAGCGTGCCTGCCCGTTAGCCAGGTTGTAACTCAGATCGAGCGGCGCTTCCAGACGAATATTGCCTGCTTCGGAGTCGATTTCCAAGGGCGTCAGCCGGCCTTGATACTGCTGACGCTGTTGATCGAAACGACCGTCCAGAGCTAGTAGCGCGCGTTGCAGTGAACTATTGGGTTCGCCCTGCACGCGCAATTCAAGGCGGTGCTGAGAAAGACGCCCCGTTAGATTCAGATCCGCTGTTGAAAGGCGCTGGCCGCCAGCGAATATTTGCTGCAAACCCAGTTGAACGTTGAGCCGTGGATCGTCAAGACCCTGTACCGTGGCATCAAGCTCCAATCGCTCTACCCGGTTATCCGCAAAGCGCAGATCGCGTCCTGATAGGTCGGCAAGAATCTCGGGCTGCTCAAAGCTACCCGTGGCTTTTACACTACCGGTAAGTGTTCCTGCCAGTTCGGGAGAAAGAGTACGCAGCTCACGAAGCGCAATATCAGCGTTTAACGACATGGCTTGCTGGCTTATCTGGCCTGAAGCCTGTAACCGGTTATTGCCCTGAGTGAATAACAGCTCATGGATATCGACCTCCATATTGCTGTTGGCATCCAAGGCTGCCTGAAGCGTTAAGGGGTAATCACGCAGCTGGCCATTGATGTCGATATTAGCGATGCTCACCGACCAAAGCTCGCCTAGCTGGCGGACGCTTACATCGATGTCCCCCGTTAGGCTGCCATTCATTTGATCAACAAAGTGCGCCGGGTTGAACTGGTCTAAGCGAATGCGCGTATCAATCGTCAGCGGATCTGACCAATCAATACGCCCTTCGCTGCGCAAGCTGCTTTGTTCTACTTGAAGCGCGAGAGGATCCCAGCGGAAATGACTAATATCGCCATCGCCATTGAGCGCTACCTGAGTGGGCGGCAATCCCGGCCCTTGAGCCTGTAGCGTTACTTCGGCGCGGTAGGCATCCAGGCTGCCCTCTACCGTTAGGTCGAGGGCTTCAGCGACATAGGGCACAGAGCTGCCACCTGCCTCTTGAGCTTCGTCTATGAGAGGCCATTGCAGCCGTTCGCTTTGCACGCGTGCCTGGAAGGGAAGGTCTGGGGTTGACCAATCGATATGCCCTTCACTTCGAAGCGTATTTTCACCTACTTGAAGGACTAAAGGAGTCCAGCGGAAATGACTAAAGTCGCCATCACCATTGAGCGTTAATTGAGTCGGTGGTAATTCAGGCCCCTGTGCTTGAAGGCTAACATCGGCACTGTAAGCCTCCAGGCTGCCTTCAACCGTTAAGTCTACCGCCTCAACCACATAGGGTTGCGCGGGGTTTGCACCCTCCTCTGTTTGTTCATCCACCAGCGGCCACTGCAGCCGCTCGCTTTGCAAGCGTACTTGGAAAGGCAAATCGGGCGCCAATACGTCTGCCTGAAGATTGAGAGACGCGGCCACTATGCCTGCTGCCATCAGCTCGGCCTGCAGATTATCCAGCGAGCCGGAAAGCTCAAGCACAAGTTCCTCACCGTTTAACTCAGGAAACAGTTCAGGCAAAAGCAATACGGCTTCCAAGCGGGCTTCGAGTGGGTAGCTTCCGCTCAAGTCTGCGTTTGCAACAAGGTTTGCCTGCACATCGGCGGTGGTTACCTCAAAAGAGGAAATTTCTACTTGGCTTTCCTGAGTATTCAGCTCTATCTGCAAACGTTCAATACGATATTCAAAGGCGCCCATCAGATTGATGTCAGTAGCCGTCAGGTCGCTCACTTCAATATCGACTGGAAGCGCGATTTCAGGCAGTTCGATACGCTCACGGGACGCTAATTGCTCCTCAAGCGATACTGACGGCGTTGTTTCATCGCGAGGCTGTGTCAGCAGAATGGCACCATCGATGCCTTCTGCCAGCAGTGGGGTCTGTACTTCGTGAGTCAGTTGAACGCCTGGTGATGGGGGCAGATAAACCGTCAGCTGTTCGAGACGACTGGGTGCAAATGCCACCTGGCTATTTTCAGCCGTTGCCGACGTTTCAAAGGTTGCCCAGTTGATGCGCGTGCCATCAGCCAGTTGAACCCTAACGTCATTCAATAGGACAGAGCGAAGCTCAACCGGAAATGGCAAATGCAGCCTGAAAGGGTCGCCATCCTTGGGTGGCTCTTCTTCCGCGGCGCTTGCTCCAAGTCGAATATCCGCTCCATTGACATGTAGCGTATCCAGACAAAGACGCCTGGAAAAGACACAACCATCTGACCAGGCCAATTCCAGATCATCTATTGCGACATGGATATTGCCAAGGTCAAGACGAAAGCCCTGAAGCTCAAACTCATCGAGCAGTCCGCCCTCCTGATGTTCGAACGTAAAATAGCCACGCTGCTCGCCTTGGGAAAATAAAAATCCCGTGCCCCAGGGTGACAAAGCCACGCCCAGTAAAAGCGCAACTAAACCTAATAGCCATAAGGGCAGCAAAATAATCAGACGTATCAAACTCCACACCAGCAGCCTTGTGCGTTGTTGCGATGAATATGGCTGGCGCGTCGTGGTCGCGGAAGACTTAACCTGGGACAAAGCGTGCTCCTAGAATTCCGGGCCAATGGAGAAATGCAGACGAAATGCATCTTCATGATCGAAGGGATGCGCTACGTCCAGGCGAATAGGCCCCACGGGCGATATCCAGCGGACGCCTACCCCGGCTCCGGTTTTTAAATCATTAGGCCCCCAGTTATCGAAGGCATCACCAGTATCGATGAATGTGGCTCCCCACCAGTTTTCTCTAACACGCCGCTGGTACTCAAGACTGGAGGTAATCATCTGCTGGCCGCCGCGTAGCCGGCCTTCGGCATTGCGTGGAGACAGGCTTTCATAGGAGTACCCGCGCACGCTGCGATCACCGCCTGCAAAGAAACGCAGTGAAGGTGGCAGTTTGGAGAAATCGTCGGTTTCAATCGCACCAATGCTTAAACGGGCAGAGAAACGGTTGTCGTTATTGATGGTGCGTATCCACTCAGTATCACCGGTTAAACGCGTAAACTTGGCGTCCGAGCCCCAGATTCTGTCTGAATATTCAACGGAGAGCTGCTGACGGTCACCCCAGAGCGGAAAACGCTGCGGACGAGTTCGCGTGCGCGACCACTGAATACCCGGATAGAAGAGCCACACCTCGTCAGCCTCTCCGCCTTGGGTAAAGTCTTCATAGGTAGTCCGGAAATACAGCGTTTGCACCCAGTCGTTTTCAAACTGCCAGCGGCGAGCAATTTCTACCGAGCCTTCCAACGATTGGGTGTCGCTATCGTCGATATTACGAACCCCGTACTGCAACCGGTAACTATCACGCAGTGGGTCTTCAAGCGGGATGTTATATACCCCGGTGAAGCGCTGCTCGGGCGCGGAGAGATAAAGATCGTGATCAAGACTGTGGCCTAAGCTATTAATCCACGGCTGATGCCAGCTAAAGCGTAGGCGAGGACCTACATCAGTTGCATAGCCAATACCCACTTCAAACTGATGACGATCGGCAGGCTCAACGCTTACATCAATGGGTAGCGTAGTATTGTCACGCTTATTGATGTTCAGTACGCTTAATAAAGCTGCGCTGCTGATCAATGGCCGCTGAGGTTGAGAGGCAGTGGCCTCGCTAAACCATGGATCACCGCCCCCTGGAGGGGTAATAGTAAGTTCTTGGGCCGTTTCCAAACGTGGGCGTACGGTGACTGACTTAAACCAGCCTGTTTCCCCAAGGCGCTGATTATAAGTGGCCAATGATTCTGCCAGGTAGGGATCATTTTCTTCAAAGGTTTGCATCTGCTGCAAACGGTCTGGATCGATATGGCTACCGGTAATATTTACCCTGCCAAACCGGTAACGGGTCCCGCTATCGAAATCCATATAAAGTCGGGCACTTTGCAGATAAGGGCGCACTTCCATACGTCGATCTGTAAAGCCCCAGTCAAAATAACCACGCTCGATGGCAAGCCCCGCAAACTGATTACGTAAACGATCCCACGGGGCGTGACGTAGCGGCTCCCCTTCACTCAAGGGGAAATTATCCAAGGCTTCTTGAAAAGGCGGATCATCTTTAGCATCGCCTTCGATATTGATCGATAGCACTTCGATCTCAACACGCGGGCCAGGCTCAATCGTTAGCCTGATAGGCGGCGTAAGTTCAATGCTGATATCCGGCTCATAGTAACTAAAGACACGCATGGCTTCCTGAGTACGGCTACGTATCTCGGCTTCCAGACGCACATCGGTATATTGTTCGGCATCAATATTTTCAAGATATGCACTGACATTCGCCTCAACGTCGCCGTCGACGCCACTGATCTCAGCAGTGAGCGCCCATGCGGGCATCATACTCGCCGCGCATAGGGGTAATGCGATAAAACAGGCCACCTGAGTGGCAGAACGCCATCGCCGTTGTCTTCCCATACATAAAATCCCTATAAATCAGCGACTCAGAGCTGTTTTGTAACGTAACCTATTACCGAAGCATTTCTATTTGTGCACTAAATGCTAATTGAGCTTGGCGAATCTGACGTATATCGCTTTCAAGAGCTGCTAGCCGTTGGCTCCATTGCTGTTCAAACGCTGCCATTTCTTCATTATTAGCCGAGGCTGACTCTAACTGTAGCGTATTTAGCTCAGTTTCTAGCATATTAAAGCGTTCATTTATGGCCTCATTCTGGGCATCCAGCCGCTCGTCTAACGTTTGGCTCAATTGGTTGGACTGCTCTTCTATTGAGGTTAGCTGCTGCGTCGTGGTCTGCTCCAGATAATTGACTTCTTCAACAAGGTTCTGCCGCCCCGTCGTGCCTGCCTGTTCAAGCGCATCCAGCGAGCTACTCAGCGCCGCTAGTTGACTGTCGCGTAAGGCAGCTTGCTCCTGATATTGACTAAGTTGCTGTGAAAACGTTGCCATCGTTTCACTTGAAGGCCTATCTTCATTATCAGTAAGCACGCCGTAGAGTTCTTCACGGGTATTTATCAAGGCAATGGAGAGCTGCTCCTGCTCTTGAAAAAGCGTTGTCATTTGAGCTTGTACAAAGGTTATCGTATCTTGTACATCAGTGTCACCCGACTCAAGTCGAGCATGAACATTAGACACCTCACCACTTACCCGATGAAGCTCGGATAGAAGACGCTCACGTTCCAACCACAGCCCCACCGAGGCAGCAGCGAGTAAAGCAAACAGCAGGAATATCCCAAGCCATAATGGCCACACGGCTGGCCCTTTACGGTGGCGCAAATGCTGGACCGTCAAGCTCTGGTCAACATCGGGAACAATTCGCTGAGAAGGCGTCGAATTGGGCATGGCGTTTCCTCAAAAAGACGTAGGGTCGGCGCGACGACCAATACCACGGTACTTTAACCCGCAGCTGGCAACAAATGTAGGGTCGTAAATATTTCGCCCGTCTAACACTAACTTAGCACTGAGCGACGCGGCCAACCGATGCCAGTCCGGATTCCAGTAAGGTTTCCACTCGGTCACCAGCATCAACACATCGGCGCCCTCGCAGGCTTCATAAGGATCCTGATCGAACGTTTGCAGATCTTCTCGATAGCCGACTTCCTGATGCAGAGCCGCAGTCGCCGCCGGGTCATGTAGCTTTACCTTAACGCCCTGTGCCCAGAGTGCTTCTAAAAGTGTCAATACGGGGGCGTGATCAATACGTGCCGTTCCGGGTTTAAATGCCGCCCCCCAAATAGCCACCGTTTTACCCTCAAGCTGGCCTTCAAAGTGGCTCCAAAGCTTGCGAAAAAGGGTCTCTTTTTTCTGCTCGTTGATATCCATGACTTGTTCAAGCAGAGCAGAATAACGTCCGCTTTTGGATTGGACGTCTGCCAAGCGCATTAAGTCGCGGGAGAAATTGGGGCCACCAAAGCCACAGCCAGGATATAAATATTCAAAACCGATGCGCGTATCGGCGCCCATGCCCTGACGTACATGTTCGACATCAACGCCTAGCGTGTCTGCCAAACCGGCGATTTCATTCATATAGCTGATACGCGTGGCCAGCATGCCATTAATGGCCAGCTTAGTAAGTTCGGCTGCCCGGCGCGGCATGGGTTGGAAAACTTCCTGGCGCCGGTTAAAAGCGCGCAAGAGTTCGCGTATCACATGTTCGCCCTGCGCATCGTCACAGCCAAGCAGCCAACGCGTAGGACGGGTGAAAGAAGCCCAGGCGCGACCTTCTTCCAACGTGTCAGGTAAGGCAACACTGCTATGCTGGTCCTGCATCAAATCATCCAAGCGCTCCGTTTCGCCTACCGGGAACGTGGAGTTATTGACTAAAACGACGCCTTGCTGAACGTTGAGCTCTGGCTGCTGGAGTAGCGTACTGGCTGCATTACGTTGACTTGGGGAAAGCGCAAGCCAGATAACATCGGCGGGAGACGCTTGCGCTATATTATCAATAAGTTCCAGCGTACCATCGGCCAGGCCTTGCTCAATATGGGGCATTAATTCAGGTTCACGACGAAGCCAGTCAACTTGAGAAAGCACCGCCCAGGGGGCGCTTTCGTGGGGTAGCCACTGAACCTGATGGCCTACCCAGGCTAACGCAGCAGCAGCAGTCACAGCACTCAACTCGCTGCCATAAAGTAATACTCGCATTTACCAGACTCCTTGCGCGACGGAAAAGCGAGAAAGTATCGCCATTAAATTCATACAATGGTCCTTTTCATGCGTTCTGACCCAGGAGTGGTTAGAATGCCCATAATACTGAACGATTGAGTGGATACCACTCACCACTTGACGTCAACACCCAGGCTGGATGGAAAAAGTAACCATCCATTGCTGATTGACTATGGGAGCCAAACACATGCAAGCGACACCTCAGGATAGCACTGCTGACCACTATCAAGGCAACGTCGATGCAGCGGAAGTTGCTAAATTTGAAGCACTTGCTAGCCGCTGGTGGGATCCTAAAAGCGAATTTAAACCGCTGCATGATATTAATCCACTGCGCCTGAACTTCATTGATGCTCGCGCGGGCCTTGCGGGGAAAAAAGTACTTGATGTTGGCTGTGGCGGCGGCATCTTGAGTGAGTCCATGGCTCATCGCGGTGCTGATGTAACGGGTATCGACCTTGGCGAAGCGCCGCTTGGTGTGGCCCGGCTACATGCTGAAGAGAGCGGCGTCTCTGTGGACTATCAGCATATTAGCGTTGAAGCATTAGCGGCCCAGAAGCCGGGCCATTTCGATGTAGTGACCTGCATGGAAATGCTGGAGCACGTGCCCGACCCTGCCTCGGTTATCCGTGCTTGCTGCGCCTTGGTGCGCCCAGGTGGCTATGTGTTTTTCTCCACGCTAAACCGTACGCCCAAGTCTTACGCCTTTGCGATTTTAGGCGCGGAATATGTGCTAAAACTGCTGCCACGCGGAACACACGACTACGCCAAATTTATTCGCCCTTCAGAAATGGCCGCCTGGTCGCGTCAGGTTGGGTTAGAAGTGCGCGAGCAAACGGGGTTGACCTATAACCCCCTTACCCGCCGTTACCGCCTGGTGCCTAACGATGTTTCGGTCAACTACATGATGTACTGCCGCAAAGTGAGCCAATAGATGTCGACCACTGCACCACTGGCCATCCTATTTGATCTTGATGGCACATTAGTCGATACCGCGCCCGACTTGGCACAGGCAACCAACGTATTGCGCGAGCATCACGGGCTGGCGCCGCTGCCTTATGAACAGATTCGCAGACAGGTTTCTAACGGGGGAAGCGCGCTGGTGACGCTGGCGCTGGGGCTTGAACTTGGGGCTCCTGAACACGACACGGCGCGTCAGTTTCTGCTGGATACCTATGAGCAAGCCGTGGCTGTACAGAGCCAAGTATTTGATCCGCTGAATCAATGGTTGATTGAGTGGCATGGCAACCAGCGACTATGGGGCATTGTTACCAACAAACCGCGCCGCTATACCGAGCCGCTATTAGCCGCCTTGGCACTAGAGCCGGGTGCACTGCTGTGCGCGGATGATCTAAGTGTCAAAAAGCCTGATCCTGAACCCTTATGGGAGGCAGCACGCCGTTTGGGAGTTGCACCTAATCAGTGCTGGTATGTAGGCGATCATGTGCGGGATATGCAGGCCGCAAAAGCCGCCGGTATGACGGCCGTTGCGGTGGGCTACGGATACATTAGCGAAGAGGATGACTATCGTCAGTGGCCAGCGGATCTTTGGTTTGAAAAGTGCTCAACGCTAGTCGAGGCATTAAACGCCTTCAACATCACGTCTTAAGAAGGCCAACATCTGCTTAACCGTTAGGCGCAACATGGTTTATGCGCGTGGCGGTTGAGCATCGAATTTCTGACCGTTGATACCAGTACTCGCCGGCCCCATCAACCATAAATAGGTGGGCATGATGTCTTCAGGAGTACGCAAGGTGTCGGGGTCTTCACCAGGGTAGGCATTCTGGCGCATTTGCGTACGTGTGGCCCCAGGGTTCAGCGTGTTGATACGTATATTAGCTTGGCTTTCGAGCTCATCGGCCAGCACTTCCACAAACCCTTCTGTCGCAAACTTAGAAACCGAGTAGGCTCCCCAGTAGGCACGCCCTTTTCGCCCTACGCTTGATGACGTGAAAATAACCGAGGCATCCTGCGACTGCTGAAGCAGGGGTAACAGTGCCTGGGTCATCCAGATTGGTCCGTTAATATTGACCTGCATGACCTGCTCCCATAACTCTGGGTCATACTGTTCAAACGGTGTAATACGACCTAGAAGCCCAGCGTTATGCAGAAGCCCATCCAGACGACCAAATTCCTTATCGAGCGTGCTTGCCATATCGTGAAAATCATCAAGCGTAGCACCTTCGAAATTAAGCGGAAAAATAGCCGGCTGTGGTCCCCCCGCCGCTTCTATTTCATCATAAACCCGCTCTAACTTTTCGATGGTGCGACCCAGTAAAATCACGGTTGCTCCATGGCGTGCATAACTTAACGCTGCCGTACGGCCAATCCCATCACCGGCCCCGGTTACCAGTATGATGCGGTTCTCAAGCAAATCAGGCGATGCTTGATAGTCGATTTTGCAGCTCATGATACGTCCTAACAAACTTAAAATGCGTTGTTACCCAGCCGACTGACGAAGAAAATCACTCGCCAGCCCAGCTGCACTACTTTGCGGGTAATCATCACGCACTTGCTCTAACAGCTCGCGGCTACGTTCTGCTTCGCCCTGACGCGCTTTTACCAAGCCAAGTTTATACAGTGCATCAGGTACTTTGCTGCTGCTACTGAAGTCGGTAATGACACGGCTAAAGGACGCATCAGCGTCACTTAGCTGACCTTCGGCGGCATAAAGCTCACCCAGCCAGTAATAGCCGTTAGACGCTAGGCTGCTGTCAGCATGAGTGGTAACGAAACCTTCAAAGGCTTTAATGGCTTCGTCAAAGCGGCGTGCCTGAACATGAGCAAACGCCGCCTGATAGTCCGCCTGGGCATCTTCGCTGACGTTACGCGCAGAAGGCGCATTGACCACTTCCTGCGCGGCTTCCGGCTCTACCTGAGGGGTTGCCTGCTCAATTTGAGTCGGGCCGCTGTTCATCAGGCGATCTTCGATATCCAGATACTGCTGCTGCGATTGACGCTTCAACTGCTCAAGCTGGTGACGCAGCTCTTCAATCTGCCCGCGCAGCTGCTGGATTTCCTGCTGGTGCTCTTCTACCTGGTTGAACAGTACAAGATTACCGCCGGTAGATTCCTGGCGCTGGGTCTGCTGATAGAAGCCGCTGGAATTACCCGAAGAAAGATCTTGAACGAGCGGCTGCTGGGCAACTGCCGCGAGTGGCAATACGGACAGCGGGAGCACTAAGGCTCCCGCACCGCACAGCCTCTCAAAATAGCGTTTGAGACTGTGATTCATGACAACTCCGTAGATAACATCGGCGTGCCCTCAGGCACGCCAAAAGTATCAGTAATTAAATACAACGCGACGGTTCTGGGAGTAAGCGCTTTCGCTTTGGCCGCTAGCCGCAGGACGCTCTTCGCCGTAGCTCACAACGCTCATTTGCGAGTTGGAAACGCCCTGAATGTTCAGGAAACGCTGAACGGCACGCGCACGACGCTCGCCCAGAGCCATGTTGTATTCACGGGTACCGCGCTCATCGGTATGGCCATGTAATACAACTTGTGCATTCGGGTTGGCACGCAGGTAACGCGCATGAGCCATTACTGCAGACTCATATTCGCTCTTGATGGTGTCACGGTCGTAATCGAAGTAAATGGTACGTACTTCAGGAATACGAGAATCAGCTTGCTGACCAGCACCTGAGCCAGAACCCGTAGTAGAACCATACTGACCACCTGTACCAGCGCCCGAGGTGCCTGCACCCATGCTGCTGCCATCTTGGCTTCCGTAAGAATCACCATCCTGGGTTCCGCCGGTGCTGGAACAGCCAGCGATAACTACGATAGATAACGCGACTGCCAATGAGCGAACCAACGGTTTAAGTTGCATAATCAGACTCCTTGCCTGAAAGAAATTAACACTATTAATCATTAGTTTAAAAACGGCGACCATGCAGGATCCCGCACATCGCCTTGTGCTGCAGGAAGCCGGAATGACGACCGCCCATCGGCAGAAACGGCACTCAGCACCCCGTTGTTACCCTGTTGGGTAGCGAAGATTACCATGGTCCCGTTCGGCGCAACACTAGGAGATTCATCTCTTGTTGAATCACTTAGTACCACAAGCCGTCCACCCTCTAAATCCTGGCGAGCCACTTGGTACCCACGGCTTGAACGGTGGACCAAGAATATCTGATCGCCATCCGGAGAATAGCGTGCACGGGCGTTGTAGTTACCGGTAAACGTTACGCGTTTTGTCTCGCCGCTGCCTAGCGAATACTGGTAAATCTGCGGGCCACCACTGCGATCAGAAGTAAACAGCAGGCTACGACCATCGGGCGACCAAGCGGGCTCGGTATCTATGCTGTTGCTATTGGTGAGACGTTCCACCGAACGATTACCAATATCCATGATGTAAATTTCAGGCTGACCATCTTTGGATAAGGACATCGCAATACGACGACCATCCGGTGACCAGGTCGGTGCGCCGTTGATACCATCAAACGACGTTGCCATTACACGCTGGCCAGTAGCGACATCCTGAATATAAATTGCCGGACGCTCAGTCTCAAAGGAAACATAGGCAAGTTTGCGGCCATCGGGCGACCAGGAAGGTGACATGATGGGCTGATCAGAGGTTAAGACCTGCTGGCTATTACGACCATCTGCATCGGCTACGTAGAGACCAAACTGCATATTGTCGCCAAGCCCTTGAGCCGTTACATAGGCGATGCTGGTAGAAAAGGCGCCGCGAATATCGGTAATCGCTTCAAAGATCTGGTCGCTGATGTAGTGAGCCGCACCGCGCAGGTCATTGGCATTGGCCGTAACGCTTTCACCAATCATACGGCGCTGGCCGCTGATATCCATCAGGTCAAACTGAAGCTGATAGCCACTGCCTGTCTGCTCAGCGCGACCTACCACTAGATAACGCACATCGAGCGAACGCCAGGTGCCGAACTCAACGTCATCGGCTTGGCTGGGCTTTTCAAACATGGCGCTACGCTCTAGCGGTTCAAACAGACCGCTACGCTCCAAGTCGTCCTGAATAATCTGAGCGATATCTTCGGACATCCCCTCATTGCCGGCAAAAGGCACCACGCCAATAGGCAAGGCCTGATCGCTGCCTCGCGTAATTTCAATGGTCAAGTTTGCGTTTGCATTTGCGATACTGCTAATTAACAGCAGTGCGCAGAATAACCACACTTTGCTCAGTATTTGCATCAGCGAACATCCCCCGGGGTAAATCGCAGATTAATTTGACGTAAGTTTCGTTGCTGATCCGCAGGCAAATCTCTCAATTCACCAAACGGTGCAGCCTGTTCAACCGCTTGTATAGCAGACCGATCAAAAGCACTGTCACCACTCGATGTCGCAATCGACGCTGCAAGCAGCTCTCCCGATGGGCCCAAACGTATTTGCAGCGTAGCACTCAATGAATCGCTTGCCCCAGGCGGTATTAACCAAGCCTGTTCGACAGCTCGACGCACAATATTGATGAAGCTATTGGCAGCCTGCTGTGCTTGTTGCGCATTTGCCGCGGCCTCCGCTTCACCGGCTAGTTGACGCTGCATGGCGGCTTCTGCTGCTTCCGCTGCCTGGCGTTGACGTTCAGCTTCTTCACGTGCGCGCCGCTCTTCGGCCTCCCGCTCACGTTGAGCTTCCGCCTCACGTTCGCGCTGTGCTTCAGCTTCGCGTTGACGCGCGGCTTCTGCTTCGGCGGCAGCTTTGGCTTCTGCTTCGGCAGCGGCTTGCGCTTCTGCTTCGGCGGCGGCTTGTGCTTCTGCAGCGGCTTGCGCTTCTGCTTCGGCGGCAGCTTGTGCTTCTGCTTCGGCAGCGGCTTGCGCTTCTGCAGCTGCCTGGGCCTCTGCCTGTTCACGAGCCTGTTGGGCTTCAGCTTCTCGGGCCTGCGCTTGTGCCGCCTGCTCCTGAGCTAGGCGTTCGGCTTCCTCAGCGCGTCGCTGAGCTTCGGCTTCGGCAGCCTCCTGCGCTTGCTCTAATGCTTGCGCCTGAGCTTCGGCTTCACGACGAGCGGCTTCTTCAGCCGCTTGCTGTTCGGCCGCCTGGTTATCCGGTTCCGGCTCAGCTGCCTCGGGCTCGCTTACGCTAGGCTCGGCCGTTGGCTCCGTCGCGTTATTCATCGCCGCTTGCTGCTCGGTTGTTTGCTGAGCCTGGTCGGTAAAGGTTTCTGTACTGACCAACGTTGCTTGCACGATGGAGGAAGAGTCCGGTTCTGCCGTTGAGCTGGGCCAATTAATGAAACTAAAAACAATAATAGCCAAATGCACGCCCACCGCGAGTACGGTTGGTAACGTATAGCCAACATCCTGCGGGTCGCGCGGCGTATCAGCGGTCACTTGCGTCTTGCCCTTACCCATCTTGCGGCGGCTCTGAAAGCAATCCTACATTTTCAACGCCGGAACGCTGTAGCGTGCTCATTAGCAAAACGATCTGGCCATACTGCACGTTACGGTCACCGCGCACCATGACAGGCGTGCCCGGGCGACGTTGTAGAATCGCTCCGACGCGTTCCGACATCTGCTCAAGTGAAACTGAGGTTGAGTCTTCGCCCAGGGTAATAAAATACCCGCCTTCGCGATCAACCGAGATAATGATGGGGTCACTATCCTGGGTATCAATCGGCTGCGATGAGACCTGCGGCAGATCGACCTGAACGCCTTGAGTCAGCATAGGGGCGGTAATCATAAAAATGACCAGCAGCACCAACATAACGTCGATAAAGGGGACGACGTTAATCTCCCCCATCGGTTTATTCTTGCCGCTACGGTTGAAAGGACCTTGCATGGCGAACTCCCTTAACTGGCGCTAGGCTTGCCGTCACGGCCTTGCAGGTTACGATGCAAGATGGCGTGAAACTCTTCGGCGAAGTCTTCATATTTACCGAGTAAGCGAGACGCATTGTTGGATAGACGGTTATAGAAAATAACCGCAGGAATCGCGGCGAAAAGCCCCATGGCGGTGGCAATCAAGGCCTCTGCAATCCAGGGCGCGACCGTTGCCAGGGTTGCTTGCTGCGTCATGGAAAGAGATTGGAAAGAACCCATGATGCCCCATACGGTGCCGAAGAGGCCAATGTAGGGGCTTGCTGATGCGACCGTGGCGAGAAACACCAGATGCTGTGTTAGACGATCCTCTTCACGAGACCACGCAACGCGCATACTACGCTGTACGCCTTCAAGCACCGTATCGGCGTTGCGGGTTTTAGGCATCAGGCGATTGAATTCACGAAAACCCGCCTGAAAGATATGCTCAGCGCCGTGGCGCGGATCATCAGCAGGAATTTCCCGGTATAGCTCATTCAAGTCGACACCTGACCAGAACGACTCTTCGAACTGGTTATACTCCTGCTTAGCTCGGCGCAAGGCGATACTGCGCTGAAAGATGACTACCCAAGACAGGATTGACCCCACCACCAGTAGTAGCATCACCAGCTGCACAACAACGCTGGCATTCATTATAAGGTGCGGGATGGACATGGTGTTATCGTTCACAGGTGCCCTCATCAATCAATTAAGTCGGTAATACCCGACAAAGTAGTGGTTTCCAGGTTACGAAACCGTGGTTGCTGTTTGTAGACCTGTTTTAAATGCAGCGGGCCACGCTTTGGGCCGCATGCGTTCTGCACTTAGGCAGGCTATCTCGACTGTCGCACTGCAAAGGAGTTCCTCTCCTCGCATTACACGTTGCTCAAACGTTACTCGGCAGCGGCCTATGTCGGTGACATGTGCTGTAACGTCTACCACATCATCGAGACGCGCCGGTTTCGCATAGTGACAGGCTAAGCGATATACCACTAGCTGCGTACCTTCGTCTAGTAACGTTTGCTGATCAAGGCCTTGCTCACGTAGCCATTCGCTGCGCGCACGCTCCATAAACTTCAGATAGTTAACGTAGTAGACAATGCCACCGGCGTCAGTATCTTCCATATAAACACGTACGGGCAGCGAGCGCGAAATACTCATGGACGACGCTCCCCTTCCATATCCACAGAATGCTCGTTGGGAACGCGGTTAAAATGCAGCCAAGCCTGACGCGTGACGGTACGCCCGCGGGGCGTGCGCATCATTAGGCCTTGCTGGATAAGGTAGGGCTCGATAACGTCTTCGATGGTATTACGTTCCTCACCTATGGCCGCGGAGAGTGAGTCCACACCTACCGGACCGCCCTCGAACTTATCAATCATTGCAAGCAGCAGGCGCCTGTCCATGTGATCCAGGCCATAGTGATCCACGTTGAGCATATTCAGCGCAGCATCTGCCAAGGAAACATCCACCGTGCCGTTGCCTTTCATTTCTGCATAGTCGCGCACCCGGCGCAGCAAGCGATTGGCGATACGCGGCGTGCCCCGAGAGCGGCGGGCAATTTCGATAGCTCCCTCAGCGCTGGTTTCCACTCCCAGCAAGCGTGCCGAGCGGGTGACGATTTCGGTCAGCTCTTCGAGATTATAAAATTCCAGCCGTTGAACGATGCCAAATCGATCGCGTAACGGCGATGTCAAAAGCCCTGCCCGGGTTGTCGCACCCACCAGCGTAAAACGAGGCAAGTCCAGCTTGATCGACCGAGCCGCCGGGCCTTCGCCAATCATGATATCGAGCTGGAAATCCTCCATGGCCGGATAGAGCACTTCTTCAATCGCAGGAGATAAGCGGTGAATCTCGTCAATAAACAGAACATCACCGGGCTCAAGGTTGGTCAGCATGGCTGCCAAATCCCCTGCCCGCTCGAGCACGGGCCCTGACGTTGACTTGAGTCCGACGCCCATTTCGGTAGCGATAATATTGGCAAGCGTCGTTTTACCCAGCCCTGGTGGGCCAAACACCAGAGTATGGTCGAGACTCTCTTCGCGAAGCCGGGCCGCGCCAATAAATATTTCAAGCTGCTCGCGCACCCTCGGCTGGCCGATATAGTCATCAAGTCGCTTGGGACGAATGGCATAATCAATTCGCCCTTCTCCCTGCTCTGGTTCAGCCGCTATCAACCGGTCATGTTCTAACATAGATGCTCTTCTTGAATACTGTCTTAAATACCTGACAATCTGCTGGCTCTGGGTTACTGCAAAACGACGGGGTAGCTCAGCCGTTCATTCGCTGTGTTAATGCCGCCTTGATCAAGGCTTCTGTCGATTGCTTGGGGTCAAGGTCTGCCAGCATTTTGCTGGCTTCGGTTAGCTTATAACCTAGGCTTACGAGTGCGGACTCAGCGTCGGCCAAGCTATTGCGGGTAGGTCGCCCGTTGGTAGCTTCAAGGGGAAGTGGCGAATCAGAACCATGCTCCCACTCAGGGAAACGATCGCGCATTTCAATAATAAGCCGTTCGGCCGTTTTCTTGCCGACACCAGGCAGCTTGGTCAGCGCCTTGCTGTCATCATCACGAACACAGCGCATAAACGCGTCTTCATCCATGCCGGACAAAATTGCAAGGGCCAGTTTAGGGCCAACGCCGTTAACCTTGATGAGGGCTCGAAACAGCGCCCGCTCATGCTCACGCGCAAACCCGTAAAGCAGATGGGCATCGTCACGAATAGTTAAGTGGGTATAAAGCGATGTTTTCTCGCCTAAACCCGGTAGCGAGACGAGCGTATTCATTGAGGTCTCAAGCTCATACCCCACGCCCTGGACATCAATTACGATCCAAGGCGGTTGTTTTTCCAGCAGATAGCCACTCAGACGTCCGATCATAAATACGCTCGCGATAGTAAAAACAGGCGTTTACTATAATGCTACTCTGTACAAGTGACCAGTAGTGGTTAAAGACGCCAACGCCCGGTTGAGGCACGCCGGCTTCGCCCACTAGAAGCGCTGGGAAGCCCATTGCTCGTATAGGAGTGGGTTAACGCAATAGCTAATGCATCAGCAGCATCGGCTTGCGGCGTGGCGGAAAGTTTTAATAGTGCAGTAACCATATGCTGCACCTGCAGTTTATCCGCACCACCATGCCCCGTTACGGCTTCTTTGATGCGTCGCGCCGCGTATTCCGCCACGCTTAATCCGTGGTTTGCCATACACACCAAGGCAGCGCCCCGGGCTTGGCCAAGCTTAAGCGCCGAATCAACATTTTTAGCCAAAAATACGCGTTCAATCGCGGTGTCTGTCGGTTTGTATAAACCCACCACTTCGCTTAGCCCCGCATATATCTGCGCCAAACGCTGCTCCAGCGGCCCGTCTGATGTGCGAATGCAGCCACTGGCCACATAGGTGGGCTTCACCCCGACCAGATCGATGACACCGTAACCGGTAATTCGGGAACCAGGGTCAATACCCAGAATGCGCACTGGTAACGAAGTGCGTGTTTCGTCCATATACGTTTACTCGTGCTATGCGGCAAAGCCCTAGGCGACAAAAGCGCTGATGCAAAAACACCGACGCTCTGGCGTCGGTGTTTTTGTCAGCTTGCGATCGAAAGCCTGTCTCTTAAATGGCTCTATTTCAAGAACCATCTTAAGGGCTATCTCAAGAACTATCTTAAGGGCTATCGATTTACTCGCCAGCCACTTCAGGCTTGGCTTTTTGACGTAAGCGAATATTGAGATCTTTTAGCTGATCAGGGCTAACCTCACCCGGTGCGTCGGTCATCAAGCAGGCCGCGCTTTGCGTTTTCGGGAAAGCGATAACTTCACGGATAGTCTTGGCACCAACCATCAGCATGACCAAGCGGTCCAGACCGAATGCCAAGCCGCCATGGGGCGGCGCGCCATATTGAAGCGCGTCCAGCAGGAAGCCAAACTTCTCTTGCGCTTCTTCCTCACCGATGCCCAGAATTTCAAACACAGTGCTCTGCATGGTTTGATTATGGATACGAATAGAACCACCGCCAAGCTCGGTACCGTTCAACACCATATCGTAAGCACGCGATAGCGCTTTGGCCGGGTCGGCCTTGAGCTCTTCCGGCGAGCAGGAAGGTGCAGTGAACGGGTGGTGTAACGGGCTTAAACGACCGTTATCATCGGCTTCGAACATCGGGAAGTCGACTACCCACAACGGCGCCCAAGCCTGGGTGTACAGATTAAGATCAGCACCCAGCTTGACGCGCAGCGCGCCAATAGCTTCGTTGACGATGCGCGTTTTATCGGCACCGAAGAAGATGATATCGCCATCTTCTGCGCCAAGACGATCAAGCAGCTCCTCAACGATATCTTCCATGAACTTCACGATAGGTGACTGAAGCCCTTCAAGCCCTTTAGCACGCTCGTTGACCTTGATCCAGGCAAGCCCTTTCGCGCCGTAGATACCCACGAACTTGGTATATTCGTCGATTTCCTTACGCGAAAGCTTGGCGCCGCCCGGTACTTTAAGCGCGGCCACTCGGCCATCTTCAGCACTGGCAGGGCCAGAGAAAACTTTGAAATCGACCTGTTTCATCAGATCGTCAACGTCGGTCAGTTCAAGCGGAATACGTAGATCCGGCTTGTCTGAACCAAAGCGATCCATAGCTTCTTGCCAGGTCATGCGCGGAAATTCGGGAAGCTCAACGCTCAGCACTTCCTGGAAGAGCTGACGAATCATGGCTTCGGTAATGCCCATGATGTCATCTTCTTCGACAAACGACGCTTCGATGTCAATCTGAGTGAATTCAGGCTGACGATCGGCGCGTAGGTCTTCGTCACGGAAGCACTTGGCAATTTGATAGTAACGGTCAAAACCCGCCACCATTAATAGCTGCTTGAAAAGCTGCGGTGACTGAGGCAGTGCAAAGAAGCTGCCCGCATGAGTACGGCTAGGTACCAGGTAGTCACGGGCGCCTTCGGGCGTTGCGCGCGTCAGAATCGGCGTTTCGATATCCAAAAAGCCCTGGTTTTCCAGGAACGCACGAACGTTATGCGAAATACGCGAACGCAGACGCAGTTTCTCGATCATGTCTGGGCGACGCAGATCGATATAGCGATGCTTTAGGCGAACTTCTTCACCTACCTTGCCATGCTCGTCAAGCTGGAACGGAGGCGTGGCAGCGGTGTTCAGTACTTCAACATCTTTGGCCAGCACCTCAATCATGCCGGTGGGCATGTTGGGATTCTGTGTGCCTTCCGGGCGCAGTCTGACACGACCCGTAATACGCAGCACATATTCGCCGCGGGCACGATCGGCAGTTGCAAACGCTTCGGCAGTATCCGGGTCTACCACAAACTGAGCGATACCATCGCGGTCACGCATATCGAGGAAAATAACCCCACCGTGGTCACGACGACGATGTACCCATCCGCAAACGGTGACCGTTTGATCCACCAATGTCTCGTTTAGCTGGCCGCAATAATGGCTGCGCATGTCAAATCCTGTTCTGTTTCGTGGCAAATAAAGTGTCGCGGGCCAGGCTGGCCCAGGCAACCGCAGTTAGGCCGCAGTGCCTGTAGACTTGGAAGTAGTGTCGCTTTTAGCGCTGTCTTTACCCGCCGCGCCTTTGGCATCGGCGACTAAGTTCTTTTTACTTCCCGTTTTAAAATCGGTTTCATACCAACCACCGCCCGCCAGGCGGAACCCTGCTGCGGATACGAGCCGCTCAAGGTCATTACGATTGCACGCAGGACACTCTTTTAACGGGTCCGCGCTGATTTTCTGTAATTTTTCCATGCGATGGCCGCAGGCCTTGCACTCATATTCATAGATAGGCATGTTGATGACTCCTGAAAAGCTCAACGACGACAGGATATTGGCGAATATAAACACAGCCAGCTGCGAATATTTGGCCTGCCGAGATAAAATCCAAGGCTGCGGTTGATAAAGCGACAATATTATACCCTTTTGTGCCCCCTGCCGAGCAAGGTTAACTAGCCCTCGGCACTCACTGGAGAGAATAAAATGCCTAACGCAGTAATGTTAGATGCGCAAAGTCTTGGACCCCAGATCGATTTAAGCGCTATCCGTGACGCGGTTACTCATCTTGAAGTATTTGATCAAAGCACCACTCAGCAGGCAAAAGAGCGCCTGGCCAATGCTCAAATCGCGCTGGTAAATAAGGTCGTGCTAGATGCTGAAACCTTAAAACAGCTGCCGTCACTGCGCTTGATTTGTGTGATGGCCACTGGGCTTAACAATATCGACCTTGACGCGGCTAAAGCACAAAATATCAGCGTTAAGAATGTAACGGCATATGGCACGGCCAGTGTATCCCAGCATACGTTAATGTTAATCCTGGCACTGGCTAACCGGCTTCCGCAGTACCAGCAGGAAGTAGCAAATGGCGCCTGGCAGCGCAGTGATTTTTTCTGCCTTCAGGACCACCCCACTCTGCAGCTGGCAGGCAAACGCCTGGTGATGGTTGGCCAGGGCGAACTGGGCACGGAAGTCGCACGGTTGGCAGAAGCGTTTGGCATGCAGGTAAGCTTTGCAGCACGCCCTGGCAATGAGGCAAATGATTCACGCCCCTCGCTGGATGATTTACTGCCTGACGCAGACATTCTCAGCCTGCACTGCCCGCTAAATGCCGATACGCAACACCTTATTGATCAAAAGCGCTTAGCGGCTGCCAAACCGTCACTGTTACTCGTCAACTGTGCTCGCGGTGGCATTATCGATGAAGTGGCCGCCCTTGAAGCGTTACGCCAAGGCACTATTGGAGGATTAGCGGTGGATGTGCTGCCCACAGAGCCGCCGAGAGAGGGGCATCCGCTATTAGCCGCGCTAGATGAGTCTCTTAACCTGATTGTGACGCCACATAACGCATGGATAACACCAGAGGCGCGACAAAATATTATCGCGCTTACGGCGGAAAACATTGCTCAGTGGAAGCGTGGCAAGTAATCGTGAAATGGTTAATTAATGTATTGAGAAGTGCTCAGGCACTGAACTAGCGTCCATTGCCTCGCATTCAACATGGGTTACCCGCGCTTGCGCGGGCCCCTTCCAAAGCCACTCACTAAGCGCCTTAACTTTTTCGCTATCGCTACACATAAGCACCTCAACCCGACCGTCAGCCAGGTTTTTGGCATGGCCGGTTATCTTGGACTGCAACGCCTGTTCCTTGGTGGCGTAGCGATAGCCAACACCTTGTACTTTTCCTGAAACAAATGCGCGCAGGCAGCAGGCTTTCATGACTGTTCACCGGTATCTTGTACGTGGTCTTTGTGGACATGGTCTTTGTGAACGTGGTCTTTAGGCTCTAGCGGCTCAACACCCAGCAGCTCGTGCTTAACAAGCACCGCACTATTGCGCGGAATCAGCTTTCTGCCCCGACGCAGTAAAAGAGAACGCGTAAACGCAGCACCAAATAATAAAATGAGCGATGAGTAATAAACCCATAGCAATACCATTACGACCGACCCCGCGGCCCCATAAGTTGAAGCCGTTGCGGTATATGCCAGATAAATCGCGATTAGCGTGCGCCCAATGGTAAACAGTACGGCAGTAACAACGGCGCCAATAAACACATCCTGCCAGCCCAAGACGACATCAGGCAGTACTTTGAAAATGGTCGCAAAGAGTAGTGTCACTACGGCCAGTGAGATTAGTGCTTCCACGCTGGTCGTAAGATAACCTGCTAGCGGAAAGACATCATTAGCGGCTTGCAGCATACTGCGTACCACAACGCCTAAAACCAACGAAACCAGCAAGATAAAACCGATTGAAAGAACCACAGTGAGCGAAAGAAGCCTGGTTTTGACGAATATAAACATGCTATTGCTGGTAGGTTTCGCCGTCACCCCCCAGATAGTGTTTAGCGAAAACTGCATTTGCGCAAACACCGTGGTAGCACCGACTAAAAGCGCACCAAACCCCAACAGCGTTGGCAGTAAACCCGATTCTTCAATCCGCGACTGGGCAACGGCACCCTCAATTGCTGATGCTACATCCGTTCCTAAAGAGCCTTGCAGCTGAGCAACAATTTGTCCTTGTGCAGCATCCTCACCTAGCACAACGCCGATAACCGTTACGGCAATAATGATCGTAGGGGCTAAAGAAAAAAGCGTATAAAAAGCCAATGATCCTGCATAGCTAAACGCATTTCGTTCAAGCCATAGCGCTACTGCATCCTGTACTACCTTCCACCAAAAGATGAGGGTGCTTTTAATCATATTCATTCCCTTGAGTAATTTAATAGTTACTTTATGCGTAATAGTTTATCAGCATATCGAATGCTGGCGCAGCGCGCAGTACTGATCACATTGCACGCTATAATCTAGCCCTCCATAATGGCCTTCTTATCAACCAACCGTTCAAGGAAGCAACATGGCTCCCGCCGTAACAAGCTCTACGTCTGCTTACCCCTTTGACTGTTTGGTATTTATTGGCCGTTTTCAGCCTCCTCACCTGGGCCATTTAGCAATTATTCGCGAAGCATTGAAGCAGGCACGACAGGTTATTGTGCTGGTTGGTTCGGCATGGCAGGCGCGTTCATTGCGTAACCCATGGCGCTTTGATGAGCGTCAGGCAATGATTCGCTCAGGGTTTGACGACGCCGATAACCAGCGCTTGGAAATAACGCCTCTTCTGGATGCGCTGTATAACGACGATGTATGGGTAAGAGATGTTCAGAGAAAAGTACGCGATCTGGCGGCTCCAGCCAATGCGCGTTTGCCGCGAATCGGTTTGATTGGGGCAAGCCGTGGTCAATCGAGCTACTATCTTTCGCTTTTCCCACAGTGGGAATCGGTCAGCGTACCGTTGGTTGAGGGGATTTCCGCAAGCCAGATCCGTGAACGACTTTTCCGGTCGCCCGGTTCCTCCGGTGACTATCTGACCACAGGGGCTTATCACGACTTGCCGCCTGGGGTAGTGAGTAGCGTCAGTGAGTTTTGCCAGGGAGAGGCTTACCATCAGCTACTCGAAGAGCAGCAGTTGCTTGACCAATATCGCCAAGCCTGGGCGCAAGCACCTTATCCGCCTATTTTCGTCACTGTTAATGCCGTTGTGGTGCAATCGGGCCATGTGCTTCTAGTGCGCCGCACGGCAGCGCCCGGCAAAGGCCTCTTCGCCTTGCCGGGGGGCTTTATCAATCCGCATGAGCGGTTGCTGGATGCCTGCATGCGTGAGCTTAGGGAGCGGCTGCGTCTTAAAGTCCCTGAGCCAGTGCTGAAAGGTTCGCTGCGCGGACAGCGGCTATTTGACGAGCCGCACCGCAGCTGGCGTGGCCGTACGCTGGCCGAAGCCTTTTACTTTGCGCTACGCCCAGACCAGCAGCTACCCCGCTTAAAACCTGTTAAAGGCGGTGACCATGCGCGCTGGGTCGCCTTGGCGGATCTAGAACCGGATAGCCTGTTTGAAGATCACTTCTTTATTATTCAGAATTTTCTTGGCCTGCCCGCGGATTTTAGCGCTCGGCCCTAATTCAGGCCATAGCCATTACGCCTGTAAAAAATCACGTGGTAGCTTCATCATCTGCCGCCAGAGCTTTTCGACGCCCGGCTTATGTACGAGTGAGCAGCGATAAAGGCGAATCTCAAGCGGAATATCCCAGCTTTCATCGCCCGCTCTTACCAAACGGCCGCTTTTGAGCTCTTCACGTATACAGAAATCAGGAATCCAGGCGGCGCCAATGCCTTGAAGCACCATGCCCTTTAGCCCTTCTGCCATGGCCGTTTCATAAACCGTGCGCAATTTCATACGCAGTGGATCATTTTTCAGCAGCATGCGCACACTTCGCCCCAAAAAAGCCCCTTGGGTATAAGCCAGATAGGGAATGGACGTATCACTCTGTAGCGAAAAGCAGGGTTTACCCGTTTCATCCGGCAGTGAAACAGGCAGCATATTAACCTTGCCTATCGAAAATGACGGAAAAACTTCCGCATCCAGCTGCATCGTGGCGAAGGGATCGTAATACGCCAGCATCAGGTCGCAGTTGCCTTCACGCAGCACATGAATAGCTTCCCCGACGTTCATGGCGACCAAGCGTGTGGGAAGCTCCCCTAGCCCTTTTTGAAGACGCGATATCCAGGGAGGAAAAAAGCTGAGTGCCAATGAATGGGCCGCTACGATATCAAGCGCCTCATTCGCGATGGATAACCCCCGCAGATGGCTCAGGGACTCATTAAGCTGCTCAACCAGGTTGCGTGCGGTAACCAGAAACAGCTGCCCTTCTGATGTGAGCCCTACCGGTGTTGTAGAGCGATCAACAAGGGTAACGCCAATAGCCTGTTCCAACGCACGAATACGTCGGCTGAACGCAGGTTGAGTGACATGCCGCTGGCGTGCAGAAGCGGAAAAGCTGCGTGTATTGGCCAGCGCGACAAAATCCTCTAGCCATTTTGTTTCAAGGTTCACCCAACACTCCTTTGTCCATCAAACATTTTGTAATTTGACCGTTTACAGCGCCTAGCTACTGAACGGGTGACATGAGATAAGCTGCTCTTGAAACTACTTTTTTCCATAACGGGCGCTGCTGTACTTCATCTATTGTGACACGCCGGCACTGGGCTAAATCCTGCTCCAGCATAGTGTGTACTTTCTCAGCAAATTCCGGGTTAGGAATAAAGGCAGTAATTTCAAAGTTTAATCGAAACGAGCGGTTATCTAAGTTTACTGTACCCACGGTTGCTGCATCATTGTCGATAAGGATTACTTTTTGGTGTAAAAAACCAGGAAGATAACGGTATATTTTCACACCGGCCTTTAACATATCTGGTAAGAATGCAAAGGCCGATAGAAATACCAGCAAATGGTCTGGCCGCTCGGGGATCATGACGCGCACGTCCACACCGCGCATGGCCGCAAGGCGTAGCGCATCCTGTACACCCTGATCCGGTACGAAATAGGGGCTGGTAACCCACAGCCGATGCGTAGCGCTATGTATCAACTGCTGAATTAACAGACTCGCCGTGTCCTGTTTGTCTGCCGGTCCCGAAGGCACGATGACTACATGTTGGTCATGATCCGGATGGCTTTCCGCCTGCCAGTTTAAGCTGGCCACCTCGCCTGTTGCCCAGTGCCAATCTTCCCAGAAAGCTTCCTGCAGGCCTAGCACGCTAGGCCCTTCCAACATTAAGTGTGTATCACGCCATGGGCCATGGCGTGGATTCTGCCCCAGGTACTCTATGCCAACATTGAACCCACCTAACCACCCACGCTTACCATCTACAACGGCAACCTTGCGGTGGTTGCGGAAATTTAGCTGAAAGCGATGCTTAAGGCCTCTGGATGAACGAAAAGCGCTGACCTCTACTCCCTCAATGGACAAGTCCTTAAGGTAACCTTCGCCCAGCTTACGGCTGCCGATTTCATCGTAAAGAAAGTACACCCGCACGCCACGGCGAGCGGCGTCAACAAGATGCTTTTGCAGGCGGCGCCCCAGGGCATCGTCGCGGACAATAAAAAACTGCAGCAATAAGTAGTGCTCTGCCCTGTCGATCCCTTCAAACAGACTGTCAAAGGTGGCATCACCATCAATTAACAGCGTGGCATTATTGCCGCGTGTTAACGGCATCATCGCCAACTGCTCGACGGCTTGAGTATCCGAGTTGGTAGGCGGCGCCAGAAAGGGTAAGGCACTCTCCTGGTAGCGGGCCAATACACGCCTAAGCACGGTATCGCGTTCGCCACGGGCCATGACATAACCATAAAAGCGCGGGCGCCCAAAAAACCAATACGCTGGCAGCGCCACATAGGGGAAGGTAAGAAGGGAGATAATCCACGCCACAGCGCCCTGCGATGTCCGGCTTGACATCAACGCCATCACGGCCGACACAATACCTAAAAGGTGTATCAGCATAATGCCTGTCCCTAGCAGCCAAGAGGCCATACCCGCTTCTCCCTTATATATATCGGTATATCAAACGCGTTTTGGCTATAGAGGTTAATGTACAAAAGCCCCGCATGAACGGGGCTTCTGTGAATTAATAGCCAATCACAGCACAGACTGCTTTATGCGGTTTGGGCAATGATCTCCTTCCATTTGGCGGGTCCGGTTTGGTGGACGGAAGTGCCCAGGCTGTCCACGGCAACCGTTACGGGCATATCTTCGACTTCAAACTCGTAGATTGCTTCCATGCCTAAATCTTCAAATCCAACCACGCGGGATTTCTTGATTGCCTGGGCGACCAGATATGCCGAGCCACCTACCGCCATCAGATAAACCGCTTCGTTATCACGAATAGCGTTGATCGCTTCCAGACCACGCTCAGCCTTACCTACCATGCCTAAAAGCCCTGTCTCTTCGAGCATGGTACGGGTGAACTTATCCATCCGGGTTGCCGTGGTCGGGCCAGCAGGACCCACAACTTCGTCACCAATCGGATCAACCGGGCCAACGTAGTAAATAAACCGGCCTTTCATATCGACGGGCAGCGGCTCACCTTTAGCGATCATATCGACCATGCGCTTATGGGCAGCATCACGTCCTGTCAGCAGCTTGCCGTTAAGCAGAAGCGTGTCGCCCGGCTGCCAGGTTTTAACCTCTTCAGGCGTGACGGTATCCAGATTCACGCGCTTGACGTTAGCCCCCGCTTCACGAGTAATTTCTGGCCAATCTTCAAGCTTAGGCGGCGTTAGTGCTGCCGGGCCTGAACCGTCAAGCGTAAAATGCGCATGGCGAGTGGCAGCACAGTTGGGAATGATCGCGACCGGTTTATTAGCGGCGTGGGTGGGATAATCTTTCACCTTGATATCCAGCACCGTGGTAAGCCCGCCCAAGCCCTGTGCACCAATGCCGCTTTTGTTGACCTTATCAAACAGCTCAAGACGCAGCTCTTCTGCCCGATTGCTCGGACCACGTGCCTGTAGATCCAGGATATCGATAGGATCCAGCAGCGCCTCTTTGGCGAGTAGCATGGCTTTCTCAGCCGTGCCGCCAATACCAATACCCAACATACCCGGCGGACACCAGCCTGCGCCCATTTTGGGAAGCTGTTCCATAACCCAGTCAACGACGCTATCGGAGGGATTTAGCATGGCGAATTTGGACTTCGCTTCACTGCCACCGCCTTTTGCCGCGACGTGAATATCAACCTTATCACCAGGCACGAGCGTGTGGTGGATAATAGCGGGCGTATTATCTTTGGTGTTCTGACGTTTACCGTCCGGATCTGCCAGAACAGACGCGCGCAGCACGTTATCCGGCAATAGGTAAGCCCGGCGAACGCCTTCATTGACCATGTCGTCCAGGCTCATGTCCGCATCCCAGGTAACGTTCATACCCACATGAACGAACACAGTCACGATCCCCGTATCCTGGCAGATAGGCCGATGGCCGGTGGCGCACATTCTCGAATTAATCAAAATCTGCGCGATAGCATCTTTTGCGGCCGGGTTTTGTTCCCGTTGATAAGCCGCATCCATCGCGTCGATGAAATCTTTGGGATGATAGTAAGAGATATACTGAAGAGCATCGGCAACGCTTTGAATAACGTCGTCCTGGCGAATCACGGTCATGGAGTAACAGCTCCTTGGTTTTCGTCTTTTCTACGGCTTTTTTAACATGCATGGGAATAGCCGCTTAAGCGTGCAAGGAGTATACCGTATTGACTCTGAAGCGGCAGCCTCTACCGCGCGTAATGATAACTACAATATAAGTATTGGCTTAGGTGTAAGCAGCCCTACAAGATAACGGTATAACTATTTATTTAACGTATGGCTGGCAGCTGGGGCAACGATACAAGCGCCGAGAACCGACCATCGTACGTTCAATAATATCGCCACAGCGATGGCAAGAGAGTCCAGCACGATCAAATACTGCAAACCGCCACTGGCGGCGCGATTCACCTGAAGCAACGGCTTGTTCAATCCACGCTTCAGTATTAGTCACCCCAGCTAGCTGGTAAGCCTGGCGGGTAATATCCACGATCAACTTAGCCAACTGCACTTGCTGGGCGTTGGTTAAATCGGCTGGCCGGTGTTTGGGGTGAAGTTGCGCAAAAAACAAAATTTCCGAGCGCAGGTAGTTACCCAACCCAGCCACGAGACCTTGATCTAACAATAACGACCCAAGACTACGCCGATAGAATTGCTTCATGGTTAAACGCGCCAGCACATGTTCGGGCGTTACCTGCTGGCTTAACAGGTCAGGTCCCAAACGCGCCAGGAAAGGATGTGTTTCCAGCTCGCTTTCCTGCCATAGGGAAATATCCGATGCACTATACAGGCTGGCCACCCTGCCCTCGGTTTCCAGGCGTGCTCTTAAAGAACGCTTGGTGGCAGGTGGCTCATCGACGCGATGAAGTTTCCATACTCCGTACAGCTGATTATGAGAATACAACACCTGCTGATTAGCAAAGCGGATCAGCATGGCTTTGCCCCGTGTATCCACGGCAGTCACTTGAGTGCCTATCAACAAATCAGCCTGCTTGGCAAGTTCGGGAAAGGCAAACCAGGCATCATCAATCACCCGGCCGCCAATCTGCTTTTCAATCCGGTCGGCTGCCCGACGTATTTCCGGTCCTTCCGGCATAACCTACCCTAGCGCCAGCTGTTTTTCTTTCATTTGATGCACTTGGTCGCGCAGGCGCGCCGCCTCTTCGAACTCCAGGTTCTGGGCAGCTTCGAACATGGCATCTTCTAGCTTGCTGATAGCGGCTAGCAAATCATGCGGCCCCATATTGGCGATATCATACTTGCCTTCGCCCTCGGCCACCTTGCGCTCAGCACCACGCTTGCGGCTGTTCTTTTTACCTGGCGTTTGCGCAGCTTCAAGTATATCCGCCACGGAGCGGGTAACGGTTGTTGGCGTAATACCGTGCTTTTCATTATGCGCTTTCTGCTTGGCCCGACGACTCTCGGTCACATCGATGGCTTTACGCATTGAATCGGTAATACGATCCCCGTATAAAATAGCCTTGCCGTGAGCATTACGGGCTGCCCGGCCGATAGTCTGAATCAGTGAGCGTTCAGCACGCAAAAAGCCTTCTTTATCCGCATCAAGAATGGCGACTAGCGACACTTCGGGAATATCCAGCCCCTCACGAAGCAGGTTAATCCCCACCAGCACATCGAATTTGCCTAAGCGGAGATCGCGAATAATTTCCACTCGCTCAACAGTATCGATATCAGAGTGCAGGTAGCGGACACGCACACCGTGCTCGTCGAAATATTCGGTTAAATCCTCGGCCATACGTTTGGTCAACGTAGTCACCAATACGCGCTCGCCTACTGCGGTACGCAGACCGATCTCGGAGAGTAGATCATCTACCTGGGTGCTGGCGGGGCGCACTTCGATTTCAGGGTCCAGAAGCCCCGTCGGGCGTACTACCTGCTCGACAACCTGGCTGGCATGTTCAGCCTCATATTTACCCGGTGTCGCCGAGACAAAGATTGCCTGAGGTACAATCGACTCCCACTCTTCAAACTTCATGGGTCGGTTATCCAGCGCCGAGGGCAACCGGAAACCGTACTCCACCAGCGTCTCTTTACGCGAACGGTCGCCTTTATACATACCACCTACTTGTGGCACGCTGACGTGAGACTCATCAATAAACAGCAGCGCATCGTCAGGCAGGTAGTCAAAAAACGTGGGCGGCGGCTCGCCTGGCGCCCGGCCTGATAAATAGCGCGAGTAGTTCTCGATCCCGTTGCAGTAACCCAGCTCAAGCATCATTTCGATATCGTAGAGCGTACGCTGCTCGAGGCGCTGCGCTTCTACCAGGCGCTCGTGCTTGCGCATCCAGTCAAGGCGCTCTTTCAATTCAGCCTTGATCGAGTCGATTGCCCCCATAATGGTCTCGCGGGGGGTGACATAGTGCGATTTAGGATAAATCGTCATACGCGGTACCTGACCCCGTATATCCCCGGTTAACGGATCGAACAGGCGAATAGTGTCGATCTCGTTATCAAACAGCTCAACACGCACCGCTTCTTCATCAGAATCGGCCGGGAAGATATCAATTACATCGCCACGTACACGGTAGGTACCGCGACGAAAATCCATATCGTTGCGAGTGTACTGAAGCTCCGCCAAGCGGCGCAGGAAAGCTCGCTGATCGATCAACTCGCCCCGGGTAAAGTGCAGTCGCATCTTTAAATACTGGTCGGGATCACCCAACCCGTAAATTGCCGAAACGGATACCACAATGAGCGCGTCACGACGCTCAAGCAACGCTTTAGTGGCCGAAAGGCGCATCTGCTCAATGTGATCATTGATAGAGGCATCTTTTTCGATAAACGTATCGGATGACGGCACATAGGCCTCAGGCTGATAGTAATCGTAATAGGACACGAAATACTCAACGGCGTTATCGGGGAAGAAGGCTTTGAACTCCCCATAAAGCTGCGCCGCTAGCGTTTTATTGGGCGCCATCACGATAGTCGGGCGCTGAAGTTCCTGCACTATGTTCGCCATAGTGAACGTTTTGCCCGACCCGGTTACCCCCAGTAGCGTTTGATGGGCAAGACCTGACTCCAGGCCGCCGACCAACTCTTTAATGGCGTTTGGCTGATCACCGGCAGGCTTAAATTTCGACTGCAACCGAAACTCTTTGCTCATCGTCGCTCCTAACTGGGAAATTAAACCGTTTGCGTGGTGATATCGATCGTTGACTGAGTCATCAGCCGCTGAATGGGACAGCGATGGCTGATATCCTCAAGCCTGGCCCGCTGCTCCGGGTCAGTAATACCATGCAGCGTTAGCACCACATTCAACTTGTACGTGCCCTTGGCTTCCTGGCTATCATCCCGCTGAACCGTTACGGTAATCGCTGTAAGCGGCCACTGCTTACGCTTGGCATACATTTGCACCGTAATCGCCTTACAGGTGCCCAGGGCGATGTCAAAATAGTCGTGTGGGTCTGGCGCACTGCCTTCACCACCGACCACTTCGGGAACATCGGCATATAAGGCTTCCAGGCTATCGACTTCAACACGTTGCCGAAACGCATGGTTACGCTGGCTGATTACCGTAATAGGCGGATGCATCAGGATACTTTCACTCCTAGTTTCAACTTCTCGACGGCGTTGATTAGCGCCTCACGTTTAACACGGCCATCCACGTCTGCCCCATGGCGACCGACTTCTGCACTATCGACACCATCCAGCATCATCAACGCCGTGGTAATCTTGTTGACCTGTTCGGCATCTTTTACGCCTTGAAAAGTTAGTGATTGCTGTGCCATGACGTTATCTTCCTCACTTATTCCTATGCAAAACTGATACAAAAGAAAGAGTCTAGCACGCTAATGACACCTTGCAATTAGCGTCTTTTGCCCACAGGTTGAGAGGCTTAGCGTCCTTACCACCCTTTTAACTATCAGCTACCTTCAAACCAGGAGTTTATATGGCAACGGTTATCCCCTCCACTACGATCACCGACAACGTGCGCCTAAGTCACCTGGCAGCACTGGATGTAAAAGGGGCAGATGCTGAAAAATTCCTACAGGGTCAAACAAGCGCTCAGGTGAGCTTAGCCGATGGTGAGTTTGCGCCACTTACCTGCTTTTGCACACCTAAAGGCAGAATGCTGGCTAATGGGCAACTTCTTCGCCTCAATGCTGAACACTTCAGACTGATACTCAGCACGTCGCTGGTTGCCTCGCTGGCGGCCCATTTAAAGAAATTCGCCGCGTTCTACCGCGCCGAACTACTACATGACACCGGGGTTACATTTATTGGTGCCAGCGACAATGCAAGCTCGTTAGCAACCTCTCTGGATCTAACGCTTCCTGAGAAACCCTTTGCCCAGAGTGTCAACAACCTCACTAGCGTTATCCGTGTGCCTGGGGAAATGCCCCGTTGGCTATTTTGTGTATCAGATGCGTCTTCTCTAAACGTGGTCGACGATGAAGCACAAAAGGCTGCCTGGCAGCTTGAGGATATTCGCAGCGGCATCGCCTGGCTGACAGAAGCTCAACAGGATCACTTTTTACCCCAGATGCTTAACTGGGAGGCACTAGGCGGTGTGAGTTTTAAGAAAGGCTGTTATACCGGTCAAGAAGTAGTTGCCCGAGCGCACTTTCGTGGACAAGTTAAAAAGCGCTTGGTTCACGCTGAGCTTAAGGCAAATACATTGCCGGACGTCGGCGCCAGTATTACCAACGAAGTAGATAAAGCCTTGGGCGAAGTAGTGACAAGCGTTAGAAAAGATAATGACAGCGTGGAATTACTCGCCGTCATGAATACCAAGGCCATTGAAGAAGCGATGCCGCTTTACTGGGAAGGTAGTACAGTTACCCTGCTGCCATTACCTTACCCTCTTGAACGGCTTGACCCTGAACAACAAGCGGCGGCAATCAAGAGCTGAACCAATATCAGTCGATGGCGAGTTTAAACAAACGAGCGGCATTCGCAGTACTGCATGCCGCTATTTGCTGCTCAGTCTGACCACGCAGGTCTGCCACAATGCGACACACCTGAGCAATACGCTTGGGTTCATTACGCGCGCCCTGATGGCCACTTAACGGCATATCGGGGCTATCTGTTTCTAACACAAAACCATCGTCGGGCAGCGCAGCAACCATTCGCTGTAACCGCTGGGCGCGCTCATAGGTAACCGCACCGCCCAGGCCTAACACAAACCCCAGGTCTAAAAACTTGCGGGCCTGCTCAATAGAACCCGAAAAGGCGTGGATGAGCCCTGCCTGGGGAAGCGCCAGCTGGCGCAGACGCTTGCTAACCTTATCATTCGCCTGTACGCAGTGAACTACTACGGGAAGCTTATGCTGCTTGGCCAGATGCAGCTGATCATCAAACAGATCCCACTGTTTATCCCAGGTATCTTTAAAACGCGCATCAATACCGCATTCTCCGATCGCCGATACCCATGGGTTCGCACTTAGCATTCGCTCCAACGCAGGAATATCGTCTTTTCGTCGATGCTGATCCATAAAATAGGGATGTAAGCCCAGACATACGCTGACATCGTTGCGTTTGCCAAGGGCCAACACCTGCGACCAGCATTGCCGCGTAGTCCCGGGAACCACAAAGTGCTCGACCCCAGAAGCATGGGCAGCCGCAAAAACCGCGTCACGATCTTGATCAAAGACGCTGAAATCCATATGACAGTGTGCATCAACAAGCATTGTCAGCGACTCCTTCTTTTGTAGAGATGGAGAGCAAGTTGCAGAAAAGCGAGCGCAAGCCCTTCCCTGGGCTCGCCGATTTCAGATTCCATTGAGAGCCGCGGGGATTAATGCTCGCGAGTAGGCTGGAAACGAATATCCGGCCAACGCTCTTGGGTCATCTGTAAATTAACCCGCGTAGGCGCAATATAGGTTAAATAGCCACCGCCATCGATGGCGAGGTTGGCGCTGGCTTTACGCTTAAACTCTTCCAGCATTTTGGCATCTTCGCAATATATCCACCGCGCCGTTTGCACATTAACCCCTTCGTACAAACAGTCGACCTTGTACTCTTCCTTCAAACGGTGGGCGACCACATCAAACTGGAGCGTACCCACTGCGCCAAGAATCAGGTCATTGTTGTCCATGGGCATGAACACCTGCGTGGCACCCTCTTCCGAGAGCTGCTGCAGACCTTTCTGAAGAGCCTTCATCTTCAAAGGATCTTTTAGGCGTACACGCTTGAAGAGCTCAGGGGCAAAGTGAGGAATACCGGTAAAGCGCATATCCTCACCGACCGTAAAGGTATCGCCGATCTGAATCGTGCCATGGTTATGCAAACCAATAATATCGCCGGGCCAGGCTTCCTCGACATGCGAGCGGTCAGATGCCATGAACGTCAGCGCATCGGCAATCTTGACGTCCTTACCGATCCGCACGTGGCGCATCTTCATGTTTTTCTCGTACTTGCCGGAGCAAACACGTAAAAAGGCGATGCGATCACGGTGATTAGGGTCCATGTTGGCCTGTATTTTAAATACAAACCCGGTAAAGCGTTCGTCCTGCGCAGTTACTTCACGTACATCAGTTTCATGCGGCTGGGGAGCAGGCGCATACTCTACAAAGCCGTCCAACATTTCACGTACGCCAAAGTTACCCATGGCGGTACCGAAGTAAACCGGGGTGAGTTCGCCGCGACGGTAAGCTTCAAGATCGAATTCATGTGAAGCGCCACGCACCAGCTCTACTTCCATACGCAGCTCTTCTGCCTGCTCCTCACCGAGTACAGCATCGACTTCGGGATTATTTAATCCTTCAATCCGCTTATCTTCAGGAATGCGGCTACCCTGGCCTTGCGTATAGAGGTGAATCACATCGTTATACAGGTGATACACGCCTTTAAAATGGCGACCCATGCCCACCGGCCATGTCATCGGTGCGCATTGGATGTTCAGAACAGTCTCGACTTCATCCATGACTTCGATAGGGTCACGAATGTCACGATCCATCTTGTTGATAAAGGTGAGGATGGGCGTGGTACGAAGGCGGCACACTTCCATCAGCTTAACAGTTCGATCTTCGACGCCCTTGGCGCCGTCAATCACCATCAAGGCAGAGTCAACGGCCGTTAAAGTCCGATAGGTATCTTCAGAGAAGTCTTCGTGCCCAGGGGTATCAAGCAAGTTAACGATACGCCCGCCGTAGGGGAACTGCATAACGGAGGTCGTTACCGAGATCCCCCGCTCCTGCTCCATCTTCATCCAGTCAGAAGTCGCGTGGCGGTCGTTACGTTTACTCTTTACCGAGCCGGCCAGCTGGATGGCATTACCAAATAGCAGCATTTTTTCGGTAATCGTCGTCTTACCCGCATCCGGGTGTGAAATGATTGCAAAGGTGCGTCTAAGCCCCGCCTCATAGGCTAACTGGGTATCTTTCATCTTGCCTCTATAGAAATTTGTACTCAGCTGTGTACCTACGCTTCGTACTGAAGCTTTAAGTAACTCAAACTGAGGTTTGCATAATTGGGCGAGATTGTACCGTTAGGAGGGGGCAGGTGCCATGTTCATCACAAGGAAGTGTTAACGCAGAAACTAAACAGTGCAGTTATGCCCCGCCTAGACGGGGCATAATAGATCAATTACTCGACAACGGGGCCTTCTTCCTCACCACCGCCTTCTTCCCACTCTTCAGTATTACCTGTAGGAGCGGCTGTACCACGCGGCTCACTGTTGATCGTTTCCTGGCCGGCTGCATGACTATGAGTCTGGTTTTGCTCATCGGCCTCAACAACAGGGCCTTCGTCTTCACCACCGCCCTCTTGCCACTCTTCTGTATTGCCGGTAGAAGCGGCTAGACCACGCGGTTCGCTATTGATTGCTTCGTGGCCGGCTGCATGACTGCGCGCATTGTCTTCGATATCAACGACCGGGCCCTCTTCTTCGCCACCGCCACTTTCCCACTCTTCTTTATTGCCAGTAGGAGCAGCTGCGCCGCGAGGCTGATTTTCCAACACTGACTCGTGACCTGCTCCCTGAACGGTGTTAGTACTTGTATCAGTAGTCGTGTTGGTCTGGGCAAACGCCAAAGGACTTGCGGTCAAACCCAGCGCCACGCCTAAAATACTAATTTTTTTCAACGCTTCCTTGTTCATAGTGATTCCTTTTTTGGCTATTTATGCCTGGATAGCAGGCAATAATTTAAAACCCACCCTACATATGTAGCAGTCGTATCACCTTTTGTAAAAGTTTTGTAAGACTTAGCTTTTTAATAATTCGCTGTTCTCAGGGACAATATAATGGCGGCGCAGTGATTAAATTTAGCGTTCACCCAGTCGCTTCGGCTGTAAAACATTCTAAAAAACTTATAAAAAAACGCCGAACAAGTCGGCGTTTCAAAATAATCGTAAGCAGTGATCAAACGTTTATCCAACTAAGCGTATGTGTTGATCATGGTACCAACGTTGCCATCTTTAGCTAGACCGGGTTCTGCACCCATATTAGCGGAAGCCATAATTTCTGTGACTTGCTGAGCCTGTATATCCAATGCCTGTTTGAACAACTGCATTTGGGCCTGTTCAGCGGTTTGCGCTTGGTTCATATAAAGCGCCGTACTCACCGTATTGCTTATAGAAACATCCATAAACCCTACCCTCAAAAAACAACGTCGCTTTAGACTAGCAAAGATACGGGCTAGTCACAAAAACGATCTTTGTGGGTACGCTTAATTACGCCTGACCGAGATTAAAAGCGGTCCGCTCGAAATGGCGCCATATCAATTTCTGTAGGCATGCCTTGCATCATATCGGCCAACAGTTGCCCCGTAGCCGGGCCAAGAGTAAAACCTTGATGGCCGTGGCCAAAGGCCAACCATAACCCAGGGTGGCGTGGCGCTGGACCTATAACAGGCTTCATATCCGGCAGACAGGGCCGCGCGCCCTTCCAGGCAGCCGTATCGCGTCGCTCATCCAATGGAAAAATGCTCCGGGCTACTTTTTCTGCAGCGCCCAACTGCTGTTCGTCAGCCGGCGATTCCATACGGTCTAATTCAGCACCCGTGGTCAGGCGAACCCCTGCATTCATAGGCGCTAACAAATAGCCGACTTCAGCATCCATCAGCCAGTTATTTAATTTGGCGGGCGGCTTAGTGGCGTAGTGCATATGATAGCCACGCTTCACAAAAGTGGGGAAATGATAGCCAAGCCCTTTCATCCAATCGCCCGCCCAAGGCCCTAACGCCACCACCACCTCATCAGCTTCCAGGGTTTGCTCCTGGGTAACCACTCGCCAACGCTCACCTACCTGCTCAATTTTTTGAATATCCGCCTGGAGAATCTCTCCACCATTTTTAGTCACATCGTCAGCGTAAGCGGCCACCAAAGCGCCAGGATCTGACACGGTCCACGGGTCCAGCCAGTGAATAGCACCTATAATATCGCTTCCCAGGTCAGGCTCTTTACGCTCAACACCCGCACGATCCAGCACATCAAACTGAACGCCGTAGAGCGCACGCGCCTCTTCAGCTTCTTCAATACGCTTGTCCAGACGCGCCTGAGTACGGTAAATCTCCAGCCAGCCTTCTCGGCGCACTAAATGCTCAGCACTTGCCGCTTCAATCATTGGCCCGTGTGCCTTCAGGCATAGCTGAATCAGGGAAGCCCATTCCGGAACTATTTTTTTATACTGCCGGGATGATGAGTTATGCCAATAACTTAATAGCGGAGAGGCAGCGTTCAACATACCGGCTGCACGATAACGGATATCCACGCGCCGATTAGGCAACACGCTTAAGATTGTTTTCATGTCACGTGGGAACGCATAGGGGCGCACCGCCTCACGCTGAATAATACCTGCATTACCAAACGAGGTTTCTCGGCCAGGCTGACGGCGGTCCACCAGCGTTACCTGATGTCCACGCTGCTGCAGATGCCACGCGATACTGACACCTACCATGCCTGCACCTAACACCACCGTTTGTCGCATCATTTTATGCCCCTCGAAATAGAATCCGTATTTAATATAAGCAAAGACTAGATTAATAAGCATTTGAAAAATATCACTAAACATCAGCCTTTAATATAGTCAAAAAATCTCTTTTAACTATTAAATACAGAAATTAAACCTACTAAAAATGCTATAACAGATGACTTCACTACCAAGCGCTGATACGGCAGGATAAAAGAAGATAAACAGGCCCCAGAAGCCAAAACGGGATGATTGAGTGCGCGCATGCAGGGTGCATACAAAGAAACCATATAAAAGCAGCGGCATTGAGGGCGCAGCATCTAATATAGAAAAAAGCTATTGAAGTATAGCAAGAGATAGACAGGCGAAAACGCTGTCGATATGCGCAGTAAATCATTCGAAAACAATACAAACCGCAAAGGAATACAGAGTTAAAAAATGATGTATAGCAAAAACGCAAAAAACCACAATTAAGTGGATAGGAGATAAAATAAAAAAAGAAGAACTACATGATAAATAACGAGGGAGGTTAATGGGGTGGATGATGGGGATCGAACCCACGACCACCGGAGCCACAATCCGGGGCTCTACCACTGAGCTACATCCACCACAACCTAAAACTGGGGTCTTGCTTCTATCAACTGGGGTGGATGATGGGGATCGAACCCACGACCACCGGAGCCACAATCCGGGGCTCTACCACTGAGCTACATCCACCATTGATAGTACTACTGACTAGATCACCTAACCGGCTTTGACCATTTAAATGCTTTATTAATGGCACGCCCAGCAGGACTTGAACCCGCAACCTACGGCTTAGAAGGCCGTTGCTCTATCCGGTTGAGCTATGGGCGCACGTAAAGCATTCGAAACAAGCTGAATACCGATGAGCACTTGACCACAACCACGCTTGGAAAAGCAATGTACCACCTTTCACGTTAAGTGTGGTCGGGATGGAGGGATTCGAACCCCCGACATCCTGCTCCCAAAGCAGGCGCGCTACCAGACTGCGCTACATCCCGATTTATCACTCTTGACGCTTACCGCGCTGCCCGTCTCAAGCGAGGCATATATTACTATTTCTAGATTTAAAGTCAACACTTAATGCGATTGATTATGTAGATGCTTTGCCTGGCCGCCCTGGCATGCGAAAATTACCCCCATGAAAATGCTCAAGCAAACCTGCTTTAGCGCCAAGTGTTTCAACCTTCACAGGGATCCTTGTAAATGACCGCCCAACTTATCGATGGAAAAGCCATCGCTGCTCATGTCCGCCAACGCGTTGCCGAGAAGATAGCAGCACGCAAGCTTGCTGGCGCTCGTGTACCAGGACTAGCCGTTGTTGTGGTCGGGGAAGACCCCGCGTCTCATGTCTATGTGAATAATAAGCATCGGGCTTGTGAGCAGGCTGGCATCCTCTCGTTCCAGCACGCCCTGCCAGCGGATACAACACAGCAGGCGCTTGAAAGCCTGGTTGACCAGCTTAATGCGGACCCGCGTGTTGATGGTATTTTGGTACAGCTACCACTTCCGGCTCATATGGATGCCGGGCCAATTTTAGAGCGCATCCGCACTGACAAAGATGTGGATGGCTTTCACCCCTATAACCTTGGTCGGCTTGCCCAACGGTTGCCGGCTCTACGCCCCTGCACGCCCAAAGGGGTAATGACCATGCTCACGCAGAGCGATCTTTCTGTACGCGGGCTTAATGCAACCATTGTCGGGGCCTCAAATATCGTAGGCCGTCCTATGGCGCTTGAGCTGATGCTTGCAGGCTGTACCACGACTATCTGCCATCGTTTTACGCGTGATTTGGAAGCGCATGTTAGCCGAGCAGATTTAGTGGTCGTTGCCGTAGGCAAACCTGGCATCGTAAAAGGCGAATGGATCAAGGAAGGCGCCATCGTAATCGACGTAGGCATTAACCGTCAGGAAGATGGCTCACTTGTCGGTGATGTGGATTTTGCCGCAGCGGCAGAGCGGGCAAGCTTTATCACCCCCGTACCTGGCGGTGTTGGACCGATGACCGTTGCCACATTACTGGAAAACACTCTTGAAGCGGCTGAACGCCACGACGCCGAAACCTAGGCGCACGATGTTTTAATACTCGATCGTTAATAGCCGGTCATTAATATCCGGCCGTTAATACTAAATCTTTAATATTAAGTCTTTAATTTTTAACGTATGGGCGATGGAATCTACTCTATGAAGCGTATTGGTATCATTGGCGCGATGGCGCAGGAAATTAACATTCTTGTCGAACAACTCGACAACGCCGAACGCTATGAACACGCCGGATTTGTATTCCATACGGGTACACGCCACGGGCTGGAAATCGTGATTTTGCTATCGGGTATTGGCAAGGTAAACGCAGCAGTAGGTACGGCTATTTTACTTGAGCGCCACCAGCCTGATGCCATTATCAACACCGGCTCAGCGGGCGGATTTGCAAGCGACCTTAAGATTGGCGACGTGATTATTTCAGATGAAGTTCGCCATCATGATGTAGATGCCGTGGTATTTGGCTATGAAATTGGCCAAGTACCCGGCATGCCAGCTGCTTATCTGGCGGACACTCAGCTGCGCGATATCGCCCGGCAGGCCATTTTAACGGTCGGTGAAGTTAACGTTCGTGAAGGACTGATTGCGACGGGCGATGCCTTTATGGCGGACCCTGCCCGCGTAGCAGCAACCCGAGCGCAATTCCCTTCCATGCTGGCCGTGGAAATGGAAGCCGCCGCCATTGCGCAGACCTGTCATCTCTACCAATGTCCGTTTGTAGTCATCCGCGCGCTATCCGATATTCCAGGTAACGACGATAACCACCTATCCTTCGAGGAGTTCCTGGACGTGGCGGCCGCACACTCATCGCGCATGGTGGATGAGATGCTTTTAGGGCTTAGCCAGCGCTGATCAATCAAGCACTCTGCCCTGCCACAAAAAAACGGAGCCCACTGGCTCCGTTTTTTTTATACAGCGAAAGATTACGCCTTGATTGACCACGCAAGCGACTCGCCCGCCAGTAGCGGAATAATCTTTTTGTCTCCGGCATAGGGATAGCTTTCCGGCATTTTCCAGGCTTTACGCTCCAGAGTAATCTTATCGGCGTTAGGCGCTAAGCCATAAAAGCGCGGACCATTGAGGCTGGCAAACGCTTCAAGCTTATCCAGTGCATTCATTTCATCAAACGCCCTAGCATATAACTCGATGGCCGCGGGTGCCGTATAAGCGCCAGCACAGCCACAGCTGGACTCTTTATCGCCCTGCGCATGGGGGGCGCTGTCGGTGCCCAAAAAGAACTTTGGGCTACCGCTGGTCGCGGCCTTCAAGAGTGCCTGACGGTGCTGTTCACGCTTGAGAATGGGCAGGCAGTAATAGTGTGGGCGAATGCCACCGACCAGCATCTTATTGCGGTTAAACAACAAATGATGGACGGTAATCGTCGCGGCAACCGTATCTGGCGCTGCAGCAACAAACTCCGCTGCCTGCTGGGTGGTGATATGTTCAAAAACCACCTTAAGCGACGGATGCCGCGCCAGCAGTGGTTTCATTACCTGTTCAATAAACACCGCTTCACGATCAAAGATATCGATATCAGCGGTGGTTACTTCGCCATGCACTAGCAGCGGCATGCCCACCTGGGCGAGCATCGCGATAGTTTCATCGCAATGGGCCAGATCCGTAACGCCAGAATCCGAATTGGTGGTAGCGCCAGCAGGGTAGAGTTTGACGGCCTTGATAAAGCCGCTTTGTGCTGCACGCTCAATTTCTTCGGGAGGCGTAGTATCCGTTAGATAAAGCGTCATCAACGGCTCAAACGTACTTCCTTCAGGCAGTGCAGCCAGAATACGCTCGCGGTATTCAAGTGCCTGTGCCGTGGTCGTTACCGGTGGGGTTAAGTTAGGCATAATAATCGCACGCCCCATCTGGGCGGCGGTATGCCCCACCACGGCGCTTAACGCCTCGCCATCGCGTAAATGAAGATGCCAATCATCGGGGCGGGTCAGGGTAATAACGTCCACGGCAAGTCCTAAGCTGGTAAAAGAAAGAAACGCCAATACAGTATACGCGATACGGCTGGGAGAGAAATCTGCTCATCGCTGCCACAGCGTGTGCCAAGTATCGTATTATAACGGCACTTTTAGAGGTTCTAAGGTCCAATTTTTTATGCAAAACGTGCGACGCTATGCGGACATCATTGCCAGCATAGAGGGTTTGGTGTGGCTAGGCCTGGCCTGGTCAATCTCCATTTCGGTCCATAACGGCAGTGCCGAGCCAACCCTGGCAGCGCTATTCATTGTTGGCGCAATCATTTTGTTTAGCTGGGCGCATCGCCCCATGCGCTTTCTATTGCGTCGCTATCATATTCGCAAGCGGCGCACGGATATGTGGATCCATATCCTGGCTCTGCCACTTCTACTGGCGATGTTTTTTCATATCATGGTGGAAGCCACGTTCGGCAACACGTGGCTGCCTCCTAAAATGCTGCTGTTCAATCTTTTGGCCTCAGCGGGCTGGCTCACGTATGTCATGACCCTAATCATCAAATCTATTATTCACAGCATTAAAACGCCCAAGAAATAGGTGGCCCATGCAACCCGCCCTGCCGCTTCCTCTCTCTACGCCTAACCGAAACCTTGTTCGCCTGACGATTGTACGTGGCATTACCTGGACAGGTTTTTTACTCGCGATCGTCGTGGGCGTTGAGCTTTTAGGGTTCAATTTACCGGTCACCGCGGTCGTGAGCGTCGTTATCGCGATGGGAATTTTGAATATTGCCACCTGGTGGCGTTTAGGTCGTCCGCGTGCGGTTGAGCATATCGAGTATCTGCTGCATCTATTAGCGGATATTACCGGCCTGACGCTTCTATTCTACTTTTCAGGCGGCTCAACCAACCCGTTCATCACGTATTACCTGGTGCCAGTTACCATTGCCGCGGCAACGTTGCCGTGGCGTCACGCCTGGGCTTGTGCCGGCAGTGCCATGGCCGGTTACAGCTTTTTGATGTTCTATTACCATCCGATCCCCCAGCTTGGGCATATCAATAGCGATGTGATGCTTAACCTGCATGTTTTGGGAATGTGGCTGAACTTTGGTCTCTCTGCGGGCTTGGTAACCTTCTTTATTTACAAAATGGCCTATGCGCTACGCAGCCGTGACAAAGCCCTTTCGCGCACCCGAGAAGCGGCACTGCGTAACGAGCAGGTGCTGGCCGTGGCAACTCAGGCCGCCGGCACAGCTCACGAACTAGGCACTCCGCTCTCAACCATGGCCATTTTATTAAAAGAGATGCAGGAAGAAGCGCCCGACGATGGCACCTTGCATCAGGATATTCGCCTGCTTCGCCAACAAGTCGACATCTGTAAATCACGCTTGCAGCACTTGGTTACCAGTTCTGACCGTCAACGCATGGCAGAGCCGGAAATATTGGATGCCCAAGAGTGGCTGACAGGCGTTGTGCAGCGCTGGCTGGTTTTACGTCCGGATGTTAGCCATCAGTTTGATATTACTGACAAGCGCGGCAGGCCATGGCTTGCGGTGGATACCACGCTGGATCAGGCGTTAATGAACCTGTTGAATAACGCCGCAGATGCCAACCCTGAGCGTATCGCCGTTCGTCTGGACTGGCAGGAAGAGAGCGTGGTCATCGATATTCGCGATCACGGGCCGGGCATTGCCATGTCCATTGCTGATCAGCTTGGTGACACGTTTATTTCTACCAAGAGTAAAGGCATGGGAATTGGTTTGTTTTTAACCCATGCCACGATCAACCGCTTTGGTGGCGGTGTCAGCCTGTATAATCACCCCGAAGGCGGCACCCTGACAGAAGTGACGCTGCCGCGTAGCTCAGCCCCCAGTTAAAGCGCAGACCTGCCTAAGCAATTGTATTTAAAACGCGCTTTAATCAGTTTCAAGTAACCATGTTGAGGACATCATGCAAACGACAGATCAACGCCTATTAATTATCGATGATGATGAAATGTTCTGTCATGTCCTAAGCCGGGCTTTTACTCGTCGCGGCTTTGAGGTGATGACAGCGCACGATGCCGACCAGGCGCTCGCGGTCGCGACCCAGTTCCAACCCACGATGGCAACGCTGGATCTAAAGCTTGAAAACAGCTCAGGACTAAAACTACTGCCAGAAATGCTAACCGCTGTTCCGAGCTGCCGCATTGTGGTTTTGACCGGCTATTCCAGCATTGCCACTGCGGTGGAAGCGATGAAACTGGGGGCCGTTAACTACCTATGCAAACCAGCGGATGCGGACGACATTATTGCCTCGTTTGAGCATCAGGAGGGTGATCCAAATATCGAACTTGCCGACAACCCGCCCTCGATTAACCGCATCACCTGGGAGCATATTCAAAAGGTGCTGCAAGAGCATGATGGTAATATTTCCGCTACGGCCCGTGCGCTAGGCATGCATCGCCGTACGCTGCAGCGTAAACTGCAGAAACGTCCCGTACGGCGATAAAGCCACATAAATCCTCAGATATTCCAGACAATTAACTGAACACGACGGAAAGCGTTACTGGGCTGTCCAGCCTAGATCAATACTCCAACTTGCCCCGGTGACCGCACCAGCACTATCGGATGCCAAGTACGCCACCATCTGGGCGACTTCGTGAGGTTCGATCAAGCGCTTGACCGCCGCATTTTTGAGCATGATTTTTTCAATAACTTCCTGCTCATCCATATTATTAAGCTTGGCCTGATCGGCAATCTGATTGTCCACCAGCGGAGTTTTTACATAGGCCGGGCATATCGCATTGGCGGTAATTCCTTGAGGGCCGCCCTCCAGCGCTGCCGTTTTGGTAAAGCCGATCAACCCGTGCTTTGCACTTACGTAAGCAGCTTTACCCGGTGAGGCTACCTGTGCGTGCATTGAGGCAATATTAATAATGCGCCCCCATTCGGCCTTGCGCATATAAGGCCAAGCGGCCTGTGCCAGCAGGAAAGGTGCCGTTAACATCAGATCAATAATTTGACGCCACTTCTCCTCGGGAAAATCCTCAATTGCTGACACATGCTGAATACCGGCGTTATTGACGAGCACATCCACGCTGCCAAAACGCCTTACAGCATCGTTGACCGCTTCACGGCAAGCTGTAGGATCGGTTAAATCCGCTTGAAAAAAAGCCGCGCCAGCAGCATCAGCCACGTCTTTACCCGCGGGATTGAAGTCGACCGCCAGCACTTGATAGCCTAACTCGCAAAAATGTTTGACGACAGCCGCACCAATGCCGCTGCTAGTACCTGTTACCAGGGCGACACGAGGCGTTGTACCTGATTGAGACGTCATTCAGCTTTCCTTTTCCAGTAAGTAAAAGACTGCTTAGCGAGAAACACCATGAGTATAGAAGTCACGTCGGCGTGCTGCATACTTCTTACGCGCTGTTAAGCCTGAGTTTTCCAGGTTAAAACCCTACCAATCGCCGCGATTACCTGCACCTATTGGCGAAATGGGCGCGGCTACGCCACAATATGCGCCACTATACCCATTACTATCCTGACCATTGGAGCGTTTACATGTTTGTAGTTATTTTTGGCAGAATGTCCTGTCCTTTTTGCGTACGTGCTAAGTATCTTGCTGAACAGCTGGAATCAGCGGGCAAAATAGAGGGCTATCGCTATGTCGATATGCCTTCTGAAGGTGTGACCAAGGAAGACATCGCTAAAACAGCGGGTAAGCCTATTCATACAGTTCCTCAGGTATTTGTCGATCAAACCCATGTGGGCGGCTTTACCGAATTTGACCAGTTCGTGCGTGATAAGCAGCTACTTACGTCCTAGGCCCGTCATCAGCACTCTTTCACGTTGTGGCTCTTGATGAAGCCCCCGCCGGGCTAAGCTGACTTTTGCGTTAAATATGCCTCTTCTCCGCGTTGAAAACGCGGCTTACCCGTTTGCCTATACTGAGTAGGAACAAGTCATTTACTCCTGATAGAGCTTGTTTAGGCGGCGAGGACAGCATCATGCAGCGTGATGAATTCATACAACAGCTGTGGCTTGATTACATCCACATGCATCCTGATATTGGTGCCTTGAGGCTCTGGCCGCTGTCTTCTACACCAGAGTATTTAACGCTCGTCACGCTTAACTATGGCGCTTTTGCTGCCTCCGCCCTGAATAGCCGGCTTGCGCATATGGGCTACCGCCATGTCGACCACTATGCCATGGCAGATAAAGGCCTGCTGATTCACCTTCTCGCTCCCAGTGATAACGGCAGCTGGCTTATCTTATCCGAACTGCAGCTGGCCACGTTGCCCAAATCGCCGCGTGAAGCGCTGGGAGCCCTTATTAATCAATCTCATCCTCAGGATTGCATAGGGCATAATTTACTCTGCCGTGGGCGCCCGTGGCCCATGCCTTCCTGGCTGCTTTACCAAGAGCTTCAACAGGCCAATCCGCTGGCCGCCTGGATAGCCGTCATGGGGCCTCGCTTGCACCATGCAGGGTTCGATTGCGCAACGCTAGGCAGCTCTTTAGCCACGCTCAATAGCCAATTAGCTTCATCGGGCATGCCCCGCTTGAAAGAGTCTCATAACGGGGTTTTCTCACTCTCATCGCTGATCGAGCACTACTATTACCCCACTATGCCGCAAAAGGTAACGTTTAGTGAAGGCGATGAGTACCGCCTATGTTTGGGAGGGTTAGCGCTAACTGAAAAGCATATCGAGGCAGGCCAGGAACGGGTTGCGCAGCTCTTGATACCAGCCCATGCGCGCTGCGAGATTGCCTAGGCGGCCATTCAAGGCCGCCTAGGTTTGAAACTAGCGTTTAATCAGCAAACGTCATTTCCGGCACGTGGTCTGGCACTACCAGCTTACCGGCAGTCTTCTCGATAATTTCCTCGACACTCACCCCAGGGGCACGCTCTTTAAGGACAAACGCACCATCCTTAATTTCCAGGTAGGCCAAATCGGTGAGAACGCGGTTAATGCACCCGGCGCCAGTAAGCGGCAGCGTGCACTTTTCAAGTAGCTTGGATTCGCCATGTTTGGACGCGTGGGTCATGGTGCAAATAATATTTTCAGCGCCAGCCACTAAGTCCATGGCGCCGCCCATGCCTTTGATCAGCTTTCCAGGCACCATCCATGAGGCAATATTGCCTTCCTGATCTACTTCAAAAGCGCCAAGCACGGTTAAATCAACGTGCCCGCCACGAATCATGGCAAATGACTCAGCGGAGGAGAAAATGGCAGCCCCAGGCCGAGCCGTTACGGTTTGCTTGCCCGCATTAATCATATCGGCATCGAGCTCTTCCTCGGTCGGGAAGCGCCCCATACCCAATAGGCCGTTTTCCGACTGGAGCATGACGTCTACTCCTTCAGGAATGTAATTGGCTACCAGGGTAGGAATACCAATACCCAGATTGACGTAGAAACCGTCTTCAAGCTCGCGCGCGACACGCTGTGCCATTTGTTCTCGTGTTAAAGCCATGGTAGCAACCTCATTATTGGACGTTAAAAAAATAGAGTGAGCCGCTGTGCATCAATGGATTAGCTATGCAGCGTGCGTTTCTCGATGCGCTTCTCGAACGTGCCTTGAATGATTCGATCCACATAAATTCCCGGCGTGTGAATCTGACTAGGCTCAAGCTCACCTGGCTCTACAATTTCTTCAACTTCAACCACGGTAATTTTCCCCGCAGTTGCCGCCAATGGATTAAAGTTTTGCGCGGTATGACGGTAAACCACATTGCCATAGCGGTCCGCTTTCCAACCTTTCACGATCGCGAAATCACCCACCAGCGCTTCTTCCAGAATGTAATGGCGCCCGTTGAATTCGCGTACTTCCTTGCCTTCACCAATCGGCGTGCCATAGCCCGTCGCGGTATAAAAAGCCGGAATACCGGCTCCCCCTGCACGCATTTTCTCAGCAAGCGTACCCTGCGGAGTCAAAATAACCTCTATTTCGTCATTGAGCATCTGCTGCTCAAAGAGCGCGTTTTCTCCCACATAAGAGGCAAATATTTTACTGATCTGGCGATCTTCCAGCAGTACGCCCAAACCAAACCCGTCGACGCCGCAGTTGTTAGAGGCGACCGTGAGATTTTTGACTCCTCGGCGCTTAATTTCTGCAATCAGGTTTTCCGGAATCCCGCATAGCCCAAAACCACCCGCCAATACGGTCATACCATCTTCAATACCTTCCATCGCTTCTGCGTAGGAACCTACACGCTTATCAAATCCTGCCATTGTTCGGCCTCACATTATTGTCGGTGGTTCGTAAAATGCGCTTGTCGATAATCTCAGTGTTGTCTCTGTTAATATATTTGTTAAGTTTGTTTTTCTTATCAATTAATTTTAAAAACTTATAAAAGAGAATCGTATGACGGTAAAGCAGCTACGGGCATTTCTGGTGGTCGCCCAAACCCTTAGCTTTACACAGGCCTGTGAACGCCTGCATCTTTCTCAGCCAGCCTTAAGCTTAGCCATTAAAGGGCTGGAAGCCTCATTAGGTGGCAAATTACTTATCCGCAGCACGCGAAGCGTACGCTTAACGCCGGAAGGAGAGTCCCTACTACCGCTGGCCAAGCATCTGCTCGCCCAATGGGATAATACCGAAGAACGCCTGCGCCAGCGGTTTACGCTTCAGCTTGGCAGGCTTAGCGTAGCCGCCATGCCCTCATTTGCTTGTAATCTATTGCCCGCTGCAATGGTAAAGTTTCGTCATCTATACCCCAAAATCAATATCACGGTGCATGATGTTATCAACGAAGAAGTGACGGAGATGGTACGCTCCCGTCAGGTTGAAATGGGCATTATCTTCTCCTCTGAAGGGGCGGATCGCCTGACCTTCACACCGCTTTTTGATGATCATTTCGTTGCCGTGCTTCCCCCCAGCTCTCCACTCATAAGCAAACGTTCTCTGACGTGGGCGGAGCTTTTAAACAATGACTTTATTACCCTCCAGCGGCCCTCCATGGTACGCCGCTTGTTAGAGCAGGCACTCAACCAACAGCATATTGACTTAACCGTAGCCTTTGAAAGCCATCAGCTTTCAACCGTAGGACGCATGGTGGCCGACGGGCTGGGAGTTAGCGCAGTGCCATCAATGTGTATTCGTCAAATGCATGAACTTGGCGCGCACTGTGTACCACTAACCGCCCCCAGTATTTCGTGCCAAGTGGGAATTATCACGCATCAAGAACTATCCGTGGCAGCCCAAGCGCTACAAACCGTACTGATTGAAACGGTACAAGCGCCCTGCCTTCCTTGAGACAGAAAGGCGTTTTAAGTACGGGAAAGAACAGGTTGTGCTGGGCAGTATGAGTTTGATCCATTAGCATTAAAGCCATTTATTAGTTTGGGTGAAGGACAGGTATGGCAATTTTCAAGGGTCTCGTCAGCATTTTGCTGCTCACGCTTAACACCCTTTTCTGGGGCGTACCGCTTATTTTACTGACCTTTTTAAAGGTTATTATTCCCGTTAGACGCTATAGGAACTGGATACTGAAAGGCCTGTGCGCGGTAGCGCTCAACTGGATAGGGGTTAACTTGTGGTGGATGAAGCACTGGCTGAAGCCCCAGGTAAATTTTTCGGTCCCCGATAATTTGTCTCCTCAGCAGTGGTGGCTGGTTATCTCCAATCATCGCAGCTGGACCGATATCTTTATCTTGATGATGGCGTTGCATCGGCGTATTCCGATGCCGCGTTTTTTCCTCAAGCGGCAGTTAATCTGGATCCCCATCGTGGGGCTTGCCTTTTGGGCGCTTGAATTCCCCTTTATGCGCCGCTACAGCCGGGAACAGATTACCAAACAGCCTAAGCTGGTCACCATCGATCGGCACTCTACAGAGCAAATGTGTCGGCAAGCGCGCCATGCTCCCATTACCATTATTAATTTTATTGAGGGCACCCGATTTACAGCGGTTAAGCGCGATGTGCAGCAAAGCCCCTATCAGCACTTATTACGCCCTAAAGCGGGCGGGGTTGCACAGGTGCTTAGCCTGCTTGGCGATCGATTGAATGGTATCCTTGACGTAACGATCAGTTACGCTAACCCGTCGCCGACCTTTTGGGGATTTTTATGTGGCCAGGAAGCGCCCATCACGCTAAACGCACGCCCATTAGCCATTCCCCAATGGATGCACGAATCCAATTACCACGAAGAAAAGCAGCACAAGGAACGCTTCCACGCATGGATCAATTCACTTTGGATGGAAAAAGATGCCCTGTTGGACAGCCAAACCGATCACGCCTAGCTGGCTGGCTTTGCACCTGTTTACTGATTAGTCTGCTGACAGGGTGTGCGGGCTCCCCCTCCTCAAGCCAGCGCACCGCCATACCGACTGATAGCACCAGCCAACTCAATGGTAACTGGGTGGAAGTCCAGCGTGGGGATACCCTTGGAAAACTGGCTAACCGCGCCAATGTGCCTCTTGAACGCCTTGAGCGCTTCAATCCGGGGGTAAATACCCGGCGCTTGGCCGTTGGGCAGCGTTTGCTGATACCTACGCAACAAGAACGTGCTCCCTCAGGCGGCCCTTATCGCTATCAGATTCGCGCCGGTGATACCTACTCAAGCATCGCCCGCCACTTTGGCACGACTAGTGGACGCATCCAGAGTGCCAATGCAGGCACGTCGCCTACCGCCTTGAGAGTGGGCCAAATCGTAAGCGTACCGCTTAGCGGCAGTGCACCACGTAGTACACCAGCCAGCAGCTCAGCTTCTTCAAGCTCAAGCCCAACGCCCCCACCGGCGGCTACTTCATTGCCTGCCTCCGCGCGCCGCTGGCCCTGGCCGCTTGAAGACTATCGCGTGGTTCGACGCTTTGGCACGGATAGCCGAGGAACATTGCAACCAATGTTACTCGCCACCCAGGCAGGCGCTCGTGCAAAGTCGGTCGCTCCCGGCGAGGTACGCTTTGCCGATGGCATGCGCCAGCTAGGTGAAGTCGTTATCGTGCATCATGCGGATAACCTACAGACAGTGTATGCGCTTTGCTCGCGCACGCTGGTCTCCGTAGGCCAGCAGGTTAAAGCGGGTGATGAGCTTTGCGAAATAGGTAAGAGCAACGACAGCCAGCGCTACGATCTGCTGTTTGACCTACGCCAGGGTGGTAAGCCTATCGACCCACGCCAGGTACTGCGTTAGGCGTTTGAGACTCAAGCAAACCTTGAAAAGCCCCAGAAATATTCCGGGGCTTTTTTTGGCTTAAACTTTTGCGCTTTTAACCATGTAAGGCTTAGTTAGCTACGATAGATTGGCGTAACCGTGATAGATTGGCGTAACCGTGATAGATTGACGGAACCGCGATAGACTGGCTTAACCGCGAAAGTAGCCGGGCTTGATAAATGGCATGAGCGTCACGGTTACAGGCAGCTGTTTATCACGAACTTCCGCAAATACGTTACTTCCCGGGCTTTCCCACTCGCGGCTGACATAGCCCATGGCTACCGGCATCCCAACGCTTGGGCCAAATGTACCCGACGTGACCACACCAATTTCATTACCTGCTGCATCCAGCAGTATTGCGCCTTCACGAATAGGTGCCCGGCCTTCGGCCTGTAGCCCAACGCGCTTACGTGAGTGATCTTTAGCATCGACTTGATGAAGAATCAGGTCAGCCCCTGGGAACCCCGCTGGGCGCTCACCGCCATGACGACGAGGCTTGCCAATGGCCCATATCAACCCGGCTTCCACAGGCGTCGTTGTAGTATCCATATCATGCCCGTAAAGACACAGCCCGGCTTCCAGACGCAACGAATCGCGGGCGCCCAGGCCAATGGCCTCAACTTCCGGCTCAGCCAGCAACCGCTCGGCAAATGCTTCACAAGCATCTGCTGCGATGGAAATCTCAAACCCGTCTTCGCCGGTATAGCCACTGCGGCTCACCCAAACCTCGTGCCCGTCAATGGTAAAGCGCTGATGCTGCATAAACACCAGCTCGCACGCTTCTGGGCAGAGTCGTTGCATAACGACGTGTGCCTGCGGTCCTTGCAACGCCAGTAATCCACGGTCTAACGGCTCAATCTTGTGAGTGGTGCCCAGATTTGTACGTAAATGTGCTAAATCCTGGTCTTTACACGCGGCGTTAACTACCAGATAAAAATGATCACCAGCGTTAACTGCCATCAAATCATCAATAATCCCGCCGTCCGTGCTGGTAAATAATCCGTAGCGCTGCTGGCCTTCTTGTAGGCCTACCAGGTCTGCCGGAATAAGCGTTTCGAGAGCGCTTGCCACATCAGGTCCTGACACCAAAATCTGGCCCATATGCGATACGTCAAACAATCCACACTGCTGGCGCGTATGCTCGTGCTCTTTTTTAACACCCAGCGGGTACTGCACAGGCATGGCATACCCGGCAAAAGGCACCATCTTGGCGCCTAATTTAAGGTGCAATGCATGAAGTGGCGTATGCTTTTGATCAGTCATGAAATTTCCTTGGTTAAAGCGAGAAACGGGAAGCCATGGCTATAGCTTCCCGATTCAGTTACTGCGTAAGCACTAGCCGAGCAAATATCAGACGCGGCTTATTTGTCATGATCCAGTTCTTCGCCTGCTAAAATCTCTTTACCGGCAAAGTAGTCTTTAGTCAGCTTGAATACCACGGGCGACAGCAGCGCCAACGCAATCAAGTTGGGAATCGCCATCATGGCGTTGAAGGTATCCGCCATTAACCATATAAAGCCCAACTGCGCGATGGCACCCAGCGGAATGGCCAGTACAAACAGGACGCGATACAGCATGATCGAGCGTGTTCCAAACAAGAATTGGAAACACTTCTCGCCATAAAACGACCAGCCTAGAATCGTCGTGAATGCGAAGATAGCCAAGGCAATGGCCACAATCTGGTTACCAAAGCCGGGAAGCGCCTGGTCAAACGAGAGCGCGGTCAGCGAGGCCCCTTCTTCGCCCGTTTGCCATACCGTTGAGGTCAAGATAACCAGCGCGGTAATCGTACACACGATAATGGTATCAATGAACGTTCCAAGCATTGCAATAAGACCCTGGCGCACAGGGTTTTTAGTATTGGCGGCCGCATGGGCAATGGGCGCGCTACCTAAGCCTGCCTCATTGGAGAAAATTCCCCGCGCGACACCAAATCGAATAGCGGCCATCACCGCAGCGCCTGCAAAACCGCCGGCTGCCGCGATCGGGTTAAAGGCATAATAGAAAATCAGGCTGAACGCTTCACCGATTTGGCTCGCATTGACGATCAGTACCAGTATCCCGGCAATCACATATGCAATGCCCATGATGGGCACCAGCTTACCGGCTACCTTAGCAATACGCTTGATCCCGCCAAGAATAACGGCCCCGGCTAGCACCATGATAACCACACCGGTCAGCCAGTGTGGAATACCAAACGTGGCATCCATGGCATCCGCCACCGAGTTGGACTGCACGGTATTGCCAATCCCGAAAGCGGCTACCGCCCCGAAAAACGCGAACAGACCGCCGAGCCACAGCCATTTTTTTCCCAGGCCATTTTTGATATAGAACATGGGGCCGCCCACGTGATAGCCGGTACTATCGGTTTCCCGGTAACGTACGGCCAGTACCGCTTCAGCAAACTTGGTTGCCATGCCGACAAGCGCGGTAATCCACATCCAAAATACGGCGCCAGGGCCACCTAGGGCGATAGCAGTGGCTACACCCGCGATGTTACCTGTGCCAATCGTAGCTGATAGCGCCGTCATTAATGCGTTAAAAGGCGAAATCTCACCGTCTTGACCGGCTTTATCAGGCACGCCTTTCTGGGTCGATTTAGCATCACGCCCCTTCCAAAGCAGACTGAAGCCCATACCCAGCTTTCGAATGGGCAAGAACTTTAGACCAATTTGCAGATAGATACCCACACCTAACAGTAAGATCAACATCAATGGGCCCCAAACCACCCCATTGATCGCCCCGAAAAGGCTATTCAAAGTTTCCACATGTTTCTCCTTACCCTGTTAATTCGCTTGTTTTATAAGTGTTTGGCGGTCGAATCATCGACATTCGCTTTTATTTTGTCTAGCAAATCTAGCGCTGTCACGAATAACCCCTTTCATGGGTATAACGCATGAAAGCGATGCTTCACATACTTAAGATCTATTGAGGGTTGCCGCAGCCACGGGCGAAACAGCCAAAGCCCTTAGCTGCCTAACCTGACTGTTTTACACCATTTTATAAGGGGTCTTCCATGCCTATGCTGCTTATACATGACAGATGCGTAAGAGACCTCATCGCCTATTAGCCAGATGAGCAGCTAAAAAATGCGCTCTCCTAGCCTCAATGGCGCATTTAAGAAATTTGTTTCCGATGAGAAACACGTTAACATGCTTAAAAATTCGCTTATTGCCTGGAAGGCTCACAGTCGCCAAGACGACCGACAAGCGCTAGTATTCACCAGTCCAGACAATTGTTTCATAAAGGGAATCATCATGAGCAACCTTCCTGCTAATCTCCGTTACGCCAAAAGTCATGAATGGGTACTCGATCATCAAGATGGTACGGTCAGTATTGGTATTACTGACCATGCCCAAGAGGCACTTGGCGATGTGGTATTTGTTGAACTGCCCGAAGTAGGCCAAACCCTTAGCCAGGGTAAAGAATTCGGCGTTATCGAATCGGTTAAAGCGGCCTCGGATCTCTACTCGCCGGTTAACGGTGAAGTCATTGAGGTCAACGAAGCGCTCGAAGACTCACCTGAAACGGTTAATGATGCGCCCTATGAAGGCGGCTGGATGATGAAAGTCCGCCTGACCGACCAAAACCTGGATGGTTTGCTTGATGCAGATGCCTATCAAGCCACTATAAGCGCTGACGATTAATTATGTTTGCTGAGCCTGCCTAATTGGCAGGCTTTGTATTTAACACCCCTGCAAAGCTTCTCTTTCACGCTCGGAATCTTCTCATGCCTTTTGAAACACGCCGCTTGGCCGAACTGGCCGACCACGATGCTTTTATCAAACGTCATAATGGCCCTAACGCCGCCGACGTAGATACCATGTTGAACGTGCTCAATATGCAGCGCATGGAAGACCTGATTGAGCAAACCGTGCCCAGCGACATACGCCTTGGCCGCGAACTCAATCTGGATGACCCCAGCAGTGAATCAGAAGCACTGGAATACCTAAGCCAGCTGGCCCGTCAAAACCGTGTAGCCAAGAGCTATATTGGCCAGGGCTATTACGGCACCTATATGCCGGCGGTTATTCAGCGTAACGTGCTGGAAAACCCAGGTTGGTATACCGCTTACACGCCTTATCAACCGGAAATCTCTCAGGGTCGCCTGGAAGGACTGCTTAATTTCCAGCAGGTCGTTATGGACTTGACCGGTATGGAGCTGGCTAACGCCTCCTTGCTGGATGAGGCCACAGCGGCAGCCGAAGCGATGGCGCTATGCAAACGGGCAAATAAAAAGAGCAAATCAAACGTCTTTTTCGTTGCTGACGACATCTTCCCGCAAACCTTGGACGTGGTAAAAACCCGCGCCACATTTTTCGGGTTTGAGCTGGTGTCAGGCCCGGTAGATACACTGGCCGACCACGATGTATTTGGTGCGCTGCTCCAATACCCATCGGCAAGCGGTGATGTGCGCGATCTAGCGCCCCTGTTAAAAGCGGCCGCTGAACGTAACATCATGACCTGCGTTGCCTCTGACCTACTCAGCCTGGTGCTTCTCAAAGAGCCCGGCGCTTTAGGTGCCGACATTGTGGTTGGCAACTCGCAGCGTTTCGGTGTGCCCATGGGCTTTGGTGGCCCACACGCTGCTTTCTTTGCTACCTCTGACAAGCTCAAACGTTCAATCCCCGGGCGGATTATCGGCGTTTCAAAAGATAGCCGGGGCAACACGGCGCTGCGCATGGCCATGCAAACTCGCGAACAGCATATTCGTCGTGAAAAGGCCACTTCAAACATCTGCACGGCCCAGGCGCTTTTAGCCAATATCGCAGGTTTTTACGCGACCTACCATGGCGCTGAAGGGCTACGCAAAATCGCCGGACGCGTCCACCGCTTAACCACGTTATTAGCCGAAGGTTTAACCCAAGCGGGTGTCACCTTAGCGCATGACAGCTGGTTTGATACGCTGCGCTTAGCGCAGGTAGATGCGGGTAAAATTCATGGCCGCGCCATGACCCACGATATCAACCTACACTATTTCGCCAATGGCGATGTGGGCATCAGCCTGGATGAGACAACGACTGCACAAGATGTCGCTACGCTGTTTGACGTGCTGCTGGGCAACGAGCATGGGCTTTCCGTGGCAGCTCTTGACGAGCAGGCGATTGCCAAAGGCGCAACAGGCATCCCAGAAGCTTGCCAGCGTGAAAGCGATTTCCTGAGCCACCCCACGTTTAATCGCTACCGCAGCGAAACGGAAATGTTGCGCTACCTGAAGCGGCTGGAGAATAAGGACCTGTCGCTTGCTCATGCAATGATTCCGTTAGGCTCCTGCACTATGAAGCTAAACGCTACCAGTGAAATGATTCCGGTTTCCTGGCCTGCGTTTGCCCACCTGCATCCGTTCGCGCCTCGCGACCAGGTAGCAGGCTATCATCAGATGATTGATGAACTTGCTGCGTTCCTGGTGGAAATCACCGGTTACGATCATATCTCGATGCAGCCTAACTCAGGTGCTCAGGGTGAATATGCGGGTTTGCTGGCCATTCGTCGCTATCAGGATGCCCAGGGTGAAGCACACCGGACTGTGTGCTTGATCCCAAGTTCTGCCCATGGCACCAACCCGGCAACTGCGGCCATGGTTGGCATGGACGTCGTGGTGGTTGAGTGCGACCAAAACGGCAATATTGATATTGACGACTTAACCGCTAAAGCTGCGCAGTACAGCGACCAGCTTTCGGCGATCATGATCACCTACCCCTCTACTCACGGCGTCTTTGAGTCTCACGTGCGTAAGGTATGTGAAGTAGTACACCAGCACGGCGCTCAGGTGTATGTAGATGGTGCCAATATGAATGCCCAGGTGGGGTTGACGCGCCCCGGCGATTTCGGAGGCGACGTATCGCACCTTAACCTGCATAAAACCTTTTGCATTCCTCATGGCGGCGGCGGCCCGGGCATGGGGCCCATCGGCGTTAAAGCCCACTTGGCGCCTTATGTTTCCAATCACGTGGTTACCCCTATTAACGGGGTTAACGCTGATAGCGGCGCCGTTTCAGGGGCGGCATTTGGCAGCGCGTCAATCCTGCCTATCTCGTGGGCCTACATCAAGATGATGGGCGCGCGGGGCCTGCGTGAAGCCACGCAGTTAGCCATCCTCAATGCCAACTACATCGCCAAGCGCCTGGAGGAGTCCTACCCCATTCTCTACCGTGGAGCCAACGGACACGTTGCCCACGAATGCATCATCGATATTCGCCCGCTTAAGGCTACGTCAGGCATTAGCGAGGAAGATATCGCCAAACGTTTGATGGACTATGGCTTCCACGCACCTACCATGTCATTCCCGGTGCCGGGCACCTTGATGATCGAGCCCACGGAATCCGAGTCCCTTTACGAAATCGACCGGTTCTGCGATGCCATGATTGCCATTCGTGAAGAAATAAAACGTGTCGAAAATGGCGAGTGGACGCTGGAGAACAACCCGTTGGTTAATGCTCCGCATACCCAGGCAGACATTATGGACAGCCAGTGGGAGCGGCCTTACGACCGCCAGCTGGGTGCGTTTCCGACAGAGGCGGTGATGGGAGCCAAGTACTGGCCAACGGTCAACCGCGTGGACAATGTATTTGGGGATCGCCAGCTTATCTGCTCTTGCCCCAGTATCGATGAATATCGCCGCTAAGATTACGGCAAGCCAGTAAGCAGCTAATGAACGCCTTTGATCGCTTTATTCGGATATCAAAGGCGTTCTTTCTTGAATACGCTGCCTATAAAAGCCGTCTAACAGCTTTTCATAGCGTTTAGGCAGCACAGAGTCACGGCGACGCAGCAGATACAGCTCTTCATTAACCGCATTGGGCAATGTCAGCGCCTTTACCTGACGTTGCCAGGGTGAGGTTTCAAGCACCAATAGTGATACCACCGTGAAACCCAGGCCTCGTGCAACAGCGTCCAGCACCATACTCACCTCATTGGTGAATCCTTGATGGCGAAAATGCGTCATTGATCGAAACTCATCCGGATAGTTAGCTCTCAGCAACGCATTAGCGTGGTTAATGCCGTCGTAATAGTTCAGAAAACCAATCCCCATGAGATCGGACAGCGTATTTCCAGCAAAATCCGCTGGCACTACCAGGCATAAAGGCTCTTTATGCCAGAGAGTACAGGTAAGCTCAGGATTGTTAACCGCTTCGGTGACAATTCCAATATCGTAGCGCCCTTCCAGCAGGTCATTCACAATCTCGTGATTAAAGGCAAAGCTATAGTTGACGGTTAAATTAGGGTGCATTTGCTGCTGCCCTAAAATATACGGATAAAACATGAGCCCGACACTGCCCGGCGAAGCAATCCGGCAGTCGCCGCTATCCAGAGAGTCATCATCTAAACCGTGGCGAAACTGCTCATGTTCGGCAAATAACTTTAAGGCATAATCGTAAGCGCGACGCCCTGACTCGGTTAACGTGAAACTGCGTCCTTTGCGTTCCAGCAGCGTCTTATCGAGATACGTTTCCAATTTACGAACGTGTTGACTGACCCCCGGCTGCGTCATTTCCAGGCGGTGTGCCGTTCGGGTAAAACTACCGGTCTCTACCAGGGTAATAAATGTCCGAAAATACAGGGCATTAAACATAATAAAACGCCATCTTCTTTAGCCACCATGTGCGCGCATTTTGCGCATAGGGTAGCACAGTAAGGGTTAACGCTGGTGGCGCTGTACCCTCTGCTATAGCGTGGTAGTATGCGATAAGATGAAAAATGACCAGGAAACGATGCACTAATGACCTTACCTATAACACCTCGCGCCACTATCTCTAGCATTATTTCTCCCGAAGGGAGCTTGGAAGTATTGTCTCAGCAGGAGGTCAATCGCCTTCAGAATACGTCGCAAAATGGTTTACACGACTTACTGCGGCGCTGTGCGCTTGCGGTATTAAATTGTGGCCAGCCTACCGATGATAGTGTCGCCATTCTTGAGGCTTACAAGGATTTCGATATAGAAGTGCTGCAGCAGGATCGCGGGATTCGCTTAAAGCTGACCAATGCCCCGGCAGAAGCCTTTGTCGATGGTCAGATGATCCGCGGTATTCGCGAACATCTCTCCTCTATCATTCGCGATATTGTCTACGTCTATAATGAAATTCAGCACCATAATCGGTTTGACCTTAGCACTGCAGAAGGTACGACTAACGCGGTTTTTCATATCTTACGCAAGGCAGGCACTTTAAAGCCGGGCCGCGACCCCAGCCTGGTAGTTTGCTGGGGTGGTCACTCTATTTCTCGTGAAGAGTACGAGTACTCAAAAGATGTGGGCTATCACCTAGGGCTACGCGATTTAGATATTTGTACCGGCTGTGGCCCTGGCGCCATGAAAGGGCCCATGAAAGGTGCGAACGTTGCCCATGCCAAACAGAGACGCAAGGATGGCCGCTATCTAGGAATTTCGGAGCCGGGCATTATTGCCGCCGAAGCGCCGAACCCCATTGTCAATGAGCTGGTGGTAATGCCCGACATTGAAAAACGTTTAGAAGCGTTTGTTCGCCTGGGGCACGGCATTATCGTTTTCCCCGGTGGCGTGGGTACGGCCGAAGAAATTCTCTATCTACTCGGCATACTTCTGCATCCGAATAACAGCGAGATCCCCTACCCGCTTATTTTTACAGGACCTGCGGACTCAGCGGCGTATTTCCAGAAAATAGATGAGTTTCTGGTTTATACCTTGGGCGAGGACATTCGTCGCTATTATACGATCATTACCGGTGACCCAGTGGCGGTAGCCCGAGCAATGCGCCAGGGCATCGACACTATCAAGGAATTTCGTCGTAACCAGCAGGATGCCTTTTACTATAACTGGCGTTTGACCATCGCCCAAGACTTTCAGGCAACGTTCGAGCCCACCCACGAAGCCATGCTTGGGCTTGCTCTGCACCGTCAGCAACCCAAGCACGAACTTGCCGCGAATCTGCGTCGGGCGTTCTCGGGTATCGTGGCGGGTAACGTTAAAGAGCAGGGAATACGCGCCATTGAAGCGCATGGCCCCTTTGTACTCACAGCAGAACCAGCCCTAATGCAGCGCCTGGATGAGCTACTTACCTCGTTTGTCGCTCAAGGCCGCATGAAGCTGGATGGTCAGCCCTATACACCTTGCTACGTTCTTAAATAATACGTTCTCAAATAATGCACTATTGCGATAATCCTTAAGCATTACAGCCGTGAGAACGGCTGTAATGCTTAGAAGCCAGGACAAAACCTTGTTAATCGCTCTGCTTACTCTTTTTGCCGCTGGTATTGTAAAAGGCGCTATTGGTTCTGGCGTACCGGTACTGGTAGTCCCGGTGCTGACAATGCTTTATGACGTCAAGCTCGCTATAGCGGTGCTGGTCGCACCTAATTTATTTAGCAATATGCTTCAGGTATGGCAGTACCGGCGGCATTTGTTACCTCTTCGCTTTCTGGCAGCTTTTTCAGTGGCTGGTGCTTTAGGAATTATTTTGGGCACTTGGGGGCTAGTAGCCCTTTCCCCCGAAATACTCTCGTTAGGCGTCGCGGGCGCTATCATCTTGTACTTAATTATTAAGCTGACAAGACGACGCTTGGCCTTGCCGTATGCGACGGCCACACGCATTGTCATTCCGGTAGGCTTATTGGGTGGCGTGCTTCAAGGCGCAGCGGGCATGTCGGCTCCCGCCTCCATCACGTTTCTTAATGCAATGCAGCTGGAAAGGCCCGTATTTATCGGCTCTATTTCAGTCTTTTTTGTCTCAATAACCTGCGTACAAATCCCCGCATTGCTCAGTGCTGGCATATTGACACCGCAACTTTCCCTGTACAGCGTGATCGCTTTGACGATTATTCTTATCGGCATGCCTTTGGGAGCCCAACTGGGCAAGCGATTGCCTCATCGCTGGTTCGATAATCTGATTATGCTGCTACTAGCGGGCATTGCGACTAAAATTATTATTGATGCATCACTTGCCACTTGAGCGCCTAAACCTAAGGCACATAAGCAAAAAACAGTAAACGATCTACACTATACGATGTCCATATACGAGACAGAGGCGTTTTTTTAAGGCTTGCATCTTTGATCACAAGCCCGTGGATTAGCTGATGTATGTCCCGATCTCTACCAAGGAAAGGAAAAAGTTATGACAATGATTGATCAATTACGTGATGGCAAAACAAAAGCATTCGCCAAGCACTGCTTTGAAAGTGGCTCCGTTGAAAAGCTTCGCGCCGCAGCCGAGGGCAGCGCAGATCAAGCAGAAATGGAGCATTGGGGCATTACGGAAGGCCAGTGGGAAGAAGCCGTTGCTGCGGCATTAGCGGATCATGAAGCGGCAGAGTAAATCCGTACTTTGCTAGGCTTTAGATTCATAAACCGTCCGCTTAAGGCGCTGGCGGTTTTTTAATTATTTTTTTAAAAAATTATTAATAAGTATTAAAACAGCATTTTTTATAAACGTGACCTAGCGGATAGGTGCAACCAAAGCTTGCTTGTAGGGTCACAAAAATAGGGAATAATGCACACCAAGGAGAAAGACAATGTCCATTATGATTGATGACATTCTAATGTTGCCAAAGACGGATTTTGACAGAGACCTCTCGGTTGGCGATGAATGTGAAAATTATGGTTTAAAAGATACACGCGATGAGTATAACCAGGTTTCGCGAGACGTTACTCTTAAAGTAATTGCCGTTCATGACGACGATTATGAAGTTAAAGTTATCGACATATTGACCGAATAAACCGCGACAAGCACTGATGAGCCACATTAGTAGCGTAATCAGTGCTTACTCACAGCCCCCGCCTCTACTCTTCTACTGTGACTTTTCGCAGGTCATCTACGCTAACCCCTTCCGGCAATTCAGATGCATCAATGGGCAGCCATACGGGCGATAGATCGCTATCTTCACGTCCATTCTTATGAGTATGGCCGGGTATACGGTAAACCACCTGGCCACGACGATCATCCCAAGCAAAAATGCGGTCCATATAGTGTTCCTCCATTCAGCTACATTTTAAGCGGGGGTTAAGCAATGCGGCATTCTCATTACCCATCATATTTAGTCGAGCATTAGCGCAGACGCATCTTGTGTGCTCAAAACGGTAAATATTATGTACCCGGGTGTATATTGTATCGCGGCTGAGCGTCAGCGAGGTTAGCGCCAGCTTTATTCTTGCAGCAGCAAGAGTAGAAGTGCATAACGCCCACGCACAATGACAGTGTAGTTGAGGCGATTTTGAAGGCATAAAAAAACGCCGCTCGGTGTAACCCGTAAGCGGCGTTTTTTACTTAATTGGTCGGAGTGACAGGATTCGAACCTGCGACCTTTGCAACCCCATTGCAACGCGCTACCAAGCTGCGCCACACTCCGATGTCTCGTTGGCATTTGCCTTAAGACGGTGCGTATACTAGCGTTTTACGAGGCAAATGAAAAGCTCTTTTTGCGCTTTCTTTTCAAGTATTTGCCATGACAAGGTGTTGCCTTTGTCAACTGAGAGCTTATCACTGACTGGCATCGAGCAGCAGCCGTTCCATCGCCTGGTATACACCTGGTGCAGCTACCAACAACTCCTTGGGGTATAGATCGCCAGGCACGCCTTCAGGAATTGCTACGAGATGCCCAACAGTAGCGCCAGCCTCACGTGCAATCACCCAGCCGGCGACAAAATCCCAGGGCGAAACCGTTTCGTAATAAGCACCCAGACGGCCACAAGCGACATCGCATAAATCAAGTGCGGCGGCACCGTTACGTCGGACGTCACGACACTTGGCCAAGACAGCCCCCAATCGAGGCATCAAAGCTAGGCGCGCCTCTTTCTGATAAGGAAAACCGGTACCCACTAGTGTTTCAGCTAATAAACTTACCTTGCCAGCCTGGATAGGCTGCTGGTTGCAAAAAGCACCTAGCCCTTCTGCCGCGCTAAATGTTTCATTCAAGAAAGGCGCATGCACCACTCCCACTTTGCCAACGCCCTCTTCCATCCAACCAATAGACACGGCGACATGCTTTAAACCCTGGGCAAAATTGACCGTTCCATCGATGGGATCAACGACCCATAGCTTTGTAACGCTAGCATCTAGCGCACGCTCAGGCGCCAACTCTTCACTTAGCAGCGCCTCGCCAGGGAACGAGCTATTCAGGCGTTGCCGTATGAGCTGATCTACCGCTACGTCAACATCGGTGACCAGTTCTTCATCAGCCTTTAAGCGTTGCGAGAACGACTGTTCTGCGCGAGCCTTACGAATGAGTTCCCCCGCTTCTTGAGCGATTGAAATCGTTAGCGCCAAACGTTCTTCCAATGTATGCATGCTCTTCTGTCCTTTAAACACATGGCTAAAATTTCAGAGCATAGTCACACACTATGACTTTTTAAGTCACGCCCCGCAGTAAGGGCGTGAATATTAACGAAGTGCGTCAACCAGTATATCAACCACTACCCGCGTTGCTGCCTCGATCAACACAACATCGTTGCCGACATATTCCCACTCATAGCCGGGGTAGCTGGGTAATCGAGTGGCGATTGACCTATCAAAACGCTTAGCGATACCGGGAGGCAAAGGCTTGCCCCGTTCAAGTTGGCGCTGAATACCCGGCGGCAATGAATCTGTTGCCGGTGCGTGGAATTCACGCAATAGACGTATCAGTTCGCGTTCATTCACACGTGGTAAATCAACATACTGATCGTTACGCTCATGACGTGACGGGCGAGCATCTTTATGATGTCGCTGTTCATGGTGGCCATTGTTATCGCGTGCTCCATGCGCTGGAGCATGGGCAGGCTGCGCAAATGCGGTATTTACACCAAGGAGCAAGCCGAAAGCACCCAATAGGACCATATAGTTAACATGTTTCATCGTAAGCTCCCAGCCTGACACAGAAGCCTACAGTGTAGAGAGGAAATACGCAGACAGTGTGGAAATAAAAAGGCCTATCCAAGTAAAATCATAAGTTATGACCAACCTGATATCAGGAATTTCCAGACACAATATTGCCAGCCTTAATGTTAATACTACCAGCACTATCGCCGCGATTCGTCTTAATATCGTCTATGTCATGGGCTGGGTCACTGCTCATAAAAGCCGCAGCTAAATCTTCCTTGCTAACTGTCGATGCATCAATGACACAGGAATTAAAATCAAAATCATTATAAATGTCAGCATCAATTTCTTCTGTCTGCGAGAGGGCATAATCAGTCAATATTATATTCCGAAAGGAAGCCAGCTCGCCTTCACAGGCTGTTAATGAAGCTCTATCAAGATAATTACCATATTGAGGCACCGCTACCGCCATCAAAACACCAATAATGGCAATTACGACCATTAGCTCTATAAGAGTAAAACCACTTTGAGAACTTACACCGCTGATATTGTTAGCATATTTTTTCATCTCACCCCCTTGAATCTCTTAGAAAAAATTTTTCTCTAAAATTCTCACCTCAGGCGCTGCGCTTTGATAGGCTTTCCAATACACCTCCCAAACAATAAAGCAAACCAAATAATAATTAACCATTATTTTTAATAAAATTATTGTTTTTGATGTTCTACCATAGGAACATAGTTATTAGTTATACTTCATAAAATCAATAAACATAATAATATCAGTGTTTTATAAAACCACTTTCTTGAGCTGCCAATGAATTCAGGACTGGCTAGTCGTTTAATCAAAAATAAGCTTTTAAGCTATGATCAGGCAGAAAAAGCAGGCATAGCGTCCCAAGCATTGGACATATCGTTATTACAATATGTCGTTGAACAAAAGCTAGTCGGCTCGATTACTACAGCTACCGCAGCGGCTTACGAATACGGTTTACCGGTTATCGATTTAGACGCTGTACAGCTGCAGGCACTTCCTGAAGCCTCTATATTTCCTTCTCGCCTGTTAAAATCATTAAAAGTGCTCCCTCTAGCACTTCAGAAACGACAATTGACCGTGGCAGTTTTTTGCCCATCCGTGCTATGCCAACTTGACGAGTTAAGATTTGCATTAGATGTCATCACTATTGAGGGTATTCTCGCACCCCTCGACCAATTAGAAGCTGTACTAGATAGCTACCTTAACCATCATCGCTACGCCGCGTTAAAGAGCACAAATGATGAGGTGAGCCACGCCTCTTCTATTGACGTTCAAGAAAGCGCTACGCTTGATGATGCAACACTGAATGTCGATGACGGTCCTGTCGTTGAACTGGTTAATAAAGTGCTTCTGGACGCTATTGATCGAGGTGCCTCGGATATTCATTTCGAGCCCTATGAACAACTTTTTCGAATCCGATTTCGTATTGACGGTGTGCTTATTGAAGTCGCCCAGCCACCCAAAGCGATGCGCCATCAGATCGCCGCCCGCTTAAAAATTATGGCTCGCCTCGATATTTCCGAGCGTCGCCTCCCTCAAGACGGCGCCATTAAACTGGCACTGTCAGACGCTCGGTCATTAGAGCTGCGCATCAATTCTCTCCCTACGGTGTATGGTGAGAAAATTGTGCTTCGCTTACTCGATCCTGCTGCCGTGCAATTGGGAATTGACCAGCTGGGTTTTACCGACGATCAGCGAGCGCTGTATGAACAGGCGCTTAAGCAACCGCAAGGCATGATTTTGGTAACCGGTCCAACGGGGAGCGGTAAAACGGTCTCGCTGTATACGGGCATTACGCTACTTAATAAAGTAGAACGCAATATTTGTACTGCTGAAGATCCTGTTGAAATCAAAGTGCCGGGAATTAATCAGGTCAATGTTCTGCCTAAAATTGGCCTGGATTTTGCCCATGCGTTGCGTGCCTTTCTTCGCCAAGATCCTGACGTGGTTATGGTGGGTGAAATACGCGATTTGGAAACCGCTGAAATAGCGGTGAAAGCAGCACAGACGGGGCACTTGGTACTTTCAACGCTACATACTAACTCTGCGTCACAGACACTAACTCGCTTATCCAACATGGGCGTTTCAGCGTTTAATATCGCAAGTTCTGTTAGCCTTATTATTGCTCAGCGCCTTGCCCGCAAACTGTGTAACCACTGTAAAGAACCTGCTGACATTCCTATCGAAGCGTTATACAGCGAAGGCCTTATGGACGCTGATATTCAACACGCCACCTTCTATCACGCTGTCGGCTGTAAGAAATGTACACACGGCTATAAGGGGCGCATCGGCGTTTATGAAGTCGTGCCCGTCTCGGAAGCCGTCCGGCAACTTATTATGCAAAATGCACCGGCTATTGATATTGATCAGCAAGCTAAAAAGGAAGGATACCCAGGGCTTCGTCAGAGTGGTTTCCATTACGTTACCCAAGGCATTACCAGTCTTGAGGAAATCAATCGGATCAGTAAGGAGTAACGCATGGCCCGACATATCGCTAGACGTAAGGCGCATTCTCCTCGACTGTATCGCTGGAAGTGGACAGGCCTTGGACCTCAAGCACGCTTATTGAGTGGAGAAACCATTGCCTATAGCAAAGCGGAGGTCATCGCTACACTAACCAAACAAAATATTAATGTTCGGCGTATCCATAAACAAAGCAGCCTGCGTAGCCATGGCCGTATAAAACCTTATGACATCATGATTTTTTCACGCCAAATGGCCACCATGATTCAAGCAGGCATTCCGCTTCTGCAAGCTTTTCGAGTAGTCGCGGAAAGTCTTAAAAAACCTGCCCTGGTTGCCACGGTTCACAAGCTATCCAATGATGTAGCCTCAGGAACAAGTTTTTCGGATTCCTTACGACGCCATCCGCAACACTTTGATCGCTTATTCATCAATATGGTGGATGCAGGCGAGCAGTCAGGTACCCTCGCTAAAATGCTCGAACGCAACGCGCTTTATAAAGAAAAGGTAGAATCACTCAAAGGCCGCGTAAAAAAAGCCCTTTGGTACCCTGCTATCGTGATGCTCACAGGTATCGTTATTACGCTGCTATTACTGGTTAAAGTAGTGCCCCAGTTTGAAAGCATGTTTCAAAGTTTCGGCGCTGAACTACCGGCGGTTACCCAATTCACCGTTAATTTATCAATGGTTGCTCAAGAGTACTGGTTACCTATGATAGGGCTACTATTAGCCACTGTGCTCATACTCAGATGGTTAACACGGCGGTCCCCAACGCTTGTCTTTCACCTACATCGTTTACTCTTACGCTTGCCTATTATCGGTAGCATCATCGATAAAGCCGCCGTCGCTCGCTTTTCTCGCACACTGGCGACAACCTTCGCCTCTGGCATTCCATTAGTGGAGGGACTGGAAACAGCTGCGGGCGCAACAGGTAATAAAGTGTATGAACAAGCAGTGCGCCAGGCACAAATGGATGTTGCTACAGGTCAACAGCTGCATTTTTCAATGCGAATGACCAACTGCTTCCCCGCCTTAGCGATTCAGATGGTAAGTATTGGGGAAGAGGCTGGCGCGCTGGACACTATGCTTCTGCGCGTAGCCGATTATTATGAAGAGCAGGTCGACAACCATGTCGACGCGCTAACTTCCTTAATGGAACCTTTTATTATCATCGTGCTTGGGGCTTTAGTCGGAGGTATCGTTGTTGCAATGTATTTACCGATATTTGAACTGGGCAGTATTCTTTAGACCTATCAAGGAACGTTATGAGTTCGTCGGCATTAGGTATTGGCGTATCAGTCTTTGTACTTGGGCTTTGCCTAGGCAGTTTTTTAAATGTGGTGATTACCCGTCTTCCCGTCATGCTAATGCATCACTGGCGCCATGAAGCACGCACTGCACTTGAGCTGCCTATTGAGCACTCATCGCGCTTTAATCTGGCAACGCCTGGTTCGCTATGCCCGCGCTGTGAACAACCCATTGCCTGGCACGATAACCTTCCTCTGATTGGCTGGATCAAACGGCGTGGACGTTGTGCAAGCTGCCAAACCACTATCAGCCCGCAGTATCCTCTTATTGAGCTGATGGGCGGCCTGCTTGCCTTGGCCGTTACGTTACTCCATGGACTTAGCATTTCAAGCCTGTTTATTTATGGCGCATGCATGACGCTTCTAGCACTCGCGGTTATCGATTTTCGCACGTATCTTCTGCCCGACATTCTGACACTGCCACTACTCTGGGCCGGCTTGCTATATCAACTAGTTTTTCAGCCCTTCTTACTGACTAATGCAGTCGTAGGCGCCATAGCGGGCTACCTGATACTTTGGAGTTTTTTTTGGGCGTTTAAGCTGCTTACGGGCAAAGAAGGCATGGGTTATGGAGATTTCAAGCTCCTGGCTGCTTTGGGCGCTTGGCTCGGATGGACATTTTTACCGTTATTGTTACTGCTTTCAGCTGGCCTTGGGGCAATTGTCGGCATTCTTGCGCAGGCAAGCTTTCCACGCTTACGTGGCGCCCCGCTTCCCTTTGGCCCCTTCCTGGCAATTGCGGGATGGGTATGCCTGTTAGTAGGTAACGATCTAATGGCCGTCTATCTCTCTTCACCCTAATATTTCAACATCGCGCCACTCCCTGGCCTATCAATCATTTTTTATGGTCAGGATATCAATCGGAAGGTACCGACTTTCCACTTAAAAGCGCGTAAAATAAAGCCTCAAAGAACGTATTGAAGGGCAGCTATGATTATTGGCTTAACCGGTGGTATTGGTTCAGGGAAGTCAACGGTTGCACGCGCATTTGAATCATTAGGTATCGGTTGGGTCGATGCCGACGATGTCGCCCGGGAGATAGTTGAGCCAGGCGAGCCTGCACTAAGCGCAATCATCAATTACTTTGGTCAGCGTGTTGCCAAAACAGATGGCACGCTTGATAGAGCGACGCTGCGCTCACTGATTTTCGAAGACCCATCCAAACGCCAGTGGCTTGAAGCGGTAACACATCCTCGAATCAGAGAACGCCTGATTGAACACCTGACACATTTATCTGGTCACTCGCCTTACGTTTTACTCGTCTCACCGCTACTTTTTGAATCTGGCCAAGATGCTTTGGTTGCCCGTTCAATCGTGGTGGATGTACCGATCGACATGCAGCTTTCACGCACGCTCGCCCGCGACGGGGTAAGCGCTAAGCAGGTTCACGCAATTATTGCCGCTCAGCTTTCCCGTGAAGAGCGCTTAGCGAAAGCCGACGACGTGATTGATAACAGTGGTAACCATGCCCACTTGATGGAACAAGTCGAGCGCTTGGACAGAGCCTACCGTAACGGCTGATTTAATTTTTTAATTTTAGGATTTTTTTGTTATGTCTCATTCCGCCAATGATGCCCCGCTTGAAGTTAACTGCCCACAATGCGGCAAAGCGGTTGCCTGGTCACCTGAAAGCACCTATCGACCGTTTTGCAGCAAGCGCTGTCAGTTAATTGATTTTGGCGCGTGGGCAGAAGAATCGCACCGCATCGCAGGCGAATCGGCCATGGACGAAGCTGATCTAGACACCCTGTTGGCACAAGCTGATAAAGATGCGCCTCTTTCTTAACGGATAGTTGATCAGGTGAGGTAAATATTGGCCATGCAGGAACCCGACGTAACCGCATATCGCTTATTGCATGAGCTTGATGATCGATTTGACCATCTGGTTGGCACTATTGAGACGGCTCTGGCCCTTTACGAACGGCAGCGTCCGGCTACGTGGGTCCTGCATCAGCCGACCGTTGATTCCGACTGGCTGCGCCACGCGCTGCTGGATATGTGGCATCAGGAAGGCCAGGACGGGCGGGAAACACGTAATTACGTAGGGGTGATTGCGGCTGACGAACCGCTGATCGAAACAGTAGGCGCAATTAATCATGCTAAAACGGCGATTAGCGAGTTAATTCAAAAAATAAAAGCACTCTCTCCAAAAGCGTTTGGAGAAATTAAACACCGCCTACCGCAACGTCACCCTCACGTGGACAATGTACTGCGGCGCAGTGGCTTTGCCAGGCTGCATCTTAAGCAGTGCTGGCGACACCTGCCTATCGCTGAGGCGCCCGTCTCGCGCATACGGCTTGCCTGGTACAGTAGCGGCCGCTCGATCAAGCGACTGAGCGTCCAGGAGGCAGAACAAAAATTGATGCAGCTGGATACAGAAGCACCACACGTACGCATTCAGCTACGTAAGTTGGCTGCCCTTCCCAGCAGTGAGATATTGGCACAAGTACAAGCGCAGGCGCCTTTAATGCGAGCCAACCTCTTTTTTACCGAACCGTTACTTGATGGACACTCGCGACGGGCTCTTAATATTGCCATGCCCCTGTTTGTTCCCGCCCCTGATCAGCGCCTGCCCCATGTTAACTCGCCTCCCGTACAGCCGCCCTTAGAGCGCACACGGGCTAAAAGACGTGACGAGAAGCTTGAGCACGATGTATACCTGCCTAGCTTACGGATTTATCGCTACCGGCAGTAAGGCCTGTTGACGGTTAACGCTGAACCATCAACAGACATACATAAGGGTTAAGGCGTAGAAATATCCGGTACCTGATCTTGCGGCCAGAGATCATATTCCAACAAGGTTGAAATCAGTTCATTTAATGCCCGGTCTGATTGATCGTATTCGCTCATTAACGCTTTCAACTGCTGCTCGAACAAACGATCTCTTACCTGTAGCTGTTCATCTGCGTCGTCTTTTTCTAACGCGGCCAAAGAGCGTACCGGGGGCCCTGTTGGAATATCAAAGCCACTATTGGGATCTTCCAACTGACGTAATGCCTGCGCAAATGCATCATCCAACTCACGAAACTTGCGCAGCTTGTCACGTTCATCCAACTGTTTTGGAGCTTTGTGATATTTCATTGATGTTTCATTTACACCTTACTTGAAATGGTCGAAGCACCTGTTAGACAGGTATTTTTCCACAAGTTGTACTCAATTGCGTAAAGTTAATCCAACAATTACTTTTTGCTTGATGGAATGCAACCCTCAAGTCGCCATAACACGCAACCCTATCAATGCAGATCTGTTGATGCAGATCTGTTGATGCAGAGTGCTACAGGTAGATGGATATAACCTAGCAACGAAAGGGAAAATACCCACCACCACTTTGCTTAAGAATATATAGGCAATTGTGAACCGACCCGCCAACAGTTATGGCTCGTCAGATAATCATTAAAAGCTCATAGCACTGAAAAAATCGACATCGCCAACGCATGTAACTACAGAAATGCACGGCTAAACAATATTCAACATGCTGGTACGAGCTAAAAATCCGAGCTGTAAAAACTCACCCAACAGTAGCGATGTTGAGGATCATCTAGCGTACCTAGCGCCTACGGCTGAACGTCAGCTCCATCAATAAAGAGCGTAGTTTACAATCAAACGACTCTCAATTATTTAGCGATGGCTATCAAGGCAAAAAGACTACGGTAAGTGCGGCAAAATATCTGATTAAGCGCCTTGTGCGACGCTTTTTTTGCAAACCTGGTCAATCTGCATTGGCAGGCCAAATGCTTGCTGCAGAGGCTCAGCGCAGCCCTCCCTTTCATACCGACCTGCTAATCAATCAAAGCAAATGCACCAGGGAGCGATTCGATACCGTCTTGCCTGAGAAACGCCATAGGATTATACCTTGAAAATACTTATGGTGCTTACCGGGTCGTGTTGCCCATCATCTGATGCAGACGGAGCATTTCAACTAGTTTACGCAATCATTCAATACGTAAAACCAGCTTTGGTCGCGGCATAGAAACGCAGTAGCAACGCCACCAATCTGAATTAAGAATTTTGCGGGTCTATTAACCGCTATGAGCGGCTGGACTTCGCACGGTTTAAATCTTTTTTAAAACGTTAAACAGAGATAAAACAAAAACGGCATTTCTTAGTAGAAATGCCGATCATTACTATTTAGTCTTCCATGCTTTCCAGCCAAGACTCAACAGTTTCGTCACCGTATTCATCTTTCCAGCTACGCAATCCTTTGTGGTTACCGCCACGGGTCTCAATTACTTCACCCGTTTTGGGGTTTTTGTAAATTTTAAGACGACGCTTACGGCGATTAGCATTATTACCTGCAGCCGCTTTTGCACCACGCTGATCATTCGCGGGGTCTAACAGTGCAATAACATCTGCCGCACGCTTACCAAATTCGTTCATCAGCGCTTCAAGCTTAGCTTTGAATTCCAACTCGCTTTTTAAACGCTGATCGCCTTCAAGACGTTGCAAGTCTTCTTGAAGCTGCTTAAGTTGCTGCTCTTTTTGAATATATTCATTTAAAAGTGACATGGGGGAGTCCTTATACTTCAGGTTTATCTACTAGATATTGAATCGACCTACACAATATCCATTAGTTCAGAATGCGTGCTCATTATTACGTTAAAACTACACTTTGACAATAGTCTAGCCGGTTTTCATTCGACTACTAATATTTTTTTAAGCGTTTAATGTAGTTTTATAAACGTTTAAATATTTTTATTAGCGTCAATCTAATAAAACAATATCACTAGAGAACAGTAAACTCACAAACAAAAAAACGCCGCCCATAGGGCGGCGCTTCTTAGAACCAACGACTAAATAGCTTAGTCTTGGCCCATCTGCTGCTTGATCAGGTCACCGATAGTGGTCGGACCACCAGCTTCGGGTTCCTGGTCACGCAGTTTCTTCAGGTTCTGACGAGTATCGTCTTGCTCTTTCGCTTTGATCGACAGATTGATCTGACGGCTCTTGCGATCGACATTGATGATACGTGCTTCAACGCTGTCGCCTTCATTCAGTACATTGCGCGCGTCTTCAACACGGTCAGCACTGATTTCAGAGGCTTTGAGAATGGCAATAACATCGGTTGCCAGCTCAACGTGTGCTTCTTTAGCGTCTACTTCAACAATACGGCCAGTCACAATGCTGCCCTTATCGTTAACAGACAGGTATTCAGCAACAGGATCGGAATCCATTTGCTTGATACCTAAAGAAATGCGCTCACGCTCAGGATCGATAGACAGAATAACGGCTTCGGCTTCATCGCCTTTCTTGAAGTTACGAACCGCTTCTTCACCAGTCTCTGTCCAGGAAATGTCGGACAGGTGAACCAGACCATCGATACCGCCTTCAAGGCCGATAAAGATACCAAAGTCAGTGATTGACTTGATGGTACCTGAAACACGGTCGCCCTTGTTGTATTCAGCGTTGAACGTTTCCCACGGGTTAGCAGTACACTGCTTGATACCCAGAGAAATACGACGACGCTCTTCGTCGATATCCAGCACCATCACGTCAACATCGTCGCCCACTTGGACAACTTTAGACGGATGGATGTTTTTGTTGGTCCAATCCATTTCAGAAACGTGAACCAGACCTTCAACGCCTTCTTCCAGCTCAGCAAAGCAGCCGTAATCGGTCAGATTAGTGACCACAGCATGTACTTTGGTGCCTTCCGGGTAACGCTGTTTAATGTTGACCCACGGATCTTCGCCCAATTGCTTCAGACCCAGTGAAACGCGATTGCGCTCACGGTCAAACTTAAGCACTTTAACGTTGATCTCGTCGCCAACAGCAACGATTTCAGACGGATGCTTGATGCGTTTCCACGCCATATCGGTGATATGCAGTAGGCCGTCAACACCACCCAGATCTACGAACGCGCCGTAGTCTGTCAGGTTCTTAACGATACCTTTGATCTGCTGGCCTTCCTGAAGCGTTGCCAACAGCGCTTCGCGCTCGGCACTGTTTTCAGCTTCAAGAACGGCACGACGAGAAACAACAACGTTATTGCGCTTCGGATCAAGCTTGATGACTTTAAAGTCCAGCTCTTTATTTTCCAAATGCGCAGTATCGCGAACCGGACGTACGTCGACCAAAGAACCCGGCAGGAAGGCACGGATAGAGTCGACGTCGACAGTGAAGCCGCCTTTGACTTTACCGTTGATCACGCCTTTGATGATTTCGTCTTTCTCGAAGGCGGCTTCCAGAATCTTCCAAGCTTCTGCGCGCTTGGCTTTTTCACGGGACAGACGCGTTTCACCGAAGCCATCTTCTACGGCTTCCAGTGCAACGTGAACGTCGTCACCGATAGCGATGTTTAACTCGCCATTTTCATCGCGGAATTGTGCCGCCGGAATTTGGCCTTCAGATTTCAGACCAGCATTGACGGTAACCCAGTCGCCATCGATGTCGACAACTTGAGCCGCGACGATAGCGCCTGGCTCCATGTTAATGTCGTTAAGGGACTGTTCAAACAGTTCAGCAAAGCTTTCGCTCATGGTTTTCCTACGTGATCAACGTTGTTGAGGCATAAATGCCTTCTCCGTACCACCAGCGAGTACGGGCCTAATGTCACTCTGCTTTTGGAGGTGTTAGCGCTGGTTAGACCTGACCGGGCTCACTGATATGAACGATCATATGAACTGCCGCCCTGCCACGTCGTGACACCTTTCCAAAAACGCCGCAAGGGAGAATCAGGTGTCGGATGCTAACCCTTTCTGGGCAAGCAATTCCGTCAGCCGTTCAACCACTTCCGGTATGCTCAGGCGCGTGGTATCAAGCGTAATGGCATCATCTGCCGGCTTGAGAGGTGCCACGCTGCGCTGCGTGTCGCGTGCATCGCGTGCCTGAATCTCCTTCAAAAGACTCGAAAGACTAGCATCCATGCCCGCTTCCTGCAACTGAAGATGGCGTCGACGCGCACGCTCTTCAGCACTAGCGGTTAAAAATATCTTTAATGGCGCATCCGTGAATACCACGGTTCCCATATCGCGGCCATCGGCCACGAGTCCTGGCGCTTTTTGAAAATCTCGCTGACGCTGCAATAGAGCAGCGCGAACGGCCGGCAGTGCGGCCACCTGCGAAGCCAACTCGCCGGTTTTTTCGGTCCGGATCGACTGGCTTACATCATTACCTTCAAGCAGCGTACGAGGCTTACCGCCCTCAATGGGGAACGCTACATCCAGCGATTCGGCTAATGCTGCAACCGCCTCTTCGTCATCAAGCGCAATGCCGTGCTTCACCGCCGCGGTAGCCGTTAACCTATAAAGCGCTCCGCTATCCAGCAAGTGCCAGCCCAAACGTTCGGCAACCAAACTGCTAATGGTTCCCTTACCTGCCCCACCGGGTCCATCGATGGCCAGAACAGGGATACGCTTAGTCATGCTGCCCCTCCACGTTAACCTTCATGCCAATTTTATTAGCCAGTTCAACGAAGCTGGGGAATGACGTTGCCACATTGGCGCAGTCATCAATGATAATGTCGTCACTAGCCCGCAGTGAAGCAATCGCAAACGCCATGGCGATACGATGATCACCTAAGCTATCAATACGTCCACCGCCGTAGCTTGGCACTTGTGCGTCAGCGTTACCCAGGATATCGATACCATCCTCAACTACCGTATGCTCAACGCCTAAAGTTGCCAACCCATCGGCCATGGCCTGAATACGATCAGACTCTTTAACGCGCAGCTCTTCAGCACCACGCAAGCGCGTTGTACCTTGGGCGTTAGCGGCGGCTATAAATAGCGCAGGGAATTCATCAATCGCAAGCGGCACTTGATCGACCGGAATATTGATACCTTTCAGCGGCGCATATCGAATGCGAATGTCGGCTACCGGCTCACCGCCCACTTCAGCTTCGTTAAGAAGCTCAAGATTGGCGCCCATCAGCGTAAGAATATTGATGACCCCAATACGGGTCGGGTTAATACCTACATGCTCAAGGGTGATATCGGCCCCTGGGGTAATCGCTGCAGCCACCATAAAGAACGTCGCCGATGAAATATCGGAGGGGACGTCAATTGGGCCGGCGCTTAAGGCTCCGCCACCCTGCAACCAACAGGTGTCCCCTTCGCGTGACACTGAATAGCCAAAACCATTAAGCATACGCTCAGTATGATCACGCGTTGGCGCTGGTTCGCGCACGCGGGTTTCACCTTCGGCATAAAGCCCTGCCAATAAAAGGCATGATTTTACTTGGGCGCTAGCCATGGGCATGTCGTAGAAAATGCCTTTAAGCGCCGTGCCACCTTTAATTTTTAATGGCGGACGACCACCCTCAGCAGTCTCAATAGCAGCACCCATCAAGCGCAGCGGATCAGCCACACGCGCCATGGGACGCTTGGTCAACGACTCATCACCAGTAAGCTCACTATCAAATGCCTGCCCGGCCAAAAGCCCCGCGAACAGCCGCATGGCGGTTCCAGAGTTACCAACATAAATCGGTCCGGCCGGTGCTTTAAGGCCCTTCATTCCCACACCGTGAATCGTTACACGCCCCTGATGCGGGCCTTCGATCGCCACGCCCATTTCACGAAAGGCTTGCAACGTGGCCAGGCTATCTTCACCCTCAAGAAATCCTTTGACTTCAGTCACGCCTTCGGCGAGGGCGCCCAGCATAATGGAGCGATGCGACATGGATTTATCGCCCGGTACGCGCAAACGGCCTTGAGCCTGGCCGCCTGGCCGTACTCGATAAGTTACCTTACCTTGTGGTTGCATATTATATTCCGCTTGATAGCTGGTTTTATTCAATAACGTATCAAAGTAATGCCGTGCATGGCTGGCACGATCAAAGGTCGCAATAAGGGCATCGCTATCGCCCTGCTCAATCGCTTGGCGCAGCCGGGCAAGACCTGCTTCAAAATCATCCAGTGACGCCAGCACCGCCTCGCGATTGGCCGTAAAGATATCCCGCCACATCACCGGGTCGCTGCCAGCGATACGCGTAAAGTCGCGAAAACCTCCGGCGGCGTATCGAAATATCTCAAGACGCTCATCCTGGCGGGCAAGCGTATCAACCAATGAAAATGCTAATAGATGGGGTAAATGGCTGGTCCGCGCCAACACCTGATCGTGACGCTCAACGTCCATCTCCAGCACGTTGGCGCCGCAGGCCTGCCACAACGCGCGCACCCGCATCAAAGCACCTGGATCAACATCCGGCTCAGGGGTCAAAATAACGTTGTGATGCAAATAAAGCGCCGGGTTCGCCGCCACTACACCGCTCTTTTCTGAGCCTGCTATAGGATGGCCCAACACCATATTGGGCGGCACTCGGCCAAACACACGTGCCGCGCAGTCACGGATAGTCGCCTTCGTACTGCCCACATCCGTTAGCACGACGTTGCTAGCAGCATGTGTGAGCAGGTCTGCAAGCGACGCCATCACCGACTCCATTGCCAGCACAGGTACCGCGATAACGATCATGCTGGCGCCTGCCACTTGCTCAGCAAGCGCCACGCCACCGGTATCGATTAACCCCATATCGATACCGCGGGCAATTTCATCTTCGCTTGGATCACAGGCCGTGATCACGCCCTTAAATCCTGAGGCACGCAAGGCTGCCGCCAAGGACCCGCCAATCAAGCCCAAGCCAACGATCAGCAGGCGCTGTTCGTGGCATGAAGGCATACCATTAACCGGTAATACTGTAGCCGTCACAGCACGCCCTGCGGATAAGAGCCCAAGACACGCAGTTCAGAGGCACGCAGCCTGACTTCTTCCAGCACGGCAGCGACTCGAGGCTCATCAGCATGGCCTTTAAAATCGATGAAGAATACGTAATTCCAGACACCGCTGCGTGACGGGCGCGTTTCAATACGCGTCAAATCAATTTTATGACGATGGAAAGGCTCTAGCAGATCATGCAGAGCGCCGGGCAAGTTACGCATGGCCACCACAACCGACGTTTTATCGTCACCCGCCATGGGCACCTGCTGATTACCGATAATTAAAAACCGGGTCGAATTATCCGGTCGGTCTTCAATTTTATCGGCAATACGCTCAAGGCCGTAAAGCTTTGCGGCCATGTCGCCAGCGATTGCCGCGCTGTGCCATTCGGTTTTTACCAGCTTGGCTGCTTCAGCATTAGACGACACCGGTACACGTTCCGCGTGCGGATAATGCGCATCCAACCACTTGCGGCACTGTCCAAAAGACTGGGGATGGGAATAGATACGGGATATCTTATCGCGCCGCGTCGTATCACTAATCAACAGATGATGGTGAATACGTAATACGACCTCACCACAAATATGGATAGAAGAATCCATAAAAGTGTCGAGCGTATGGTTTACCACGCCTTCTGTTGAGTTTTCAACGGGCACAACACCGTAGTTAACCGCGCCGGCTTCCACTTCACGAAAGACTTCATCAATGGCCGCCATGGGCAGACTGATAGCGCTGCCGCCAAAGTGCTTTAAGGCTGCCTGCTGGGTAAACGTACCCTCAGGCCCCAAATAAGCCACTTTGACGGGCTGCTCAAGAGCCAAACACGCCGACATGATTTCGCGAAACAGCCGCGCCATCTCTTCAGAATCAAGAGGCCCCTGGTTTAGCGCCATAATACGCCGCAATACCTGCGCTTCGCGCTCAGGACGGTAAAACACCGCATCTTTGTCTTGAGCAAGCTTAACGTGAGCGACTTTCTGGGCGCAGTCAGCACGCTCACTGATCAGGCGTAGAATATCGCCATCCAGTTGATCAATACGCTGCCGCAGTTCGTCCAAATCGACCGGCGTGTCGGACATAGTTGTTAGCCCCTTCGTTTTTCAAAATCTGCCATAAAAGCCACCAATGCATCGACCGCTTCTTCGGGCACCGCATTGTACAAACTGGCGCGCATTCCTCCCACGCTGCGATGGCCTTTTAAATTTAGCAGTCCAGCCTGATCCGCTTCTTGCAAAAAGGCCTTATCGAGCGCTGAATCGGCTAGCACAAACGGCACGTTCATGCGTGAGCGGTTCTGCTCAGCAATCGGATTGCTATAAAAATCGCTGGCTTCAATGGCGGCATAGAGTTTGTCCGACTTGCGCTGATTGATCGCATCCATAGCCGTTAGACCACCGATATCATTGCGCAACCATTCGAAGACAAGCCCAGCCAAATACCATGCATAGGTTGGCGGTGTATTCACCATGGACCCGGCTTCCGCCAGCATTTGATAATCAAACAACGAAGGAATATCCGGCTTAGCGCGGCCTATTAGATCATCACGCACCACCACCAGTGTTAATCCCGCAGGGCCTATATTCTTTTGTGCTCCGGCGTAGATAACGCCAAACTCCGAGACATCAATTGGCTTGGAAAGAATGTTGGATGACATATCGCACACTAGCGGCACGGATTGACCATCCTCACGTGTCATGTGCGGCGTGTAATCAAACTCCAGACCACCAATCGTTTCATTGGAGGTGTAGTGCAGATAGGCAGCGTCTTTGCTGACCCGCAGTACATCATGCTCAGGCACAGCAACGTGCCCGTTAGGCTCGCTGCTGCCCGCCACATGACACGCATAGCCCAGCCGCTTGGCTTCGTTAAGTGCCTTTTTGCCCCAAATGCCTGTCTGGATAAAGTCAGCACTGCCACCCTGACCCAACAGGTTCATGGGCAGCATGGAAAATTGCAGGCTGGCGCCGCCTTGCAAAAATAGCACTTTATAATTTTCGGGAACGCCGAGCAACTGGCGGAAATCCACCTCTGCCTTTTCAGCAATAGCGATAAACTCATCGCTGCGGTGGCTCATCTCCATAACGGACAAGCCACGTCCTTGATAGTCCACCAGCTCGCTGCGGGCTCTTTCGAGCACCGCAACAGGCAGGGCCGCTGGCCCTGCACAAAAGTTATAGTGACGTGTCATCAGTCCCAGTGTCCTGTGCGCTTGCGTCCGCGTTGTCTTGCTCGCCCTCTTCAACCAGTGTCTCCAGCTCACTGTCAACAGGCTCATCAACACGCACGGTTTTAACCAGTTTTTCTTCTTTACCCAGACGAATCAGCATGACGCCCTGGGTATTACGCGAAGTGGTAGAAACCTCTTCCACGCGTGTACGCACCAGCGTTCCACGGTCTGTAATCAGCATCATTTCATCGCTGTCATAAACCTGCATGGCGGCTACCAGCGAACCGTTGCGCTCACTGGTCTGCATGGCGATAACACCTTGACCGCCACGCCCACGCAGCGGGAATTCTTCCAGACGCGTACGCTTGCCGTAACCATTTTCACTGGCCGTCAGAATGTAGATCTGACCTTCTACCTGGGTGCTTTCAGTGACGCTTTCTTCAACACCTTCTGCAACCACATCGGCATCGGCTTCCGCGTCAATCTGCTGGCTTTTGGGGATGATCAGGCTGATCACTTCAGCGCCATCCGCCAGACGCATGCCACGCACACCGCGAGCGGTACGGCCCATTGCCCGCGCCTTGCCTTCTTCAAAACGGATCGCTTTACCATTTGAAGAGAGCAGCATGGCATGGTCAGAGCCTGACGTAATGGCCGCGCCGACCAGACGGTCGCCTTCTTCCAGGTCGATGGCAATCAGACCCACGCTACGCGGACGAGAGAACTGCTCAAGGCTTGTCCGCTTCACGGTGCCATTGGCGGTCGCGAAGAAGATATAGTGCTCCGGATCGTAATCACGTACCGGCAGAATGGCGTTAACCGATTCGCCCTCTTCCAGCGGCAGCATATTGACCAGGGGCTTGCCGCGCGAGCCGCGGCTAGCGGACGGCATCTCGTACACTTTCAGCCAATACACTTTACCGCGGTTGGAGAACAGCAGAACGGTATCGTGGGTTGAAGCAACGAGCAGATGTTCAATCACATCCTCGTCCTTCATCGACGTTGCCGACTTGCCGCGCCCACCACGCCGCTGCGCTTGATAATCCGAAAGCGGCTGGGTTTTGGCGTAGCCAGAGCGTGACACGGTAACCACCATGTCTTCTTCAGCAATCAGGTCTTCGATCGATAGATCCAGATGGCTTGCCTGAATTTCAGTGCGGCGATCATTACCATATTGATCACGTACGGCATGCAGTTCTTCGCGAATCACTTCCATCAACCGGTCGGCCGAGGCAAGGATTTCGGTCAGCTCGGCGATTCTTTCCAGAATAGCCAGGTATTCATTGAGCAGCTTCTCGGTCTCAAGACCGGTTAAGCGATGCAGACGCAGCTCAAGAATGGCCTGCGCTTGGGCAGGTGATAAGCGGTATTCGGTAGCCGAGGGATTAAGGCCAAAGCTTTCATCCAGCTCTTCGGGCTTGCATGACGTGGCGCCCGCCCGCTCTAGCATCCCGGTGACCTGGCCAGGCTGCCACGTTTTCGTCAACAGCTTCTCTTTGGCTTCAGCGGCATTGGGCGAGGCTTTAATCATCTCGATGATTTCATCAATATTCGAGATGGCAACCGCCAGGCCTTCCAATATATGCCCGCGCTCACGCGCTTTCTTAAGCTCAAACAGCGTACGACGCGTCACCACCTCACGGCGGTGACGAATAAACGCTTCCAGCATTTCTTTCAGGTTCAGCGTGCGTGGCTGGCCATTTTCAAGGGCCACCATATTGATACCAAACACGTTTTGAAGCTGTGTCTGGGCAAAGAGATTATTAACGACGACTTCACCCGACTCGCCACGTTTAATCTCGATAACGACCCGCAAGCCGTCTTTATCAGACTCATCGCGCAGCTCGGCAATGCCTTCGATTTTCTTTTCTTTAACCAGCTCGGCGATTTTTTCAATCAGGCGCGCTTTGTTTACCTGATAAGGCAGCTCGGTAATGATGATGTGATCACGACCCGTCTTATCATGGTGCTCGATCGTGTGGCTGGCACGTACATAGATGCGCCCACGCCCAGTGCGGTAAGCATCTAAAATGCCGGCGCGTCCATTGATAATACCCGCGGTGGGGAAATCAGGGCCGGGGATGTACTCCATCAGATCGTCCACCGACAGCGTGTAGTCATCGATCAACGCCAAACAGCCGTCGATAACTTCGCGCATGTTGTGCGGTGGAATATTGGTCGCCATGCCTACCGCAATACCCGACGAGCCGTTAATCAGCAGGTTGGGCACTTTAGTGGGTAATACGGCAGGAATACGTTCGGTACCGTCATAGTTATCGACCCAATCGACGGTATCTTTTTCAAGATCCGCCAGCAGCTCATGCGCCAGGCGCGACATGCGCACCTCGGTATAACGCATGGCGGCGGCGTTATCGCCATCAATCGAACCGAAGTTGCCCTGGCCGTCGACCAGAACGTGGCGCATCGAAAAGTGCTGCGCCATCCGTACGATGGTGTCGTAAACCGCACTATCACCATGCGGGTGATATTTACCGATGACATCGCCGACAACACGCGCCGATTTCTTGTACGGTTTATTCCAGTCATTACCCAGTTCATGCATGGCAAACAGCACACGCCGGTGAACAGGTTTCAGACCGTCACGCACATCGGGTAGCGCGCGGCCGATAATGACACTCATCGCATAGTCGAGATACGACTGTTTGAGCTCGTCTTCAATATTGACGGGCAAGATTTCTCTGGCGATGTCACCCATGAAAGTCAGATCCTTTGCACTGCATTGGCACTGCGAGAGTTGAAAGCGCTTAAATACCGCTACTGCTAGACAGTAAGACGGTGCGCAGATACTGCTACATCATACCACTGCATCCGCAGCAAGGGCAGCCGGGTACCGCGCATTGATTGTTATACCGAAAACTGGTCTTTGGTTAGTATCAATCCTTTAAGCGCATTACTCACGCTGCCTTCGATGGTCGCCGCCTTATTGGCCTGCATATCGAGAAGCACAAAGGTGAGGTCTGCCTGGGCAATCAGTACACCATCGTCTCGATAAATTCGATGATGGCAAATGGCGCTTCGCTCGCCCACATCCACAATACCCGTCAATACGATTAAATCATCGCCATGCCCTGCCGCCGCGCGGTAATCAATATTCAGATTCACCACGACAAAAGCACGCCCGGCTTCATGAAGCTCGCTAATCAGCGCCGGATGTTCGTCAAAGAATGCCCAGCGACCCTCCTCCATAAATTCCAGATAGCGGGCGTTGTTGACATGCCCGTAACCATCCAAATGAAAACCACGAACGCGCAGATGAACGCGAGAGAGCGATATGGACATGACAACTCCTCTAACTAGTGAATCAGTTAACTTAAAATGTGGCTGATGAGCCAAGGACTTAATCAAACACAAGTTTAAAACACATACAATAAGCACCTATACGGTAAGGTGCTGGCACGAATGCCCCGCTTTCGACATAATGTGCCACCTTTTGAACAGGATCGGTGACATGTGGTTTAAGCATCTGCATTTATATCGCCTACACGGCGCGCCAGAGCTCGACAGCACAACACTTTCTGATGCGCTACAAGCTCACGCAGCCAAACCGCTGGGCAATGCGGATGCCCGACGCCTGGGCTGGACAGCTCCCGCAGGACGGCTTAGCGGCGGCCAGTTGCTCCACGAGATTCAAGGCCAGCGTTTGCTTTCGGTATTGCGTCAAGAACGCCTGCTCCCCGCCTCGGTGGTGAAAGAAGAAGTCGATGAGCAGGTTGCCGACATAGAAGCCCGTGAAGGCCGCAAGGTAACCCGTAAAGAGAAGACGGCGCTCAAAGAGCAGGTAACCGAAGCGCTTCTTCCGCGTGCCTTTGTGCGCAGCCAGAAGATTGATCTGTGGTGGGATACGCGACGCCACTTGATTGGCATTAACGCAAGCTCCCGCACCCGAGCTGAAGATCTTCTGGATCTACTCCGTGAGACACTGGGCAGCCTTAAAGCAACGCCTTTATCGTCCCAGACGCTACCCATCCGCGCGATGACGACCTGGCTTGGCGACCCCGCCAGCCGCCCTGCGGATTTACAGCTGGGTGATCAGGTTGAACTCAAAGCCAAAGGCGATGATGGCGTACTCCGCGCCCGTCAGGTTGATCTGGATAGCGATGAAATTCAGCAACTGCTGGAAAGTGGGCGTCAGGCAAGCAAGCTCGCGATGAGCCTGGAAGGTCGCTTAAGTTTTGTACTGCATGACGACCTCGCGCTTAAATCGCTACGTTTTGGCGATGCCTTGATCGAAGAAGCGGACCACGCAGACGATGGCGATGACGCCCTGGCCCGGCTTGAAACCGACTTTATTTTAATGGCGCAGGCGTTATCCGATGACGTTGCTCGTCTGATAGAGTGGCTGGATGGTGAAAACAAGCAGGAACCTGCGACGCCAGCAGATGCCTAACGTTTGATCTCGCTGCAATGAATCGATTTTTACTGTTTATCATCCAACGGATCGCATGACTCAACACAACGACGTAACCAACGCTCTGAATGCCACCGACCCGTGGGCAGATATACGCCCGTATACGGACAGCGAAGTGGCCGATGTCCTTGCACGACTGGCCCGCGACAGCGAGCTACTGGATGCGCTTACCCGCTTTCGATTGCCCCGCATGGCACGCTGGGTTCCATCGCTTGCGCGTAAGCTTGCAAGCAATGCGATACAGCGTGAAGTAAAAGGGGTCACGACGGTACGCGATTTTCAAATGCGCATTGCCAGCTACATGGAGCGCATGATTCGCACCACGACAGATGCATTCGAAGTATCAGGCCTGGATAAGCTCGATCCAGAAAGTGCCTATCTGTTTATTGGTAACCACCGTGATATATCGCTCGATCCCGCCTTTGTTAACTATGCGCTCTACCAGGCAGGGCGCGATACGGTGCGTATTGCCATCGGCGATAATTTGCTGAAAAAACCGTATGTCACTGATCTGATGCGGCTTAATAAAAGCTTTATCGTTCCGAGAAGCGCACGCGGCAAGCGCGCAATGCTGGCCGCCTACCAGCAGCTTTCCGCCTATATTCGCCACTCGATTACCGACGACAACCACTCTATCTGGATGGCGCAGCGTGAAGGGCGTGCCAAAAACGGCATTGACCGCACTGACCCCGCGATCATCAAGATGCTCATCATGGCCAAGCGTAATGCAGAGCGCGACATGGTGTTTGGCGACGCCGTGGCTGAGCTTAAACTCGTCCCGGTCTCCATTAGCTATGAATACGACCCCTGTGACCTGCAAAAGGCCCAGGAGCTGCATGACATAGCGAACCAGGGAAGCTACGCAAAAAGCGAATTTGAAGATATTCGCTCGATTGTCGCGGGTATCACCGGTGAAAAAGGCAGAGTGCAGCTGCGCTTTGGTAGCCCGGTAGGTGCCGATATGGCTACCCCAGACGAAGTAGCGGCGGAGATTGATCGCCAAGTCATCGGCGGTTATCGGCTTTATCCAAGCCATTATCTGGCCCTGGAAGCACTCGGCGAAGCACCTGAGTTAGTGGCTCGCAAGACGATTACCCGCCAGGACCGCGAGCGCTTTAAAGCGCGCATGGAGAGCGTTCCTGAGAACCTTCGGCCATACTGGTTAGCACAGTATGCCAACCCCGTTAAACATAAGGCGGGGCGTTTGACGCTTAAATAATAGGATTGCGCTACCGGCTTTGAACCCAGACGAGCCATGCCCGCTCCACGAAAAAATGCTATGGTCAATGCATTGACTGGCTGCGCTTGCCAATATGCTCAAGCGCGGCGTTAAGGAGAGCTTTATGTCTGCATCAGAAATTCAAAAAACGCGTATTATTAACGAACTACGCGGTTTTATACGAAAGCTGCTTCAAGACCCCAATATTCTTGAACAGTCGCTGGTGATCGCTCGCCAGCAGTTAACTGAAGGCAGCAGCCCGGCCGTCATGGCACAGATCGCCAATGAAATTTCGAACACTACCAGTGTGCATATTCCAGAAGATCCTGCCGAGCATTCAGAGGCCGACAAGCTGTTTTTAGAACTTTTGAAAGAAGTCGTTCAAGAAGAGCAAGCGCTGTACTAGCCTCATGAAAAGTGAAGATGCAGACGTCTGATTCATCTGACCTGCTGACATCTTCGCCACTTAATTACGCTACCGGCCAAGCCGCCGGTTAACTTCGCCGTTTTATTGTCATTGCCTAATCGGAATTATCATTCACCATGTCTAACTCTGCCACGCGCAACATTCTGGTGACCAGCGCGCTCCCCTACGCTAATGGAGCTATTCACCTCGGTCACTTGCTTGAATATATCCAAACCGATATCTGGGTACGTTTTCAGAAAAGCCGTGGCCAGCAGTGCTACTACGTTTGCGCCGACGATGCTCATGGCACGGCCATCATGCTGCGTGCCGAGCAGGAAGGCATCTCACCAGAAGCCTTGATTGACCGGGTTTCGCGGGATCATCAGGAAGACTTTTCGCGTTTTGGCGTGGGCTTTGATAACTACCACTCCACACATTCCGATGAGAACCGTCATCTCAGCGAGCTAATCTATAAGCGTCTGCGCGACAAAGGCCATATTGCTACCCGCGATATCGAGCAGATGTACGATCCTCAAAAAGGCCTGTTTCTGGCAGACCGCTTCATCAAGGGTACCTGTCCAAAATGTGGCACCGACGACCAGTATGGCGATAACTGCGAAAAATGCGGCGCCACCTATACCCCAGCCGACCTGATCAACCCGGTCTCAGCTATTTCTGGCGCCATTCCAGAAGTGCGCAGTTCAACGCACTACTTCTTTAAACTGCCCGACTTTGCCGAGTTTTTGCAGGCATGGATCAACGACGGCCACGTGCAGCCGCAAATCCGCAACAAGCTGATGGAGTGGTTTGAGTCAGGTTTTAATGAGTGGGATATTTCCCGGGATGCGCCCTACTTCGGGTTTGAAATTCCGGATGCGCCGGGCAAGTATTTTTATGTTTGGCTTGATGCGCCTATCGGCTACTTGGCCAGCTTTAAAAATCTATGCGATCGTGAAGGCATCGATTTTGATAGCTACTGGCAAAAGGATTCCAGCGCCGAGGTCTATCATTTCATTGGCAAGGACATCGTTTATTTCCACGCACTTTTCTGGCCGGCCATGCTGCATGGTGCCGATCTGCGCACACCTACGGCCGTCAACTGTCACGGGTTTCTAACCGTCGATGGCGCCAAGATGTCGAAGTCCCGGGGTACCTTTATCAAGGCTGCCACCTACGCCGATTATCTTAACCCTGAATATTTGCGTTATTACTTTGCTGCCAAACTCACCTCGAAAGTGGATGACCTGGACCTCAATCTGGATGACTTTGCCGCACGGGTTAATTCAGACTTGGTCGGTAAAGTAGTCAATATTGCCAGCCGTTGTGCTGGGTTTGTTAAGAAACTGGGTGGCGGTACGCTTTCGGCCCACTGCGCCGAGCCGCAGATGGTTGCTCGGTTTATCTCCGCTGGTGACGATATTGCCGCGGACTTCGAAGCCCGTGAGTTTAGCCGTGCCATGCGCAAAATTATGGAGCTGGCTGACGAAGCGAACACCTACATCGCCGACAAAGAACCCTGGGCGCTTGCCAAGCAGGACGGTCGTGACGAAGAAGTGCTCGAGATTTGTTCAGTAGGCATTAACCTCTTCCGCCAGTTGATGGTGTACTTAGCCCCAGTGGTACCTACCATGGCTGCCCAGGCACAAGCCTTCTTGAAGCTTGACTCACTTAACTGGGAAAGTCGTCATAGCGTACTGGTGAGCCATGAGGTGGAGAAATTCAAACCCCTTATGACCCGAGTAGAACGCGACAAAATCGACGCCATGATTGAAGCCTCAAAGGAGGATCTGGTGGAAGAGCAAAAGCTTAAGGAAGCTCCTAAAGGACCTCTGGCAGACGACCCCATTGCTGCCGAAATCAGCTTTGACGACTTTGCCAAGGTAGACTTGCGCATTGCCCGCATCACCAAGGCACAGTACGTAGAGGGCGCCGACAAGCTGCTGCAATTGACGCTGGATTTAGGCGGCGAAACCCGCAACGTTTTCTCCGGCATTCGCAGCTCCTATGCACCCGAAGCGCTTGAAGGGCGTCTTACCGTCATGGTTGCTAACCTCGCACCGCGTAAAATGCGCTTTGGCCTCTCAGAAGGCATGGTGCTTGCTTCAGCCAACAAGGACGGCATTTACCTCCTTTCACCAGATGCTGGTGCCGAACCCGGTCAACGTGTAATGTAGCCCGCGCTTTCGACATGGACAGGGGGTAGAGTTGGTCAGGCTCTACCCCTTTTCTATGTTTTTCCAAATAAAACACTTCTCCAACGATACCCGTTCAGGCTTGCTTATGCTCCGGCACTTCTCTCAATCACTGCGTTTTCAATTTTTAGTAGCGTTGAGTGGTGTGCTATTGCTCGCTCTATGTTCGTTAGTCGTGATGAGCCAATGGTTTATTTTTCCGGCGTTGCATGAAGAAGAGCGCGGCATTATCAGCCAGGAGTTAAAACGCGTTGAGCGTGGCCTAGTCTTGGCCCAGCAAGACCTTCTGGCTCAGGCGCGCGATTGGGCAAACTGGGACGATACTTATCTATTCGTTCAAGGTAACCAGCCACGCTACGCTGAGGTTAACTTCAGCCCTGAAATGATGGAGGAGATGCGCTATCAGCTAATAGCGTTTTTCGATGTTAATGGCGAGATTTACTACCTTTCAGGCTTGGCGCCTGACACCCACCATTTTGCAACCTGTTCGCGCGTTGTTGATGACTGCACCTGGATGGCGCCGTTTATTGACAGTATTCGGCAGTCAATAGAAAACACTCCTGATCAACAGTATTTTCTTTTCCCAGGTATTAGCTCGCCTGCCATGGTAGCTATCACGCCGATTTTGCGCACCGATGGCAGTGGCCCAAGCACCGGCTGGTTAGCAAAAGTGCGTTTAATAGATAAAAAATGGGTAGTGCAGATGGAAAATGTGACCGGCCTGCCGATCACTATTGAGCAACAACCTACTTCTGACGCGATCCCGTTAACCAACATTGAAGGCGAGACGATTTACGCCCAGCATCTACTGCCTACAAATGTGCCCGCTATTAGTATCCTAGTAGGCACTCAGCTGAATCGTACTCATTACTTGGCAAGCTTAAGCACCATTCGCTATGTGTTAATCTGGACAGCCTGCCTTATGCTGTTTGTCATTGGCTTTGTACTCTGGCTTATGGAACGCATGATTTTAAAGCCGCTGAAAGCACTGGCCGTTTTTGCAAAACAGACGTCAAGCGAAGACAGCAGCCTGGACTCTGCATTGCTTTGTCGGCGTAATGATGAAATTGGTATGTTGGCGCGAAGCTTTGAGCAACAGCTAAGTCGTCAGAGCGAGCTTAATGCTGAGCTTTTAAAACTCTCAACGCATGATTCTTTAACGGGCCTGCCTAACCGGCGGCTGTTCGACCAGCGCCTTCATGCGTCTATTCATGAAATGGAGGCGTCATCGCAGCCACTCGCCGTGATGATGCTGGATATCGATCATTTCAAGCTGTTCAATGACCACTATGGGCATCAAAGAGGCGATCAGTGCTTGCAGCAGGTCGCCCAGGCGCTGCAAAAAGTAGCCACCACGCATGATTTTTTAATCGCCCGAACCGGGGGTGAAGAATTTAGCGCATTGCTTCCCAATACCTCGGCCCAACAGGCAAAGCATATTGGCCAGTTGCTGCATAACACAATAGATGCTTTAGCGTTGCCTCACCTGGCCTCGCCCGTAGCGCCCTATGTTACTATTAGCGTAGGTATAGGGTCGCTTGACGAAGGGACCGATATTTCTCCGAATGTATTAATGAGCACCGCCGATCAAGCGCTTTACAGTGCCAAAGCGGCAGGACGCCATCAGGTCAAGATATTCACACCGCCTAACGCTGATTTTTCTGCTTACCGCTACGATACGTCACTATGAGTGAATTATTTATCATTTTGATCAGCACAGCGTTGGTCAATAACTTTGTATTAGTACAGTTTTTAGGCTTGTGCCCTTTTATGGGGGTATCCAATAAGCTGGAATCGGCGATGGGCATGTCACTGGCGACTACCTTCGTGCTTACCCTCGCGTCAGCGGCAAGCTACGTGGTGTATTACGGCCTACTGGTGCCGCTGGACGTCACCTATTTACGCACCATCAGCTTTATTGTGGTGATTGCCGCGGTTGTGCAGTTCACCGAGATTATGGTGCGCCATTTAAGCCCGCTGCTGCATCAAGTGCTGGGCATCTTTCTGCCTTTGATCACGACCAACTGTGCGGTGTTGGGTGTCGCCCTGCTCTCGCTCAACCGCGAGTTAAGCTTTTTCCATACCACGCTTTACGGGCTTGGAGCGGCGCTGGGTTTTTCATTGATCCTGGTGCTTTTTGCCGCCATGCGTGAGCGTTTGGCCGGGGCGGATATTCCCAAGCCGTTCAGGGGTGCCGCTATCGCCATGATTACCGCCAGCTTGATGTCTCTCGCCTTTCTCGGTTTTTCCGGTTTAACCCAAGGGTAATTCAATACCATGAGCGATACGTTCTCCCTCTGGGGTATTGTCAGCGCCATTGGCATACTCACTGGCCTAGGGGTTGGCTTCGGCGCTCTGTTAGGAGCCGTTAGCGAGCGCTTCAAGGGCGACGAGCATCCGCTTGTTGACCAGATTGATGCGCTGCTGCCCCAAACTCAGTGCGGCCAGTGCGGCTTCCCAGGCTGCCGTCCTTATGCTGAAGCGATTAATGAAGGCGATGCGCTTAACAAGTGCCCGCCTGGCGGCGAGGCAACCATTCATGCCCTGGCCGACTTGCTAGGCCGCGAGCCCGAGCCGCTTGATGGGGACGCCCCCAGCGAAGCGAAGGTAGCGTTTATCCGTGAAGCTGAGTGCATCGGATGCACCAAGTGCATTCAGGCATGCCCAGTGGACGCCATTGTTGGCGCCGCCAAACAGATGCATACCGTTATTGAAGATGAGTGCACGGGCTGTGACTTATGCGTCGACCCTTGCCCGGTAGACTGTATCGATATGCTTCCCAGGAGTACGCCCCTTAGCCAGTGGCAACCGATTGTTTCTCCCGCTCACAGCGTCATTGCAAGCGACCGTATACCAGCAACCGTACACCAACAACCAGGGGGCTAGATGGCACGCCTATTTGATTTCCCAGGCGGTGTTTATCCTCCCGAGCGCAAAGCTCGCTCGGCCCAATCACCGCTACGCCGCGCTCCCCTACCTGCACAAGTAGTGCTCCCCTTACGGCAGCATAGCGGCCGCCCGGCAACGCCCTGCGTTAGCCTCGGCGATAACGTTCATACGGGTAGCCTGATCGCTAAACGCGATGGCCTGATATCCGCCGATGTTCACGCAACGGTCAGCGGTACGGTTAGCCATGTGGATGGCGATACTATTGTAATAGGCAGCGATGGTCAGGATACCCGGCAAAACCTGCCCCCGCTTGATTGGCGCGCAACAGATGCGTCTGTTCTGCTTACCCGTTTGGACGAAAGCGGTGTAGTTGGGCTAGGCGGTGCCGGTTTTCCAACCCATATCAAAGCCCGCGTGATTGAGCGCCACGCTATCGATACGCTGGTGATTAATGCCGCCGAATGCGAACCCTATATTACGGCCGATGACCTAACTCTGCGCTGCTACCCAAGCGAAGTGCTCGAAGGTGCTCAATTAATTGCCTCGTTGTGCGGCGCCCAGCAGATTGTTATCGGTATTGAAGACAATAAACCCGAGGCCATTGCCGCGTTAAAGCGCGCCATATCACAAAGCCAGCCTGCAAGCGTTACGTTAACGATTATTCCTACCCGCTACCCAAGCGGTAGCGAGCGACAGCTAATTAAAAAGCTGTTGAATCGCACGGTGCCGAGCCAAGGCCTGCCGGCGGATGTCGGGGTGCTTTGCCACAACCCCGGCACGTTACTGGCAGCACTTTATGCGGTGCGTGATGGCCAACCGCTGATTGAGCGAATAGTAACACTAAGCGGAGAAGCCATTGCCCAACCAGGCAACTACTGGGTGCGTTTGGGCACGTCTATTGAGACGCTTTTAGAACAGCTAGGACTTGATAACGCCCGGCTCAGCTGTGTCATCAAGGGTGGGCCGATGATGGGCACCGCACTTGAAACGCTTAATACGCCTATCACAAAGACCACCAATTGCCTGATTGCGGCAACGCATGAAGAGCTGCCACCCGTGCCGATGGAGTCGCCCTGTATTCGCTGCGGTGCGTGTGAAAGCGTATGCCCAGCCCAGCTTCTTCCTCAGCAGTTACACTGGTACGCCCGTGCCCAGGAAGATGACAAGCTTGAGCGCTATCATCTTTTTGACTGCATTGAGTGTGGCGCCTGTAGCTATGTGTGCCCAAGCCATATACCGCTGGTTGGTGATTACCGCGAATCGAAAAGCCGTCTTCGTCACAATAAGATTGAGGCAGCCAAGGCCGAACACGCCAAACATCGCTTCGAGTTTCGCCAGGCACGCTTAGCCCGTGAAGAAGCCGAAAAGCAGGCACGTCGCCAGGCCCGGTTAGCACACAATAAGCCCACCGATGGCAATGCCAGCAACGAGAGCAACAGCGCTCCCCCCGTCGACTTGCGCAGCCTGCGCATTGCTCAAACGGCGGCCAAGGCAGCGGTTAGAAAAGCCGAAAAAATCCTCGCACGAGCAGCCCAACAAGAGCCGCAGCAATCTCATGAAGATCTGGAAACGCTGCTGGCTACTGCTCAGGAAAACCTTAAAGCCGCCGACTTACAGCTGGCGCAAGCGCGTGAAAGCGCTAAAGCGCCTACCGCTGAGGACACCCCATGAGCATGTTTCACGCCTCACAGGTCGATGATGCCTCCTCGCCATTAATGGCCCCGCCAACGGCGTCATTAATGCGCTGGGTGGTGATAGCCACGCTGCCCGGCGTGATGGCCATGACGTATTACTTTGGCTTGGGCGTGCTCAGCAATATTGCCCTGGCGGCGATAATGGGAGTCCTTCTTGAGGCGGGCATGCTGCGTCTTCGCAGCCGCCCCATAGCGCCGGCACTAACCGACACCAGCACGCTACTGACCGGTGTACTGCTAGGCGCTTCATTACCCCCGGCAAGCCCCTGGTGGCTAATAGGGGTAGGTATGCTAGCCGCCGTAGTGGTCGCCAAGCAGCTTTATGGCGGCTTGGGGCATAACCCGTTTAATCCGGCCATGGTGGGCTATGCCCTTTTACTGGTCTCGTTTCCTACCTATATGACACTATGGGCGCCGCCTCAGCCACTGCTTAACGATACGCTTTGGGCACAAATCCTGGGCACGTTACCTACTTTCCAGCTGGATGCGCTTAGCGGTGCCACGCCACTGGATGCGTTTAAACACAAACCAGAAGAGCTGTCTGCCCAACAGTTTTGGTCAAGCAACCCACTGCCTGAACAAACGCTCACCGCCTGGTACACGATTAGCCTCGCCTGGCTTTCAGGCGGGGCGCTTCTGCTGATTAAACGGATTATCAGTTGGCATATTCCCGTTGCCCTGCTGGGCAGTTTGGTGGCACTCGCAGCGCTATTCTATCTGGGCGACTCTGGCCGCTTTGCATCGCCGGTTTTTCATCTATTAACCGGTGCCACGCTGTTTGGGGCTTTCTTTATTGCCACCGACCCGGTATCCGCCGCGACCAGCCAGCGCGGCAAGTTGCTGTACGGCGCGGGTATTGGGGTGCTGATTATCGTGATTCGTAACCTGGGCGGCTACCCGGATGCCGTGGCCTTTGCCGTTCTATTGATGAACCTTTGTGTCCCGCTGCTCGACCTGTACACGGTGCCTCGCCCAACAGGGCACTCAAAAGACGCACCTGGAGTGCCACGATGATACCCTTGAGCGCCATGCGGCGCGGGGCTTTCACGCTCGGTATCTTTGCGCTGATTACCGCGGGCAGCGTTGCCGTCACCCGCGCGTTGACGGCTGAACGCATTACACAGCACCAGCAGGCCTATCAACACCGCCAGTTGCAGGCGGTACTGCCTCAAGCCTTCGTCGACACATCGATCGATCAACTTCTGGAAAGTACATTTGACCTGCCTGATGCTGATGCCTTAGGCCACCGCAAACCCGCTATAGGCTGGCAAATAAGCCGTGACAATCACCGCGCCATTATTCTACCGGTGATTACCCGTCAGGGTTATAGCGGTGAAATTGATTTATTAGTCGGGATTGATGAGCAGCAGCGCATTAGCGGTGTGCGGGTTACCTACCATCAGGAAACCCCAGGCCTGGGCGATAAGATAGAACGCCAGCGCAGCAACTGGATTACCCGGTTTAACGGGCTAAGTCTTGATGAGCTGCCGCCCAGCGCCTGGGCGGTTAAAAAAGACGGTGGGCAGTTTGATGGATTTACCGGGGCGACCATTACGCCTCGCGCTGTCGTTCAGGCAGTTTACACGGCCTTGCAGTATGTCGCCGAGACGCCGTTACCCACTAGCGTTGAGGAGCCCTCTCAATGAATCAATGGCAAAAGCTAACCCATGAAGGCCTGTGGGCCAATAACCCCGCGTTGGTGCAACTGTTGGGGTTGTGTCCGCTTCTGGCCGTCAGCACGACCGTGGTCAACTCGCTGGGGTTAGCCATTGCTACGCTGTTTGTGATGGTAGGCGCGAGTACCGCCGTATCGCTGGTGCGTCATCAGGTACCCAGCGCCGTTCGGCTCCCGGCGTTTGTCATGATCATCGCCGCCTTTGTTACCTGTGCGGAGCTATTAATGGCCGCTTATGCCTACCCGCTCTATCAGCTGCTGGGTATTTTCATTCCGCTGATCGTCACGAACTGTGCCATTTTAGGCCGTGCCGACGCGTTTGCCTCCCGCCAGCCGGTCGGGCTTGCCGCACTCGATGGCCTAATGATGGGCATTGGATTTGGTAGCGTTCTAGTGGTGCTTGGCGGGCTGCGTGAGCTGCTGGGTCAAGGCACGCTGTTTAGCGATATGGCGTTGCTGTTTGGCCCGATCGCGGACAATTGGCAGCTTACCCTGGTAGAGGATTATCAGTTTCTGTTTTTTGTTCTGCCGCCCGGCGCCTTTTTCGTTGCCGGTATGCTGATTGCGCTGAAAAACCTAGTGGACCAGCGCCGCGCCACCCGCGCCCTACCTGCAGCGGCCTCTCCGCGCTCAGAACGTCGCGTCCGGGTCACCGGCATAATTAAGTAACCGTAGAGACACGCTATGAATGCCCAAAAGCGCCATGAAATTTTTGCTCGCCTTCAGGCAGCGGATCCTCACCCCACCACTGAACTCAACTGGACCACGCCTTTCGAGTTACTGGCCGCGGTTTTGCTCTCCGCGCAAGCCACCGATGTCGGCGTCAACAAGGCAACCGCGCGGCTCTACCCTGTTGCCAATACACCCCAGGCTATCATCGATCTGGGTATCGATGGGCTTAAAGCGCATATCAAGACGATCGGCCTTTATAACACCAAAGCTGAAAACTTGATGAAGACCTGCCATATTCTGGTTAACCAGCACGGCGGCGTCGTGCCTGACACACGCAGTGCGTTAGAAGCATTGCCGGGAGTGGGGCGTAAAACCGCCAACGTAATTTTAAATACGGCGTTCGGGCAGCCAACCATTGCGGTCGATACGCATATCTTTCGCGTTTCAAACCGTACCGGTATCGCCAAGGGTAAGAATGTCGTCGAGGTGGAGCAAAAGCTGATACGCCATGTGCCCAAAGGATTCCGGCAGGACGCCCATCACTGGCTTATCCTTCACGGCAGATATACATGTATTGCGCGCAAACCGCGTTGCGGAAGCTGCATAATCGAAGACCTGTGCGAGTTTCCGGATAAAACCGAACTCGCCTAGCCTACTTTTACATTAGGATGCCCTTATGCCGATGCCGGCTACTCTGCTACATAACCAGCCCATTGAGCAGCGCATCGACGCTCTATTTGCATTATCCCGCCAGCACGCAGAACATTTCTGCAGTGCTGGCGCCTGGCTTTCGCGTCAGCGCTATCTGGCGCAGCATCCCACGTCCATCGTGGTCATGAAGTGCATGGATGGACGTATCCATATTCCTCACGCCACCCGCACACCGCTGGGTATCATTACCCCGTTTCGCAACCTTGGTGGAATTTTCGATTTAGGCTGGCCGTATCTCGGTGAGCTACTCACCGATACCGTCGTTGATGCCGCTAACGCTGGGCGGGGCACGTTACTGCTGATTACCTATCACTTTTCTCACGGCAATCAAGCGCGGGGGTGTGCCGGATTTGGTTGCGATACCCAGGCAGCCAAGGCGCACGCCTATGCGATTGCCCGCCAGGCGGGTCAGCTGTTTGGCGAAGACCACCAGCAGGTCTACCCGCTGGTATGCGGGTTTGAAACTGATAGCGACGCGTTGATACTTCATGGTCAGGATGACGCGGTTCTGGATATTCGCGAATGGGTCGGCCAGCCTATCGAAGCCCTGAGCGCTCATCTACAGGCCGTGTGCCCCGACATGCCCGCCGATATGCGTCGGGACTTGCTGCCTCTGCTTGAGGGTAATCTGGCTCACGTTAATGATCTGCACGGTGTTGAGCGTGAACTGGATATCGAACATCGTGAGTGGGCGATTTGTATCGGGCGTGGGTTCGACTTTTTACATTTGCCGAATACCGCACTCATTATTGGCCCTTACGGCCCCGACTTAGCCGAGCCGATCGGCACCGCTGCCACCATCATCGAAGCCAATATGCAGGCAGGCAGAATTCCCGATGACGGCTTTATGCTGCTGGCTTCAACGCCTTATCAGCATAGCGGCGTTGATCGCGCCCGCGCGATGTTGAAGTCACGCTTTTTATCTGACTTTGCCGAGCAGGTGATTCGTCGCGAGCATCCCGTTCTTGCTCAAAAAATGCGCCGTCACACGGCTGTCGTTCACTGGCCAACGCGGCGCCTTGACTCACTCGTCTGACGCAACGCCTGCAGTGTCCGGTGCAAGCAACGAACGATACGCCTCACGCCACGCAGACCACGCCCAAGCCTCGGTGTTTAAAACACCGGGGCGTGTTTCAGGGGTAGTAAGCCAGGCATGTAACCGCTGATAGAGACCTTCTGAAGTGCCATCGTAACGGTAGCTGTCAGTATATAGTTCAGGAAAGCATAGCCTGTCCGGCACTAACGGCAGAGCCCCCTGCTGGGCGGCTTCCATAATCGCCAGCCCCTGAAATTCATGCCAGGTAGTTGATACCACGATACCGGCGGTCACCAGGAGTTCACGGTATTCCTGCTCCGGCTGCGGCCCCCAAGCCACTATATGCGCTGCCAGCTTCTCCTGGGCGATATCAAAGATTGCTGGGGTTTGTCGAAAACGCTGGCCCAATACGGCTAGCTCAAAATCAACGCCTTGCTCACTCAAGGCGATTAACACATTAAAAAAATCGTCTGGGTTTTTGTCGTACTCCCAGCGGTGGTTCCACACAATACGCTGGGGAATCGAACCATTAGCGTTCGCTTCACCAATCGGCGTAAGCGGCACGGGCAGTACGTGGGCACGCGAGCACAATGCTTCAAGGGGCTTTGCGGCAGGCAGGTTTTCGGGCATTTTCTTTAGAAATGCGCGTACGCCAGTAAAGAAAGAGTCGCGATTATAAGCGGTGTTAAATACAACGGTATCGGCGGCAAGCGCGGCGTAGAGGTTTACCATCTTGGCCTCTACCTGGGGCATCTGGTCGCTGGACTCCGGGTAGGCAAACTGGTTTTCGTGAAAATAGACAATTTTCCTGGCCCGCCCCAAATGGGGGAAAAGCCCGATCAGCGTCGCCAGATCCACCATGGACGTTGCCAGCACCACATCATAGGGTTGGTTGAGCGTCTCATGCTCTTTTAGCCACCAGCTAAGCGGGTTACCGCGGATTCGCCAGGCAAAGTGACGCGGCGGTAAACTCAGCGTTTGCCACGCCACTTCAGGAAGATTAGCCATTAAACTGTCTGCCCAGTAACGGTGACTTACCGCTTCGTACGCCGAGAGTAGTAGAACGCGCATTAAAACCCTTGTCTTAAAAACCTGGCATTAAAAACCCTGATGCTCCAGCTTATCAGCCAGCGATTCTAACACGTCGATCCCTTGCACATCGGTCGCCAGCCAAGGCAGCGTGGGGCGAGGAAGATGCTTAAACAGCGTATCGATGCGCTCAAGATAGGTGGCCTCCTGAACGCGTCGGGCCTGCAAAAAGGCACCATCTGCCTCCCTGGGTATCACTCGATTAACCAGCACGCCCGCCACGTTAATCTTAACCTCTTCCAAAGCGCTGACGGCTCGCTGTGTCTCTAGGATGGGTAGCCGCTCGGGAGTCATCACAAATAAAAAGCTGCACGCCTTGGCATCTTCTATACGCCGCCGAGCCTGGTGAAATAGCCGTCGCCGATTAATAAGCGTTTCTGCCACTTCGCGAGTACGCTCATCCAGACCGGAAAGTGCATCTTCCGTGGGGTTGTCAAAGGGGGTGGCGACATCCTGCCCGCGTGAAGGCGTGAGATGCTTTAACACCCCGCTTAACTCAGCCGATTTTCGGTTGTGCGCCAGCAGTCCATCCGTCCAGGCTGCCATGGCTTCGGGCAGAGTTAAAAGGCGCAGCGTATGCCCGGTGGGCGCCGTATCGATAATTACCAGATCATACGGTGCGTCATCATCCAGAATCAGCCGAGCCAATCGCTCAAGCAGGGCCGCTTCCTGAGTGCCGGGGGACTGACGCGTGAGGCGCATTTGCCGCTCAAGCTCTTGCATCATTTCAGGCGCAGCGAAGCGGCGCATTTGTTGGGTGACTCTATTTAAATGCGCTTCAACCTCACTATCAGGATCTATTTCCATGGCATCCAGGTTCGGCAACAAACGGCGCGGCGTATCGCCTAACGTGCGATCAAACACATCGCCCAGGCTATGCGCGGGATCAGTTGAAACCACCAGTACGCGCTTATTGCGCCTGGCCGCAAGAATCGCCAAAGAGGCCGCGACGGTTGTTTTACCCACGCCGCCTTTGCCGCCTACCCACAGTAAGCGGCGGTTGAGAACTGATTGCATAGGCTACCTATTGGTAAGTTCATTTAGCTACCCAGCTATATGCTCATTTACTCAGGATGTATTAACCCCGAAATGACGCGTTAGCAGCAGCGAAAATGATCCAGCGGCGAATGCTCCATGCCCATTCGCGTATGCCAGTCGTGAAAACGCTCAAGCAACAGCGGTTGAAGCTCCAGCGTGTAATAGGACGCGGGATTGGGTACTCCCATCATTTCTGAAAAGACTAACAGCATGAACAGGTCATCTTCATCACGGCGCGCCCGTGCAATAGCCCCGCGGTAGCGCGCGCTATAGACCTCTTCGGTGAAAAAACGGGCCTGTCCTAGCCAGGCCCTCAACGTATCACGCTTGGATGACGGCGCCTTATCCGAGTCATCGCGCATTATGATGCCCTCTTATTTAGTCGCCTTGGGCCGCCATTTCAGCGCGCGAGCGTTTAAGCGCTGCGGCACACTCCATTGCAACCAAAATCGCCGCCATCAGCACCACAATATCCAGCACTAACAGGAACATGTTGCCCTGGTTCCAGAAGGTACGTAGCTGGATAAGAAGCGCCAGAATGGTCATGACCAGTAAGAAGCACAGAGGCGCCAGGGTGTACCACATGGGGCGCCGCAGGCGCACCAGCATAACGGTAATCACCAAGAGCGTTAAGCCGGCCAGCAGTTGGTTGGTGGTGCCAAACAGCGGCCAGATAATCAAGCCACCGGAACCATTCGCACCGCCGGCACCAAACGCCAGTAAGAGGCAGGTGCCAACGGCAAGTGCGGTTGCAAGCGAAGGTTTTTTCATCCATTGCTGGTTATAGATATCGCCCCACTCCTGGAAGATATAGCGCTGCAAACGTAAGCCGGTATCCATAGTAGTGCCCGCAAACAGCGCCGCCATGACGGTTAAAAGCGTCGCCGCGGTAGCTTGGGGTAGACCAAGGCCGTTATGGATGATAAATGCCCCACCTTCTACAAACGCGTTTACCCCGCCTTGGCCAAAGGCGCTGTACATGGCCTGCCAATCGCCAAATGTCGCAAACCCTGCTGTAGCTGCCAGAATAGCCGCTAGCGCCAGCATGCCTTCGCCTACCGCACCAAAGTAGCCCACAAACCGCGCGTCGGTTTCTTTATTGAGCTGTTTGGAAGTGGTACCTGAAGAGACTAACCCGTGAAAGCCTGATATTGCCCCGCAAGCAATCGTTACAAAAAGCAGCGGAATCATCGAAGGCGTACCGGCAGGCACATTGTCATTAAAGGCAGGCGCAACGAGCGTTGGGTTAAGCAGTACCAGCGCTCCATAAAGAATCAACAGGCCGATAAATAGCTGCAAACCGTTGATGTAGTCGCGTGGCTGCAGCAGCATCCATACCGGTAAAAGTGACGCGATGGCCGCATAGCCAAATAGAATTATGATCCAGATCGCATTACCCGACATCCCGGCAACTTCGGCTGGCATTTGTACGGGCACCATAGGACCAATGCCAATCAGCGCATAAAGAGCGATAACGCCTACTACAGATACCACCGCTAGGCTCATTATCCGCCGATAGATCAGCTGGCCAATGATCAGCGCCACAAAAATCGCTCCCCAAACCGGCACCACCGCACTGGGGAAATTCATCATCAACCCGGCAATTACCACGGCAAACACGGCATTGACCATGAGCAGCACAAGGAAAATCACGATCATGAAAATGCTGCGGGCCCGCTTACCCACCACATCGCCCGTCAAGGCGCCTACCGATTTGGCTTTATTGCGCACGCTTGCCCAAATAGCGCCAAAATCGTGTACACCCGCAAAAAAGATGGTGCCAAACACCACCCATAAAAACGCGGGTGCCCAACCCCATATCACTGCAATAGCAGGCCCTACGATAGGTGCCGCCCCAGCAACTGAAGTGAAGTGATGCCCCCAGAGCACGAAGCGGTTGGTCGGTACATAGTCGATGCCGTCTTCAAATTCATGGGCGGGTGTTTTGAAATCGGGGTCTAACTGATAGATCTTTTGAGCAATAAATTTAGAATACAGAAAGTACCCTAAAGCCATTGCCCCAAGTCCGACTAATAGCAGGATAACAGCACTCATATGCGCGGCTCCTTTGGTAATGATTGTTGTTGTTTATTAAAACCAAGGCACGAATAGGTGTTTCTGTTTACATGTTGGTACGGCTTCTTGAATACGTCTATGTCTAAATTCCTTTAAACCCCACTCTTCACCCAAAAGTCGTAAGCTGGCGTCCGCATTGGCTTTCTATTCGGCCAAGGTCGTCTTGGCTCACCCTGCTTGGCTATCTACACTCTTAGTGGTGTAGCGTATTTTAAATAACAACCGATTAGGTGGGCTCCATGGCAAAAGTGCTGGTGGTCGATGACGAACCGAACATTGTGCTATCGATCGAGTTTTTAATGGAGCAGGCAGGGTTTGAAGTTACCAGTGCAGCCGACGGTGAACAGGCACTTGAACAGGTAGCGACCCATACGCCAGATGTCGTGCTACTGGATATCAGCCTTCCAGGCATTAGCGGGTTCGATGTGTTAGAAGCACTGCGTAGCCGCCCGGCGACGGCGTTACTTCCGGTTATCATGCTCACGGCCCATGGGCGAGAGGTAGAGCGAGAGAAGGGATTTGCACTGGGCGCTAACGCCTACATTACCAAGCCGTTTTCAACCCAGGCGCTTGTCGATCAAGTGCAAGCCGTGCTGGCTGAGAAAACCTTATGACGCCCAAGGGGCTGCCCAAACGACAGCGCTTGATTGGCGCCTGGTTGTTGCTAAGCGCTTTTAGCCTGCTAGGCGGCGCTCTGTTTGCCGTATGGCTGGAAAGCCAATTGGAAGTTACCGGCGTCTATCAGCTGTTACTCTGGCTGGGGTGTTTTTCAGGTGGCGCCACAATATTTGCAATGGGTTTATTGCTTGAACGCATGCTGTTGAGCCCTGTGCGTCAGCTACAGGCGCAGCTCGCCCGCTTGGTTGCCAACCCTGATACTGAAGATTTCTCGCAACCCCAAGGCTGGCTGAAAGGACTAGCCCCGGACTTGCGCCGCGCGCAAGAGAGCTGGCAGTCAGACCGGCGCAGACTGCATAGAGCCCATGCGGACGGTGCCAAAAGCGCTACCCGCATTCGTAAAGAGCTTGAGGCTTTGCTTCAAGTGCTGGAAACGCCCCTTCTGCTTTACGATAGACACCGTCGTTTGATGCTTTTTAACCAGGCAGCTGAGCGCTTTTTTGCTGGTACGCCCAGCCTGGGTCTGGGTAAGCGGCTGGAAGCGCTGTTTCCACTGGCAAGTTTGCAACAAACCCTAAGCCAGCTGCCAGCCGATGGTACCCAGCGTGAACTCCTGGTGCCCTGTGATAACCGCTGGCTGAAAGTGATCATACGCCGCGTGCCTGAAAGCCAGGATGAAACGCTGATTACCTGTAGCGATGCGACCGCCGCCTGGGCAAACGAAAGGGGCGTTCGTGCAGAGCTTGCGAAAATGCTCACTCCGTTGCGCCAGCATACGGCAAGTCTGGTAACCGCCACCGACGCACTTGGCCAGCTGCGCCAGCACGATCATACAAGCGGCTCCCTTGCCCACCGTCTGGAGCAGGTGGCGAGTGAAGAAAGTATCGCCCTGAGTGAGACAGTGGCCAGGGTTGGCGGGCTTATCGAAGCCATACAGCAACAAGGCGAGCGTCTTACCTCCATATGGTCCAATGATTTCTGGCAAATGTTGGACGACTACCTGGACCCGGCCCACCGCTTGATTACCCCGATTGGGGTGCCTGCATGGTTTAAAGGCGATGCCCCGGCCCTCATGGCGCTGTTTAACTCGCTGGTTAAACACCTTAGCGATTATTTTAAGAACTATCTCAATGACAATATCAAGAGCAGCATTTTTGAGGGCGAAGTCTCTATAAGCTCCAAACATACCTACCTGGACCTTATATGGTTGGGCCCGCCAATACCCGAACGCGAACTTAACCAATGGCGCCAACAAATATTGGATGCGCTCCCTCTAAGCCCTAGCGCTGCCGACGTACTGCGTCAGCATGCCAGTGACGTATGGAGTATCCAGGACGCCGACGGTCAGCATGCACGCCTTCGCTTACCCTTGCCTTCCGTTGAGCAAAGTGAGGCACCGCGCGTCGTTACTCCCCGCCCTGAATTTCATGACTTTGGGATTGCCGATTTACCCCCTCCCGACGCCGCCTTGGCCAACCGCCCCTTACGTAGCCTGGAGCTGGTTATTTTTGATACCGAAACAACAGGGCTCGAGCTTCGCCGAGGCGATACGGTTATTAGCCTGGGCGCCTGCCGTATCGTCAACGGGCGCTTATTAGCCAGCGATGTTTTTGATCACTACGTTAACCCACAACGGCCGATTCCTGCGGCAAGCACCGCTATCCACGGGATTACCGACAATGATGTCATTGATGCGCCAGCCCTAACGCCCGTGCTGGCACGTTTTCGTAACTACATCGGTGACGCAGTGCTGCTCGCTCATAACGCCGCCTTTGATATGCTCGCTATTAGCCAAAAGAACGTTTTATTCGATATGCCCGTGTTGGATACCTTGTTAATTTCACGGGCATTAGATGAAGCACTCGACGGCCATGATCTGGATAGTCTGGTACAGCGCTACGGCTTAACACTGCCTCCGGGATTGCGCCATACGGCGCTGGGCGATGCGCGGGTAACCGGGGAGCTCTGGTTTGCTCTGTTATCCCGCCTGGAAGCGCGCGGTATTACGACGCTTGAGCAGCTACTGCACTTTCAAGCAAGCGCGTTTGACCGAGAGGATGCCAGCGCCTCATGAAGCCTTCAAACCCACGCTATCGTGAAAGGCTGTTGGTGCTGGTCATTCTGGCACTAATACTTTTTTGCCCGCCGTTGTTACTGGTGATCGACCGCCTTCCCACGTTAAGTATTGGCTGGTTACCGATGTATCTTTTTTGTAGCTGGGCCTTGATTATTGGCCTGACCGCGTGGCTGATGGAACCTACTACAAGGCGATAATCATGCGAACGGATGCGCTGATACTAAGTGCGGTGTTCGGTTATTTAGGGCTGCTGTTTCTGGTGGCGGCCTGGGGTGATCGACGCGCCGAACAGGGTCGCTCTATCATTAATTCGCCGACCGTCTACGCACTGTCCATTGCGGTTTACTGTACCGCGTGGACCTTTTACGGCAGCGTAGGGCGGGCAGCGCAATTTGGTCCAAGCTTTTTGCTTATCTATCTTGGGCCAACGCTTGCGATGATGTTATCACCATTTATCATCCGCAAGATGGTACGCATTGCCGCGCGCCAGCGGCTGACCTCCATCGCGGATTTTATTAGTGCGCGCTACGGCAAAAGCGTCGGACTTGGCGCGTTAGTGGCGCTCATATCGCTGATTACCATTACGCCCTATATCGCGCTGCAGTTAAAAGCGATTACGGTTAGCCATGCAGTGCTGATCAACTACCCCCAAAGCGCCGATTCGATCCTGTATAACGAGCGCTTCTGGATGGATCGGTCACTCTGGGTAGCCCTCGTATTAGCCGTATTTATCATTTTATTCGGCACCCGCCATCTGGACGCCAGCGAACGCCACGAAGGCATGGTGGCGGCCATTGCCCTGGAATCACTGGTCAAGCTGGTGGCCTTCTTAGCGGTGGGCATTTTTGTTGTTTTCATTCTGTTTGAAGGGCCAGGCGCGCTTTTTGCCCAGGTTGCCCAAACGCCTGCGCTAAGCCAATTAATGCAGTTGGAGAGTGTTCCGGGTGGAGCAACCGGCTGGGTGGGCATGTTACTTCTGGCCTTTTTAGCGTTTTTAACCTTACCACGCCAGTTTCAGGTGCTGGTGGTGGAAAATGTCGATGAGCAGCACCTGGCTCGCGCTAGCTGGCTGTTTCCCCTTTATTTACTGCTGATCAATCTATTCGTTATCCCCATCGCACTGGCCGGGTTATTACTCGATGCAGGAGACCCAGACAGTTTTGTGCTTACGCTACCGCTTTCTGCAGGGCTCGAAGGCCTTCCCCTTCTGGTTTTTATTGGCGGGCTTTCTGCGGCCACCGGCATGGTCATCGTCGAAACCATTGCACTTTCTACCATGGTCAGCAACCAATTGATCATGCCACTTTTATTACGCTCCAAAGCCCTGCATGCAGATAGCCGCGGAGGCCTTGCCAGATTGCTGCTAAGAGTGCGCCGGGTAGCCATCGTGCTTATTTTACTACTTGGCTATCTCTATCACGCGCTCATTGGCGATACCTACAGTTTGGTTACTATTGGGCTGGTCTCTTTTGTCGGCGCGGCACAGTTTGCGCCCGCACTTCTGATTGGCCTTTATTGGCGTGGAGCAACCCGGCTGGGCGCAATGTATGGGTTAATCGCCGGCTTTTTAATCTGGGGCTATACGCTGCTTCTGCCCGGTTTTGCTCAATCCGGCTGGCTGGATGCAGCGCTGCTCACCGATGGCCCGTGGGGAGTTGGCTGGCTAACGCCCTATGCGCTTTTTGGATTGGAAGAGTGGGATATCTATAGCCATTCACTCCTGTGGAGCATGCTCGTCAATGTAGGACTGTTAGTGGGAATTTCGCTATTTACGCGCCCCACCCCGCTTGAACAAACCCAGGCGGCATTGTTTACCGAGGCGCTACACCCCAACTTGCAAACCACGCCGCTCCAGCGCGGCCAAACCACCCAAGGTGCGCTGTATGAGCTGCTGGTTCGCTACCTGGGCTTTAAGGCTGCCCTGCGGGTTTTCTCAAAACGCACCCATAATTTTGAATTAACCCAGCCCCATCTACCCGCGTCGGATGACGTTATTATGCGCGCTGAGCAGGCGCTCGCGGGTTCGCTGGGCAACGCCTCGGCACGCATACTGATCAACTCGGTGGTAAGAGGTGAAGCGCTCGATATTGAATCGATCCTGAGCATGCTGGATACCACCACGCAAACGCTGGAATATAACCGTCAGTTAAAGCAGAAATCAGACGAGCTAGCGCGCATAGGGCAAGACTTGCAAAGCGCCAATGACCGCCTCCGTGAGCTTGACCGCTTAAAAGATGAGTTTGTGGCCATGGTCAGTCATGAGCTACGCACGCCGCTTACCTCCATTCGTGCGTTTGCAGAAATTCTCGCAAGCCATCAGGACATCCCAGAAAGCAAGCGGCAGCATTTTCTGCAAGTAATGGTATTAGAGAGCCAGCGCCTATCACGCCTGATTGATGAAATTCTCGATCTTGCTCGCCTGGAAAGCGGTCGCATGCCTCTGAATGCCGTGCCGCTAGATTTGGCAGCACTTGCTGATCATAGCCTTGAAGCCATTGCGCGACTTCAGGAAGAGCGCAACGTGAGTCTTACCGTCGCGATTGATGAACGGCCCGCCCGAGTCATCGGCGACCCCGACCGTCTGGAACAAATTATTATCAATTTGTTGGATAACGCCAGCAAGTTCGCCAACCAGGAAGATCCGCGCGTTTTACTGCATCTTTTTAAGCAAAATCAGCATATTTATCTTTGCATTGAAGATAACGGTGTGGGTATTGAAGAAAAGGAGCGCGAGCAGGTGTTTGAAAAATTCAATCAACTGCTGTCCGGCGATCAAACAACGGGTAAACGCCCAAAAGGCAGCGGTTTAGGACTCCCCATCAGCCGAGCGATCGCGACGCATTTAGGCGGCAGGCTTTGGGTAGAAAATGCCCAGGTATTAAACGGCGCGCGCTTTGTGTTAAGGCTTTCGGAGGCTGTTAACATATAAACGCTGTCTATTGCCATGATTTTGCTAATCTTACTAGCTTTAAATAGTACATTTAAGCTATTCTTTTACTAATTAACCTTTACCCAAAAATAGTTGTTCACGGAAGATCTGATGCAGAGTCAACAAAACCATTCTTATAATGAAAATAGCAACAATTATACTATTGCTATACAACCTATTGTTGACAGCAACTTACAGCATATAGCAGATGAACTACTGTATCGTTCGAACGACTCCTGCTATTCAGCCGAAATTGATGATGATGTTCAAGCAACCGCACGAGCATGTGCCGTTGCTATCTACGAAATTGGACTTGAAAACCTTTGCGGATCACGTCATCTTTTTATAAATGCATCTTATAAATGGCTCACCAACCCAGACTTGCACGGGCTCCCGAGCCAACAAATCGTTATTGAAGTACTTGAAAATACACCTGTTAATCAAGAAGTGCTCGAATCTTTGAAATTTCTAAAGCAACAAGGTTACAAGATAGCCCTTGATGACTTTGTATTAGATAAAAGCAATGAAAAACTATTGCCTTATTGCGATATCATTAAAATTGACATTTCAAACCCAATACAAAAAGAAGTAATTAAAGATTTGGTGTCTCAAGGTTTTACATTATTGGCCGAACGAGTAGAAACTCACAGTGAATTCAAGCTGTGTCAATCCTTAGGCTTTACCCTTTTTCAGGGATATTTCTACGAAAAGCCAAAAACTCAGTCGTCTAGCTCAATTAGACGTACTGCCTCTCGTGCTAATCAGCTGCAGCTTTTGGCCTGTCTTTATAGTGAGAAAGCTAGCTTAGCAAATATTGGCTCTTTAATTACAAGAGATCCTTACTTATTAAGCGCAGTATTTAAACGCGCAAATTCAGCTGAAAAAGGAGCCGCCAAACCTACCACCAAACTCATTAACTGCCTGCAAATGATTGGTTTAAAAGAACTTAGAACACTTGTTTCAATACTAATGTTAGCCAGCAATAGTCCCGCTAGCCGCTTAAACTTAATAAAAGCGTTAACAAGAGCTTTTGCATGCGAAATAGTGGCTGAGCAAAGACATCTTGATGAACAGGAAAGCTTTATTACAGGTTTATTCTCATTAATGCCTTCTATTTTAGAAATAGATTTAAAAGCAGTGCTAGAAGAGATATATCTAGGCAGAAAAATTGAAAATGCATTAAAAAAGCAAGCAGGACCACTGGGAGAGCTATTGCGAGATATCAATATCGCAGAGAAAAGCACTATGCCCAATGACTTCCCTGCAAATACAATGCTTAGAGCGGCTGCTCAGGCACGAGCACTGATTGATACTCATGCATCAACAGCCTAACGCTAGTGTTTTAGGCAGCTAATGCTAACTAAAAGCGACACATCGAAAGCAATTAGCGCGACTACTTGATCATACCTTCAAGCAAGCAGTCGTTTATTAACTAATGACTGGCCTGACGCGGATCGGGTTCAAAGATCGCTTCACCCACTTCATCAATGTAGCGCTGCGCTTTGGTCACCATCATGGCGTCACAGGCATCGCGGCTGGGTAGCATATCCGAGCGTTCAAAACGGTGTTCGCGGGGTTCTCCGCTATCGCTTGGCTGCTTGATCCATCCGCTGACGCGGTATTGGCCGCTTTGCTGGTCGGGCTGAGAAATAATTAAATAGCCTTTGTATTCCACCGGTTCAGCCGCTTTGACACCCGCATTAGGGGCTGCGTTACCTTCACCGCCAAACAGTCCTGAAAAGAGCTTTTTAAACATGCTGGCTCCTAGCGTTATAAAAAAAGCGGCAGGAAAACCTGCCGCTTTTAACGGGATTAGCTCTGCTGACGACCCTTGCCAGCGGCGATCCGTAAGCGTAAAGCATTAAGCTTGATAAAGCCTTCCGCGTCTTTCTGGTTGTAAGCACCGGCGTCGTCTTCAAACGTCGCGATGGACTCATCGAACAACGACTGCTCGGACTTACGTCCTACTACGGTAGCGTTGCCTTTGTAGAGTTTCATGCGCACAACGCCGGAGACGTTTTTCTGTGTCTCGTCGATAGCGGCTTGCAGCATGCGACGCTCGGGGCTCCACCAGTAACCGTTGTAGATCACTTCTGCGTATTTCGGCATTAGCTGATCTTTAAGGTGGGCTTCTTCGCGATCAAGTGTCAGCGACTCGATTGCCCGGTGGGCGCGCAGCATGATGGTGCCCCCTGGCGTTTCGTAGCAGCCACGTGACTTCATGCCCACATAGCGGTTTTCAACGATGTCCAGGCGACCAATGCCGTTGTCGCCGCCCACCTTGTTGAGCTTCTCAAGCACTTCGTGAGCTTTGAGAGCTTCGCCGTCGATCGCCACGATATCGCCTTTCTCAAACGTCAGCTCGACGTAGGTAGGCTGATCGGGTGCGGCTTCTGGCGACACGCTCCAACGCCACATATCGTCTTCGGCTTCGGCCCACGGATCTTCCAGAATGCCGCCTTCGTAAGAGATATGCAGCAGGTTGGCGTCCATGGAGTACGGTGATTTCTTCTTCTTGTTGGAGAAGTCGACCGGGATATTGTGCTCTTCGCAGTAAGCCATCAGCTTTTCACGTGAAGTCAGATCCCATTCGCGCCACGGCGCAATAACTTTAACGCCTGGCTTCAGCGCGTAGCCGCCCAGCTCGAAACGCACCTGGTCATTACCTTTACCCGTTGCACCGTGAGAAATGGCGTCCGCGCCAGTTTCATTGGCAATTTCAATCAAGCGCTTGGCGATCAGCGGGCGCGCAATCGACGTACCCAGCAGGTATTCACCTTCGTAGATCGTGTTGGCACGGAACATGGGGAAAACGTAGTCGCGTACAAATTCTTCACGCAGGTCTTCGATGTAAATTTCTTTAACACCCAGCGCCTGGGCCTTAGCACGTGCCGGCTCGACTTCTTCGCCTTGACCGATGTCGGCAGTAAAGGTCACTACCTCGCAGTTGTAGGTTTCCTGCAACCACTTAACGATTACGGATGTGTCCAGGCCGCCTGAATATGCCAGCACAACCTTTTTGACATCGGACATTCTTTGCTCCTTGTTTATGAAAGCAAGTTCACTAGAAAATGCAGCACCTAACTGCGTGCTGCATGTTTAAATAAACCCTGAGTATAGCGTTCTCTATGCCCAGCGAATACCGTCAACGACGCCTTAGGGAGAAAGCTGCTAGAATCACACCATTCAAGAGGCGGCTTGCTGCCCATTTTTGACCGATTACTCGCTTTACTAAGGAGAGCTGCATGAGCGAGGCAATTGCCCGCGAATTAATGGCCCAACGTTTTCGTAGTTATCTACCGGTTGTCATTGATTTAGAAACGGGTGGCTTCAATGCCCAAAGTGATGCCGTGCTTGAGATTGCAGCCGTCACGCTCACCATGGACCCAGAAGGTAACCTGCTGCCTGATGCGACCTACGCCTATCATATTAAGCCGTTTGAAGGCGCCAATGTCGAACAGTCCGCGCTGGATTTTACCGGCATCAATCTTGATGACCCATTACGACGCCAAGTAGCACTGAGTGAGTCTGAAGCATTAGGCGAAATTTTCCGGCCCATACGCAAATCGATAAAGGCCCACGGCTGCTCTCGGGCGATTTTGGTTGGCCATAATGCCGCCTTTGATCAAGGCTTTCTTAACGCGGCCGCTAACCGGTGCAACGTTAAACGTAACCCCTTTCACCCTTTCTCAAGTTTTGATACCGCAACGCTTGCTGGCTTGGTCTATGGGCAGACGGTGCTGGCGCGGGCCTGCCGCGCAGCGGGTATCGAATTTGATAATAAAGCGGCGCACTCTGCACGCTATGATACCGAGCGTACTGCGGAGTTATTCTGCGCCATGGTCAACCGTTACAAGGATCTGGGCGGCTGGCGTTTAGCCCAGCGCGAACAGGATCTGGACGACGGCGAATAAGCCGTTCGTTGGATGCAGCTACTATCGCTTTACGCTAAACTTCGCCACCTTGAGGCACCGGTAGTGAACGTATTTAACACTTTCCGAGTGCTCCACTTTTTCGCTTTTCAAGAGATGAGACGTTTCAATGGCTCAGCATAATGCCTTTTACGCCCAGTCAGGCGGCGTTACCGCCGTTATTAACGCTAGCGCCTGTGGCGTTATCGAAGCTTGCCGTCAGGCGCCCGAGCAAATTGGCAAAGTGTATGCCGGTCATAACGGCATCATTGGCGCGTTGACTGAAGATCTTATCGATGTAAGCCAGGAAAGTGACGAATCGATCGCTGCGCTACGCCATACGCCGGGCGGCGCATTCGGTTCTTGCCGCTACAAGCTGAAAGATATTGACACGCACCGCACGCAGTACGAACGTCTGATCGAGGTTTTTAAAGCCCACGATATTCGCTACTTCTTCTATAACGGTGGCGGCGACAGTGCCGATACCTGCCTGAAGATTTCCCAGCTGTCTGAAAAACTGGGTTATCCGCTGACCGCCATCCACGTGCCGAAAACCGTGGATAACGATCTGCCGATTACGGATAACAGCCCGGGCTTTGGTAGCGTTGCCAAGTATATTGCTACCTCTACCCGCGAAGCCTCACTGGATATCGCGTCCATGTGCGCAACGTCCACTAAAGTATTCGTACTTGAAGTGATGGGCCGCCATGCTGGCTGGATCGCCGCCGCAGGCGGGCTTGCCGGGGAAGGTGAAGGCGAGCCGCCGCATTTGATTATTTTTCCCGAAATTGCCTTTAACCGTAAAGCGGTGATGGCACGCGTCGAGGAAAGCGTTAAGCAGAACGGTTACTGCGTGATTGTGGTATCCGAAGGCGCGCGCTACGAAGACGGCACTTTCCTGGCCGATGCGGGTAATACCGATGCCTTTGGCCATCGCCAGCTGGGCGGTGTTGCGCCCACGCTTGCGGGTATGATCAAGCAGGACCTGGGCTATAAGTACCACTGGGCCGTCGCTGACTATTTACAGCGTGCAGCACGCCACCTGGCATCTAAAACTGACGTTGAACAGGCCTATGCGGTCGGCCGTGAAGCCGTGACGCTGGCCCTTGCCGGTAAAAACTCGATGATGCCGGCGATTCGGCGTGTTTCTCAATCGCCTTACCAGTGGGATGTCATTTCCGCACCGCTTTCGCAGATTGCCAACCAGGAAAAGTTTATGCCGCGTGACTTTATCAGCGAAAGCGGTTTTGCGATTACCCAGGCGTGTCGTGACTACCTCTCGCCGCTGATTCAAGGTGAAGACTTCCCGCCGTTTGAGAACGGTTTGCCCAAAGTGGCTAAGCTCAAGCTTGCCAAAGTGGAACAAAAACTCCCCACTTTCACGCTGTAAGCCAAGCGTATACCAAAACGGGCGATGATTATTTCATCGCCCGTTTTTTATGGTCAGCTATTTTATAACCGTTTTAATATAGCGGCCCTAACGTAGCAGCCACGACAGCACGAGTAGTAGTAATAATACGCCAGCGACCCCCTGCCAGAAATGACGCCGAGGCTCCGGGCGAGCTTCTTCGCGGGCGGGTAGACGACCCAGCGGTACGCGAAGTGCATGTAAAAACTCCGACAGACGCCTAAAGCGCAGCGCCCGCTGAGGATCCAGCGCGCGTCTTAACGCCTCGTCCAGCTCAATGGATATTTCTGGATTCTGGGCACGCGAACTGCGGTAGCTAAGCTCTTCCAGATCCGTATGGCTGCGTAACTTGTTCGGTGTGAATTGATAAGGCAACGCCCCGGTCAACAGCCAGTAAACGGTTGAGGCTAGGGAGTACTGATCGCTGCGGCGCCCAACGCTGTCACCCAGTGCATATTCAGGTGCGGTATGCTCGTTAAAACCGATTTGGCGCAGCAGTTCTCCCGATTGACGGTGGCCATCCGCTTCACGCATATGACATGCGCTGAAATCGTTCAGAATCAGCTTCCCATGCGTGTCGATCAAGATATTATCCGGGGTAATTTGCTGATGGATAATATCCCGGTGATGCAGCGCCTGAACGGCTTTGCCCAGCTGATTGGCAATATCGAGCCGCTGGACAAGGCTTGCCTGGGGATGCCTTTCGGCCCACTGGCGAAGCGTCTCGCCTTCCACATGCTGCATTAGATAATAAAGATAGCGCCGCGGCCTTGAAGGCTTCACCACTTTTACAATGAAGGGCGAATTGACCCGTTCAACGATCCATTGCTGAAGTAGAAAATGCTCCAGATAAGCATTACGCAGTGAAAGTTCGGGGCTAGGCGCCTTCATGACCATTTCACGTTCAGTATGTACATCCCGCACCCGGTAAACGCGAGACTGCGCATTGCGTGACAGCACGTCAATGACTTCCAGACCGTCTAAACGCTCACCGGGGGCAAGCTCGGGCGGAATCGGCAGATCGCCGTAAATCAGGCTTGGATCATCCGGTGACTCTTCGGGAAGCTCATCGATACGCACCAGTTGAAAACAGAACTGGTCACCCCCGTAGCCACGCTCCTGGGCACGCTGTTTAGCTTCACTGGCCAAGCGTTCGCAGGCGGCATCCAGGTCGCTGGCATCCTGACGAATCAGGCGCACATAATCCGAGGGCAGCAGCGTGCCGCGCACACCCCGCGTGGTAAACAGAAAAATATCCCCTTGCTTGAGTCCCAGATGGGTGTAGTCAATATCCACACTGCCATCCATTCCCAGCGCCCGGGATGGGTAGTGATAGCCGCCGATGTCGGTGACATGATCACGGCTTAGCTGCTCAAATTCAGCGCCGCGCAGGCGAAAGACCAACGTATCGCCCATATGAAACAGATGGGCTTCGCGCTGACGGAAGACCATGACTGACATGGAGGAAACAAAGCCACCCTCTTTTACATGCTGGCTTTGGCTATAGCACCAGCTATTCAGTGCGCGCAGCACGCGAGTTGCCGATGTTTTCGTGTCCCAGTGGTCAGGCGTGGAAAAGTAGTCTGCCAAAAAACCCCGCACGCTCAGGTCGCCCGCCTGTTTAGCCAGCGTATTGCGTGAAACGGAGTCGCTGATAACCGCGCAGCCCCCTTTAACTTTCAATATCGGCGCATCAGGGAAACGCACCGACATGGAGCTGCGATGCAAGCGCCTGTCAGGAGCCACAAACGCTTGACCATAACTGATTAGCAACTGGGCATGCCCCACTCATCCTCCTTGGCTAACCGCTCAGCATGAATTTCACAGCCGCTATAATACACGCAACGACCTCAATGCGATGCCCAACTAACGTCACGTTTGGGTTGATAAAGGTGAATCGCCGCTGGCACTTGCACAGTGATACGCCCCTAGCGCTATGTTGCATTGGCAATCGTAGAGTCATCTTCGTATAATTCCCGCCTATTCGTGCAACGCATCAATTGCTTAGCCACTGCATCACCCAAGGACTTAAGGACTCAACGATGAACTTCGATAACATCCCTGCTGGAAAGGATTTGCCGAACGATATTTACGTGGCGATCGAGATTCCTGCGAACCACGCTCCGATCAAATATGAAATCGATAAAGACATGGGCGCGCTGCTGGTTGACCGCTTCATGGCCACGCCGATGTTTTACCCCGCCAACTATGGTTTTATTCCGCACACACTGGCTGATGATGGCGATGCGCTGGACGCGCTGGTGGTTACTCCTCACCCGGTAGCGCCAGGCAGCATTATCCGCGCGCGCCCTATCGGCATCCTGAACATGACCGATGAAGCGGGCGAAGATGCCAAGCTTGTGTGCGTACCGCACCCCAAGCTCAGTACGCTTTATGATGACATTCAGGAAGTCACTGACCTGCCTGAGCTACTGCGTCAGCAAATTGCACACTTCTTTGAGAACTACAAAGACCTTGAAAAAGGCAAGTGGGTAAAAGTTGAGTCCTGGGAAGGCGTAGAGGCGGCGCGTAAAGCCATTGAGAAATCAGCGGCAGCTTACCAAAAAGCGTAAGTGAACTAACGCTCGCGTTTTGTCTCTATTAAGAAGGCCGCCCTCAAGGCGGCCTTCTTATTATGCCAAGCCAACGTTTTTTTCGTGCTGCCGCCCTATTAAAGTGTCCGGCTTTACCTGCGCGAGATCTATGCAGGTGCTTACCCCGTCACACCGCCGTTAAGGATGTATCGTGTTATCCATCAACCGCTTAAGTTCGCTCTTGCTTCTCTGTTGCCTGCCCTTGACCTCCCAAGCACAGTGGTTTTCATCTAGCAGTGAAGAGGCGTTTTTACCGGTGATGGAGGCGTTTCAGCCCAACGCCTGGCACGATGGCGAAACGCTTTATGTTGGCATGCAGATTACCCAGGGCTACTACCTTTACCGGCACCAGTTTGCCGTTGAAAGCCAGACGCCGTCGGTAACGCTGGGCGATTCCGTTCTGCCGGAAGGCACATTTACCACCGACGAATTTTTCGGCGACGTTTACACGTTCCGTGATCAGGTAGTGTTTGAAACGCCTCTGGAAAGTGCCTACTCAGGCCCTATTGATATTGCGCTCACCTTTCAGGGATGCGCCGATGCCGGGCTTTGTTATCCTCCCGAACGCGTAGACCTTCAGGCGGCTGAATCAGAACCGCCCGCCCAATATGCTGAGTGGCTAAGCGAGAATACAAGCCAAGCTGCTGGGAGCGTAGAGCCTGGCAACACGTCAGATCCTGACATGGCCAGTTCATTCTCAAGTTCTGTTTCAAGTTCTGCTTCAAGTTCTGTTTCAAACCCATCTATAAGCACACCACAAAGTGCCGACAGCCGTTTTAGCACGCTTTTAAGCGAGGCAAGCCTGCCGTTGGCATTAGGGCTATTTTTTCTTGCGGGACTTGGTCTTACGTTTACGCCCTGTGTGCTACCCATGATTCCGATTCTTTCCTCTATTATCGTAGGCCAGAAACCGACCAGACCGCGTGCTTTTGTACTTTCGGCAAGCTACGTACTGGGTATGGCCGCCACTTACGCGGTCGTAGGCGTGCTGATGGGTCTTTTTGGGGCCGGACTGAATCTACAGGCGCGCCTTCAGTCGGCACCGGTATTAATTACGTTTGCTGTTTTATTTACGCTATTTGCACTGGCCATGTTTGGCGCTTTCGAACTGCGCTTTTCACAACGGCTCACTAACCGTATTGATGCTTGGCAGGCACGCGCCCAAAAAAGCGGCCCTGGCGGGCTGGCTTTAGCGGGGGCACTTTCCGTTTTAGTAGTATCTCCATGTGTAACGGCCCCTTTGGCGGGCGCGCTGGTGTTCATTTCGTCAACGGGCGATGCCGTTATTGGCGGCGCGGTACTGTTTGCCTTAGGCCTGGGGATGGGCCTGCCGCTATTACTCGTCGGCACATTTGGCGTAACGCTGCTACCCCGCACAGGCGCCTGGATGAATGGGGTTAAAACCGCCTTTGGCCTGTTGCTGCTGGGTGTCGCGGTCTGGATGATCGAGCGCTTGGTTGCAGGGCCTATTGGGCTATTACTTTGGGCGGCCCTGGCTATTGGCAGCGCACTGGTGCTTGGCGCTTTAACGATAAACCAGCGACCAGGTTGGTCACGTGCCCGGCAAACGCTAGGGCTGATGCTGCTGGCCTGGGGGGTCGCCTTAGTACTGGGCGCAGCCCAGGGCAATAACAATCCCCTGCGCCCGTTAAGCTTCTCAAGCACGTCCGAGGCAAGCGCTAATATCGCGCTCGCATTTGCGGAAGTGGATAGCTTGGACGAACTGCAGTCAGCACTTACTCAAGCAGATAATGCCAACCAACCCGCTTTTGTACACTTCACTGCCGAGTGGTGTATCTCATGCAAGGTAATGGAACGTGATGTTTACCCCGACCCACGCGTTGTGGCTGCCCTGGAAGGCTTTACGCTGATTTCAGTCGATGTGACTGATACCACCGCGCAGAGCCGACAGCTGCTAAATCAATACCAGCTATTTGGCCCGCCAAGTCTACTGTTTTTTAATCAAGGCAATGAGATACGCACAGCGCGCATTCAGGGGGAAGCCACTGCCAGTGAGCTTGCTGAACATCTTTCGTCATTAAAGCAGTGGTTATCGAGTTAGAAACATAATCCTCTGGATTTTGCCTTTGTAGTTATTGGCCCGCGCTAATAACTGCACACTCCTAGCCAAACGCTGACTAAGCTGACTAGTGCATTAAGGGGATGTAATGTCTTAGCTATCCACTGGACAAGCGCTGGACATGCACTTGTTTTTTCGGCAAACTCCGCTTCCATATTAGTTAAATTCTCAATTTTTTAGCTGTAGAAGGGGGAACGTTCGCTAACATGCAGCGTTCTCTTGTTTTTTTAAACTGGTTTACTGCGCGCTGAATATCACACTTTCAAGCTTTACGTTCAGCGTAGCCAGGTCGCAACCTTCAAAACATTAATGGGGCTCAGTATGGATATTCGCAAAGTAAAAAAACTGATCGAACTACTCGAAGAATCAAACATTAGCGAGATCGAAATTCAGGAAGGCGAAGAGTCGGTACGTATTAGCCGCCATCCTAATGGCGCTACTTGGCAGCCCCAGCCTATGCCGCAATACGGCTACCCGGCACAAGCTCCCGCACCTGCCCCGGCACCCGTTGCTCCAGGCGCTGATGTCGAGCCTCAGGGCGCAAGCTTCCGCGGCGAAGCCGTTAATTCACCCATGGTCGGCACGTTCTACCGTAGCCCGGCGCCCGGCGCCAAATCCTTCGTAGAAGTGGGCGATACCGTTAAACAGGGTGATACCGTTTGCATCGTGGAAGCGATGAAAATGATGAACCAGATCGAAGCCGATCGCGACGGTGTGGTTGAAGCCATCCTGGTGGAAGATGGTGAGCCGGTGGAATTTGATCAGCCCATGATCGTCCTCGCTTAATCTTTCATATCAACACGGGTGGACTCTCCCATGCTGGACAAGGTACTTATCGCGAACCGCGGCGAGATAGCCCTACGTATCCTGCGGGCCTGTAAAGAACTGGGCATTAAAACCGTAGCGGTACACTCTAAGGCCGACCGTGAACTGATGCACGTGCGCCTGGCGGATGAAGCTGTGTGTATTGGCCCGGCTTCATCGGCCCAATCCTATTTAAATATTCCTGCGCTGATCAGCGCCGCTGAAGTCACCGACTCAAGCGCGATTCATCCTGGCTACGGCTTTTTGTCTGAAAATGCCAACTTTGCCGAGCAGGTTGAGCGTTCCGGTTTCGCGTTTATTGGTCCTCGCGCTGAAACCATTCGCCTGATGGGCGACAAAGTCAGCGCTATTGAAGCCATGAAGAAAGCCGGTGTGCCGACCGTTCCCGGCTCTGACGGCCCGCTTGGCGATGATGACATTTCGAATCTGGCCGCCGGTAAGCGCGTTGGCTACCCGGTCATCATCAAGGCAGCCGCTGGCGGCGGTGGCCGCGGCATGCGGGTAGTGCATTCGGAAAACCAGCTGCTGGAAGCAATCAGCATTACTCAAAACGAAGCCCAGGCAGCGTTTGGTGATGGCACGGTCTACATGGAGAAATTCCTTGAGAAACCGCGTCACGTGGAAGTACAGGTACTTGCCGATGGCCAGGGCAACGCTATCCATCTGTATGACCGGGACTGCTCACTTCAGCGCCGCCACCAGAAAGTATTGGAAGAAGCACCTGCCCCCGGCATCGATCCGCAAGCACGCGCGGATGTGCTCGAAGCCTGCCGTCAAGCGTGTATCGAAATCAATTATCGCGGCGCAGGTACGTTTGAGTTTCTGTATGAAGACGGCAAGTTCTTCTTCATCGAAATGAATACCCGCGTTCAGGTAGAGCACCCGGTTACCGAAATGGTAACCGGCGTCGATATCGTTAAAGAACAGCTGCGCATTGCCTCTGGCCTGCCGCTGTCGATTCGCCAGGAAGACGTAAAGCTTAACGGCCATGCGTTTGAGTGCCGGATCAATGCCGAAGATTCGCGTACCTTTATGCCCTCACCGGGTAAAGTAACGCTGTTTCATGCGCCGGGCGGCTTGGGCGTTCGTATGGACTCGCATCTTTATACGGGCTATACCGTTCCGCCTCACTACGACTCTCTGATCGGCAAACTGATCACCTGGGGCGCTGACCGCGAGACGGCGCTGACGCGCATGCGCAACGCCCTGGACGAGCTGCTGGTTGAAGGCATAAAGACCAATATCGATCTGCAGAAAGACTTGGTACGCGATAGCCATTTCCGTCAGGGTGGTGTCAACATTCACTACCTGGAAAAGAAACTCGCTGGCTAATTTTGAAATCGGCTAATTTTTAATGGTTAGCCGATAATGATGCCAAACGGGGTGGCTGAGTCCACCCCGTTACCGTTTTTGTTTCTACTGCGGAGACACGCCATGCCTTGGCTTCAACTTAAAGCCCACGTCGCGCCTGAGCAGGCGGAACTACTCGAAGACCTGCTGCTTGAAGAAGGCGCAACGGCCATTGGGCTTCAGGATGCTCACGACGATCCCGTTTTCGAGCCTGAGCGCGGCACCACGCCTTTATGGCAGGATACGATCTTAACCGGCCTGTACGATGATCTTGAAGGCGTTGAGAGCATGCTTATGCGTATAGCAGCGGCTTGGGCTGAGCAGATGCCTGACGAGCCCTGCCCGGCGATTGAGTATGAGCTGTTAGCCGATCGCGACTGGGAACGTGAATGGATGGACGACTTCACGCCACTTCAGATGGGACAGCGTCTCTGGATTGTTCCCAGCTGGCACACCCCACCTGAAGCCGATGCGGTCAACTTGATTCTGGATCCAGGCCTAGCCTTTGGTACTGGCACCCACCCCACCACTGCGCTGTGTCTTGAATGGCTCGATCAGCTAGCGGTTGAGGGCACGCTTGCCGACAAAAATGTGCTGGATATTGGCTGTGGTTCGGGCATTCTAGCGATTGCGGCACTCAAGCTTGGCGCACGCCATGCCGATGGCACGGATATAGACCCCCAGGCGCTGCAAGCCAGCCGCGATAATGCCGAGCGCAATCAGATTGCTGAGCAGGACCTCACGCTTTATTACCCCGAGCAGTTAACTGGCGGCCCCTACCCGGTAGTCACCGCGAACATTTTAGCTGGACCCTTGGTAGAGCTGGCGCCGACGATTGCAGGCCATGTCGCACCAAAAGGATTTCTGGCGCTATCAGGTATTCTTGCCAACCAGGCCCAAGACGTAATTAAAGCCTACGAAGCAGAAGGCATGATGATGGATGAGACCGTCATTCGCGAAGGTTGGGTGCGACTTACTGGCCATCGCCCCGGTTAATCTGCGAAACAGCCTTCATTCCACTCCCGAGTAGGCGTATCATACGCCCCCTTGAAACGACCTACTCGTTTATCCAGCAGCGCAATGTCCATGACCATAGCCACGCAACAATCAACGGCCATCGGCCCTTACACTTTGCCTAATCAGGTAATTCTGGCGCCTATGGCCGGTGTTACCGATCGCCCCTTTCGTCAGCTATGCCGACAGCTGGGCGCTGGCTGGGTGGTGGGTGAAATGGTAACCGCTGATCCCAGCCTTTGGCATACTCGCAAATCACAGCTGCGCATGGACCACCAGGGCGAGCCTGACCCACGTGTTGTCCAGATTGCGGGCGGCGATGCAGAGATGCTTGCTCAGGCAGCTCGGCTTAATGTGGAGCTTGGCGCCCAAATTATTGATATTAATATGGGCTGCCCGGCGAAAAAGGTCTGCAATAAGGCAGCAGGTTCTGCCCTGTTACGCGATGAAGCCTTAGTAGCGGAAATTCTGGATGCCGTGGTCAAGGCTGTTGAGGTCCCGGTTACGCTAAAAATTCGTACCGGCTGGTGTGCTGAATCCAACAACGGCGTAAGAATTGCTCGGCTTGCAGAAGATGCTGGCATTCAAGCACTGGCCGTTCATGGCCGACATCGCGAACAGCGCTATACTGGTTGGGCAGAATACGACACGATTGCCGATATCAAATCGCGTCTTTCAATCCCTGTGATTGCCAATGGTGATATTACAAGCCCTGAAAAAGCAGCTGAAGTCCTCCATTATACCGGCGCAAATGCGGTAATGGTGGGACGTGGCGCCCAAGGCAATCCGTGGATTTTTAAACAGATAACCCACTATCTGGATCACGGCGAGCAGTTAGCACTGCCAAGCCTTGAAGAGCGTCGCCGTGTGCTCCTAGCACATGTGGCGGCCCTCCATGCGTTTTACGGAGACACAATGGGTGTGCGTATTGCCCGCAAACATATTGGCTGGTATCTCGAAAGTGACCAGCGTTTTTGCGAGGCAATACGCCGCCAATTGAAACAACAATTTAATGCGTTAACGTTACCTGAAACGCAATTTAATTGGATTAATGATGCGATGGCGCTTGATGCTGACAAGCGTCTGCTAGCCAAAGGAAGCCATGCTGCATGAACGAACGCGATCTTCTTTCCAGCGAGTTATCCTCGCGCCTGGCGGGCACGCTCGCTGACCCGGCGGCAAGCGTTCCGCCGCAGCCGTTAAGAGAGGCCGTGGAAACCGCCATGCGCCGCTACTTCGAGCATCTCGATGGCAGCCAGGCCACCGACCTGTACGCCATGGTGATGGCCGAAGTAGAAGCGCCACTGCTCACCTGTGTCATGGAACATACCGAGGGTAACCAGACACGAGCGGCTGACGTACTCGGATTAAACCGGGGCACGTTGCGTAAAAAACTCAAGCTTTACGGACTTATCGAAGGTGACGCCCCATAACCATGGGGCGTTGTTGTTTTTATTTCCAACTCTGCACATGAGCACCCTAATGGTTGATAGTACTGCTACCCCTGTTCGCCGCGCTCTTTTGAGCGTTTCTGATAAAACCGGCATCGTGGAGTTTGCCCGCGGCTTATCCGAGCGCGGTATCGAGCTGCTTTCTACAGGCGGTACGTTCCGCTTGCTACAGGAAAATGCCATTGCGGTGACGGAAGTTTCCGAACATACCGGCTTTCCTGAAATCATGGACGGGCGGGTAAAAACCCTGCACCCGAAAATCCATGGCGGCATTCTGGCTCGCCGCGGCCAAGACGACGCCGTCATGGCTGAAAACGATATCACCCCGATTGATATGGTCGTGGTTAACCTTTATCCATTCGCAGCGACCGTTGCCAAGCCTGACTGCAGCCTGGAAGACGCTATCGAGAATATCGATATCGGTGGCCCTACCATGGTGCGTGCCTGCGCTAAAAACCACGCGTACACCACCATCGTGGTTAACGCCGAAGACTATGCCCGCGTGCTTGCAGAACTGGCGGACAACGATGGTCAAGTCAGCACTGCCACGCGTTTTGACCTTGCGGTAAAAGCCTTTGAGCATACCGCAGGCTATGACGGCGCTATCGCGGATTATTTAGGTCGCAAGGTTAATGAGAGCGACGCGACCTTTGCGCGCACGTTTAATCTGCAGCTACATAAAAAGCAGGACATGCGCTACGGCGAAAACCCGCATCAGCAGGCGGCCTTTTACGTTGACCCTTCCGCCTCGGAGCCCAGCGTTGCCACAGCCTCCATGCTCCAGGGCAAACCGCTCTCGTTCAATAACGTGGCTGATACCGATGCGGCTTTTGAATGCGTGAAAGCGTTTGATGAAACGGCCTGCGTGATCGTTAAACACGCTAACCCGTGCGGCGTCGCGATTGGCGCCACCGCGCTAGAGGCTTACGACAAAGCGTTTGCGACCGACCCCACCAGCGCCTTTGGCGGCATTATTGCTTTTAATACGCTGCTTGAAGCCGATACTGCCCGTGCCATTGTTGATCGCCAGTTTGTTGAGGTCATTATCGCGCCTGGGGTAAGCGATGAAGCCGTGGCGATTATCGCCGAGAAGAAAAATGTTCGCCTGCTGGATGTCAGCGCTCATTGGCCTGGAGAAACCCAGCCCGCGTTTGATTTCAAACGAGTCAACGGTGGCCTGCTGGCACAAGAGCGTGACCAGGGTATGGTGACGCGTGAAGAGCTTACCGTGGTAAGCGAGCGCGCGCCCTCAGAACAGGAGCTGCGCGATTTGGCATTCGCATGGCGCGTCGCCAAATTCGTTAAATCCAACGCCATTGTTTACGCCAAAGCTGGCCAAACGATCGGTGTCGGTGCAGGCCAGATGAGCCGCGTGTACTCGGCCAAAATTGCGGGTATTAAAGCGGCCGATGAAAACCTGTCCGTACCGGGTTCAGTCATGGCGTCTGACGCTTTCTTCCCGTTCCGTGACGGTATTGATGCAGCCGCCGCCGCGGGCATTACCGCCGTTATTCAGCCGGGCGGCTCGATGCGCGATCAGGAAGTGATTGATGCAGCCAATGAAGCGGGCATTGCCATGGTCTTCACCGGCATGCGCCATTTCCGCCACTAAACAGTAGTGAAATAAATGCGGTAGATAGACAAAAGCCTCGCAAGCACAGCTTGCGAGGCTTTTTTAGTAGGCATCAAACCTAAAATGCCCTACCCGTTATTAGCCAAGATCAATACACAGGTACTTGGTTTCCAAATACTCTTCCAAGCCTTGATGACCGCCTTCACGCCCCAGGCCTGACGCCTTGACACCGCCAAACGGCGCCGACGCATTGGAAATAAGCCCGGTATTGATCCCCACCATGCCATATTCCAGCGCTTCAGCAACGCGCCAAACTCGCGACAGATCACGGGAATAGAAGTAAGACGCCAGCCCATACTGGGTGTCGTTGGCCATTTCAATGGCGGTTTCTTCATCATCAAAGGGGAAGACTGCGGCCAGGGGGCCAAAGGTCTCTTCCTGGGCCACTTTCATGTTTTCCTTTGCAAAGCTGATAAGCGTAGGCGTGAAGAAATTGCCGCCCAAAGGATGAGGATGACCGCCCAGCAATAGCTCAGCGCCCTTATCAAGCGCGTCCTGCACATGTTCACTGACTTTTTTGACCCCATTCTCATCGATCAGTGGGCCAATATTAATGTTCGGCTGCGTGCCATCACCCACGTTTAGCTCGCTGTTCATGGCTACTGCGAGCTTTTCACAAAACGCATTAATGACGCTGGACTGAACTAAAAAGCGGTTAGTGCAAATACAGGTCTGCCCCGCATTGCGGAACTTGGCAGCCATCGCACCTTCAACGGCGGCATCTAAATCAGCATCCTCGAAGACAATAAACGGTGCGTTACCACCGAGTTCCAGCGAGATTTTCTGTACATGCTCTGAGGCCTTCGCCATCAGCGTTCGGCCCACTTCGGTGGAACCGGTAAAAGTAATTTTGCGAACTTTAGGTGACTGAGTGAGCGCTTCGGCAATTTCCCCGGCGCGACCAGGCACCACGTTAAAAACGCCGCGCGGTATGCCAGCACGCTCAGCCAATAGCGCTAGTGCTGTCGCGGAGAAAGGCGTTTGACTGGCAGGCTTGACCACGATAGTACAACCTGCCGCTAAAGCAGCACCGGCCTTGCGGGTAATCATCGCCGCAGGGAAATTCCAGGGGGTAATCGCACCTACAACGCCAACCGGCTGTTTGGTGACCATGATGCGCTGGTTTGCCTTGGAGGCAGGGATGGTCTCGCCGTATACGCGCCGAGCCTCTTCAGCAAACCAGCGTAGAAAACTTGCCGCATAGGCAATTTCGCCTTCGGCTTCCTTAACCGGCTTGCCCTGCTCATAAGTCATCAGCAGCGCAAGGTCGTGTTGATGCTCAAGCATTAAATCGTGCCACTTGAGTAAAAGATCAGCCCGCTCTTGCGCGGTTAATGATCGCCATGCGGGTAAAGCGGCGTCGGCTGCGTCAATTGCACGCTCAGTTTCCGCTTTGCCTAAGCGGGGCATATCCCCCACCGGCTTACCTGTGGCGGGGTTAATAACGTTAATTTGCTCTCCACTGTCAGCGGCTACCCAGCTGCCGTCGATATAGGCAAAGGGGCAATACAGCTGTGTCTCTTTTAACGCTTCCATGACAGACTCCTGGCCAAAGGATGGCCCTGTGGGCTCATATTTACGCTTTCATGCTAAGACGAAACCGCGCAATTAACCAAGTGTTTGACCAACATCGCCACTCTGACCATGGATACGCCAACTTAATTAATCAGCGTTAAAAACTCCTGACGCGTTGCCGGGTTATCACGGAACCCACCCAGCATTACCGATGAAGTCATGCTCGAGTTCTGCTTTTCTACGCCGCGCATCATCATGCACAAATGCCGCGCTTCAACCACGACAGCCACCCCTTTCGCCCCGGTTACCTGCTGGACAGCATCGGCAATTTCACGGGTCAGGTTTTCCTGAATCTGCATGCGCCGCGCATACATATCGACGATACGCGCAAATTTAGACAGCCCTAACACTTTGCCATCAGGTAAATAGGCAATATGACATTTACCAATAAAAGGCAATAAGTGGTGCTCGCACATTGAATAAAGCTCAATATTTTTAACCAGCACCATCTCGTCGGTCTTGGATTCAAAAACCGCCCCGTTAATAATTTCTTCAAGTGATTGCTGATAGCCTGCATTTAAAAACTGCATGGCTTTAGCTGCACGCTTAGGCGTATCCCGCAGCCCCTCACGATCAGGATTTTCACCAAGAGCAGTAATAATCTGGCGATAGTGCTGGGCGATGTCGTCGGTCATATTAAGTCTCACTAAAACGGTGTCTGCCTACTCGCTGGCAATTGCTCATCGCAGCAATTTCTCCAACGAGTCAAGCATTCTAAACCAGTGCCTAAGCCCTTTATTCATAGGTTATGCAATATGAAGTCAATAAAAAGCTAATGCAAATTAATAGAAATATTAAAAAACGCGTTAGCGAATTATTTTAACGCACCTAATCGATATGTGGCAGGTGGGCAACGACTTTTAAAACGGTAATCACGCCGCTCTTAAGCTGTCTGGAGCTTTTAAATAAATGCTTAAGCCAGCCACATAGGGCGCTCAAGCTGCAAACACTGCTGCTCTAGCTGACGGATGTGCTGATCCCAGTAACCGCTTTCCGCCATCCAGGGAAAAGCCCGTGGAAACGCAGGATCGTCCCAGCGCGACACCAGCCAGGCACTATGTCGAATCAACCGATAGGCCCTTAATGGCTCAATCAACGACATCTGATCATGAGGAAACGGCTGCGACTCCTCATACCCTTCACTTATTTCACTAAGCTGTGCTCGCCAGCCGTCGGGGTCGTTGGTCGGCAGCAACATCCAGATGTCCTGAATGGCGGGCGCCATCAGGCAGTCATCAAAATCAACCAGGGTAAATTGCTCATCCCGTCCCAGCACGTTGCCCAAGTGGCAATCACCATGACAACGAATCAACGAAGCTGAATCCAGCGTTTTGGATGCAAGCAGCCGTTGCATTTTTTCAATCACCGTTTGATAGGCACGCTGCTGGAATGGACTCAGCCACTGGCTTTGAACGACCCGCTGGCGGGCATCTTCTATTCCGCTTTCAAGCACCAGTGGAGGGCGATGCTGAAAGGCTTTACGATGTGCTACTTTATGCAGCCGCCCTAACACTTCGCCCAGCGCATAAAGATGCGCGGGGTTATCGAGCTCCGGTGCCTGGCCTGCACATTGACGAAAAAGCGTAAAACGAAAACCGGCGTAGCGATGCAACGACTGCCCTTCACTATTGCGCCAAGGTGCCGCTACCGGCACACCCGCTTTATCCAGCTCCTGTAAAAAATCATGCTCTTCTTGAATAGTGGCATCCGACCAGCGCTCGGGACGATAAAACTTTATCACCCAGCTTCGTGCTTCATCATCACGAAACATCAATACACGGTTTTCATAGCTATTGAGCGCGAAAGGCTCTCCTGCTGGCCAAATATCGACAGATTCGGCCGCTGACATGACCGTATCAGGCGAAAGTGCACTGAAAGGATGTGACATAAATCGCTCCTGAGTAACCAAACGCTTATCTTATCAACTATTGCCCAGCGGCGTTCTGGCAGCGGCCCAGCTATCAACCCGCGTTGCACCGGCTTTCAGGGCAACACGTGCCAGCGCATTGATAGTAGCCCCGGTCGTGATGACATCGTCAATCAGGGTTAGATGCGCAGGCAGCGGCCCTTTTATGCTAAAGGCTCCGCGTAGATTAGCCGCGCGCTCCTGCCGGTTTAGCGTGCGCTGCGAAGCTACTAGCTTATGGCATTCAGCATTGAGCAGTTCAAGGCCGGTTCGTCTGGCCAATTGCTCTGCTAGCCAGTACGCCTGATTGAACCCTCTCTCACGCGCTCGCTGATGATGCATTGGCACAGGCAATAGCGCAGAACCCAAATGATCGGGCATATTTTCAAGCATCAGCTCCACCAGGAGCATGCCTGCACGAGGCGATGCATTAAATTTAAAATCATGCATCAGCTCTTTAATCGAAGACTGATAAAGTAGACTCACGTGGGCGCGCTCGATAGGCGGTGGTTCAAGCATGCAGTGACCGCATAGCGATTGCGACGGTTGGCGAAGTGGTTCGCCACATCGTGTGCAGCAAAGCGTATTCCAGGGCAGCTCAGCCAAACAGTCGCGGCACCACCCCAAACCGTCATGGGCGGGCATCAGGCAAAAAGCGCAATATCCCGGCAGGGCTTTTTGCAATCCCCTATGTGCCTGTTGCCATCCCTTCATCAATCCCATAAATCCCCTTAGCTGAGCAACGCCTAACAATTATGTTGTTTAAAGCGTTGACATTATCCATAAATTTGATAATATACGCCTCGTCTTCTGCGGATGTGGTGGAATTGGTAGACACGCTAGATTTAGGTTCTAGTGCCGTAAGGTGTGGGAGTTCGAGTCTCCCCATCCGCACCAATTTTAGTTAGTTATCTCATTTTTATTATATTCCTATCAATCGGTAAGCATATGCTTACCGATTTTTTTATGCTTTTTTTCACCCCTATTTATCACCTCCCCCTTTAGCTAACTTCTGCTAACCTTTTAGCAACGTTAGTGTTTTGCAATTCGGCACCTTGCCTTGAGAAGGATCTCAATTATGGAATGGCTCAACGAGCACGCACAGGCAATCTCCGCTGTTAGCAGCATCCTTACCTTATTTGTTTGGGTTTTCTATGCCCAACTGCTTTATGGCGGCTACGCGCGCCAACGTCGGCCTCGAATTATTATTAATCGGGGCAAGGGAGTAGGCCTGGATGCTCTTTGCCTGGTAAGCAATATGAGCAACGAAGCCATTTACGTTCAGCATCTTGTTGCGGTTCTGCATACCAAGGAGCAAAGCTACCAGCTCGATATCGTTGAGTACCAGCAACAGGGCGATGATGATGAAGAGGTAGATTACCGCACGCACCAAGGGCCGCTTAACTCAGGGGACTACATTCATATTCAGTCCTTTGAGTCGATCATAAAACGACTCATCCACTACTGGGACTTGGATGAAGACGCTATCAAACAGCAGGAATTACAGCTCGAGATTCGCGTTATTGCTATTTACGGTTCAGAAGACATGCCGACCGGCGCTTCACGGTGTTTCAATTTGAATCTAACAGCCGAGCCTGTCCGCCAGATTATTCCCTCCAGTGTCGATACGCACCGCATGAACAGCCGACGCGATCGCAAACGCGTGTTAAAGTGGGCAAAGAATATTGAAATACATAAAGCTTCCTAAGCCTAAGCTAGCGCTTCATATAATTTTAAAAAACGATCATTCGAGATAATTACATGAAACAGTTTTTTGCCTTGCTATGCCTGGGCACGTTAACGCTTATTACTGCCCAGGCTTACGCCGAGGAAGAAGATAGTGATTTACCCGATTGGGCCGAAGAGCAAGTTGAGCCGTTTCGTGCCCGTGTTGGCAATTGGGTAGACAATACATCACGCAACATTGATTCGTTTTTTGGTGGGGAACACTATAACAACTCCGTTAATAACGAGTCCTACTTGCGCCTGGGTCAAGAGATTGACTGGATGGAAGGAGATGGTGTGGGCGGCGACGTCAGTGTACGCTACCGGATCGACCTACCCACTACCGAAGAGCGTTTACGCCTAGTCATTGAAAGCGACCCGGAAGAATCTCAAGGCACGTTGGCCGATCAAGGCTCGGGCCGCCTGTATAATGACCAGCGCGACCGTCGTAATTCGACATTCGGCCTAGACTGGCTTGAAAGCCGGGATAAACGCGAAAACTGGAGTAACCGGATCGGTGCGGGTGTTCGCTTACGCCTACCTCTAGATCCTTATGTACGCTTTACCAGCGAACGGCTCTGGGATATCGGTGACGGCCCCTGGCAGCTGGAATCGTTTAACCGCCTTTCGTGGTTTAATAATGAAGGTTATTCAGCGCGTACCGAATGGGACGTTGGTCGCCCGCTTTCTGAAAACCGTCACCTGCGCTTTATCACTAACGTTCAGTGGCGGGAAGAAGAAGATACGCTTGAGTACAGCGAAATTGCCGAACTTAACCAACGGCTTAATAAGCGTAGTGCGCTGCGTTACTCAGTCATTGCCCTTGGCGAAAGCGTCTCCAACCCGCGCATGACAAACTACTATTTACAAACCCGTTATCGCCGAGATGTCCATAAAGGCATTTTATTTGCCGATGTCATTCCAGAACTGCACTTTCAACGTGAGGTTAGCTACGACCCTCGGTGGGCGATGACGCTACGCCTGGAAATGTACTTCCAGCGTGAAATTAACCGTGACTACTTTGGTTTTTAAAGACTCGGTTTTTAAAGACCCGGTTTTTAAAAACGCTTAAAGCGAGCCGAGGGCGTAAGCCCGGCTCGCGGTCTTAGCGCTTTTTTTCAAATAGAATTACAGCCGCAAGCCGCCGTCACATTCGATAATCCTCGCACTGAAATAGTCGTTGTCAAAAATAAACGCGACACTTTTGGCAATGTCATCGGGCTCTCCCAAGCGCTTTAGAGGCACGCTAGACGCGATTCTTTCCAGCATATCTGGACGCATAGTCGCCGTCATGTCGGTTGCGACAAACCCCGGTGCCACAGTACCGGTGCGAATGCCGTAGCGGGCAAGCTCCTTACCCCACGTCACCGTCAGCGCGTGAACCCCAGCCTTAGCCGCCGCATAGTTACTCTGCCCCGCATTGCCGGCCCGTGAAATGCTTGAGATATTAACGATAACGCCCTCGTGCCCCGCTTCTATGATCTGGGTCGCCGCCTCACGGCCACATAAAAATACGCCGGTCAAATTCACGTTAAGAACTTTTTGCCAGGTCTCTAACGACATGCGTTTTTCTATGCGCCCACCACTGGCTTTGACCAGCAAAGCATCATCGGTAATACCTGCATTGTTTACACAACCGCTAATAGGCCCCATGCGTTTCGCAATATCCTCAAACGCCGTAATGACCGAGGTCTCGTCAGCGACATTCACGACAAACGCTTCTGCTTGAACCCCTTGGCGCTTAAGCTCTAATACCGCTCGATCTAATGCTTCAGCACTCATATCCAGCAGAGCGAGCGCCGCCCCCTGCTCGCCCAAACGCTGCGCTACTGAAAAGCCAAGCCCGCGTGCACCTCCCGTAATAGCAATAACTTTATCGGCTAACTGCATACCCCTCTCCTTACCCATTGGTTTGTAAAACAACTCTAGCCCAGCTTGCATCATGGACACATAAAAATTAGGTCTTAAGCATTTAGCGTTAATCGATGAACATACGATAAGACGCTTGTTTTTTGCACTTATGACACAATAATGAGCGATTACGCCTGTTACGGAGCTCGTCATGCCTATTCTTGTCTTTATCTCATTATTTACCTTACTCGATTTCATACTGCTGTTTTCAATCGGTAGTCAAATAGGCTTACTCACTACCCTGCTGCTTGTTTTAGCCACCGGCTTCATTGGGCTGCACCTAATTCGTAAAGAGGGTGTATCCACGTTTGCCCGCGCCCGCCAGCGTATGCAGGCAGGCGAAATCCCGTCCAATGAACTGCTAACGGGCGCGGCGCTTATTTTTGGTGGCGCCCTCTTGATGGCGCCCGGTTTCTTATCCGACATACTGGGCATCGCCTGCCTGCTGCCCAACGCACGTCAGCTTATGTATAAAGCCTTAATGTGGCTGGGCTTAAAAACCAGTGTTTATAGCGGGCAAAGCGAGCAACACAAGACGCATCGCCAGCAACGCGCCTTTTATGAACGTAATGGTGATAAGGCTGATACTTCTAATGAAGCTGGGCCGCTAGAAGGTGATTTTATTAGCCGCGATGATGGCTCCCGGCGCCGCTAGCGTCAATTAACATAAAAAAATCAAACAAAAGACGCTTTTTTCACCGCTACCCCCTTGAAAGGGCTTCCGAAGCCCCCACTTTTTGAACCAGCATACAGGCTCGGTGACGACGGTTACGTTGTCACCATTAACAACGAAGGTCGTGAACCTTCATTTCTCGTGGGAATGTCCTCGAGAATCTTGTTTTAGCTATCTGCCCTTTATGGGCCTTGACGATACTCAGGAGAACGTGAGCATGAAAATCCGTCCTTTGCACGATCGCGTCGTAGTTCGCCGCGTGGAAGAAGAACAGAAAACTGCTGGTGGCATCGTGCTTCCAGGCAATGCACAAGAAAAGCCCACACGTGGCGAAGTTCTTGCAGTAGGCAACGGTCGCATTCTCGATAACGGCGAAGTACGTCCGCTAGACGTTAAAGTTGGCGACAGCGTAATTTTCAAAGATGGCTTTGGCGTTGAGAAGCAAAAAATCGACGGCGAAGAAGTCTTGATCATGAGCGAAGCCGACATCCTGGCGGTCGTTGAAGGCTAATCATCGCCTCGACTACTTACTTTCACCTTTTATAATTCGATTTTAGGAAGTAACGAACATGGCAGCTAAACAAGTTAAGTTTTCTGATGACGCACGCAAACGTATGGCTCGTGGCGTTGACGTTCTAGCCAACGCAGTAAAAGTTACCCTGGGCCCGAAAGGCCGTAACGTTGTGCTCGACAAATCCTTTGGTGCGCCGACCGTTACTAAAGACGGCGTTTCTGTTGCCAAAGAGATCGAACTGAAAGACAAGTTCGAAAACATGGGCGCACAAATGGTTAAAGAAGTTGCTTCTAAGACTTCTGACGCCGCAGGCGACGGTACCACTACCGCCACCGTACTGGCTCAAGCCATTGTTGCAGAAGGCCTGAAAGGCGTTACTGCCGGCATGAACCCAATGGATCTTAAGCGCGGTATCGACCAGGCGGTTACTGCTGCGGTTAAAGAAATCCAGGCAATGTCCGTGCCTTGCACCGACACCAAGTCTATCGCTCAGGTAGGTACTATTTCTGCCAACGGTGACAAGCGCATCGGTGAAATCATCGCTGAAGCGATGGAAAAAGTCGGTAAAGAAGGCGTTATCACTGTTGACGAAGGTCGTGGCTTCGAAGACGAGCTGGAAGTCGTTGAAGGTATGCAGTTTGATCGCGGCTACCTCTCTCCCTACTTCGTGACCAATCAGGACACCATGGCGGTTGAACTTGAAGATCCTTACATCCTGCTCGTGGATAAGAAGATCTCCAACATTCGTGAACTGCTGCCGGTACTCGAAGCCGTTGCCAAGCAGGGCAAGCCGCTGGCCATCATCGCTGAAGATATCGAAGGCGAAGCGCTAGCAACGTTGGTTGTAAACAACATGCGCGGCATCGTTAAAGTAGCCGCTGCCAAAGCGCCGGGCTTCGGTGACCGTCGTAAAGCCATGCTGCAGGATATCGCTATCCTGACTAACGGTACCGTTATTTCTGAAGAAGTCGGCCTGACACTTGAGCAAGCGAACCTGGATCACCTGGGTACTGCCAAGCGCATGACGATGTCTAAAGAAAATACCACCATCATTGATGGCGCTGGTGTAGAAAACGATATCGAAGCACGCGTTAACCAGATCCGTGCGCAGATCGAAGACACTTCTTCTGACTACGACAAAGAGAAGCTGCAAGAGCGCGTTGCCAAACTGGCAGGCGGTGTTGCCGTTATCCGCGTTGGTGCTGCTACCGAAGTCGAAATGAAAGAGAAGAAAGCTCGCGTTGAAGACGCGCTGCATTCTACTCGTGCAGCCGTAGAAGAAGGCGTTGTACCTGGCGGCGGTACCGCACTGGTTCGCGTAATGGCCAAAGTACAAGGCTTGACTGGCGAAAACGAAGACCAGAACCACGGTATCAACATGGCGCTGCGCGCTATGCAGTCTCCGCTGCGTCAGATCGTTACCAATGCCGGTGAAGAAGCTGCTGTAGTTATTAACCGTGTTAAAGACGGCGAAGGCAACTTCGGCTACAACGCTCAAACGGGTGAGTACGGCGACCTGTTCGAAATGGGTGTTCTTGACCCGGCGAAAGTAACCCGTACTGCACTGCAGTCTGCGGGCTCTGTTGCTGGTCTGATGATCACCACTGAGTGCATGATCGCTGATGATCCGGAAGAAAAAGAAGCTGGCCCAGATATGGGTGGCATGGGCGGAATGGGAGGCATGGGCGGCATGATGTAATGCACCCCTGAGCCTATCGCTCTGACGCCTTGCGTCATCAAAAACCCCGCCTTGTGCGGGGTTTTTGTCGTTTAGCGGCAGCCCGGCGTGAGCGACTCACACACACCACTCACTATGAAAGCGTGCTACCATCAGCGCCTTTATTAGGCAGCTTTTGGGTCGTTATTACCGTGCTTTCCAATATTCGCATCGTGCTTGTGCAAACCTTTCATCCTGGCAACATTGGCGCCGCCGCGCGCGCCATGAAAACCATGGGATTAACCAACCTGGTACTGGTTAATCCTCGCTGCTTTCCTGATGAAGAAGCAACGCGGTTAGCGGCGGGCGCAACGGATGTTCTAGAAAGTGCACAAGTGGTGACCTGCCTGGAAGAGGCTGTTCAGGACTGTGTGCAAGTGGTGGGTGCCAGCGCGAGGCTACGTAGCCTGCCGCTGCCCCATTTCGACGAACCGGATGATATGGCCGAGCAGGTCATCTCGAACGCGACAAGCGCGCCGGTTGCTTTGGTATTTGGCCGCGAGCGCTCAGGCTTGACCAACGACGAGATACGCTGCTGTACCCACCAAGTGAGTATCCCGGCCAATCCTGAGTACGGCATTTTAAATCTTTCCCAGGCTGTTCAGATCCTGGCCTATGAAACCCATCGCGCCTGGCGCAAACGCGATACAAACGACTTTACCTATCAGCGCCCCCTTGAGGCTACGCCGCCCAGCCGCGATCAGTTTGCGCATTTCCAGGATCATCTGGGCCGCCTAATGCAGCAAAGTGGCTTTCTCACCCAGCCGCATGCGCGTACCGAAGAACAGCTTCAAGCCCTTTTTTCTCGCGCCCAGCCCAGCCGTAAAGAGCTTTCGCTGCTGCGTGGATTGCTTAGCGCCTTTGAAGCCCATTTGCCTAAATAGCCACAACCGCATACATAAAAAGGGCAGCCACTGGCTGCCCTTTTTATGACGTTACTTTTCAGTGCTAATTTTGTTTAATAACTTTTTTAAAAAACTTTTTTAAGAGCTTCTTTTTTAACACTGCTTGGTAGCTACGACATGACGATTAAAGCGTCATGGCCGCCAACCAGCCAAAGGCAATCAGCGGCAGGTTGTAATGCAAGAAGGTTGGCACCACGCTATCCCATATATGGTCATGCTGCCCATCGACATTCAGGCCAGCCGTTGGCCCAAGGGTTGAGTCAGAAGCGGGTGAACCAGCATCCCCCAGGGCGGCTGCGGTTCCAACCAGTACAACCGTCGCCAAGGGCGAAAATCCAAACTGCACAGCCAGGGGTACAAAGATTGCGGCGATAATCGGGATCGTTGAAAAAGAAGAGCCGATACCCAAAGTGATGAATAGACCCACCAGCAGCATTACCAGCGCTGCGACGCCGCGGTTATCACCAAATATCTCAAAAGCTCCCTCAACCAAGGTATCAATATCACCGGTAGACTTCATTACTTCGGCAAAGCCAGCCGCCGAGATCATGATAAAACCGATCAGCGCCATCATCCGCATACCGCTGGTAAACAGGTCGTCCGCCTCACGCCATTTAAAAATCCCGCCGATGGATAGCAAACCAATACCAACCAAACCGCCTAAGATCATCGAGCCGCTATAAAGCTGTAACCCCAGTGCCGCCACAATCGCCACACCTGACATTATCAAGCCTAACTTGTGCGGTTTGGCAGGCGTATGCACGTGTTGTGTATTGCTCATCGCCAGGTCTTTGCTGGAATACTCGCGGCTGCCCCGATAGCTAAAGAATAAGGCCACTAAAAGCCCAAGGGCCATGCCGCCCACGGGTATCGCCATAGCCATCGGCACCATGGCGCGGGTAATTTCCAGGCCCAGGGGCGCGCCTGCGCTGTTTAAATTCGCCAGCAGAATGTCGTTAAGGAAAATAGCCCCAAATCCGACCGGCAACAGCATATAAGGCGCGGTTAAGCCAAAGGTCAGCGCGCAGGCTACCGCGCGGCGGTCTAACTGGAGGCGATTCATGACGGTTAACAACGGCGGAATCAAAACCGGAATAAAGGCGATATGCACGGGGATCGCATTTTGCGATGAAATCGCCACCAGTAACACGGCAGTGAGAAGCAGCATTTTAACGCGTGCCTGATGCTTTACCGTAGTCTCTTTGCCCAGCATGGTAATCAATCGATTCGCCAGCATGTCTGGCAACCCAGAGCGCGAGATTGCGACCGCGAAAGCGCCCAGCGTGGCATAGGCCAGCGCCACCTGTGCGCCCCCGCCTACCCCGTTGTTAAACGCCTCCAAAGTTTGATCAAGCGTAAGCCCACCCACCAGGCCCCCAACCAAGGCGCCTAAAACCAAGGCAAAGACGACCGACACACGCAAAAGCGACAGTACTACCATGACGAGCACTGCAAGTATCACTGCATTCATGAAGAGTTCCAGAGCGATGACAAAGTGATCAGGACGTGTACGAAAAGCAAGCGAACGCCTTGCGGCGCACTAATGAACCAGCGGTTTCTTACACAGCCTAATATCGAAGGGGGCAAATTTTAGCAGATCGCTCGATTACAAAAAGCACTCATCGCGTTATTTCTGAAAGCCTACGCTAGCATATGGCACTACTACTTTAGTCAATACTCCATTGCTGCTTTGCAACATACTGCCTAGTATCCAATCCTTGATGTTTTCCTAAGGTTACTAATTTATATTTCTCTGGAGCAAAGAACATGGGTACGTTGGCGATTGCTGTTTCCCTGCTGCTATTGATGTTCCTGGCTTATCGAGGTATCTCGGTTCTCTTACTGGCTCCGCTAATGGCATCGCTTGCAGTGCTGTTATCCGGTGACGGCGCCTTCTTACTGCCTATCTATACCGATACGTTTATGCAGGCGCTGGGTAACTACGTCATGCAGTTTTTTCCGCTCTTTTTGCTGGGCGCCCTGTTTGGCCAATTGATGGCGGACTCCGGCGCGGCGCAGTCCATCTCCAGCGGTATCGTCAGCAAGCTGGGCACCCACCACGTTGTGCTCACCGTGGTGCTTGCCTGCGCCGTACTTACCTATGGTGGCGTTTCATTGTTCGTGGTGGCGTTTGCCATTTATCCCATCAGCCGCGAGCTGTTTCGCCAGGCCAACGTACCCAAGCGTTTGATTCCAGCCAGCATCGCACTGGGATCATTTACCTTCACCATGACAGCTCTGCCTGGTACTCCCGCCATTCAAAATGCGATCCCCATCCCGTTTTTTGAAACCAATAGCTTTGCCGCCCCAGGCTTGGGGATCATTGCAGGGCTTATTATGCTGGGCTTGGGCACTGCCTATTTACAATCTCGCGTAAGGAAAGCGACTGCCGATAACGAAGGCTATGGCACTCATAAAGAGCGTGAAACAAGCACAGACAATGCCGAAACACCTACCACGATGCCCCTGGCACTCGCATTGATTCCTCTGATCATGGTCATTGGCCTTAACGCCTTGTTTACCTACGGCATCTTTCCATCGCTGGATTTAAGCTTTATTAACGAGGCCTTCGAAAATGTATCACCAGATGCTCAAACCGGGCTATGGGCGATTCTGATTGCGCTGCTAAGCGCATCGGCCTGGCTGATCATCACGCGCTGGAAATATTGGCTGGATTTAAAAGACACCGTCAATAAAGGCGTCATGGGCTCGCTGTTACCGATTTTTAATACCGCTTCAGAAGTCGGCTATGGCGCCGTGATTGCAGGCCTTGCGGGGTTCGCGATTATTCGTGACGCGGTGCTTAACGTATCGCCCAATAATCCGTTAATTTCCGAGGCGCTGGCCATGAGCGTACTGGCAGGCATTACCGGATCCTCATCAGGCGGCCTTTCAATTGCGTTGCAAACCCTGGGCAGCGAGTATTTAGCCATGGCTCAGGAAGCAGGCATTAACCCTGAGCTGATGCACCGCGTCGCGTCACTGGCCGCTGGCGGTATGGACACCCTGCCTCATTCCGGCGCGGTAATCACCCTACTGGCTATTTGTGGTCTCACGCATCGCCAGTCTTATGGCAACGTTGCGATGGTGACGATAGTGCTACCCGTGGTCGCGCTTATCAGCGTGATTACCTTAGGCACCCTATTTGGCAGCTTCTGAGTTTAAATAACGAGCACTTGCGCAAGATCAAATTTTATACGAGTAAAATCGCTATTCTTGCTATCACCTCCCATTAACGCGTTATCCTCGGCCTGATAAAGCATGGAAATAGTCGTATCGCTTGTACGGCAAATGCGAGAAAGCCTACGTGACCTGGCCCCGGTGGTGTTGGTCATGGCATTTTTTCAGTTGGCGGTGCTCCGCCAACCCCTACCCTCAACACTTGCCCTGGCCGACCTGCTAACAGGCCTCATATGTGTTGTTATTGGGCTGACGCTTTTTATCAAAGGGCTTGAGTTCGGTCTATTTCCGGTAGGCGAAAGTTTAGCGCGTGCATTTGTCACCAAAGGATCCCTTGTATGGCTCCTGCTGTTTTCCTTTGCATTGGGCTTTGGCTCAACGATTGCCGAACCTGCCTTGATTGCCGTTGCCAACCAGGCCGCTAACGTTGTCGCCGAAGGTGGCCTGATTAATCAAACCGATGCTGCCCGCCAGGTATTTGCATCTAGCTTACGTATGGTCGTGGCTGTATCAGTAGGCAGTGCCGTGGTGCTGGGCGTGCTGCGGATTTTTAAAGGCTGGCCACTACACTTAATGATTATCAGCGGCTACGTGATCGTACTGCTACTTACATTACTCGTGCCTCCAGAAATAGTGGGTATCGCCTACGACTCCGGCGGTGTTACTACATCAACCATTACCGTACCGCTGGTAACCGCGCTAGGCGTAGGTTTGGCATCCTCCATTAAAGGCCGCAGCCCTATGCTGGATGGTTTTGGGTTGATTGCGTTTGCGTCGGTGATGCCGATTATTTTTGTACTGCTGTTTAGTCTTATGGGCTTACCTTTTCTCCCCGGCGTGGCCTTATGAACAGCTTATTAGGCACTTTCTGGCATACGCTAATGGATATATTGCCCATAGTGGCGGTTATCTTTGGTTTTCAATACGGGGTGATACGCAAGCCTATCAAACGTCTGTCTCGAGTTATTGTGGGCTTTTTAATGGTCTGGATAGGTCTATCGCTTTTTTTAGTGGGTCTGGAACAGGCACTCTTCCCCATGGGTGAGTTAATGGCCACCCAGCTAACCAGCGTCGATTTTTTACCTATGCTTGAAGAAGGCGCACAGCGACATTGGCGTGATTACTTTTGGGTCTATGTATTCGCGTTTATGATTGGTGCCAGCACCACGCTTGCTGAGCCTTCGCTAATTGCAGTGTCCATTAAGGCAGGTGAAATATCCGGCGGAACGATTAACCCTCTCATGCTGCGTATTGCCGTTTCGCTGGGTATGGCACTCGGTATTACGCTAGGCGCCTGGCGAATCGTGATGGGCTGGCCGCTGCATTGGTTTATCTTTGCGGCTTACCTGCTGGTAATTCTTCAAACACTCCGCTCACCGCGCTCCATTATTCCTCTTGCCTTTGATTCAGGCGGAGTCACTACGTCCACTATTACTGTGCCCATTATTGCTGCGCTAGGTCTTGGTTTGGCCTCTTCCATTCCCGGGCGAAGCCCCCTAATGGATGGGTTTGGCATGATTGCGCTAGCCTGTCTGTTTCCCATTATTAGCGTGATGGGATACGCCCAGATCGCACAGTGGGTAACCATTCGTCATCATAAGAAAAAACGTCAGCAAATGCCGAAAGGAGATAGTAATGCGCTTTAAATTGATTGTGGCACTGGTCGAAGACGAAAGAACTGACGCCCTTTTAGAGGCTGCGCGTGACGCCGGCGCCACGGGAGCTACCGTCATCAATAATGCACGAGGCGAGGGCCTGGAAAAAGCGCGGGGTATTTTCGGCATGGAAATAACTGCCCAGCGGGACATGCTGCTCTTTTTGGCGGAAGAAAATACTAGCCGTCATATATTGGAAGCAATCGCCCGTGTGGGCGAGTTCGATGAGACCTCAGGCACCGGGATCGCCTTTCAACTTGATGTTGAAGATGCCGTTGGCGTCAAACATCAAATTGAAGCACTTTCAGGCGCTCCCGGCTTGCCTCTTTAAAACGATGCTAGCCCATTCGCCAACGGCGCCATTGCCTTGAAACAAGGCCCTGCTTGGGCGAGAAGAGCAGCGCGATGATGAAGAAGCCAAACGCCACCAACACAATAGCGCCGCCAGAGGCCACGTTAAACACGACCGATAGCCAAAGCCCGATGACCGCAGAGCAAATGCCGATAGATACCGAAATCAGCAGCATTATTTTGAAACGATCCGTTAGCAGATGCGCCGTTGCCCCTGGGGTAATTAACATCGCCACTACGAGAATAATGCCCACGGTTTCCAGGCTGGCAACGATCGTCAAGGTCAGTAAAAGAATCAGACCGTAATGAATAATCTGAGTATTGAAACCTAGCGCTTGCGCCTGCTGTGGATCAAAGGCGTATAGCAGCAAAGGACGATACGCGAGCCACACCGTTAAAATGGCAATGACGCTGGCAACAAAAGTGAGCATTAGCGCTGAGTGCTTAACGCCCAATACGTTGCCAAAAAGAATATGCATCAGGTGGGTGCTGGAGGCCAGCTTACTGATAATCACCACCCCCAGGGCAAACGAGGCGGTGAACATTAGCCCCATTGCGGCGTCAGATTTGATCCGCGTGTTTCTTTCAATCGCCCCGATACCCACCGATGTCAGTGCTCCGGTAATAAATGCGCCCACAAAAAAAGGCCATCCCAGCAAGTACGCAATCGCCACACCGGGCAGCACGGCATGGGAAATGGCATCGCCTAAGAGCGACCAGCGCTTTAGCACTACATAGCAGGAAAGCATTCCACAAATAGCGCCGACGAGTACCGATGTGAGCAGCGCTCTTTGCATAAACGCATATTGAAAGGCATCGGACACGCTGCTGGGCAACAGGTTAACCACGGCCATCAAAGCCGCTATCAATCCGCTTACTAGAGCGTCGCTAAACGCTTCAATCACCAACATACTATCAACCACGTTATTTACCCTTGAGCGGGGCCATAGGCAGCCCCTGGCATCGTTTGACGATCATTGACGGTTTGTTCGGTTGAGCTAACCGCAAGCTCCGCCAGTTTTGCTTCACTGAGCATGTCTTCCGGCGTGCCGGTGCCTCTCACGAAACGGTTGATCAGCACCACGTGATCCACATGGCGACGTGCACCCGGCATATCGTGAGTGACCATAATCACGGTATTACCCGCCTCCCGCTCACGGCGCAATACCGAGAGAATAAGCTTTTCGCTAGGCGGATCAACGCCTGCCAACGGCTCATCGAGGAGTAAAATATTGGCCTGCTGGGCAAGCGCTCGAGCTAACAGCACGCGCTTTTTCTGACCGCCAGAAAGCTCCCCGATCGGCCGGTCCGCATAGGCAAGCATATCCACGGCAATCAGTGCGTCTCGCACCGCTTCGCTATGCCTGCCATGGTGCCAACGAGCAGGCAGCAGCCGCCGCCACAAGGCATCCTGACGCATATGCCCATAACGCCCGCCCATGACGGTTTCCCATACTGAGACGGGGAAATCCCATTCAATCGCCTCTCTCTGGGCCATATAGGCAATATGTCCTGCCCGGCGATGCATGGCGATCGGCTCATCAAAAGCTTTAACACTGCCCTGCAACGGTTTCATGCTGCCGGTCAACACATGAAAAAGCGTCGATTTACCCGCACCGTTTGGCCCAACAATCGCGGTCCACTTGCCTTTAGGAAACGCAAGCTCGATGTTCTCCAACACGGTGTGTCGCTGATAAGCCGCGTACAGGCCTTTCACTTCAATGGCCGCCACGGCACTAAGTGTGCTTGCTGTCATGATGCGTTACTCGGTTGCCAACGCGCGACGCAACATCGCAACGTTATGCCTTAACATTGCAAAATAGTCTCCTGCCTCACCGTCTGGCTCGCTTAGCGAATCCACATACAGCGGACCCGCCACAGGAATACCCGTATCTTCAGCAAGGCTTGAGACATAGCGGTCTGAAATCGTGCTTTCCCAGAAGATTGCCGCTGGCTGACGTTCGTTGATCATATCGATTACCCGCATGAGCTGGCGGGGTGAGCCTTCTGTTTCAGCGTTATTCCCCCAGATACCGTCATGCTCAAAACCATAGGCATCGGAAAAATACAGAAATGCCGCTTCACTGGAGAGCAACACACGACGCTCTTCAGGTATATCGCTCAACGCCTTTTGAAGCTCCGCATGCAGATCCTGCAGCTCTGCCGTCAACGCCTCAGCGCGGGCTTCAATACCCTCAGCCTGTTCAGGCAATAAACTTTCCAGCTCACTGGCGATCACCTGCACATAAGCGATGGCCGCCCGCGGGTCGGTCCACAGGTGTGGGTCTACATCGCCCTGCATATCGCCAATTGCGATGTACTGGACCGGGTATTCAGAGGCCTCGGCAACAGGAATCAAGGCAACGTCGTCTTGAGTGGTCGCCTCTACCTGACGCATCCACTGCTCCAGCTGATAGCCGTTATAGAAAACGATATCGGCATCTTCCAGAGCCGCAAAATTATCCGGCGTCAATTCCCACTCATGTACTTCGGCGTTTATCGGCGTCAGCACAGACACATGTGCATCGTCGCCCGCTACCTTGGCAACTAAATCGCCCAATACCGAAAAGGTGGCGACAACATTAATAGGGGGTGAGAGCGTTTGCGCATGAGCGGTTGTGATACTGCTCACGGCAGCAAGCAATAGGCCTTTTTTTAACCATGCTTTTCGCTGGCTCATACCGTACTCCATTCAGGATCGCTTTGATTACAACTTTAGCTCAACAAAAAAGCATTGTGCAAACAGTTTAGCCTTGGCTAACAATTATTCCATAAAATGCGCTACCATGCCCCATTAGGGTTTCCATTCATCTCGATATAGTTTACCAATGAGTGATAACGATCAGTCGCTTCCCAACGCCGCCGCCAGTATGAGCAACAGCAACTGTGGCGATGCATTACCGCCCGTTGGTCAACATACACGGCAATATGAAACCGTGCGTAATGCCCATGAAACCGAGTTAATCGAAGATTATGTCGAGCTGATTGGCGACTTGATCCGCCATCGAGGTGAAGCCCGGGCTGCCGATATTGCCAACCGTATGGGCGTAAGCCAGGCAACGGTTTCCAAGATGATCCGACGCCTTAACGAGCTTGGACTGGTAACCAGCAAACCCTACCGTTCTCTGTTTTTAACGGAGGAAGGCCAAAAAATGGCGGAAATTTCCCGCACCCGGCATGATATTGTCCTGCATTTTTTGCGCGCCCTGGGCGTTAATGACAATACCGCGCGAATCGATGCCGAAGGTATGGAGCATCATGTCAGTGATGAAACGTTAACGATCATGCAGCGCTTTATCGACCAGCATGCCAAACGCTAAAAGCTACGCGCCAGGATGATAGGCGCTTAGTCGGTTAACCTGCGCGACACTACCGTTCCAGATCATTTCCAGATGCGTAGTCTGAACCACATCACTAACCTGCCTGGGCGTCATGAGCGCCCAGCACGTGGCTTCTGGCTCGCGTACCGAGTGATAACGAAGCCCGCCTGCCTGAGCCTCACGCACTGACCAGCCAAGCGCTCTTGACGCGCGGTAGTCATTAGGGGCGTAAATCGGATTGGAACGTTTAAGCACTGTTGCGTCCCGACAGCCGCGCTCATTAAATGCACACTTCAATCCACGAAAAACAAAGCGCTCAAAGTGTAGGCCTGTCACATTTGCCCAATAAATCTGTTGATGATATTTCACTTCCGCAATCGCGGCCGTCAGATTATCGGCCACATATAACACCCCAAACCCGCCATCACTGAAGCGTGACCCGTTGGGGTTTACGTGGGTAAACGGTGCCACGGCGTAAGAGCATCCGCGAATGCCAAACGGTATCTCCTTAACGGGCAACAGGGCCAGATTACCCACTTCATTTTGCAGGCGCGGGTTGGTTAACGCCTGAAGCGCATGCAGCGCGGCAAATTCATCTTCATCGGCTACATCATCAAACAGATCTATCGGCGGAAACTTACTGTTAATCAACCGATAGCCAATGACTGGCTGAGCGGGCAGCTCGGGTAGTGTTTCGAGTGCTACCATTGCGCGCCTCGCAGGCTATCAATGCGCTTGAACGTTTCGTAGAGTGTGGCAAAGTCACCGCTGCTCATAACGTCCAATGGCGTACGTCCGTTAAAGTAGGGGTTGTGGTTTGCCATTTTGACGAACCCATAGAGGTTATCCGGGTTTTCAAACAACATGCGCAGCGCCGCGTGAATATTAAGCAGATAGCTGATCCGAGTCAGCTGGTCGCTATCAAGCTTTATCTCGACAATATCGCCCCGCCTCGCTCGAGCATAGGTACTGTGAGATACCCGCAGTATGGCTTCGCCCTGCTCTCCACTCGCCCGCCATTTATCCAAAATGCGTACAGCGGCTTTTAAACCTGAGGCAGCGGCAGCTTTGTTTTGAGCAATATCATTGGCTGTTTGCATAACAGCTCCCTGTGATCTATCTGTGAATACTAGAATATAAAAAAAGTATCTGCAAAACATAGAGAGGGTTTCGTTACTAAAAACAGTTTTTATAAGCACAAAAAAGCCCCATGCCGTTTTTTCCGACATGGGGCCTAACGAATAAGCTTAAAACGCTTTAGGAAACATCGTTTGAGGCAGGAACAAGAATACGCTGGGCAGAAGAATAACCGCCAAAATGACCGCCATGATTAAACCCACCAATGGCAGCACCGCCATAAAGGCACGTGGCATGGAAACTTCACCAATTTGGGTGGCGATTAATAAGCAGATGCCATAGGGCGGCGTTATCAAGCCCAGGGTTAACGACAAGATAACCACTAATGCCATGTGGATTTGATTAATGTCCGCGGCGATACAAATACTCTGAATAATCGGCAGGAAAATAATAACGGCCGTTACGGGGCTTAATACCGTCCCGATCACCAGCATAAAGAGCATCACCATCAGCATGATGCCAATACGGTGGTCAGTCACCGATAAAATGAAGTTGGCGACATCCTGGGCAATGCCCAGATAAGAAATTAACCAGCCCATAATGCCTGCCGAGGCAACTGCAAACATAGGCAGCGAAAAAGAGATCGCTGACTCTGCCAGAATAGACGGCAATTGCTTAAAATGAATCGCGCGATAAAACACAACGGCTAGAATCACGCCAACCAATACCGCCACCGATGCGGCTTCTGTCGCGGTAAAGACACCGGTGGTAATACCGCCAAGCACCACGAGAGGCAAGGCCATCGGCGGAGCCGCGACAACTGCCGTGCGCCCCATTTGCTTAAACGAAAACTTGCCTGTCGCTTTAATATTCTCCCGCTTGGCGATGTAGTAGACGTAGCCCATTTGCATAAGCCCCACCAAAATCCCCGGGAGAACGCCGCCTAGAAAAAGCGCGCCGACGGATACATTGCCAAACGCACCGTAAATAACCATCAGTATCGAAGGCGGAATAATACCGCCTAATACCGATGAGGCAGCGGTTAAGGCAACGGCAAAGGGAGCTGGGTAACCCGATTTTTTCATCGCTGGAATCAACACGGCGCCAACGCTTGCCGTATCGGCCGCGGCCGAGCCGGAGAGACTGGCAAACATCATGGAAACCATGACGTTAATATGCCCAAGCCCACCGCGCACATGTCCCACTGAACTATCAGCAAATTTGAGCAGGCGGTCCGTGATCCCACCATCATTCATCAGGCGGCCCAACAACAGAAAAAACGGGACGGCTAAAAGCGGAAATGAGTTAATGCTGGCAAACATCTGGTTGGCAACCGACGTCAGTGACAGCCCCATTTCCAAAATAGTAAAAATAGACGCCAAGCCAATAGCAAAGGCAATCGGCACGCTCAGTGCGATCAGTAGTAAAAAGCTGCCAATCAAAATAATTAGTGGGCTCATGAGCCTTCCACCTCGTTCATTCGCTTAACCTTGCCGCCATTGCGGAGCGCCACCATATCGTCGTAAATGACTTCAATGGAAAATAGGAACATGGCGATACCGGCAACAGGCAAGGCAGCAAATACATAGGCCATCGGCGTTCCCAGTGCCACCGACCGACGATTCCATCCCATATCCACCAGAATGTTGCCATGCACCACCAGCACATAAATCAGCGGCAGGCAGGCAAGGCTACCGAATAGACGCAGCACGCGCTGGGTAATGACAAACTGCGGGGGAAAAATATCGATTACATAGTGCTTGCGCTTACGCACGGCAACCGCGGCGCCAATAAATACCGCCCAAATAAAACAAGCCATTGCTACTTCATCTGTCCAGGAAACAGAGATTTTTAAGTAATTTCGCGCAACCACTTGGTAAAGAACGGTCAGGATAAAAGCGGCAAACAGAGACCCCGCTAGACACAGCAAGAGTTTTTCCACTACATCATTGATTTTCCGCATTCGTCTGTCCTTTTATTGGCACGTGCCGCTTCCCCACCCCACTTTTCAGCGGTTCAAGGAAAGCGGCATGCTGGCCAAGTCGTTATAGGCTGCGGATAGTCTCGAGCAGGTCGGTTAAACCGCGCTCTTCAGCAAATTCATCGTGCAGAGGCACTACTTGATCGATAAACGCCTGCTTATCGACCTCGGTTACCGTAACCCCAAGATCTTCAAACTGCTTGATGAACTCAGCGTCGTACTCGATTCCTTTCTCAGTGCCATATTCCCCGGCATGCTGAGCCGCTTGCTGAATAATGGTCTGATCTTCTTCAGAGAACCGATTGAAGCGGTTTTCGCTGATCGAGATATGACTCATCATGATCTGGTGTTCGGTTTTGGCATGAAATGGTGCCACTTCGTATAAACGGCTTGAAAGATAGCCGCTGATAGTACTCTCAAATGCCCCGACAACACCGGTTTGCAAGCCGGTATAAATTTCTGTCCAGGGAAGCGACGTGGTTAATGCACCCGCAAGTTGCCACGTTTCAGCATCAAGGCGCGAGCCAGTAACGCGCATTTTGACGCCTTGTAAATCAGATGGCTCTTCGACCGGGCCGGTATTGGTACTCAGGTTACGCGTTCCGCCGCCGGTCAAACTCAAAAGCTTCAGCCCAACGCTGGCATCGGTCATAGCCTGATCAAAATAGCTATAAACCGCCGACTCAGGAGCGGTTGCTGCACGGAACTCATCCATATCCTGGAACAGATAGTTAAGGCTGAAAATTTCGAAATCCGGCACATAGGGAGCCACATTCATCACCCCGCCAATGATCATATCGGTGGTGCCAATGCGAATCTCATCCACCATGGTCTGGTCGTTGCCTAACTGACCGCCTGGGAAGATTTGCACCGTAATCCGGTTATCCGTGGCTTCTTCGACTTCTGCCTTGAAGGCTTCTGCGGCGTCAATCCAGGGGTGTGGCGCACTCACCACGGTACCCAGGCGCAGCGTTTGCGCCAGTGCCGGGGATGCCATCAACAAGGATACAGCGCTTACCAATGCCAGACGGGGGAGCGTATGTTTAATCATGGGGAGTCCTTAGAATGTGTCAGCGTTTTTTTTAATTTTCAGTGTCAGGGCTTAAAAATCAGAGGTTAGAAACAGGTTCGCCAAGGGTATGCATTAACCGGTTTGCCCAGCCAAACAATGTGGTCGATAGCGTTAAATCAACAATTTCCTGATCTTCAAGACCCACATCGCGCAAGCTTTGAATATCACTATCGGTCACGTTAGGTGGGCATTCAGAAAGGCGCATCGCGAACTTTAAAATAGCTCTGATGCGAGGTTCCAGATCCGCCTCTTTACCGCGCAGGAAGATATCCTGCATAACCTTTTCATCGCCTACGATATTGTTATAACGATGGGCATGAACGGCCGCACAGTAAATACAGCGGTTGACCACGGAGGCAGCCACCGCGCCTAACTCACGCTCATCCCGCGACAGCCCACCTTTATCGTACATAATGCCGTTAAACAGCGAGGTACGAATACGCAGCGACTCAGGATCGTGCGCCAGCACCAGTACATAGTCAGAAATTTTAGTATTGGAAGGCGTTTCCTTGAGCGCTTCATGTTGGGCAGGCGTGGCGTTATCAAAATCGATAGGCGTGATATAGGGGCGCCAGGTGGGGATTCGCGACGTAAACTTATGAATAACGCGGCTCATTTAGCTTCTCCCACTTTATCTTTTCCCATCACGCTTAGTACCGCCGCAACGCGCAGCTGATAGTTAACAAATGCCACTAGGCCTGCCAGCCGAACGATATCGCTTTCTTCAATACCCGCCTCTTTGAGCGCTTGAATATCTTCTTTCGTGGCATCGCGGGGGCGTTGTGTGACTAAGTCGGCATAAGTCACCATGGCAGACAGGCGCTTTTCAGATGCGGGTGGCTTGTTGCCAGGCTCGGCAATTTGGTAGAGGTCCGCATCGCTGCCATAGCCTGCTAATAAATCAGCATAGTGCTGGGTCAAACCCGCCTGCTGGCAAATACGCGCCATACGACATGCCAGGGCCACTCGAATAGCGACAGGCACTTGGCCTGCATCACTCGGCAATAAAGCCGCTTCGTAGGAAGCCTGGGTCAGATCCATGAGCTTGTGGCGCACAGCCAGCGCATCTGCCAGCGGGCCAGTAGTGGGCACATCAGCCGCTTGTTCTAATACATGAGTCATGGTGATTCCTTGCTTTTCAATACGCCACTTAGGCGTTAGCAGTCGTATTAGGTAAAGGCGTCGCTTGCCACTCATCGCCTAATAATTCAGGTGAGTCGTACTGCTCAAGCCGTTGCCAGTGACGTTCCACATCTTCCCGGTAAAGGTTGGCGGCAATTGCACCAGCTAGCCAGCTTGCGCCCTCACTGATCCCCGGAATATCGCCACTGACCTTGCCTAAGCTCACGGTTGCGCCATAGTTAAAGCAGTGGATATTGCGCAGCCAGGGCGCCGTTCCCGGCTCGCGCTCCTGGAACGCAAAGTCACGTTGTACGTACGGGAAGTTACCTAACTCGTCGTTCTTAAGCTCGGCGGGCGGCTGGTAGCAATCGCGCCATAGCAGAATACGGTCGGCGTAACCGGAAAGCTCTGTGCGAGCCAGGGGGTCGATTTCAAAACCGGTGCCCAGAATCAGATAATCACAGCGCACGGTGCCCTGCCGGGTTTCAATAACAATCTCATCGCCCTCCATTTGCATGGCTTTTACACCACAGTCAAAGTGGAAATGAGCGTTGTCATGGCGGCTGACACGCAAAGTAGATCCGCGGGGTGGCGGAGTTTGGGTGGCAAACGAGTAGTGCATAATTTGCCAGCGCCACTCATCGGGTAACGTGGCGTAGCCATGGGTAAAACCAAAGGATCCGATGCCCATCATTTTATTGATAGTGGGCATCTGCGAGCGGCGAATTAAAAAACGTACTTCCTGAGCACCATGCTCTAACGCCTCGGCTGCATTATCAACCGCAGAAGCCCCTACTCCAATCACCACTACCCGCTTGTCTTTTAAACGTGCAAAGTCGATTTCATCCGCCGAGTGCGACCAGGCGCTGCCGGACAGGTTATTAACAAATGCCGGAATTTTAGCTGCGCCAGTGCCTTCACGGCCTGTCGCCATCACAAGTTTGCGGGTAAGCACGGTGTTGCTAGGCGCCCCGGCGCCTGAAAGCTCAAGCCTTAACAAATCACCTTCGGGCGTAACGTGCTCGACTTTGACGTCATTCTCAACGGGGAGCTTTAATACGTCGCGGTACCAGCTTAAATAGGCCATCCAGGTGGGGCGTGGAATTTTATCCAGCGCCTCCCACGCGGGGTTACCGAACTGTGCTTCATACCAGGCCCTGAAGGTAAGCGATGCAAATCCGTAACTGGGGCCAGGCAGGGTTTTAGGAGAGCGCAAGGTTTCCATACGCGCGTAGTTCAGCCAAGGGCCTTCCAGCCCAGCCGGATTACGGTCGAAAATACGGATATTGCTGATACCACCGGATAGCAGCGCAAAGGCTGCCACCATGCCGCACTGCCCGCCGCCAATAATCACCACATCATGCACAGGCTGCCCGTCTTCCATCACCTGGGGAGGTACCCAGTTAGCGGGTGGAATATTCAAACATGCCAAGTCGTATTGAACGCGGGCATTAAGCGCTTCTAAGCCAGCGCCCGCCAGTGAAGGGGTCATGGTCATTGCGTCATCTCGATTTGTGCCTGAATAGCCTGCTCCGCTTCATGAGGCCACCAGAACCAACGAACGGGTACATCTGAAAACTGAGAATTCCTCTCTAACGGCAGCACTTTGGCCTGCTCAACAAGCTGCTGAGCCTGGGCAAAGTAATCGTCTTTTTCTGCCATTATGTCCGGCTCTTGGCGAGTATCTTGCGACAGAAGCGCATCCAAGAGATTCGTCGGCGCCTGAATAACGCCCTGATGCCGAGCAAGCCAAACGCCACTGGTTTCATCCACGGAATACAGCTTCATCAGTACAGGTGCATAGCGGGCAATAAATTCGACTGCAGATATTACATAGTTAGCGGTCTCTTTGCTAAAAAAGAAATTAAAACCGAGCCTTACCCAACCTGGACGATATAAGCTTCTGCCTTTTTGGACTAAATCTTCATGCTCAGCTGCCGTTTTTTCATCTATTGAGAGCAGCTCATGACCATAAGGACCGGCACAAGAACAGCCGCCCCGCGCCTGGATACCAAACAGGTCATTAAGCATGGCGACAATCAGGTTATGATGAATGTCACGACCACCCGCGCTTATATTGAATGAAAAGATGGCCAGCCGAGAAGCGGTTAAAGAGCCCAATAGATGAATATTGCTGACAGCTTGCCAACGCGTCATTGCCATCTCGACCAGCTCACTTTCGCGCGCCTCAATATTGGCAGCACCGACCAGGTCTTTAATACGAAACGCAAAGCCCGCGCGAATATCGCCCAGGATGCCTGGTGTACCGGCCTCTTCACGCCGCTGAACGTTGGTCACATAGCGATGGTGCTGAGCCGTCACATAAGACACCGTGCCGCCGCCCGCCACAGAAGGTATGGGATTACGGCATAGCGCTTTGCGGATTACCAAAATGCCGGAGCTCCCCGGCCCACCCACAAATTTATGCGGCGACAAGAAAATTCCATCGATATGGTCGCCCTCGCCAGTGCCTGCCACATTGATGCCTACATAAGGGCCACTGGCGGCATAATCGAGCAGCACAATGCCTTCATACTGGTGAACCAGGCGTGCCAATGCGACAACGTCTGTTTTAATACCAGTGACATTGGAAGCGGCTGAAAACGCAGCCACCTTTGTCTCGCGATCAGTGTACTCTTCAAGACGTAGCGCTAATGTTTCAAGGCAGGGCGTGCCGCTTTCGGTTAGCGGGATACGTACCAGGTCTACATCGCACTCGCGCCATACAAGGTCATTGGAGTGGTGTTCAAAAGGCCCAACGAAGACAACCGGTCTGGAATGCGATGAGGAGTCAGGTGACGTTTGAAGACCTAGAATATGGCTACAGCGATTGATCGCAGCAGTTGCCCCTGCCCCGGCAAAAATAACGGCGTAATTATCATCAGCGCCTACTGACTCCCTTACCGCCTGGCGGGCTGCTTCACGAAATTGCGTGGTGAGTTTACCGGTATAGGAGGTTTCGGTATGGGTATTAGCGTAAAACGGTAACACCTGATGTCGCATGGCTTCTTCAACCATACCCAGCCCCCGGCCCGATGCCGTGTAATCAGCGTATACAAGGGACCGAGGCCCAAATGGCCCAGGGACAACCTCTCCTTCGCCAATCACGTCATCACGAATATATTCAATCCATTCAGATGACGTCGCCGAGTGGCAGCTCGGTAGTTTTTTTGACCTGTTCCATTGAGAAGCACGATGTGACATTACTGAGCTCTATTTTAGCGATAAGCCTTTTATAAAAGGCATCAAATGATTGGTTATCGCGCGTAATGACCTTAAGCAAATAATCGTACTCTCCCGCTAGCCGATTAACTTCCATCACCTCGGGGAAAGACTGAACGGCTTCTTTGAAAGCATCCAGCCAGGTTTGATTGTGTTTATCGGTTTTAATCATGACAAACACGGTCAAGCCAAGATTAAGCTTTTCAGGGTTTAGGACCGCGATTCTTTTTTCGATTACGCCTTCTTTCTCAAGGCGCTGAATTCGACGCCAGCAAGGGGTGACCGAAAGCCCTACGCCTTCTGCAAGCTGGGCAATAGAAAGGTTATCATTACGCTGAAGCTGTTCAATAATTTTCAAATCGAAGCGATCAATAAGCAATTTATTTCTCCTGAAAGCCATAATCAGGAATATATTTCCATAGCGTTCTAAAATACTCCAGTCAGGAGAAAGATTTTTTCAGTGTGTATTTTTATTATCAAGCTTTCTAAGCGCACAAAAAAAGTGCAGCTGTATAAAAGCTGCACTTAAATAATAAATTAATAACCAAAAGGCTTATTCAACATCAAGATGTGGGGCTCTTAGTAGTGATTCACGGCGTTTCGAAAGGACCATTACCTAAAACATTGGCAGGCATGCCTAGACGCCCCACGCCCGGTAATTTAAGCGCTGGGTGCTTAACGTCAATTCCGACCGATAGCCCCAGCAGATTTATTTCAATACCTTCTTCAAGCGCTATCAGTAGCCCCGCCATACCGCCCAGCGAAAGCTGGTAGCCGGTACCGCTGGGCACCGGGGCAATCAATGTATCAAACAAGTAATCCTTGCCGACGGCCGTCACCGGCAGCGTGACATCAAACCCGTCGACTTCGCGAGCGACCCATGCAACAAACGTATTGCTATTAGGGCCTGGCCATATTCGATACTGCTCAGCGCTGGGGTAGCGAGCGATCGCTTCCTCAATAGCCGGAATAAGCGCCGCCGCATCCTCCCCACGATAGTCGGCCAAAAGCGAGGGTGTATTGCCATACCAGGCACGATCCGGCATATCCTCCGCAGCGACAACCGTAGGTCGGCGCCAACTCATTACTTGATAAATATAATAGTGCGACGCCCCCGGCTTCTTCATTGCGATCCATGGGTGAACGCCAAAAGCGCCACGCCAATTATAGGTATGAGCAGCATAGACCTGTATAACCGCATCGGCTGATGCATCGGGATGCGGCGCCAACCCTGATGAGGAGCGATCAAGCGTTGACCAGTGTGCATCCGTCACAATCATGCCGCTGGCAAGCATCCACGCGGGGCCCACCAGCAATAAGCCAAGCGTCAACACTACCAGTAAAAACACGCGGAATACTCCACGCTTTAATGTCATAAATAACTCAAATATTTAGATCTCGCTCTGCTGGCTTAACAAACACGGTGAAGATGCTGGCTCACGGTCACTACGATCTTCCTCTTCAAGAGCGTCTAACAGTGCTTCACGCAGAATAGGCAAATGTGACTGCTCAAGTTGGCGCGAGGCGGTCAACAGCGTAAGTTTGCTTTGCCGGGCGTAACGCATCAGGGGCAATAGCGCGTCAGCAGACTCTTTTAGCTCCAACCGGTAGCGGGTTTGAAAGGAGGCCTCGCTAATTTTTTGCTGATGATAATCGCGCCGAAGTGCAGAAGATGGCGCTGCATCCCGGTACCAGTCGGTCAACGCTAATGAAGCACGCTCTTTTCCGCGTGGCCATAGGCGGTCGACCAATATACGTGCGCCATCATCTTCTTCAAACGCTGAATAGACCCGCTTAAGGGCTATGTCATAGCTCATACGACCTCCCTGAGACAGCTTTCCCGTGCAGCTAATATGTACGAACACTGTTTATATCGTTTGTCCATGCTATACCCCCTTGCTAACGATTTATCTGTCATAGGTTAAAAAAATCATCGACCCCTGACGAATAGGCATATAGAGCGGCATCCTGGCTGCTCCTTGATGACCCCGCTGTTAGAAAGGACATTCCCCACGCCCGACAAACGCCGTACAATGCAGCGTTTAATCCACCTTCGGCCTGCTATGCATTTAACTCGCTTTACGGATTATTCGATTCGCGTGCTGCTTTATCTGGCAACCAAGGGTGAACAGCGGACAACCATTACGGAAATTGCCGAGACGTTCTCGATCTCGCGCAATCACTTGATGAAAATTGTCCAGGAATTACATCAAAAAGAATACCTTAAAGCAATTCGCGGCAAACATGGCGGGCTTTGGCTCAATCGCGCGCCCGAGCTTATTCGATTAGGAGCGTTGATACGAGACACCGAGCAGGAAATGGCGCTCGTCGAGTGTTTTCGGGACGACAATGCTTGCGTCATCACTCCTTCTTGCCGCCTAAAACCAATTCTTAATGATGCGCTAGAGGCTTTTCTGGGCGTTTTGGATAATTACACGCTGGCAGATTTACTGCATGGTCGGCAGAGCAGACTGGCTGCCTTAATGAGAATTCCCACAGCCAATGTTTAACCCTTAATTTTTTAACGCCTGAGTAGCTATATCTCAAAGAAACTCTGCTGTCATGCCGAATAAAATAAGAAGTTTTCCTACCTGCCCGCGTAGTCAATAAGGAACGCCAAGAGCTACCTGCTTCAGTCAGCTGTGCCTTGTACAAGCGCCATCTGGCCTTTAAATTCTGCATACAGCACTTTGCCAAGAAGAACATTAAAAATAACTGCTTAACGTACATTACGATTATTGGGCTGCACAACTGATAATTTCTGGCTATTTCCCTTCATGTGCAGCATGCTCAAGGCTAGATTCACATTATCAGCACACGAGCAGGTAAATGTTGCATGTGGCTTCATTTCTGCAAACTATGGAGTCCAACATGACCATAGCGCCGTACTCTCCCAACCAAATGATAATCCGCAAGCTGGACAGCATTTTTCCTCTCACCGACGAGGAAAAACAAGGGCTCATGGACCTACCGGTTCAAACAAAAGACGTCAAAACTAATCACGATATTGTGAGAGTTGGGGATCAACCGGCCTACTGCTGCTTGATCGTTGAGGGTTTTACGTGTGTCTATAAAGTGTCTTTCGAAGGCAAACGCCAGATAATGGCTCTGCATGTGCCAGGTGATATCCCTGATCTGCAAAGCCTACATTTGAAGGTTCTGGATATTAATATTGCCTCGATCAGTCCCTGCAAACTCGGTTTTATTCAGCACAAGGATTTATACCACTTGTGTGAGCACCACCCCCGCTTAACCGCCGTTTTTTGGCGTGAAACGCTTGTACATGCCTCACTCTTTCGTGAATGGCTTTTGAATATAGGCCAGCGCGAAGCTTACTCTCGCATTGCCCATATCATCTGTGAACTAATGCTGCGCTTAAAGGCGGTAGGTTTAGTTGAGGACAATACGTTCAACATGCCCGTTACCCAGGCAGAAATAGCAGACGCGACAGGAATGACACCGGTTCATGTGAACCGAGTCTTTCAAGCGCTGCGCTCAGATGGCTTGATCAGCACTGAGAAAAGTCGAATGACCATACCTGACTGGGACAAAATACAGCAAGCAGGCGAATTTGACCCTCTCTATCTGCATATTGAGAAGGCCGCAGCTTCATAGCCATTTGTTTGGTTTGGCTGTGCCCATAGCCCATGATCTAGCCAGTTCAGTTTTATTCCCTGCCCCATAAAGCGCCAAATTCGTTACTGGCATACTATTATCGATCAATGGTGACTATTCATTACGTTAAAGCCGCAAATTGAACAAGAAGGAGCACACATATGGATCTGGGAATCACGGGGCGCTGGGCAGTGATTTGTGCAGCAAGCAAAGGGTTAGGCCGGGGCTGTGCTGAAGCGCTCGCCAAAGAAGGTGTCAACCTAGCCATCAACTCGCGTAACGCCGAGGTGCTCGAGAAAACCGCCGAAGCATTACGGGCACTGAACCCTGAAATTGAAGTTCGCCCGGTACCCGGCGATATTGGGCATGAAGAAGTGCGCGAAGCACTGCTTGCAGCCTGCCCGCAGGTCGATATTCTGATCAATAACAACGGCGGGCCACCACCCGGTGATTTCCGCGACTGGGATCGTGAAGATTGGATACAGGCCGTGGATGCCAACATGATCACGCCGATAGCGCTGATCAAGGCGACGGTAGACCGCATGGCCGCCAACGGCTTTGGACGCGTGGTCAATATCACGTCAGGTGCTGTGAAAGCCCCCATTGACATCCTCGGGCTTTCCAACGGTGCACGCAGCGGGCTGACCGGCTTCGTCGCCGGGCTCGCGCGCCAGCCACAACTTGCCTCATGCAATGTCACGATCAACAACCTGCTACCCGGCTCTTTTGACACAGATCGCCTACGCGGCAACTTCAAAAACGTCGCCGAGAAAACCCAGCAAGACATTGAGCAGGTACGCGAGCAGCGTGCTCAAGGAGTGCCTGCACGACGGTTCGGTACAGCTGAAGAGTTCGGCGCCTTCTGTGCGTTTATGTGCAGCGAACACGCGGGCTATCTGACCGGGCAGAATATTTTACTCGACGGCGGCGCTTATCCAGGGACGTTCTAGCAGAATGCATGCGCGCGATTGATACTGAGCAAATGGAGGTTAAGGCAAGTTTACGGCAATCTGGGAGGGGTATAGCAGAAATGGAGGCGGCCCCAAAAGCCACATCCCGGCACACGCAGCCACCACTACCGTTGCTCCCTTCCGGGCCTGGCGGGGTTCGCAGTTTAGCGTTGCGGGAGGACCTAAGGGGCCACCATAGCAATACACATGAACTAAAAGTGTACTGCGGCGCTGAGTTTGGTGGCTACGCCCTGATTTGAACAGGGGACCCCATCATTATGAGTGATGTGCTCTAACCAGCTGAGCTACGTAGCCTTTCCGACATCAGCGGGTGCAGATTATGCCTATTCTCGATGCAAAAGGCAAGCCGCAAACAGGCTTGCCTTTGAATCGGCTGATAACCTGCTTATAGCGCGGCCTGAACGGCTGGCAGAGCTGGCTCACCCTCCAGAGTCGTCACACCTTCAAGCCATGTCTCCAATAAATCGTCGTTCTCTTTTAAATAGCGATTGGCAGCAGCGCGAGGGTCAACGCCATCATCCATAATCGCGCTCATTAACTGATTTTCCATTTCCAGCGTAAAGGTCATATTGCCAAGTAACGTACCCACGTTCGGGCATGCTTCGACAAACCCGGCGCGCGTATTGGTGTGTACCGTGGCGCCACCCAGGTCAGGCCCAAAGTAGTCATCCGCGCCTGATAAGTAGGCCATCTCAAAATTAGTATTCATGGGATGCGGCTCCCACCCCAAGAAGACCATCCACTCTTCATTGGGAACCCGCGTAGTAAGCTCAGAAAGCATGCCCGCTTCACTGGAGTCCACGACCTGCCAATCGCCCAGGTCATAAGCGTTATCATCAATCATCTGCTGGATGAGCTCATTGCCATCGTTACCGGCTTCAATGCCATGTACACGATGATTAAATTGATCAGCGTGGGCCGCCAAATCATTCACCGAGGTAACCCCTGCATCGTACACGTACTGCGGAACGGCCAATGTGTACTTGGCGCCTTTAAGATTGGCAACCAGGCGTTCAACATCGCCACTTTCAATATACGGGTCGCTGATGGACGCCATTGAAGGCATCCAATTACCTAGAAAGACATCAAAATCATTGTTGCGCATGCCCGCATATGCAATCGGGACGGACACCGTATCCACTCTAGGCTCGTAGCCCAGCGCCTCTAATACTTCACTTGCCAAAGCTGTGGTCGCGGTAATATCGGTCCAGCCAACTTCTGCAAAACGTACGCGCGAACAGTCATCCGCCTGAGCAATCGCTGGTACGGCAGATCCCATTAATAGCGCGCTTAAACCGCAAAAATAGACGTATTTCATTACCACTCCCCTTCTACTTGTTTAAATGGACATGTTGTTTAAATGTGCATGCTTTTTATTTAAACGCCAGCTCCGTGTACCATGAATTTTTATTGATTGAACGATCAATAAAAAAAGCTAAGATAGACAGGTAATCATGCCTAACCCTAGGTTGCAAGGTGGGCATTCAACGTCATTAGGAGATCGCTGTGCCCAAGGTAGGAATGGAACCAATACGCCGCCAGCAGTTAATTCACGCCACGATGGCGGCCATTGATGAGGTAGGGTTGGCAGAAGCAACCATCATGCGAATAGCAAGTCACGCGGGCGTTTCGGCGGGGATTATCAGCCACTACTTTGGGGGCAAGGATGGCCTGCTGGAAGCCACCATGCGCCAGATATTGACCGACCTTACTGACGCCGTGTCAATGCGCCGTATGGCGTTGAATGACAACTCGCCCAGGGCGCACATTGGCGCCATTATTGAAGGCAACTTCGACCGTACTCAGGTGACTGGCCCTGCCGCCAAAACCTGGCTCGCCTTCTGGGCCAGCAGCATGCATAAGCCCATGCTTCAACGCCTGCAGCGCGTCAATGATCGGCGCCTGTACGCCAATTTATGCCATCAGTTTCGCCGAGTGTTACCACATGCCGAAGCCCGCAAAGCCGCCCGCGGACTAGCCGCCATGATTGATGGTTTATGGCTGCGCGGTGCTTTAACGCCCGAAGGCCTGGATACCGACGAAGCTCGCCACCTTGCCTACCACTATCTTGATCAACTGTTAGCGCATCACGGATGCCAGCATGTTGCATTCGCTCATTAAGCTTTTAAAGGAGACCAACATGGCCGCTCAAGACGTACAGCCTCTGTATATTAATGGTCGCCCGCTCGCCGCTACCTCAGGCGATACTTTTACCGTTACCAACCCTTATGACGGTAGTTTTCTGGCAACGATTGGCCAAGCAAGTCAACAGGATGTTGACGCGGCAGTAAAAGCCGCGCAAAAAGGCCAGCGTGAATGGGCCGCCATGACCGGCATGCAGCGCTCGCGTATTTTGTTACGAGCCGTTGCCCTGCTCCGCGAGCGCAATGATGAACTGGCGGAGCTTGAAACCCGCAGTACCGGCAAGCCGATTAGTGAAACGGCCAGCGTTGATATCGTGACCGGCGCTGATGCGCTGGAGTATTACGCAGGGCTAGCACCCGCCATCGAAGGTAGCCAAATCCCGCTGCGGGAAAGCTCGTTTGTGTATACCCGCCGAGAGCCACTGGGCGTTATTGGCGCTATCGGCGCCTGGAATTACCCCATTCAAATCGCCTGCTGGAAAGCCGCACCTGCGCTGGCAGCGGGTAATGCGGTGGTGTTTAAACCCAGCGAAGTCACACCGCTGAGCGCGATCAAACTCGCCGAAATTTTTACCGAAGCAGGCCTGCCCGATGGCGTGTTCAACGTAGTGCAAGGCGACGGCCGCGTAGGCGCGATGCTGACCGAGCACCCTGGCATTGCCAAAGTGTCGTTTACCGGCGAAGCAGGTACCGGCAAAAAAGTCATGGCCGCAGCGGCAAGCTCCACGCTTAAAGACGTGACGATGGAGCTGGGCGGCAAATCACCGCTGATCATCTTTGCCGACGCCGATCTTGATCGCGCCGCCGATGCAGCCATGATGGCTAACTTCTACTCCAGCGGCCAAATTTGCACCAACGGTACTCGTGTATTTATCGAGCGCGGTGTTAAAGATGCGTTTGAAGCCAAGCTTACGGAGCGCGTCAAGCGCATCAAAGCGGGCGATCCGATGGATCCCAGTGTGAACTTCGGCCCGCTGGTCAGTTTTGAGCATCAGGAGAAGGTGCTTTCCTACATTGCGCTGGGCAAACAGCAAGGCGCGCGCGTACTGGTCGGGGGTGATGATTGGACGAATGGCCACTGGGCTAACGGCGCCTGGGCGGCCCCTACGGTATTTACCGATTGCACTGACGATATGCGCATTGTGAAGGAAGAAATTTTCGGTCCGGTCATGTCGGTGTTGGTCTTTGATGATGAGACCGAAGTGATTCGTCGCGCCAACGATACCCAATATGGCCTGGCGGCCGGCGTATTTAGCGAAAGCTTAAACCGTGCTCACCGCGTTATTCATCAGCTGGAAGCGGGTATTTGCTGGATCAATACGTGGGGTGAATCGCCTTCTGAAATGCCGGTTGGCGGCTATAAAGAGTCGGGTATTGGTCGTGAAAACGGTATCGAGACGCTTAACCACTATACCCAGACCAAGTCGGTACAAATCGAGATGGGTCCCTTTGAGTCGGTGTTTTAAAGCGAAGCAGCAGACACGCAGATTATCCGACTCACTATCAAGGTAAAACCATGTCGCAACCGCATGAATTCGACTACATCATTATCGGCGCTGGCTCAGCGGGGAACGTACTGGCCACACGTTTAACCGAAGATAGCGATGTCAGCGTTCTGCTATTGGAAGCCGGTGGTCCGGACTATCGGCTCGATTTTCGTACCCAAATGCCCGCAGCACTTGCCTTTCCACTCCAGGGAAAGCGCTACAACTGGGCGTTTGAAACCGACCCGGAGCCCTATATGGATGGCCGCCGAATGGAGTGTGGCCGTGGCAAAGGGTTGGGCGGCTCTTCACTGATCAACGGCATGTGCTACATCCGCGGCAACGCGCTGGATTACGATAACTGGGCCAGGCAGCCCGGCCTGGAAGATTGGGACTACTTAAGCTGCCTACCCTACTTTAAAAAATCGGAAACCCGCGACATTGGCCCGAACGATTACCACGGCGGTGACGGCCCGGTCAGCGTTATCACACCCAAAGACGGTAACAATCCGCTTTATCGCATCTTTATTGAAGCGGGCAAACAGGCAGGCTACCCAGAGACCAAAGACGTTAACGGCTACCAGCAGGAGGGCTTCGGCCCCATGGATCGATTCGTTACGCCTAACGGGCGGCGCGCCTCCACCGCGCGGGGCTATCTGGATATCGCCAAGCAGCGCGCCAACCTGACCATTAAAACCCATGCCGTTACCGATGTGATTACGTTTGAAGGTAAACGCGCGAAGGGCGTGCGCTATGAGCGCAAAGGGAAAGCACAGACAGCTCGTGCCCGGCGAGAAGTACTGCTGTGCGGCGGCGCCATTGCCTCACCGCAAATTCTGCAGCGCTCAGGCGTGGGCAATCCCGAACTGCTCGAATCGCTAGGTATCGAGATAATTCATGCACTGCCAGGGGTAGGTGAAAATCTTCAAGATCATTTGGAGATGTACATACAATACGAGTGTAAAGAGCCTATCTCCCTCTACCCTGCTCTTAAATGGCACAACCAGCCCATGATAGGCGCCGAGTGGCTATTTAAAGGAACGGGGATTGGTGCCAGCAACCAATTTGAAGCGTGTGCGTTTATCCGCAGCCGCGATGCAGAAGAGTGGCCTAATCTGCAGTACCACTTTTTACCCATCGCAATTAGCTATAACGGCAAAAGTGCTGTTCAAGCCCATGGATTTCAGGCCCACGTAGGTTCCATGCGCTCTGAAAGCCGCGGGCGCATTAAGCTAACCTCTAAAGATCCTCACGCCGCGCCCAGCATTTTGTTTAATTACATGTCCAAGGCAAAAGACTGGCAAGAATTTCGCGATGCGATTCGCCTGACCCGCGAGATTATCGCCCAGCCGGCGTTCGATCGATATCGAGGCCGTGAGGTTGCCCCCGGCGCCGAGATACACACCGACGAAGCGCTTGATCAATTCATCAAACAGCATGCTGAAACGGCCTATCACCCCTGTGGCAGTTGCCGAATGGGCGAGGACGTACTTTCGGTAACGGATGGCCAAGGCCGGGTACACGGCTTGGAAGGGTTACGGGTGGTTGATGCCTCGCTGTTCCCGGTAATCCCCACCGGCAACCTGAACGCTCCGACGATCATGCTCGCCGAGAAAATCGCTGACCGCATCCGCGGGCGCGAGCCGTTACCAGCCGCCCAGGTCGATTACCATGTCGCCAGTGACACACCGGCCAGACGGGTATAAATGGCGCTTAAAAATAGTACTTAAAACAGTACTTAAAATAGTACTTAAAAAAGGTGCGGTTACTTCACAAAACGCTACGGCTTACGACCGTGGCATTTTTTTACTAGGCTACTATTAATAAATGTGACTTGTATTAATGCAGTGTGGCTTGCGCTGAACGGCGCTGGTCTGCCAATATTCAAACATCTGTTCGAATACACCTCACGCTTATGCCCCTACTCAGCTGGTTAACGCGATAGACTGAGCAACGATAATAATCGGACAGCGCCTAATAATACATGGAGACGTTCTATGCTCACCCTACTACTTGTAATTCTTGCCGTGGTTGGCCTGCTAATAATCATGCGGCGCGAAGCAGGCGCCTCGGCGGCACTCACGCTGCTTGGCATACTGGGGTTGGTTGGCCTGCTGGTTGATGCCACGTTTATCGGCGTGGTGCTGCTTATCGGCGCCATTGCCGTAGCAGCGGCTGGCCTGCCTTCACTACGCAAACAGTGGCTCACGCCGCGTGTGTTTAATATTTTTAAGAAAGTAGCTCCCAAAGTTTCGGATACCGAGCGTACGGCGCTTGAAGCGGGGAGCGTCTCATGGGATGGCGAGCTGTTTTCTGGCAAGCCCCAGTGGAGCAAGCTACTCAGCTATACAGATGATGGGCTGCGCGAAGACGAACAAGCCTTCTTGGACATACAGTGTGCCAAAGCGGCCGGTATGTGTAACGCCTGGGATATCGCCCAAGAGCGTGCCGACTTGCCTCAGCAGCTGTGGGACTACCTGAAAAAAGAAGGCTTCTTTGGGATGATTATTCCCAAGGAGTACGGTGGCCTCGGGTTCTCGGCCAAAGCCCAATCCATGGTATTGCAAAAGCTTTCAGCCAACGAAACACTAATGGTTACTGTGGGGGTACCTAACTCTTTAGGCCCAGGCGAGCTGCTGCTTAAATACGGCACTCAGGAACAAAAAGATCACTATCTGCCCCGCCTGGCGGATGGTCGCGAGATTCCCTGCTTTGGTCTGACAGGCCCACGTGCAGGTTCAGATGCTACGTCCCTGCCGGATACCGGTGTGGTATGTAAGCAAATCATCGATGGTAAAGAGACGCTAGGGTTACGCCTGACGTTTGAAAAACGCTGGATTACCCTGGCACCCATTGCCACTGTGGTTGGATTGGCCTTCCGTTTATTCGACCCTGAAAAGCTTCTGGGCGATGAAGAAGACCGCGGCATTACCCTTGCGTTAATCCCGCGCGACACCCAAGGCATGGAGATTGGCCGCCGCCACCACCCGATCGGCAGCCCGTTCATGAATGGCCCGATTAAAGGCGTGGATGTCTTTGTACCGCTGGATACCATCATCGGCGGTGAAGATATGATTGGCCAGGGCTGGCGCATGCTGGTGGAGTGCTTATCGATTGGCCGCTGTATCACCCTGCCTTCGGGCGCGACCGGCACCGCTCGTTATGCGCTGGGCTGGAGCGGTGGCTTTACCCGTGTTCGCCGCCAGTTCAACGTGCCTGTGGCCGAAATGGAAGGTGTTCAAGAGCCGTTAGCCCGTATGGCCGCTCTGGCCTATATCTCTCAGGCAACGGTTTATCAAACGGCTAACCTGATTGATCATGGTGAAAAACCTGCGGTTCCCTCGGCTATTCTCAAAAGCCAGCTGACCGAATTCCAACGCGTGCTGTTAAGCGACGCGATGGATGTGCATGGCGGCAAAGCGGTTACCCTCGGCCCGCGTAACTATTTAGGTATTGGCTATAGTGCCAACCCGGTTGCGATTACCGTGGAAGGCGCCAACATCATGACGCGCAACCTGATGATCTTTGGTCAAGGTGCGATTCGCTGCCATCCATACGTGCTGGATGAACTAGCCGCCAAAGACGCCAATGATATCAAGGCATTTGATAAAGCCTTCTTTAGCCATGCAGGCCTTATTTTCGGTAACGCTGCGCGTGCGTTTACCATGGGGCTGGGGTTTGGTAAGGAAAGCGTGCCGTTTGACGGGCCAGCCGCTGCGTATGCTCAAGACATTGCACGCCTATCCGCCGGATTTGGTCTATGCGCCGACGCCGCAATGGCGAGTCTTGGCTCAGCGCTGAAAAAGCGCGAAATGCTTTCAGCCCGTTTGGGTGATGTGCTCTCAAACCTTTACTTAGCCTCCATGGTGCTTAAGCAGTGGCAGACAGGCGAGAAAGTGGAAGGCGAAGACGCCCTGCTTCACTACAGCTGCCGCTTTCTGCTACACCGCGCCGAACAGGCCTTTGTTGAGATTTTCGACAACCTGCCGAACCGGGCATTAGGCCGCGTGCTTAATGCAGTCGTCATGCCTACCGGGCGTCGTTGGGATAAACCCCATGATGATTTGGCGCGTGACATCGCCAAACGAGTATCCACCCATAGCGCGCTGCGCACCAAGCTGCTTTATAACACCTGGGATGCCGATGATGGGGAACAGCCCAATCCGCTGGCACGCTACAATGCATTGCTGGTCGACTATGACCGTGCTGAAGCGATCTATCGTACGGTAAACAAGGCCTATGCCAAGGGCGAGCTTCCACAGACGGCGCTTCATCCAGAAGCGCGGGTAGAAGTCGCCTTCGAAAAGGGCCTGATCAGCGAAGAAGAAACCGTCTTTATGCGCGAATTCGAAAAGCAGGTGCTCGAGATGCTGACGGTGGACGACTTTGCCTACGATGCGTTTGCCATCAATAAGGACACCCTCATTGATCACAACGCTAAAAAAGCGACACCCATTCACCAGCAGCAAACAGAAAGCACTGAATAAACGCCTTACGTAAAACGTATGTCATCAACCGGCTCCATCATGGGGCCGGTTTTTTTATCTTTATCTACGCCTAAAAGCGTAGCCCGATTGCCCAAAAACGCGTTGCGAGTTCACAAACGGCCAACTAGCCTTTCGGAAACGAAAGCAAAAAACCTAATAACCAACGCCGTTTAATCGATTTTCAACAGCACGCACGATCAAATGATCATTCCCAATTGATCATTTCCAATAACAATGACGCTTGCGAGATCGGCATGTCCTTACATTTGCAAAAGATTGATCACATCGTTAACGGTGTGGCGCATATCAGTGGAATAGACCTGGCGCTTGAGCCGGGCTCCTTCAATGTGCTCTTGGGCCGTACGCTAGCGGGTAAAACTACGCTTATGCGTCTTATGGCAGGGCTTGAGCCCCCTACTCAAGGAAAGATCATCCTGGATGGCAAAGACGTGACCAACGTCTCCGTGCGCAAGCGCAATGTTTCCATGGTGTATCAGCAGTTTATCAACTACCCCAGCCTCACCGTTTACGACAACATTGCCTCTCCGCTCAAGCTTGCCAAGCATCCCAAAAGCGAAATTGATAAGCGGGTGGGCGAAATAGCCGAGATGCTGCATATCGAACACCTGCTTAACCGCTACCCTGAGGAGCTTTCCGGCGGCCAGCAGCAGCGCACCGCCATGGGGCGAGCGTTGGTCAAGGATGCCGATCTAATCCTGTTCGATGAACCGCTGGTCAATCTTGACTACAAGCTTCGTGAAGAACTGCGTGATGAGCTGCGCGAACTGTTCAAGGCGCGCAACTGTATTGCGGTATACGCCACGACCGAACCCAACGAGGCGCTGGCGCTGGGCGGCAACACGGCGGTGCTGCATGAAGGCAGGCTGCTTCAGTACGGCCCTACCGAACAGGTCTACCGGGAACCCAACGGCCGCTTCAGCGCCGAGATGTTTTCTGAGCCGCCCATCAACATTGTGCCCGGCCAGCTTACCGATACCGAAATCACCTTTGATCAAACGCTGCATTTTCCCTGCGATGACAATCTCAAACGCCTTGAGCCGGGTGATTACGACTTTGGCGTGCGCGCGTCACATCTCACCCTGGTGCCACAAAGGGCGGATGACCTGGCGCTGGATGTGCATGTAGACGTTGCCGAAATCAGTGGTTCAGAAACCTTTTTGCATGTTCACCATGAGCGCTTTCCGCTAGTACTGCATCTGGCAGGTATCCACCAATTCAGCGTCAATGAGCCGCTGAAAGTCTACTTCCCTACCCATCAACTTTACGCCTTCAACAAACAGGGTCATACCGTTCACACGCCTGCGCGTCAGGGAGGAGCTGCCCATGGCTGAAATCACCCTTAAAGGCCTTGCACACTCCTATGAAAAAACGCCTACCCATGCAGCGGATTACGCCATTCGGCAGATGGATCACGTTTGGCACCAGGGTGGCGCCTATGCGCTGTTAGGGCCTTCAGGGTGTGGCAAGTCAACGCTGCTCAATATCATTTCAGGGCTGCTTGAACCCTCTGAGGGTGACGTGCTGTTTGACGGCCAACGGGTAAATGAGCTGCCTCCTGAAGAGCGCAATATTGCCCAGGTGTTCCAGTTCCCGGTGATCTACGACACCATGACAGTATTCGACAACCTCGCCTTTCCGTTACGTAACATGAACACCCCCGAGCACCGCGTGAAACCCAAGGTACTCGAAGTGGCCGATATTCTGGACCTTACCCCGCTGTTAAAACGTAAAGCCAAGAACCTGACTGCCGATGAGAAGCAGAAAGTTTCCATGGGTCGCGGGCTGGTGCGCGATGATGTGACAGCCATTTTGTTTGATGAGCCGCTGACCGTAATCGACCCGCAGTTGAAGTGGAAGCTGCGCCGCAAGCTCAAGGAAATTCACGAGCGCTTCAATATCACCATGATCTACGTGACCCACGACCAGCTCGAAGCCTCTACTTTCGCGGATAAAATTGCCGTGATGTACGAGGGGCAGGTGGTTCAGTTCGGCACCCCGCGAGATCTGTTTGAACGCCCCGCGCATACCTTTGTCGGCTACTTTATTGGCAGCCCCGGCATGAACTTCCTGGCGGTAGAATATCAAGGTGATCAGGTAATGTTCGGCTCACAGCCCCTACCGGTCAGCGCGTTACTCAAGCGCGCTATAGCCAGCGCGAACGCCAGCAATATCAAGCTGGGTATCCGCCCGGAATTCATCACTATCAGCTCTCAGCAGACGACCGAAAGCATACCCATTGAAGTGGCCAGCTTGCAGGATCTTGGCACCCACTCTCTTCTGTCCTTCATGCTCAACGGACAACCTTTCAAGGCACGCCTGCCTGAAGGCCACCCGCCGGTCGGTGAAACGGCGTTTGCGCACTTCGATAATGCCCACGTTGCGCTGTATATCGATGAATATCGGGTGGAGGCTGAGCATGAATAACAAGGTACCCAATAACAGAGCCTGGTTGCTGGTGCTTCCCATGCTGGTACTGGTGGCGTTCTCCGCCATCATCCCGCTGATGACCGTGGTCAACTACTCGGTGCAGGATGTGCTTGGCCCCAACGCGAGATTTTTTACCGGCACCGAGTGGTTTGAAAGTATGCTCAATGACAGTGCTCTTCAAGCAGCATTTCTTCGCCAGATTTCATTCTCGCTGATTATTCTCGCCATTCAGATTCCGCTGGGAATCGGCATTGCGTTGATCATGCCCAAACGCGGCTGGCAGGCCTCAGCGGTACTGATCTTGATTACCCTGCCGTTGCTCATCCCCTGGAACGTGGTGGGCAGTATCTGGCAAATCTTTACCCGGGGTGATATCGGCCTGATGGGTTGGGGCCTGCGCGAGCTGGGCGTTGACTACAACATCACCCGCAATGCGGGCGATGCCTGGGTGACGATCGTTCTGATGGACGTCTGGCACTGGACGCCGCTGGTCGCGATGCTCTGCTACAGCGGCCTGCGTTCGATTCCCGAAGCCTACTACCAGGCCGCACGCATTGACCGCGCCTCCAAATGGGCCGTGTTTCGCTATATCCAGTTGCCCAAGCTGACCAACGTACTGGTGATTGCCGTCCTGCTGCGCTTCATGCACTCGTTCATGATCTACGCCGAGCCCTTTGTACTGACCGGCGGCGGGCCGGGCAGCGCCACCACTTTTTTGAGCCAGTCTCTAACGACCATGGCGGTCGGGCAGCAGGATTTGGGCCCTTCGGCGGCGTTCTCGCTGATCTATTTTCTGGTCATTCTGCTGGTGAGCTGGGTGTTCTACACCACCATCATGCACATGCAGAAAGACAAGCACCCGCACGGAGGTGCCTAGCATGAGCTACCAACTCGAAAATACTCAGCGCGGCGAAAAGTACACCACCATTTTCAGCAAGGTAACGCCCGCCCAGCGGCGTAACCGAAATGCCCGCTCGCGCTGGCGTGCCAACTGCCTGCTTGGCCTCTATCTGATATTGATGATTCTGCCCATCTACTGGCTGATCAATATGTCACTACAGACCAATAGCGAAATTCTCGGCTCAATGACGCTGTGGCCACAAAACCTTACCTTCGATAACTATATCGGCATCTTTACCAATTCGAGCTGGTACATGGGCTACGTCAACTCGATGCTCTACGTGGCGATGAACATGCTCATCACTATCTGCGTAGCACTACCGGCTGCCTACGCCTTCAGCCGCTTCACCTTTATTGGCGACAAACATCTGTTTTTCTGGCTGCTGACCAACCTGATGGCCCCGCCTGCGGTATTTTTGCTGCCCTACTTTCAGCTCTACTACTCGGTAGGCCTGTTCGATACCCATATCGCCGTGGCGCTGGCCCACTGTCTGTTCAATATCCCGCTGGCGATCTGGATTCTTGAGGGTTTCATGAGCAGCGTGCCCAAGGAGATTGATGAAACGGCCTATATCGATGGCTACAGCTTTCCGCGCTTTTTCGTCAAGATTTTCATCCCCATGATCCGCTCGGGTATCGGTGTCACGCTGTTCTTTCTGTTTATGTTCTCCTGGGTGGAGCTTCTGCTGGCCCGCACGCTAACCGCGACCAATGCCCAGCCTATCGGCATGATCATGACGCGCACTTCTACCGCTTCCGGCATCGACTGGGGCACCCTGGCAGCCGCCGGGGTTCTCACCATCATCCCCGGCATCTTGGTCGTCTATTTCGTTCGTAACCATATCGCCAAGGGCTTTGCCCTGGGCCGTACCTGAGGAGATTTGCCATGTCCTGGATGGTATGGACCATGCCCACCGCCATATTCTTTTCGTCCATTGCGGCCATGCTGGCAGGGATGACGATATGGGAAATTCTGTCACCCACCATAGAGCGCAAAGGTTTCTTGCCCATTTCCACCACGCGCGGGGACAGGCTGTTTATCGGCCTGCTCTCGGCTGCGTTTATCCATCTGGGTGTGATTGGCTTCACCTCACTATCCATCTGGATTGCACTAGCGGTATCAGCCATATGGCTGTTGGTATTAATGCGCTGGGGCTAGCTGCCAGCGTTTAATCGGTATCAGGGACGGCCAAGCCATCAGGGAAGAACACAACAAAACGAGGTCACCATGCACAAGCATTACAACAAATTCAGACTGACCACTCTCGCCGCAAGCCTGCTGCTAGCCTCGGGCGCGCTGTCAGCCCAGGAAAACGACGCTCGCGCCATCGCCGAACGCCTAGTCGATGAGCACTTTCAAAACTCAACCCTAAGCCGTGAAGAGCAGATTGAAGAACTGATGTGGTTTGCCAACGCCGCCGAGCCTTTCCGGGGCATGGATATTCAGACCGTGGCCGAAGGCCTCACGACTCACGTATATGAAAGTGAGGTTCTGGCAGAAGTCTTTCAAGAACTGACCGGTATCAACGTGACCCACAACATCATTGGTGAGGGCGATGTGGTGGATACCATGCAGAACCAGATGCAGTCGGGTAACAGCATCTACGACGGTTTTGTGAACGATACCGACTCTATCGGTACACACATTCGCTATGGCACGACGGTCAATCTGTCTGAAGCGATGGAGAATGAGTGGGAAGATTACACACTGCCCACGCTGGATCTGGACGACTTTATTGGCTTGCAGTATGGCACCGGGCCAGATGGCAGCCTGTTCCAACTGCCCACCCAGCAGTTCGCCAACCTCTACTGGTTCCGCCATGACTGGTTCCAGCGCGAGGATCTGCAGGAACAGTTCCGGGAAATTTATGACTACGATCTGGGAGTGCCCACCAACTGGACAGCCTATGAAGACATTGCCGAGTTCTTCTCGGAACATGTGGGTGAAATCGATGGTGTAAAGGTATACGGTCATATGGACTACGGCCGCCGCGACCCGTCACTAGGCTGGCGCTTCCACGATTCATGGCTCTCCATGGCAGGCATGGGTAGCCCTGGCATCCCGTCAGGCAACCCAGTGGACGACTGGGGGATTCGCGTCAACGAAGATAGCCAGCCGGTAGGCGCCAGCGTCAGTCGCGGCGGCGCTACCAACTCGCCAGCATCGGTATTTGCGATGCAAAAAGCGGTCGATTGGCTACGCGATTTCGCGCCACCTGAAGCTCAAGGCATGACCTTTGGTGAAGCAGGACCGGTACCTGCGCAGGGGCATATCGCCCAGCAGATCTTCTGGTACACCACCTTTACGGCCGACATGGTCGACCCGTCAGTGGCGGTAACCGATGATGAAGGCAATCCACTATGGCGTATGGCACCGTCTCCCACCGGCCCGTATTGGGAAGAGGGCATGAAAGTAGGCTATCAGGACGTGGGGGCATGGACGTTCTTCGACTCGACGCCTGAAGACCGCCGCACAGCTGCCTGGCTTTTCGCCCAGTTTACCGTGGCAAAAACGGTATCGCTTGAAAAGCTCATGCACGGTTTAACGCCTATTCGTGAGTCTGATATCTTCTCAGAACAGATGACCGAAATGGCACCCAAGCTGGGTGGCCTGGTGGAATTCTATCGCAGCCCTAACGAGTCCAACTGGACACCCACCGGAACCAACGTGCCTGACTACCCACGCATGGCACCGCTTTGGTGGCAAAACCTGGCGCCGGTAATGAGCGGAGAAGTCTCGCCCCAGGAAGGCCTGGACAAGCTGGCAGCGGAAATGGACAACACTATGAACCGCCTGGCCCGTGCCAATGTCTTCGATAGCTACGCGCCGGTACTCAACGAGGAGGAAGATCCTCAGGTCTGGCTAGACCGCGAAGGCGCGCCGAAACAAAAACTTGATGACGAGATGCCCCAGGGCACTACCGTACCTTACGAAGAAATGATGGAAGCCTGGATGGCGGCTGGCTCGCGCCAGGAGTAACTAAGCACCCACCTGCAGGGCGGGCAACCGCCCTGCACTAGGCATAATTGACAAGAAAGCCTTAAGCGTAAAGCAACCTTCATTGATCGCTACATAATGAAGGCAGCTTTTAGGACCATTAATGTTCACTTTCAAACTTGAAAGATCGAAAACGATCACATATTCTTTCACAAATGAACATAACCGCTTCTAGCCTTGGTTACTACGCTTACCCACTCCATTAATGAGGCCTCCATGACGCTGCGCGAACAAAACGTTAGTCAATTAGCGAGTACCACCTTTGACGCGCTGGTGATTGGTGGTGGTATTAACGGTGCGGCCAGCGCGGCGGCATTGGCTGGTAAAGGGGCGCGTGTCGCACTGATAGATCGTGGCGACTTCGCGGGCAGCACCAGCATGCACTCCTCGAATCTGGTATGGGGAGGCATCAAATATATGGAAAGCAATGATTTTGGCTTGGTGCGCAAGCTTTGCAAAAGCCGCAACCACTTAATCAAGAGCTACCCTTCTACGGTGCAGGAAATTCGTTTTCTTACCACGATAACCAAAGGCTTTCGTCACTCGCCGCGCTATCTCTGGGCAGGCACATGGCTTTATTGGTTAATGGGCAACGGATTTACCAAACGCCCGCGCCTGCTCGCACCCAAACATATTAAACGCGAAGAACCCATTATCAATATCGATCGTTCCGTAGGTGGGTTTGAATATTCTGACGCCTATCTTCACGATAACGATGCACGGTTCGTGTTCAATTTTATACGCCACGCACTCGACTTCGGCGCAACAGCGGCCAACTATGTAGAGTCGCTGGGTGCTGAACGTAAAGACGGCGTATGGATCACCAAAGCTCGTAATACAATGGATGGCAGCACGTTTGAAATACGCGCCAAAGTATTGATCAACGCCGCGGGGCCTTGGGTCGACCATCACAATGAGCTTACCGGCGAGCAAACGTCTCATCAGCACCTCTACTCCAAGGGCATTCACCTGATTGTGCCCCAGCTGACGGATTCAAAGCGTGTATTGGCCTTCTTTGCTGACGATGGGCGGCTATTTTTTGTAATCCCCATGGGCAACCGGACCTGCATTGGCACAACCGACACTCATATGGATCACCCTGATGCGGTGGTTACCCAGGAAGACATCGATTTTGTGTTGGATAATATCAATAAGCGGCTAACGCTGGATAAGCCACTTACTCCCAGTGATATTATTTCTACCCGTTGCGGCGTGCGTCCCCTGGCAGTGGAGTCAGATCAAGGTAGTGATCGCGATTTTCTGCAGCTTTCGCGTAAACACGTGATAGATACTAATACCGATAACGCGCATATCAGTATTTTTGGTGGCAAGCTTACCGACTGCTTAAACGTGGGCGATGAAATCTCAGATGCACTGCTTACGCTTGGCATAACGTTACCCAAGCCTGATTTTCACTGGTATGGCGAACCGGCATTGCCGATTAAGCAGCAGTTTATGGCGCAGGCAAAACGTATGGATCTTGACTCGCTGACCGCGCCAACGTCGTCAGAGCCTCTTTCAATACGCCTATGGCGTCGCTACGCCGATAAAGCCTTCGCCATGCTTGAGCAAATCGAAAAAGACCCCAGCCAAGGGGCACTATTGATTGAAGGCACCGAATATATTCGCGTTGAGCTTGAACATGCACGCGATCATGAAATGATTACTGAGCTTGAAGACTTCCTACGTCGACGCTCCAAAATATCGCTTGTGGTTGACCAGGAGCAGCTGCGCCAGTCAGAGGGTTTAAAGCAGGCGTGTCGCGTGCTGTTTGGCGAACAGGCCGAACAACGGCTCGCCACCTATTTTGATAATCGCGTTAACACCGCGCAGCCTGAAGCTCTGCAAGCATAGTGCAGTAATCATCTCGGTAGTTTGAAAGATTCACTTCATGAAATACAGAGCTGCTTATAAAAAGCAAAAAGCCCCTTCAAACACTGAAGGGGCTGAGTATCAGGCGCTCAACTTCACGCCCTCATCTACTCTTCATTAATGATAAGCAGCTGTGAATCACCGGCCAGCACCTCATCCCAGGCTTCATCAAGCGTACAGCCCATTCGGCTATCGATAGTATCGATTACTTCTACGGCGTGCTGAAGCGACTCACGGTTGCTTTTTAGAGCGAGTACCAGTTTAGCCAAATCTAGCTTGCTAAACGTACTGGCTATCTGGTCGGCCTGCTGGCTAAGTTCAATGCAGTTCATGGTCAGTACCTCATGGTATGGTCATCCGCTGCTGTATGCGTATCGATTAACACATAGGCAGTCGTCTAATGGCGTATGGTGACGTTGCTACTCATGCCAGGCCGGATAAGTGCCTGGTTCGGTGACTGCGAACGGTCGCAAGCTTTATAGACCTTCGCCCTTTAGCGCCTGGTTATGCTGAAGCACTATGGTTACGTAGCAGGACTTGGATAAGGTAATCGGGATAGCGACCCCCTACCTAAGCCACGCTTTGACTATGATTGATGGATGGTAAACTAACAATGCATCATTGGACGCACACCGGGTTGTAGCTCGACTACATTAGCCACAGCCAGCGCCTAAACGTGTCAAAGACTTACAGCGGATAGGGTGAAGAGTGAAGAGTGAAAGCAGCGTAGCCATCGATTGAGCGTTATGGCTACGCGATGTTTTTTACCGGCGGAAATTTATCCGATCTCGCTTAGGCGACATGCAGCGTGACTTCATATTGCGAAAGCAGCTGTCGAATAGCCTCAGGCGGCTTACGATCGGTAAACAGCGCGTCCAGCTGCGATAAATTCCCCTGCCGCACCACCGGATTACGGTGGAATTTGGAATAGTCAGCCGCCAGATACACCCGCCGTGAATTGGCAATGATTGCCTGTGCGACCCGTGCTTCCTGGTAGTCAAACTCCAGAAGCGAGCCGTCTTCATCAATACCGCTGATGCCAATAATGCCGTAATCAACCTTGAACTGATTGATAAAATCGATGGTGGCTTCACCAATAATACCGCCATCCCGAGAGCGTACCTGCCCACCGGCGATAATCACGTTGAAGTCTTCTTTATGCTGCAAAATAGCCGCCACGTTCAGGTTGTTGGTGATGATCTCCAACCCCTGATGCTCAAGCAACGCTTGGGCGATCACCTCATTGCTGGTGCCGATATTGATGAACAGCGATGCATGGTTAGGAATGTGCTGCGCCAGGCAGTGCGCTATACGCTCCTTTTCTTCCAGATGAAGCGTTTTACGCGTGCTGTAAGCCGTATTCACGGTGCTTGATTCAATACCCACGCCCCCATGAACCCGCCGGGCCCGCCCTTCATTGGCCAAGGTATTTAAATCACGCCGAATGGTTTGTGGCGTTACAGCGAAGTGATCAGTCAGCTGCTCAATGCTCATATAGCCGTGTTGGCGAACCAGCTCGACGATCGCATCCTGACGGTATTGTTGATTCATAGGCCCGGCCCGTTCACTTTGTAATTATCGCTAAGCGTAACAGGGTAATAAAATTTTCGAAATCTGATAGTCTTTGATAAATAGTTCTTTGACTAGTGCAGAGCGGAAAGGCCGGGCCGCTTACCGAGAGCATGTTTACATCTTATAGCGGCCACACCCATAAGATCGCAGGCAACGCGACGATTAACACAACGACCGAAAGCGGCAGCCCTAATTTCCAGTAGTCGCCAAAGCTATACCCACCGGGGCCTAAGACTAGCGTATTGGACTGATGCCCGATGGGCGTCAAGAAGGCACACGAGGCACTCACGGCCACCACCATCAAGAATGGGTCGATCGATACGTCAAAGCCCTGCGCCAGGCTCGCCGCAATAGGCGCCATCAGCAGCGCTGCAGCAGCATTATTCACCACATTTGAAAGCAGCATGGTAAGCACGAACAGGCCAATCAAGGAGATAAAGATGGGCCACTCGGCACCCAGGGTAAGCAAGGTATTGGCGACAATATCGGCCCCGCCGCTAGTTTCCAGAGCCTCCCCTACGGGCAGCATCGCGGCAAGCAATACGATGACCGGCCCATCAATTGCCTGATAGCCATCACGCAGGGGTAATACGCCAATCAGCAGCGAAACCACGGCCGCACTGCTCATCGCCACGGCAGCAGGCAACAGGTCCAACAGCATGGCGACAATCGCCAGGGCAAATATTCCGATAGAGATAGCCAGCTTACGCGGCTGGCCTAAATTAAGCGCCCGGCTGGCTAGGGGCAGGCAGCCGAGTGTTGAGAGGCTATCGCTTATCTCATTTTCACTGCCCTGAAGCAGCAGGACATCCCCGGTTTTAAAGCGGATATCCCTTAGCCGCTGCTTCAAACGGCTACCATCCCGGGCGACGGCCACCAGATGCAGGCCAAACTGCTGATTTAAACGCAGCTGTCGGACGCTGCGGTTATTCATCATCGAGTCATTACGTACTACAGCTTCGATCAGCTGTAGCCCTTCGGTATTGACCGGCTGGCGGACATCTGTGCCTTCCGCCTCGTCCTCGGCAGTTTTATCGGTTGTCGCATCGCTTTCATCCGGCGCTTCTTCTGGCTCGGCGATAGCGCTTAAACCCACTTTATCTTCCAGAAGCTTAAGCTCATCGGGCCCGGCCTCCAGCAAGAGAATATCGCCCTCTTGCAAGATGCCGTGAAAAGAGTAGCCCGCCCGGCGGTTATCGTCGCGCACGACGGCAAGTACCGGAATAGCCTCCTCAAGCTCATCGCGTAGCTGAGGCAGGGTCAAGCCGTTGGCTTTGGAGTCCTTGGTGACTTTTAGCTCTACCAAGTAGTTGGCGGTATCAAACATCTCATCGGTAGAAGATTGCCCGCTACGTTTTGGCGTTAAGCGCCAGCCAATGAGTACAATAAAAGCCAGACCCGCGCCAGCCACCGCGATACCCACGGGCGAAAAGCTGAACATGCCAAAATTTTCGCCGGTAATATTACCCCGATAAGTAGAAATAATAATGTTGGGTGGGGTGCCAATCAGCGTGGTGAGGCCGCCCAATAACGAACCGAAAGCAAGCGGCATCAGGAGTATTGAAGGCGAGGTATCATGTTCCCGGGCCAGGCGCATGGCGACCGGCAGTAACAGCGCCAGCGCACCAACGTTATTCATAATCCCTGACAGCACCACGACGGTACCCACCAGCACCAGCAGCTGGAGGATTAGCCGATCACCCACTTTCAGCACCTGGTTAGAGATAATATCCACGACGCCAGAACGCTCAAAACCCCGGCTTAACACCAGTACGGCAGCAACGGTAATCACTGCAGGGTGACCAAATCCGGCAAACGCTGAATCAGCAGGCACAAGGCCTAACATCACCGATGCTAAAAGCGCCGTTAGGGCCACCAAGTCATAACGAAAGCGCCCCCAAACAAACGCCATGAGTGTTAACCCCAACACAATAAACACCAGCGTGCTGGGCGCCAAACCGATCATTTCCGCCGCCATGCTAATCACCTCCTTGTGCCGCCATTGGATAAGAGCAAGGCGACCGCACTACCCTATCGGCTTGCTTTTTTGAGCCGCAATATAAGTTAACGGTCAAATAACCCTCACACATTAGGCGATATTTATACAACCGTATAGGCCCTGCAGATGACAAGATGCAATAAAACGAAAGCTGCCCTACTGGCTCATGCTCTCGGCTTGTTTTTATGCCTAAGGGTGATCAGGTTATTGGGTCAAGAAGTATAGAAGGTGGAATTAAGGAACATAGAAGAGAGCGCTTTTTGTAAGAAAACACGTGCTATCAACAGGATCGGAATCAGCTCAAGCCTTTCGCTTTAAACGATTCCGATCCTCAGATTCTATGATTTAAGGCAGCAAGACAGTAGAACCGGTCGTCTTACGGTTTTGCAGCGCATCCTGCGCCTTGCCAGCGTCGGCCAACGGATAGCGGTTAGCAACGTCAATTTTGATTTTGCCGCTTTCAATCATGCTGAAGAAATCTTCACACATCATTTCCAGGCGCTCACGCGTATCGGCATAGCCATTGAGGCTGGGGCGCGTTACGAAAAGTGAGCCTTTCTGATTGAGAATGCCGATATTCACGCCATCCACCGGGCCTGACGCATTACCAAAGCTCACCATTAATGAGCGGGGCTTCAAACAGTTTAGGGAAATCTCCCAGGTGTCCTTACCCACGGAGTCGTAAACCACGTCGCACATCTCGCCGTTGGTCAGTTCGCGTACCCGCTCAACCACGTCTTCTTCGGTATAGTTAATCGTCGCCCAGGCGCCATTCGCCATGGCTAAATCAGCCTTCTCTTGGGAGCTGACAGTACCGATCAGTTTAACGCCCAAAGCCTTGGCCCACTGACATGCGATAGAACCCACCCCACCCGCAGCGGCATGAAACAGAATCGTCTCGCCACCTTTTAGCTCATGGGTCTGGCGTAAAAGGTACTGCACGGTAAGGCCTTTCAGCATGCTGGCGGCGGCCGTTTCAAAATCGATAAAGTCAGGAAGCTTCACCACCTTTGCAGCGGGCAACGTATGCAGTTCGGCGTAGGCGCCCAACGGCCCCTGAGCGTAGGCTACCCGGTCGCCCTCTTTTAAATGGGTCACGCCCTCGCCAACAGCGTCGACAACACCTGCGCCCTCGGTTCCCAGGCCTGTTGGCATGGAAGGCGCCGGGTAAAGCCCGGTACGGAAATAGATATCGATAAAGTTAAGCCCAACGGCCTTATTGGCAATTCTTACTTCACCAGCACTCGGCGCTTTCGGCTCAGTATCGGCCCACTCCAACACCTCGGAACCACCTGTTTTGGAAAGCTGGATACGCTTGGACATAAACGAAACTCCTTGTTAATTATTGGCAACACTAGGTGCTGTTATCCAACCGCGTCACGCTTAAGAAATCAAGCAATGCCTTGAGCTTACTCACATCGACCGCGCTTGAGTGACACGCTGATGTCATAGGCTCGTGCTAAACTCAGATCACTTTAAACGGTAACGCTTCTGGACGAACGATGACCCATCCCGCTATTACGCTTCCCACGCTGATTGCCCACCGCGGTTACTCCGCAGCTGCCCCAGAAAACACCCTTGCCGCCGTGCGCGCAGCTTATGAAGCGGGCGCCCGCTGGGTAGAGCTTGATGTTCAGCTACTCGGTGATGGCACGCCGGTTATCTGGCACGATGCTGATGTAGCGCGCTGCTCGGATGGACGCGGCGCGCTTAATAGGCTCACTTGGCCAGAGGCCCAGGCATTAGATGTAGGAAGTTGGTTTAGTGATCGTTTTGCTGGCGAAAAAATAGCAAGCCTTGAGGCGATGCTCGAACTTATTAACGAACTGGAAATGGGCGTCAACCTGGAAATCAAGGTCAACAAGGGCCGCGACCCTATTGAGCTGGTTGATCGCGTCATGCCAGAAGTGCTGAGGGCCCTACCTCCCGAGCGTCTGGTTATCTCGTCCTTCGACCTTAGTGCTCTGCACCAATGCCGTACCTTTGCACCTAAAAAGGATCTGGCGCTAGGCGTTTTATTTGGCAGCACGCCCAAAGCGTGGCGTGCCCAGTGTGAAGCCGTTGACGCGTATAGCATCCATCCGCACTGGCCCCGCCTGAAACGCGCCCAGGCCGACGCCATGCATGAAGCGGGTTACCAGCTCCTTTGTTACACCGCCAACGACCCCAGCGCCTTTCAGAGCCGTTGGAGCTGGGGGATTGCTAGCGTGATTACCGATGAACCTGCTATTTTTCAGCGCTTTCTGGATAATCAACGCTTAGCCAAACAGTAAGGGATAACAATGAAGTATGTAGGTGCCCATGTAAGTGCTGCCGGGGGTGCAGATCAGGCGGTACATCGGGCGGTTGAGATCGGCGCAAATGCCTTTGCGCTATTTACCAAAAATCAGCGCCAGTGGCAGGGCAAGCCGCTGACGGAGCAAGCCATCAAGGCATTTCAAGATGCCTGCCGCCAGCACAGCTTCAAGCCTGAGCAGATTCTGCCCCACGATAGCTATCTGATTAATCTGGGCCACCCGGAAGCCGAAGGGCTGCAGAAATCGCGCAACGCTTTTTTAGATGAAATGCAGCGCTGCGAGCAGTTAGGTTTAACGCTGCTGAATTTCCATCCTGGCAGTCACTTGAACAAGATAAGTGAAGGCGACTGTTTAAAGCGCATTGCAGAGTCCGTCAATGAAGCCCTCGCCCAGACTCAAGGCGTGACCGCGGTGATTGAAAACACCGCCGGGCAAGGCACCAACCTTGGCTGGCGCTTTGAGCATCTTGCTGAAATTATCCAGCATGTCGATGATAAATCTCGCGTCGGCGTGTGTATTGATACCTGCCACGCGTTTGCCGCCGGATATGATTTGCGCAGCCGCGAGGCAACGCAGGCCACCCTGGATGAACTAGGCAGCGTTGTAGGGTTTGAGTATCTTCGAGGGATGCATTTAAACGATGCGAAAAGCGGTTTTGCCAGCCGGGTAGACCGCCATCACAGCTTGGGGAAAGGCAATATTGGCTTGGCGGCGTTTACCACCATCATGCAGGAACCACGTATCAGCGGGATCCCCATGATTTTAGAAACCGTCGAGCCTGAAATCTGGGATGAAGAGATCCGCTGGTTACGTGCTCAAGCATTGGATGCCGCGCCGGGTAAATAGTGAATCACATCATGAAAGCGTAAACGTGTTGTCGCGGTATTACGCATCGCGTGGGGGCGGTCAGCAAAAAAGCGCAGCCCCTCGCCCACACCAAGCGTTTGCCAGCGCTCATCAATACGCAGCTCCATTTCTCCTTCAATCACTACAATATGTTCTACCACGCCCTCGGCATGTGGCGTTGACTCACTGATCGCACCAGGCGCCAGCTCGATCATGAACATCTCAAAGCCTAACAACGGATCGTAAGGGAAAATCAGTCGAGCCTGCATGCCCGCGCTGTCATCTCCCCATACCGACTCCCCGCTATCCCGGCGCAGTTCGCCCTGCACCGGTTTCTGGCTATCGAACAGGGTAGAAAAAGACACCCGAAAGCCACTGGCTATTTTCCAGAGCGTTGAGACGGTCGGGCTGGATTCACCGCGCTCGATTTGTCCGAGCATCGCTTTACTTACTCCGGTTTCGCCGGCAGCACGATCCAGGCTCCAGTCACGCTCTTTACGCAGTCGTTTAACGGTACTGGCAACATGCTCAGCAATAGCGGGGGGCTGGGTAGGCATTATTATCTCCTCAAGGCTTGGCTATTTTACCTATCTAATCCCTCTTTAAAACAGGCAGCTTAATCGGGCCATCGCTGAGCTTTTTGAATGTTTGCTCGTTTATGCATCCAGCGCTTTAGGACAAGCTTCAGCGCTTATAAAGCTTCAGGATCTATTTTAATCAAAATCCTCAAGCCAATTGTGCGTCATAACGCACAATGATAATGTGACATTTGTGCGTTATAGCGCACAGAACAATTTAATCATGGTAAGTAATCGATAAACACCCAGCCACCTTAGAGGAGCGCAGTATGGCGGCCAACAATGATGCTATAGAACAGGCCCAGCCGCCTGCCAAACGGCCTGCCTTCTGGCAAGATGTCAGCCTTTCAACCGTTACCGCAGGATTTGTCGCGGTCACGATTGGCTATACAAGCTCTGCTGCGATTATCTTTCAGGCAGCCGAAGCCAGCGGCGCCTCTGCCGCGCAAATCAGTTCCTGGCTTTGGGCGCTGGGTATTGGCATGGGGTTTACATCATTTGGCCTTTCATTGCGTTATCGCATGCCGCTGCTTACCGCCTGGTCTACGCCGGGGGCGGCTTTTCTGGCGACCAGCTTGCCGGGCATTCCGCTTGAAGAAGCTATCGGGGCTTTTCTTTTCTCGGCGCTATTGATCACCCTATGCGGAGTAACCGGCCTTTTTGAACGCTTGATGCGCTACATTCCCGGCGCCATTGCCGCAGCGATGCTGGCCGGTATTTTGCTGCGCTTTGGGCTTGAGCTATTTAACGTAATGGAAAGCCAGTGGCTAATGCCGCTGGTGATGCTGGCGGCCTGGGTAATGGGTAGGCGCCTTTGGCCAACACTGGCGGTGCCTGGCGTACTGTTAACCGGCGTAGCGGTTGCGATACTGCAGGGGCAAATCAATCTGCAGGATATTCCGCTGTCCCCCACTACGCCTGTGTTTATGACGCCTGCGTTTTCATTTGCCACACTAATCGGCGTGGGCATTCCGCTTTTTGTTATCACCATGGCAACGCAGAATCTGCCTGGCATGGCGGTATTACGGGCTGCGGGCTATCAAGCTAACAGCTCACCGCTGATCAGCTGGACCGGTGGGGCCTCTCTGCTTCTTGCGCCCTTTGGTGGTTTCGCCCTCAATATGGCCGCCATCAGCGCTGCGGTTTGCATGGGCCCAGATGCTCATGCCGACCCTCGCCGCCGTTACACGGCAGGTATGGCCGCCGGCGTTTTTTATATCATCATGGGGATTTTCGGTGCTACGGTGACCGGGGTGTTTAATGCGCTCCCCAGCGTACTGGTGATTGCCCTGGCAGGCATTGCGCTATTGGGTACGCTTGCCGGAGGTTTGGCAAGCGCCTTTGCCGATAGCCGTCACCGCGATGCGGCCATTGTCACCTTTTTGCTGACGGGTTCGGGCATTACGCTGCTTGGCATTGGCGGGCCTTTCTGGGGTTTAGTGGCAGGATTGATTACCCTGAAACTTACCGCTGCCAAATAGCCTGCCCATAAAACGACAAAACCCCATACGCGTAAGCGTCTCTGGGGTTTTGTGTAGCAACGCAGCCGTTGGGCAATTTACATGGTTGCCAGGCGCTCTTCATCCATTACGCCTGACATCCGCACCATGGCGAGCGCTTCTTCCAGGTTGTCCATCTCTTCAATCATCACCAGCTCGCTTTTTAAACTCACCGGCTTACCCGCTTTATCAGACAGCAGCTTTTCAAGTGACGCCACATTCAACGTATCATCCAGGTGCAGAACATCGACAGATGCGCTGTTATTGCCTGGCAAATAGATAGTGCCATTTGAAAAATCGACCGCGTAGGCAATAACGCCCGGTACGATAAAAAATAGAAGGCCCACACCGTTGGCAACCGCAATAACCGGATCGATCTGGCCGCTTAACTGGCCTTTTCGCTCAGGGTGAAACATAGTACCGCAACCGCTCAGCGTGATGATTGAGGCGCCTACAACGGCCCCCGTTAACCAACGGCGTACAGTCTGCTGCATGAAGGTCCCCTCATTAATAAACAGAAACGATAGCGGGCATTGAGGCTGAATTATTGAAATAATGCTCGTTAACGCTCGCAAAATCACGGCCATATTAACACAAACTTCCCGGTGCACAGCGCCTATGGCGGCTGGTTGATTTTGCCGCCTTAGCCGCTAAGACGTACAATGCTGGCATTCAACGCTAAGCCAGCGGCTTTTTTAACATTAAGGAATTTTACCGCACATGCGCGCCAGCCAATTATTGATCGCTACGTTAAAAGAAACCCCGGCCGACGCCGAAGTCATTAGCCACCAGTTAATGTTGCGTGCTGGGATGATCCGTCGCCTCACGTCAGGCTTATATACGTGGCTGCCGTTGGGCCTACGTACGCTGCGTAAGGTCGAAGCCATTGTACGCGAAGAGATGAACCGTGCTGGCGCCCAGGAAGTATTGATGCCCGCCGTTCAGCCAGCCGAGCTATGGCAGGAATCCGGCCGCTGGGAGCAGTACGGCCCAGAGCTTCTGCGCGTCAAAGACCGTCACGAGCGCGACTACTGCGTGGGCCCAACCCATGAAGAAGTGATCACTGACCTGGTGCGTAAAGAGATCGCAAGCTACAAGCAGTTGCCGGTCAACTTCTACCAAATCCAGACCAAATTCCGTGACGAAATTCGTCCGCGCTTTGGGGTAATGCGCTCGCGTGAGTTCATCATGAAAGATGCCTACTCCTTTCACTTGGATGAAGCGTCACTGAAAGAAACGTACCAAAGTATGTATGACGCCTACACGCGAATCTTTACCCGCTTGGGCTTGGATTTCCGTCCGGTGATTGCCGATAACGGCTCTATCGGTGGCACCGGCTCCCATGAATTCCATGTGCTTGCAAGTTCCGGCGAAGACGACATCGTGTTCTCCAATGAGTCTGACTACGCCGCGAATATGGAAAAAGCCGAAGCCCTACCGGCGCCGTTAGGCAGCGACGTACAACGCGCAGCACCTGGTGAAGAAATGCGCGTAGTGGATACGCCGAACGCCAAAACCATCGCGGCTCTGGTTGAGCAGTTCAAGCTGCCCATCGAGAAAACCGTTAAAACGCTGATGGTTCACGCCACCGAAGGCGGCTTGATTACGCTGCTGGTGCGCGGCGACCACGAGCTGAACGAAGTGAAGGCAGAAAACCTTCCCCAGGTAGCGGCGCCGCTCACGATGGCCAGCGAAGAAGAAATTCGCGCTGCCGTAGGCGCAGGCCCTGGCTCTCTAGGTCCTATCGGCCTTGAAATGCCGGTCATTATTGACCGCAGCGTTGCCTTGATGAGTGACTTCGGCGCGGGCGCGAATATTGATGGTAAGCACTACTTTGGCATTAACTGGGAACGCGACGTTGCGCTGCCCCAAGTTGCCGATTTGCGTAAGGTGATCGAAGGCGATCCGTCACCCGATGGTAAAGGCACGCTTTCCATCAAGCGCGGTATCGAGGTAGGCCATGTATTCCAGCTGGGTCAGAAATATTCTGAAGCCATGAATGCAAGCGTGCTGGGCGATAGCGGCAAAACCAGCCATCCGTGGATGGGTTGCTACGGTATTGGTATTACCCGCGTAGTGGCCGCTGCTATCGAGCAGAACCACGACGATGCGGGCATTACCTGGCCCAATGCGATTGCCCCCTTCCAGGTAGCGCTGGTGCCCATGAATGCACACAAGTCTCAGCGCGTGCGCGAAGAATCAGAGCGTCTCTACCATGCGTTAACCACCGCTGGCCTGGACGTACTTCTGGATGATCGCGATACGCGCCCCGGCGTCAAGTTTGCTGACCTGGAGCTAATGGGCGTTCCTCATCGCCTGGTAATTGGTGATCGTAGCCTGGATAACGGCGAGCTTGAGTACAAAGGCCGTCGCGACAGCGAAGCCACGATGGTGCCCGCTGAGCATATCGTCGACTTTCTGCTTGAAAAAGCCAGCGTAAACCAACCCTGGTAAGCACTACGATGCCCACCGCCATGCGCTTAAATGCGCGTATGACGGTGGGCATTAGCTAATCAAGCCATTGGGGTAGCTATCAATTAGCAAAAAAGGGTATCTTTCAAAAAAGCATCACGTCGTCATCATTTCTTTATGGTTATTAATATAATTCTGCTGTAAAAGTGAGCGAAGAATGCACTTTAGAACGCGCCTCTTTTTAACTTTTCTACTGATTATTGTTCTGTCACAGTTGCCTATCGGCATCGCGTTCATAATCGAACCCTATTTCGCCCCTAGCTCTTCTCATACAAGCCTACAAACCGTTTATCCAAACCTGTTTAGTGTCTTACTCGATTCGCTGGCAGCGCTTTCGAATAGATACAGATGGTTAAAAAAAGAACTTATACTTAGCTCGCTTTTAACCACGGCATGCTTGATCCTTTTTGCCCTATGGATATCCAAACGTTTAAGTTCACCGCTTAATAAACTCAGCCATACGGCCAGCCAAATAAGCGATGGCTATCGATTTACCTCTTCATCGCAAGTCCAAAGACACCCCGAAACCCGGCTTATCAGCAAAACGATCACTGCCTTACAGGCCGATATTGAAAAGCGCGATAAGACCCTGTTGCTCCAGACCCGAAGTGATCCTCTCACCCAACTGCCCAATCAAGTAGCCGCGTTTGATTCTTTGGAAGACCTGGTTGCCCAGCAGACGCCGTTTACCATAATGCGTTTAGCGCTACATGAGCTTCGCGCTATCAATAGCACCTTCGGCTACTCAGTGGGTGATCAGGTACTCATCGCCATTGCGGATAGGCTGCGTGATTTCTCAAGCCCTCAGCATCATCCGTACCGGCTGACTAACAATGAATTTTTAATCATTAATGAAGGCGACCCATCCAATAGCGCATGGTTGGAGCTGCTGATTCAGCACCTTTCAAACACGATTGCGGTTAATCACCTCTCCACGGTTAAACCCATATGCTCCATAGGCAGCGTAAGCTTTCCCAGCGACGGCAACTCGGTGCAACAGCTATTTCGACGAGCCGACATTGCCCTTCAGCAAGCTCAGGATAAAGCCGTCAGGTACGAGTTTTATACCGAGGAGCTTGATAAGCTACAGCTGCGCAAACGAACTCTGATCAATGACCTGCCAAACGCCGTTACGCATGACGAACTATGGATCGATTACCAGCCCAAGGCCGCGCTTGAGAGTCAAAAAGCCGAGCATTTTGAAGCGCTGATTCGCTGGCATCATCCAACCCTCGGGCTTATCCGGCCTGATGAATTTATTGAACTGGCCGAACGCTCCGGCAATATTTCGCTATTGAGCCAGTGGATGCTGGTTCATGTGTGCCAGCAGCTGCATATATGGAATCAAAGCGGGCAACGTTTATCCGTTGCGATCAACTTATCCGCAAGTGATATTACTAACGCACAGCTTCCCCAACAGCTGGAACAGCTGCTTGAAACTTATGATTTAGACCCAGACCAGCTTGCTATTGAAGTTACTGAAACCACTGCCATGCAGGACATGAGTCAGGCCGTTAATATTCTAAAAGAGATTTCAGCGCTAGGTATTGTGCTGGCCATTGATGACTTTGGAACTGGCTACTCGTCATTAGCCCAGTTAAAGCGCCTGCCGTTTAATGAACTTAAAATCGACAAGTCCTTTATTCTACGCTTAAATACCGATGAAGATGATCGATTGATAGTACGCTCGACCATCGAACTGGGCCATCGGCTGGGCCTGAAAGTCATCGCTGAGGGCGTCGAAAATCACGAAACAGCGGACCTTCTATCCAAGATGGGCTGCGATTATCTGCAAGGTTACTGGATTTCAAAGCCTATGCCCTCGCATCAAGTGCTGGACTGGCTAAAGCATTTTAAAGGGCTTTCGCCAAACCAATAGCAATCGGTAGGTATCTTTTAAAATTCAGAATAAAAAAAACCGGCCAAGAGGCCGGTAAAAAAGGAAAGTTACTAGCTAAAGTAACCTCCCTCCCCTGACAAAAGGCTTAGCAAGTTATTAAGTCAAAGAGGGGCTCTTTAAAAAGACGTCCACTGCTTAACACCTACTAACCAAGAAAACGGTGTACAACCGGTACAACAACACGAATTACCCAATGCCAAGCAGGCAATCTTTCAACAATCTTTAAACAATGCCTTAACTCAGCAGCTGATTAATATCTTATCGGGCTCTAGCTAAATCAGTGCTGACCTGGATCAAGTTTTAAATATTAAAGGACCTTCCGATCTTCTACTTTGCTGTGCTCGGTTCCAGGCGGAAGCGGATGGCCCTTGGCAAGCTCTGCGCGTGTTGCATCACGCGTATCCAGGATTTTCACCTGATAGCTGAGTGTGCGACCCGCCAGGGGATGATTGGTATCAATGGTAATGCGGTCGCCCACCACATCCACTACCGTGACAATTTGTGGGCCGGCTTCGCCTTCGGTCTGAAAACGGCTGCCGGGCGTCAAATCCGCATTGCCAAACGAGCCACGCCCCACTTCCTGCACCAGCGCTTCATTACGCATGCCATAGGCGTCAGCAGGAGACAACGTTACGGTGGCCGCATCGCCTACCTTTAGACCGGCCAGCGCCTGCTCCAGGCCTGGCACAATATTGTCGTGGCCATGCAGGTACTCAAGCGGCTTATCGCGCGCGTTAGAATCATCGAGTACTTGCTCGCTTCCATCGCTTAAAATGTCGCTAAGCACGTAGTGCAACGTAACGACCTGGTGTGCCGTGATCGACATGCAAAACTCCTCTCCGGTAAGCTATCGGCTTTGTCATAAAACATTGATGCAGTTTATCACTTGGCCAAGGCCAACGTCTTTTTCTGGAGTTGAACACTATGCCCACCCTTTTGCCCCAGCGTAGCTGGCTTGCCGCGCTGGCGATCTATTTCCGGGCACCTGTTATTACCATGCTGTTTTTAGGCTTTTCCGCTGGGCTACCCTTTTTGCTGGTGTTCTCTACGCTTTCCGCCTGGCTACGTAGTGACGGTGTTGAAGTCGCCGCTATTGGGTTTTTCGCCTGGATTGGCATGCTCTACTCGATCAAGTTTTTTTGGGCACCGGTGGTGGACAGGCTTGAGCTACCGCTACTCACCCGAGCCTTTGGCCAGCGGCGCGGCTGGATGCTGCTTGCCCAGGGGATGATTGCTGCAGGGCTCGTCGGTCTGGCAGGCGTAAGCCCTGTTGGCAATTTGGGAGCAGTCGCCATTTTTGCCCTGCTGGTAGCCTTTGGTTCGGCAACGCAGGATATTGCCATTGACGCTTACCGGATCGAATCTGCCGATGATGATATGCAAGCCGCCATGGCATCCACCTATATCATTGGCTATCGAGGGGGGCTGCTGGCCGCTGGGGCCGGAGCGCTTTATATCGCCTCGGCCGTGTCCTGGGATGCGGCTTATCTGACCATGGCAGCACTCGTCGGCGTGGGAGTACTCACCGTGCTGATTCGCCCGGAACCCAAGCGCGCCTCGCTTTCGGTACAGTTAATCCATGAGCCTAAAGTGCGCGCCTTTATCCGCGCCAGCCGTGGCAAACCTAAAATATTGCGTCGCCTGGGTGCCTGGGTGATTGGCGCTATCGTGTGCCCGTTTACCGATTTTTTTCGCCGCTTCGGAGTAAAGGCACTGTGGATCCTGGTGTTTATTGCGGTGTATAGAATCAGCGATCTGGCGATGGCGTCCATGGCTAACCCGCTATATATCGACCTGGGCTTTTCTCTGGCCACTATTGCCAATGTGACCAATATATTTGGGATTGCGATGAGCATTACCGGCGGCGTTTTAGGCGGCTTGCTGGTAGCCCGCTACGGCATTGGCCCGCTGCTGGTGATCGGGGCAGGGTTTGTGATGCTGACGAATTTACTGTTTGCCGCACTCGCCCTGATAGGTAATCAGGTACCCATGCTGGTGATCACGATCATTGGCGACAATCTGGCTAACGGCTTGGCTAGCGCGGTATTTATTGCCTTTTTATCAAGCCTTACCTCACGCGCCTATACCGCCACTCAATATGCGTTATTCTCATCGCTGATGACGCTGCCTGGGAAGTTTTTAAGCGGCTTTGGGGGGGTGGTGGTAACTTCCCAGGGCTATGCCACGTTTTTTGTGGTCGCAACGCTCTTGGGTCTGCCAGCGATTATTCTGGCCGTCTGGATAAGTAGGGACAAGCAGCTGGTGCCTGTCCCTCAGCCGCGCTAAGCGCGGCTGAAGGTTACACCCTAACGAAAGGCTTAGCGGTGGTTACCCAGCCACTCAAGTGCGCCCGGCGTGGTCCTCCACTGATCGCGCATTAGCGTGCGATATTGCCACGCCTCGGCACGCGAGCCGGGGTCAACCTGGCCGTCTGCATGCGGCATTACCGGGCGCGGGCTATCCGCACAGATCATTTCAAGCGCGTGGCGGTTATGGGTGATAACCTCATTAAGCGCCGCTTCAGCTGCCTCATGCTCATTTAAGCGAAAAAGCGCCAAGGTGCGACCCATTAGTAATCCGAGCACCAGCGAACCATCGTCATCCTGCTGCTCTGTCAGCGTCAGCGCTTCCTGGTTACGGTCATCACGCAGCAGCTGATCGAGTACCAGTTCGCGCAGCCCCAGGCTATCTTCCTGATCGATGGCGAGCAGCTCTTCAGCCAGCTCCCGCGAATGCTGACGGGCACCACGCTCCATCCCCACGACCAGGGCAAGGCCCGTACGCAGCAGGACGGCGTTGTCGGCATCATCCCAGCACAGGCTACCATCGCCTTCAGCACGGGCCTGTTCCAGCCAGCGGGAAAGGCGCAGCGCCAAGGGCTCCAGCAGGCTAGGCGCCATCCACGGTAGGCTGCCAAACCGGCTAGTCAACGCCAGGGTCAGGTCCTGCACTACATGCGGCGCATCCAGCCACTCGGGGTGTGCGCAAAGTGCGGACATCCACTCAACCGCATTGCCCCAAGGATCATCGCGAAAGCCTAGTGCAACGTCTTCATCCACCAGAACCTGAAACTGCTCATGCCAGGCGGCGAACAGCGTCGCTTCCCGGGCACTGGAGTGGTAGTGCAAATGACCCGTTTGCGCATCGGCGCTAACATCCAGCTTGGGCGCCGTGGGCAGCGCCGCCAACAGCGCTTGCAAGGATACCAATGGCGTGGCCAGATCCTCTTCAGCACTCAGCAGTTGATCAGCCAGCGTTGCGCCCGGGTTCTCTGCCAAGGCGGCCAGGAACTCCAGTTGCTCTTCGTCAAGATCGCCCTGGCGAACCAGGCGCCGATACCAGAAGTTGGCGCGCTCCTTGGCTTCTTCTTCATGGCCTTCATGCAGAAGAAGCATCGCCTCAATGTAGGCAAGCGTGGGCGAATCAGGCAGCGCCTGCTGGGCTTTAACAAAGGCGGCCCGAGCGCTATCCAGATCATCGTTATCCAAGTGCATCAGGCATAGGCGCTCAAGGGCTACACCGCGTAAAAACAGTGGCCCGCGCTCCATCACATCATCCAGCAGATCGGCGCGTTTGCGGGTAAAGCCGCGCTCTTGGTAGATATCCAGCAGGATTTCAAAGGCGGGCTCGGCCTGCTCGGGCAGACGCGACCAGTCGCTGCCATCAAACAGCGACTCAAGGATCTGCATGGCGCGCCCGGTCTGGCCACTTTCAGCAGCGATAAGGCCCGCTTCCAGTAGCGCCTGAGGCGGCGCCTGGCGGCTTTCAAGTGCGGCTTTTAATGTCGGGCCTTTCCATTCACGCAGCGACAGCATCCACATCATCTGCTCGGGGATATCCGTCGGGAAATCGACCCGATAGCAGCACTGCTTGTATTTGCGTCCGGAGTCACACCAGCAGGGCTCATTACGCCCTGGTGTCGCCAGCGACTCGCTGGCAAAATCCAGCCGGACCAAGGGTGTTTGTGACCATAAAATGGGAGCCAGCGCCTGGGCGGTGGCGACATCGCCGTTAAACGACGTGGCGCCTTCCGCGCGCACCCACGTCATAAAATCGGGATAGTGTTCTTGCTGCCTGATTGCCGAGAGTGCCCCAGAGGCAAATCCCAGCAGCTGATCGACCCATACCGCTAGCATTGCCGTCTCCACTGTTTTTTGAAAAGCGCGTTTTGAAAAGCGCCATAGTTTAGCATGACCGTAGGCCATCACGCAGGAGGATTGGCGATGCGGCTCGGGGCTGTTAATGTGCAGCGTTTACCCAGTGGAAGAGACGCGATGAACGAACTGACGCTCACGACCTGCCACGGTCAGGCTATTGCGCCCCACCTGACGGCTCTTGCGCAGCTGCGCATTCGGGTATTTCACGATTTTCCCTATTTATACGATGGCAATCTGGCTTACGAAGCAGATTACCTGGGCCGCTACGCGGCAAACCCAGCAAGCCTGTTTGTCCTCGCTTTTGATAGTGACCGCCTGGTCGGCGCGTCTACAGGTCAGCCGCTTAGTGATGAAGTCAACGAGTTTCGCCGCCCGTTTGAAGCAGCCGGCATTGCGGCTTCCAGCGTGTTCTATTACGGCGAATCGGTATTACTTCACGACTACCGAGGCCAGGGTATAGGCAAAGCTTTTATGGTAGAGCGCGAAACCCACGCCGCTCGTGAAGGGTATAAAACTGCCGCTTTTTGCGCCGTTGAGCGCCCTGAAGAGCACCCTCTGCGGCCGGAAGATTATCGGCCGCTTCATGGTTTTTGGCAAAGCCAGGGCTATCAGCGCCGTGCTGATTTGGCGACGACCTTTGCTTGGAAAGATATTAACGAGCAGCATGAGAGTGACAAGACGCTAGTATTCTGGTTAAAGACGTTGCGCTAACCGATTGAATATCAGCAAGGACTGACTAGTGCGTGAACGTTCAGGTGGGTGAGCGTGACCAGGCCAACAGCGGCTGGATACGCTCATACATATCCAGCCGCGCTTTAAGGCGCACCAGATTCCAGTAATGGCCATTTAGCGCTCGCGATAACAGCAGCGTATCGGCGGGCGGCTGTAAGCGGTCCATCGCTGCCCACACCTTGGGCGAAAGCTCGCGCAGGCGGCGATGCACGCGCACATCGCTGAAATCCTGCTCGCCGGGCTCAAACAGCGGGGCAATACATTCAGCTGCCTCACGATACAGTGAAAGCGGCGCGCCCTGCCCTTGGCGCCCACCCATATTGACCATCGCCTCATCCATGGCCATGGGGTCGTGGGCCAAGGTAGCATCGAGTAGCTTAATCATGGCGTTAAGCCGACCTTCCGGTACCGGAATCACCGCACCAAAATCGTAGATAATCAAACGCCCCTGCGCATCGGCGGCAAAGTTGCCCGCATGCGGGTCGGCGTGCAGCTCCCCAAAGGTGAAGAGCTCCTGGGTAATCCAGTCGGCAAGCGTCGCGGCTACCTGTTGACGTACGGTATCTTCAGCGCTCTCCAGCTCACGTAGCGGTGTGCCGGGTACGTAAGACATGGCCAAAACATGCTGGCCCGAGAGTTCAAACAGCGGCTCGGGTATTACAAGCCGCGCATCACTCTGGTAGCGCTCTCGATAACGCGCCAGAGCGTTTGCCTCAGCCTGATAATCCAGCTCATCGCGAAGCCCCGCCGCCAGTTCCTCAAACAGTGCATCCAGGCGCGCCTGAGGCACTTTAAACCAGCGGCCCAGGCTCATAATGCGCCGTAACTGTTTTAGGTCACTCTCCAGCACGTCGGCTAAGCCTGGGTACTGGACTTTAAGCACCACCGTTTCGCCTTCACGGGTCACCGCTTTATGCACTTGCCCCATGGAGGCGCTGGCAAATGGCGCTTCTTCAACCTGGGTAAAGTACGTATCGATATCGCCGTACTGCAACTCAAGCGCTTCACGGATACGTGGCCAAGGCATGGGTTCGGCCTGGCGTTGCAGGCGAGCAAGCTCATCGGCTAAATCCGGCGGCAGCAGGTCGTCCCACTGGGACATCATCTGCGCCATTTTCATGGCCGGGCCTTTCAGCTCGGAAAGTCCTTCAAACAGTGCCTCGCCCAGCGCGCGCCAGTCTGCCTGACCGCCCAGACGTGTTTTAAGCATCGCACCGCCCGTACGCGCGCCCAGCCCCATTAACCTCCGTGTTCTACCGCGTTCGCGCATATGGCCGCCTTTTAAAATGAATAGCTCTTTAGCGTAGCCTATTCCCTGATTACCCGTTGTGAGTAACAGCGGTTGAGCTTACTGACAATAACGTTGATAGCACTGGCGAGAAAGAATTTTACGTATGTAATTAGGTGCAAAAATCTTCATTAATTTTTTCTTATAAAATATGATAAAAAATACAACCAATTGATATTAATCATTAATCTAATGTTCTAAGAATTTTGCACTTATGTGCAAATGTCAACGTTCTGTCATCTTTCCTCTTTAGAATGCCTCTCAATCCGGTCGATCTTTCGGCTATCCAGAGTGTCAACGAGGGAAAACCAATGGTTGGGTGGATCACTTCAGCACTCCCCAGTAAAAGGGGACTACAGCTCAGTCTAAAAAATCCAGCGACGCTACTTGGCATAGGCTTATTAACCACATTCAGCTACCTGATCCTGGCGCCAGTTATTTCCATTTTAATGGATGCGGTTAACGTTAACTTTGGCGACTCAACGCGCATTGGCGCAGAACAGGGCAGCTTCACGTTTTACTACCTTGAACGCGTGTTTACCTCACCTATTTCAAAGCGGCTGTTCTGGCAACCGTTACTCAACACGCTTAGCGTGGCCATCGGCGCTATGTGTATTGCCATGGTGGTGGGCGGTATCATGGCATGGCTTTTAAGCCGTACTAATTTGTGGGGCCGAGGCTGGTTTGCTACTGCATTGATTGTGCCGTTTATGCTCCCTACGTGGACGTTCGCGCTAGCCTGGACCACGTTATTCAAGAACCGGTCGATGGGTGGCCAACCAGGCTGGCTGGAGTCAATGGGCTACTCCTCGCCCGATTGGCTGGCTTATGGTCCCGTGCCGATGATTTTCATACTGGCGCTGCACTATATTCCGCTGGTCATACTGCTGTTTGGCAACGCCTTACGCCGCCTGGATTCCCAGCTTGAAGATTCGGCTCGCATTCTGGGCGCCAGCCGTTCAACCGTTGCCTTTCGTATCATTTTACCGCTAATGCGACCTGCGCTGATGTCCGCGATGGTGCTGATTCTAGCCGATGGGCTGGGCGAGTTTGCCGTGCCCTACATTCTCGGCCTGCCGGTGCAGTACGACACCCTCTCCACCTCGCTGTTCAGAGCTATTTCGTCGCGCCAGACGGGTGTCGCCTCTGTACTGGCGGGGGCCATCATGGTGCTGGGCTGTATCACGTTAACAATTGATCTTTACCTAATGCGTGAAGCGCGCCGCTTTGTCACCCTGGGTGGCAAAGGCGCTATGGAACGTCGTCGCCCGCTCGGCGTTTGGCGCCTTCCCGCCACGTTGCTAGCCGCTTCTCTGTTTATCATTGGCGTCGTGCTTCCGCTATTAACGCTTTTTCTATCCACCATCATGCGTATTCCAGGGCGTTTTCATCTGAATAACTTCACCCTGGATTACTGGATCGGCACCAACCTCAATACGATCGCCTTGAAAAACGGCATTTTATTAACCCCTGAGTTCTGGTCCGCCACCTGGAATAGCCTGCGTATTGTGGGTACCGCCTCTATATGTGCCGGTTTACTCGGCCTGCTGGTGGGCTATGTGGTGACGCGTACGCCTTGGCGCTGGCTTGCAAGCTCGCTGCGCCAGCTCACGTTTATGCCTTATCTAGTGCCTGGCATTGCCTTTGCAGCCGCCACGCTTTCCCTTTTTGCCGTGCAGCGCGGCCCTGTTCCAGCGCTATATGGAACGTCGATGATTCTGATGCTCGCGCTAATTGCCGACCAGATGCCCTTTGCTTCACGGGCAGGTATCTCAGCCATGACGCAGCTGGGTAAAGAGCCCGAAGAGGCCGCTCAGATTTCAGGCGCTTCTTGGCTACGGCGCATGTGGAGCATCATTGTGCCCATTCAAAAAGGCGCGCTGGTGGTGGGTATCGTCTTACCTTTTATCTCGGGAATTAAAGGCGTGAGCCTGTTCATCATTCTGGCGGTGCCAGCTACCGAAGTGCTTACCACCTACTCTCTGCGCCTTGTCGATTACAACTACACCCAAGCCGCCAACGCCGTTGTACTCATGATCGCCATGCTCGCCTGGGGCGGCACGATTCTGACTCAGAAATTAACCAAAACGGGCCTTGCCCAAGGTCTGGAGAGCTAATTATGCCGACCATCACGTTAGACGCGATTTCCAAGCAGTACAGCCGCCAGGCCACCGCCGTGCAAAATATCGACCTGCATATCAAAAGCGGTGATTTCATGTGCCTGCTTGGCCCTTCGGGCTGCGGAAAGACTACGATGCTGCGCATGATCGCGGGCCTTGAGCACTTGAGCCAGGGGCGTCTGTTTATCGGCGATCAGCTAATGGACTCCCCGGCAGACGGCTGCTTTGTGTCTCCCGAGAAACGTGGGCTGGGGTTAGTGTTTCAAAGCTACGCGCTGTGGCCCCACATGACGGTTGAGCAGAATATCGAGTTTGGATTGCGTCTGCGCAAACTTTCTGAGCGCGAACGGCGCACCCGGACCGGCGAAGTGATGGATAAACTGGGCATTGCCGGCTATGCCAAGCGCTACCCTTCTCAGCTATCAGGCGGCCAACAGCAGCGCGTGGCGCTCGCCCGCATGATGGTCTTAAAGCCCAAAGTACTGCTGCTGGATGAGCCGCTGTCCAATCTCGACGCCTCACTGCGCCTGGAAATGCGCGCTGAGCTGAAACGGCTACACCAAGCATTTGATACCACCATCCTGTTCGTCACCCACGACCAGTGGGAGGCCATGACACTGGCCACTACGATCGCCGTCATGAGCAAGGGGCACTTGCAGCAGGTAGGCAGCCCCGATGATATCTATGCACGCCCCGCCAACCGCTTTGTCGCCGAGTTTATTGGCAACCCGCCGATCAACCAGATTGCCGCTGACTCCATGCTGGGGAGTCGTCTCAATAACCAGCCTGATACACACATGCTCGGCATCCGACCTGAAGACATTCACCTAGCTCAGGCGGCCACACCCTACGCCTTACCTGCCAAAGTACAAGGCATCATGCCGACAGGTGGCAGCTGGGTTCTGGATCTTGAAACGGAAGGCCAGTGCTTGCAGCTTTCTACCCAGATCAGGCCTCAGGTACAGGCGGGCGAGCACACCTTTTGCCAGATACAGCCTGAGCATTTGCACCTATTTGATACCGATGGCCATCGCCTGGAAAACACCCGTTATGGCCAGGCGGGAATAATCCGTAACAACGTCTCTACCACCACTTATATGCACGCCGTTTAAAAGGGTTTGTTATGCGTCTTTTATCACGACTTACCGTTGCCATTAGCCTGGCCTCAGCTCCCTTGGCCTGGGCTAACGAATCCACGGAGCTGGATGCTTTAATTGCAGCTGCCCGGCAGGAACCAGGCATTACGATCTACGATTCAACCGGCAAGATTGTTGAACAGGCAGCCAATTTTTCCGCACAGTATGGCGTTCAGGCCGAAGGGGTTAAATCAAAAGCGCCCCATACCCTGGAAAGGATCATCCGCGAGGCGCAAGCCAATAATATTCAAACCGATGTAGCCATTCTGGCAGACGCCCCGGCAGCCGTTGCCCAGCTTCTGGACACAGGCTTTGCGGTTAACTGGTTCCCTGCTGATCTAGCCGACCGGGTGGATGAGCGCTACCGCGATCCATTAGCCATTGTGATGGCTCCCAATGTCTGGACCTACAACACCGCACTCCACGATCACTGCCCGATCAATAATATCTGGGAGTTGACCGAACCCGAGTGGGAACGCCGGGTAGCGTTGCAGGATCCGCTGGGCAAGCCTTCCTACGTGGACTGGTTTAACCAGATGGCCCAGCACGGGGATGAAGCGATGGCAGCGGCCTTTGAGGCGCGCTACGGCCACCCATTACCCGATGCTGAAGAGAGCGCTACCGCCGCCTGGGTGAAAGCGCTGGCAAACAACGCGCCGCTATTAACCGATTCAGATTCCAATGCAGCCGAAGCCGTTGCCTCCCCGGATCAGCAGGACAGCTTTCTCGGCTTAACCAGTACCGCCAAGTTTCGTGATAATGCTGACGGCATGAAACTGGGTATTTGCGAAGGACTGGACCCATGGATTGGCTGGACCTATCCCTCCATCGGCCTTATAGCCAGCGGTACCCAAAGCCCTAACGCCGCCAAGCTTTTTTTGCATTACCTGCTGACCGAAGAAGGCATCGCGCCTCAGGCCCAGGATGGCAAGATTTCCACCCGCTCGGATATATCACTGCCCGAGACAGAGCCTTCCGGCATTGGCGCCCTCAAGGCTCAGCTATTTGATTACTCGCCCCGCACGGCCATTGATGACTGGGAAAACCGCCAGGATTGGCAGGACCTGTGGATGTTGAACTACCGCCGTTAACAACAAAACCCAACGTTCACGTTGCAATATAAAAGGATAGATATGCCGATTCTGCCCCATGAGCTGGAAGTCCGCGCTGAATTTCTCAAGGATCTGATTCACCGCACTGGCCTGAAAGCACGCCATCTCTTCGAAACACGCAAGCCAGGGCTTTACACGCTCAAGGGCCATCAGGATTTCTTGACCGAGGCCGATACCTTCATTGAGCAGGAGATCAGAGTCTCCATTCAGCAGCACTTTCCCAGCGATGCTTTTGTGGGCGAGGAAAGTAGCGGTGAGGAGAGCGGCGGGCAGGTGAATGGTAATGGCATCTGGGTCGTTGACCCGATTGATGGCACCGCCAACTATGCAAGAGGCATTCCTCACTTCTGCATCTGCATCGCCTTTGTTGACCGCGGCAAGACCCAGCTGGGTGCCATTTTCAATCCGTGTACCGAGGAGCTCTATTTCACCCAACGCGGCAAGGGCGCCTATAAAAACGCCCAGCCGATTCAGGTAGCCGCCACCGATAGTTTCACGACCGCCACAATTGAAATGGGCTGGTCCACCCGAACGGCGCTGCAAACGTACCTGAACGCCCAGGCAGCCCTGTTATCCCATGGCGCCAATATTCGCCGCGGAGCTTCTGGCGCGCTGGCCTTGGCCTGGGTGGCTGAAGGCCGGATCGACGGCTATCTCGAACATCACATGAACCCGTGGGACAGTTTGGCCGGCCTTTTATTAGTCAGCGAAGCCGGTGGTGTAACCCGCCCCTATCTTTCCCTGCCCGGTACGCTAAAGCACGGTGGCGCAGTACTCGCAGCAACGCCACTTATCGCTGACGCACTTACTCATTACAGCCAACTTGAAGAGCTTGAAATCGCATGACAAAACACTATCCGCGCCCTCCCATGAGCCTGATCGAACCGTGCCTGCCGGGGCGTAACGTGGCGCTTTATATTGGCGATAGTCAGGCCGCCAGCAGCCCGGCGTTGTTGGAAGAAAACGGTATTACCACGGTGATCAACTGCGCCGTCAACCTGGATATTAACCTGGTGGATACCAGTCTTCCGCCTACGCCCAACGGTTTAATTCAGGGCCCAGGCAGGTTTCGGTATTACAAGATCGGCATGATTGACGGCCCGGGCAACCCGCACGAGCAGATGCTGGCCGCCTATTTCATTTTAAGGGCGGCGCTGGATCAGATTATGCCTGACAAGCCTTCCTACCCTCTTCGTGAAAAAGGTAATGTGCTGGTGCACTGTCGTGGGGGACGCAGCCGTTCGGTCACACTAGTATCCCTGTTTTTACACCTGGAATTGCCTAACCGTTACCCTACGCTTGAAAGCGCGGTTGCTCATGTTCGCAAGGAACGGCAGCTGCCCCCGGATGAGTGGTTTGAAACGCCCAAACCGGAGCTATTTGAAGCGGCCCGCATTGCGGCCAGACAAATAAAACAGCTGTTGCAAGAGGCACCCGATGAGCAGCTCACGCAAGTTTGCTAGTGCGGAAGAAGTAGCCCGTTTGGCCGGTGTGTCACGTTCCGCCGTGTCGCGCACTTTCACCGACGGCGCCAGCGTTTCCGAAGAAACGCGCCAAAAGGTGCTTGCGGCAGCCAAAGAGCTTAATTATCACGTCAACCACCTGGCCCGTGGTCTTTCCCAGGAGAGTTCACGCCCGGTGTGCCTGGTGGGTGATCACCTGTCATCGCCGTTTTTATCCAGCCTGCTGGAGGCCGTTAGTCGTCATATCCAGGCGTTGGGCCGTGCGGTCATGCTGATTAACACCTCAGGCGAAGAAGAAGCTGTAGAAAGCGCTTTACATCAGGCGCTGAAATACCGGGCAAGCGCTATCGTGGTTCTATCAGGCGCTCCAGCTGAATCTCTGGTTCAAACCTGTATCCAAAGCGGGCTGCGCGTGGTGCTGGTCAACCGTGGACAGGAGTTTACCGGTCCGGTGCATATCACGCTGGATCATGAAGCGGCGATGCAGGAAGCCTTTGATCTGTTTTATCGCTCGGGGTGCCGCTCTTTTGGGCTAGTGACATCCACTGCCTGCACCCCAAGCCTTGTCGCGCGTGAGCAAGCCTTTAGCCAGGCAGTCAATGAGGCGGGCTTGCCCATCACTATTGTGCGGGCAGGTCCTACCCACTACGCCACGGGGCAGGAAGCCGCCCGGCAGTTACTGGCCCGCTCGCAGCGGCCGGATGCTGTGCTCTGTACCACCGATCTGCTGGCGTGTGGTTTTCTGGATACGGCCCGTCAAACATTCAAGCTCAATATTCCTCAAGACCTCTGCGTGATGGGCTTCGATAATATCGAGCAGGCCAGCTGGCAAAGCTATGACCTGACTACCTTTCATCACCCGGTTGAGGAAATTGCTGTCTGCATCGCTAAGCAGCTGGCGGATGAAAATGATATCAGCCAGATCATCCAGCTACCTGCCAGGCCCGTATGGCGTAGCACCATTCGCCCCGGCTAGCGGCTACTCCCGCTAAAACAGCCAAGTAATCATTTTAATTCGCCTTATTTCATGGCGACGGGGCACCTCTGTGCCCAAAACCTGACATGTTGCGCTAACGGCATGTCCCTATGACCGAGAAAGGAAACGCTAAACCATGCAAGCCTTCGCTCCACGCTCCCTATGCCTTACCGCCCTGGCCGCTACGGCCTGGCTGTATTCCTCTAACGCATTGGCAGAGAACACTCCTGAAGTTAATCCTGACGCTGCTATTGATGCGCACCTCAGTACAAAGTCACCCTATCCCTATGTCGCCACCCGCTATACGCCCGCCCCTGAAGGCTATCAGCCGGTATTTATCAATTACGTGGGACGACATGGCTCGCGCCATCTTTCCAGCGCAAAGTATGACAAGACGCTTAACGAGCTACTGGCGTTGGCTGAACGGGAGCAGCAGCTAACAAATGCTGGCCAAGCGTTACAGCAACAAATAGCGCGCCTTATGGAAGTGGAAAAAGATGTTTACGGTGAGCTGTCTTTATCAGGAGGTGAAGAGCTTAATGCTATTGGCCAACGCATGGGTAAGCAGTTTGCCGACGTATTTGAAAGCGGACGCCCTATTGAGGCACATGCCACTTATAAAGACCGTGCGCCGCAAAGCCGCGACCATTTCCTTGAAGGGCTTAAAGTAGCGCTGGGCGAGCAGACGCCCCCGATTACCGCCGAGCAGTATGCAAAAGGCAGTGATCCGTATCTTCGGCCCTACGATCTGGCCACTCAGTACAAAGCCTATAAAAGTGGCGGTGAATGGCAAGAAGTCCTGGAAGCATATCTGGATCAGCAGCCAAAAACGGCTGAATTCGCCCACGCTATCATAAGTCAGTTTATTGGTGAGGAGCTCTACGAAGCGTTGTCTGACGGCACACTCGCTTTTGAAGATGAAAAAGGCAGAGTCAAACTGAGAAGCCCTGAAGATGCCGCCAATAACCTTTATCAGCTTTACATTATTGCCTCCAACATAACCCAGGAGGGCACCTTCGATTTTGGTCAATACTTCACCCAGGATCAGCTGGCCTGGTACGAGAAACTCGACATACTGGAAACCTATTATGCCAAGGGCCCATCGCTAACCAGCACCGACCTTCCGCAGGACATCGCCGCGCCGCTCGTCAAGGAACTGCTGATCTCAACTGACAATGCATTACAGGACAATAACCTTAGCGGCATCTTCAATTTCGCCCATGCAGAAACGATTATTCCGCTTTCTTCTTATCTGGATATAGCAGGCGCTAATGAAAGCCAAGATAACCCTGACCTAGTCGCCGAAATATGGAAAGGATCTGAGATAACGCCTATGGGTGCCAATATCCAATGGATTATTTACGAAAATAATGGCGATCACCTGATAAAAATGCTGCGCAATGAGCAGGAAATAGCTTTTCCAATCACTACAGACACATTCCCTTATTACTCCTGGGAAAGCATTAAAGATTATTACACCGAAAAACTTGAAAACAGCGGCGTTGCTTTAAACAGCACACTTGAAGATAACGTTGAACTGTTAAAAAACCACTTTTAATCATCAAGCATAAAATCTTAATTAACTAAAAAACGCTACTGACGTTTCAGCTCCTTTAATTATCGAATTAAAGGAACGGGTTCTTGCTGCCTTAATCTTGATACAGGGATCGGAAAATGAAGAATTTATTAGTATTTACCGCCGTTTCTATCGTTGCCATGCAAACGGCTCAAGCGGCGACTGTCTATAAAGCAGACGATCTTAGAGTCGACCTTACCGGTAAAGTGCAGTATGAGGCGGGCGCATTTAAATACGACAAGCAGGATAAGACCAAGCGCTTAAACTTTGGCGGTGATGGTAAAGCCCGCCTGGGCACCCAGTTTCGCTATCGCTTCTCAGATGAAATAGATCTGCTGGGTAAGTTAGAGTGGCAGATGAACGCCGAAGAGGAAAATGATGCTAAGACCGATAGCATTGACGTGCGCTATGCCTGGCTGGGTTTTCGCTACCTCGACCAGTTGGAAATGGCAATCGGCCGAACCAAAAGCTCAACCAGTCAGTTGATTGACGTTACCGATATTTTTGAGCTGTTTGGCTCTTCTGCCAACGACAATAAAATTAATGGCATCAAGCCCTTTGCCAGCAAAAAAGATGACCAGTTGACCATTGGCTATGATGTCGGCAACTGGGACCTTCGCGCGAGCTATGTATTTGAGGATGACCGGCGCACACGTGAAACCACCGATGGCGACCGCAACTACCAATACAGCCTTTCCGCTCGTTACAGTACCGATATCGGCCTGGATTTGGTGACCGCTTACGAACGCCAAAGCTTTCAAGGCGCGACGGCCATGCTTGGTGACATGACCAGCTGGGGGTTTGGCGCAGGCTACCGTTACAACTCTCTTTACGTGGGTGCCATCAACGGCTATAAATCCATGCAGGCCGCTGATAACGAGGAATTCTCAACCCACTTCTACGAACTGGCCGGCGCTTATCAACTAGGCGATTTTCTATTAATGGCAGGCTATAACAACGAAAAAGGCCAGGATAACCTAGCGGACGAAGGCAATCGCGTAGATGAATACGTCTTCGGAGTTTCCTATCAGGTGATGCCGCGCGCCAAACTCTACGCCGAATACAATGTCGATCGCGTACGTCTTGATGATCGCCCCCGTGATGACCTGTACGGTATTGGTGTCGAAGTGAAGTTTTAAGGCGCTGAACTAAAATATCCCGACAGAGCTTCTTACCAAGCACGCCCCAGGCGGCTACTCAGGTAGCCGCCTTTTGGTGTGCAAAATACCCCACCGGGGCGGGTAGCTTCTGGTGTCCGGCATGTCTCTGCTAATATAGGGCACCGCAAACACACCTGAAGGCTTCCCACGCATGCGCTTGATTATCGCCGAAAAACCCAGCCTTGCTCGGGCGATTGCCGACGCATTGCCCGCAAGCGCCAAACGTCAGGAAGGCGCTATTATTTGCGGCGACACGACTGTTACCTGGTGTTTGGGCCACCTTCTGGAACAAGCGCCCCCGGAGGCCTACGACCCCGCTGATAAACAGTGGCGGCTGGACCGCCTGCCCATCATCCCCGGCACCTGGAAACTGGCCCCACGCGCCAAGGCGCGTGGTCAACTGGCGGTGATTCGTAAGTTAATCAAGCAGGCCACTGATGTTGTTCATGCTGGTGACCCGGACCGCGAAGGCCAGCTACTGGTGCAGGAAGTGATTGAGCACCTGAAGTACCGCGGCCCGGTTCAACGCCTGTTGATCAGCGATTTGAACCGCCCAGCGGTCAGTCGCGCGCTCGCCAAACTGCGCTCCAACCAAGAATTTCAGCCGCTTTTTCAGGCAGCGCAAGCTCGTTCACGCGCTGACTGGCTGTATGGCATCAACTTGACGCGTGCCTGGACGCTCACCGGCCGCCAGGCGGGCCATGATGGCGTGCTTTCCGTGGGCCGCGTGCAAACGCCGGTACTCGGGCTGATCGTGCGTCGCGATAACGCCATCCGAGATTTCAGGCCTCACCCGTTCTACCCGCTCTGGGCGGACTTACAGGTTGCAAAAGGCCAGTTACGCGCCTGGTGGGCGCCCAAGGAACACCAGCCTTTAGACGACCAAGGCCGCTTGATTGACCGCACGCCTGCCGATGCGCTGGCGGCCCAATTGCCAGGGGCTACCGGCCAGCTTACCCAGCTCGACCAGCAGGAAAAACGCCAGGCGCCGCCGCTGCCCTACTCGCTCTCCGCCCTTCAGGTAGACGCCGCCCGGCGCTTTGGGCTTTCTGCCCAGATGGTGCTGGATATTTGCCAACGCCTTTACGAGCAGCACAAGCTGATCACCTACCCGCGTTCGGACTGTCGCTATCTGCCCGAAGAACACCTGGCCCTCGCCCAGCGCAGTTTAACCGGCGCCTGCCAAAATGATGATACGCTCAAGCAGTGGCTGAATGGTGCCGACTTTACGCTGCGCTCAAAGGCGTGGAACGACAAGCAGGTAGGCGCCCACCACGCATTGGCGCCTACCGGCAAGCCCGCAAATTTCAGTCAGCTCTCGGCCACCGAAGGCCACGTGTTTCGGTTGGTGGTGCGCAACGTGATGGCCCAGTTCTATCGCCCGCTGCGCACCTTTGAAGTCAAAGCCGAATTCACTCTGTTAAACGAGGCGTTTCGCGCTCGTGGCCAAAGCATTCTCGACCCTGGCTGGAAGCCGCTTTTCACCACGAAAGAAGAAGCGCCGCCGCTGCCACCGCTTACCCAAAATGAACGCTGCAAAGCGCTAGGTGCAGGCGTAGAAGAGAAGGAAACACGCCCACCCGAGCCGTTTACCGATGCCAGTTTAATCAAGGCAATGATGAACATTGGCCGCTACGTGGATGACCCGAACGTTCGCAAAACCTTGCGGGACACCGATGGCTTGGGTACCGAAGCCACCCGCGCCGGTATTATCGAAACCCTGGTACAGCGCGGCTACCTGGTGCGCCAGCAAAAAGCCCTGCGCGCCACCAAGCTGGGGAGCGCGTTAATCGCCGCCCTGCCCAGCGCTGTCAGCACGCCGGAGCGCACGGCACTTTGGGAGCAGCGTCTGCGGGCCATCTCCGAACAACAGGATGATACAGGCGCCTTTCAGCAAGCGTTATTGGACGACTTGCGCGGACTACTCACCCACAGCGATGCCGCCAAACTCAGACAAAGCCTGCAAACGGCTCAGGGGGAAACCGGTAGCCCAGCCAAGCGTACGAGTAAGCCAAGAAAGAGCTATACAAAGAGGAAAAGTACCGGTCCGAAAAAGAAATAAATAACGATGGCGGAATGAATACCTCTTAACCCATGTTCTTGCGCCAAGTGGCGCTACTGTCTATACAGAAAGTAGATATGCCAAAGTTGCCTTTAATTTGACGTCAGCATGGAGCGACTGCTTGAGCATGTTGCAGCCAACGTGAAGCGCTCAGCCCCAGAGGCCTTGACCCATTTGACTTAGCCCCTTCGAGGAGTTCAAGCATGATAAAACGCACGCTCCCCCTCCTTGTTGTCTTGCTAGGCGCTGGCTCCATGATAACGCTCCAGGCCGCCGAGCCGACAGCTCCTCAGAATGAAAGCGGTGTTCTTCCCAACGCAATGCCCGAAAAACCGAATATAGATACCGGCACGGCGGGTACCACAAGCGGCATTACCGGAGCGGATATGGATCAGGAGGATGAGACCACCGGTGGTGGTCAATCCCGGGGCGATGCCATGTTCCAGACCCAGGCTTCTGAGCCCGATGCTGGGTCCGCCTACGAAACCGAGACACCTGAGCGCGAAGAGGCGCTTTTGCCGGATGAACCGCTGGGTGCAGAGGACAGTGGACGCCAGGAAGACGGTGAACCTCAGGCCAGTACGTCTGATTCGCCCGAATAAGCCATTATCAGCAAGCACTGATGGCAACCTTGTCATTGACTAAATGACACCGCGACACTTCGCCAAACAAGAAAAGACTCACTATGCTTAACGGATATGTCATTTCAGGGATTTACGACATTAAGAACAAATCGACAGGAGGCCGAAATGACTCTGAAGGTTACGCGAAGACAGTTTTTTAAACTCGGGGCAGTCGGCATGGCCACCTCCAGCATGGCCATGATGGGCTTTGCGCCTGAACCCGCACTCGCATCGATCCGCCAGTTCAAGCTTACCGGCGCCAAGATAACCCGCAGCAACTGCACTTACTGCTCGGTGGGTTGCGGCGTGCTGCTCTATAGCCGCGGCGATGGGGCAATCAACAGTATTGATAGCATTTACCATGTAGAGGGCGACCCGGATCATCCGGTCAGTCGCGGCTCGCTGTGCCCCAAGGGTGCGGGGCTGCTCGACTACATCCAGAGTGAATCGCGCCTCAAGTATCCTCAGGTACGCGAACCCGGCACCGATGAGTGGAAGCGCATCAGTTGGGACGACGCGCTGACACGTATCGCCAGGCACATGAAAGATGACCGCGACGCCAACTTTGTCGATCAGGACGCGGAAGGCAATACGGTCAACCACTGGACCACGACCGGGATGCTGGCGGCGTCCGCCTCGACCAACGAAACGGCTTACCTGACACAAAAGATAGTCCGCAGCCTTGGCATGGTGGTACTCGACAACCAGGCACGCGTCTGACACGGACCGACGGTGGCAGGTCTTGCCCCAACATTCGGTCGCGGTGCCATGACCAACCACTGGGTCGACATCCGCAACGCTGATCTTATTCTCGTCATGGGTGGCAATGCCGCCGAGGCGCACCCTGTTGGTTTTCGCTGGGTGATGGAAGCCAAGGAGCATAACGATGCCCGCTTGATAGTGGTCGATCCCCGCTTCAACCGCACGGCAGCGGTGGCAGACTACTACGCGGAAATTCGTACCGGCACCGATATCGCTTTTCTGGGCGGTCTGATCAGCTACTTGATCGAAACCGATCAGATCCATCATGAGTATGTGCGCGCCTATACCGACGCGAGCCTCATCGTGCGCGAGGATTTCGGCTTCGAGGATGGCCTGTTCACCGGCTATGACGCCGAGAATGGCGAATACGACAAGGAGACCTGGCGGTACGAGTACGACGACGAAGGCTATGCCCTACGCGACGATACGCTCACGCACCCCCGCTGCGTGTTCCAATTGATGCGTGTGCACTTCAGCCGCTATACCCCTGATGTGGTCTCTTCGGTGTGCGGTACGCCCCGCGACAAGCTTCAGCACGTCTGGGACATGGTCGCCGCGACCGTCGTGAACGACAAGACCATGACGATCCTCTACGCATTGGGGTGGACGCAGCACTCGATCGGCTCGCAGATCATTCGCACCGCGGCGATGCTCCAGTTGTTGCTTGGCAACATGGGCATGCGCGGGGGCGGCGTCAATGCCTTGCGCGGCCACTCCAATATCCAGGGGCTGACCGATCTTGGACTGCTCTCGGATTTGCTACCGGGATACATGTCACTACCCGAGGCCGATGAGCAGGATTACGAAGCTTATATCCTTGATCGCTCACGCCCGGACCTGCTGCCTGGCGAAGTATCCTACTGGCGCTATTACGAGCGTTTTCATGTCAGCCTAATGAAGGCATGGTTCGGCGATGCCGCCACCGAAGCGAACAACTGGTGCTATGACTGGCTGCCCAAGCTAAGCGAAACCCTGTATGACGTGCTGCATACCTTCGAGCGAATGAGCCATGGCGACATCAACGGCTACATTTGCCAAGGGTTCAACCCGCTGGCCGCCTTTCCGCATAAAGCCAAGACCACTGCGGCGCTTTCTCGCTTGAAGTACTTGGTGGTCATTGACCCACTGAGAACCGAAACCGCCGAGTTCTGGAAGAACCATGGCGAATTCAACGATGTGAACACCGCTGAGATCGGTACCGAGGTGTTCCGCTTGCCGACCACCGCGTTTGCCGAGGAAGACGGTTCCATCGTCAACAGCTCACGCTGGCTGCAATGGTTCTGGGCAGCGGCACCGCCCCCGGGCGAAGCGATTCCCGATACCGCCATTCTGGCGGGCATCTTCTTGCGGATGCAGCAGATGTATCGCGACGAAGGTGGCGCCTTTTCGGATGCGCTGCTCAATCTGAGCTGGCCCTATCGCTACCCGGCAGAGCCAAGCGCCAACGAGCTGGCCCGGGAATACAACGGCTGGGCACTCGAAGACGTCGTTGATGAACAGCGCAATATTGTCTGTCGCGCGGGCGAGCAGGTCGAAGACTTCGGCATGCTGCGTGCTGATGGCAGCACGGCGAGCGGCTGCTGGATTTTTGCCGGTTGCTGGACCAATGAAGGCAATCAGATGATCCGCCGCGACAACTCCGACCCCTACGGCGTCGGCCAGACGCTGGGTTGGGCCTGGTCGTGGCCGGCCAACAGGCGAATCCTTTACAACCGGGCAAGCGCGCGTCCCGACGGCACACCGTGGGCCGAGCGCAAGGCGGTCGTCTGGTGGAACGGCAATCGCTGGGTGGGTAATGACGTTCCCGACTTCCCGGTGGAATCAGCGCCGACAGAAGCTCAAGGACCCTTCATCATGAACCAGACGGGTAGAGGGCAGTTCTTTGCCCGTGACCGTATGGTGGAAGGACCTTTCCCGGAACACTACGAACCGTTTGAAACGCCCATCGCCAACAACCCGATGCACCCCAATAACCCACTGGCCAAGAACAATCCAGGGGCGCGGGTATTCGAGCAGGATCGGGCCAATTTCGGCAGCTTCGAGGAGTTTCCGCATGCGGCGACCACCTACCGCCTCACCGAACATTTCCACTACTGGACGATGCACAACCGCTTGAACGCTATCGCCCAGCCGGAAAAATTCGTGGAGATTGGCGAAACCCTGGCCAACGAACTGGGTATTGTCAAAGGCGATCGGGTTCGCGTCAGCTCTAAGCGCGGCCATATCGAAGCGGTGGCGGTAGTGACCAAGCGCATCCGTCCGTTGCAGGTAGCGGGACGGACGGTGCACCAGATCGGTATTCCGATTCACTGGGGTTATTTAGGCGAAACCAAGCGGGCTCACCTGACCAATACGTTGACGCCATCCGTGGGTGACGCCAATACCCAGACGCCGGAATTCAAGTCGTTCCTGGTACGGGTCGACAAGCTATAACGCAAGGAGGAGAGCATGCGTGGAGAACAAATCAACTCGCAGAACATAATCGCCCGCTCAGCGACCTCGGTGCCCTCGCCCCAAAGGCGAAGCGGCGGCGTTGAAACTGTCACCAAGCTGATTGATGTATCCCGCTGCATCGGTTGCAAGGCATGCCAGGTGGCATGCTCCGAGTGGAACGACCTGCGTGACGAGGTAGGGACATGCGTGGGCGAGTACGACAACCCGACCGATCTAACACCCGACTCTTGGCAGGTAATGCGCTTCAACGAGCACGAAAACGAGCAAGGCAACCTGGAGTGGCTGATCCGGAAGGACAACTGCATGCACTGCGCCGAACCGGGCTGCCTTGAGGCGTGCCCGGCACCCGGTGCGATCGTCCAGTACGCTAACGGCATCGTCGACTTCAACTCCGAGCATTGCATCGGTTGCGGCTACTGTGTCGCTGGCTGCCCTTTTGATGTTCCGCGAATTTCAAAAAAGGATTCCAAGGCTTATAAGTGCACGCTGTGCTCCGATCGTGTCTCTCATGGCCTGGAGCCAGCCTGTGTGAAATCCTGCCCTACCGGGTCGATTATGTTCGGCACCAAGGAGGACATGCTCGATCTTGCCGAAACGCGCACCGATTTTCTCAAGGGGCGCGGCTTTGAGAATGCCGGCATTTATGATCCCCAGGGCGTGGGTGGCACTCATGTGATCTATGTGCTGCAGCATGCCGACAAACCGGAGATTTACAGCGGTTTGCCCAAGGACCCGCGCATCAGCCCGCTGGTCGAGGGCTGGAAAGGTATACCCAAGCCGCTGGCCTCGGTGGCTATCGGGCTTGCGGCATTTGCCGGGTTCTTCCACTACCTCGCCGCAGGCCCCAAGGAAACACCGGAAGAGGAGGATGAAGAGGTGGAGAAAGAGATGCGCGCGGATGAGGAGCGTGACCAGGAGCTCGAGGAGAAACGGCCATGAGCGAGCCAAAACCACGCGCCAAATCCGATCCGGGCATCCTGCGATATGACGCGTTTTCGCGCATCAATCACTGGCTCATCGCGATCAGCTTCGTGATGCTGGTGCTCAGTGGGCTGCCCTTTTTTCACCCCTTCTTCTGGTCGCTGACCGGCCTGTTCGGCGGCCCGACCATGACGCGGATCCTACACCCGTATATCGGGCTGTTCATGGCGCTATTTTTCGCGATCATGGCGATCCGCTTCTTCAAGGTGAGTCTTATCAAGCGCCATGACATTCAGTGGCTCAAGCAGATCAAGGACGTGCTGAGCAATCATGACGAGCGCCTGCCGCCGGTAGGTAAGAATAATGCCGGGCAGAAACTCGTTTACTGGATCATGGTGCTCTGCGTGCCGTTGTTGCTGGTGACTGGCCTGCTCATCTGGCAGCCCTACTTTGCCGATGCCGTCCCCATCACACTACGTCGGTTGGCCGCCATGGGGCATGCTTATTTGGCCTTTCTCGCGATCATCACCTTGATCATTCACATTTACTCGGGTATCTGGGTGAAGGGTTCGTTCACTGCCATGATTCGCGGCCGGGTCAGCAAGCCTTGGGCGAAACATCACCATGACTTATGGTACGAAGAGGAAATGGACAAAGAGCGCAGGGGGAAAGAACATAGGGGGAAAGAATACAGGGAGCACGAGATGTCCAATCAGCAGCACCCGAGCATGACAAGAGAGGAGCCCAAGTGAATCACGCATATGGCAATGCCCCGATGGGCGTTATCGACCCCCCTTCCGTGGTACTGCCCGAGCAGGAGCACTTTGCCCAGCGTGCGCAGCGCCTGCATGACCTCTCCGAACGTATCGAACCGCTGCGTGATTTCTTGGCCTTCATGGCACAGCTCTCTCAAGCACAGCAGCAAGCATTGGAGCGCAATACCCCCGCGTGGCTGCCCGAGCCGGACGCCTTTGTGCTGGCATTGGAGCACGGCATGCCGCCGCTGGGTACTCAGGCGCTTTGCCGCGACATCGATTTTCATAGTGAGCTCACCGCACTTCTCGATGGCCTCGATTTGCATGTCGGTGAGGCGCAGCGGCCGTTGCTCGACACTCTGCGTAAGTTGCCCAAGGAGGAAATCGACCGCCTCGCCCAGGAAGTGCTCAAGGCACGCCCCGGCCCCGAAGCAAGCCGGGGGCTGATGCCCTTGATAGCAGCAGCGTTGCAAGTGGCCTGGCTGCGTTTGGCGCGCACCCTGCCCCAACCACCAAAACGCCCTACCGCCGAGGCCCGTTCGATCTGCCCTTGTTGCGGCTCGCTGCCGGTGGCGAGCGTTATCCAGATCGATTCCAGGCGCAGTGGGGTGCGTTACCTGCAATGCGGGTTATGCGCGACCCAGTGGTATCTGGAGCGCTCCAAGTGCAGTGTCTGCGATCAGAGTGGCAAGCTTGACTACCTTAGCCTTGAGGACGAGACCGGCGAGCACCTGCTCCCTACTCAGGCCGAGACCTGTGGCGACTGTCATTCCTATCTCAAGATCATGCCACGTGAATTTGACGCGTATGCAGAACCCCTCGCCGACGACCTTGCGAGCCTGGCGCTGGATCTCCTGCTTGCCGAGGAAAAGCAGTATCGTCGCAGCGGCTTCAACCCGTTGCTCATCGTTGGTGAATGAGGCCATCCCCGAGCAACCATGGACCGCCCGCGCGCGGCCATGCTATACCTTAAGGATATGAAAACAACAATGGACGTTCGACGCAGTCTGCCCGGCGTAGACACTCTGCTGGCCCATCCCGCTCTACAGCAAGCCCAGCAGCACCATGGTGGGCGCCTGGTCAGGCAGGCCATCCGCCTGACGCTGGATAGCGAGCGCTCGCGCCTTACAGGTTGTTCCGAGGCTGCCGAGCATCAGCCCGCTATCCTGTCTCTCGAGACACTCACTGCTCGAGTGCTTGAACGTCTGGAGCAGCTGGCGCTGCCCAATAGCCGCAGCGTGTTTAACCTGACCGGCACGGTGATTCATACCAACCTCGGCCGCTCGCCACTTGCCGAGCCCGCCATTGAGGCCATGGTTCAAGCCGCCCGTCATCCCATGGCGCTTGAGTATGACCTGGAGAGCGGCGGCCGCGGCGACCGTGACCGCCTGGTGGAACCCCTGCTCTGCGAACTGACCGGCGCCGAGGCAGCCACCGTGGTCAACAACAACGCTGGCGCAGTATTACTGGCCTTGGGCGCTCTGGCCAATGGCCGTGAGGCGGTCATTTCACGCGGCGAGCTGATTGAGATAGGTGGGGCCTTTCGCATGCCCGACATCATGGTCGCGGCGGGCTGCCGGCTGCATGAGGTAGGCGCTACCAACCGAACCCATGCCAAGGATTTCCAGGCCGCCATGGGCGATAACACCGGGTTGATCGTCAAGGCACATACCTCCAACTACGCCATCACTGGTTTTACCAAGAGCGTGCCCGAGCGCGAACTGGCGAGTATTGCGCACGCACATGGCGTCCCCTTCATGGTTGACCTGGGCAGCGGCGCACTCGCTGACTTCTCCGCGCTTGGACTGCCACATGAAGAACAACCTCGCGAGGCAATTTCCGCCGGTGCTGATGTCGTCACCTTTAGCGGCGACAAGCTGCTGGGCGGCCCGCAAGCAGGCATCATTGTCGGCCGCCGTGACCTTATTGATACCATCAAGCGCCACCCACTAAAACGTGCCCTGCGCCTGGACAAGCTGACCCTGGCCGCTCTGGAAGCCACCCTGCGCCTCTATCGTGACAGCGATGCGCCGCAGCGAGACATTCCCACACTGGCAATGCTGACGCGAACTGACGGCGACATTGCAGCGACAGGTGAGCGCTTGCTCTCCTCCGCCCAAGCTCTGCTCGACGACATTGACGTTACCTTGGCCCCTTGTGTCAGTCAGCTTGGCAGCGGCTCGCTGCCCGTCGACCGGTTGCCGAGCTACGCGCTGGTGTGGCGCCCGCTAAACGGTGACCGCCGCGCCAGGGAGCGGTGCCTCAAACATATCGAGACAGCGTTTCGTCAACTCCCCCGCCCGGTTATCGGCCGCATTAACGAAGGTGCCCTCTATCTCGATCTGCGCTGTCTATATCGCCCTGAAGACGTCGACGCCTTCGCTTCACAATTTTCGATATTGAAGCAGCGCTACGAGAGCTACCGAGACCAGCATCAGGAGGGCTTGCCATGATCATCGGCACGGCTGGCCATGTCGATCATGGCAAGACCGCTTTGATCCAGCAGCTGACCGGTATCGATACCGATCGTCTCAAGGAGGAAAAAGCACGCGGGTTGACCATCGAAGCTGGTTTCGCTTACCCCGAAGTCGCGCCGGGCGTCGAGCTCGGCTTTGTTGACGTGCCAGGGCATCATCGGTTCCTGCACAACATGCTTGCGGGCAGTGCTGGCATCGACACCGCCCTGCTGGTGGTAGCCGCCGACGATGGTGTAATGCCGCAGACAATTGAACATGTCCAAATCCTCGACCTACTCGGCGTCGACCGCGGTGTGGTGGCATTGACCAAGATCGACCGAGTCGACGAACCACGGCGTCAGGAAGTCAGACAAGAGATCACTCAGTTGCTGGCAGGAACCCAACTCGCCAAGGCGCCGCTGTATGACGTCTCGAGCCATAGCGGTGAAGGCGTGGCGGCCCTGCGTGACACGCTATGGTCCCAGGCGGCCCAACAGCATGAGTTCTCTGCTCATGGGCATTTCCGCCTTAGTGTGGATCGCGTCTTTGCGCTGCCGGGTGCTGGTCTAGTGGTGACCGGCACCGCCCTCAGCGGGCGCATTGCCAAGGGCGATATGGTTCGCTTGGTACCCGATGGTCATAAGGCCAGAGTACGCCAACTGCGGCGCCAGCACCGCGAGAGCGATCAGGCGCACCAGGGTGACCGCGTAGCGCTCAATCTTTCAGGCACTGGCGTGGAACGGGACCGCATCCGTCGCGGCGACTGGGTTGTCGCCGATGCACTGGAAACGCCTCCCATCAAGCGACTCGACGTCCAGCTAAGGTTGCTCGACTCGGCCCCACTGCTCAAGCACTGGACGCCAGTCCATATACATCTAGGGGCAGCCCATCTCATGGGGCGGGTCTCACTACTCGAAGGGCAACGACTCGAACCAGGCAAAAGCATGCTTGGGCAACTAGTCTGTGACAGCCCGATACACGCCTGTCTGGGGGATCGCTTTGTCATTCGTGATCATGGCGGGCATATTACCCTCGGCGGCGGAATCGCGCTGGACAGCGAACCACCCCGTCGCGGCCAGCGCACGCCCGGGCGTCTGGCCTGGTTGGCGGCGCTTGCAGAATGCGTAAGCACCAATCCACCTTACGACCTTCATAAACCGCTGCGTGCCGCACTCGATCTCCATCCCGAAGGCCTGGATCTTACTGGCATGGCGCGTAATCTTAATATCAGCGTTCAGGATCTAGCGCCGCTTCTCGAGGCATCCGCAGGTCAAGTCCTTACTGCAGAAGGCGAAGTTAGAGCTTTCTCAAGGGAAGCCATCGAATCGCTGAGAGCGCGGATTATTCAAGTGGTCGCCGGTAACCACCAGAACGAACCCGCCATGCTGGGTACCGAGCGCGAGCGACTAAATCGCCAAGCCGCTCCTCGACTACCTGCGCCCCTCTTCCGCAGCCTGCTGAAACAACTGATCGAGACGGGCCAGCTTGATAGCAATGGCCCCTTCATTTCTCTGCCCGGCCATCGCGCAGCGCTTGATGACCACGACGAGGCGCTCTGGCAACGGCTTGAGCCCCTTCTGGCGAAAGCTCCCTTTCAACCACCCAGGGTTCGCGATATAGCAGCAAGCAGTGGGTTCGACGAACAGCGTGTTCGCCAGGTGCTGACCGCCTGTGCTCGCCTCGGCAGGCTCTACCAGGTACGTAAGGACCACTTTTACCTAGCCTCTACGACACATGAATTGGCCAATATTGCGCGTGAGCTGATGAACGAACATGGCACTATTCGCGTCGCAGAATTTCGTAACCGCATCGGTACCGGACGCAAATTGGCCATTCATATTCTCGAATTCTTTGATAGGATAGGTTTTACGCGCCGGGTGCAGGATGAACGCTGCATTCGCCGTACTGCCCTTTGGAACTAGGCAAAAGGTATACGCTCAAGGAAGAGGATCGACCCCCGGTGGGGCGGCCAGACTTCAAATCTGGCAGAGGCTGCCAGCAGTCTTTGGTGGGTTCGACTCCCACGCTCTTCCGCCACACTTTTTGACCCTCGCTACCCCCCGTCTTGCGAGCTATAAACCAGCACAGTGCGTGTCTATTGAAAACCCGAAAAAGATAACGGTATAAATCAAGGATTATCAGTTCGCCGTCGATAGCCTCCCAGGCACTGCCATCACCCAGTCGCGAAGTGCCAGCATCGTCGGATCGTTGCGGCGGCTTTCCGGATAAACCAAAAAGAAGGCGCGGTCTTCAAGCTCGGGGCCAAAAGGTTGTACCAAGCGCCCGTCGGCCAACTCATCTTCGATAAGCTGACGGCTCATCAGCATCACACCTTGACCACCTACTGCCGCTGCAATGGCGTGGCTTTCATCAGAGAACGCAAGCCCTGCGCCGACATCCAAGCCAGGAATCTGGGCGATCTTCTGGTAACCCGGCCAATCCGTAGGCGATATAAATACGCCCTGTGGCCGAAAGTGGATCAGCGGGTATTTTGATGCATCCTTGCCCGCCTGCTGAGCAAGCTGTGGGCTGCAAACCGGAATCAAGGTGGTATCAAACAGCTTCTCGGCAACCAATCCCGGCCAGCGTCCCTCGCCATGGCGAATGGCAAGGTCGGCGGTTATCCCATCGAGCGCAACGGGATCGTGAGAGGCATGAATACGCAGATCAATGTCTGGATGGGATTCGCGCAGTATACAAACCCAGGGCAGCAGCCAGCGTACTGCCATCACCGGCGTGGTCGTAAGTGTAATGCCCCGCCGCTCAGGCATGGCACTCAGGCGTTCAATGGTATTACTGATATTGTCGAAGGAGGATTCAAGTACCTGTTGTAACTCTCGGCCTTGCGGCGTCAATTCAAGCTGCCTGGGTCTGCGTACAAACAGCGCAATACCCAACGCCTCTTCAAGCCCACGAACCTGATGGCTAATGGCGGTGGCGGTAACTGAAAGTTCCAGCGCCGCCTGCTTGGCACTTTCATGGCGAGCAGCCGCTTCAAAAGCGCGAAGTGCCGAAAGCGAAGGTAATCTTCGAGTGCTCATGAATGAACTGTACTCATCTATATCCGCTAGAAATGATCGTTTGTTGCGCTACAAACGTCGTCTTATGCTGAAGCCGTTGTTAAGCATAGATGAGTTCAGCTCAAAAGGAGGCTACCCATGCCGCATATTCTACATATCGACGCCAGCGCCCGCCCCGGTATTGCGGGAACGGATCATCATGGCTCTCACAGCCGTCAACTTTCCCAACACTTTACTAGCCAGTGGCAATTAAGCCGCCCACACGACACATTCACCTATCGAGATATAGGCCAACATCCGCCTTCTTTTGTCAGCCACGACTGGATCGCGTCGGCTTTCACGTCCGAAGAACAGCGCGAGCCCTGGATGAAGGAGACGCTGGCAGAAAGTGACCAGCTAGTCGATGAGCTGATTGCCGCGGATATTCTGGTGATCGGCACGCCGTTATACAATTTCAGCATGCCTGCCGCACTCAAGGCATGGGTCGACCAAATTGTTAGGGCCGAGCGAACAGTCGGTGTTGATAAGACCAACCCACACGAGCGTTACACTCCCAAGCTTACTGATCGAGAAAGGCATGCGGTCATACTCACAGCCAGAGGCGGCATTAATATGGCGCCAGGTGAAGAGATGGCGCATATGAACTATTTGGAACCAAGCCTTGCCCTAGCACTGGAGTTTGTCGGTATTACCCGTATTCACGCCATCGCTATCGAAGGACAGGAAGAAGGTGGAGAGGTATTGGCTAAATCGATTGTGGAGGCGCGGCGCAATGTCGAACGGCTCGTTGATAAACTGCAGCTAGCGCTGAAATCCGCTTCTATGCAAGAACCAGCGTAATGGCACGCTTACCTTAAAAGCCGCGTAAGGAGGTGCGAAAACCATAATTTATGGATATCCGCACCTTCACTAATCCTTAAGGTATTGCTTAGATATACCTTTTCACACTTTGAAAAAAGAACAGAGCAATACTTCGTTAATCACTCTTCAATCAATAGCGGCGGCATGGGGCATTCCAGCATATCGGCGATGACGCGAAACAGCTCGGCCTCTGCGGGTTTTATTTGCTCGCTATGCTCGATACAGCGCGCCATGGCCTGCAGAACAGCAGGCTTTTGCTGAGGCCGTAAGCGGCGCAAGCGACTTACCGCGGGACCCAGCGACTTGATATCCGGGACCTCGCTTTTTGCGCTTAAAGCAAACGGCAGCTCTTTTTCAGCGGCATCCAGCGCGGCGTTTACCTTGTCAGGATCACTCTGCCCTGCTCTGGCCAGCACGTTGAGCAGCAGCTGGCACTCTGGCTGTAGATCGCTCAGCTTACGAACAGCAGCACCACTATCTTTCTTGCCTAGGCCCAAATGATGAACCAGCCAGTGATACAGGGTCCATTCAAACAGGCTAACCTGACTATCCGCATTGATCAGCCCTACCATACATTGGCGAAAATGCGTGGCCTGATCCACCGATAGATTTTTTAATGCAGGCAACGCCAATTCCATGAGCGGCAGGCGAAGCGGGTCTCTAAGCATTAATACCTCACCCGCATGACTCATGACTTCACGATACACATCGGGTAAGGCTACCTGCTGAAGTGATGCCAACTGCTGCTTACGCACCTCAATATCCTGGCTCAGCAACAGCGCGTACATTAATGCGCGCACTGCGTAAGGATCCTGAGTCGCCCGCCTGATCCGCGCCGGTAGCGCATCAAGGGTAGCTTTTGCATTAGCTAAATGGCGCGGGCCGGGCTGGCCCATGGAAGCAATTGCGGCCTGGGCCGAGGCACCGGTCATGGTTGCTGCGCTGGAGTGAACGGAGGGAATGTCTGCAAAACCAACCGCTGACTTATCGCCAGCATTTGCCACATCGCTAACAGCAGGCGCACTGAACGATGCGTTAAACTCGCCGTTCCAGCCTGGCATCACGCGTGTGATGCGTTTGCCTATGGGCGGATGGGTTGCCAATAAACGAGTGAAACCAAGCTTCATGCCCTGGCCAAAAAATAGGTGGCTATATTCGCTCGCTTGGGAGGCCTCGATTCTGGCCCCCTGTGTATGGGAGCCTATCTTGATTAACGCTTGGCCGATGCCGTTGGGGTTACGCGTGTATTGAACGGCAGAGGCATCGGCCAGGTACTCTCGCTGGCGACTAACTGCTGCCTTGATCCAGTTGCCAAAAAACGTGCCCGCATAGCCGATGACGGCCAGGGCAACGCCAAGGGCAAGTACGACGACAGCACCTTTGCCATTTGAATTGTTGCGCCGAACGGATCGCCCACGCGACGTCGTACTGCGCAGCAGGATATAGCCTAACAGGCCGATCAGAAGCACACCGTGAAGTACGCTGATCAAACGCATATTCAAACGCATATCGCCATGCAGGATGTGGCTGAATTCATGGGCAACCACGCCTTGTAGCTCCTCACGGCTAAGGTGATTGATCGCCCCCTGAGTGATCCCGATCACGGCATCGCTGGTATCATATCCCGCGGCGAAGGCGTTGATTCCGGCTTCCTGAAGCAGGTAAACCGGTGGCACCGGCATGCCCGAGGCAATTGCCATCTCTTCCACCACGTTGAGAATACGGCGCTCGTTAGCGTTTTCGGTACCGGGGTTGATTTCTCGTCCGCCCAGCGCCTCGGCCACCACTTTACCGCCGCCGCGACGCAGCTGAGAGCGCTTGAAAAGCCCGCCGAGACCTACTAACGCCACCACGCCAAGCGCAACCACGGCTACCAGTTCTGGGGATAGCGCGGCCAACAGGTTATCCGCGGTCACGCTACCCCTGTCATCTCGCATGAAATGAACGACGATTGCGATCACTACGGTGGTAACCGCTATCAACGTCATTACCGCCGCTATCAATAAAACAACCAGCTGCCCGGTTTTACGCCGAGCATGATCCTGAGCCGTAAAGAAATCCATGCACATCTATCCCTGTAGGTTCACGCAGACCTCAAAATGAAATCTTAGGCGCTGACTGAATCTGGGCGCTGTCCTCGAATTCCAGGAAGGAAGCGTCCTCGCCATGCCCCAACAGGCCAGCCACGGCCACCGGGGGAAAGCTTTGGCGGTAGGTGTTGTATTGCATGACAGAGTCATTGAACGCCTGACGGGCAAAAGCTACTTTGTTTTCGGTGCTGGTAAGCTCTTCTGAAAGCTGCTGCATGTTTTCAGATGCCTTGAGATCTGGATAAGCTTCCATCACCACATTAAGCCGGCCCATCGCCTGGCTTAGCGCACCTTCTGCCCCGCCCAGTTCGGCCATCGCTTTGGCGCTCCCTGGGTTGGCAGCCGCCGCTTTGAGCCCCGCCGCCGCTGAATTGCGCGCCTCAATGACCGACTGCAACGTTTCGCGTTCGTGGCTGAGATACCCTTTAGCGGTTTCGACCAGGTTAGGTATCAAGTCGTGACGGCGCTTTAGCTGCACTTCAATTTGAGCAAAGGCGTTTTGAAAACGGTTTCGTAGTGAGACAAGTCGGTTGTACACACCGATAAGGTAGAACGCGATCACCGCTATTATCGCCACGATAATGATAGTTAAAACCATAATTGAGCCTTCCTGTGGTTAATAAAAAAAGAAACGATAACGTATCACGGCCTGACGGCTTTACTTGGCAAGTTTAGGTAAAAACTCTATATCCATGTGATATTTCTGGGGATCATTCTGCTCAATAAAGACAGCAATCGTATCCGTATTGATATAAGGCGAGGGATCAAACCAGATGTTCTGGCTTTTAAACACATGTACTTGCATGGTAGAGGGATTCAACCACTGCGTTATCACCTGATAAGGATGTTTTCCATTGACCGAAAGTACCGAATTACGCTCAACGCCCTGATATTGGGTATCGATACGCAGCCCGTTATCCTTCAATGCTTTATAACTACGCGTATGCAATCCGGGTACAAAAAAGCCGGCGATACCCGTTAGGAAAAATAAGGCTCCCAATCCGCCTACGATAAGCGGCGCCCCCCATAACGAAAAAAAGCTTTTAAGCTTGGCATCGACTGGGTTACTCGGGTCGTACATAACCTCAACGCGCTGGCCTGGCGAATAGCTGGGCGGGTTACTCCCCGTCGTTGATAGAAACTCTATGGTTGAATTATTCTGGGACGTAAATTGAACAACGGGTCGGTAAGTAATCGAGTCTTCTGAGCGGGATCTTACAAGCTCAATTACCGTACCTTCAGTAGTGACGGCCCCATCAAGAAAACTGCTTGAACTTTGATAAAGATAGAAAGCGGCAATGAGAAGTCCCAGACCCACAATAAGCGTAAGATACTTTACGATGGCAATGACACGCATATTTAGTCCTTTAAATAGAATATATTGGCTCGTTCCTGGTTACTTGGTGTGACTTGTTTACCCGCGCTTCAGCGTCATCAAATTAGCACTACGCCACTCCATATGGCGTAGTGCTTATGATTCGAGTCTTGTTTACATTACCTCTTCACCATTAACAGTCAGGGTACCGTCTTGCCAGATCAGCGTCTGCTCTTCGAAGTCCGGATCGATTAACAGGGCATAAGGCATGGGAATGAGTGAAAGAACCATCTGAGGTGGCGTGGTTATGCTGATGTCCAGGCTCAAGCGATTTTGAAGGTACTCTTGTGCCTCCAGTGTGCTCATCCTATCTTGCGATGCCTGAAGCTGATCGGGTAACGGCAAACGGTTATCCCATAAAGCGCTGTACAGCGCCTCCTTGGAAAGTTCTTCACCATCAAAGCGGATATCCGCCGTAATGCGGGGATTAAAATCGATACCCAGCATAGGCAGCGTAACGTGTGCTTCCAGCGGCTGGAACGCGATTGAGGGGCTCGCAATCAGTACATCATAGCCACTTTCGATAGACTGGATCAGCAGTTCACGCTCTTCCTGCTCATCGCCGCGTACGCCGGTCTCTTCATACTCTGTACGCATGGCTTGCAGCGGTGCATAGGCTTCCTGAAGTGCTTGAAATGCTTGCATATCCCAGCTCTTGGCATCCATATCAAGTGACAGGCTACCCATTGAGGTGCCGTCGGCGCCAATATCGGCCACCTTGAAACGGCCGCCTGAATTGACGATCTGGCTATCACCCACGGATTCAGACTCGGCTTCTAGCTCAACGCCATCCATATAAACATTGATGCCCTGCGCCAAAAACTCAATTTTGGGTATTTCCAGGCGTTGATGTATCAGACTAGACGCTTCCTGGGAGTTGTTTTCAAAGCGCGGCGAAACAATCCGAAATGAGTCATTCTCGTTATTGACGACAATCTCACGCGCCTGACCGTTTACCTTCCAAACCTCTTCACCTTCAAGGTCAAGATCCACTACCAAGTCGTGCAGAGTACCATCGAGCTCAACACCGCTTAACGAACCAGCCGTCAGCTGTCCCGTGACGGAGCTGCGAGTAGCGACCAGATCAACGTCGATATCTCCGCGTAGAAACTGCTCATTGGGGTGAATCGTGCCGGTAATCGGGCTATTGATAATGCCGTGATCCACCATCAGAATTACTTGGGCGTTGGCGTTTTCAATACCTTCCATACCGATCGTTGCCGTCGCCGTTGTCTTGAACAACGATTTATCGATCGTTACATCGCTTGCGTACCAGGAAACGGAATCATCCAGCTGCGCAAAGGTTTTGGTGAGCGCTTTCTCGACCTCATTACCCACTACCGCCTGGGCGCCTAGATATCCTCCTGCCCCGAGTACTACAACGCCAGCAGCAGTTAAAATTAATGTCTTAGTAGCAGGCATGTCAGGATCCTTAATAACAATGATTATTAATTATCCTGTATTTAGAAATAAAAGCCTACTGCTAATTCAGCTTTATGGTAAGCCTCAGGATGCCCAATAATTAATAGTGGCGGGATTAAGAATAATGGCTGGTCATAATGCTTATGAATATTACTTATCTACTTGGTGGCCACTTAATCTCGTTCAATATCAGAACCATTTCCGCCCGGTTTAGGGCGTATATGCTTTTTATGGGTTATTGAGCGCGAAAAGAAAGGCACTACGTAAAGCACTACCCAAGCCAGCAATGTACACAAAACTGCCGTTTGCTCACGCCCGAAGCCAACGGCGACTCCTATTGCCGCCGTAAACCAGATGCCAGCCGCGGTGGTAAGCCCAGTCGCAAACAGGTCGTTCTTCCGGGTGATAATACTGCCCGCACATAGAAAGCCAATTCCGCTAACAACCCCTTGAATGACCCGGCTCATGTCCGCATCAGAAATGCCTGCTTGCTGCGGAATTAATACAAACACCGCCGCCCCCATGCACACAAGCATATGGGTACGTATTCCAGCCGATTTACCACTCTGCTCACGCTCAAGTCCTAACAGGCCACCGAGTAAAGCAGCCATCAACAACCTAATGATAACAATGATAAATTCACTCAGGTCATTAAAATCAGAAAATTCAGAAATAACGATCGTGCGAACTAACTCCATTGTTTTGACCCTGTACTCAACGCATTGTTATTGGGTAGCTTGTTGCGAATATATCGACGATCTACTTCAACCGTGAAGTGCCGCTTCGATGGTGGCAATATCGATTTTCCGCATTTTCATCATCGCTTCAAACGCGCGCTTTGCAGCGGCGGGGTCCGGGTCGGTAATCGCGTTAATCAGCGCGGCAGGCGTTATTTGCCAGGACAATCCCCATTTGTCTTTACACCAGCCGCACGCGCTTTCCTGCCCGCCATTTCCCACTATCGCGTTCCAATAGCGATCCGTTTCATCTTGATCACTGGTTGAGACCTGAAAAGAAAACGCCTCGCTATGGGTAAATTCAGGCCCACCGTTAAGCCCAAGGCATGGAATGCTCAGCACGGTAAACTCGACGGTTAACACATCCCCTTGCTTACCGGATGGAAAGTCTCCCGGTGCGCGGTGAACAGCACTGACGAACGAATCAGGAAAGGTATCTGCATAAAAGCGCGCGGCGTCTTCTGCGCCACCATCGTACCAAAGACAAACCGTATTCTTTGCTGGCGTTGCCATGACACTTCTCCAATGAAAACGAAACAGCCGATTATAGGTATGGCCTTTCAATGCGACGCACCTGAGCTTCTTTCACGGCTTCTTTCAAGATAAGCATTGAGCAATTACCAGGTTCTATCAGCACCGGGTGGGCCTATATCGAGTTGCATATCCGGAGCGATATCCACCACCCCTTTGACCTTTTTAAGCCGCTCAGCAGTAACATCATCTGCCGACCCGGTAATGCACCCAATCTCCTCAAGCACATCTCTAATGGTGAGCCCTTCATCGCTAAGGCGCGAGGCTATTTCATTGATCGATTGATCTTCAGAAATAGTAATTATCCAAAGCGCTATCGTCGGCATTGATCATCCTCATTTAGGGTGCTTGTACCAACCCGGCCCCGACGCGGGAATCGGAGGACGGTAAGGGCTTTGCAGAATCCAGTAACCGCTGCCAGAGCTTCATACCCCGCAGCGAGGCATCGGACTCTGCCCAGAGTGCGGCGCAGCCTGCAACGTGGGGCGTCGCCATGCTGGTTCCGCTAATCGTTTTATGATGTACCGGCCGGGGCCAGGATGAAAAAATATCGCCCCCAGGCGCGGCAATTTCGATTTTGCCTGCGTTAGAAAAGCTTGAGGGCTTCAAGTTAGCGTCGATCGATGCAACCGACATGATAGTAGGTGAGTTGGCAGGCGCTCCGGTGTGGGTAGAGGAGTTTCCTGCAGCGGCAATAATCAGGCAGTCTTTACGCAGTGCCGCCGCACCAGCGTGGGTGTAGGCGGCTTGCACGGGGCTTTGGCTACCCAGCGACATCGAGATGACTTCGCAGCGATTGGCGATGGCCCAATTCATGCCGGCAAGCACCCCCGCCCCTGTACTGCTACCCGAGTTGGTGAGCACCTTGCCAACGAGTACCTGCGAATCGAATGCGATACCGTAGCGCGGCGCGCTTTCAAGAGGCATTTTGGGACCACAGGCCGTGCCGATACAGTGCGTACCATGACCATTGATATCCTGAACCGGCTCACCGGCGAATGAGCGGGTAATAAACTCTCTGCCCACAAAGTCAGGATGGCCAAGATCCATGCCGGTATCCAGCACAGCCACTTTAATGCCAGCCCCACTCCATCGGCTCTGTAAAACGTTGCATTGAATCACCCCCCATGTCGCCTCAAGCTCGCCAGGCTCAAGCTTGTCTTTGGTTTCATCCAGGTCAAAATCAGCGCCAAGATCACGAGCAATCGTACTTGCGGCGCGCAAAAAACCGCGTAGGTACTCTGAATTTTCCGAGAAGGCAAAATACTCGGGCTCAATAATTTCTATGGGGCTATCCGCCGAGATAGGGTCTTTAATACTCATCCCATGCAGCTGTAAGGCATCACCGCCAACCAGCGCAACTCCAAGCTCCGGAAACACCATCGCCTCCGCATCACCAGCTTCTTCCAAACTGACGGCTTGGTCAGCAAAGTCACGCGCGTCGGCCACCCGAAAGTTTTGAGCCTTGAGCGACTTGATCCCCTCTTCCACTCGTCCTTCACGATAACTGATCAGAAAGCGCCCGGTTTCAAGACAGCAACTTCCGCGCTCCAATGCTGCCAACAAGAGTTTTTCAGTGCCACACGAAATCGAAGCATTTGCCCCGCGTTCGCCAGAAGACGTACTGCTGCTACCTTGAGGTTTTTTAGCCATCCCAGGCCCCTTTTCAGCTGAGCGTTAAACCATTGTTTTCAGCTTAACGTACCTATTGATCTTCGCCAGATTGATTTCAAACTGTTAGGGCGGTTCAAACAAAAAGTGGTTAACGACAGCGAGAATAAAAAGTCAGGGGAAGTTGAGTTAGCAGAAATAAAGCCAAGCCAAAATAAGCATCCGAAGGCGTGTCAGCGAACGCGTCGGTTGGGCCGCACAACCAACCAGCTGGCAGCTACCAGGCTGCCGAACAGCGTATATACTACAACGAATACCCACTCTGGAGCGGTGTAGTAAAGCAGGTGCTGCAACCAGTGCTGAATGAAAGAGCCAGCATAGGTTGCTGTACCAGCCTCTGCTCTCAAGGCCATTTCCCACGTGGTGAGTGGGCAAACGACGCCCAACCAGGACTGCATCACCACATACCCGATCGCGGACAAATGTAAGATACGAAACGTTTTGTTGCGCACCCACTGCCACCTTAAAAAATAGCCCGCATAAATAGCCAGCAACCCGAAGACGACAAAGACAACGAACAGCACATGAACGACTAATATCGTGTCGGCCAGGAATAAAAGTAATGAAGGGGGCATATCCCTCCTGAATCATTAAGCGCTTGTGGTAAAAATGATCGTAGAGCGATCAAAGTATTAAGTCGATGTGACCTAGCGAACTGGCAAGACCAGGCCTATACGAAAGTAGCTTACACACGGTTATGCTGGATTCAAAATTGGTGCAAATTAGTTTTCTGCAAGGGCGTTTTCGCGCGCCTCATCTAAACGCCGCACCAGTTCTGCAACGGTAATATCCTCAAGGTCGCGAGGGGTTTCAAATGACACCGAAAGGTTCGCTTGCTTATCTTCATTTATGTACCTGCCCTCTACAAAACCACCATGACTCAAGACGTTGACGGAGAAGTCGGCCAGTTTCCAGTCGCTCATCAGTGGCTCCAAACGAATGAATTGAATATTCAATATAGTAGCAGAGTCATGACTAACGCATTCATGGGCATCTCATAGACATCTCATGGGCATGCAAACACTGCGTTGGTCCTTGAGATGGCATTTGAGATGGTACTTGGAACGGTCTTCAGGCAGGCCAACCCCTACGCTTTCGACTACCTTGTTAGCAAAGCACTGAATACGTGTTTTCCAAACAACAAAACGCCGTGATCCCAGTGTCATGAATATCAAGGGCGACGGGAGAAGAGAATAAAGACCTATCAAGGAGATGTCGTCATGGAGATAAACACAACCATTTCACCTTGTTACCCATTGGCATTCACTGGCCATTTGCCCAGGCGCCATCGCTGCCAAGCGCCGCTGGCATTGACGCTTGGCATAACGATGATGGGCACGTCTTACTCTGTTGCCGCTCAGGAACAGCCAGAGCCGGGAAGCCTGGCGGGAGCTGAAGACCCTATTGAGGTGACGCTCGAACATCCAAGCGAGCATCTTCTGGTCAGCGACTTCCCTGGCACTTCCAGGGATGCCGATCTGGCCGTTTGGCAGGAATATATTCCCGACATTCAAGATATCGAGATCACGTCTTCAGCTGATGAAGCCAGTCAGCCGGCTCTCTACTATGACTCCGACTCTGACGAAGAGAAGCCTCTATTGATAGTGCTGCACAGCTGGAGCACCCATTACCTGCAGAACATCGATATTCCGTTAGGTGAGTTCGCCGTAGCCAATGATTGGGTCTTCATACACCCAGACTTCCGTGGCGAGAATGATGGACGCCCCGAGTCGACGGCTTCCGATCTGGTTATATCTGATATGCAAGATGCGCTTGAGTATGCGCGTGACAATGCCAACATCGACGAGTCGAGGATCTATCTACTCGGCTACTCTGGCGGCGCCATGAATGCGCTGCATTTTGCCAGTCGTCACCCGGAGGTATTTGCAGGTGTGGCTGCATGGGTGCCTGTCTATGACCTGGTGACCTGGTATCAATGGAATGCCGAACGCGGCGAGGAGTACGCCGAGGAGATAGCCAGTGCTTGCGGAGGAGAGCCTACTGAAGGTAGCGAAGCCAGGAAAGAATGTATCCAGCGCAGTGTCAGTGCCCACCTTCCTGATGTGGCGGGAGAGGTTCGAGTGCTCCTGGCTCACGGTATAAATGATAATACCGTGCCGCCTGAACAGGCATTGCACGCCTTTAACGACCTGGCCTCCGAAGAGGACCGGATCTCGCAGGATCACATCGATCAGCTTGAAGAGAACCGCGAAGTGCCTGAGGAACTGGCCGAGCGTTCAACTCATGGCGAGCGCGATTTCAAGGGTTTCGATGATGCCGATGCAGCAGTACTGCTCTATCTGCAGTCGGGCCCTGCCGAGCTTGTGCTCTTTGATGGCGAGCATGAAATGCTTTACCGCCCAGGGCTTGAGTGGCTTGCTCGCCAACAACGCTGATTGAGAACACATCAATGACAAGGATGCTTTAGCTATGCTTTATTTTCGCTCTCTACGACGCAGGTCAAGCATGAAAGCAAGGCTATCTGCCCTTGCCGCCGCCTGTGGCTTTTGGAGTATCAGCGCCATCGCGGCGGATGATTGGGCGGATATCGCCGAGCCTTTGCCCGGCGAACCGCGCATCATGGGTCATCATGGCGGCGGCTGTATAGTCGGGGCTGAGCAGCTTCCCCTTGAGGGGGAAGGTTACCAGGCGGTGGATCTGGACCTCAATCGCCACTACGGGCATCCGGATCTGATCAATTATATCCAGGTGCTCGGAGAGCGTGTCAGTGCAGCTGGCTTCGGCCCTATGTTGGTGGGTGACATGTCTCAGCCACGTGGTGGCCCAGTGCCGTATGGGCATGTGAGCCATCAGAGTGGGCTAGACGTGGATATCTGGTTCCGGCTCGACCTGCCACCGTTGGAACGCAGCGAGCGCGAAAGGCTCGAACAGCCGATTTTAGTCGACCCTGCCACCAATCAGCTTGACGAGCGTTGGGGTGACAATCACGCCACGCTGATTCGACTTGCTGCGGAGGATCCGCGGGTAGCGCGCATCTTCGTGGATGGAGCGGTCAAGCACGACCTGTGTGAGCGAGAATGGGACGACCGCTCGTGGTTGCGTCGGATCCGCCCCTGGCACTCGCATGATGAACACCTGCATGTTCGACTGCGCTGCCCACCGGGTGCCACCGAGTGTGTTGATCAGCCGGAACCACCAGCAGGCGAAGGTTGCCATGTATTTCCGCCAACACCACGTCCTGAGGTGTATCCGAGCCCAGGACGTACCGTTCCACAGGCTTGCGCGGCTGTATTGAACCCGTAGACCTGGCAGCTCCTTACCCCGTCTAGTTGATGACGAACACAGACTGTTTTTTCACGCGACCATGCAGGCACTATAAACTGGCCATGAACTGGCTATGAACGGCTTTATTGCATCGTTCATAGCCATCCTTCTTATTGAAGCGACTCTTATCATGTTGTCTCCCAGCGCCCTCCCTTGCCGAAAATAGAAAGCGCATTTGTTTTATTTACAATTGTCCGCTTGTGGCTTCCTTGGTAGCTTGATTTTCAAACAACCATACAATGGCAAAGCCGTTAACGAGCATAGCAACGACACATGTTAACGACGCAAGATCTGGCACTATGACAGGCCAAGACGCGCCCTGAGTACGCCTCTCTACGCAAGCCGTAACCATTAAAATGACAATCCTCTGAAAGTGGAGATCCTCATGTCCTCAAAGATCACCCCAGGCGAGGCAGGCGCTACGCGAGTCAAGAAAAAGCTGCCCATGCCGGATGTGTTTATCATCTTGTTCGGCTTCATGATCCTGGTCTTGCTGGCCTCCTATATCATTCCTGCTGGCACCTATGAGCGCAGTACCGCCAACGGCCTGACCCAGGTGGCCACCGACAGTTTTCGCTACATCGAGGCTGCGCCGCTAAACGTCATGGATCTGTTCACCGCCATCCATAACGGACTGGTGGCGGCGTCCACGCTGGTCTTTCTTATCCTGATCGTGGGTGGCGTGCTGAAAGTCATCGAGTCTACCGGGGCGATCAGCGCGGGGATCTACCGTTTGCTCAATTTGGCGCAAGGTCGGCAGAACCTGCTTATCTTCGTCTACTGCGCCACCTTTGCAACGCTTGCCTCGGTGGGCGTAGGGGCCAACCTGGCAATCGCGTTTATTCCTATCGGTCTGATTCTGGCCCGCTCGATGAAGCTTGATCCTATCGTTGGGGTCGCGATCATCTTTCTGGGCTCCTACGCCGGTTTTGGCGCCGGCGTGTTCGACCCCACCGTGACCGTCACCGGCCAGACCATTGCCGAGCTTCCGCTATTTTCAGGCTTCATGTACCGCGGAGCGATCTTTGTGGTCTTCCTGGCCATTACCGCCGCTTACATCTGCCGCTACGCCAAGCGTATCAAGCAAGATCCAAGCTTAAGCGTGATGGGTGCCGAGGCATTCGAAAGCGCGGGCCACGATAGCCAACCGGATGCCTACCCCACCTTTACCCTTACCCATAAGCTTGTGCTGGCACTGTTCCCCCTGGCCATCGGCTTCTTCCTGTTCGGCGCCTTCAATCGGGACTGGGGCATTCCTCAGCTTTCCGCCACCTTCATCATGCTGGGTATCGTCACAGCGTTCATCGGGCGAATTTCACCCAACGCCTTTATCAAACGCCTGATGAATGGCGCGGGTGAAGTGATGTACGGTGCGCTGGTAGTCGGCGTGGCGGCGGCAGTCATCGTGCTGCTGAAACAGGCTCAGCTTATCGACACCCTGGTGCACAGCGTGGCTACCTCGCTGGATGGCCACGGCAAGATCGTCGCGATGGAGCTTCTTTACGTGTTCAATCTGGTCTTCAACGGGCTGATCACTTCCGGCACCGGCCAGGCGGCGATCGTCATGCCGATCATGGTGCCGATTGGCGATATGCTGGAAGTTACCCGCCAGGCCACCTTCATCACCTTCAAACTAGGTGATGCGGTCACCAATATCATCACCCCGCTTTCCGGCACGCTGATGGCCTGCCTTGCCATCGCGCGTATCTCTTACGTCGAATGGTTCAAGTTTGCCCTGCCCCTGGTCGCGATCTGGATCGTGACCGGTGGCGTGTTCGTGGCGGTGGCCGTGGGCATCAATTACGGCCCTTTCTAAAGAGCCACTGGTAACTCAGACGGCGAAGGCGGCACGCCACTACACACAGGCCGCCTTCAGCCGCGCTTCCAGAAAGGTTAAAAAAGCGTCGATATGCTCAGGCATATGGCGCTCTGCCATCACTTGTACCTGAAGGCTTCTTAACGATAGCTGCGGTTCCTGAAGCGGTTTCAACACCAGGCCTTCACTGTGCGTTTTGCCACTGACCGCGACGGCACTACACAGGCCAATCATGTTCGGATGCTCGCATACCATGGTGTAAGTGGCGCCCAGTGAATCGCAGGAGAAGCTGGGGTGGACCTTGATGCCCGACAGGCTGCATGCCACATCGAATAGATAGCGCATGGTCGAGCCGTTCAGCGACATGGTCAGCGGATAGTGGCTTAGATCTTCCACGTAAAGGGCCTCCCTATCAGCCAGCGGATGATGTTGTGACATCAGCGCGCCAATCGCTGCGCTATGGCTGGAAACCACCTGGATGCCGATATCCGGCGAGAGGCTGAACGTCAGGGCGATATCCGCCGCTCCTTCTTTTACAAGCTCTGAAGCGCGTACTGAATCAACCACCTGTAGATCAAATCGGGTATCGGGATAGTGGCTGATAAACCCTGAGATGACGCTGGGTAGAAAGTGCCAAGCCATGCCATCGGGGCAGGCAACGCTGATTTTACGCTGCTGGCGTGTAGTGACATCCTGCATCTGGGTGATGACGCTTTCCACCTCCAGCTGGTTACGCAGCGCATAGGCTTGCAGCAGCCTGCCCGCTTCGGTCAGCTGCATACCCCGGGGCTGGCGATCGAACAGTTTAAGGTCCAGGCGCTGCTCAAGATTAGTGATCTGGCGGCTCACCGCCGAGACGGCAACGTGCAGCTCTTCCGCGGCAGCAGAAAGCGAGCCGGTTTTAGCGACGCTATGAAAATAGCGCAAGTTGAGTTCCTGCATATTGCCTCATGGCTTATCAATGACAGGCTCAACCGGCAGGCATTAGCGCAGGTTGAACGTGAACATGGCTTCCAATAATTAGAAAGACTATTTGAGATATTAATGATGGTAGCAAAGCGCGGCAAGATTTAGTCTCTGGGTGAGAGATTTTCCCGCACCGCTTTTCTGCAATGACAACGACAAGGGCAGTTAATGGATAAATCACTTTCAGGACGCGAACGCGCCTTAAAACTGGCCACTGACACACTGACCGATGGCACCTTTTACAACACATTGGCGCGCCGGGTAGCCATGAAAACGGTAAGCCAGGACCCCGCCCGTCAAGCCACGCTGCACGATTACCTGACCCAGGAAATGGTGCCGCTTTTAAGCAAGCTGGGGTTTGCCTGTGACATCATCGATAACCCTCAGCCCGGCCGCCCGCCGCTGCTGATAGGCCAGCGCATCGAAGACCCAGCCTACTCGACGCTGCTGCTCTATGGTCATGGCGATGTCACCGATGGCCAGGAAGCAACCTGGGCCGAGGGCATTGACCCTTGGGCGCTGACCTTTATTGATGGCCGCGTTTACGGCCGCGGCACAGCGGACAACAAGGGCCAGCACAGCGTTAACCTCGCAGCGCTTGAAGCGGTCATCAAGGCGCGCGATGGCAAGCTTGGCTACAACGTCAAGATCCTGTTCGAGATGAGCGAAGAAATCGGCTCGCCCGGGCTTGAAGAGACCTGCCTTGCCTATCAAGAAGCCCTTGCGGCGGATCTGTTTCTGGCCTCCGACGGCCCGCGCATCCGTGCCGATATGCCCACGCTGTTTTTGGGCTCCCGCGGTGTGGTGCAGTTCAAGCTTGGGTTAAATACCGGCAACGGCGGTCGCCACTCCGGCAACTGGGGCGGAGTGATCACCAACCCGGCCGTGGTGCTGTGTAACGCCATCGCCACACTGTTATCAAACGAGGGCAGAATTCAGGTCGATTTTCTCAAAGCGCCCGCCATTACCGAAGAACTCGCCCAGCTGATTCGTGAGCTGCCGGTAGGCGGTGACAGCACTGATCCTGCCATTAACAAAAATTGGGGCGAAAAGGGTCTGACCAACGGCGAACGCCTGTATGGCACCAACACTCTGGAAATCCTGGGCATGAGCGCAGGCCGAACGGACAAGCCGGTAGGCGCGATTCCCGCCAACGCCGAAGCAGTCTTGCAGCTGCGATTCGTGAAGGGCACCGCATGGCAGGCATTGGAAGAGAACCTGCGCGCGCACCTGGATGCCCACGGCTTTGCCGATCTCACGCTTGAGATGCTGGGCGGCTACGCTGCCACCCGGCTTGATCCCAGCCACCCCTGGGTCGGTTTCGTGGCGGAATCCGCGCAGAAAAGCCTGGGTCAGCCTGCACACATTCTGCCCAACCTGGGCGGCACTATTCCCAACCACTGTTTTTCTGATGCGCTGAACCTGCCCACGGTATGGCTGCCCCACTCCTACCCCTCATGCAATCAGCACGCGCCCGACGAGCACCTGCTTGAAAACGTGGTCGAGCAGGGATTAAAAATGGCCGCTGGCGTATTCTGGGATCTAGGCGAAGCCCAGGCGCATACACTTACTACTCAAAAGGCGTGATCAACAATGACAACACCTAAGAACAGCGTCGATAACGAAGCCATCCACTGGGACCAGGACATCAGCTACGGCCAGTACCTGGACCTTGAGCCGTTGTTGGCTTGCCAGAACCCGGCGTCTGATCAGCACGATGAATTACTCTTCATCGTCATCCACCAGGTATCGGAGCTCTGGATCAAACTCTGCCTGCATGAAGCCCACGCGGCGGCCCAGCATATCGCCGCCGACAACCTCAGCCCGGCCTTTAAGATGCTAAGCCGCGTATCCCGAATTCAGGAACAGCTAATCAAAGCCTGGGAAGTACTGGTCACCATGACCCCGGCCGATTACGCCAGCTTCCGGGATAGCCTGGGGCAGAGTTCAGGCTTTCAGTCCTATCAGTATCGCGAGATTGAGTTTCTGCTGGGCAACAAGAACGCCAAGCTGATCGAAGCACATCGCGCCAAGCCGCGACACTATCAAAAACTGACCGAAGCGCTTAACTCACCCAGTATTTACGATGTTGTGCTTCAATTGCTTGGTCGGCGTGGTTTTGCCATTCCCGCTGACAAAATCGAACGGGACTGGAGCATCCCCTACTCGCCGAGTAGCGAAGTAGAAGCAGCCTGGATGGAGATCTACCGCAATAGTGAAAAGCACTGGGATTTGTACGAGCTTGCCGAAAAGCTTGTGGATGTCGAATTCAACTTCCAGCGCTGGCGGTTCAGTCACATGAAAACGGTAGAACGTATTATTGGCTACCGACGCGGCACCGGTGGATCGTCTGGCGTGAATTATCTGGTCAAGGCGCTGGACCTTCAGTTCTTCCCCGAACTCTGGAGTGTAAGAACGTCGGTTTAAGGGCACATGCCTAATGACGCTTCCCCTTTTTCATGAGTAACGATTTTCGTTTTGCTGGAGTACCAAGATGCGCGTGAGCCTGGATAACGTTCGTGAAATGGATCGCCAAGACCCCCTGGCGGATTTCAAACGCCGCTTTGCCCTGCCCGAGGGCGTGCTCTACCTGGATGGCAACTCGCTGGGTGCTCAGCCGGTAGCCGCCAAAAGAGCGGTAGATGACACGCTGGACCAGTGGCGTGCCCAACTGATCAAAGGCTGGAACCAGGGCTGGTTCGATGCCCCCGAACGTCTGGGCAACCTTCTGGCCCCGGTTATCGGTGCCCAGGATGGTGAAGTGGTGGTGACGGACAATATCACGCTCAATATCTTCAAGTTGTTGGGGTATATTTTGGACAAGCGCCAGGATGAACGGCGTATCGTACTCAGCGAAGGCGGCAACTTCCCCACTGATGCTTATATTGCCCAGGGCTATTGCCGGGTCAGTGGCAATGAACACCGCTTCTTGCCCGAAGGCGGCAACCTGGCAGAACATCTGGATGGCGTGGCTGTTGTGGTACTTAGCCAAGTCAACTACCGCACCGGCCAGCTGCGGGATATGGCCGCAACCACTCAGCTGGTACACGAGCATGGCGCCGAGATCATCTGGGACTTAGCTCACTCGGCCGGCGCCCTGCCTATCGACCTTAACGGTGCGGGCGCACGCTACGCGGTCGGCTGCACCTATAAGTACTTGAACGGTGGCCCTGGCGCGCCGGCATTTCTTTACGTGCATCGCGATCATCTGGACAGCACCTGGCAGCCACTTTCGGGCTGGCATGGGCATACCTCGCCTTTCGCTTTTCAGGCCGATTACACCCCTGCCAATGACATCTCTCGCTTTCGTACCGGCACCCACTCGGCCCTTATCTACTCAGCCCTTGAAGCCTCGCTTAGCATGTGGGCCGAGGTTGATATGCAGGCCCTACGTGATAAAAGCCTCGCCCTGAGTAATCTGTTCCGTGAGTGCCTGGAAGATATCTTTGCAGCGCGTGGCATCGAAGATATTACCCCCACAGCCAGCCAACGTGGCAGCCAGGTATCGTTGATCGACGGTGAAAACGGCTACGCCATTGTGCAGGCGCTGATCGCCCGTGGCGTCATTGGCGACTACCGCGAACCCGGCTTGATGCGCTTCGGCTTCACCCCGCTGTATTTAAGCTACGAGGATGTCTGGCAGGCCGCGCAGCACTTCCGCGAGGTTGTCGAAAGCGGCGAATATCAGGACCCGCAGTTTCATGTTCGTGGCGCCGTCACCTGATGACAGAGCTGATGACAGAACTAACGCTGGATCTCGCCTACTCGCCGAGTCATTTCGCGACGGATTTTGAAGCCACTCTCACGCGCCAGGCAGCTGCCGGACACGCGTTAAGAGCCCGCCATCAGCCGATGGCGTTGAGCTATGGTGATGATCCGGCGGCGTGTCTGCACCTGTTTATTCCACCTGGGGAAGGCCCCTGCCCGTTGATGGTCTTCATTCACGGCGGCTATTGGCAGGAGCTTGATCACACCGCGACTGATTTTCTGGCCGAACACTATCTGGAACGGGGCATGGCTTTTGCCTCCATTGGCTATGGCTTAGCCCCCACCACCACGATCGATACCATGATCGCTCAGTGTGTTCAGGGCCTTGAAGCGGCGTATCATGCGCTTGAAGACAACGGTGGAACCTGGTCCATCACACTCGGTGGCCATAGCGCAGGCGCCCAGTTGGCTTACTGGGTAGCTGTTAGCGGCAAAGTGCCTATTGATAAGCTGGTGCTGGTTAGCGGCGTTTATGACCTTACGCCACTGGTCGACACCTACGTTAATGAACCCTTGGGTTTAACCCAAACGCAGGCACAAGCACTAAGCCCGCAATTTGGCGAGTTGGCCAAGCTGCCGCCCAGCCAGATAGTGATTGCTGAAAATGATCCGCCCGCGTTTCACCAGCAGGGGCACAATTTTATAGCGCTGCTACGCGCAGCCAACGTTCAGGCAGAGCTGGTTGAGCTGCCTGGGTGTGATCACTTTGATGTGTTGGAGTATTTGTAGGTACAGCTGCGCTATCAATGACAATGACAACACCATCGCTTCTTAACGATGGCATTGATCCTGTTTTTAGCGGTTCTTGCTGTGTAATACGTTATTAGCGCTTTCAATCGTGTATTGGCTAAACACTTCAATACCGTTGTCTCTCAAGAGCGCTGCCGTCACGCCCGCCCCGGCTATTTTACGACCAGTAAAGCTGCCATCGTATATCGCTGAGCTTCCGCAGGAGGGGCTGTTTTCGGTTAATACCGCGACACGAATATTATGTTTTTGGCATAGCGCCAAGGCCAGCTGGGCGCCTTTTTTAAAATAATCCGTCACATCACTACCGGATGCTTCAACCACCGCCGCCGCTTCTGCCCACACCCCATAACCATCCCCTGCGAATATTTCTGCCGGCGCCCTGGGAATGCTCATGCCCGCATCAACCTCGGGGCACACCGAAATAACGCGACCTTCAGCCCGCCACTGATCAAGTATGCTTTCAGAAACAGACACAGCGTGACCGTCATAGCGGACTTTTCTACCCAACAGGCAGGCGCTCACCAGCACTTTTTCCATCGTATCTTCTTTAGCCTAAATTGTTGATTATGCCGCTCAAGGCACAGTATTCAACCTTATAGCCAGTATCCAACCTGCCGCTTTTCAGGGGTGATAGTCCACCAAACAAACCAGATAAATAAAAACTGCAGAGGTAAACGGATATATAACAGCAGCGCAGGTATATTCGGATATTGCTCAGGATGTAACGCCATATTTATGTTGGCGGGGTAAACAGCAATAATTAAGGCAATCAAGCCACACCCCGCCAGAAACCGCGTTTTGGAAACCAGGATTCCAATGGCGCCGAGCAGTTCAAAAACACCGCTGATAAGCACCAGCTCTTTGTGATAGCCCAGATAATCGGGCATCGCCATTACAAAGAAATCTGTTAAGACAAAATGGGCGATGCCACCCGACAAGAAAAACAAGGCGATGATCAGCAACGGTATTCTTGGCATAGGTCGTCCTGCATCGACTGATGTATTTGGGTCTTCTCGATCTGCGCCTGGAAGTGAGGGTTGTTATTAGCGCATTCATAGACGACAAGCTGCCATAATTTTATCAAATGGCATCGAGCTTGTTTAGCTGGGCTTCAAGGAGCCAACAATTAGCTGACACGGCCGTTTGATAACTTGCAGTAGTTTCTTTCCAAGTCCAATTTAATGCGAGAGTCATGGGCAGGCTAAGTAGACAGCCAACCACTAACTGATACCAGTACTACGATACCATAGCGTTACGTTATACGACGAAGCCGACTTGCCCCATATATACCTCCCGGACTCATTATAAACAGCGCCAGCATCTTTTTGGGGCGGCAAACCACAATTTCTTTTTTAACTCTTGATAGAAAAAAACTATCCTCCTTGCAATAATCCAAGATATTTTATCAAAAATTCTCACTATTTAAATAATTAAAAATAACAATAAAATCAAAGCTGCAGTTATACCAAAAGAAAATAGCAACATAACAATAACATCTTTTCTTGCTTTAACATTTTCCTGATGAATTACACATCCATTAATTGAGAGCAACATATATTCAGACTTATAACGACATACTTCAGCTTGAATCCAACTATTCATACTCTTATCTATTACATGTTTATTTTTCAAATGCTCAGGTAGAGAACACTTCACACCTCCTATATACAAACCATCTTTTTTAAATAAAAAACGACCGTTAATATTGCTAATTATTTGCATTTCAGGAATACAAGCATATTGTATATTGCGAATAAAAAAAACAAAAATAATCATCATAGCGATAGGGAAATAGAAATATTGAAGATCATTAATTAACCATACAATAGGAATAGACATAACCGACGAAAAACCAAACAAAGCACTTAATGTCATATATTTTTGTGGGAAAAACACTTGCATCTGAGAAGATAAAGACTTTCTTTCCTCTTCCGAAGCATATCTTTTAGATATAATCCCAGTTCCTAAGCTATCAATAATCTTATTTTCAATATCCACATTGACAGGAATAATAGCCTTCAGGTGACTACAAAAACCAGAATTAACACTTGGGTAACTAATTATCTCAGCATAAATATCTTCATTCTCAAGCCCTTTCATTAATACAAAACTATAACACCCTTTAACATTTTTAAAGCCTTCAAAATATTTTTGTGATGCGTTATTAAGTTTAACTCTTCCAAGAAACCATCTAACAAAATGAACAGTATCCCAATTTCGAGTAATTCTCTTATACTTTAATTGATTTATGCAGACATCCATACTATAAACATAATCCGATACAAAAATGCCACCGAAAATTTCGTAATAATGGTTTTTTTCATCCTCAGAAAGTTCTCTTACCACCTCTAAAGAGCAATCAAACTGGCCTAGAATTTTTTTCTTTGAAAAATAAAGACCAATCTTAGACCAATAAAAGAAAGCTATTAACTCTCCACTAACAAAAAAAATAAAAAATAGATGCAAAGCAATATTCATACAGCCTCTTTAAAAGACAATAAATGAGAAAATATTCATCAATCGAGAGAATTAAATACCGACTCTATGTATAGCAATGTCAACATCAAACCATTTGCCCAAGTGATCATTCAACTCACCTATACATTTCGCACATTTCAAATTGCCTATATGAAGCTTTTCATCACTAGAAGAGGGCTTCCCTCGCACTCGACTTATTGCCTGCCCACGAAAAATCAACGCCGGCTTTATATTCTTGGTCAGTATCAAAATAGCAACCGCCATAGCGACAGAAAAATAAAAATACTGAAAACTAACAGTCATCCATATTCAAAATATGAATATTAAAAAAGAAAACTACTCATTGACAAAAAAGCATCTCTTACATGATTAAACGCACGGTGATCTTTAGACAACGCAATGCTTCACCGCCTGTCATATATTGACTATAAAGGGCTAACGTGTCCTGGCCATCGACAATCAATTTTTTTAAGTATACCATTTTGTGTGTGCGTAATGAACTTATGATTGGCTCCTGGTTAGCCAATTATCTCATGAAAAACACTATCACTATTTTGCTATCTTATTATAATAAAACAGCAAACACCGACAGTGCCTTTTAACTTCTTAAACTGAGGACTATACGCTGAATCAATCAAGATATTTCTAAGCCATCATTTAGCCACTATTAATGGAAAAGCATTCCCTCCTACTATGGCAAGCTACTTAGACCTAGACTAACTCTCATTAACACTGGCATAATTTTTATAGATATTGTCCGATACAAGATCTTATCTAAAATCCTTTATGTAATTTTCTCTTTCAGCCTCATCAAGCTGCCTAACGATGACAGTAGAACCATAACCTTTTGTTCAATACACCTAAACCCAAAAATAGATTAATCTTTGGCCAATAATGAGCAATGACTATTATCACCGCGATTACGAAAAAAATACATTCCTCTTGTCTTATAATAACGCTATTCCAAATCAAACTGAAAATAAAATCATGCTGAATAAAATATAAAGTAAATCTTATCTATATCTTTACGCCTCATATGTTACATCATCCACCTATTATAGATTATAGCCGATAGGGGATGGGCCAACGGCCCTCCCCCTTAGACTGGCACGCAGCGAATTACTTGGCAGTTAAGAAATCCTTCGACACAGCGTCTTTTTCCAACTGTTTCGACAAAGCCGCATCCAGCATATCCAATGCTTTCGTCTTGTTCGTCCACCAATCCGTTGACCATACTCTGAATAGCGTCCAACCCAAGCCTTCCAATACCCCCTGGCGGACCTTATCGCGCTCACGGGCATAAACAGAACTGTGGTACATGGCGCCGTCACATTCGATCCCGGCAAGGTAAACGCCAGGCTTATCCGGATGAACAATGCCCATGTCGATACGGTAGGCAGATACACCGATTTGTGGATGGACTATCCAGCCTTTTTCTTGCAGCGCTCGGGCAACCGCAATCTCAAACGGCGATTCGAAATCGCCCATAGATCCATGCGCGGCGGCACCTAGCGCTGAAGCGCCGCGCTCGGCATACTCGAGGAAGTGCTTAAGATCTGCCACGGCACGGGCGGAGGTGCGGGATAGGTCGATGCGTTCCGGAGCCAGAGTAGAGAACACCACCATTTCCGAGCGGGCGCGGGTCATCGCCACGTTCAATCGACGTTCGCCACCGTTACGATTCAGCGGGCCGAAGTTCATGGTAACGTGGCCGGCTTCATCCGGGCCGTAAGTGATGCTAAACAAAATTACATCACGCTCATCACCCTGCACCGTTTCCAGATTTTTAACGAATACCGGCTCCAACTCATCATCGGAGAAAGCCCATTCAATGTCGGAATCTTCGCTACGGGCATTGTCTAACAGGTCCTCGATCAGGCTCTGCTGCTCGGTATTGAAGGTCACGACCCCAATGGACTGACGGCGCACCGCTTCACTTTCCGAGGTCAGCCGACGCACAATCTCGGCCACAATGGCCTGGGCTTCCCCTTGGTTATGGCGAGCCTTGCCGCGGGCATAGAACCCTTCTGGCCGCACCAGAGAAACGCCCTTGTCAGGATGTACCGGGGCCGGAAAAGTCACCAGCGAGTTGTCATAGTAGCGGTTGTTGGAGAATGCAATCAGGCTTTCACGGCGGGAACGATAGTGCAGGTTGAGTACCTGCTGAGGAATACTGGCCCCCATCAGCTCGTCTAGAATACTTTCGAGATCTCCCTCTCCATCGACATCACCATCTGGGTCGTCATCTGAGCGGCCGAAAAAGTTGGTCGGAGGCATCTGCTTGGGGTCGCCCGCTACAATGACCTGCTTACCACGCGCCAGTGAACCAACCGCATCCCAAACGGTAATCTGCGAGGCTTCATCAAAAATCACCACGTCAAATAACGCCTGTCCAGGAGAAAGGAACTGAGCGATGGATAGCGGTGACATCATTAAGCAAGGCGCCAGCGTGGTAATTGCATCGGGAATGGTTTCCATCATTTCCCGCACCGGCTTGTGACGCATTTTTTTCTGCAACTCGTGACGTAAAACGCCCCAGGATGAGCTTTTCTGAATGTCATCCTGACCAGGTATCTCTCCAGACAAGTTGGCGGCAATATATTGGGCGGTCAGTGTGCTGAAGTGGGTGTCCAACTCGCGGAAATTCTGAATCGTGGCCTGGTGCTCTGGCGATGAGAAAGTTCGTAGCACGTCATCTTCGCCAATCACTGCTGCTGACCACCAGGCGCAGTAGGCAGCCTCAAAGACATTCTCAATCTCATCTGCCGCAACGCGGCCTTGCTCAATACCCTCGACCAGAGGGCCAAGCTGGCAGTCCAGCGCTTCGGAACGGCGCCGCATCCAGGCACACCAACCTTTCAGCGAAATGTGGTTATCGATAATCCGCTGGCAATGAACGCTTAATGTCTCCAAGGCTGGCGCTTGAGCATCTAGATGCTCGTCCAGTGTAGAGCCAATCAACCCTTCAAACTGAATTTTTAATGCCGTAAACGCTTCGAACGTCGTTTGAAAATCATTGATAACGCGCCCTAAGGGGGCTTCCGGCGCCAGCAGGTCGTTGGCATCGTATAGCAACGTACGGATTTTGCCGCGCAGTACCGCCAGCGACTCGGCATCATCCGCCAGTTTGCCGACCGCACTACGGGCGCGAGCCCCCAATAGCTTCAAGGAGGCCATGACCTCAGGGTCAGAGTTATACGTATCCCAACCACGTAGCCCTTTTAACACACCATCCAAACGATCAATCTGGCCGCCCGTTTCGCGCAGTTGCATGAGCAAGGGAATGTCATTGTCCGGGTCTGGAGTGCCAAGCGCGCCACCTGCACGCATTTGCTTTACGATGGCGCGCTTGGCAAACCATCGTTTCGGCCACCATGTTTCGCTGGCTGCCGCCCAGTTCGGGCCAAGCACAGCGGCATCCAGCGCTTGCCACGCCAGCGGCGCATAGTTACAGCTTAATTTGGCCTGAGTAGCGATATAGTTTTTGAGCTGGGTGACTGCTTCTTCCAACGCATCAAGCCGGTCAGGCGCGTCAGGTTCCAGAGCGAATGAAGCTGGTTGACGGTAAGCATCCAGCAATACCTGACCACATTCCGACAGCGCCGAAAGCTTGGCCAGGTTTACCGCCTCAAGTTCGATCCCCAGTGCTTTATCCAGCGCTACCACTTCTTGAGCCATTTTGTCAGCACTGGCCTGAAGCTGTCTGGCGACGCTGACCACCTCTTCTTGCCACTGAGGCCGCCACTCGTGATGCGTAACAAGACTTAGGGGGTGATCCACCAAGCTGCCAACCGCCTTGGCCTGCACAGCCAACAGCGCGGCCAATTCGCGTAACTGTGCCAGCTGTTGCTCATCGTGAACATCGCTATTGGCCCAACGCAGTTTTACCTTGGCGGCAAAATCTGCATCACGAATTTTAATGCCCATCGCATAGTGCGCTGTCAGCCCGTTACGGCGGCGCATATGCAAGGTATTTACTACCCCATTCAAGCGGTCACGCAACGCCCTTAATCGTTCGCCCTCTGCCTTCCAGTCACTTGCTGATGCCTTGGAAACACTATTCCAGGCAGTGCGTAATTGGTCCAATACATCTGCCTTTTTTGCCTTGTTGGAGTGTAACTCCAGGCAAAATTGGCCGAGACCGACTTCACGCAAGCGGCGATGCACAACGTCCAATGCAGCCGTCTTTTCAGATACGAAAAGTACCTTCTTCCCTTTACCCAACATATGAGCAATGAGATTGCCGATGGTCTGACTTTTCCCGGTACCCGGCGGCCCGATGATGACAAAATCTTTACCTCGGTCAGCGGTGGCAATAGCCGACATCTGAGATGAATCCACGGGAAGGGGTGTCAATAAATCCGCAGGAGTATATTCCCGGTCAATCTCCCTTGCTTCTACAAAACGAATATCGCTTCCATAGGGTTCGCGCGGGCTATCCAGAAGATGCTGCACTACCGGGCTTTCTTTTAAGGCCTCGGAGCGGTCCGTCAAATCTTTCCACATTAGATACTTGGCAAAGGAAAAATGCCCAAGCACAACCTCTTCCACTACCTCAAACCCAGGCACTTCTTTAATGGAGTGGCGCACCAGATTCCAGATATAGCCTACATCGATGCCGCTTTCATCTTCTGGCAGAACACCAGATAATCCTTTAATTTCAACACCAAAATCCTTTTTTAATAATTCTAATAGTGTTGTATTGAAACGGGGCTCGTCATCACTGGCAACTATCTTTACGCCACTGCGTACTGACTTTCGCTCCAGGGACACCGGCAGCAGGATCAGCGGCGCGCGGTAGCGGCGGTTGTCTTTATCAGCAGGCTTCCATAACAGAAAACCAACTGCCAAGAACAAGGTGTTGGAACCGCCCTCCTTGAGTGAAGTTTGTGCCTTGCGGTAAATTTCTATTGTTCGTCTTTCCAGTTCCTCCTTGGTGAGATTTACCAACACTTGCCTTTTGGCAAGCGCATCACGGGAGTAAACATCCTTGAGCTCTTCGCCTGTTCGCTGGCGATGAATAGCTTCATCCTGACCTTCGGACTGAAGTCTTGGAAAAGGGGCAATGGCAATACGCGCGCCCGTGGCTAAGACATCTTCCAGTGCACCGGGATCGCCGCATACCAGTTGCAGGTTACTTTTACTGGGTTTCTGGTTAAGCAGCGGGTTGCGCGCTGAAAGGTCCAGCAGCTTACGTTGCCAGCGCTCCAAACGGCCACCTGGCGTGTCTTCAAACAGCCCCTGCTCCATGTATACAGTAGCTGCCGGCAGGTGGGGGGCTTCTTCCAAGACTGGTTCGAAAACGGCAGCCGTATCGTCCGCTTCAAAAGACCGCTCTGAATGAGCCGTCAAGCTGATGGGGTTGATACGGTGGGCTCGCGCTCGACGAATATCCACCACAGCGTCAAATTCGTGATCCTTCTCCAATGAAACCTGTTTATTTCCAGCTTCGACCGCTTTGGAAAAAGGTGGAGCAGGATGCTGAGTGGTAAAGGTAGTCTCGATCAGAATGAGTTCTTGAAGTGGAATACGCTGGCGAAGAGTTTCTGCTTCATCCACTACTACGCTCGAAAGGTCTTCTTTTTCCAACCAGAGCCCTACCAGCGCATGCCCTTTCGTCAGTACGATCAGCGGATTCAGCTGAGCCTGTTCCAGGGCGGCTGCAAATAGCAAGGTAGTGTCCAGACAGGTCGCGACCTTGGCGCTTTCAATCTGATGGGGCAGACGAATCTTTTGACCATTTTTTTCGAAGCTGGAGGGTGGAAACGCATAGCCCAGCTGCATTCTTATGATGGCAGTGTAAATGGCCGAAGCCATGAGCCATACCTGCTCACGGCTGTTGGATTGATAACCATCGATCTCGTCAGGCTTACCCGCTTTGCGCAATATCTGGCTAGCTTGGCCTAGTAGCCGGTCCACCGCGGGATCGTTGGGTGTGCAAAACGCCGCCAACAGCTCTGGCATATAGGAGGCCCCGCCCCACTCATTACACGCCAGCAATTCTACGGGCACTTCATGCGTTGCCTGAATCATCTCCCCTTGGCGAACACTTAGGGTCACCGTCCCGCGCATGGATTCCGTTAATCCCAACAGAAAACCGCCGTCTAACTCCAGGTCTCGATCCTTTAACTCCAGCAGGCTACCCGCGGCTAATCGATCAATTTTCCAGGTTTTCTGCTTCAAGAAAGCAGGCGAGGCTTCAAGCGTGACGGTAAGATCTACACTTTCATGTTCTTTATCAAGATTTTCGAGCTGCAAGTCGCGCAGCACCGCAAATGCGCTTTGATGGCAGGCAAAGTTGATTTTCTCCACCAGCGTTACATGCAGCTTGAGTAGCGATGACTCATCGTTAGACATGAAATGTCCTTACAAAAATTATTAAACGAATCTTTTCTATGATGAAATTTAGCATAGCTAACCATATCGAGACTCCTTACCGTCATCTTAGAATAATTAAGCTGGAGCGCGCTATAGGTGTAACCCCCTAATCTGAAGAGCAGAAAAAATAAAGACACTATCCCCTGCACTAGCGTGTAGGACTTTTGAGAGCTGACAGAATACGAATATTAGGAATCCTGGTTCCTAGTCTAATTTAACAAAGTCAATCAACCTAGATTAGGCTTAGATAAGCGTTAGTATTAAAAATATTCGAAATAATCAAATCATTACTTAAAAGATAATTAAAATTAAATTACAATGATCTATCAAACGAAATTCTCCACAAAGATGCCATTATGCGCCTATCACATAACTCCCTCTGGATACCATTATCGCTTTTGCTTGTTGGCTGTAACAATGAGCTTGCCACATTAACGTTCGATCATCATGTTATTGACAACTCAAACGATACACTCATTCAAGCCTACCACAATGAGTTAAACGCACTAATATCCGAACATGGTATTGATCCAGAAGATATCAAGATAACAAGCAGCACACGAGCTCGGCGTTCGATTGTGCTCAAAGTTCCGTTCTTTGGCGGCCCTGATGATAGCTTAATCGCCTCACTAAAAGAGCATCTACAATCAATCGTTGATAATAAAGAAACTGCTCTGAAAGTAACCTTTAATCTTCTGCCTGATAAAATGAGTAGAATATCGTCAGAAGAGAGAGAAGAGATTGAGGCATTAGCACAAGAATATGTTGTTACGCTAGAGATCGAAGAACCAGTAATCCTGACAGATTACAGCCTTCTTGACGGTGCTAACGCCGTTTTATCTGGAAGTGAAACGGTTGAAAGCCATGCAAGTTGTAGTATGGCCATGCTAGTCGAGCCAAAGCTTCCATTTCGACAATTAACACTCGGCGGTGAGACCGAAGAAGATTTTTATCAAATATTCGTCAGAAAATTACATGTAAGTAATACGTCAAGAGGAATCCCTGTCGATATTACGACCAATAACCAGATACTCCAGGAAGCTTTCGAAAACGATGAAGTAGCTATGTTCATCAATGTTCGAGACGAGTATGTCAACCCAGTTAGAGCGCTCTATGAAGGAACAGACACTAGACAACTGTTAGAGATTGATTTTGGATCAATAGGAGCAATACGCCATGAATACGGTTCCGTAAACCAATACAGCATGTCAGGACTCGAAAAGAGATGTACCAATTTGGCAGCCACCTATGGTCGTCCTTTCACATATCAGTATGGGGAATCGTTGGACAGACTGGAGTCGGTAAGCTTTAACTAAAATTATACTTTAACTAATAGCAGGTTCTTACAAAACCTGCTATTAACCAGTAAATAAAACAATAATACACAAATAAAATTTTGATTTATATAAATTAATTAAGATCAATATTCAGCATGGAGCATTCTTCATCACGCAGCGTCAGCACCTCGACACCCTCTGCAGTAACCGCAACCGTATGCTCCCACTGCGCGGATAATGTCTTGTCGCTGGTCACTACCGTCCAGCCATCTTTCTTGGTTTTTATCTTGGCTTTGCCCTGGTTAATCATGGGCTCAATGGTAAACACCATGCCTTGTTTTAATACCAGCCCTTTACCCGGCTTGCCGTAATGCAGCACTTCGGGCTCTTCATGCATTTCGCGGCCAATGCCGTGGCCACAGTAGTCACGCACTACCGAGTAGCCGTTCTGTTCCGCATGCCGCTGAATTGCGTGGCCTACATCGCCAAGCGTTGCGCCCGGCTTAACGGTGCGGATGCCTTCCCACATGGCCTCATAGGTTTTATCGACCAAGCGTTTTGCGATGGGTTTTACATCGCCCACTAGGTACATCTTACTTGAATCGGCAATAAACCCATTCTTCTCAAGTGTGATATCGACGTTAACAATATCGCCGGATTTAAGCGCCTGCGCTTCAGAAGGAACGCCATGACACACCACATGATTCACAGACGCATTCAGCACATATTGATAGTCATATTGCCCTTTGCTGGCGGGGCGAGCTTTTAACTCATCAACGATATAGCGCTCGGCCCAATCATTGATCTGCATGGTGGTAGCACCCGGCACGATCAGTGCATCGAGATAGCTGAATACAGACGCGAGCAAACGCCCGGCTTCGCGCATCAACGTCAGCTCTTGTTCATTTTTGAGTACTACGTTAGCCACCGATCACCTTCCTTACCTCAATGTCCGCCTGCTTCATCTGCTCGCGCATGATGTCAGAGAAGGTCATGCCCGGGTTGGCTTCGGCCAGCATGCCTACCTTAATCCAATATTCCGCCTGCGCATTGATCGAGCGCACCATGACTGAACTGGCTTTACGAATGTCTTCGTGTAGGTGATCGTTGATTTTTACGATGCCCATGAAATGCCTTTTCATATATGAAACGTATATGGAATATATATTAGCGCATTAATAGGCAGCAAGCTGCCAAAATTTCTCCAAGCGGTATCAATCTTGTTTGGCTGGCCTTCGACTAGCTTCAACAGTCAGCAGGAGTGACCGTTTGATAGATAGCTGTAGCTTCTTCCAAACCTTGTTGTAATGCATTGATACGAGAGGCGTGGGCGGGGTGAGTAGACAAAAATTCAGGCGGCTGGCCACTTCCAGCCGCGGCCATGTTGCGCCAAAGCACCACACTGTGTTGCGGATCGAACCCGGCACGAGCCATGATGGCTAATCCCATCAAATCGGCCTCTTCCTCATGGGTGCGGCTAAACGGCAGACTAATGCCAAGTTGAGCACCGATGCCCAGCGCCTGCATCAATTGTTGATGCCCCATATCGCCTTCTCCCATCAATCCCACCAGCATCAGTACGGCTTTGATGCCTAGCTGTTGGGTAAGCCGTTCATTGCCATGGTCAGCCAGCACATGGCTTACCTCGTGTCCGATCACCGCCGCCAACTGGGCGGGCGTCTCGGCCACATCCAATAAACCGCTATGTACACCAATGCGCCCACCCGGCAGCGCGAAAGCATTGGGTGAAGGCTCTTCAAACACGACGACTTCCCAGGCTTCAGGAAAATCGAGGTCGGGATAGCTTGCTTCAGCGGCGGCGACCACCTGTTGAGCCACGCACTGCACCAATCCATTAACGGCCGTATCGCGTGATATCGGCTGGTTGTTTATTAGCTGCTCGAAAGCATCTTCGCCCATTTGCGCCATCATGTTATGAGGCACCAGCGCCAGTTGAGAGCGCCCTGTCGGCGTCTCATCACAGCCTGCCAAAAATACCAGCTGCACTACGACCAGCAGGCGTAACAGGTAACGTATAGGCATCGGTGGTTCCACTTAGGGTTCAGGAATCGTGCAACAAGCTTTAAGGCGCCGCCGTTCATCGCGTTCATCAACACTGCCAAGCCCAAGATGCCGATCATTTTCATATGCCACAAACAGGCGATCATGATCCAATACCGCAATTTGCAACTCTTAAGCTATTTTAACTCTTAACTGTAGAAAGAAATTAGGGCTGACAAGCGCGGCTTAGTTGGTCATCGCTACTTTTAGAGAGTTTTAAAGTAGCGCTTGGGTTTGGTCAAAGAAATGTGAATGAAAGAATGTCATGATTTTAGGCTCCGGTGACTAATGACGCGATCTACCGGAGCTTACTTCTAGCAAAACCCACGGTTCATTTTATCCCAACACCTTTGGCCACCAACCAAAGAAAACACCTATTTGAATTAACCCGCTGATACTCCCAATTATTCCAGCGGCAACACCTACATAAACCTCGATTTTTTCAAGTGATATTTTGACTTCAGAACTACTAGAACTTGCCTCAAAGCTAGTCGCTTTACGCCTATTATTTATCAATTTCCATTTAGCCCAACAAGCGATACCAAACCCAGCCAAGATTAAAGCTGAAACAATCCATAATGGTATACCCGCAAATAAATTATATATCTGTTCCATATCCCCAACCTTAAGCTAAGTCAAAAAATTAACCACAAGCAATGCTGCTAATCTGGCTAATCACATGGAATAAATGATCATGCTGATTACATTTCGGACAGGTCACTTTCGTATCGGTTGCTACTTTTCAGGATAGGCTGATTATGAGTATTCGGCCAAAAGCGGGCTTTTAGAGGAGACATTCGTGAAGGAGACCTAAGAGTCATCAAGCGTCCATTGAGCTCCGCCGTGCTCAGGGCTCAGGGCTCAGGGCTCAACACGTAGAATACCTTCTGACCCAGCTTAATGGATAAATCCTGCAGCTCACGATATCAGAGCTATTCACCTGCCTTTGATGTAAAAAGCATAAGAAATGTATTTCATTAATCAACAATATCTACATTTGACTAGTATAATCATTACTCAAAGGATCAACATTTCCCACAGGGTAATACAACTTATAATGAGTACCCAGGAACAGAATCGTTTGTTCGCACTCCGACAGCTAAATCTGCTGGACACCTCGCCCAGTGAAAGCTTTGACCGGATCACACGGATGGCCAGTCAGCTTTTCGGTTTGCCGATCGCAGCCGTATCGCTTACTGATGAGAATCGTCAGTGGTTTAAGTCTAGAGTAGGCGTTGATCATTGGGAAATACCGCGTGAAACGGCCCCTTGCGCTGATGTCTGTGACTCCTCTCAACTCCTTATCATCCCGGATCTTCTCGCCTCGGACTGCTACCGGAACAGCTATTTAGCGAACTCGGGCATTCGTTTCTACGCGGGCGCACCGTTAGTCACACGAGAGGGTCATACATTGGGCGCGATGTGCGTTCTGGGCACTCATCCACGTGAGGTGTCTGAACAAGAACAGGCGACGCTTTACGATCTGGCCGCCATGGTCATGGCACAGATTGAATTGCAGCATGCTTTCGGCCGGATCGACCCATTGACGGGCCTTTCCAACCGTCATCAGTTTGCCGAAGACTTGCAGGACATGCAGCGAGATGCCCCGAACGGACAAAGAGTTGCCTTGTTTACCGAGGTAGTCGACGCCAGCGAATTAAGTACCCTTCACCGTACCATGGGCCCCGTTTTTCTAGATGAATTGGCACGTATTACCGCTCGTTGCCTGCAGCAGGCTATCAGTTCGAAATCGAAGCTCTATGACCTGGGCGGATGTCGATTTGTGCACTTGGTGGACCAAACGAGTGATACCAACTTGCTGAAAGAAGCAACTCGTTTACGCCAAGCGCTTCTCGTGCTCGAAACCACCCGAGCCATACCTGTATTGGTACGCCCTACCGTGGGCATCGCTCATTTTTGTCTGAGCGAAGTCACGGCCGAAGATGTCTTGCGAACCGCTCATGCCGCTTGCCTGGATGCCCGTCAGGCAGGAAAAGGTGCTGGGCTCTTTTCATGGGATCTGGATGCCCATTACCAACGATGCTTTACCCTACAGGGCGACATCGGCCCGGCACTTGAAAGCGGGAATGAGCTTTATCTAGTGTTCCAGCCACGAGTCTCGCTTGCGAACGGAGAGTGCTTAGGGGCGGAAGCGTTATTGCGTTGGAAACACCCTACCCTGGGTGAGGTATCGCCTGGCGAATTTATTCCATTGATCGAAAATACGCCCATGATAAAACCGCTAACGCAGTGGGTGTTGCGTCATGCCATTCGACAAGCGGCAGCTTGGCATCGGGCTGGGAAAACACTTCAGATTTCGGTCAATGTATCAGCAACCAATCTTGAGGAAGAGGATTTTGCCAGACGGCTCCTGGATGAAATGGCGCATATGGGGCTACCGAGCACCGCTATAGAAGTGGAGCTTACCGAAAGCGCCATGATTAGCCAGGGGGAAGTGGCGAGTAACCAGTTAAAAGCGCTAACCGCAGCAGGCCTACGGATCGCAATCGACGATTTTGGTACCGGCTATAGTAGCCTCTCCTATCTGCATGAGATTCCTGCCCACACCGTAAAAATAGATCGCCGCTTTATCACCGAGCTTGGTGAGGACGCGCGCACCGAGACGCTGGTTAATTCCATGATCTCAATGGCCCATGACCTGGGCTACCGCGTGGTGGCCGAAGGAATAGAAAACGATACCTCCTACCACCGCCTTATGGAGCTAGGCTGCGACGAGGGCCAAGGCTATTTTATCGCTAAGCCACTCTTGCCCGGGATATTTGAAAAATGGCTATATAAAAAAGCAGCTCGATAAGCCTAATTGTCTGGGGCTCCTCAGTGCGTTTGTGCTCTGGCAATAAAGCGTTAGATAGAAGCCAATACACTGATAGAAAGCAGCAGGCCGCCTTTATAAGAAGCGGTCCATGGGATTAGTTAGCGCAAGACCTTCAGCGACAACGCCTGACGATCAACGCTTATATTTAACATTCCAGGCAACACATAAAAGAGAATTTGATTGTTATTTTTGGATATGTCCATAATACTCGACATATGGAAATAAAAAACGTTACCGCCAGTTTTAGCGCCCTTTCTCAGGAAACGCGTCTCGAAGCCTTCAGGCTTTTGGTACGTCATGAGCCCGAAGGCTTGCCTGCTGGGGAAATCGCACGTCAGTTAGCTGTGCCTCATAACACGATGTCGACGCATCTTTCAGTGCTTGCACGAGCGGGATGGGTCAATTCTCATCGGCAGAGTCGCTCGATTATTTATCGCGCCAATCTAGAACATATGCAGCAAACCCTCAGCTTTTTGATTCGCGATTGTTGTGCAGGCCACCCCGAGGTTTGCGAGCCGCTGTTCACGGCCTTCACTGACTGCTCTCTTGATACAGAGAAGGAATAATCCTTTTGAAAACGACGATTTACCATAACCCTGCCTGCGGCACCTCGCGCAATACGCTAGCCATCATCGAAGCGTCAGGTGAGGCACCCCAAGTGATCGAATACCTGAAGACACCCCCTAGCCGAGAGCGGCTGGTGGAGCTGATTTCGATGATGACAATTTCCCCTAGAGAGCTACTGCGCCGTAAGGGCACGCCCTTTGAAGAGCTCAATCTCGATGATCCAGCGTTAAGCGATGATCAACTGATAGACGCCATGATCGCGCACCCCATCCTGATCAATCGCCCCATTGTGGTAACCGATAAAGGCGCGCGCCTGTGCCGGCCATCAGAGCTTGTACTCGAGTTGTTGGCCAACCCAGTAACCACGTTTACCAAGGAAGATGGTGATGTCGTGCATTTTAAGGGCGGTCACCAATGAGCGAACCTGTCAGTTTTGATGATCTGCCCAACATCGCCCCTCATGAGCTACAGCCAATAGACGTGGACGCATTGACCAGACCAGATGCGCCGCGTCACCCACCCAGAATTCTGGTGCTTTATGGTTCTCTGCGCGAACGCTCTTTTTCACGCCTGGCGTCCGAAGAAGCGGCGCGGTTGCTACGCTGGTACGGCTGTGAAGTTCGCACCTTTAATCCTTCGGGCTTACCGCTGCCAGACGACTCAGAAGCCGACCATCCGAAGGTAAAAGAGCTGCGCGAACTTGCTCAATGGTCCGAAGGCATGCTCTGGGTCAGCCCCGAACGCCATGGGGCGATGACGGGCATTATGAAAACGCAAATCGACTGGATACCGCTATCGCTGGGCGGTGTTCGCCCTACTCAGGGCAAAACGCTGGCGGTGATGGAAGTGTCTGGCGGAAGCCAAAGCTTTAACGCCGTCAACCAGATGCGAATCCTAGGCCGCTGGATGCGCATGATTACCATCCCTAACCAATCCTCTGTCCCCAAAGCGTTCACCGAATTTGACGATGCCGGGCGCATGAAGCCTTCACCTCTCTATATGCGTCTCGTTGATGTGTGTGAGGAACTTGTGAAATTCACTTGGCTGACGCGAGATAGATCCGCTTATCTTACCGATCGCTATTCAGAGCGTGTCGAGAGCGCTGAAGAACTCTCTCGCCGCGTTAACCAAAACACTCACTGACGTAAGGTCATTTCATGTTGGCACTAGCCATTTTTGTCGTCACCCTGGTTCTGGTGATCTGGCAGCCTAAAGGTTTGGGTATCGGGTGGAGCGCACTGGGCGGCGCTTTAGTGGCACTGCTCGTGGGTGTGGTGCATTTGGCTGATATCGGCGTGGTGTGGGGCATCGTCTGGGATGCCACGTTTACCTTCGTTGCTCTGATCATTATTTCGCTGATTTTAGATGAGGCGGGGTTCTTCGCCTGGGCAGCGCTGCATGTGGCGCGCTGGGGTAATGGGCGCGGGCATCTACTTTTCCCGCTGGTCGTCATACTCGGCGCTATCATTGCCGCTTTCTTCGCGAATGACGGTGCCGCCCTACTGCTGACGCCCATTGTGATCGCTATTCTGCTGCGCCTAAACTTTGAGCCACCTGCGGCGCTGGCCTTCATCATCGCAACGGGGTTTATCGCGGATACCGCAAGCCTGCCTTTGGTGATCTCTAACCTCGTTAATATCGTCAGCGCTAACTACTTTGATATTGGCTTTGATCGCTATGCAGCGGTCATGGTGCCGGTGAACCTGGTGTCTATAACGGCCACACTGGTCGTGCTCTGGATAGCGTTTGGCCGCCGAATCCCGAAACACTATTCTGTCGAGAACCTCGACCCACCGCGCTCGGCCATAAAGGACCCGCTGGTATTTAGAGCGGCGTTTCCGCTGCTGACGATGCTGCTTATCGCCTACTTCGTGACCGCCCCGCTAGGCATTCCCATCGCGTTTGTGACGGGAACAGCCGCCGTGCTGCTGATGGCAATTGCCGGGCGCTGGTGGCAAGCGGGCCGCGGGGCCATCGTCTCCGTATCGGATGCGCTACGCGGCGCCCCCTGGCAGATAGTGCTGTTCTCAATCGGCATGTATCTCGTCGTCTACGGGCTAGGCAATGCAGGGCTGACCAATTATGGCGCGTTGGCGCTTGAGTGGCTGGCGCAACAGGGCGACTTTATCGCCACACTAGGCACCGGCTTTCTATCCGCGATCGTCGCCTCGGTAATGAATAATCTACCCTCGACACTGGTCGGTGCGCTGGCGATCGACCAAGCGAACGTGCCCGCGGTAACGCAGGAATTGATGATTTACGCGAACGTGATTGGTAATGACCTAGGACCCAAGTTCACCCCAATTGGCAGCCTAGCCACTCTGCTTTGGCTACACGTACTCGCGGGCAAGGGCTACAAAATTGGCTGGGGCCAGTATATGAAAATTGGCCTACTGATTACGCCGCCGGTGCTGATGGCGACGCTGATCGCTTTGGCGCTTTGGTTGCCGGTGTTGTCGGCGGGGTGAACTGTATAGGGATTTCGGTTGGATGGAAGAAGACTTCCAGATCGAGGTCAACCACCCAGCGGTGCCCGGCAGTGACGTGGGCCTTCATCGACGAGACAGCCTCCATGAGCGGGGCAGGCTCGGCTCTCGTCCTCGATAACGACGCCGGAACCGTCTCGACGCCTCGTATCCGCTTTCTGTTCGGCTAGGCGCACTACCAAGACGCCCCCGGAGTTCCGGGGGCGTTGGTGTTGCTAGGTTCTCAATTTACCAAGAGTGTTAGTAGCTCTCATTGAGGACCGCTTCCGGGAAGTGGCGACGCAACATCCGGTTCTGAAAGTCGTCCACGAAGCGGCTGTTGATGATGATGATGAACCGCTCAAAGGGTGCCTCGCTGTCGAGCTGTTCGATCCCGTCGACACTGTGGTACAGCCGGTCATCGCTCAGATGAAGGATATCACCCGGATCCAGGGTGATATCGACCAAGGGTTGCGTGCCAGCCTTGTCTGCGTAGAGGTGGTTTTCACCCCCGGCCACGTTTTCCCGATTGATGGCCAGAATGCTCAGGGCCTTGCAGCCATCGGCATGAATTCCCTGTCCCTGAAGGGGATCGATGCTGCCTTCTCCGCGAACCCCGGTGATCTGCATCAAAATGGGTTCGTGCGCACCGATACTCCACAGCCTTGCCCAGGCGCGAACGAAGGCCTTCACATCGGGGCGTGCCATGAATTCCCGAGTCAGCGGATCATAGTACCGCAGACGATCCGCCATGCTTTCCGCATCGTTGAAGGCTCCCCCCTGGGCCATGGGGCATTGGCCCATATCCTCGACATTGCCCTGATCATTCAGGGCGAGCCAGGACATCCGCTTCCACCGCTGGTTGACATAGGGATCGCGCGGCAGGTCAGCGGTAAACTCCTGCCAGGCGGTCAGATCGATTCGATCCCGAATATCGGTTTTTGCCCAATCCTGATGCCTCAGCGCCTCGGCCACACCCGGATTCCAATAATCGGCGAGTGAATCGACAGGCATAGAGGTGAGGTCGAAACCGTGCTTGAGAGTATCGAGTTTCATAAAGGTATTCTCCTGTTAACTGGGCGGAATTGCCCGGTGCTGCCGGTGTATACACGTGGTCAACAGGAGTTAAGTGAAATTATTCGTAACGACATGTCAAGAAATGTAACAGAAAAGAGTTGTTTATTTGAAAACAGGATCAGACTGTTAATGGCGGATATATAAGTTATCTCATACAAATAGGTATAGGATAATTACAAAAAAGCGCCTATTGTTGCCATTATAACGGCACTTGACAGTGTTTTTCTTTTAGTGGATCCCATGACTGCCAGCGATTCCCGACATCACAAAGATTCGAAACGCCTGAAGGAGAACCGCAGGGAGTTTTCCGGTGCGCTCGTGTTGAAGGTGTCAAAGACGCCTTCAACTGATGGCATCGATTCGCATGATGCTGGCAGGGAAGAAGTCGAGTTAGTACGCCGCCAATATCTTGAGAGTGAGCAGCGATTCCGCGCCCTGCTGGAGAGTCTGCCGAAGGTGGCGGTTCAGGGTTATGATCGCCATCGGCGAGTGATTTACTGGAATGAGGGTAGCACTCGTCTCTATGGCTATACCGCTGAGGAAGCCCAGGGACAATTACTGGAAGATCTGATCATTCCTGACTTCATGCGTGACGAGGTGATCCAGGCGCATGGTGCCTGGGTCAAAGAAGGGGTCGATATACCCGCCGATGAACTCGAGCTCAAGCACAAAACCGGCGAACTGGTATCGGTCTTTTCGCAGCATCTGATGCTCAATGAGCATACCGACTCACCCTTGATGTTCTGCGTGGACGTCGATCTTTCCGACCAAAAGCGCGCCCACCGTGACCTGGAATTCGCCACCCGTTTCGACAGGCTCACCCATCTCCCTAACCGCCAGACCTTCGAGGTCGACCTTGACAGCCTGTTGGATTCCTGCCGGCGCCAGGGCAATGGCCTGGCAACCATCTACCTGGACATCGATCACTTCGTCGAGATCAATGATGCCCTTGGTTATGATCAGGGCGATCGCCTGCTCATTGAGCTGACTCGGCGACTGAGAGAGTGCCAGCGAGTCACCGACCTGGTGTCCCGTGTCTCTAGCGATGAGTTCGTGCTGGCCTTTCCTGGCGTCTACTTGGACCCCGATATCAGACGGGTCGTTCGTCATGTCCAGAATGTCTTTCGGGAACCTTTCGTCCTGGACGGTCGGGAGCGCCAGGTTACGGCCTGCCTGGGTGTGGCGCTTTTTCCCGAGAATGGTGAATCGTCACGCGAATTGATCCGTAATGCCGATGTTGCCAAGAATCGTGCCAAGCTGGATGGTCGGGGTGCTATACGTTTCTTCCAACAGAAGCTCCATGATGAGCTGGTTCGCCAGCACTATCTCTCGGCGCGAATCGAGGAAGCCCTGGATAACGGTGAATTCTCCCTCCACTACCAGCCCCAGGTCTCGGCGGCCAGTGGGCGAATAGAGAATCTCGAGGCCTTGATACGCTGGGAGCCTGCCGAGGGCCCGCCGATCTTGCCTGCCGAGTTTATCCCGCTGGCCGAGCGTTCCGGTGTGATCCATCGTCTGGGCGACTGGGTCATTGAAGAGGTTTGCCGCCAGCAGGTGGAATGGCGTGCCAAGGGATTTCATGAGCACCGCATCGACATCAATATCTCAGGTCGTCAACTGGTGCGTCCCGATGCCCTCAAGAGCTTCGAGGACTCGCTGCGGCGTCACGGCTTAGGTCCGCGGGATATCGGCATCGAATTGACCGAAAATATCCTGATCGAAGCCGACGAGACCGTCCTCGAGGACCTGCGGCGCCTTTATCATCGCGGTATTCGCATTGCTATCGACGACTTCGGGACCGGCTATTCCTCCCTGAACTATCTAAAGCACTTTCCAGTCACCGCCCTGAAGATCGATCGCTCCTTTATCCACGATGCTCCCACACAGCCGAAGGATAGGGCCATCATGGAGGGCGCCATCTTCATCGGTCATCGGTTGGGATTGGAGGTGGTGGCCGAGGGCGTCGAGAACGCCGAACAGCTGTCATTGCTTCGCGAAATGCATTGCGACCTCATCCAGGGGTTCTTCTTCTACCGTCCGATGCCTGCCAAGGAAATCGACCGCCTGCTAGGCGGTTTCGTGCCTGGTCACGAAGGGCTGTCGAGCTGAGCCACGTCGTGACTTAACGTACAATCTCCGGAGATACCATGCCCTGGGGACCTTGTGAACGACCCCGATGCCCCTCGATCGCAGGGACTGATCCTGTAGCGCCAAACTTGGCCCATGGCCATCGGTGTGCTCTCCCTCCTGGACTTTCAGTGGGTCGACAGTGCTTCAGAACCGGCTGGATCGACATTGCGTGTGACTTATAAAAGCAAAGGAGTTGCAAATGAAGCACCATGAAAAAATTGGCCACGTTAGGCGCCAAAGCGTTTCCCTGCTGGCTCGGCTTGGCCGCCACGAACTAGTAACGCTGCTAGGCATTGCGATACTTTCCGGCGGTATTTGGGGGTTCATCGCGCTGGCTGATGAAGTCATCGAAGGGGGCACCCAGAGCATCGATGAGAGCCTGCTGCTCGCCTTTCGCAATCCCGCAGATCTTAGCGACCCGATCGGGCCGGGCTGGGTCGAGGAAATGGGACGGGACTTTACCGCGCTTGGCGGTGTCGGCGTCCTGGTATTTATCATGTTGGGCGTCTTGGGTTACCTGCTACTCGCCAGACGCTATCGCGCGGCACTCTTTGCCTCGATTGCAGTGCCCGGCGGCATACTACTCAGCACCTTTATGAAGATGGGCTTTGACCGCCCTCGCCCAGACCTCGTGTCTCATGAAGCCATGGTCTACACGGCGAGTTTTCCCAGCGGCCACTCAATGATGTCAGCCGTGACCTACCTCACCCTGGCCGCGCTACTCATCCGCGTACAGCCCTCGCTGAGGCTGAAGGCTTATCTTTTAATACTGGCAATACTGCTGACGCTGCTAGTGGGCATTAGCCGTGTCTATCTCGGTGTCCATTGGCCAACCGATGTGCTTGCTGGCTGGACGGCCGGGGCGAGCTGGGCAGCGCTGTGCTGGATAGTGATGCGCTGGATGCAACGGCGCGGGCAGGTAGAGCCAGAAGATAACTGTTCAGGCATCGAATAACCTGCCTCAGGCAGAGGCTAGGCAGCACTATAGTTGCTCCCCAGCCACCTGCAGCTATGCAACGCCATCGCTTACTTAGTAGCGCTACATAATGAGCGAAGCGCTATCGGCCGTCAGTGCTTTGAATGTCGCCCGGCCAGGGCAACGACACCGATCAATGCGCCAGCCAATACGGCCGTGGTCAGTACCGGGTGCATCGAGGCATTGTTGTACAGGCTGGTCTTGAAAACGTGGCGGGGGTATGGGGCGCGTTCGCGCATATCGGTGGCCGCCTCTTGCAGTGCGAAGTGGCTCCGATGTTCCGGCTTGTTGGTCTGCTGCTGTCCGACGATCTTCGCCGACATGATTTTGTCCATCAACCGTGGTGCGCAGTGTCCTAGCGCGGCCATGAGCTTTCCGCCGCCACCAACGTACATGTCACGGTGGGAGTGTTCTGCACAGTAAAGGATGCTGCGCGCGACGATGTGGGGTTCGTAGAGCGGTGGTGGCAGGGTCGGTTCCATATCCATAACGTTGCCGGCGTGTTCGGCGAAGGGCGTAGCGATGCTGGCCGGCTTGATCAACGTGACCGAAACGGGCGCGCCAGCATGTTCGAGTTCCATGCGCAGGGCGTCGGTGAAGCCCTTGACGGCATGCTTGGCGGCCGAATACATGCCCTGATAAGGGATGGCTTGATCCGAAGCGACTGAGCCGAGGTTAATGATCGCACCGGCGTAGCCGTCGCGGCGCTTGCTCAGGTGGCGTGCCGCTTCCAGCGAACCGTACACGACGCCCCAGTAAGTCGTGTCGAACAGGCGGTGGTAATCCTTCTCGTCGATATCCAGCAGGTTACCGAAAAGGGATACGCCGGCATTGTTGATCCAGGTATCGAAGCCGCCAAAAGTATCAATGGCGGTTTGCGTTATCCTCTGAACTTGCGCTTTATCGCCGACATCCACCGCGACGTAAACGGCCTCGCCACCGGCGAGGTTGATTTCGTCACAGAGCTCGCGCAACGTATTCTCGTCACGTGCTGCCAGAACCAGGCGTGCGCCCTGCTCGGCGGCCATGCGCGCCGTTGCCAGGCCGATGCCCATGGTTGCGCCGGTGATGATCACCGTTTGATTTTCCAAGTTTTTCAGATGCAGTGCCATTTCGCGCTCCTTGCTTATATCTGCGGTGTTCGGGTAAGGGCTATTGAGCCCTGATTGCCAGTTTGAACCGTTCTCTCAGAATAGTAGCTCTGCAAGAATTGCAAGGATCGTCATGCGCTGGGCATAGCGGCGCGGGCAGGTAGAGTAAGAAGCAAGCTGGTTGGGTACCGAATAACCTGGCTCAAGCAGAGGTTAGGCAACACCACTGCCTTTTCAGCAGTAAAGAAATGGCTGTGTCCCTGGGCTTTATTCAGCCGGACAAGCCTACTTAGGATGTCTTTATGAAAAGCTTAAACGGTAAGCTTCAAACCGAATGTCTAAACCGCTACTGGTTTAGAACAATGGATGAGGCGAGAGCGAACTGATTATCTTTAAGGCGTACGTAGCCTATTCAAATCATTTCCCCGCCTGATAACTTCACACCACCCAAAAAGTTTAGTCAATTTGATCAAGCATCAGGCTCATGCCAAATTACGAAAACTATATTTGTTCAGTAGAGATACACAGCCTCAAAACGGGCTAATTCCTCGCCCTGTGCATTGTCGAGGGTCAGCGTTTCACCCACAACTTGCCAGCTGGCAACGTCGTTGAGAGCATTGAGAAAGTTTCTTTCAAGTGCCATTAGCTCACTAGGGCAAGCCATCCTAGTGGTGGCCAGCTGGCCGAAACTCAACTGGTCGCCCTTCTGCTCATACAACCCCATCAAGTTGTTACAGCCAGTGGAGCCCGCCAGTCGAGCACCCTCGGTATGTAACACTAGATGCGCTTCGCGCGCCTCGCCGCTAACCACAGTCTGCTCCTTACCTACTGTCACGAGTTTCCAGTAGGTATTCTCCAAAGACGCATTGCTAGCAGCATCGCTAGAAACCGCGTTGATCCCTGTGCAGCCAGTCAAGGCCAATGTACTGACCATCAAAGCCACTAGAAAAGAATGCTTTTTCATCATTGAGTCTCCATTGCCATCGAAGAAGCCTATTCGAACTAGGCCACAGTATGAGGTCCCTTATCACGTTATGGCCTACACAATATGCAAGCAGCGAGCGCGCGGGCACGTTCGCATGACAGATGCCGACACGAACATATTGGATATAGCTGCGTCTACGTCTGGCAGCGGGGTCAGCACTATTCTGTCGAGAGCCACGACCCTTCGCGACCTGGGACCCAAGTTCACCCCGATTAGCAGCCTTGCCATCCTGCTCTGGCTACACGTGCTAGCAGGCAAGGGATACGAAATTGGCTGGGGCCAGTATATGAAAATCGGCTTGCTGATCACGCCACCAGTGCTATTGGCAACGCTGGTTGCTTTGGCGTTTTGGCTACCGGTATTGCCTGAGGTATGAACAGCCAAGGGATTTAGGTTGGATAGAAGTTAAGCAGGATTTCTGCCTAGCTTCTGGTATCGGCCAAAAGCGGATGTTCAGTTAGTTCTGAATAAAGCCTTGACCCAACCGCCGCTTTGGAGCGGCAGCGAAAAACCAGTCGACTGCAGGCCCTAGTTACGAGCTTATCCCTGATAGTTACGCATATTCTGCAAAAGCTGAGCCCGAACAGTAGTGTGAAAAAGAAAAATCTCGACCGCTCCAAACTTAGCAAGTATTTTAGGCTGATTTTCCTTCCTTTGAAATTTAACCCAATCAACCAAATGCTCATCGCAGTCCGAAATAACCTTGATATCAGAATGTGCCATCGAAGCAAAAAATTTTGCAGGCTCCATAGCGGGTGACTCAAACAGTGGTCACTACGCTCAAAAAAACTTAGGAAATTTTTTGCTGTAATCCACATCAAGTTCCTCAACTTTGACACCCGATGAAAAAAATATGGCGCCGAAAGTGCATCCTTGGACGACACCATTTTCATCAAGGTTTAACGGAACCGGCAGACCATTCTTAGGATTAAATCGACCCATACAATCGCCGCTGACCTGGAAGGGGCAACCATTTGGAATATCATACCTAGCAAAGCCACATTCCAATTCATTAGATTCTTTAACTAGAGGAGATGCATTGCCTAGCAGCTGGTCGACGAATGCTTGGAAGTGTAACTCTCCAATTAGCTCTACAGAGATTTCCTCCTTAAATGGTGCTTGCGATTGAAAACGCCCCTCCATAAGAACGGCAGGAATGCGAAACTTCTTGAATAGCAAATCAAGTTCACGATCGCTTTCTGTCGGATTTACTGTCAGCCAGGGCATCTTAAGCCTGTATTCCATCGCTGTTTTCATATTACGCTGCAAGGGGGAAATACCTGGGTTGCTTTCCAGCAACTTGAGGGCATTCAAGCGCTCGGATATTACAACCTCTAGACGCTGGAAACTGCATTGATCAGTCAGGGAGTTGCAGAAATCAAGATATTGATCCTGCCATGTATCGTGTTTTCCCAGTGATAAATCAGGACGAGACGCTAAAGCTTTGGTGAGAAGATAGAATCTCCACGATGGATTAGCAGACTGCCACTCGTGTTCATTACGTGGAACAACCGGATCCCAGCTAGTCTGCAGTGCGAGATCACAAATTACAGGAAAGATATGACGTCGCTCGGCACCGCACTCTTTGATGAACCAATCGAAAGCTACAGTATATATCTCATTTAATCCTCTACGGCTTTCAGCCTCTGCCTGAGGAAATGATAATATGGCCATGGCAAAGGAGCGCTCTAGGTAGTGGGCGTGTCCCTCTAATATATCTTTTGTGCAAAGTATTCTTTCCTCACTATTCGTTTCAATTATAGGATTGATTTCACATTCGAATTTAATGGTGAGTAGATTAAGACTGCTAATTAAATTTGTGGTTGTATTAACAAAATATCTGGCTTGGGCTATCTGGTTCTGCTCTATGAAAATCTGATAAATCTTCCAGGACTCGAAGTTGACCTTAAGGTTACTATTGCAATTTGAAAGTGGTAGGCGCGGGCCATTCATAGCAGGCCATAACTCGCGCCACTTCCTTTCAGTGTAGCCGGTCGCTTGTCGATGACTACTCCATTGAATATGGCCGTATCCCGTGAATAGCGCCTGAAATAAATGAACATGCTCATGAAAATAAGTAAGAATATTTTCATTCGTAGCTGCATCTGCTGTAAATTTCACTGCGCGATCATACAGGCGCATTTCAAGTCGTGGCGTAAAAAATGTACCTAAGGTGGCATGCAAAAAAGAATCCATAGTCTTCCTTATTTAAAGCGAGAATTATGAGGCATGAGGCTATGGTAGATAACAGAAAGCCTTAAGTATTTTTTGACGTATTAGACAAAAATGAAAGACGGCTTTGGGTCGATAGCACTTATGCATCATTACTCCTGTTTCCGCCCAGAGCTGCCGTTTGGTGTGTGACGCTCCAGGCTAAGTACTGCTGACGTCGAGAAGATGCGGAATTTTTAAAGGCACTTATCAGCTCCTATAAAGATTCACTCTGATATCGTTATTGAAGAAGCCACCCTCACTCCATGACGAAATAATGTTTCTTGAATCAAGCCAACTGACCAAATCTCGATTATCGGGATTGTTCTCCAGTCTCGGAATTTTATACCCAGTTTTTATTTCGGAAAATGGTGGCGGTAGATTAGCTAAGACATGACGCACTTCGTCATCCGTCATAAGAGAATGATATTTGTTGATGAGTGAAATTTGCGTCGACATGGGCCTAGAATGTGTTATCAAGGCTTGAGCACTACTACTATCAAGTTCGGGTATGTTGGCGTTGGTATTGTTAATAATTGGGCCGATAAGTGCTGATCGTTCGGGAAACCCCGCTAGCGCTCCTAGGTCCATCAACTTGACTATCCCGAGTTTGGCTACATTATCAATTTCAGCATGAAGAAGCTCCTCTCGGAAGTCATCATCGAGTGCAAAATTCTCTGGATCCATTAAATAGGTTTCGATGTTGGCCGCGACGAATAGTACCTGCAAATCCCTTTTGTCAGCGAGCGCGTCGAGACTCTCCTTAGTGAATATGATTTTCCTTTCACCTATCAGGATTCGAAGCTTGGTGGGTTCGAGCCCTTTTGGTGGGTTATTGAACGACTTCGGCAGGGCGTTTGCATAGTCTTTATAAGCGGCATCAGAAAGACAACCTGCATTGATGATAAACTGACGCAGTTTCAGTGAATCCGAGTCGCTTGGTATGGGATGTTGCAGGATAACCGCGCGGATAACATTTAGATCAAGATAGCCAACCAGGCTTTCCTCCTCGAACTTTTCGCTTTCCATAAAATCAAGACAGTTCATCCAAGTTGGTTCGATCTTACCTAACTGGAACAGCATCGAGTGCAGTCTCTCAGGCACATCCTCTATGGTTGGAAGCAAGGTCGCCTGCCGTCCAAGAAATTCCCGAAGATCGTCTTGTTCAAGCGTGTCGTGGCGAACAACGGCAAGAATAGCGGGGACATCTTCCTTTGAATTATCCTGAAGTCCCAAAAGGATATCATGTAGATAGCGGTCGAAATCGCGTTCGACCCGCTTTATCAAGGTTGTGTTATTTTTCGAACGTATGGTCGTAAAGTTCCTCTCGCGTAGTGGCTCGAGATCGTTCTCTCCCAAAATCACTTGGTAGACGTATTCCAGGTTCGGGATCGTGAGTTCGAAAAGCCCCTCTTCAAACATGAAATGTACAATTTCAGAGTGTTCTTTGATAGCAGCCAAGTCTTTGATCTCAAAGTCGAGGCATGCAAGACGTTCCGGTGCTAGATCGGGTGAATTCAACAGAACTTCTGGAAGGTTCGCCGAAACAAATTCCGGTAATTCCTCAAAATTCTTTGTGAGCATTTCGACCAAATTTTCCGGTAGGTTCGAGACCAGCTGGGTAACGTGGGAGATATTGTTAGGGCTTGCAATGACAGCTGGAATTAGACCTTTCCAAGCGTTGGCTAGTCCCGAAAGGAGTCCTTCAATATCCCGTCCACTGGTGTAATAGGCATCGAAAAAGCCCTCGCAGCTCTCGAAGTCGGACGAGAGAAACTCGAAAAGCTTCTGCGTTTGGGCTAGGTAACGGCTCCGGTCATCCAGGAGACTATCGACAAGCTTGACGTTCAAGACATAGCTTTGCCGGAAGTCTTCATCTCGCATCGCCGCGATGACCTCCTTTGGATTGTCGATCGGAAAGCCCGGCTCAGGCGTGACGAATGCCCGTATCTGGATCAGAAACTTGTTGTCATTGGGTGACAAACGGCCTGAGTGAAAGAGTGAAGTGTATTGGTAGTAGGTATCGTCGAGATGGCCTTCGAGAATCAGAAAACGAGCAAGCTCTCCGTTTTCCCCAAAGTTCCCGAAGAGCTCCTGCACTCGGTTGGCGTTCAAACGCAAAAGCTCGTTGAGCTTAGTCGTGCGAAGCGCTGCGATCTTTGATCTTAGGTCGCGTATTTGGCGCAAGATATTGTTCTTATTATCATCCTCCTTGCTTTCGACCTCCTCCTTACGTTGCTTGTAAGATTTCTGGGAGTTCACCTCGCTTTGTAATTGGGAAACATCGACCGACTGTTGTTGATTCTGGGCGTTACGGTGGAATAGGCGCGAAGCCTCAATCAATTGCTCGAACGCATTGTGGCCGACCAGTTGAGGAAGTGTGATCCATGCTTGCCGATCAATAGACACTCTGACAGCATTCGCTGGGAGCTTCTCAACTAAAGCCATAGCGTAGATTTGCTGCAGCTCTCTCAGGTCTGAATGCGTCTGTCGCTCGGCAAGTTCAAGCCGCTTTTCAAGTTCCGCGATCTCGGTCCTATACGTGGCCTCACCATGCACAATGAGCTCGTCTTGGAGGTTTAATATTTCGGCGAGAGTCCCCGCGCCGCGGTGCAGTTGCTCAAAGTCCCTTGGGTAGACGTTTTTATAGATCAGGATCGCGAGGAGCTTGTTGGCGTCGAGCAGATTCTCTCCATCAGTTTCCAAATTAGCCATATAAATGGCGTATTCATTAAAGATGTTCTGAATCAACCTCAGGTCGTTCAGGTATCGTGAAACCTCTCTCAGAAACTGACGATCAAGACGCTCATCGAGCTCAAGCCTCCTTCCCTGCTCCAAGACCATGTCGATCGAGTTTGATGTATTGATGATCGGTATGACGGGAATGATGAACTCAAAGAATTTCGTTCGATCGGTGTTGACAAACATGTCGTCGCGCAGGGCGTAGAGGAATCTGATGGTGCGTTTAACGCCTGCGTTCTCGTTCACGAGGCTATTAATTTCGCGCAGTGTGACGAAAATCTCAGCATCGTTGAATCGATCTATATCTTCAATGATGACAAGATCGTAATTGGTTGATTGAAAGAAGTAGATTATTTCATCTAGATGACGGTTCAGTATGGACGCCTGATCATCATGCGCAGGCTTTATCTCAACGTCCTTCAACGAGATGCTCTTGAGTGACAGACCGAAGCTCGCGACATAAAAGTGATGCAGAGTCACCCAGAGGAATGTTGCTGCGAGCGCGAAGATCCCCAGATTGACTCCATTACTGAGCGCGAACGGAATGAAAAAAGTGCCGCTGATGATACCCTCTCGATGATGAAGCACATACCAAATCGCCAGAATTCCAAGCATTATGTAAAGAGATTTAAAAACCGCCCCAACACCAGGTGACTGAATTCTTTTGAACCGCGACAACGGAAGTTTGTTTGCGTCAGCACCATACAGCATCTGCTGCAGGATACTTCTCTCAATCTCTTGGCGGCTCACCTTCTCACCTCCCGAAACTGCCTCGGGAACGAACGCAGCGAGAGAAATATGAAGTGCAGGCCGCCGATATTTCTTCAAGAAGGATTGGATGATGCTGCTTTTACCAGAGCCATAGGGACCCGTTAGGGCAATGTTGGAAACCTTGGCATTGTTCATCGCAAACAGCATCGCTTCGGAATATACGCCAGACTTGTCTGCCTCATCAGTTGGCGCGAGATCCACAAACCTCGATTGCATGTCGGTAGAGCCGTCTTTGCTTTCCAGCCAAGACACGATGCTATTGAGGGTATTGGCAAGCCAGCGTCTTGATAGGGAGATTATGGTCTTTATCATAAAATGCCGGACAAACTTAACCTTCAAGAAATGAAAATGCACGAAAGACTGACTTGACTCAGTTCACTTTTGACTGGGCATTCTTACTTATTTAAATTACATGTTTGGATCTGGACGCCCGTGTGTACCTAAAGTTTCATATTGAACCATTCAGCTCGCTGATACCAGTGACCGTCGAACCTCCATTTTGAATCGATTGCGGGTCCATCCCGATCCCTTCTAACGTCTGCTTTGGGTCGAAAGCGGACATTTAGCACAGCACAACGCGACTCTACCCTGCCCCCACTTTAGCGAGCCTTTTAGCTCAAATCCTCACTAAAATTCACCAAACCCACTTGGCTCTAACGCTAGCAGATAATCTTAAGTATCGTCATTAGCAATTAGCCGTCTTTCTAACGCCTTCATTTCCTCATAGCAAACAAGATAAGCTGAGCGACAACTCTACTGCTAAGTAGGCACTAAATGACCTCACATTGGATTCTCGGCCCTGGCGCTATCGGCCGCTTGTTAGCCCATTCGCTCTACCCCCTAGCTGACATCACATTAGTCGGCCGGCGTGCACTGCCTGAGCAGCAAACAATAACAACACCCGAAGGCGAGCCGCGTAGCCAGCACTTAAACGTGATAACCACTTCACAACTGTTAGCCAAGGCGCCAGCGCCGCCTGCTTTTGTGCATATCACCACCAAGGCGATGGCTGCTGAAGCGGCGTTGGAGAGTGTGGCGGGCATTATTCCTGCCACTACTCCACTGGTGCTGTGGCAGAACGGCTTTTTGGCCCAGCCGAGGCTGACTGAGCTCTGGCCGGGGCCAGTGCTGTGTGCCACTACTACGGCAGGCGCTTATCTAACCGGTGATAATGGCGTGGTACATGCGGGGCGTGGGCATACGTTTGTGGGGGATCTGGAAAATCGCCACGGTGCGTTGGCTCAGCAGTTAGCCCATCAGCTTACTCAAGCGGGGCTTGCGGCCACGGCGGTGGATGATATTCGCAGTCGGCTATGGCAGAAGCTGGCGGTGAATGCGGCGATTAATCCGTTGGTTGCTTTGAATGGGATTCGTAACGGTGAGCTGCGTGGCGCTGCGTACGCAGGCCGCGTTGAGGCGGTAGTAAAGGAAGTGGCGGGGATTATGTTGGCCGAAGGTATTCAAGCGCCTGGAGGGGGTAACGGTTTGGGTGCGTGGTTGGCGTTGGTTTGGGATGTTATTGAGAAGACGGCGAACAATAAGGCTTCAATGCTGCAGGATGTGGAGGCTGAACGGCTTACTGAGCGCGGGGCGATTTTGGGGCCGTTAATTCAGAGTGGCGAGCGGCATGGGGTGGATTGTGAAGTTTTGCGCGGGCTGGATAGTGAGTTGGCGGTGTTGGAGGCGGGTTTTTAGATTTGTTCGGGCTTGGGGCGGCTTCGCCGCCCTTTCGCGCCGGGCCGCCGCTGCGGGTGCCTCGTTTCTCGTTACCACGCGCTACGTGTTGCTCTGAGCTTTGATGTAGCGCGGTGTAAGCGTTAGCGCACCCGCGGAGGATACGGCTATAAAGATGAAGCGGTTTAGGTAACTGGGATCATTACTACATCACGAAATACAGGCCGCTCAGTTAGCTGCTGATACCAACGCTCCAGGTGGGGGCGCGGCTGCCAGGTTAGGCCTATATTCCATAAATTGTAGATAAACGGTGCAACGGCAATATCACCCAGGCCAAACTCCTCACCGGCGAACCATGTCTGCTTGGCGAGTACGTTATCCAGCAGTTCAAACAGTTTTTCGCAGTTCTGCATACCCGCTTCGATCTGGGCGTTATCACGTTGCTCGGGCGGTGTTCTTACATAGCCCATCAAAATCACCCGGTGGGCGGGCGAAAGCGTGTTGCTTGACCAGTCCATCCATTTTTCTGCCTGGGCGCGTTGTGCCGGGTCTTCTACCCAGAGCTTGTCTTGGCCATATTGCGCGGCCAGGTAGCGAATGATGGTATTGGATTCCCAAAGCACGCTGTCAGTGGTGTCGTCTTTTAATACCGGCACCAGTCCGTTAGGGTTCATTGCCAGGTATTCCGGGGTGTTATTGACCCCGTGTTGAAGGCCCGCCTGAATTTGCTCGAAAGGTACTGCCAGCTCTTCAAGCACCCATATGACTTTTTTAACGTTGGTCGAGTTATTGCGACCCCACAGCGTGATCATAACGTTCCTTATTGGTTGGTTTTTTTAAGAGTTTACCCGATCACGCCGTGAGATAAAGGTGGTTTAGGTGTGGGGCGACTTAGCCGCCCTTTCGCGCCGGGCCGCCGCTGCGGGTGTCTCATTTGCTCGAGCCTCGCAAGATTCGTTACCACGCGCTACAACATCTTTCGCCCCACACCCTTCACCCTTCACCCTTCAACTTTCTTATCCTGATAAAACTGCATCAGGCTGGAGAAGTCGAGCTTGCCGTTGCCGCCCGCTTTATGCAGCGTGAACAGCGCACGGGCGGCAGAGCCCATGGGCACGGGTGCGGCACTTTGCTGGCTGACATCCATGGCAAGCCCCAGGTCTTTGATCATCAGGTCTACCTGAAAGCCACCTTGATAGCCTTTTGACGCAGGGGCGTTTTCCATTACCCCAGGGTAGGGGTTGTAAACGTTTAGCGCCCAGTTACCGCCCGAGCTTTGCTTCATGATTTCAGACAGCACGGCGGGGTCTAAGCCGTTTTTAACCCCCATATTGATCGCTTCACAGGTGCCCGCCATCAATACCGATAGCAGCATGTTGTTGCACGCTTTAGCCACCTGCCCCGCACCGTGGTCGCCCGCGTGGAAGATATTTTTGCCCATTGCATCGAGTACGGGCTTAGCCTTCGCGAACTGGGCGTCACTGCCGCCTACAATAAAGGTCAGCGTGCCTGCCTGAGCACCGCCTACCCCACCGGACACCGGCGCATCCACAAAACTGATGCCACGCTTCTCACCGATATCGGCAACGTTGCGCGCCGTATCGGCATCGATGGTCGAGCAGTCAATAATCAGCGCGCCCGGTTGGACGACGTCAAACAACGGCACATCCCCATCAACGTACAGCGCTTTTACATGCTTGCCTGCGGGCAGCATGGAAATAATGAAATCAGCCTCGGCGGCGGCTTCACGGGCCGAGCTTGCCACCTCGCAGCCTTGTGATTGGGCTGTTTCCAAGGCGGCTTCTGACAGGTCGAATGCACGCACGGTGTAACCGGCCTTGACCAGGTTGGCCGCCATGGGGCCGCCCATATTGCCTAAACCGATAAATGCCACGATAGCCATAATATTGTCCTTATTGTTGGTTGTTAACGTTCAAGAACATCTGCTTTGTCTGGGTCACTTAAGATCAGCGAGCGGACTTTCCGGCCACGGCGAGGCTAAAAGCTCGTCGATAAAGCTGTCTTCTACCGCTGTTACATCGGCATAGGTCCAGGCGGGCTGGCCGTCTTTATCCACGAGCAAAGCGCGTACGCCTTCCGGGAACTCGCGATGACGACAGCACTGAACTGAAAGCGCGAGCTCCGACTGAAACACTTCGGCAAGCGACATATGTTTGGCGCGCTTTAATTGCTCATCGATCAGTTTGATGGAAACCGGGCTGCCGTGTGCCAGGGTCTTTTGCGCTTTGTTGAACCATTTATCGTCGCTTTCTACGGCAAGTAGCGCGGCTACCATCTGCTCAACGGTGTCGTGATCCATCAACTCGCGAATCAACGGGGCGAAATTACCCACCGGCGTATCCAGCTCCGCGAAATCGCCTTTAGAGGCTTGCTCAAGTTCGCGCAGGGCACGGTTAACTACGCCGTGGGCATCGGTATTTTCCCCGGCGCCCCAGGTCGCGTTCATAAGCTTTTGGATAAGCTCGTCGCGGCGATGGCTAGCAATACAGCGGTCGGCCAGGCCCAGGGTTAGCGCATCAGGGGCGTTAATCTGGCTGCCGGTCATGGCCAAAAACCGCCCGGCACCGCCCGGCAGGCGGTTTAAAAACCAGCTGGCGCCTACATCGGGATACAGGCCAATGGTCACTTCGGGCATGGCTAAGCGGGAGGTTTCCGTCACTACCCGGTGGCTGCTGGCATTTAAAAGCCCCATGCCGCCACCCATCACGATGCCGTTGCCCCAGCAAATAACCGGTTTTGAATAGGTGTGGAGCCGGTAATCCAAGCGGTATTCCGTCTCGAAAAACCGCTCCGGGAAGTCGGGGTCGCCTTGGCCGGTAATGGCTTTATAAAGGCTGACCACGTCGCCGCCCGCGCAAAAGGCTTTCTCGCCAGCGCTATCCAGCAGGATGGCGACAATACGCTCGTCGGCTTCCCAGGCGTCTATTTGGGGCAGAATGGCCTCGATCATGTCTAACGTTAACGCGTTCAGCGAGCGCTCGGCGTTAAGCTTGATTTCAGCGATCGCATGGCCATCGTCGGTAGAGTGCTCGGTAAATAGTACGCTACTCATTCAACCATCCTTGATAGGTAATCAGTGACTATCACTATAGTCCGGTAGATCTATAGTTCGGCGGCGTTATCGGCGAGCACTCGGCGGGAAATGATCAGGCGCATTATCTCGTTGGTGCCTTCCAGAATTCGATGTACCCGCGTGTCACGCACATAGCGCTCCATGGGGTACTCCTTGATATAGCCGTTGCCGCCGTATAGCTGAAGCGCCTCATCGCAGACGTTAAAGCCCACATCGGTAGCAAAGCGTTTCGCCATGGCGCAGTAGGTGGTGGCATCGGCGTGGCCGGCATCCAGTTTGGTCGCGGCCATTCTTACCAGCTGGCGGGCGGCCACCAGCTCGGTGACCATATCGGCCAGGCGAAACTGCAGGGCCTGAAACTCTGCCAGGCGCTTACCGAACTGCTTGCGCTCCAGCATATATTCGCGGGCTTTATTGATCGCCTGCTGCGCTGTGCCGATGGAGCAGGTGGCGATGTTGATCCGCCCGCCATCCAGGCCTTTCATAGCGATCTTGAAGCCATCACCTTCATTACCCAGCAGATGGTTGGCGGGTACGCGGACGTCTTCAAAGGTAACCATTCGGGTAGGCTGACTGTTCCAACCCATCTTGTCCTCTTTGCGCCCGTAGCTGATGCCTTCCGACTTGGCATCCACGGCAAACGCGGAAACGCCACCAGCGCCCTCACTGCCGGTACGCGCCATCACCACCAGAAAATCGGTGCTGCCCGCACCGGAAATAAACATCTTGCTGCCATTGAGCACGTAGTATTCGCCATCGCGCTTGGCCGTGGTTTTAAGCGAGGCCGCATCGGAACCCGCATTGGGTTCGGTCAAGCAGTAAGAGCCGAGCAGTTCGCCGGTCGCAAGCTTCGCCCCCCACTGCTCAACCACGTCGGGCTGGCCGAAATCGGCAAGCATCCAGGTCACCATGTTGTGAATGGTGAGATAGGCTGTGGTGGAGGTACAGCCCATGGAGAGCTGCTCGAAGATAATGCTGGCATCCAGCCGGGAAAGGCCCAGCCCGCCCACGCTTTCCGGCGCGTAAAGCGAACAGAAGCCCAGCTCACCGGCCTTACGGATAACGTCTACGGGAAAAATAGCTTCGGCGTCCCATTTTGCAGCATGGGGCTCAAGCTCATTTTGGGCGAAGGCTCGCGCCATATCGGCAAAGGCTACCTGGTCTTCACTCAACTCAAAGTTCATGGCCAATCTCCGCTAATGTGCGCACACATTAGATGTTGTCGTTGTAATTGACGTTTACGTTAACTTATCGCCTAAACCTGTGCTGCGCAACCATTTGGCGCCCACGACCTTCGGTGTAGAGCGGCGCATTTACCGCTATAAAAAAAGGCGCCTCAAGGGCGCCCTATTCAAAGGCCTGTTCAACCAAAACAGCGCGGCTTTACGCTGGCTGAAGTTACTTGAAGTTTTTGCGATACATATTGCCAAGCTCCCCTACGATACCGCTTCGAAAGCTTAGTACGCAGACCACAAAGATTAGCCCCAGCATCACGCTCACCCAGTTGCCCAGCGGTGACTGGGACAGAATATGCTGCAAGCTGACGACTAGCCCTGCGCCCATGATCGGCCCCAGCAACGTGCCTACCCCGCCTAACAGCGTCATCAGGATGACCTCGCCCGACATATGCCAGTGGGCATCGGTAAGGGACGCCAACTGGAACACCACGGTTTTGGTTGAACCGGCAAGCCCCGCCAATGCCGCGGAGATAACAAACGCCACCAGCTTATAGGCATCCACGTTGTAACCCAGCGAAATGGCCCGCGGCTCGTTCTCACGAATAGCTTTAAGTACTTGGCCAAACGGCGAATGCACGGTGCGCTGGATAAGCGCATACCCAAACAGAAAAACCGCAAACACGAAGTAGTACATCGTCAGGTTATTGCTCAGGCTGATAAACCCAAACAGATTGCCCCGCGGTACGCCGTGCAGGCCATCTTCTCCACCGGTAAACGGTGCCTGGATAAACACAAAGAACATCAGTTGCGCCAGCGCCAGCGTCACCATGGCAAAGTAGATGCCCTGGCGGCGAATAGACAACACGCCGAACAGCACGCCTAGCAGCGTTGCCACTAGCGTACCGGCAATAATTCCAAGCTCAGGAGTAAGCCCCGGGTAGCTTGCCAGCAAATACCCCGTTACATAGCCACCGGTGGCCAAAAACGCCGCATGACCAAACGACAGCAATCCTGCATAACCCAGCAGCAGGTTGAAGGCGCAGGCAAATAGCGCAAAGCAGAGTATTTTCATCAAGAAAACGGGGTAAGCCAGAAACGGTGCCACCAACCCCACCACTATCAGTGCAATATAGAAGAGCGTGCGACGCTGATTGGCCCGGCGCTGGCGTTTTGCCACCACGGAAGGCGCTTTCAAGGTGTGTGATTCGGTCATGGCTATGCCTCCTTCCCGAACAGCCCAGCTGGGCGCAACATGAGCACTAAAATCATCACCAGGAAAATCACCGTATTGGCGGCTTCCGGATAGTAGACCTTGGTTAACCCTTCAATAATGCCCATCCCCAGCCCGGTGAGAATAGCGCCCAGAATCGACCCCATCCCGCCGATAACGACCACGGCAAACACCACAATCAACAGACTTGACCCCATGGTCGGCGAAACCGGATAAAGCGGTGCCGCCAATACACCGGCAAATGCCGCCAGCCCTACGCCAAAGCCATAGGTAAGGGTGATCAACAGCGGCACATTGACTCCGAATGCCTGCATCAGCTGCGAGTTCTCAGTACCCGCGCGCAAATAGGCGCCTAGCCGGGTGCGCTCGATCATAAACCAGGTAAATAGACACATGGTGAGTGCCGCTACCAAGACCCAGGCTCGATACGTAGGCAGGAACATAAAGCCCAGGTTCAACCCGCCCTGGAGTATTTCAGGCGTTGCATAGCGGGCACCTGAAACGCCAAAGAAGTTAACCAGCGTGCCCTCAAAAATAAGCGCCAGCCCGAAGGTTAATAAAAGCCCGTATAGGTGATCCAAATGGGCAATACGGCGTAGTAGAAAACGCTCTACCAGCATGCCTAGCCCACCAATCACCAGCGGCACCAGAATCAGCGCCAGCCAGTAGTTAATCCCCAGATAGCGAAACCCCAAAAGGGCTGCAAATGCGCCCAGCATGTACTGCGCGCCATGCGCAAAGTTGACGATTTTTAAAAGCCCAAAAATGACGGCAAGCCCTAGGCTTAACAGCGCGTAAAACGCACCGTTGACCAGCCCCAGAGTGAGCTGCCCCATGAATACCGCCATGGGCACACCGAATATCATCGTCATAGAACGAATCTCCTCGCCGCGTTGGGCCGCCTTACCCGGCGACCCAAGCGGTAACGCTTAATAATGGCTTAGCGCTTAATAATGACCAAGCTGGAGCTTAGTTCTGTACCAGTTTGCACTGGCTTTCAGACAGCGGGCGGTAAGCTTCTTCGGCAGGAATAGTGCTGAGGATTTCGTAAAGATCCCACTCACCGGTGGACTCTTCCGGGGTTTTCACCTGTGCCAGATACATATCGTGCACCATGCGGCCATCCTCACGGATGCGGCCGTTACGGGCAAAGAAGTCATTGATGGGCTCTTCAGCCATCTGGGCACGTACGGTTTCAGGGTCGTCGGTACCCGCCGCTTCCACCGCTTTCAGGTAATGCATGGTGCTTGAATAGATACCCGCCTGCACCATGGTGGGCATGCGGCCAACTTCTTCAAAATAGCGCTCAGACCACTCGCGGGCCTGGTCGTCCATATCCCAGTACCAGCCGGTGGTTAACAACAGGTTCTGAGTAGCTTCAAGGCCCAGCGCATGCACGTCATTCAAAAATATCAGCAGGCCCGCAAGCTGCTGGCCGCTTTGCGTCAACCCAAACTGGCTGGCGGTGGTAATCGCGTTAACCGTATCCGCCCCGGCATTGGCCAGGCCGACAATCTTGGCGCCAGAACCCTGGGCCTGAAGAATATAAGAGGAGAAATCGTTGGTCGGGAACGGATGGCGAACACCACCTACGATTTGACCGCCGTTGGCTTCCACTACGCTTGTGACATCGGCTTCAAGCGCATGGCCGAAGGCGTAATCAGCAGTGAGCAGGAACCAGGTATCGCCGCCCTGCTCAACCACCGCTTTCGCGGTACCGTTGGCCAAGGGATATGTATCGTAAACCCAGTGAATATGATTGGGCGTGCAGTGCTCGTTAGTAACGCTTGACGCGGCGGAACCCGATACAAGGCCCAGTCCGTTGTTCTCTTCAAGCACTTTGGTAACCGCAATGGTGACCGAGGATGCTACCAGACCCGCCACCATATCCACGTTGCGCTGGTCGATCCATTCACGCACCGTATTGGCACCGACGTCGGCGCTATTACGGTCGTCGGCGCTGAATACCACAATGGGCGAGCCATTAACGCTGCCGCCGAAATCTTCAATCGCCATCTCAAGCGCCGATAAGCCGCCCGGGCCTGCCAGATCACGGTAGGTACCCGACATATCGGCCAGATAGCCAATTCGCACTTCGCCGTCACTGATCTCGGCCTGCGCTGTCGACATTGCCATGCTGGAGGCAGCTGCTACGGCAATGCTGGCAGCCAATGTTTTTTTCATTAACGTCATGTTCGTCTCCTGGCCCTTGAGCCTTTGTTGTTGTGTAGCGACGTAACCTGGTTATACCCCTAACATCGTATTGAGATGCTCGCGCCGCGCAGGTAGCTGTGCCGCGCTGATCTCTTCTACTATCTGGCCGTGATCCATCACAAAGTGGCGGTCGGCAAGCGGTGCGGCAAAGCGGAAATTCTGCTCGACCAGCACAATGGTCATTCCCTGCGCCTTGAGCAGCACCAACACCTCGCCAAGTTTTTGCACGATGACCGGCGCCAGCCCTTCGGTAATTTCATCCAGCAGCAAAAGACGTGCGCCGGTACGTAAAATGCGTGCCATGGCCAGCATCTGCTGCTCGCCCCCGGAAAGCCGCGTTCCCTGGCTTTTGCGCCGTTCATATAAATTGGGGAACATGGCGTAAATATCGTCCAGGCTCATACCGCCCGAACTGACCGTGGGCGGTAACAGCAGGTTTTCATGGACATCCAGGCTTGAGAAAATCCCCCGCTCCTCAGGGCAATAGCCAATACCCAGGCGAGGAATATGGTGGGGCTTCATCGCCAGCGTTTCCTGGCCGTTGATCACGATAGAACCCGTTCGCCGTCCTACCATGTTCATGATGGCCTTGAGCGTGGTGCTACGCCCGGCGCCGTTGCGGCCTAACAGGGTGACAAGCTCACCCTGCTTTACGTCAAAATTCACCCCGTGAAGAATGTGCGATTCGCCATAAAAGGCGTGCAGATCTTTTATCCTGAGCATTTCGCGCGGCTTAGCGTGAGTGCTGGGCGCCGCGGCTTGCGTATCAACGGCTGCTGCATCGGCAATACTCATGCGCTGGCCCTCTCTTGTTCAGCGGCGTCGCTGCCCATATACGCTTCACGCACCAGCGGATTACGCGACACGCTTTCATAGTCCCCTTCAGCCAGAACAGCGCCCCGGGCAAGCACCGTGATTTGATCACATAGGCGGCTTACTACGCTCAGGTTGTGTTCGACCATCAGGACCGTCCGCCCTTTGGAAACGCGTTTGATGAGCGCCACGATACGGTCAACGTCTTCAGCGCCCATGCCCTGGGTTGGCTCATCCAGCAGCATCATCACCGGGTCTAGTGCCAGCGTCGTCGCGACTTCCAGCGCCCGTTTGCGCCCGTAAGGCATCTCCACCGTTAACGTGTCGGCATACTCACGCAGGCCCACTTCTTCAAGCAGTGCCAAGGCACGCTCGTTAAGGTGATCCAAGGATTTTTCCGATTTCCAGAAATGAAAGGATGTGCCGAGCTGGCGCTGAAGGGCAACGCGCACGTTCTCAAGCGCCGTCATATGGGCAAACACCGCGGAAATCTGAAATGAACGCACTAAACCAAGCCGGGCAATCTGGTTGGATTTAAGCGCGGTAATCGGTTTACCGCGATACAGAATTTCGCCTCGCGTGGGCGGAAGAAACTTAGTGAGTAAGTTAAATACGGTGGTTTTACCGGCACCGTTAGGCCCGATCAAGGCATGAATATGGCCTTCCTGAACGCTGAGATTAACGTTATCCACCGCCGTAAAGCCACGGAACGCTTTTGTCAGCCCTCGCGTTTCGAGCACTGGCGCTTGGGAAGAGCTTGTCGTCGAAGTACTTGTTGTCAATGCACTTTGTGTAGAAGCACCGGTCGTGGAAGTACTGTTCTCGGAAGTACTGTTTGCGGAAGTACTGTCTGCACTCATAAAGCAATAAGCCTCTTGTTGTTCTTATGCTGAGCGATTCTCGTGCTGACGTTTCACCAGCTCCTTACCGCTTTAATGAGGTAGGTTCGTTATTATTGTTAGCTGGCAATGCATCTTTACCTATACGTAAGGTTTAAGTGCAAACTAGCAATCTCTAGCAGGCAATTACAATTACAACTTTGGTCTACAAAAAATAACATTAAATGCTAATAAAACAATAAAATTCTATTTTACATAGAGTTATAACAACTCATTAAACCATTGGCCTAGGCAATGACTTCTTTACGTTAACGTAAACTTGTTTTAGCCTCATCAGCAGTGTTCCATAGGAACAGCCCCTTTTGAAGAGAATTAACCCATGAGCAAAACCTACTCGATCAGCGAAATGGCCAGCGAGTTTGACGTTACCACCCGTAGCATTCGGTTTTACGAAGATCAGGAACTGCTTCACCCGGCACGGCGGGGCCAAACACGCATTTACAGCAGCAAGGATCGAGTACGGCTTAAATTGACCCTACGGGGCAAACGGCTGGGGCTTTCACTAGCGGAGATCCGAGAATTATTTGAACTTTGGGATGAGACCCGCAGCGGTAGTGAAAAACAGCTGCAGCTTATGCTGAACAAGATCGGCGAGCGCCGGGCAGCGCTTGAACAGCAGATGAAAGACATCACCATGGTACAGCTGGAGCTTGAAAGTGCTGAGATTCGCTGCCGTCAGGCGCTTGAGGAGCTACACGAAAAACAATCCGATGAAGAACGCATTTAGGCTTCATCGTCTACTTAAGATTTAGCGGCGCCTCATTCCCTACCCAACAATCTTTCAATAAACAATTTCTAATAAACAGGTGATTGACCATGCATTCTCTCTACTCAGAACTGAATTTCGGTCTTGATGACGAAATGAACATGCTGCGCGAGCAGGTCAATGCCTTCGCCGCCAGCGAAATTGCCCCGCGCGCCGCGGAAATCGACCGCAATAATGAATTCCCCAACGACTTATGGAAGAAGTTTGGCGACATGGGCCTTTTGGGCATCACCGTGTCTGAAGAAGATGGCGGCAGTGGCATGGGTTATCTTGCCCACTGTATCGCCATGGAAGAGATCTCCCGGGCGAGCGCGTCGGTTGCGCTGTCTTACGGTGCGCACTCCAATCTGTGTGTGAACCAGATCAAGCGCAACGCCTCCGCCGAACAGAAGGCCAAATATCTGCCTAAATTGATCAGTGGCGAGCACGTCGGCGCGCTTGCCATGTCCGAACCTGGCGCTGGCTCCGATGTAGTCTCTATGCAGCTGCGGGCTAAAAAAGTCGGCGATAAATACATTCTAAACGGAAACAAAATGTGGATCACCAACGGCCCCGATGCCGATGTGCTGGTGGTCTACGCCAAGACTGACCCAGAGGCTGGCTCCAAAGGTATTACCACTTTCTTGATCGAAAAAGGCATGCCGGGGTTCTCCACGGCGCAAAAGCTCGACAAGCTGGGCATGCGCGGCTCCAACACCTGCGAGTTGGTGTTTCAGGATTGCAAGGTCCCCGTTGAAAACGTGCTGGGCGAAGAAGGCAAAGGTGTGCGCGTATTGATGAGCGGGCTGGACTACGAACGCACCGTGCTGGCCGCAGGGCCGGTCGGCATCATGCAGGCCGCCATGGATGTCGTTATGCCGTATATCCATGAGCGCAAACAGTTTAATCAGTCGATTGGCGAGTTCCAGCTGGTGCAGGGCAAAGTGGCGGATATGTACACCACGCTGAATGCCTGCCGCGCTTATCTTTATGCCGTCGCGGCCGCGTGTGATCGCGACCAGACCTCGCGCAAGGATGCCGCCGGCGTCATCCTCTACTGTGCCGAGAAAGCCACCCAGGTAGCGCTGGATTCCATTCAGCTGTTGGGCGGTAACGGCTATATCAACGAATACCCCACCGGGCGCCTGCTGCGCGACGCGAAGCTTTATGAAATCGGCGCGGGCACCAGTGAAATTCGGCGGATGTTGATTGGCCGTGAACTCTTCACCGAAAGCAAGTAGAGGCGCGCCATGAGCATTCTCAGCACTCAGATTAATCCGCGCAGCGAGCTCTTTCAGACCAATGAGCAGTCGATGCGTGGCGTGGTTACCCAGCTACATGAACTCACCGCGGCCGTTGCTCAGGGTGGCGGCGCCAAATCGCGTGAGCGCCATGAGAGCCGAGGTAAACTGTTTGTGCGTGACCGCATTGATCACCTGATCGACGAAGGCTCGCCTTTTCTAGAATTTTCAGCACTTGCCGCCCACAAGGTGTATGAAAGCGACGTACCGGCCGCCGGTGTGGTGACCGGCATTGGGCGCGTATCAGGCGTTGAATGCGTGATTGTAGCCAACGATGCTACGGTCAAAGGCGGCACCTACTTTCCGCTGACGGTCAAAAAACATATTCGCGCCCAGGAAATCGCCCGCAAGCATCGCCTGCCGTGTATTTATCTGGTCGATTCTGGCGGTGCCTTTCTACCCCGTCAGGATGAAGTCTTCCCTGACCGCGACCACTTCGGGCGCATTTTCTATAATCAGGCCACCCTGTCGGCCGAAGGCATTCCGCAAATTGCCGTGGTGATGGGTTCCTGCACGGCAGGCGGCGCGTATGTGCCCGCCATGGCCGATGAATCGATCATCGTTAAAGAGCAAGGCACCATCTTTCTGGGCGGCCCGCCGCTCGTCAAAGCAGCCACCGGTGAAAGCATCAGTGCTGAGGCATTAGGCGGCGCTGATGTGCATGCCAAAGTCAGCGGTGTGGCCGACCATTATGCCGAAAACGATATGCATGCTCTGCAGCTTGCCCGCGCCTGTGTCTCGCGCCTGAACTGGCAAAAGCGCGGCAAGCTTGCCATGCGGGCACCCGAGCCGCCCAAGCTCGACCCGTTGGAGCTTTACGGCATTGTGGGCACCGACCTTAAAAAGCCCTTTGATGTTCGCGAAGTTATCGGGCGCATCGTCGATAGCTCTGATTTTGATGAATTCAAACGCTACTACGGCGACACCTTAGTCACCGGATTTGCGCATATTCATGGCCACCCGGTGGGTATTGTGGCCAATAACGGCGTGCTGTTTTCAGAGAGCGCCGTCAAAGGCGCCCACTTTATTGAGCTGTGCGCCCAGCGCAAGATTCCGCTGGTTTTCCTGCAGAACATTACCGGCTTCATGGTGGGCTCCAAGTACGAGCATGAAGGTATCGCCAAGCATGGCGCCAAGCTGGTCACAGCCGTAGCGTGTGCCAAGGTACCCAAGTTCACCGTGCTGATTGGCGGAAGCTTCGGGGCGGGCAACTACGGCATGTGCGGCCGCGCTTATGATCCTAATATGCTATTCATGTGGCCCAACGCGCGTATTTCCGTCATGGGTGGCGAGCAGGCCGCCGGCGTACTGGCTCAGGTTAAGCGCGAGCAGTATGAGCGCGAAGGTAGCGAGTGGACCAAAGAGGAAGAAGAGGCTTTCAAGCAGCCCACCCGCGAACAGTACGAGCACCAGGGCCACCCTTACTACGCCAGCGCCCGGCTCTGGGATGACGGCGTGATCGACCCGCTACAGACCCGCGATGTACTGGGTTTAGCGCTGGCCGCGGCCATGAATGCCGAGATTGAAGAGACACGCTTCGGCGTGTTCCGGATGTAAGGGGCCTATCATGACAAATTCAACGTTAACCATGGATGCAGGTGTTGCCCGCTTAACCCTTAATCGTCCGGACGTTCATAACGCCTTTGATGACCAGTTGATTGCCGAGCTGAACGAACACCTCGACAAGCTTCAGCCGCAGATTAAAAGCGGTGAGGTACGCGTGGTGGTACTGGGCTCTGAAGGCAATAGCTTCTCAGCGGGCGCGGATTTGAACTGGATGAAGCGCATGGTCGATTACGATTTTGAAGACAATCTGGCCGATTCGCGCAAGCTCGCCACGCTGATGCACAGCCTGGATACGCTGCCCTGCCCCACGTTGTGCCGGGTTCAGGGTGCAGCCTTTGGCGGCGCCGTAGGCTTGGCCGCCTGCTGCGATATCGTTATTGCCTCCGATAAAGCCAGGTTCTGCCTTTCAGAAGTCAAGATTGGCCTCTCGCCTGCGGTCATTAGCCCCTATGTACACCGAGCACTCGGGGCGCGCCAGATGCGCCGTTACGCGTTGAGCGCTGAAGTCATCGACGCGCCCACCGCGCTCAGCCTGGGCCTGGCCCATCAGGTCGTTGAACACGGCGCACTGGATAGCGCGGTAGAGGCCATGCTGGAAACCCTGCTCGCTGGCTCACCGCAGGCGCAGCAGGCTACCAAAGCGCTGCTCCAAACGGTCAGCCAGTCGCCTGATTCCGACGCCACACGCGAACAAACCTGTCAGGTGATCGCCAAGCTGCGGGTTAGCCAGGAAGGCCAGGAAGGTCTGGCTGGATTTTTTGAAAAGCGTCGCCCCGCCTGGGCTGAAACGCCTTTATCCGGCAATGCCAAGGAGCGCCGCTCATGAGCCACCTAACGTCGTCTGAATCTAACCTGCGTACCACGCCTTTTGATACGTTGCTGATCGCCAACCGGGGTGAAATTGCCTGCCGGGTAATGCGCACGGCACGCCTTATGGGCCTTAAAACCGTTGCTGTGTATTCCGATGCCGACGCCAACGCCCGCCACGTACGTGAAGCCGACGAGGCCATTCGTATTGGTCCCGCCACTGCGCGCGAAAGCTATTTGAATATCGAAGCGGTGATTGACGCCGCCAAGCGCACTGGCAGTGGCGCCATTCATCCTGGCTACGGCTTTCTTTCAGAAAACGGCGCCTTTGTAAAAGCGCTCGAAGAAGCGGGTATTACTTTTATCGGGCCGCCCGCGTCAGCCATTGCCGCCATGGGGGATAAATCGGCCGCCAAAGCGCGCATGGCCAACGCGGATGTGCCGCTGGTGCCGGGCTACCACGGCGATAACCAGGATGATGACCTGCTCCGGGCCGAGGCCGATAAAATCGGTTACCCGGTCATGCTCAAAGCCAGCGCCGGTGGTGGCGGTAAAGGCATGCGCGTGGTCGAAAAAAGCGAGGCCTTTCAGGCGGCGCTGGAAGGCTGTCGCCGCGAGTCTAAAGCCGCCTTCGGCGATGATCGTATGTTGATTGAAAAATACCTGGTGCAGCCACGTCACGTGGAAGTACAGGTATTTTGTGATCGCCAGGGCCACGGCGTGTACCTGTTCGAGCGCGACTGCAGCATTCAACGCCGCCACCAAAAAGTCCTCGAAGAAGCCCCCGCCCCGGGCATGACGCCGGAACTACGCGCGGCGATGGGTAATGCAGCCGTACGTGCCGCTCAGGAAATTGGCTACGTGGGCGCGGGCACAGTTGAGTTTCTATTGGATGCTTCGCCAGGCCAAGGCGAGGCGTTCTACTTTATGGAGATGAACACCCGTCTGCAGGTCGAGCACCCGGTGACTGAAATGATCACCGGCCAGGATCTGGTCGAATGGCAGCTGCGGGTGGCAATGGGTGAATCGCTGCCTTGCACACAGGAAGCATTGACGATCACCGGGCATAGCTTTGAAGCACGCCTTTATGCTGAAGACCCTGATCAGGACTTTTTACCCGCCACGGGCCAGTTGACTCGCTTTGCGCTCGATTTAGCGGGCACCGACTTAAAGGCCGAGCAGGTGCGCCTGGATAGCGGTGTGGAAAGCGGTGATACGGTTTCCATGCACTACGACCCCATGCTTGCCAAGCTAATTGTGCATGGCATTGACCGTGACGCAGCCCTGGCCACGCTTAACCGCGCGCTAGCGGCCCTCGATATACAGGGCGTGGTCACCAACCGGGCTTTCTTGCAGCGCCTGGCGACTCACCCCGCCTTTAAAAACCTGGAGCTGGATACACGGTTTATCGAGCGCCACGAGGCCACCCTGTTTGCTGCGCACCACTATCAGCCTGAAGACTATGCCAGCGCCGCGTTACTAGCGTTACACCAGTTGACCCAGGAGTGCGAAAGCAACTCGCCCTGGGATCGCCACGATGGCTTTCGGCTTAACGCGCCACGCACGGTGCGCATTGCCTTGCATGATCCCAAGCACTCCCAAGCGCCGGAGGATGCAAGCCCCCTAGTGGTTGTGGAAGGCAAACGACACCCGGGTGACCCAGAGTGGCACCTAACCATTAATGGTCACGCCGTTAATGGGCAAACCTTTAGCGCCAGCCTTCAACCGCTTATCGGCAATGCCGTGGCAATTACCCTTAACGGGCATCGCCGCCGCCTGCAGGCCCAGCACGATGGCAATGTGTTAATCATGGTCGACCCACAGGGCGAAACCCGCCTTTACTGGCAGCGCATCGATGCGATTGATCACGGCCAGCACGAAGTGCAGGCGAGCTTTACCGCTCCCATGCATGGCACGGTGGTGGCGCTGCTGGTTGAAGCCGGGGCGAGCGTTGAAAAAGGCATTCCCCTGATGGTCATGGAAGCCATGAAGATGGAACACACCATGACCGCGCCGACTAACGGCCGCGTGGAAGGTTTCCGCTTTCAGGCAGGCGATACCGTTAGCCAGGGTGATGTATTACTCGACTTCGCCCCAGGCGAATAAGGAGCTTGACCATGGTACTGCGCCAATCCAGCCTTCCCCAGCGCGTACGCCTGTTCGAAATGGCCCCCCGAGACGGCCTGCAAAACGAGCCGGGGGCCATGGTGCCTACCGCGACCAAAATCGAGCTGATTCATCGGCTCGCTAATGCCGGCATCCGCCATATTGAAGCGGCAAGCTTTGTATCACCCAAGTGGGTACCGCAAATGGGCGATGCGACCGACGTAATGCAGGGCATTACGCGTGTCCCCAATGTGGTCTACTCGGCCCTTACCCCTAATCTCAAGGGGCTTGAAAATGCGCTGGCCGCAGGTGTTGATGAAGTAGCGGTATTTGGTGCGGCCTCTGAAGCGTTTTCGCAAAAGAACATCAACTGCTCGATTGCTGAATCCCTTGAGCGCTTCGAGCCTGTGCTCAAGCGCGCCCATGAAGCGGATGTGCGTGTACGTGGCTACGTTTCCTGCGTACTGGGCTGCCCTTATGAAGGCGATATTTCCCCCGAGAAAGTCGCTCAGGTGGCCAAGGCACTTTATGACATGGGCTGCTATGAGATTTCCCTCGGCGACACCATTGGAGTGGGTACGCCGCTGGCGGCCAAGCGAATGATTGAGGCCGTTTCCGGGCAGGTGCCGATCGATCGGCTGGCGGCGCATTTTCATGATACCTATGGTATGGCCATCGCCAATCTTTATGCGGTCATGCAAGAAGGTGTCAGCGTGATTGATGCAGCGACCGGCGGCTTGGGCGGCTGCCCTTATGCCAAAGGTGCCTCCGGTAACGTCGCAACCGAAGACGTGCTTTACCTGCTGGAAGGCTTAGGCATTGAAACGGGAATTGATCTGCAGGCAGTGCTGGATACCGGTAATTGGATTACCCAGGCGCTGGGCCGCAAGCCGACTTCAAAAGTTGCCCTGGCCAGAGGCGCACGCTCAAGCTAACCCTCATCACGCGGCCTTTTCGATCAGACAATAAAAATACGGAGAGACATCATGGCGCTACATGACCCCAGCCTATCTAAAGCCCTGCCCAGCTATGCCAGCAGCACCGCTGACAAACCGCTGCTTGGCATGACTATCGGCGATAAATTCGATCAAATTGCCGCGCAGTATCCCGATAACGATGCCCTGATTGTGCTGCACCAGAATATTCACTGGCGCTACCGCGAGCTTCATGAAGAGGTAAACCGCTGCGCCCGCGCGTTACTGGCCATTGGCGTGAAGTGTGGTGATCGGGTCGGTATGTGGGCGCCTAACTGCAGCGAGTGGACATTAACCCAATTCGCTACCGCCAAAATTGGTGCCATTTTAGTCAACATCAACCCGGCTTACCGTACTCATGAACTTGAGTATGCGCTTAACCAATCCGGCGCGCGTTTTTTGGTCTGCGCCGACAGTTTCAAAAGCTCCGATTACCGCGGCATGCTCTATGAGCTGGCGCCGGAGCTTCAAACCAGTGCAGAAGGCGCGCTTAAATCGCTAAAGCTACCCCAGCTTGAGTGCGTGATTAACTTAAGCAGCGAGAAACATCCCGGCATGTGGCGCTGGTCAGATTTAATGCAGGAGTCGAGCAAGGTTAGCCAAACCGACGTCAACGACCTGCAAAGCACCCTTCAGTTTGACGACCCGATCAATATTCAATACACCTCGGGCACCACCGGCTTTCCGAAAGGCGCCACGCTTTCTCATCACAATATTCTCAATAACGGCTTTTTTGTGGCTGAAAGCATGGGCTTTACCAGTGAAGATCGTCTGGTCATTCCTGTGCCGCTTTATCACTGCTTTGGCATGGTCATGGGTAATCTGGGCTGTATGACCCATGGTGCGGCGATGATTTACCCCGATGAAGGCTTTGATCCCGGTAAAGTACTCAAAGCCGTACACGAGCAAAAAGCCACTGCGCTTTATGGCGTACCTACCATGTTTATCGCCGAGCTGGATCACCCCGAGTTTGCCAACACCGACCTCTCTTCACTGCGTACCGGCATCATGGCAGGCTCGATTTGCCCAGCCGAGATCATGAAACAAGTCATCAACAAGATGAACATGAAGGGCGTCCAGATCGCCTACGGGATGACTGAAACCAGCCCGGTTTCTACCCAAACGGGCGCAAATGACAGTATTGAAAAGCGGGTTTCCACCGTGGGCCGTACCCAGCCGCACCTGGAGAGCAAAATCGTCGACCCCGGCAATGGCGCCATCTTACCCCGCGGTGAAATCGGCGAGCTGTGTACCCGGGGCTATAGCGTCATGCTCCAATACTGGAACAACGAGCAGGCCACGCGTGAGGCCATCGACGAATCCGGCTGGATGCATACCGGCGACTTGGCCACCATGGATGAAGAGGGTTATATCCAGATCGTCGGACGTATTAAAGACATGGTGATTCGCGGGGGTGAAAACGTTTACCCCAAAGAAATCGAAGAGTTTCTGTACACCCACCCGGCGATTTCCGATGTGCAGGTCACCGGCGTGCCCGACAAGAAATACGGTGAGGAGCTGGTTGCCTGGGTAAAGCTCAACGCCACGGCGGGTGAGATTAGCGGTGAAGATCTGCGTGAGTTCTGTAAAGGCAAGATCACCCACTTCAAGATCCCCCGCTACTTTAAATTCGTCGATGAATTCCCCATGACGGTGACCGGCAAAATCCAGAAATTCAAGATGCGTGAAATTTCCACTCAAGAGCTGGGGTTGAATCCAGAATCACCGTCATGACAGACGCACCGCGTTTGGCTGAGCATTACCAGCAGGGGCTACGCGATGCCGATGTGCTGGCGCAAATTCGCAGCCATTATCCGGCGGGCCCTACCCTGCACCAGTTGGCCCCGCTTGATCAATTGCATATCGGCGGCGTAACGGCCACTACGCGGTTGCTCGCGCTGCTTGACCCAGCCCTTCATCCACGCGTTCTGGATATTGGTGCAGGCTTGGGCGGGTTAATGCGCCAAGGCGCAGCGCAGGGTTTTCAGGTGACCGGCCTGGACATTACCCACCGTTTTAATGCACTCAATAAAGCGCTAAGTGCGTTGAGCGAACCCCACTCAACGCCGCTTTTCTGGATAACGGGAGATGCGACTGCCCTACCGTTTGCAGATAACACCTTTGACGCGCTTTTATTTCAGCACAGCCTGCTCAACATGCCTGACGCCGCCCGGGTGTTTGCCGAAAGTCACCGGGTCTTGCGCCCTGGCGGGCAGCTGGTAATGCATGAAGTAGTGAGCGGGCCTAACATAGACGCCCTGCGCTACCCTGTGCCCTGGGCGACAGAACCCACGCACTCGCACCTGCTTAGCCAAACGGCACTTACCCAGCAACTTAAGCAAAGCGGCTTTACGCTTGAGCACTGTGTTGACTGGAGCGATATCGCCCTGGAGTGGCGTGAGCGCCAGGGCAATAAAGAGCAAACCGCCCAGATGCCGATCCTTTCGCCGCAGTGGGTATTTGGTGAGCGCTTTCAGGAAATGGGCAAAAACCTGCTTTTTAACCTCAAGCAGCAGGCAATTAACTTGGTAGAAATTAAAGCCAGTTGCTATGCTGGTGGGGATAATAATTAAAGCCAAGGATGAGGAACGCCAATGAAACGCTTGGCTGGCGCTATCCTGTACAGTGTTATCGGTTTAAATCTGACTGTTGTCGCCGCTATCGCCAATGATGAGGCGCCAACCATTGCCTATGCCATGCCGGAGAGCGAGCTTATGCGACTCGATAACGGCGTGGTCCTGGAAGGCAGCGATTTAAGCAGCTTGGACACCTACACATCCGGTTTTCGCTTAACGGCCGGGTTTAGCCCTTGGCAACTCCCCCAATTAGATATTGGCGCTGAAATTGCCTACCGCGAAAGCGAAGAAGTGCCGATTGCCTCCAGCATGTCACCCATGATCATGGATACGCTAAGCTTAGGCGGTGCCATTGTGGCAGGCATCCGTATGGGGGCTTTCAGTATGTATGCTAAGTCTGGCCTGACCGAATGGCGCGGCGATACCGACCAGCCTCAAGGTGCAGAGGAAGGCGGCACCGCCTGGCTGCAAGGCTTTGGCGCCACCGTCACCATTAACCGGCTGATCACCCGTTTGGAATATGAACGCGTTGATGCACCGACGCTAAGCCACCTCAATCAACTCAGCGCATCGCTGCATTTGCCTTTTTAGGTTCTTATTACTATTAGCATTCTTTTCATAAGCTATTACTTATCTTTCTGCGTGTAAGACATTTCCCTTTCTGCAGTTATTGCCTCGATACGTAAGCACATCTATGTCAAAGGTATGTCAAAGGCTTTGCGCTGCTTGACCATAATCGTTACTCATTTCTTACATGCGAAAACGCTAATTTTTTAGTCTTTCACCGTCTTTGTAAGCCGATGCCAATAATTTTGTAAGCAATGTCTTACAACGCTGTAAGAGATTAACGCCTCTTAACCTCCAAGGGTTGCCCTTCCCGCTCAGCCCGCTACCCTAAGCGTTTCTCATTAGCAGACGCGGTTCAAGGAGCGATACGATGGCGGATAAAACAGGCCTGCAGTTTACTCTCACCCTACCCGGGGCTGATGATACTGCTGTTGTACGTTTTACCCACCGCGAAGCCCTTTCCGAACCGTTTTCGCTCTCTGTCGAGTTTGCCAGCCGCGCTCATGACTTAACCCCTACCGACTGCCTGGATAAAACTGCCACCCTCTCTATTTGGCAGGACGGCGAACCGCTACGCCGCATTCATGGCATTGTGAGCGAGTTCGCCCAAGGCGACAGAGGCCACCGTCGCTCTTTTTATCAGGTAGTGATTCGCCCGGCGCTGTGGCGGCTTTCCCTGCGCCACAATTCGCGCATCTTTCAGGAAACGCAGCCTTATGATGCGATCACCACCCTGGCCCAGGAGCGTGGCCTGACGGATATCGGCTTTGCCACCACGCGTACCCCGCTCGAGCGAGAGTACCTGGTGCAGTATCGGGAAACCGATCTGGCGTTTATCGAACGCCTGGCCGCCGAAGAGGGCTGCTTCTATTTTCATGAGTTCGAAAACGCGGAAGGCGGCGCCCACCGCCTGGTGTTTGCCGATGCCACCGCGGTGCTGCCAAGCGTGGGTGAGCGCACCTACCACGGCCGCGCGGGCGGCACGCCGCCCCGGCGCCATTTGCGTAAGCTGCGTCAGGTCAACCGGGTACGCCCGGCGTCCGCCATGCTCAAGGACTACACGTTTAAAAACCCGGCCTACGCCCAGCGGCACGAGCACCTGGCGCCAGGGCTAGGCGAGCACGCTCAGCGTGAGGATTACGAACACTTCGATTACCCGGGCCGCTACAAGAAAGATGGCTCCGGCAAGCCGTTTACCCGCCACCGGCTGGAATCCCTGCGCGCCGATGCATTGGTAGCCCAGGCCGAGAGCGACCTGCCCGAACTGGCCCCGGGCCTCTGCTTCACCCTGACCGACCACGACGTGGAGAGCCTCAATCAGGACTGGCAGGTACTCGGCGTGGTGCATTACGGCGAGCAGCCCCAGGCGCTGGAAGAAGACGGCATGGCGCGCGGTAGCGCCACTTCGGATCAAGCGGGCGAACAGATGACCCGCTACCACAACAGCGTCGAGTTGATGCCCCGGGACCAGACCTGGCGCCCCACGCCCAATCCCAAACCGCGCGTGGACGGACCGCAGGTGGCGTTCGTGGTAGGCCCCGAAGGCGAAGAGATCTACTGCGATGAACACGGCCGGGTGAAGGTGCAGTTCCCCTGGGACCGCTACGCCGAGCCCAATGAAACCGCCAGCTGCTGGATACGGGTGGCCCAAGGCTGGGCTGGCGGTGGCTATGGCAGCATGGCGATTCCGCGGATTGGGCATGAGGTCATCGTCTCGTTTCTGGAAGGCGATCCGGATCAACCCCTGGTCACCGGGCGTACCTACCACGCGGTGAACATCCCGCCCTACCCGCTGCCCGAAAACAAGACCCGCACCGTCATCCGCACCCAGAGCCACAAGGCCGAGGGCTTCAACGAGCTACGCTTCGAGGACGAAGCCGGTGAAGAGCAGATATGGCTGCACGCCCAGAAAGACCTGGAACTGCTCACGCTCAACGACCGCACCGAAGAGATCCGCCGCGACAGCCACCTGAAGCTGCACCGCAATCGTTTAAGCGAGATTCACAACGACGACCACCTGACGGTGCATAACGACCGCTTTACCCAGGTAAAAGGCGATGATCACCTTCAGGTGGATCAGACCCGCCACGAGTTCTACGGCGATTCGCAGCTGTTGGAAGCGGGTCGTGAGGTGCACTACAAGGCAGGTTCCCAGGTCGTGATCGAGGCCGGGGCGGAGATCACCCTCAAAGCGGGCGGCAGCTTTATAAAGCTCGACCCGAGCGGCGTGACCATTGTGGGTTCACAGGTGAGGATCAACTCCGGTGGCAGCCCCGGGCGTGGCCAGGGGCAGGCGATCGTGCTGCCGAATCTGCCGGGCGAAGCCGAGCCGGAAGAGAGCGAAGACGTCACCCTTGAACCCCACCAGGCGCCCCTGCTGAGCAGCGACATTGCCGCGGCCACCCCGCTGGCTCTGGAGGACATCGATATCACCGATGGTCTGGCCGACGACTGTAGCGCCTGCGAACCCGCCGTGGGCAGCCCGGTGAACCCACTGCTGGGGGCCAAGCTGCTCCCCGCCGAGACTGATTTTGCGTTACCCGCGCCGCGCCCTTTTGTGTTCAGCCGGGGCTACCTTTCCAGCAACGCACGGATTGGCGTACTCGGCCAGGGCTGGTCGCTGCCTGGCGAAAGTCTTGCCATTACCTTAAAAGATGACGCATGTATCGTGCATGACGCTCAGGGGCGAGCCATCACCTTTGGCCCCCTCGGCCCCGGTCAGGCGCGCTTCTCGCCTACCGAACAGCTGTGGATACGCCGTGGGGGTTCGTCAGCTAAAGACAACGCGCTGAGTGACGATCTCCGCTGGCAGGCGCTGGACGAGACGCTGCGCGACGACCCCGCGCGCATCGTGCTCAGCGATACCGGCGGCCTTTACTACGTGTTTGCTCGCCCCGAGGAGGCCGGTACACGCTGGCCGCTGATCGACGAGCGCGACCGTAACGGCTATGCCACCGCGTACCAGTGGGACAATGGCCTGCTGACCCGCGCCATCGACAGCGCCGGGCGCCACTACCAGTTCGTCTACGACGCCCTGCTGCCCCGGCAAGCCGATGATGCCGGTCAGCGCCTCACCGGCGTCAAGCTGGTTCAAGACCACGACGGTAGCGTTCAGGATGATTGGCTGGTGCGCTACTCGTTCAGCGCCGCCGGCGACCTGCTCGCCGTGCGCCACCGCCATGGCGAAGTGGTGCGCGAGTTCGAGTGGCAGGAGCATATGCTGATTGCCCACCGGGTGCCCGGCGGTATGGAAGCCCACTACACCTGGGACCGCCACGCCCCGGATGGCCGCGTCATCGGCCAGCAGGAAGCCGGCGGCCTCGCCCGGCGTTACACCTATCACGTCGATCATACCCAGGTCACCGACAGCCTGGGCCGTGAAGAGACGTACCACTTCGTGGGCAGCGGCCCGGGCAAGCGCTGGACCGCCCACACCCGCGCCGACGGCTCGCGCATCGAGTTCCGCTATGACCGCGCCGGGCACAAGGTGGCGACCATCGACCCGCTGGGCCGCGAAACGCTGATCGAGCGCGACGACAGCGGCCAGGTGATCGGTCAGGTCACGCCGGATGGGCAGCGTTGGACCCTCGAGCGCAACGCCATGGGCGATACGAGCAGCGTGGAAGGCCCCGAGAACCAGCGCTGGCAGATTACCCGCAACGAACGCGGCCAGCCGCTGGAGATCACCGGGCCGGAAGGCACGACCACGTTTGCCTACGACGACGAGCGCCTGCCCGACCGCCCTACTACGGTCACCGACCCGGTGGGCGCCACACACCAGCGCGAGTGGAACGCCTTGGGCCAGGTCACCGCCCAGATCGACTGCTCCGAGCAGCGCACCGAGTACACCTACGACCGCCACGGTTTTCTGGCCAGCATCACCAACGCCCTGGGCGAGACCACCCGCACCCAGCACGATGAGATGGGGCGGCGGACCGCCACCCAGCAGCCCGACGGGCTCTACTGGCACCAGCATTATGATCCTCAGGGCCGCCTGGTCGAAGTGGAAGGCCCCCAGGGCTTTCGCCAGCAGTTCTTCTTTGACGAGCATGGCCGCCCGGCCCAGCGCATCGAGGCCGATGGCAGCCACCAGTTCACCGCCTATGACGAGGTGGGCCGCCTGAGCGAGTTGACCCTGGGCAACGGCGCCGTCTACCGCTTCACCTACGACGCCATGGACCGCCTGGCCAGCGAGACCGGCCCGGATGGCCGTGAACAGCAGTACCGCTACGATGAAGCGGGCCAACTGATCGAGCGTATCGAAGCCGGCCGCTCCGGCCCGGACGATCAGCCGCTCGCCACGCGCTACGAGTACGACGCCGCCGGACGCCTTGCGGCGCGTCATTTGCCCGCTACCGAGCATGCCCCGGCAAGCAACGAACACTACCGCTGGAGTGCCAACGGCCAACTGGCGGGCGTCACCAATGAGCACGGCGAGGTCACGTTTGCTTACGACCCCACCCGACGACTGCTCGTCGAACATCAGCGCCATGTCGGTATCGATGGTGACAGCGGCTGGCAGTGGCAGCAGCACCACACGCTGACCGCCAACGGTGCGCCCCAACAAAGTCAGTTCGGCGCCCTGCCCGCGCTGAACTGGCACACCTACGGCAGCGGCCACCTGCACGGAATGAGCGCGCCCGAGCTAAATCTGGAGATTGATCTAACGCCCGACGCCCTGCACCGGGAGACTCAGCGCCGCTTGAGCCTGGGCAGCAGCGAGCAGACGCAGCCGCTGATTATAGAGCGCGGCTATACCGAGCTTGGCCAGCTGGACCACCTCACTCTGCACGGCGCGCAGAACGGCAGCGGCCAGCAGTACCAGTACGACGCCCTGGGCCGCATGAGTTTCCGCAGCCTGAAAGGTAATCCAGCGGAAAAGGTAATTGCTTACCGTTACAACGCCGCTGGGTATTTGATCGGCAGCCAGCATAGCGATCACGCCCACCGCTACTCGGTGGATGCGGCGGGCAATCGGTTAGAGCCACAAGGCAATCAACAGACGCTGCCTGATAACCGCCTGACTCAACTCAACGGCGCACGCTACCGCTACGATGGTGCAGGCAATCTAATCGAACGCCAGCAGCCTGACGGCGAGCGTCTGAACATGGGGTTTGATGCCGCCAACCGGCTGGTGCAGCTCACCCACACCAGCCCCTATGGGCATACCACGGAGGCCACCTACCGCTACGATGGACTGGGCCGCCGAATCAGCAAAACCGTACGCCATACCGATGGCACCACGGCCACCACCCACTACGGCTGGGACGGTGATCGTATCGTACGGGAAGACACCGAGAACCAGCGCACCACCGTGGTCTACGAACCGGGCCGTTTCGTGCCCATGCTGCGTATAGACGATACCCAGCAAGGTCCATCAGTCAGCGCCTATATCACCGATGCGCTGGGTACACCGATGCAGTTGGTCACCCCCAGTGGCCAGCCCCGCTGGCTCGCCGAGCCCGACGACTGGGCGGCGGTCAAAAACCAACGCGCGGTGCGTAACGTTACTCAGCCAATCCGGTTCCAGGGCCAATGGCACGACGAAGAGAGCGGACTTTACTACAACCGCCACCGCTACTACGACCCGCAACAGGGAAGGTACATCAGCCAGGACCCGATAGGTCTCAAGGGGGGCACCAACCTGTACGGCTACGTGACTAACCCGACGGGAATGGTGGATCCATTGGGATTGGCAGGAGCGGCTGTAGCAACAAGTGCGGCTGAGGGGGCTGCGGCTCTTGGCGGACGAGTAACCATTCCGAAGTGGGCCACTAATCCGGTGGGGGCATTTGTTTTAGGCATGTGGCCCACCCCGATGGGCGACGGAACGACAGAAGGACCCTTGTATACGGGAACCGTGTTTGCGCCTGCCGACCGCCAGAGCAGCCCTAGTACGCCTATCGACCGGCCCAGCCGCCCTGATACACCTACCGAACGCCTGGGACGCTATGACACGCCTATCGTTGATCAGCATGGCTGGACCACTGAGCGGCCAAGCCTTCAGCCAGGTGGCTGCCGCAGTGAACAACCCATTGGCGAACAGATTAGCTGTCCCAGCGAACTCCCTATTATTGAACAGGGTGGTTGGGCAAGCGGACTGCCCATTGCCGGGCCATTGCAGGGTGACAATACAATTGGAGGTGGCTATCAGCCTGCCGGAACGGATATGATCGGCGGGGCGGTGTATAGTTCAGCTTCAAACGAGACTTCTTTGATCAAGAGTGAAACTGGTGGAACACTTATTTTTCATGAGAATCTCGATGGGCATACCATAAGACGACATGTAGGAAAGACTGACGAACAATTGCTGCAGAGGTTAGAAGCTGAGCCAGATATTTTAGGCTCCTCAACATACCCAGACTTAGAGACGGCTCAAAGGGCGACTGGAGAGGTGTTATCAAGAAACCGTGATAGCATCCAGAATTGGCTGACAAGCTCTAAAAATAGACTTCCGCTTGACGAAACTCTCGATTACGAAGTAGGGCGTGTTATTCCTCAAGGTGCTACGGCATCTCAGCTAACTAACAGGGCGTTTGTTCTTTTAGCAAAAGATTCTATGTCGCCAAGTGGTTATCGCGTTCATACATCGTTCCCAAAGCCATAAAGTTAGGAGTGAGTCGTGAGTGAGATATTTGAATATTTTTTCAACGCATATTTCCATCAAGATTGGCGTGATGACTATGACTCATCATTAGCCGCAGTGGAAGATTTTGCAAATTCCGAGTCGACTGAATCCGTAGTTCAGCTGGCTCAAGCTCTCAAGGAAACCATGAACAATGGAGAATTGCCCCAAAATACTTTTAACAAGTTTGGTGGTAATTTTAGACCAGAATCAGAACATATGACTGTTAATGAGTGGATAGGAAAAGCGTTAGATATTTTGGATAACTAGGTGTTTGGTTCTGGAGTGTAATGGCTAAGAACGCAACAAAATATTGCATCTCTTTCAGCCAGTACTGAGCAGTACTGCTGGGGTGCCAACGGCCAGCTCATTTATGTCATCGATGAGCACGGGGAAGTGACACTTCAATACGATAACGCACAGCGGCTGGTCGGCGAGCAGCAACATCACACCCTCACCGCCAACGGCGCGCCGCAGCAAAGCCAGTTTGGCGACCTGCCCGCGTGAACTGGCACACCTACGGCAGTGGCCACCTGCACCGCCTGAGCGCGCCGGACCTGAATCTTGAAATCGCCTTGGAGCCCGATGCCCTGCACCTCGAAACTCAGCGCCGCATAAGCCTCGACGGTGGCGAACAGACCCAACCGCTGATTCTGGAGCGCGGTTATACGAACCTCGGCCAGTTGGATCACCTCACCCTGCGCGGCGCGCAGGCCAACGGCGGCCAGCAGTACCAGTACGACGCCCTGGGCCGAATGAGCTTCCGCGCCCTGCAAGGCAAGCAATCCAAAGTCATTGCCTACAGCTACGATGCCGCCGGCCGCCTCACCGGCAGCCAGCACGGCGACCAGGCCCACCGCTACGCCGTCGATGCGGCGGGTAACCCCCTCGACGGCCAGCAGCCGGTCACCGACAACCGCGTCACGCAGCACAACGGCGCCCGCTACCGTTATGACGGCGCGGGCAACCTGATCGAACGGCAACAACCGGACGGCGAGCGCTTAACACTCGGTTATGATAGCGCCAATCGCCTGGTAAGCCTCACCCACACCAGCGCCTACGGCCACACCACGGAGGCCGCCTACCGCTACGACGGCCTGGGCCGCCGGATCAACAAGACCGTGCGCCACACCAACGGCACTACTGCCACTCCCCACTACGGCTGGGACGGCGACCGCATCGTGCGGGAAGAAAGCGACAGTCAGCGCACCACGGTCGTCTACGAGCCGGACAGTTTCGTGCCCATGCTGCGCATCGATGAGACTCAGCAAGGCCAAATCCTCAGCGCTTTCATCACGGATGCGCTGGGTACGCCCATGCAACTGGTTGCCGCCAACGGCGAAACGCAATGGCAGGCACAGCCTGATGATTGGGCGGCGGTGAAGAACGAGCGTGGGAATACTGATCAGCCGATTCGTTTTCAGGGTCAGTGGCACGATGAAGAAAGCCGACTCTATTACAACCGCCACCGGTATTACGACCCGCAGCAAGGGCGGTATATGAGTCAGGATCCGATTGGGCTACAGGGTGGCACGAATTTGTATGTGTATGTGTATGTGTATGTGTATGTGTATGTAATAAATCCTATTACTTTTATCGATCCAAAAGGTTTAGAAACAGAAGTTATTATATTTGAAGGGGTAGGATGGGGTGGATCATCGTTAGGCCATGTTGCTACCAATATTAATGGTACTAATTACTCATGGGGACCTAGTGGAATGTCTATTTTACCTCACCAGGAATATATGGAAAGAAACGATTTTAGAAATGCCAAAGGATATATTATTGATCTTTCACCCAGCCAGGAGGCTCAGCTTGAGCGTAGACTTAGATGGCAACAAGGTAAAGGTAGTTATAATGCGTTAGTTTTTAACTGCACTGATCCCTTAGAAAGAGGGTTAGAAGATTTAGGGCATGATTTGGGAATAAATATAACTCCTAACTCGTTATCCGAATCACTTTCAGAGGCTGGATTGATAAAGCAAGAGGATTTTTATAGTAAAAACCCTGACTATGCAGAACCAAATCGATTTGAAAACGCGCCTTGGGCTGGGTGGTGATATGAAATGGTATGTTGCAGGGTTGTGTTTATTAATTGGTGTGTACGTTTCCGCAAGTGTAGGGCTAGGTCTTATGAAAGGATACCCTTGGAAAGATATGGACTGGAATGAAAATGGGAAGGTTGGGTTGGCAGAGGTGATGAGAGCCAAAGATATAGGAATGAGGGAGTTGGATGATGGTTGCAAAGAATATTTCTATTACAAAGATGGTTTAACAGTCAGGTTGGTTTGCCCTTCAGAAAAAAGTAAGCTTAGATATTAACCACAACACATTTAGTGTATCAGTGATTGCATAAGTTCGACCAGCAGGAGCCACGGTCAGTTCGTAAAAGCGACCGCAAAGGTGCTCTGCTGTAAAGTCAGTTCAGCGATCTATACCTAATATAAACAGGTAAACCTACGATAGTGGCCACCTATGGTTTGAGCACGGCCATATCAACCTTATCGAGAGTGTTCAAAAACTCTGTGTCAGCCAGCCTCATAAACTGAGGTGGTGTTCCAGGCGCCCCGGGAAGCGGATAGCCATCTGGGACAGTGTCAAATTCCAGTTCTATACGGGGTGCGTCCAGCGCTCAGAAGCCTTGAGTATACCGGCATAGAACGGGCGGCGGCTACGGCAGCATGGGCATTCTGCGTATCGGCCACAAGGTCATCGTCTCGTTTCTGGAAGGCCACCCGCTGGCCGCTGATCGAAGAGCGCGACCGTAACGGCTATGCCACGGCGTACCAGTGGGACAATGACCTGTTGGTGCGCGCCATCGACAGTGCCGGGCACCACTACCAGTTCGTCTACGACGCCCTGCTGCCCAAACAAGTTGATGATGCCGGTCAGCGCCTCACCGGCGTCAAGCTGGTTCAGGACCACGACGGCAGCGCTCAGGACAACTGGCTAGTGCGCTACTCGTTCAGCGCCGCCGGTGACCTGCTCGCCGTGCGCCACCGCCATGGCGACGTAGTCCGCGAGTTCGAGTGGCAGGATCACATGCTGACTGCCCACCGCGTGCCCGGCGGCCTGGAAGCCCACTACACCTGGGACCGCCACGCCCCGGACGGCCGCGTGGTCGGCCAGCAGGAAGCGGGCGGCCTCGCACGACGCTACACCTATCACGTCGATCACACCCAGGTCACCGACAGCCTGGGCCGTGAAGAGCTGTATCACTTCGTGGGTAGCGGCCCCGGCCAGCGCTGGACGGCCCACACCCGTGCCGACGGCTCGCGCATCGAGTTTCGCTACGACCGCGCCGGGCGCAAGATCGCCACGGTCGACCCACTCGGCCGCGAGACGCTGATCGAGCGCGACGAGAACGGCCAGGTGATCGGTCAGGTCACGCCGGATGGGCAGCGTTGGATCCTCGAGCGCGACGCTATGGGCGATACGACCCGCGTAGAAGGCCCCGAGAACCAGCGCTGGCAGATTACCCGCAACGAACGCGGCCAGCCGCTGGAGATCACCGGGCCGGAAGGCTCGACCGCCTTCGCCTATGACGATGAACGCCTGCCCGACCGCCCTACTACGGTCACCGATGCGGTGGGCGCGACGCACCAGCATGAGTGGAACGCCTTGGGCCAGGTCACTGCCCAGATCGACTGCTCCCAGCAACGCACCGCCTACGCCTACGACCGCCACGGTTTTCTCGCCAGCATCACCAATGCCCTTGGGGAAATCACCCGCACCCAGCACGACGAATTGGGACGCCGCATTGCCACCCAACAGCCCGACGGCACCCACTGGCACCACCACTATGACCCGCAAGGTCGGCTGGCCGAGCTAGAAGGCCCGCAAGGCTTCCGTCAGCAGTTCTTCTTTGACGACCACGGCCGCCCGGTGCAGCGTATCGAGGCTGACGGCAGCCATCAATATACCGCCTATGACGACATCGGCCGCCTGAACGAACTCACCCTGGGCAACGGTGCCGTCTACCGCTTTGCCTATGACGACATGGACCGCCTGGCCAGCGAAACCGGCCCCGACGGCCGTGAACAGCAGTACCGCTACGATGAAGCGGGCCAGTTGGTCGAGCGCATCGAAACTAACCGCACCGGCCCGGACGGCCAGCCGCTGGCCACGCGCTACGACTACGATCAGGCCGGGCGTCTGACCGCCCGCCACCTACCGGCCACCGAACACGCCCCGGCCAGCAGCGAACACTACCGCTGGGGCGCCAACGGCCAACTAATGAGTGTGACCAACGACCATGGCGAAGTGACGTTCCAGTACGACCACGCTCAACGGCTGACCGGCGAACAGCAGCGCCACGTAGGTCTCGAAGGCGGAAGCCCCTGGCAGTGGCAGCAACACCACACCCTCACCGCCAACGGCGCGCCGCAGCAAAGCCAGTTTGGCGACTTGCCCGCGCTGAACTGGCACACCTACGGCAGCGGCCACCTGCACGGCCTGAGCGCGCCGGACCTGAACCTGGACATCGCCTTGGAGCCCGACGCCCTGCACCGCGAAACTCAGCGCCGCGTCAGCCTCGGCGGTGGCGACCAGACCCAACCGCTGATTCTGGAGCGTGGTTATACCCACCTCGGCCAACTGGATCACCTCACCCTACGCGGCGCGCAGGCCAACGGCGGCCAGCAGTACCAGTACGATGCCCTGGGCCGGATGAGCTTCCGCGCCCTGCAAGGCGATCACTCGCAGGTAATTGCCTACAGCTACGATGCCGCCGGTCGCCTCACCGGCAGCCAGCACGGCGACCAGGCCCACCGCTACGCGCTAGACGCCGCCGGTAACCGCCTGGACGGCCAGCAGGCCCTCTCCGACAACCGCCTGGGCCAGCTCAACGGCACCCGCTACCGTTACGACGGCGCGGGTAATATGATCGAGCGGCAACAACCGGATGGCGAGCGCCTGACGATGGGCTACGACGGTGCCAACCGCCTGGTAAGCCTCACCCACACCAGCGCCTACGGCCATACCACGAAGGCCACCTACCGCTACGACGGCCTGGGCCGCCGAATCAGCAAAACCGTACGCCACACCAACGGCACTACTGCCACCACCCGCTACGGCTGGGATGGCGACCGCATCGTACGGGAAGAAAGCGACAGTCAGCGCTCGACCATTGTCTACGAGCCGGGTAGTTTTGTGCCCATGCTGCGCATTGATGATACCCAGCAAGGCCAAGCGCTCAGTGCTTTTGTGACCGATGCGCTAGGTACGCCCATGCAACTGGTGGCGCCTAATGGCGAAACGAAATGGCAGGCGCAGCCTGATGATTGGGCGGCAGTGAAGCATCAGCGCGGCAGCACAGCGCAGCCGATTCGCTTTCAGGGTCAGTGGCATGATGACGAAAGCGGGCTGTACTACAACCGCTACCGGTACTATGACCCGCAGCAGGGCCGGTATATTAGTCAGGATCCGATTGGGTTGCAGGGTGGGACGAATTTATATGGGTATGTGACGAATCCGATGGGAGCGGTGGATCCGTTAGGCTTAAATCCAGCGGCCGCATGTGTGATTCCCGCTGTTACTCCCGCATGCGCTTCAGCAGCGCAATGGCTTGCAGGCTTAGGAGTGACAGCGACTACAGCTGCTATAGCTGTTATCTTTGGACATAATTCTAGCGCACAAGATGCGGACCAAATAACCAATGTGCGCCTCTCAGCAGCTGGCATTAGTGATTTAAATGAAAGAAATCCATCTCAGACATACTTCCACTATACAAATGAAGAAAACCTATCTTCAATTATGTCATCCGGGGTTATACGAGCAGATAATCGGAATCGTGTATTTATGACTACTGAAGGTAATTACTCACCTGAGGTAGCTCAGCAAGCTCTTTTCATGGGTAGAAGAGGCCAAAGTGCAACACATATGATGTCTTTTCAACTAAGAGACGGTGTACAGTTATCACCTGGCACTCAACCTAATGAGTTAATTCATCATGGCTCACTAAGAATTGGTCGGCAAATTGAAAGCGTGACATATACTGGACCTAATCCAAATTAAAAGGATGAATAATTATGATGTTTGAAAGCTATTTTGAACTTTTGTTTTTGCATCGAGCTTTGCTTGAGGCTAAGTTTTCAGAATTGCCAAACGATCCAGATGTGGCAGTTAGCCCTCAGATAGCAAAAATATCAAATCAAACTGTCGATGAAATTATTGCTATCTTAGAAAAACAAGGAAACAAAAAAGAAGCAGATAGCTGGAGAGAATGGAGGGAAACTTTAAAATCACGCCCTAGAGAGCTGAAAATTATAAAATCAAACATAGACCTAATGAAGGCGAACAACTCTTGGGCCTCACTTTCCAATAATGAGAAAAAAGATACTATTAAAGACCTTGCTGCACCATTTTTCTTAAATAAAGATGAAATTGAAAAAATCATTGGTACATGTGAAAACATAATATTATAGAATAATATATCACTATATTGAAAAGAAAAGTAATCAATGCAAAACTGAACACTGGAAAACGCATGCCAAAATTATCGTTAAAAGCTGCGTTTATTTTCATGGATCAATTATAAGGAAGGTGTTTTAAATGATTTAGGTTTTTTTAAACTCAATCTATAAAAGCACTAAGGATATTATGCCTATATGATGTTCGTAAGAGCAGACATCTGACGCCCTGTATGTATCTTAGATTAGCTGTACTCCAGTCAATATCCTACTATGACTTTAGTTTTCGATACTAACCGGGTGTTCGGCGGTATAGACGTCCCTGTAAGCTCCAGAACCTATCACTTAGCAGTAGGGTAATTCCCCCGGAAAATAATCGCGCAGTTAGAAACGCCAAGCCAGCTCAATCAACTCAGCGCATTAGTTCATTTTGAGGCTCAATTAAAATCTCTTTACCTACCCTACTGCTCACTTTTATCGGGCGGCGTCCAGATAGGGACATCAGCGCGCTCGGGTTCTCGCCAGTCTTGCTGCATCGCGCTGTTGAGTGATTCCTCCAGTTTCATAAACAGCTCACCGTAACGCGGGCTAAAGCTGATGCCGCCTTCAATCTCTTGCCAGGCTTCAAATAGCTCATCTTCGTGGGCTTTTTCGTTTTGCACAAACGACCAGGTCATCTGCTTCGCCCGCATGGGGTGCACGCCCATGGCCGTCAGCGCGTGGCCACCCAGCTCCAGCGCGGAGTGGTAGGTTTCACTGACCACATCATCGGCGCCAGCTTTACGCAACTGATACCCGTGCCCGCGATCAAAGGCCCGCGCCAACACCCACACGTTAGGGTAATAGTGCTTGACGTGCTGGATCATGTGCACCGCGCGCTCGCGATCGTCGATGGCCACCACCAACATCCTGGCGCTTTCGATGCCCGCTCGTTCCAGAAGATCCGAGCGGCTGGCATCACCAAAGTAGCTTTTGATATTGATCCGGCGTGAGTTTTCAATCTGCTCAAGCTCAAGATCCAGCACGACCATAGGGATATTATTAGCCCGCAGTAAACGGCAGATGATCTGCCCAAAACGTCCTACCCCAGCAACGATTACCGGCGCCTGTTCTTCGATATCATCGGCGTCGCGCTCCTCCCCTTTCGCGCTCAGGTAACGGGGTAGAACAAGTCGGTCATAAGCGATAAAGAGAAGTGGTGTCAAAAACATCGAAAGCGCCACTACCAGCGACAGAATCTGCGCAGTATCCGGCGCAATAACGCTGCTTTGTACGCTGTAGGTCAGCAACACAAACCCAAATTCACCGGCCTGGGCCAGGCTCAGCGCAAACAGCCAAAAGTTACTTCCACGGATCTTGAACAGCCAGGCAAGCGCCAGCAAAACGATGGCTTTAACCGCGATGACCGCTAACCCCAATGCAACGACGGTGGCCCACTCGGCCGCCAATACTTGAAAATTGATCCCGGCGCCCACGGTGATAAAGAAAAGCCCTAATAGAAGCCCTTTAAATGGCTCTATATTGGCTTCCAGCTCATGCTTGAACTCACTGTTGGCAAGCACTACGCCCGCTAAAAATGCGCCTAACGCGGGTGATAAATTCACCAAGCTCATTAGCGCTGCAATACCAATCACCACCATCAGTGCGGTGGCGGTAAATACTTCGCGAAGCCCAGCCCCTACCACGTAGCGAAACAGCGGCGGGCCCAGGTAATAACCGCCCGCAATAACCGCGGCAATGGCACCGATGACGACCAGAGCATGGGCCCAGCCGGGAAGATGCGTTACCAGATTGAAACTGCCGTGGTCATCTCCACCGCCACCGGTTCCCATCAATTCCGGCAGCGCCAGCAGCGGAATCAAGGCGAGCATGGGGATAACGGCAATATCCTGAAATAGCAGCACCGAAAAAGCGCTACGCCCGCCCTCGGTTTTAGCCAGGCCTTTTTCATTTAACGATTGCAGTACGATAGCGGTGGAGGAAAGCGCAAAAATTAACCCGACCGTTAAGGCCGTTTGCCATACCAGACCCAACCACCAGGCGATGGCCGTACCCGCAATGGCGGTTATCACGACTTGCAACCCGCCAAGCCCTACCAAACGGACCCGCATTGCCCAGAGGCTTTTGGGGTCTAGCTCCATACCGACCAGAAAAAGCATCATCACCACGCCAAATTCGGCAAAGTGCTGAATAGTGGTGGTCTCTTGCCCTACCAGTCCAAAAACCGGCCCAATGGCAACCCCGGCCACGAGATATCCCAGCACCGACCCCAAGCCAAACCGTTTGGCAAGCGGCACTGCGATTACTGCCGCCAGAAGGTAGATAAATGCCTGGATAAAATAAGCCGTCATGCCGTACCCCTTAATCAAGATGACGGTATAGTAATCTATTACTGTCTGCGAACAACCACCTTCCTCAAGACCCATTAGCGTTGAGCATTTAACGCCTTTCCGCCAGCTTTCCCATCAACCCTATTGCTAACCCCAACGCCAGCCCTATTTCTTCCAGCTCTATTTCTTCCAGCCCTATTTCCAAGTCTGGGAATTACTTGACTTCCTCGCCGATCAATATATCGTACTAGTACGCTAGTACAGCCTTTCTATTACCGGTGCGCTCATGTCTTCACACAACTCGTCTTCACATGATTCCTACCACGCCGAATTGATTACCTATCTATTGGCGATTGAAAGCCCGGACGCCATGCATGAAGCGCTAAGTAATCTGCTAACGCCAGCAGAATATCTGGAAATCAGCAAACGGCTGCAAATTTTCAATCTGCTCCGTGATGGTGTTCCCCACCGCAAGATTGCGGAAATGTTAGGTGTTGGCATTGCGACCGTTTCGCGTGGTTCACGCGCGTTAGGCACTTCTTACCCATTACTGGAACGCTGAACCATGACCACCCAATCCATGCCCACATCGGCCAGCCCGCGCCCGTTTACTCTGCCGCGTAAACCTCACTACGTCACGCTCGCGGCGGACTGTGATTTCTTTGCCTTATTCAAGAAGATAGAAAAGCAGTTTGCTACCTGCTACATGCTGGAGTCACTGGGCGAAGATAGCCATATGGCGCGCCATTCGATTATTGGCTTTGACCCTGAGTACACTATTTACGCGAATGGCCAAACGCTGAGTATTGAAGACCGCGACGGCCATACCGAGCACTATCCAAGCGACAACCCTTATGCCCTGCTGCGTAGCCTGATACCGCAAAATATTATTTCGCGAAAATATGCTGGCGGGCTAAGCGGCTATTTAGGCTACGACGCGATGCAATACTTCGAGCCTACGCTTTCGTTAAAAGCCAATGATGACTTCGATACGTTTCGTTTTGGGCTTTATAAAGATGGGCTTATCCTCGACAAGATGACCGGCGAGGTAACCTACTTCTATTACGACCATAGCCGCTTTGATTTTCTGCAAACACTTATCGACGCCGAGGATATCGAGAGCGACGAACTGAAAATCACCTCGCTGGGCGACACCATGAGCCAGTCAGAACACGCCGCGGCGGTCGCCAAGGTCAAGCAGGATATTATCGACGGCAAGGTGTTTCAGTGTGAGGTCGGGTTTAAAAAGCGCTTTCGAGTAGAGGGCGATACGGTCGCCCTTTACGATCAGCTGCGAACGATTAACCCTTCGCCGCAGATGTACTACATGAAGTTTGGTGAGCAGAAGCTGATTGGCGCAAGCCCTGAACTGCTGTTTCGTCTACGCCAGGGTGAAATGGAAACCTTTCCTTTGGCAGGGACGACGACCCGGGGCCAAACGGCTCAGGAAGATACCCAGCTGGCGAGGGCGCTGCTTAACGATCCTAAGGAGATTGCCGAGCACAATATGATCGTTGATCTGCATCGTAATGATATTGGCCGGGTTGCCCAGTTTGGTACCGTTAAAGTACGCAGCCTGATGGATATCAAGCGTTTTAGCCACGTTCAGCATATCTCTAGCGAAATTGTTGGCATTATTGCAGAGGGAGAAGACATGTTTAGCGCACTGGCCAGCAACTTCCCGGCCGGTACGTTGACCGGCGCGCCCAAGATTGAAGCCATGAAAATCATCGATGACCTGGAAACCGATGGCCGCGGACCGTATGGCGGCGCGGTGGGCCAGTTTTCGTTTAACGGCGACTGCACCTTTGCCATTCCTATTCGTACCGTATTTGTAAATGGCGAGAACGCCTATGTGCAGACCTGTGGCGGCAACGTGTTTGATAGTAACGCAGACGATGAGTATGAAGAGATTCGACGTAAATTCGCGGGTACACGTAAAGCCCTAGCGCCCTTTATGGATTCGGAGAGCCCAGCATGAAAGTGTTGATCATCGATAACTACGATTCGTTTACCTACAACCTTTATCAGTTCATTGGTGAGATTCTCACTACGGAAAAAAACCGCGGCTCGCTTGACGATTTTGACATTATCGTTGAGCGCAATGACCAGATTGAGTTTGCCGATATTGTCGCGATGGCACCTGACCGCATTATTATTTCACCGGGTCCCGGCTCGCCCGATGACCCGCGCTACTTTGGCGTATGTGCCGATGTAATCAAGGAGTTGGGTAAAACCACCCCCCTACTGGGCGTTTGTTTAGGCATGCAGGGCATTGTGCATGTGTTTGGCGGCAAGGTGGTAAAAGCGCCGTTACCCATGCATGGCAAGATCAGCCCAGTCACCCATGATCAGCAGTCGGTATTTAAAGGCGTACCCGACCAGCTAGAGGTAATGCGCTACCACTCGCTGATTGCCGATGCAGACTCGCTACCTGAATGCCTGCAAGTGACCGCCACGGTGGGTAGCTTGCAGACTGCTGACTTTGAACAGCGCAGCCGCTGGAACGCCGTCGGCGAATTCGAGTTAATGGGGGTCAAACACCGCGATTACCCGATTCACGGCATTCAGTTTCATCCGGAATCCTTTGCGACCGAAGGTGGCAAAGAGCTGATTGCCAATTTTTTGCTGGCATAGCGATTGATTGACATTGCTTAACTGCATAAAAAAACTGGGGTTGCGGTCTGCAACGCCCAGCTTTTTAGTGTTGAAGTATGAAGACTTAAGCGTAACGCCTCCGTTAACGCCCTTTGCCTTCATCACCCAAGGTAAATGAGGGCGGATCACTGGCGGGGAACGTATCTTCGACCGTGTCGTCTACGTCGCCTTCGGTCCAATCGCCATTGACGCTATCAGCCGAGTAAACCGTGTAATCTTCGGCAAGCGTCAATTGACCATAATTTTCGCTGAGGTCATTTCGCTCTACCCAGATCCGACTACCGTCTGATTTGAGTATTTCAAGTTTCGTTTCAGCACTGGCATCCGACACGGTGCCTAGTACGCTCCCATCCTGGGTATATATTATGGCATCTTGCAGCTCAGGCTTTGCCATCACAAGGTCCTCCATTGATATCCGAGTATCAATACCTTAGTTGGCGTTCTCATACTTGGGCAAGGTACGGGCGTCAACTTTGCTTTATAGCAATATTGAGATTTCTAAGCCTCATTTGCTTATTGAGGATAACTGTAACCAAAGCCCGTGCAAGCACCTAAAAAGCCTAACGTTTTGTTTTGGGGCGCGGTGCTTTTCCACGTGCAGCGGGTTTTCCAGCACTGGGGCGAGCCTTACCCGTAGGCTTGCCACTGCGCTTGCCTGCCGCTGCGGGTTTACCCCCCGCGGCGGCTTTTGCCTTGGGATGTGCCTTGCCAGCCGCACCGGGCTTACCCTTAACGCTTGAGCGCGTTTTACCCGAAGCTGATTTTCCGGCTGCAGCTTTACCATTAGCCGGTTTACCAGAGCTGTGGGATTTTGCACCCGGCTTACCCTGACGCGCATTTTGGCCGTTTTGCGTGCGGGGCTTGGCTTTCGGTTTAGCCTGTTTGGGCGCTGCCGGGGTAGCTTCAGAGCCTTCGGTAAGCGTGATAATCGTATCGATCTCTTTGGGCGTTAAATCGCGCCAGTCCCCTAGCGCTAACCCTTTAAGCGATACGTTCATGATCCGAGTGCGAATTAGCTGAGTAACCTCGTAGCCAAAATATTCACACATACGGCGAATCTGGCGGTTCAGGCCTTGCACCAGCGTAATCGTAAACGCAAACGTGGAGACTTTCTCTACGCTGCACTTTTTGGTCACCTGCCCCAGAATCGGCACGCCTTTTTGCATGCCTTCAACAAATTCATCCGTGATCGGCTTATTAACCGTCACTTGATACTCTTTTTCGTGATTGTTGTTGGCGCGCAGGATCTTGTTAACCAGATCACCGTTATTGGTCAGAAAAATTAGACCCTGAGAGTCTTTATCCAGCCGACCGATGGGAAAAATACGCGCGCCATGTTTTACAAACTCAACGATGTTGTCTTTTTCACTCGACTCCGTGGTGCTCACAATGCCCACGGGCTTATTGAGTGCAATCAGAATCAGGTCTTCTTCCTCCTGAGGCTCGATCTCCTGACCATTCACTTTTACCCGGTCGCCCGCCACCACCTGATCACCCGTGGTGGCCCGTCGGCCGTTGATCCAGACGTTACCCTGCTCCACAAACCGGTCCGCCTCTCGGCGCGAGCAAAGGCCGCTTTCACTGATGTACTTATTGATTCGGGTCGATTTTCGTAATGACATAACACGCCGTAAGGCTAAAAGGAGTTAAAAGCACCGCTAAAAAGAGGAGCCTGGCTGTTTTAAAAAGGCGATCTCTTCATCGGTTGATGCCCTCCCCAAAACCGCATTGCGGTGTGGGTAGCGGCCAAAGCGATCAATAATCACCTTATGGCGAATTTCAAAATCCAGGTTGTTTTCAAGCCCTGGCTGGTCAAACAGGCTAAGCGCCAGCGCGTGAATTGCCTTGGACTCGCTGTGCATATACGGCATATACAAAAAGCTACGCTCTGCGGGGCTTAGCTCATTATCCGCACCTGCCGCCACGGCTTCCTGCGCCAGGGCTAAGGCCAACGCATCATACCCAAAGGCGCGGGCGTTATCGCGGTACATATTGCGTGAAAACTGGTCGAGCACAATAATTTCGGCCAAACGGCCGTGGGGAGTCTCGCGCCATGAGTAGCATTCACACTGAGCAACTCGGGCGTGCAGCTCTGCAAACCGGGTAACAATTACCCGATCCATCTCGAGATCTTTTTTAAACCATTGCGCTGGCGTTAGTTCGTTAAACCAGAACTGCAGCACCGCTTGGGCATCTGGATTCATTGACGACTCCTGAAGTGTTAATTTATGCCGCCAGCGGCGCTGGCGGCATAAGCACAACTAGCCTGGGCACCTAGCCGGTATTGCGTAAGCCCGCGGCAATACCGGCCATCGTCACCATTAGCGCGCGCGAAAGATCCGCACTAATGGCGCCATCGGCATCGCGGTTACGCTGTAAAAGCTCGGCCTGTAATCCGTGCAGCGGGTCAATATAGGGGTTACGCACGTCAATCGCCTGACGAATCAGCGGCGTATTCTCAAGCAGCTTTTCCTGCTGCAGAATATTCAACAGCACCTCTTCCAGGCGGGCAAAGCGTTCGCGTAGCTCTTTGCCCAGCAATTTAAGCGACGGCTCGTCGACCAGGCGGTGTTCATAGTACGCGGCAATGGCGGTGTCGGCCTTGGCGAGCAGCATCTCCAGCATGTCCAGATAAGTGCCAAAAAACGGCCAGTTCGTACGCATCTCCTGAAGCACTTCCAGTCCGCCCGGCTCCTCCAGGCGGCGGGCGAAGGCCTCGCCACTTCCCAACCACGCGGGCAGCATCAAGCGGATCTGTGTCCAGGCAAATATCCAGGGAATCGCGCGTAGCGTTTCAACACCTCCATCCTGGCGTCGCTTGGCGGGACGCGAGCCGAGCGGCAAACGCCCCAGCGCGCCTTCCGGCGTCACCGCGCGGAAATACGGCACAAAATCCGGGTTTTCACGCACGATACCCACGTATCCTGCATGCGCAATGCGGGCGAGTTTGTCCATCTCTTCGCGCCAATGGGGCTCTGGCGCGGGAGGCGGCAGCAAGGTGGCCTCAAGCACAGCACAGGCATAAATTTCCATTGAGCGAAGGGCAATGTCCGGCTGGCCGAACTTGAAGCGAATCATCTCGCCCTGCTCAGTGACCCGCAGGCTGCCATTTACCGAACCCGGGGGTTGCGACAAGATAGCGGCGTGTGCCGGGCCGCCCCCACGGCCCACGGTTCCACCACGTCCGTGGAACAGGGTCAGATCAACGCCATGCCGCTCACAAACATTCACCAGCGCTTCCTGGGCGCGGTACTGAGCCCAGGCAGCGGCTAACTGCCCGGCATCTTTGGCGGAGTCGGAGTAGCCAATCATGACTTCCTGACGATCCCCGATCAGCGCCCGATAACCGGGTAGCGTCAGTAGCTGTTCGATTACGTCACCGGCATGGTCCAGGTCATTGAGCGTTTCAAATAGCGGCGCAATGGGCAGCGTGACCTCACCACCAGCTTCTTTCATTAACAGCGCCACGGTGAGTACGTCCGACGGCTCGGCGGCCATGGAGATAATGTACGTGCCGAGCGCTTCAGTATGTTCCTGAGCGATCACCTTAAAGGTATCCAGCACCTCACGGGACTCAGCGGAGCACTCCCAGCGGCGCGGAATAAGCGGGCGCCGCGAGGCAAGCTCTTCCAGCAGAAAGGCCTGGCGCTGGGCTTCGTCCCACTCTTCATAGTGGCCAAGCCCCAAGGTGCTGGTGAGCTCTTCGATGACCTGAGCGTGGCGGCTGGCTTCCTGACGCAGGTCCAGCTTGGTAAGCGTAACGCCAAACACGGCGACACGGCGCAGAGTATCCAGCAGTGAGCCGTTGGCGACGGTATCCAGCCCCACATCGCAAAGCGAGCGATAGCAGGCAAGCAATGGCGCGTATATCTGATCGCGGGTTTCAACAATCGGACCGCCATCATAATTACGACCATCCAGCTTGGCCTTGGCCCAGTCACGGGTAGATTCCATTTTAAGCAGCAGGCGTTTAAGCAGTTCGCGATACGGCTCGGCCACATCGCCGACTTCGGCTTTCAAAGCGCTGTTTGCCTTCCACATGGAGAGCTCGGTTTTGAGCTGCTCTAAATCGCGCAGGTAAAGGTCTGCGGCCATCCAGCGCCCTAACAGAAGGACTTCGCGAGTAACGCGTGCGGTCACATTGGGGTTACCGTCGCGGTCCCCACCCATCCACGATGCATAGCGAATAGGCGCGGCATCCAGAGGCAGGCGCTCGCCGGCATTCTCCAGAAGCAGGTTATCCAGGTCGCGATGAAAATCCGGTACGGCCTGCCACAGCGAATTTTCGATGACCGCAAAGCCCCATTTGGCCTCATCAACCGGGGTAGGTCGTTCATGACGAATTTCATCGGTATGCCATGCTTGACTAATAAGCTCTTCGAGGCGCCCCTGGGCGCGAGCGCCGCGCTCGGGGTAGCCTTCAGAACCCTCAATCGCGGTCAGACACTCATCGATAGCATCATATTTTTGAATCAGCGTGCGGCGGATAACCTCGGTTGGATGCGCGGTAAGTACCAGCTCGACACGCATGTTGGCGAGAGTTTCCACCAGCTTACGCGGTGAATTACCCGCCTGCTGGGCACGCGCGAGTAGCTCATCCAACGCTGGTTGTGAGCCAGGTTTGTAATCTTCCACGCGCCGAAAGCGTGCTCTATAGTGCTGCTCGGCAATATTGGCAAAGTTTAGAAACTGGTTGAAAGCGCGCGTTACCGGCAGCAGGTCACGCTCAGGTAATTTACGTAAATATTCGATAAGTTCGCGCTGCTGGAGGGAATCTCCTTGGCGACCACGCTTGGCATGTGCCCGGATTGTTTCTATTTTATCGACAAAAGCTTGGCCCAGATCGTCGGCGATTGTACGCCCCAGGCTATCGCCCAGAATACGGACGTTATCGCGCAGCGATTCGTGTAGGTCATGACTCATTGGCAAGGCCTCCTAGCGGGGTCGCGTCGTTATCAGGTTAACGTTAAAAAATTTTATTCTTGATCTTTAGCCGCCTGCCAGTGGGCTTCCATCTCATCCAGGGAAGCCTCGGTTAGCGGACGTTGGCTCGCATTTAACGTGCGCTCCACATAGCGAAAACGGCGCTCGAACTTGGCGTTGGTACCGCGTAAACACTGCTCAGGATCAGCGCCGAGCGTTCGGGCTAAATTTGTCACCGCAAACAGCAGATCCCCTACTTCCGTTTGGGCGTGGCGGGTATCACCTTCCGCCAGGGCTTGTTCCACTTCCTCAAGCTCCTCACGGATTTTATCGATAACGCCGCGCGCATCGGGCCAGTCAAACCCCACCCGCGCCGCGCGCTTGGAGAGCTTGGCGGCGCGGCTTAATGCAGGCAGCGTATGCGGCACATCATCCAAGACAGAAGGCGCCTCGGTGCGCTCGGCGCGCTCCTCTTCCTTAAGCGATTCCCAGCGGCGGTTAACCTGTAGGGTTTGTAGTTCTTCAGCGCTCACACCCGGTGGGCGGCGCGAGGTAAGCGTGCCCTCAGGGAACACGTGCGGATGACGGCGCAGCATTTTAGCCGTCAGCGTATGCACGATATCGTGAAAATCAAACCGCTGCTCTTCCGCGCCAAACTGGGCGTAATACACCACCTGAAAGAGTAGATCGCCAAGCTCGCCCGGCAGCTCATCGAAGGCGCGCCGCTCGATGGCGTCGGCAACCTCGTAGGCCTCTTCCAGGGTATGCGGCACAATACTGTCCCAGCCCTGCTGAATATCCCATGGGCAGCCCTGTTCAGGGTCACGCAATACCTGCATCAACGTCAGCAGGTCATCCAGGTTATAGCGCATCAGCGCCCTCCATGCTGATCGTCTTTATTAGGGTCTGCGTTTCGCAGGCGGCGTACTTCGGTCACATTGGGCAGCTGCTGGATACGCGAAAAGAGCCGACCCAGTGACTCAAGACCATCTACCTCTAGCGTAATCCGCAGGCGCGCGATGCCTTCGTTGGTGTCGGTCAGGGTATTGACCGCCAGCACATTGACCTTCTCATTGCCCAGCAGGCCCGTTACATCCCGCAGTAGACCGGAACGGTCCCAGGCCTGAATTTCGATGGTGACCGGGTAGCGGGTATGTGCGCGTTCGCCCCACTCCACTTCTATAATCCGCTGCGGTTCTTCCATGCGGAGCTGCAAAATATTGCTGCAATCCTGACGGTGAACCGTCACTCCTCGCCCTTGGGTAATAAACCCGACAATCGACTCGCCCGGAACCGGCCGACAGCAGTTGGCCATGCTGGTTTTTAAATTGCCTACGCCGAGTACCGTGATATCACTTTTGGGCGTTTTACTGGGTAGCCGACGGGGCTTGGCAAGCAGGCGCTCCAGCTGTTCCTGATCGTCGGTTTCGCCAAACAGCTGCTGCGCTTGATGCAGCACCTGTCCAATCCGTAAATCTCCCGCACCAATCGCTGCGTACATATCATCAGCGTTTTGATAATTGACCGCATCAGCAAGCTTGGGTAGATCCAGCCCATCGACGTCCAGACGGCGCATTTCCCGCTCAAAGATTGCGCGGCCCTCGTCCAGGTTTTGATCGCGCGCCTGATGCTTGAACCATGCCTGAATTTTGGCGCGCGCCCGGGAAGTGCGCACATAGCCCAGGCTGGGGTTTAACCAGTCCCGGCTCGGCCCGCCTTTGGTGGCGGTAAGAATTTCCACCTGCTGGCCCGACTTGAGCTTGTAAGTCAGCGGTACAATGCGACCATTGACCTTGGCGCCCCGGCAGCGATGGCCGATTTCGGTATGAACGCGGTAGGCAAAATCGATGGGCGTGGCAATCCGCGGCAAGTCGATAACGTGCCCGTCGGGTGTAAATACGTAATTTCGATCCGGCGCGACATCGCTTGAGAGCCCTTCGCGAAGATCACCAAAGCCACCCACCTCATCCTGCCATTCCAGAACCTGACGCAGCCAGGCGATTTTTTCTTCATAGCTGCGGCTTTTGGCGTTGGTATCGTGGCCTTTGTAGCGCCAGTGGGCACATACCCCAAGCTCGGCGTCATCGTGCATGGCAAAGGTGCGGATCTGGATTTCGAGCACTTTGTTTTCAGGCCCGACCACCGCGGTGTGCAGCGACTGATAGCCATTTTTCTTGGGGTTGGCAATGTAGTCGTCAAACTCGTCTGGCACGTGGTGCCAGCGCGAGTGGACAATGCCCAGCACGGTGTAGCAGTCGGTCACTTCGGGAACCAGGATACGCACTGCACGGACGTCGTGAACTTCAGAGAAGTCGATCCCCTTGCGCTTCATTTTGCGCCAGATCGAATAGATATGCTTGGCCCGGCCGCTCACGTCATGATGGGTAATGTGCTGCGCTTCCATCAGACCTTTGAGGGTTTCCACCACGTCATGTATGTAGCGCTCGCGATCAAGACGCTTCTCGGCGAGCAGCTTGGCGATCGCTTTATACTCATCTTCATGCAGATAGCGAAACGAAAGGTCTTCAAGCTCCCACTTGATCTGTCCGATGCCCAAGCGGTGAGCGAGCGGCGCGTAAATATCGGCCACTTCCCGCGCCACCTGCAGGCATTTTTCGAGCGGGGCGTCCTTTACCTGACGTAGCGCACAGGTGCGCTCGGCAATCTTGATCAGCGCAACGCGAACGTCCCCCACCATATTGACCAGCATTTTGCGCAGATTTTCCTGCTGATTATGCTGGCTCATACCGTGATTGGGGGCGAGCGGATAGCTGATGGCCGCCATTTGCAGCACACCATCAATCAAGGTGGCGACTTCACTGCCAAACCGCTTGGTAACGGCGTCCAGGCTGAGCAGCTCTTCGCGCACGGCGCGATAGAGTACGGCGGCTTCCAAGGTTGCCTGGTCGAGTTTCAGGTCGGCCAGGATATCGGCCATTTCAAGCCCCATGCGGAAGCTTGAACCGGATGATAGCCATACGCGATGGGTATTAGGCGCCTCACGATCCAGCTTTTCAGCCAGCTCACAGGCCTCTATAAGGCGTTCGGGTTCACGTAAGCGCACATCTTCTTGTAGGCGCGTTAACCATTGTTGTATGTCCACCTTGCCGCTAGCCATCAGCGGTTGGTCTTCACGCACTTTCACCATGACTATGTTTCATCCCTTCAGGGTGTTAGCCAACACTGGCCAACACCGTGGCTTGATGCGATGGGCAGGCTAGCCCTCGTACTCGAACAGCATCAGCGTTTCCATATGTGCAGTGTGCAGGAACATATCCGCCACTGCCACTTGCTTGATTCGGTATCCTCCATGCAATAGATGCGCCGCATCACGAGCAAGCGTTGCCGGGTCGCAAGAAACATAGGCCACACGGGGGACCGGGTAACGACCCAGCGCCTGACATATACTCTCGGCACCGTTACGGGGCGGGTCCAGCACCAGTGCATCAAGGTTGCCCTGGGCTTTTAATAGCCCATTAATCGCCGCATCATCGCTTAAATCAGCCTGTTGGGCACTAACGTCTAGCTGATTACGAGCTGCGTTCGTCTTGATCCGCGCCACCATGCTGGGACTACCCTCGACCGCATGAACCTGGGCGCCGCCCATTGCCAGCGGCAGGCTGAAATTGCCCATTCCGGCAAACAGATCCACGATGCGCTGGCCGGGCGAAGGCGCTAACCACGCTACCACTTCAGCCACCATCAGCTGGTTGACTTCAGCGTTTACCTGCAAAAAGTCCCCGGGTGCAAATGTCAGCGGTAGCGGCGGCTGGCCCTGTATACGCAAGGTTTCTTCAAGCACGGGTTCCGCGCTGTACCAATGCAGCTCAGCTGTCTCGCGACCTACCCAGGCGCCAAGCGCGATGCCCTGCTGCTCGGCAAACTGCTGCCAACGCTCGGTATCACCGGCATGTTGTTTAAGCTGACGCACCAATAGCACGCATTCAGACGCGGTGGCCAATAGCTCAATATGACCTACCTGGCGGGGTGCCTCAAGCGTGGTCAAGAATGCCCGTAAAGGAGGCAATAACGCTTGTAGCGGTTCGACCAGCACGTAACACTGGTTGATATCGATAAGCCGGTGGCTATGCGCAGCCCGGAAGCCAAGCAGTACATTATTTTGCCCATCGACCTTAACGCCCAGCCGCGCCCGGCGCCGATAGTGTTCGGTGCTGCCATGTATCAAACGGGGAGTATCTAATGTAATGCCTTGGCGGGCAAAGAGCTCGCGCAGCGCGTCCTGCTTATGCACGCGCTGAGTCTCGATATCCATATGCTGCAGCTGGCAGCCGCCGCACTGGCCAAAATAGCCGCACGGCGGTTCAACACGCTGCGCTGAACGGCTCAGCAATGCTTTTACATGCGCTTCATCAAAGCGTTTACGGTTAACGTGCACGGCCACTTCGACCCGCTCGCCAGGCAGCGTGCGGTCAACAAACACCGCCTTGCCGGCGGCGTTGTGAGCAACGCCCCGGCCATCGTGGGCCAAGCGTTCAATGACTAATGAGTCGTGCTCAGAAGAGACCGCCGCTTTTGGCGCGGACGTCCGCGTAAGCCCTGACTTTCCTGACGCAGCACGCGATGGACGCCGCTTACCCAGCATGGCCATTTATAACTCCGGGGCGTACAAGCCTGTTGAGAGGTAGCGGTCACCCCGATCACAGACAATAAAGACAATGACCGCATTTTCGGTTTGCTCGGCAATACGCAAAGCGCCTGCCAGGCTGCCGCCGGAGGATACCCCAGCAAAAATGCCTTCTTCACGCGCCAGGCGCCGCATATGCTCTTCGGCCTCTTTCTGGCCAATATCCAGCGTGGTATCCACGCGTGGCGCTTCAAAGATGCTCGGAAGATAGGCTTCAGGCCAGCGACGAATACCCGGGATGCTCGCGCCATCGGCAGGCTGCAGGCCGACAATCTGAATAGCTGAATTTTGCTCTTTCAGATACCGCGAGACGCCCATAATGGTGCCCGTGGTGCCCATGGAGCTGACGAAATGGGTGATCTCCCCCTGGGTCTGCTGCCATAACTCTGGCCCAGTGGTACGGTAGTGCGCCAGCGGGTTATCCGGGTTGGCAAACTGATTCAGCGGCTTGCCCTCGCCTTTGGCAATCATGCTGTCAGCGATATCCCGGGCTTCTTCCATTCCGCCAGCTTTACTGGCAGAAATCAGCGTGGCGCCATAGGCGGCCATCGCCTGCTTGCGCTCTTCCGAAGAATTTTCAGGCATTATCAGGACCATTTTGTAGCCCTTAATGGCCGCGGCCATGGCAAGTGCAATGCCTGTATTGCCCGAAGTCGCTTCGATAAGCGTGTCGCCGGGGGTAATGTCACCCCGCGCTTCCGCCTCATTGAGCATGGAAAGCGCCGGGCGATCCTTAACAGAACCAGCAGGGTTATTGCCTTCAAGCTTGGCGAGCAGCGTATTGTTGCGCCCGGCAGTAATCCGTTTCAGGCGCACCAGCGGCGTATTGCCTACAACATCCTCTAGCGTGGGATAATTCATCGTACGTTCCTTATCATAACCGTTATGCTGCATTATATCGGTGCTGCCTTACGCATGACAGGCAACCTTATTGAATTGCGAGCTTCTTTCATGTCTTTGAACACGCGTCTGCTATTCGCACTACTCGGTTTTCCGCTACTGGTTTATGCCATGATGTCCGTTTTGCTGATGATACAAAGCGAGACAGCACAGCGTGATGCCCTTAAACAGCGCCTTCAAGATGCTGGTGAATTACTAGCCCCCAGCTTTCAGGTAGCCATGGCAGAGGCGAATTCTGAGCGTTTGGAAAGACTCTCTCGCCAATTGCTGGATCATCACGGGCTCAATGCGGTGAGCCTTTTTGATGAGCAGGGCAACCGCTTGCTGGTACTGGGGCGTTCAACCAAGCTCTCCCCGCGTCTATCGCCACCGCTCTCAACGCAGGTAGAAGAAGACGACACTATCTGGCGGCTGCTGGTACCTCTCAGCAGCGCCCAGTTCGATATCCGCCGTAATGGAACAGGCTGGCTTGAAGCAGAAGTAAACACTCATCCACTGACACTGGAACGCTATAAGCTGCTAGCCAGTTTAAGCCTGGGGGGCATGCTGCTGGGATTGCTGCTGTTTCTAGGCGCCTTCGCCATCAGCCGCTATATCTCACGTCCCATCGAAGAGGCCAATCAAGCGCTCTACCGCTTGTCGCGCGGTGACTATCGGCTGTATTTAACCCCTGCCCGCCCCAGCGAGCTTAACCAATTAGCGGTTCATGTAAATAGCTTGACCGAGCACTTTCAGCAGTCCCAACGTGATATGCAGACCCAGATCGAGCAGGCAACCAGCGAACTGCAAGAATCAATGGAAACCATTGAAGAGCAAAATATCAAACTCGACCTGGCCCACCGTAGTGCATTGCGGGCGAACGCGGTTAAGTCGGAATTTCTGGCCAATATGAGTCATGAAATACGCACCCCGCTCAATGGCATTATCGGCTTTTGCCGTTTGCTGGGCCGCTCAACGCTGGATAACCGTCAGAAAGAGTGGCTTGAACACGTTCACCGCGCCTGCAATAACCTGCTGATGCTGGTCAATGACGTACTCGATTTCTCCAAGCTTGAGGCCAATCGCCTGACGCTTGAAGAAGTCGATATCGATATCGTGCCCCTGCTGGATGAAGTAATTGGCCTGCATGCGCCAGAGGCTCAGCGTAAGCGCCTGCATCTGGTCACCATGGTTTATGACGACGTGCCCACGCCGCTTAGCGGCGACCCGCTGCGTATTCACCAGGTGCTTAGCAACCTGATTGGCAATGCCCTCAAATTTACCCATGAGGGTGAAGTGATTGTGCGCGTGATGCTCGACAATCAGGAAGGCCAGCACGTGGTGCTACGTATCAGCATCAGTGATACCGGCATTGGCCTGAGCGAGGAGCACCAACAGCAGCTATTTAGCGCGTTCTCCCAAGCGGAACCCAGCCATTCACGCCAGTTCGGCGGAAGCGGCCTGGGGCTAACCATCTGCCGCCAGCTGATTGAACGCATGGGAGGTGAGATCAGCGTGGAAAGCGAGCTTGGCCAAGGAACGACGTTCTCCTTTACCCTGCCCCTGTTGGCCAACCAAAGCGGTGAACGGCTGCCCGAGTTAAATCTGGAAAGCCCTCTGATACGCCTTTATGAGCCGCATATCCCTACCCGCCATGCATTGGAATATTTACTGGAGCGCTGGGGCGCTATCCCTATGGTGTTTAGCGCCAAGGGCGAAGAAGACCTGCTGATTTTAGGCCTTGAGCAAGAAGAGTTTGAAGCTGCGAAAAGACATGAATGGCAACAATTGATTGAGCAAGCCGGCTGCCCGGCGCTGATTCTGGCCAATACCACAAGCTTTGACTTACCCCCTTGGGAACTCCCTCATGGTGGCGAAATGCTGTGCAAGCCGTTTACCCGCGTACAGCTCGCCACCACGTTGCGCCATCTACTTCAGCCGGTGCAGAAAAAACTTACCCCTCCCCAGGCGCGCGCGCTAAAACCGCCTATTGCCTCAGCTATCCATATTCTGATTGTTGACGATAATGCGTCTAACCGTGAACTGCTTAAGGCAATGCTCGAAACTGAGCAAATACGCATTACGCTGGCATCCAGTGGTCAGGAGGCGCTTGCCTTTGCGCTTAACCACACGGCGGACATCGTGCTTATGGATATCCGCATGCCCGGCATGGACGGTGTTCAAACAAGCCAGGCACTACGCCGCATCAGCAATCGCTGGTCACGCTGCCCGATTGTCGCGGTCACCGCACATGCGTTAAGTAACGAGCGCCAGCAGTGGTTGGCGGCGGGTCTGGATGATGTGCTGATCAAGCCTATTGATGAAACGCAGCTTCAGCAGCTATTGCAGCGCTTTTTGGACATTACAGCTTATCTGCCCGCCAGCACACAGGCCACTTCCCAGGAGAGCTCGCTAAGCTCCCCGACGAGCGAAGCGCTGCCTGCCGTCGATCTGGCACTGGGCACACGGCTTGCCGGAGGTAAGAAGCACCTTGCCTACGAGCAGCTAATTCGCTTGATTGATAATCTGGATGAAACCGAAAAAGAAATACACGCAGCTTATGCGCGCAAGGATGTCGAAGCCCTGCTGGACTGGGTGCACGGGCTCAACGGCGCCAGCCGTTACTGTGGTGCGCCCGAGCTTGCATTGCTGGTTGAAACGCTGGAAACCCGACTGCGCACCAGTGGGCTAAGCCACGTTGAAAGCCTGCTGGAAGCGCTTTATAGCGCCATGGCCCGCCTGCGCACGCAGCGTAGTATGCTGGCCCGTGGGGCTAACGCTCAAGAATGACAAAGGCGACGGCATACTCGGCTTCATCACTTAACGTGATGTGGCTGGTGGTGGCACCCGATGCCTGCATTAGCCGCTTGGCTTCATGACTTAACTGTAGATGGGGCTTACCCAGGGCGTCGTTGATTACCTGAATATCGCCCCATTGCATACCGCCGCGAAGACCCAGCCCTAGCGCTTTTACAAAGGCTTCTTTAGCGGCGAACCGTTTGGCCAGATAGGCCGTCGGCTCGCCCTTCTGCTGCCAGATGGCGTACTCATCAACCCCCAGAATCCGCTTGGCAAAGCGTGGCCCATGGCGCTCCATCGCCTGCGTAAAACGCGCTACCCGGGCAATATCAGAGCCGATACCCACAATCATAGTTTAGTGACCGCAGCATTCATGGTGGTTATGCGCATGATCATGGTCGTGTTCGTGGTCATGCGCATCCAACGCGGCCATCAGGCCTGCTTCCTGGCCTGCGATAATCAGCCGCTTCATTTCCTGCACGGCTTCTTTAAGGCCGACAAACAGCGCGCGAGCAATAATGGCATGGCCAATATTTAGCTCATTCACCCCGGGTAGCGCGGCTATCGCTTCTACGTTGTGGTAGTGAAGGCCGTGTCCCGCGTTAACCACCAGGCCCAGCGATACCGCGTGCGTGGCGGCAGCGGTCAAACGCTCGTACTCTGCATTAGCCACGTCACTGCCAGGTTTGGCTTCGGCATAAGCGCCGGTATGCAGCTCAATCGTCGGCGCGCCAGCGCGATGGGCCGCATCGATTTGCGCTTCTTCAGGGTCGATAAACAGCGACACATCACAACCCGCTTTTTTAAGCCGCTCACACGCGCTGGCAATAGCGTCAAAGCCGCCTACCACATCCAGCCCGCCTTCGGTCGTAAGCTCTTCACGCTTCTCCGGCACCAGACAAACGTGAGCCGGACGCACTTCATCGGCCAGCGCAAGCATCTCCTCGGTCACCGCCATTTCCAGGTTCATACGGGTATTGAGCATCTCGGCTAATAGCCGCACATCGCGGGGCTGGATATGGCGGCGGTCTTCGCGCAGGTGCACGGTAATACCATCGGCGCCCGCTTCTTCGGCAAGTAAAGCGGCCTGTACCGGATCAGGGTAGCGGGTGCCGCGCGCCTGGCGCAGCGTGGCGATATGATCAATATTAACGCCGAGTAGAATGCGAGGAGGATGCATAACTGTCTCCAATCAAGAAAAGTCGTAAGCGTAGACTATGGTTGACGTCGGCGGGCCAGCGCCACCATAAGCTCCCGAGAGCGCAGAGCGGTCGACCCCAAGTGCGGCGCCAGCGCAGCGCGCATAACGGATTTTAGAACGTTGGCAAGACCCGCATGCTGCCAGTCGCCTTGTTCTACATAGCGCAGTGCGCGAGCTTCGAGCCCGTTATCTGCGGGTAGAAAAGCACGGCTCTGCGCATCAAACCGGTAGCGAACCTGTGGGTCTAGCGGATTACCGTCGGGTGTACAAAAACGCGGCGTCGCTTCAAGCGCTTCAAGCAGTGCCCACTCATAGCGGCGTAAAGCTAAAGCCCGTTCAGAAGGGATAGGAAGCGCTTCAAGCAGCGCCGTATAGAAGGCAAAGACATCGCCTGCGGCGAGCTCTAACGGCAATAAGCGGGTGGCAATTTCATTCGCGTAAAGGCCGCATAGCAAGCCCTCACCCGCCAATAATGCCGTCTGCCCCCGCGACTCCATCAAGGTAAGTCGCTTGAGATCCCGCTCACCGCGCCAGCTAACAAATAGTGGCGTGAACGGCTGCAAGCGTTGACGTGACTTCGACCCCGGCCGCTGCCCGCCATGGGCAACGGCGCGTATGCGGCCATTATTCAGCGTTAATAAATCCACCAACGCACTGGTTTCACGATAAGGCTTGCGGTGCAGTAAGAAGGCGGGCTCCGCTGACATCGCGACACTCAATCGAGATCGTAACCCAGGCTTTTCAAAGCACGCTCGTCATCGGACCAACCGCGCTTCACTTTCACCCACATATTAAGCATGACCTTGGTACCCAGCGCACGCTCCATATCCAGACGCGCTTCGCGGCCAATGCTCTTGATCCGGTCGCCGTTTTCACCGATCAGAATTACCTTCTGACCTTGGCGTTCCACCAGAATCAACGCGCTGATATGCGTGACGCGCTCGGTTTCGCGGAACTCTTCGATCTCGACGGTCATCTGGTATGGCAGCTCGTCGCCCAGCTGGCGCATGACTTTCTCACGCACAAGCTCAGCCGCCATAAAGCGCAGGCTCTTGTCGGTAATCTGGTCTTCGGGGAAGAAATGCACGCTTTCCGGCAGGTACTTGGCCACTTCCTCTTCCAGCGTATCCACCTGAGTGCCGTGTTTGGCCGAAATAGGCACAACGGCTGCAAACTCTCGCCGCGCACCCACTTCTGCAAGCCAGGGGAGTAGATCACCCTTGTCCTGCAGACGATCGACCTTGTTGACTGCCAGAATCACCGGCGCTTTAACGTGCTCAAGGCGCTTGAGTACCGCCTGGTCTTCCTCGGTCCAGCGGGTGCGGTCGATAATAAACACCACACAGTCGACATCACGCAGCGCCTGGGTAGCCGCTTGGTTCATAAAGCGGTTGATGGCTTTATTGCGGTCTTTCGACATGATGTGCATGCCGGGCGTATCCACGTAGATAAACTGCGTGTCTTCAACCGTTTTAATGCCCATTACCTGGTGACGCGTGGTTTGTGGACGCCGTGAGGTAATGGAGATTTTTTGCCCCAGAATTCGATTCATGAGGGTTGATTTGCCTACGTTAGGCCGTCCGACGATGGCCACAAAGCCGCAGGATTGGCTCATGATTTGTCTCCTGGTTTTTTCTCAAGGTACGAAAGCGCTTCTTCTGCCGCCTGCTGTTCAGCATGGCGGCGGCTAGGGCCTTTACCGGTGGTATGCTCGCTTAGTAGCTCAATGTAGCACTCCACGGTAAAGGTCTGGGCATGCGCCTCGCCCTTTACAGAGACCACTTCATAGCGCGGCAGCGCTGCCTGACGCGATTGCAAAAACTCTTGTAAGCGTGTTTTAGGATCTTTCTGGGTATCTTGTAACGAGATATTCTCTAGCCGCTCGGCGTACCAGGAAAGAACGCGTTCTCGGACGACATCCATACCGGCGTCCAGATAAATGGCACCAATTATCGCTTCAACCGCATCGGCGAGGATCGACTCGCGACGATGCCCTCCGCTTTTCATTTCCCCGGAACCCAGGCGCAAGCATTCGCCAAAGGTCATTTCACGGGCTAGTTCAGCTAGCGTCTGGCCTTTCACCAAACGAGCGCGAAGGCGCGACAACTGCCCTTCGCGCGCCTGAGGGAAACGCTGAAACAAAGCTTCTGCGATAACGAAGTTAACAATCGAGTCGCCTAAAAACTCCAGGCGCTCATTGTTACGCCCACCGTAGCTTCGGTGAGTCATGGCCAACTCCAAGAGCGATTCGTCGCCAAAGGTGTGGCCGATTCGTCGGCAAAAAGCGTTTAAGGAATTACTCACAGAGCTCCTACGTCATTGACGTTAACTAAAGTGACATGATTGATCAAAACCAACCTAAACCTGTTCATTCAATGCTTCGCACACTGCTAAAGCTTGGCAAACCGCCATCCCAATGCATCCATACTGCAAAGGCACGTCCTACGATATTTTCTTCGGGTACAAATCCCCAGTAACGGCTATCGTTGGAGTGATCCCGGTTATCGCCCATCATGAAGTAGTGGCCTTCGGGCACTTCGACTTCACGCATTTGCGGCCCTGGGTCGCGCGGGTTGTTATAAATAGCGTGGCTCGCGCTACCTAGCCGCTCTTGCAATAATAGCTCTTGAGGCGCGGTTTCGGGACCTTCTTCCAGCAACGTTTTAGCGACCGGTTCGCCATTCACATAAAGCTGCTTATCTTCGTAGCGGATAAGATCACCCGGCAGGCCTACCACACGCTTGATGAAGTTGACCGATGGCTCATCGGGAAAGCGGAATACCATCACATCGCCGCGCTCAGGATCATCCACTTCCAGGATACGGTCATGAACGACAGGCAGGCGAAGCCCATAGGCAAACTTGTTTACCAGGATGAAGTCACCAACCTCCAGAGTTGGGCGCATTGAGCCCGAGGGAATCTGGAACGGCTCGACAATGAAGCTGCGCACCACCAGCACCACCAGCAGCACCGGGAAAAACGAGCGCGCGTAGTCTACAGGCCATGGTTCTTTGAGCAGTTTATCCCGCGTAGGCGCATCCACGCCTTCGGTCGTTGCCGCTTCCGCCTTGGCCAGGCGCTCACGCCGCTTGGGCCGCAACCAGACAGCATCAATGAAATAAATGACACCTGAAATTGCAACGGCCAGTACCAGCAGTAATGAAAAATCCATAGAGGACGTATTCCCTAGTCGTTAACCTTGAGCACAGCGAGGAAGGCATCCTGGGGAATTTCAACACGCCCCACCTGTTTCATCCGCTTTTTACCGGCTTTCTGTTTTTCCAGCAGTTTCTTCTTACGGCTTACGTCGCCGCCATAACACTTGGCGGTCACGTTCTTACGCAGTGCCTTCACCGTAGAACGCGCCACGACCTGACCACCAATGGCCGCCTGAATAGCCACGTCAAACATCTGACGCGGAATCAGCTCTTTCATTTTCTCGACCAGCAACCGGCCACGGCTGTGGGCGTGGTCACGGTGAATGATCACCGCGAGAGCATCTACCTTTTCGCTGTTGATCAGTACATCCAGACGCACCAGCTTGGCCTCTTCAAAACGCTCGAAATTGTATTCAAGCGACGCATAGCCACGGGAGATGGATTTCAGACGATCGAAGAAGTCCATGACCACTTCCGACATCGGCAGCTCATAGGCCAGCTGGATCTGGTTACCCAGGAACTGCATGTCCTTCTGGGTTCCACGGCGTTGCTCACACTCGGTGATCACGTTGCCCACGAACTCCTGCGGCACCAGAATGCTCGCCCGCACGATAGGCTCACGCATTTCATCCACGTCTGCCATATCCGGCAGCTTGGAGGGGTTAGAGACGTAGATGACGTCGCCATTTTTCATGGCGAGTTCGTATACCACGGTAGGGGCAGTGGTAATGAGATCAATATCGTATTCGCGCTCAAGCCGCTCCTGGATGATTTCCATGTGCAGCGTGCCGAGGAAACCAACGCGGAAACCAAAGCCCAGGGCATCCGAGTTTTCCGGTTCATACTCTAAAGAAGCATCGTTGAGCGCGAGCTTTTCAAGCGCATCACGGAAGTCTTCGTAATCATCGGCGCTGACCGGGAACATACCGGCATACACCTGAGGTTTCACCTTTTGGAAACCCGGCAGACGCGGCACATCGGGCGTTTTGGTATGGGTGATGGTGTCACCCACCGGCGCGCCGTGGATCTCTTTAATACCGGCGACAATAAAGCCCACTTCACCGGCGCGCAGAATGTTGGTTTCTTTGCGCAGCGGGGTGAAAATGCCCACTTCGGTGGTGTTCCAATCGCGGCCCGTTGACTTGATACGGATTTTTTCGCCCTTGCGCAGCGTGCCGTCAAACAAGCGCACCAGCGAAACAACGCCCAGATAGTTATCAAACCAGGAGTCAATGATTAGTGCCTGCAGGGGCGCATCCCGGTCGCCTTTGGGCGGCGGAATATCCCGAACCAAACGCTCAAGCAGGGCATCGATACCGATACCGCTTTTGGCTGACACCTGACAGGCGTCAGTAGCATCAAGGCCAATGATTTCCTCGATTTCTTGCGCTACCTTGTCTGGGTCGGCTTGAGGTAAATCGATTTTATTGAGGACGGGCAGCACTTCCAGGCCCTGCTCGATGGCGGTATAGCAGTTAGCCACCGATTGCGCCTCAACCCCTTGGGCCGCATCCACAACCAGCAGCGCCCCTTCGCAGGCATAAAGCGAGCGCGATACTTCGTAGGAGAAATCCACGTGCCCGGGCGTATCGATGAAATTGAGCTGATACACCTCGCCATCGGCCGCGGTGTAATCGAGCGTCACTGACTGCGCTTTAATGGTAATGCCGCGCTCGCGCTCAATATCCATGGAGTCGAGCACTTGCTCTTTCAGCTCACGCTGGGTCAGGCCACCACAGGTTTGGATCAAACGATCAGAAAGGGTCGATTTCCCGTGGTCAATATGCGCGATAATCGAGAAGTTTCTTATGTTTTTGAGCTTGCTGCTAGAAACGTCATGGGACATCGAGAGTGTTCTGCCTTAGTGATACGCAAGCGGCTTTAACAATGGCCGCCTCGAGAGTTTAAAGCTCGAAAACAGTCGGCCCCTTGGCCGCTTTATCTATTTTCGTTAAAAAGATAAGCGCTATTGTAGCGATATGCGGGGGATAGGAACAGCAGTCCGGCGAGAACCGCCGGACTGAATAGGCAGGAAAGCGCTTATTCCAGGCGCAGAGCGACAAACAGTGAGCGTCCATCACGGTAAATACGCAGTGGAATTGCCCGATCGCTAGGCAGTCCTTCAACAATGCTCAACAGCTCATCGGCTGATGACACACCCCGGTGGTCAATGCTTACCAGTACATCGCCCACTTGCAGGCCTGCCTGTGCGGCAACGCTACCTGGCTCAACCTGGCGAACTTCAACACCTCCATCGATGCTCAAGCGCTCACGCACGGTATCGTCAAGCTCAGCGACCGAAATCCCTAAGCGTACCTGGTTATTGCTGCCCTCGCCCTCGGCCTTTTCGGAATCCGGCCAGTGACCCAGCTCAACGGTTTCGGTAACTTCTTCGCCATCACGCATCAGGGTCAGCTCTACCTCACTGCCTGGGGCTACACGGCCAATCAAACGCGGTAGCGAGCTTGAACGATCAACCTCATCGCCATTTACGCTAATAATCACATCGCCTGCGCGTAAGCCGCCTTGAGCCGCGGGGCCTTCAGGGTCTAGGTCGGCAATTAGCGCACCGCTGGCATTTGCCATACCAAACGATTCGGCTAAATCACGCGACACCGGCTGGATCATCACGCCCAGCCAGCCGCGGTCAACGTGGCCGCCTTCGCGCAACTGGTCGGCAACGTCCATGGCCACATTAATCGGGATCGCAAACGAAAGCCCCATAAAGCCGCCGCTGCGGGTAAAGATTTGCGAGTTAATCCCGACCACTTCGCCGTCCAGATTAAACAGCGGGCCACCTGAATTACCGGGATTTATCGCCACATCGGTTTGAATAAACGGAACGTAAGCATCGCGCGGCAACGTACGATTGATTGCACTCACAATGCCAGCAGTGACCGAATGGTCAAAACCAAAGGGAGAACCGATAGCGGCAACCCACTCACCCACTTTCAAATCATCAGAATTGCCTAGATTCAGAACGGGCAAGTCCGTTGCATCAATTTTCAGCAGAGCCACGTCCGTTTGCGCATCGCTACCAATGAGTTCTGCAGGAAGCTCACGACGGTCATTTAAACGCACCAGAATTTCATCAGCATCCTGCACCACGTGGGCATTCGTCATGACGTAGCCATCTTCGCTAATCACAAACCCGGAACCCAGCGATTGGCGCTCTTCACTACGCCCCTGGCCACTCCCTGGCGGGGTGGGAAAACTATCGCCAAAACTATCGCCAAAGAAATGCCGAAAGATTTCCGGGATTTCCTGACCGCCGAATCCACCTATGGAAGGAGCGCTACTGCGCTGGACAGTACGGCTGGTGGAGATATTGACCACCCCGGGAGCGGCGTCTTCAACCAGCTCAGTGAAATCAGGTAAATTATAAGCGTAAGCACTTTGACCGATTGTCAGGAGTGCCATCAGGCATAGCCATAGTGCCGAGGGGAGAACCAAGCGCTTCATGCAAGAGCTCCTACTAAAGCAGACATCAAACGAAGGAAATGCAACTCATGCGAGGTGCAGGACAATTAACTGACCAACCGTGGGCGAAAGCGTTCCGTTCGCCCGCTAAGCAAATATTTTAAACCTAACACTCCGATTAACAGGGTTGCAAAAAAGCTGGCAGGAACAGCCCACTCCACCACATTTATTGCAGCCAAGCACCCAGCCAGCAGCAACGCCATAACAAGCGGTAATGCATAGATGAGTAACGCCAATAGGGTTATATCCGAGCGCTCAAGGGAAAGCGTTACTTGGCTACCCAGCGGATAGCGCTCGCCAAGTAAGGGGGCAGGATGAGAAGAGGTTACTTCGATGCGCTGGCGCTGCTGCCGAGCAAGTATGCCCATGCCACAGCCTCGGCCCTGAGCACACTGCTGACACGCCTCTTTAACCGATACATCGACTAACAGCCCATGTTGGGTATAGCCGACGACGCTTCCATAGCGCTTTAAAGCATCACACGAGGGCTTAATCACTGCACATTACTCTGACGTAATTTACTTGTAGTAAAGGACATTAATAGTAAAGGGCATTAACCGTTAGTCACGTTTAATCAAATTCGACCGAATGAACAATACGCTGAAGCATGGACGGGGGAACTTCGCCAATACCTACCAGCTGCCATTGCAAGTCACCTTGGGCATGCGCTTCAACCGCAATCGAGGAGACACCAATTTGGCTAACGCCGCTCTTGAGATTTTGTGTGCCCGCCTGGGGTTCGGCAAAAATACTTATCGTTGCCAAGCCATCGCTATACAGGCGCTGATTAGCTTCTTGGCCTTGCGCTGAAACAGGCTGCGCGACAAAACCTTCCGGTAGCCACTCCGCGTGCCAAGATGGCTCAGAAGCGGGTTGTGTAGCGTCCACTACAATCTGCCCCTCGTAACGCTCGGGCTCATGCAGCTGGGTTACCTGAAAGGTTTCGAGAATACGTCCGGTAGGGTCGCTCAGCACATGCTTAAGTAGCAGTCCCGTGGTGTTATCTAACCACCATTCATGGGTATAGCGCTGATTATCATGGGGCTCAAAACGCAGTTGCACTGCGTCCCGCCCTGCAACACGCGCGCCCTCTTCCAAACTAATGTCATAAACTTTTGACGTGTGCTCCGTCCAACCTTTTAGCGAAGGAAAGCCATTGCTTCCATTAGCTTTCCAGGCCAGCTGCCCCACTCGCGAGCGGCGCTCAACACTGATGGAAGGTCCATCAAGTTGCTGCACCACCTGCTGGCGGATGCCATCCTGAATGCGATGGGAAAGCGCTAATGTACGCACATCAATAGAATTAATCGCCACCGCTCTGGCCTGGAAGGTATAGCAGTGACTAGCCTGTAAACTTCGTTCGAGCCACTGCTCAATGCTGGCGGGCGTTTCAGCAGCAGACGTATCAACACAAAGATTCTGGGTATCGCTTTGTGCATACGTCTGTAAAGGCAACAGGCTGACGCTCATTAATGCGCCCAGAGCCACCAGCCTGCTTCGCCAAGTTACCATCATGCGGGGTATTCCTTCACTAACGATCGTCGCCTTTATTAAGCCAGCGCTATCAACGCTGACCCAGCGGCTCAGTGACGGAAGAAGAACGCATCAACGGCATCCAGCTGTCGCCATTACCGTAAGCGGCACCTTGAGAGTGCTGCTCCAAATAAGACTGTAAAAGCCTTATCTGATCAACATCGATAGCGGTGCTTTGCTGCATAGTGGCAGTTTGCGGTACGGCTACCGAATCAAACCCTGCATCGCTTACGTTCATAAAGCCGCTTTGCGACTGGCCTGTAAGCCTGAACGGTGTCGGTTCAAACATCGGCATGTTGGCAGACATCACGGAGGCAGGCTGAGAAGCGCCCAGGCTTACCGGCTGTACCTGTCCTCCCATGGAACCGCCATTTGACGCAGTCACCGCCATGTCGCCGCCCGTACTAACCCCGGTACCACTGGTATTACCGTTACCAAAGAACTGCACACCGGTGATTACCATCAGAGATACAGCCGCGGCCACACCCGCGCCCCGTGCAAAAGAAATACCGTTTGAGCGCATGGGAGTGCGTTCTTGAGCATCATCAAGCAACGGTGCAGGCTCGTCTTGCAGACGCGACATGATACCAGCCGATAAATCAACGCTAATATCAACACCCTGTTCACGCTGCATCATGCTGCGGGCCAAGTGGTAACGTCGCCACGTATCTGCCGCGTCAGCGTCATTTGGTAGTGCCTTCAACACTCGGCGTAGTTCCAGCTCATCACTTTCGCTATCCATTAATGCTGAAAGTGATTCCCGTGTGTTTTGACTCATACTTCACACCCTCACACTGTGTTAAATGAAGTCCTACCGCAGTACGGCAAATAAGCAGTGACCGCTGTAACAACTTCACAGGCTAAGACCTGAACAACTCGCCTTGCATTAAGCACTGACGTTAATCCTACTTTAGTGCTTGTTGCTTAAGGCGCCGCTGTAAATAGCGTCACGGCTGCTAATCGTCTTCCGCTTATCAAAAGCGGTCAGCCTGTATGACGCCCCACTTTCCAGACAGTTCACAAAAAAAGTAAAAACGTAATTATTTGTGACCAATCCGTTAGATACCCAATAAATTCCACCATATAACATATGCTATTGGGCACTGCTGTTATTGACCATTAATCGTCGCGACTGTTCCGTGCGGTAGTCACCAAAGGCCGGATATGTTCATCCACCGCTTCACGAGCACGGAAAATTCGTGAGCGCACGGTTCCTACCGGGCACTGCATTATCTGGGCAATATCTTCATACGCCAGGCCGTCAAGCTCACGTAGCGTAATGGCGGTGCGCAGATCATCCGGCAGATTTTCAATCGCCTCATAAACCGCTGCCTCAAGCTGATCACGGGCGATGGCGGCTTCCGGTGATTCGGCATCGGCCAGCCGACCGCTTTGATCAACAATCTCGGCATCGACAATATCTAGGTCGCTACCGGGCGGGCGGCGACCACGTGACACCAGGTGATTTTTAGCCGTGTTAATGGCGATCCGGTACATCCAGGTATAAAAAGCGCTCTCGGCACGAAATTTACCCAGCGCGCGGTACGCTTTGATAAATGCCTCTTGCGCCACGTCCTGAACTTCCGAGTGATCATGTACGTAACGTCCGATCAACCCGATAATTTTATGCTGGTATTTTTTTACCAGCAGATCAAAAGCGCGCGTATCGCCTTTCTGGGCACGTTCGACAAGCTGTTGGTCCGTTTCCCGAGTGCCCATTCACACGCTCCTCCAGCTCGTACGACGTGCGTCGAGCCTTATTCCTATTAGCCCCTTTGCGCGGGCCTTCACAGCAAGCAGCATAGTGTCCCTTGGGGATTAATTAATGATAGTGATGACAGAGGCTAAATACACAATGCCCCATAAATGATTCATAGCGCTAAGTGTTACGCGTTCTGTGCGACGCATCAAGCGCTTACCCCCTACTTGCAAAATCCAGGAGCTGACACTGTTCAACGCTGCCAAGTTCCTCAATAATTGATTTTTACCACCGTGACACGCCATAGTAGGTGCCATTTTCCGTTCATTGCGCAAGCATAGGTAGCTAGATGTCAGAACAGCAGGTTCACAATCTTAACGTCCTCGCTCAGGATGTTCTCACGACGCCGGACGCGCTCAAACAGGCCGTTCCTCTTACCGACGCCGCTGAACGCACGGTTATAGAAGGGCGCCAGACTATCCAAAATATTCTGGATGGCAAAGACCCCCGCCTATTGGTTGTGGTCGGCCCCTGCTCCATCCATGATGTTGAGGCGGCCTTGGATTATGCCCGCCGCCTTCGCACACTGGCCGACCAGGTAAGTGATAGCCTGTACATCGTGATGCGTGTTTACTTTGAAAAACCACGCACCACCGTTGGCTGGAAAGGCCTGATCAATGACCCGCATCTTAACGACTCGTTTGAGATCGATGAAGGATTGCACATCGCTCGCAAGCTGCTCGTTGATCTGGCTGAGCTTGGTTTGCCGCTTGCCACCGAAGCGCTTGACCCCATTTCGCCGCAGTACCTTCAAGACTGTATCAGCTGGTCTGCGGTAGGTGCACGCACCACAGAATCGCAAACCCACCGCGAAATGGCTTCCGGTCTTTCCTCGCCAGTCGGTTTTAAAAACGGCACCGACGGCAGCCTGGATGTTGCCATTAACGCGCTGCAGTCCGTTGCCAACCCGCACAACTTCCTGGGTATTAACCAGGCCGGCCAGGTATCGGTGATCCGCACCCGGGGTAATGCCTACGGCCACGTCGTGCTGCGTGGCGGTAACGGCAAACCCAACTACGATAGCGTAAGCGTCGCCCTGGCAGAAAAAGAGCTGAAAAAAGCCAACATTTCGGCCAACATCATGATCGACTGCTCTCACGCCAACTCAAACAAAGACCCTGCCCTGCAGCCGCTGGTATTGGAAAATGTTACCAACCAGATACTGGAAGGTAACACATCCATTATCGGACTGATGATTGAGTCCAACATAGGCTGGGGAAGTCAAAAAGTACCTGCCGATCTCAGCCAGCTACAGTATGGCGTCTCAATTACCGATGCGTGCATCGACTGGGACACCACCGTTGACGCCTTTACGCGTATGAACGATAAACTGGCGTCGGTGCTAGCCAAGCGTATTACTGCGTAACGATGCCTCGCCTTACCCCACTGCAGTAAGCCTCGCAGCGGGGTAAGGTTAGTGTATTTCTCTTCGAAATGGCGGCAACGCATCTAACAGCGCCTGACCATAGCGGCGAGTTATCACACGCTTATCAAGCAGCGTAATCGTCCCGTGGTCACTCTCTTTACGAATGAGTCGCCCGCAAGCCTGCACCAGTTTGATGGAAGCATCGGGTACGCTAATCCGCATAAAAGAGTTCCCCCCCTGACTTTCAATCCATTCGGCAAGCGTTGCGCCCACGGGGTCATCGGGCACCGCAAACGGCAGCCGGGTAATCACCACGTGGGTCAGATAATCTCCAGGCAGGTCGATACCTTCGGCAAAGCTTGCCAGCCCGAAAATGATACTCCCCTTACCTTTATCAACCGCCGCGCGGTGCTGAGTGATGAGCTCCCGTTTGGGCAGCGCATCCTGGGCAAGCACACGCTCCTTGATAGCCGCTGGCAGGCCCTTTTCCACGGCGCGCAGCTGCGCCCGTGACGAAAACAGCACCAGGGCAGCCTCTTTATCGGCTAGTTGCGTTACAAATTGCACAATAGCGCTTTCATGCGCTTCCCGATCACTGGGATCGGTAGCCTCTTTGGGCACCCGTAGTACCGCATTAGCATAATTGAACGGGCTAGGCAGCGCCTGATAACGGTAGCGGTTTGCCAGCCCCGCCCGCTCCTGCAACCGTTCAAACCGACCCAGTGCGGTAAGCGTAGCCGACGTTACCACCGCACCGTGGCAGCGCCCCCATAAATGCTTGGCCAGCGTATGGGCGGCCGATACCGGGCTTGCCGAAAATTCGATTTCAGGTTCACCCGCAACGCGGCTAAGCGTTACCCACCTGGCGCTGGGCGGCGCGTTGGGCGGGTCCTGCTCGCTAAAGGCCTGCCATAGCGCATGGGCCTCAAGCGCCCGGCCATGCAGTAAGGCCACTAGCGGTAGCCAGCTTTCAGCCTGCTCGCGATCAAGGCCGGTCTGTTTATCCGGATCAAGACTCTCACGCAAAATATCGCTGATACTCTCCAGACACCGCGAAAGCGTGGCGAACATTACCAGCAGTTGCTGTGCCTGGTCGCGCAGCGCATCGGGCACCTGTCCCTTTTCAAAGCGCGACTGCAGGGTGTTTTCTTCATCTGACAGCCCGTTGGGCCGGCCGGCAATCTGATGCCCGACGCTGAACACATCGCCAAGCACCGGCTCAAGAACCTGAATCACCTCTGGCAGACCCGCCAGCAAACGCGCGATGGTTGGCTGTATTGCCAGCGCTTGGTGCAGATCCGTCAAACTGCTTTTCAGCGTTTTTAACCAGCGTACACAGCCGTGTACCGCAAATCGATGGGCGAAATGCGAAAGCGCTTTATCGGGCAGGTGATGGCCTTCATCGAAGACAAAAATGCAGTCCGCCGGATCGGGCAGAATAGCCCCGCCCCCCAAGGCCAAATCAGCCAGCACCAGATCATGATTGGCCACAATGACGTCGGCATTTTCAAGTTCACGCCGCGAGCGAAAAAAGGCGCAGGCGCCAAAATGGCCGCAGCGCCTTCCCGTGCATTGGCGATGATCAACGGTAAGCCGTCGCCAGTGCGTATCCTCAATGGCGACTGGCCAGTTATCCCGATCACCTTCCCACTCGCCCTGCCCGTAGGCTTCCGCCATATCGGTGGCCAGTACGGTAAAATCACTGCTTTGGGTTTGCAGGGAATGCTCGAATAGCGAAAGCGTGGGGTTAGGTTCAGAGCCTTCCAGCACCTCATCCAGCTTTGCGACGCAAACATAGCGGCCGCGACCTTTGGCCAGCGCGTAACGAAAGGCAATACCGCTATGGCTGGCAAGCGCGGGCAGGTCCTGGTTAAGCACCTGCTCCTGCAGGGCGACTGTCGCTGTCGAAATGACCAGCCGCTTGCCGCGGGCTTTCGCAATCGGCAAGGCAGCGATCAGGTAGGCCAGCGTTTTCCCCGTGCCGGTACCCGCTTCAAGCACACATACATGGCTGTCGCTTACGCGCTTACCTTCACTATCGCTTTCGATATCCCCCAGCGTACGGGCAATTTCGGCAATCATCAGGCGCTGCCCGTAGCGTGGGGTAAGCTCGAGCTTTTCCACCACGCGACGGTAGGCGTCTTGAATATCGCTTTTTAAGGCATTATCGAGCATGCGCTTTACAGCATGCCTTCCGGCGGATGCTCGCAGGGAAGCTTGTCGTTGATATAACGCTCGATTTCCGGCAGCGAGAAGGCATCTTCTTCACCCACAAAGCTGATCGAAACGCCTTTAGCGCCCGCACGACCGGTACGGCCAATACGGTGAACGTAGTCTTCCGGGTCTTCAGGCAGCGTATAGTTGATGACGTGGCTTACGTCTTCAATATGAATACCGCGCCCGGCCACATCGGTGGCTACCAGCACTTGAATTTCCCCTTCACGGAAACGCTCAAGCGTGGTGATCCGCTGACTCTGCGGCACATCACCGGACAGCATGGCAACGCTGACGCCGGCTTTCTTAAGCAGATCATCCAGCTTGCGAACCAAATCACGGCGATTACCAAATACCATGACGCGTTCGAAGCTCTCCTGCTCAAGCAGATTCACCAGCAGGCGCTGCTTGTCGTCATCGGAGACAAGGTAAACGCGCTGATCGATATCGGCCTGGTTTTCAACCGTGACTTCAATCTCAACGTGGGCCGGATTCAGCGTCCACTGACTGGCCAGGTTTAGGATATCGTCGGTAAAGGTTGCCGAAAACAGGAACGTCTGACGCTCTTCTGTCTTTGGCGTGTAGCGAATAATACGCTTCACGTCTGGAATAAAGCCCATCGACAACATGCGGTCAGCTTCATCCAGCACCAGTACTTCTACTTCAGAAAGGTCGATATCGCGCTTTTGATGAAAATCCAACAGGCGGCCCGGGGTGGCAACCAGGATATCGATCTTTTTACCCAGGCTTTCACGCTGCTTTTGATAGTCCATTCCACCGACAACGCTTGCCACATTCAACTGAGTGAAGCGGGCTAGCGCTTTGGCATCTTTTTCTATCTGCAGCGCCAGCTCACGGGTAGGCGCAATAATCAGCGCACGCGGCGCCCCCGCTTTTTGACCATCAGGCGTCGGCTCTTCCAGGAAGTAAGCCAGCACCGAGATTAAAAACGCTGCGGTCTTGCCGGTACCGGTCTGCGCTTTACCGACAATATCGCCACCCAGCAGCGTTTGGCGTAACGCCTCGGCCTGGATCGGCGTGCAGTATTCAAACCCTTGGGCATGGATAGCGCGCATTAGCGGTAGCGGCAGATCAAAGTCATGGAAGCGCCATTTGCCGGCCACGGCAGGCACCTGAAACTGACGAAGATCCCAGCTAGACTGACGACGACGCGGTTTCCGACGGCGGCGTTTTGGCTTACGGTTCTGGGCCGATGCTATGGTCTGTTCCGACTCGCTCATAGGCTATGTATCTGTCCATTGCTGTGAATATTAGGCATCACGAAGTGCGCATTGTATCAGGGGTTGGCGTTAAGAGCGCGTCCTGCTGTCGAAGGTAGGCCAGAGCCTGTTAGAATGTGGCTTAAATCGACGTAAGGAGCGCGACATGACGCGTAAGAAAAAGACACGTTCGCTGGCCGACAAGGTGACGATCCGCACGGGGCGACGCAAAGATTACAAAAAGTGGCGCCACGATAACCCCGATCAGGTGGCGCCGTCACGCCGCTTTGTAGCAAAAAAGCAGCAGCAGCGTAAATTGCAGGCGGTTAAAAAACTGGCCCGCCAGCAAAGTGGTCAAAACATTGCGATTCATCCAGACAAAGGGGCTGAGCAAAAACCAGAGGATAAATCGTAATGCGTTTGGTTTCTTTCAATATCAACGGCATTCGTGCTCGACTTCATCAGCTACAGGCCTTGATTGATACCCAACAACCTGACGTTATTGGCCTGCAGGAAACCAAAGTTCAGGACAGCGAATTTCCCCTGGCCGATGTGGAAGCCATGGGTTACCACGTCTATTACCATGGTCAGAAAGGTCATTACGGTGTGGCACTGATGTGCCGCCAGAAACCTCAGGACGTTTTTTACGGCTTCACAGACGATGATGAAGACGCCCAACGACGCATGATCGGGGTACGTCTGCTGGCCGATGACGGCGAGCCGGTCACCGTATGGAACGGATATTTCCCTCAGGGCGAAAACGTCGAGCACCCCACCAAATTTCCGCACAAGGCGCAGTTCTATCGCCAATTAAAGCGGCTGCTTGATGAACAGCACCGTCCTGACGAGCGCTTGGCAGTAATGGGAGATTTTAATATCTCCCCTGAAGATCAGGATATTGGCATTGGCGAAGATAGCCGCAAGCGCTGGCTGCGCGAAGGTAAAGCCAGCTTTCAACCGATTGAGCGTGAATGGCTTGAAGGCATTAAAGCCTGGGGCCTCACCGACAGCTACCGCCTTTGTCACCCAGAAAACAACGAGTGGTTCAGCTGGTTTGACTACCGCTCCAAGGGCTTTGACCGCGAGCCGAAACGTGGCCTGCGTATTGACTACATTCTCGTGACGCAGCCTTTAGCCGACTGCGTTCAGGCCGCCGGGATCGATTACGCAATGCGTGGCATGGAGCGCCCGTCTGACCATGCGCCGACCTGGAGCGATTTTGCGATCACGTTAAAAGCGTCTACTTAGCCAGCTAGTGCCTGCCGCCACTGCGCGCAGGCAACCTACTCTAATAGTCAAAACTGCTCAGCCACTGGCTTGCTTCTTCATCCCCCAGGCTAGAGGCCTGCTCTAATGCCTGCTCGGCCTGGGCTTCATCCCCCCAGGCATAGGCTAACTGACCATACTGACGCCAATCCTTGGCGGACTGGGTTTGTTCGGCCAGGGCCTGCCACGCGCTTAACGCATTGTCGACGTGCCTGGCCTGCTGCCAAGCCGTCGCCAGCAGCCTTAACGTCTTTTCATCGCGTTCAACATCGCCGTTTTCCAGCGCTTGAGCTAAATGCTCGGCAGCACGCGCAGGCGTTCCTCCGGCCATATGCAGCTGAATAAGCAGCCACTGATCTTCTGGCGTCTCAAGCTTACCTAACTGCCAGGCCATTTCCCAAAGACCCGCTGCTACACCGGCCTGACCTGCCTGCTGGGCAAGCCCTGCCGCCTGACGCCAAGTTTCTATATCACTATCAGGGTTCAACCCATCCACCAGCCAGCTTAGCGCCTGCTCGTTCTGCCCGGCATGGCGCATTACGGCAAGCGCCAGCGCTTGCTGGCTTTCGTTGAGCTCTGGCGTTTGGCCAATGACTTGCTCCAGCCGCTCAGCGGCGGCGTCCCACTGCTGCTCTTGCGCCATCAAGCCGACCAATCGCCATAACGCCTGGGTGTCCTGCTCTCTATCCAGCCACTCGCTTAGTAAGCCAATCGCCTGCTCATTTTGGCCCGCCACGCGGCGCAGCGAGGCTTCTTCACGCAGCCAGCGCGCCGCTTGGTCTGTACCAACGCCACTGGTTTGGCGTGCCGCGGCTAAATGGTCGGCCGCCTGGGCGGGCTGATCCTGGCGAGCCAGGGCGCCTGCGACCAGCTGATGATAGAGCGCGCTCGCCCAGCGATCAGACGCATTGCCTCCACTTAAGCGCTGGGCCTGGGAGGAAGCGCGCTCAGCCACCGCCTCAACCGCACCCTCCTCCAGCTGCTCCTGCAGGGCTTTCAGATCACGGATGATATCGCCAGGCAGCGGTGCATTGGCCTGGGCGACAGAAGCCCACACGCTGAACATTAGAATCCACGCTAAACGCTGCATACCGCTACCTCAACTGAAACTCTATGCGTTGTGTGGCGCGCCGTATCTGCTGGCTGCCCGCAAACTGCCATTGCGCAATCGCATCCTGCGCGGCATCTTCAAATACGCGCCGCGGCTGAGCATTGGTTACCCGAATGGAGGAGCGATCAACGCTGCCGTCGCGCCGAATAATAAACTCCACTTCAACAAACCCTTCCATGCCTCGACGCTGTGCGCGTGAGGGGTACGTGGGGTTGACGCGGTTGGTGGGCGCTACCTGGCCTACACTCACCGGCTCATTAGACGGCGGTGCTTCCGCAACAGGCGCTGCTTCACGCGGCGCGGGCGCTTCGGTGGGCGTCGCGGCAGGTGCTGGTTCAGCTGGCGGCTCAGGCGATGGCTCCGGTGCAGGGTCTGGCCGCGGCGTTGGCTCGGGCGTGGGCTCGGGGGTAATTTCCGCTAGCTCCGGCAGCTCATTATCCATTTCAACCGGCTCGAGGGGCACCTCGGGCAGCTCGACCTCAGGTAACGTAATAGCGCTATCGGTTACCGGAGGAGGCTCAGGCGTTGGCATGGGGGGTGGTGCCTGCTGGGGAGCCGCCTGTGCAGGCTGCGGTGCAGGTGCTTCTTGCTCAGGCGCGACCTCAGGTGCTTCAACCATGTTCATTGTCATGGTCATTATGGGCTGTTCGGGCTCACTTTCTGGCGGTGTTACCAATAGCGCCAGCAGCCAGAACAGCCCGACTGCCAACGTAATTCCCACAAGAAACGACACCGTATGACGTATCATGGCGCGCTCCGACTCGCCGCCACGGCCACCTGATCAACGCCAGCCTCTTTCAAGCGGTCCATGACTTCAATCAACAGCCCCGTGGTGGACTCACGATCCGCCTGGATAACGGCAGACCCCTGCTCTGTCAACATTCCGGCCACTTCGCGCCCGACCTGATGAACATCCACGGGCTTGCCGTCCACCCAAACGGCCCCTTCAGGAGTAATGGCCACCAGCACCTGGGCTTCCGGACGCGGGCTTGCCGCACTCGATTCCGGGCGTTCAATCTCGATACCGCTTTCTTTAATGAAACTGGTCGTTACGATAAAGAAGATCAGCATAATGAACACCACGTCCAGCATGGGCGTCAGATTGACCTCATTGCTTTCTGCGCTTGCGTCCATTGAACGGCGTCTACGCATCATTCTCCTCCAAGGCACGTGCCAAGCGGTCATGTAACCGCTGGTCTTCGCGACGAATCACGTGCTCTAAACGACTAATAAACAATAGCCCCACCACTGCAATCGCCATGCCGGTCAACGTGGGCAGCGTTGCACGCGCCACACCGTCGGCCATGGCGCGCGCCTGATGCGTATCACTCATAGAGAGGCTATCAAAGACGGTAATCATGCCGGTGACGGTGCCCAACAGACCTAATAGTGGGCAGAGCGCCACCAGCAGTTTTAACCAGGGCAGCGGACGACGAAGCCTGGCAACCAGCGCTTCTGTCCATACGTGGCGCAGCGTACGCGCGCTCCAGCTGCGGTGGTCGCTGCGCGCAGTCCAGCGGCGAATCAACTGCCGACGGGCGGAGCGCCAGGTAATGCGGTAGTACCACCAGCGCTCTATCGCCATGCCAAACACCAGCACCGCGACCAACGCCAGCACGACCAGCACCGCACCACCGGCATCGACCAGCCGCTCTACCGGTTCAAGCCAGAGAGGTAGCGTGGGCATATCAATTCACCGCAGTGGCATGAACAGTAGATTGAGCTTCCAAATGATCTGCCAGGGTCGCGCTCGCCTCGCCCTCGATCACTTGGCTTAGATGACGGCTGCGGCTCGCCAGCGCCGTTTGCGCAAACAGCAAAGGCACCGCCGTAATCAGGCCTAGAACCGTGGTGACCAATGCCTGGCTAATCCCCCCAGCCATTAACTGCGGGTCGCCGGTACCAAACACGGTGATGGCCTGAAACGTTACGATCATGCCGGTGACCGTACCCAGCAGACCCAGCAGCGGCGCAATGGCGGCCAGCAGCTTAACAATCGGCTGGCCCCGTTCAATGCGCGGCAACTCTGCCAGTACCGCCTCATCCAGGCGCGCTTCCAATGCTTCAGGGGTCTGGTGTTTATCCATCTCCTTAAAGCGTAGCAACACGCGGCCTAGCGGATTATGCGTCTGCAGCTGGTCAAGCGACTGGCGCTGGCGGCGCACGCGGACGCTCTGCAGTACTAAATAGATATATTGAACCAGTGCTACCAGCAGACCCAACACTCCCAGCACTACAATCACGTAACCCACGTATCCGCCTTGCTGGAAACGCTCCCAGAGACTTGGACGCTGGGAAAGCGCCTGTAAGACGGGTCCCTGAGTGGGGTCGATCATGAACTCCCGACTGTCACCCTGATGGTAAGCCGCGAGAACATTCTGAATTTCAGCTGGCGTACGCGGCACTTCAGCCAAGTGGTCATTATCACCATCCTGACGCAGCAGCGCGGTTTCGGTAAACGCGGCAAAATCGCCTAAACGCACCACGTCACGCGGCGCAATAGTGCCACTGGCATCGGCTACCGGCAGCTCCAAACGCTCAGCCTGACCGGTTTTTGCCGTTAGTATGGCTAAACTATCGACCACATCTTCCAGTTGGGTACGCTCAAGTACTTCGGCATCATCCAAGCGAGGTGGCAACACTTCATCCCGCAAGGTTAACCAGCTATCTTCGCCTAGCGCGTTGCGCACTTCGGTGCTATGCCGGGCAAGGTTCGCAAGCAGCCCCGAAAGCGCTTCGCCCTGTTCATCTTGTCGCGCGGTTAATTCACTGGCCTGCTCAGACTGTTCGGCCTGCTGAGTTTGCAGCGCCTCACGCTGCTCTTCAGCCGACTGATGGGCCGCCCTGGCGTCTTCAAGCGCGGCATTTAATGCCTGCTGGTCTTCCAGAAAGTTTTCCAAGCGTTCCTGGTCGCGCATTTCAGCGGCCTGGCGAGCTTCACGCAGTGATGAAACGCTATCGCTTTGCGCCGAAGACACACTGCTGGCAGCAAGAAGCCCCATCAGTAGGCAGGCGCCCCCCAGGCGCTGAAGACGTTGGCTACTCAGGCGCATGGCTGACCTCCCTGTTGTTCTGAAAAGATTGTTCTGAAACGGTGATCGACAGCGGCAACCGCAGCAGATCCGGTGTGCGCTGGTCGGCCGCGATACGCAGACCGTTGCGCACTTCGCGTCGCGCGCCTTCATCCAAGGGCTGCCACTCGCTGCTCGCAGCGTCCCAAACGCCCCCTTCACGTGCATCAGGCGTCAGGTAATAAAAGCCGATACGGCCTACGCGCAAATAGTCCACTTCGCGCACGCTGCCTTCAGCGCCTTGCAAACGTCCGCGCCAGTTATCAATTTCACGCCCGTAGTCCAGCTCGGCTCGCCATGCTTCCAGCAAGCTATTGATGCGCTCAACCGTATCTTCGCCCTGCTGCCCTTCAGAAGTCGTCACTCGCGCCAAACGCTCATCGCGTAAAAACGGCAGGTCGCGCTCAATCCAGCGGGTTAGCTGTTCCTGCATATCCTGCTCGATCAGGGGTAGCGCGGCACGGGTCTCTTCGAGCGTATCCAGCGCGGTACTTAAACGCTGCTGGCGCTCGGCTTCTTCTGCCAGTCGCACGCTTAACGAGGCGTTTGTAGCATTCATTTGGCGCGTTTCACGCTCCAAACGGCGCAGTTCTTCTAGCGCTTCTCGGGTTTCTTCATCGGCTGCGTCAATTTGCTGTTGCAGAGCCGCTTGGGTTTGCTGGGCTTCTACACTCTGGGCCGCCTGACCCGCTGTTTCATCGCTTGCCATTAGCGTACCGCTGACTAGCACGCAGGCTAGGCAGCACCCACGCAAGACAAAGAAAGGCCTGTTCAGCACGTCGACTCTCCGTTACTGCCCAGCGGGCTTCAAAATGCCGCGCTAGAAACTAATTAGTTATAAGAACGATTTGCGTTTAAATTCTGCGTGCCTAGCCTACCACTATCACAATAAATGACAATATTTATCATTCACATCAAGGCGCTTTTTGCTTTCTTTCGGGTATAAAAAAGGGCGCCTACTGGCGCCCTGGTTATAATGCTGAATTAGCCACTTATGCTTGGTACTTTTAAACGTTCAACATTACATAGTCTTTGGTTAGCGGAGCCAGAGGAAGCTCCCACGCCTGCTCACGGCTTACCCATATGGCTTCCGCTATTTCAGCCGCAGCCTCTACCGGCTCATCAATCACCAGCCCATAAAGCTGTGCTTCAATAGTCACGCCAGGCTCATTCGCCGCCGGTGCCGTTTGCACGCCTAAGGGAAGCAGCTGGTCTTCAGTAACATGCAAACCTAGCTCTTCCTGAAGCTCACGGCATAGCGCCGCCAACGCCGTTTCGCCCGGGTCGATCTTGCCGCCCGGCTGCATAAAGAAAGCCGTGTCCTGTTTACGCACCAACAGCAGGCGACCATCGGGATCACTCACAACGGCCGCTACAATTTTCATCACGCTGGCTGTTGGCGTTACATCTGGCATGACCCTTCCCTCTTTTTTATGCTTACGCCTTACCGCTTACTCTAACGCTTATCGGGCTAGCGCTATTAGAACGCCCAGTCGTCATCTTCTGTGGCAATGGCTTTACCAATGACATACGAGGAGCCTGAGCCTGAGAAGAAGTCATGGTTTTCATTAGCACTGGGTGATAACGCCGCCATAATCGTCGGATCAACGTCGGTAACGCTGCTTGGAAACAGAGGCTCATAGCCCAGATTCATCAGCGCCTTATTGGCGTTGTAGTGAAGAAATTTCTTCACATCTTCAGATAGGCCAACCTCGTCATACAGCGACTCGGTGTAGCGCACTTCGTTATCGTAGAGCTCAAGCAATAGCTCGTACGCATAATCTTTGACTTGCTGCTGACGCTCAGGGGTCGCTTCTGCCAAAGCCTGCTGGAACTTATAGCCAATGTAGTAGCCGTGTACCGCTTCATCACGAATGATCAGGCGAATAAGATCAGCGGTGTTGGTCAGTTTGGCATGGCTTGACCAGTACATGGGCAGATAGAAGCCGGAGTAGAACAGGAAAGACTCCAGGAACACGCTGGCCACTTTACGCATCAGCGGATCATCGGAGCGATAGCGCTCCAGAATCAGCTCTGACTTGGCCTGAAGCGTGGGGTTCTCTTCGCTCCAGCGGAAGGCGTCATCCACATCACGCGTGGCACACAGCGTCGAGAAAATCGAGCTGTACGAACGCGCATGCACCGATTCCATAAACGCGATATTGGTATATACCGCTTCTTCATGAGGTGTACGGGCATCTTCCATCAGCACCGGCGCACCAACGCTGCTCTGAATGGTATCCAGCAGCGTCAATCCGGTAAACACGCGAATGGTCAGCTGTTTTTCCTGCTGAGTAAGCGTATTCCACGATTGAATATCGTTGGACAGCGGTACTTTTTCCGGCAGCCAAAAGTTGCTGGTCAGACGGTTCCACACTTCAAGATCCTTGTCGTCCTGAAGGCGGTTCCAGTTAATCGCATTAACCCGCGATAAGCGTTGCGTGGTGGTCATGAAATAACTCTCATCAAAAGCGCCGTATTATATACGGCGCGTAAAAACGGATATCAGATGCTGGCGCGAGCCCCAGGCACAAGGATTAAAGCGTGCAGGAAACGCAGCCTTCAATTTCCGTACCTTCCAGCGCGCTTTGGCGCAGGCGGATGTAATAAAGCGTTTTAATGCCTTTGCGCCAGGCGTAAATTTGCGCCTTATTGATATCACGCGTTGTGGCGGTATCCGGGAAGAACAGGGTCAGCGAAAGCCCCTGATCTACGTGCTTGGAAGCCTCGGCATAAGTATCAATAATCTTCTCAGGACCAATTTCGTAGGCATCCTGGAAGTAATCGAAATTGGCCTCGTTCAAGAACGGCGCCGGGTAATAAACACGCCCCAGCTTGCCCTCTTTACGAATTTCGATTCTGGCCGCTACCGGGTGGATACTGGAAGTCGAGTGATTGATATACGAAATCGAACCAGTCGGCGGCACTGCCTGCAAGTTGCGGTTGTAAAGCCCGTGCGCCATTACGGATGCTTTCAGCTCCTGCCAGTCCTGCTGAGTGGGTAGCGTAATATTGCTACGCTCAAACAGTCCACGGACTTTCTCGGTACGCGGCAGCCACTCTTGATCAACGTACTTATCAAAAAATTCGCCCGTTGCGTACTTGGAATCCGCAAAGCCTGCGAAGGTATCGTTATGCTCAATCGCCAGGCGATTGGACGCACGAATGGCGTAAAACGCAATGCAGTAGAAGTAGAGATTGGTGAAGTCCAATCCTTCTTCAGAGCCATAGTAAATGTGCTCGCGCGCCAGGTAGCCGTGCAGGTTCATTTGGCCAAGGCCGATCGCGCGGGATTTGGCGTTACCTTCAGCAATGGAAGGCACGCTCTTCAGGTTGCTCATTTCAGAAACAGCCGTTAACCCGCGAATCGCAATTTCAACGCTTTCGCCAATATTGCCGGCATCCATTACCTTGGCAATGTTCATCGAACCCAGGTTACAGGAAATGTCCTGCCCCATTTGGCGATAGCCAAGGTCATCGTCATATTCTGTCGGCGTGTTCACCTGCAGAATTTCCGAGCACAGGTTACTCATATTGATACGCCCGGCAATCGGGTTCGCCCGGTTTACCGTATCTTCAAACATGATGTACGGATAGCCTGACTCGAACTGCAGCTCTGCCAGCGTCTGGAAGAACGCGCGCGCATTGATTTTCTGCTTACGGATACGCGCGTCCGCCACCATCTCGTGGTACTTCTCGGTGACGCTGATATCGCCAAACGGTACGCCGTAAACGCGTTCGACATCATAGGGCGAGAACAGGTACATATCGTCGTTACGCTTGGCAAGCTCAAACGTAATATCCGGAATGGTGACGCCCAGCGACAGCGTTTTGATACGGATCTTCTCATCCGCGTTTTCACGCTTGGTATCCAGGAAACGCAGGATATCCGGGTGGTGCGCGTTGAGATACACCGCACCCGCGCCCTGACGAGCACCCAGCTGGTTGGCGTAGGAGAAAGCGTCTTCGAGCAGTTTCATGATCGGGATAATGCCCGACGACTGGTTCTCGATGCGCTTGATGGGCGCACCGGCCTCACGAATATTGGTTAGCAGGAAGGCAACGCCACCGCCGCGCTTGGAGAGCTGCAGCGCTGAGTTAATCGAGCGGCCGATCGACTCCATGTTGTCTTCAATACGCAACAGGAAGCACGAAACCAACTCACCGCGCTGCTGCTTACCGCAGTTAAGAAACGTTGGCGTCGCTGGCTGGAAGCGACCGCTGATCACTTCATCGACCAGGGATTTTGCAAGCCCCTCATCACCACGGGCCAGGGTCAGTGCCACCATGCAGACGCGGTCTTCATAGCGCTCAAGGTAACGCTTGCCATCGAACGTTTTAAGCGTATAGCTGGTGTAGTATTTAAAGGCGCCTAGAAAGCTTGGAAAACGGAATTTGTAAGCATAAGCCTGCTCAAACAGCGCCTTAATAAAGGCGAAACTGTACTGGCCCAGCATTTCCGCTTCGTAGTAGCCCTCTTCCATCAGATAGTCGAGCTTTTCTTCCAGCGAGTGGAAAAAGACCGTGTTCTGGTTAACGTGCTGCAAGAAATACTGACGCGCAGCTTCACGGTCTTTGTCCAGCTGTAATTCGCCGTTGGCACCGTACAAATTAAGCATCGCGTTGAGCGCGTGATAATCTAATGTACGCGCCTCGGAGGCTCCCGTAGCCGGCCGTTTTGGTTCAGCCAAGTTTTTCGTGACTAGGTTTGTCGTTTCCAAAACTCTTCTACTCCTTTGCGGACCTTGGCGACGTCGTCATCGGTGCCAAATAATTCAAATCGATATAACAATGGCACCTGACACTTCTCTGCAATGACGCGTCCAGCCAGGCCATACGCTTCGCCAAAATTAGTGTTTCCGGCAGCAATGACGCCGCAAATAAGGCGTCGATTCTGTTCATCGTTGAGAAAACGGATCACTTGCCCTGGCACTGCGCCTTTTGCTTCTCCGCCCCCATAGGTGGGCGTGATCAATATGTAAGGTGTAGTGACATGTAGCATCGGTTCATCACGCCCAAGCGGAAGCCGTTGAGCAGCCAGACCAAGTTTCTGTACAAAACGATGAGTGTTACCTGACTTGGTGGAAAAATAGACCAGGCTGCCAGCCATTGGTGCTTCAGCGGCGGCGTCCACCAACATAAATATTTACGCCAATGCTTGAATACGATCGGGGCGGAAGCCTGACCAGTGGTCATCGCCTGCCACCACAACAGGAAGCTGACGGTAGCCAAGGGCTTCTACTTCTTGTTGGGCACCCGACTCAGCCGTAATATCGATAACGGTATACTCTAAACCGTGCTTATCCAGAGCGCGATACGTGGCGGTGCACTGAACACAAGCAGGCTTGCTATAAATTTGGATTGCCATGGTCATTTTTCCTTTTCATAGCGGTATTTTTCGGGTAGAGCAGCATTAGTGCTTCACCCTCTCTAAAGACAGTACGCATACTATATATAGACTATGACAAAATCAATTCAAGCATATATGGTATTTTTTCATCCACAGGTTATTGACAGCTCATACCCAGCATCCCCTCTAGAAATAAAAAAACCGCCCCACGAAGGGGGCGGTCTCTTGTAGACGCCAAAAGCTGGCATCTTGGCTTACATAACGCGTAATTAAGCGATAGCTGCCTGGTAACGACGCTCAACGTCTTCCCAGTTAACCACGTCAAAGAACGCAGAAATATAATCAGGACGCTTGTTCTGGTACTTCAGGTAGTAAGCGTGTTCCCAGACATCCAGACCCAGCAGCGGCGTGTTGCCGTGCATCAGCGGGCTATCCTGGTTCAGGGTATTTTCAACCACCAGTTTTTTCTCTGGCGTGACGCTGAGCCATGCCCAGCCGCTACCAAAACGGCCTACAGCCGCTTTTTTGAACTCTTCTTTAAAAGTATCCAAGCCACCCAATTCGCTATCAATGGCTTTTGCAACATCACCCTGGGGCTGACCGCCACCGTTGGGCGACATCATTTGCCAGAACATGGAGTGGTTAGCATGACCACCGCCATTGTTAATAACCGCCTGACGCTTAGCTTCAGGTACGCGATCCAGATTAGAGACGAGCTCTTCAATCGCAACGTCCTCAAGACCCGTGCCTTCTAGTGCAGCGTTGAGGTTATTTACGTACGTTTGATGATGACGCGAATGGTGGATTTCCATGGTCATCGCATCAATATTCGGCTCGAGAGCGTCATAAGCGTACGGCAGTTCGGGAAGTGTATGTGCCATATTATCATCTCCTTGAGTGGCTTTCGTTGCGTTCACTACTAATAGGTGCGGCCAACCGACACCTTTTTCAACCGCCCTGGCGGCGTTTTCTCATGTCGTGCCCGTACTTTAGCTAACAACGGCGTGTTTATCTAATGCACGCACATGAAAAAGCCGACTCACAAGTGAGCCGACTTGAAATCACTGAGCTAAAGTGCAATCCGGCACATCGATTTACAGCTTGCTTTCAAGCTCGGGCAGGATCTCGAACAGATCGCCTACCAGGCCGTAGTCGGCCACCTGGAAGATCGGCGCTTCGTCGTCCTTGTTGATCGCGACGATCACCTTGGAGTCCTTCATGCCCGCCAGGTGCTGAATGGCGCCGGAGATCCCTACCGCGATGTACAGATCCGGCGCGACGATTTTACCGGTTTGACCAACCTGCATATCGTTGGGTACGAAGCCTGCGTCCACCGCGGCGCGCGAGGCGCCTACTGCCGCGCCCAGTTTGTCGGCAATCCCGTTGAGTAGCTTGAAGTTGTCGCCGTTGCCCATGCCGCGGCCACCGGAGATCACCACCTTGGCACCGCCGAGTTCGGGGCGGTCGGACTGCGCCAGTTCTTGTTTCACAAAGCTTGATTGGGTGTTCTCGACGACCACGTCTACCGCTTCCAGCGTGGCGCTACCGCTGTCGCTGACGGCGTCAAACGCGGTGGTGCGTACGGTCATTACTTTAATCGTATCGTCGCTTTTCACCGTGGCGATGGCGTTGCCCGCGTAGATGGAGCGCTTGAAGGTATCCGCGCTTTCCACGGCGATCACGTCAGACAGCTGGCTGACATCTTTCAGTGCGGCCAAGCGTGGCAGGACGTTTTTGCCCGTGGTGGAGGCACTGGCTAATACGTGGGTGTAGTCGCCGGCCAGCTCGACCAGCAAGGCGCCCATGGGCTCGGCGAGCTGGTGGGCGTAGACGGCGTTATCCGCCACGCGCACTTTGCTGACGCCGTCCAGCTTGGCGGCTGCGTCGGCGGCGGCTTGAACGCCTTCCCCGGCGATCAGCACATCAATATCGCCACCGATCGCTTTGGCGGCCGCCACCACGTGGGCGGTTGCGCCCGCCAACTGGCCTTCATGAAGGTCGGCAAGTACCAGAATGCTCATGCGTTCGACTCCTCTTAAAGCACCTTGGCTTCGTTTTTAAGTTTATCGATCAGTTCGTCCACCGAGGCGACCTTGATGCCGCCTTTGCGCTCGGCCGGGGATTCCACCTTGAGCAGGCTGACCTTGGACGCCACTTCGACGCCATAATCGGCAGGGGTCTTGACGTCCATGGGCTTTTTCTTGGCCTTCATGATGTCCGGAAGCTTGGCGTAGCGCGGCTCGTTCAGGCGCAGGTCAGTAGTCACGATCGCCGGGAGCGTCAGCGCAATCGTCTGCAGACCGCCGTCGATTTCACGGGTGACGTTGACCTTGTCACCGTCGACAGCCACTTCCGAGGCAAACGTGCCCTGAGGCAGGTTGGTCAGCGCGGCGAGCATCTGGCCGGTTTGGTTATTGTCAGTGTCGATCGCCTGTTTACCCAGAATCACCAACCCCGGCTGCTCTTCATCGACGACTTTGGCCAGCAGTTTGGCGACCGCCAGCGACTCGGCCCGTTCATCGGTTTCGATATGCAGGGCGCGGTCGGCGCCCAGCGCCAGTGCGGTACGTAGCTGTTCCTGAGCAGCCTTGGGGCCAATACTAACGGCGACGACTTCCGTGGCCACGCCCTTCTCTTTGAGGCGCACGGCTTCTTCCACGGCGATTTCGCAGAAGGGATTCATGGCCATTTTGACGTTGGTAAGATCCACGTCGGAGTGATCCGCTTTAACGCGGATCTTGACGTTGTAATCGATGACGCGTTTAACCGCGACGAGTACTTTCATAGGTTCCTCGCTTGGCTGGTGGCAAAAGCCGTTTACCCAAGTCGGCACCCGCTCAGCGGACACCGCTTATAAAAGAGTCAGCCTCGCCATGGTGACGTAATGGCAAGGCTCGATAAATTCATGCAAGCGTTTGATAGGTACGCAATCAAAAAACCCTATCAATTTGCCACAGCCTGCTGGGTGGCAACAATACCCATTCTCAGCGCAATGGTCGAAGGACTGCCCTAAATAGCACTGCCTTTGGGTTACTTAGCCGGAAAGGCGGGTTTTACCATCGTAGGCGTGACCTGACACAGGTATTATGCCTATCATGGAGTATAACCAGAAGCAAACGACCGTTTTAAATTAAGGCCGTGTTTTTATAAGGCACTGCACTTATGAGAATAAGGAGAAACCAGGTGGAAAATGTTGAACGCGATGTCATGGACTTTGATGTAGTGATTGTAGGCGCGGGTCCGTCCGGACTTTCCGCAGCCTGCCGCCTGATGCAGCAAGCCAATGAAGCCGAACAGGAGCTAACCGTTTGTGTTGTGGAAAAAGGCTCTGAAGTCGGTGCACATATTTTATCCGGCGCTGTTTTTGAACCGCGGGCTCTGGCGGAGCTGTTTCCCGACTGGCAAGAGCGTGGCGCTCCCTTAAACACCCCCGCCATTCGTGACGATGTTTACCTGCTTAAAGACGCGCACAAAGCTCAAAAGCTGCCAAATGCCGTAGTGCCCAAGAGCATGCACAATACCGGCGGCGAAATGACCCGCTATGTGATCAGCGCCGGCAACCTATGCCGCTGGCTCGCCGAACAGGCAGAGAGCTTGGGCGTTGAAATCTTCCCGGGCTTTGCCGCACAGGAAGTGATTATTGAAGAAGATGCCGTACGCGGAATTATCATTGGCGATATGGGTGTGGCCGCTGACGGCACGCCGAAAGATGGCTATATGCCCGGCATGGAGCTGCGTGCCAAGTACACGCTGTTTGCCGAGGGCGCGCGTGGCCATTTAGGCAAGCGTCTTATCGAGCACTTCTCTCTTGATTCAGGGCGCGATCCGCAACACTACGGCATTGGCCTGAAAGAGCTGTGGGATGTGCCCGCCGACAAGCATGAGCCCGGTGTGGTCGTGCATGGTTCTGGCTGGCCTTTGGATAAGAATGCTCATGGGGGCTGGTTCCTTTATCACGCTGAAAACCAGCAGGTCGTGGTTGGCCTGATTATGGATCTGTCTTACCAGAATCCCTGGCTGTCGCCGTTTGATGAATTTCAGCGCATGAAGCATCACCCGGCACTGAGCCAATATCTGGAAGGCGGCAAACGTGTGGCTTATGGCGCTCGGGCCATTACCAAAGGTGGGTTTAACTGCTTGCCCAAGATGACCTTTGCAGGCGGCTTGTTGATTGGCTGCGATGCCGGCACGCTCAACTTCTCCAAGATCAAGGGCCTGCATACGGCAATGAAGTCAGGGCTGGTCGCGGCAGAAAGCGTCTTTGAAGCGATTAAAGGCGGCGATGAAGGCGCCCAGGAACTGACTAGCTTCACTGAGAAGTGGGAAGCCAGTTGGGCCTATCAAGAGCTAAAAGAGAGCGCCAGCTTTGGTCCGGCGATTCATAAATACGGCACGGTGGGCGGCGGCGCCTATAACTTTGTTAACCAGCTACTGGGCAGCAAGTTACCCAATGTGCACGACACGTCTACCGATCATGGCGCGCTAAAGCTTGCGTCTGAGTTCGAAAAAATCAACTACCCAAAGCCTGACGGCAAGCTGTCTTTTGATAAGCCCTCTTCGGTATTTCTCTCCAACACCAACCACGAAGAGGATCAGCCGTGCCATCTGCGCCTTGATGACCCCAAAATCCCTATCCAGGAAAACCTGCCCAAGTACGCCGAGCCTGCTCAGCGCTACTGCCCAGCGGGGGTTTATGAAGTGGTGGAAGATACGGCGGGCGAACCACGCTTTCAGATCAACTTCCAAAACTGCGTGCACTGCAAAACCTGTGATATTAAAGACCCGGCCCAGAACATCAACTGGGTAGCGCCAGAAGGCGGCGGCGGCCCCAACTATCCGAACATGTAATACCCGCACGTGCTCTTTAGAGCACGCCCAAATGCCAGCCTAAACCTTACACGTTCAGGCTGGCTGAGCGGGCGGCTCCAGCCGCTCAATGGGTGCACGGCGAGCAATCAAACGTCGCCGTCCTGCCTGGATAAAACGTACATCAATCACCGGATCAGCAGGATTACCCTCAACAGATGCAATCTCTCCCTCACCAAATACCGCATGATGCAGCCGCTGCCCTGGATAAAAGGGCTCGCCCAGCGCATAAGAGGCCTTGGGCTCCCGAACCTCAGGCACCGCGAGGGTAATATCATCGCGCCCCAAGCGCTCTAGATAGCGCTTAACAATAGCGGGTGACGCCACGCTCAGTGCAGCACTGCCAGGCGCATTCTGTGCCAGACACTCAGCAATACGCATACTGTCCTGCCACGCGCTTTCAGCGATAAAGCGGCTGGGGCGATGCGCGCCGCCATCGTGCAACACTATTAGCTGTTCTTCTGCACGGGTAATCGCCACATAAAACAGCCGTCGCTCCTCTTCCAAGCGCTCATCACTTAGCGGCGTTTCACGACTATAGTGGGGGAAATCTTCTTCATTGACGCCAGCCACCACAACCAGCGGCCACTCCAGCCCTTTGGCGCCGTGTACGGTTGAAATCAGCACGCCCCCCGCCTGGTTTTCAACCGGGCGCTCTAAAAGCTCAATAAATGCATCCGGGTCTTGAACGCTTTGCGCCTGCTCGATCAGCACGTCCAGAAGACGCACATCCTCTTCGCCTTTATCACGCCGTGCCGCAGCACGTTTTAAGGTCTTCTCGGCGTCGATACTTTCCACTACATGACTGAGCAGTTTGGCCGGCGGCCAGGCGCTTAACCTGGGAAGCTCACACAATAAAGCCCAGCGTTTTTTTAGCGTACGCCGCTGCAATGGCTTTAGCTCCGTGAGGACGGGGTCATGCCGCTCTGGCCAGTTCTGTGTAGTTGCCAGCTGATACGCCAAGCGCTGTAGCCGATCGCGTGCTACGAAAGGTGTTGGTTGCGAAAGCAACAGCAGCAGATGTTCAGGCTGATGAAGTAATTCAGGGCGACGCGAAAGCTTTAAATAGCCGACCAATGCCTGCACCAGCGGCAAACGAAATACAAAGCGGTCTTCACGCAGCAGACGAAACGGAATGCCCGCCTGGAGAAGCGCCAATTGAAAAGGTACGGAAAGCGCCCAGCTACGCACTAGAAGACTTACCTGGTTAAAGGCGCGGCCCTGCGCTTTCCAGTCGATCAAGGTATCCAGCAATACGGTATTGCCCTGCCCGACCGACACCCGCGTATTCGGGTTATGCGGCGCGGCCAAGCACAGCTGATCAGGACGCCGCCGATTGGCCACGATCGCGTGGTTCGCGGTAAGTGCCAGCGCGTGACCGTGGCGAAAGGTCGTGGAAAGCGGGTAGTCGGTTGCTTGCCCAAACGTAGCGGTAAAGTCTTCCAGCATGGTATCCGGCCGGGCGCCGCGCCATTCATAAATGCACTGGTTAGCATCACCTACCGCCATTACCGACGCCGTACTGCCCGCCAGCACTGCCAAAAGACGTTGCTGAGCGGCGTTGATATCCTGATACTCATCAATAATCACGTGATCCAGAAAGCCTTCGACCCGCTGGCGTAGTGTACTGTCAGCTTCCAATACCTGTAGCGGCCGATACAAAAGATCGGCGTAGGTCATCAGACCTTCGTTACTGAGCATTTTTTCCGCCTCATCAAAGGCGGCAGGAAAATAATCGGTATCGGGCTCGTAATTAAGCCGCTCATAAAGCGCTTGAGGCGCGGCCATTTCGGCTTTAACCAAGTTACAAAAATGCGCCAGGGCCTCCAGTCGGTCGCCTTCAATCGCCGCATCGCGGCGCTCCACGCTGTCACGCAGTACATTGATACTCGCCTGGCGCAGCAAGCGCTCCAGCTGCCAGTCAGCCGAGAGTAACCGCCGTGGCGCAAGCGCGCCCCAGCGGCACAGGCTTTGAGTAAGCCGGTGACCCAAGGAATGAAAGGTGCGCACGGCGGGCAATACCTGGCCGTCAGGCGCCATCTTGACCAAGCGCTGATGAAAGTCATCGCGCGCCGAGCGGTTGAACATCAGCACCAGCACCCGTTTTGGCTCTACACCGCTGGCAAGCAAATGCAAAACCCGCGCCGCCATGGTGGTCGTTTTGCCGGCGCCCGCAACAGCCGCTACCCGCGCATGACCACCGCTATGATGCACTACGGCATGCTGCTCAGCGGTTAACTTCACGAAACCTCACTTGGCGAGCCATTATCCATAGCGTCCACCTGGCCTAGCGGATACCAGTCACCGGCGCTCCAAATACCCACCTCACACTGACCGTTAGCAAGTTCCCGGGTGCTGGAGGCCTCAACCAATTGGTAAAACACATGGCGATGCAATCTGGCCGCCAGCCCATAACGGACGCTGACTTCCGGCACCGACTCGCCCTGCGGCGTCTGGCTAATGGATAAAGGGTGCGACTGGTCCAAACGTACGACATCATCAAACTGGGTGGTAAACCACCAGACGTCATCACGGAAATCGGCCTCGACCGCCACAAAAGGCAAATCCTCAACCTGAACGCGCCAACGCTCAACCGGCGTTACCAGGCAAACACCGTCTGAATCATGGCGCAAAAGCGTTGATAACAGGCGCGCAATATTCGGCCGGGCAAACGGCTGCCCATCGTGCAGCCAGGTACCATCGGCCTGAATCACAATATTGATATCACCCGACAGCGCTGGCTGCCATTGATCTAAAGGCGGAATACTGGCCGCGCTTTGACGTTGCTGGAGTAGTCGATCAATATTCATCGCACCCACCTTACGCTTGCACAGTTTAACGTGATGACACTAACCCAGCCTGCGCCAGCGCGTCTTTGATATGCGCCGGGGCATCGGGCACTGCCGCTTTAAAAAGCTGATAGAAATTAGCGGTTGTCTGCATGGCCACCTCATCAACACTCACCCCGCGCTCCTTGGCGATACACTCCGCCACCTCGACCACCCAGGCAGGCTCATTGGGTTTGCCGCGGTATGGCACAGGCGCTAGATAAGGGCTGTCGGTTTCAATCAATAGGCGATCAAGCGGCAGTTGGCGAGCCAGCTCACGCAGTGATGCGGCGTTGTTGAAGGTAATAATACCTGACAACGAGATATAGAAGCCAAGCCGCACGGCCTCGCGGGCCATATCCAGGTCTTCGGTAAAGCAGTGAAGTACGCCCCCGACCCGCGGGTTACTGTGTTCGCGCAATAAGGCGAGCGTATCTTCTTTAGCTTCGCGAGTATGCACGATGACCGGCAGTTCAAGCTCCCGCGCGGCCAACAAGTGGCGCTTGAAGCGTTCATGCTGCACATCAGCCGACACGCTGTCCTGATAGTGATAATCCAGCCCGGTTTCACCAATGGCCACCGCGCCATATCGCTCGGCGGCTTCTTGAATATCGCTGATACTGGGTTCCTGCTCAGGCTTGTGCAGCGGATGCAGGCCTGCCGAGATAGCGACATCAGCATGCTCGCGGGCAATCGCAGCAAGCCCCGGCATATCGTCAAGCGTAACCGCAACCGCTAAAAACTGACTGACGTTGGCCGCCCGCGCCGCGTTCAGCGTGGCGGCTATATCGCCTTCATGGGTATGTTCAGATAAACGATCTAAATGACAGTGCGAATCAACAAACATGAACGTCTCAGCAACAATAAAGAAGAATAAGGCAGGATATTAAAGCGTAAACGAGGGAGTCGTAGAACTTGCCTCTGTCAGTAACGTTTCGATACGCTCGCGCAGAGCATTATCCTGTGAGCGAAAATGCACGCCAATGCCCGGCGTACGCTGGGTGTCTGCTTCGCTGGGTGTCACCCACACAACATCACCCGAAACGGTGATCCGTTCGCTTTCATCCGGCAAAGTAAGAAGTAAAGTGACCTGATCGCCCAACGCATACGGCGTTTTGGTGGGAACAAAAATGCCCCCACGGTCTAAAAACGGCATATAGGCAGACAATAGCGTAGCAATATCGGGCACGGTCAGGGCAAGGGCTTTGTGAACATTCATATCAACCTCGCGCGCCATAGAAAATTACGACCGCAGTAGCGCGGCCCAACGCACTAGCCAGGCTTCCAGCACCAGCTGCGGATTGGGGTTGGCTCCCACCGCCAACAGGCGCCGCTGTTCACGGGCGTAGTCCAATAAACGAAACCAGTCCTGAACACGGCCATTTTTAACCGCCTGACGATAAAGAGGCTCTAAATCGGGGTTGTGTAATACGTCCGCTTCGCCGGAGATACCCAACCGAATGAGATCTTCAAGCCAGGCAATACCGTACCACAGGATGGCATCAATCGCCTGACGATCAAGCCGCGCGGCTTCTGACACCGGCTCAGCACCGCGCACCAGTTGCTCAAAACAGTCATGTATCTGATGGCGCAATGCCCGCTCTTCAGGCGAAGCCAGCTCAACCGCCAAAAGCGGCAAACCACCCGACACACGCCACCAAAAATACGCTTCATCCTGGCTGCCCAGTTTTTCAATCAGCCAGCTTCGCGATGCCTCGAACGCGACGCTCGGCAATGACCACTGCTGACAACGCGAACGTATGGTCGCCAACATGCGCGAGGGCACATCAGAAAGCAGAATAAATAGCGTCTTGGCGCCCGGTTCTTCGAGGCTTTTCAGCAACGCATTGGCAGCGGCGATGTTCATGCTCTCAGCCGGAGAAATCACAATCACGCGATAGCCGCCCTGCTGGGCGGTCTGCGACACAAACCGGTTAACGTCGCGGATAGGGTCAATACGTATCTGTCGTTTGCCCTCTTCAGGAGAAACGCGCAGCAGATCAGGATGGTAGCCTGATGCAAGCATAGAACAGCTATGACACTGGCCGCATGCCAACACATCGGGGTTTGCGCATAGCGTGCGGGCAATCAGTGTCTCAGCCAGCTGCTGCTTACCCACGCCGTGGGCACCGCTTAGCAAAATCGCATGCGGCATACGCCCCTCATCCGCCAGGCGCACCAGCTGTCGCCAAGTGACTTCCTGCCACGGCAGTATGCCGGTTAACGCCATAGCGCTATCCGTTCGGCGAGCGTGTCGTGAATGTCGGCTTGCACACTGGCAAGTGACTGATGCGCATCAATCAGCGCAAAGCGCTCCGGTTCGGCGTCGGCTCGGGCCAGATAGGCTTCGCGAACAGCCTGGAAAAATTCGCCACGCTCCTGCTCAAAACGGTCACGCTGCTCGTTTTGACTATTCAAACGTGACTCAAGACGTGATTGCGCGGCAGTTAAAGGCATGTCCAACAGCAGGGTCAGATCAGGTGCGAGCCCCTTTTGCACAAACGCCTCAAGCTGGGCAATCCGCTCAACCGACATGCCTCGCCCGCCCCCCTGATAGGCAAAAGTTGCGTCAGTAAATCGGTCGCACACGACCCATGCTCCACGCTCCAGCGCCGGCACTATTTTTTCGGCCAGATGCTGGGCACGCGCGGCAAACATCAATAAAAGCTCAGCATCGGCATGTAACGGCTCCTGCGGAGCAGGGTCGAGCAGGAGCGTACGGATCGCTTCGGCGCGCGGCGTACCACCTGGCTCCCGCGTACTTACAACCTCAAAACCCTGCGCTTCAAGCGAGGCGACCACAAAGGCCATATTGGTGGATTTGCCTACGCCTTCGCCGCCTTCCAGCGTAATAAAGCGTCCCCGCTTAGTCATTGCGATCCCTTAATCAACGGTTGCGAATATAACGATTAACCGCATTATTGTGCTCACGCAGCGTGCGTGAGAATTGGTGCGTACCATCGCCACGCGATACAAAATACAGCGTATCACCGGGCAGAGGATTAACGGCCGCCTCAAGCGACGCCCGCCCCGGCATGGCAATCGGCGTGGGCGGCATACCATTAATCACATAGGTATTGTAAGGCGTGGCTTCGCGCAGATCGGCATAGGTAATACGCCCCTCGTAGCGCTCGCCCATGCCGTAAATCACGGTAGGGTCGGTTTGCAGGCGCATGCCCTGCTCCATACGACGCTTAAAGACACCGGCTATTTCACGCCGCTCTTCAGGCGCCCCGGTTTCCCGCTCAATCAGCGATGCCATGATAAGCGCCTCGTAAGGCGACTCAACGGTCAGGTCTTCTGCACGAGATTCCCACACTTCCTCTAAAATACGCTCCATGCGTGCAAGCGCTTGACGCAGAATATCGACGTCGTCCATCCCCAGGTGATAACGGTATGTATCAGGGAAAAACCAGCCTTCTGGAAAGGTGCCTTCACGGTCCAGCAGCGCCATGATCTCTTCATCGCTCATATCGGCCGTTTGATGGCCAAGCTTTGGCGCACTATTGAGCAGCTCACGCAATTGATTAAACGTGCGCCCTTCGGGAAGCGTTAATGCATAGGTAACTACATTGTTACTGCCTAACAGCGCGATCATCTCAAGACCGCTCATCCCGGGTGTCAGCTGATACTCACCCACGCGAAGACGCGGAACGCGCTCTGGATGAACGCGTGCCAGCAATTGAAATGCCCAGGCATCATCAATAATGCCTTGAGACTCTAACTGCGCCACCACCTGATTAAAGCCAGCACCGGCGGGTACTTGATAAAGAACAGGCTCATCGAGCGTTAAGGGTGCTTCCAGGCGATTTTGCCAATACAGATAGCTGCCTGCCGCGACAGCAACGCCCAACACCAGGATAATGCCAACAGCGGCCAATAACCGTTTCAACGTTTCACCTCAACAAAATAAGTTAGGGCTTACTGCATAGGAGTTGGCGCATAGCCCAACAGGCGGTGCGCCAGCGTTTGAAACTTGTCGTGCCTATCGCTCTGAAAGCGTTGCAGGCAAACATTGTCTTCCGATAGTAACGTGTGAACGGGCCAGACACCCTGTACGGAATTAGCCACCCAAACGCGCTCCATCCTGGGTAGCAATTCAAGTGACAGGCTGGCTTCACTGACAGCGCCCTGATCAATTAACGCGCGACGCAGTGTGCCCGCCACGCCGCATTTATCCAGCGGCGGCGTAAACACCTGCCCTCGCTGTTGCCAGAACACATTCATGCTTGTCGCTTCAACCAGCTGTCCTTGCTGATCGGCAAGCAAACCTTCGGCAATCATGGCATCGCGCCATTCCTGACGCGCCATTACATTTTCAAGCCGATTTAAATGCTTGATACCGGCTAAGGCAGGTTGATGCCCCAGGCGTAAACGGCACACACGCACCGTTACCCCATTTTCCCAGCGCTCAACCATTGGAGCAAACACAGTCCGCTGGCTTAGTAAACGGGGCGCTGGGGGATCGGGTAGCGCATACCCTCTTCCACCGCTTCCCCGGGTGACGATCAGTTTTAATACTTCAAGCGGTGCCGTGGCCTTGCCCTGCCAAGTGGCTTCGATCGCCGCCTGGCAGGGAGTGGGGATACCCAGACACTGACATCCACGCACCAGCCGTGCTATGTGATACGGCCAAAGCACCGGCTCGCCGTGACGCAGTAGCACCGTTTCGAACACGCCATCCCCATACGCCAGTCCGCGGTCATCAAACGGCACCTGAGGCAGGGTCATCTTGCGTTATACCTTTTTAAACAACAGCGAACCGTTGGTGCCGCCAAACCCAAACGAATTGGATAACGCAACATCAATACGCATGTTACGCGCAGTGTGCGGTACATAGTCCAGGTTGCAGCCTTCCTGGGGGTTATCCAGGTTAATTGTGGGCGGTGCTACCTGATCACGAATGGCCAGAATGCTGAATACCGCTTCAACAGCGCCAGCAGCCCCCAAAAGATGCCCAATCATGGATTTGGTGGAGCTTACCGCCACACCCTGAGCAGCGCTGCCCATCACCCGCTCAACAGCCCGGCTTTCGGCCAGATCGCCCGCTGCCGTGGAGGTTCCATGAGCATTGATATAATGCACCTCGGAAGGATCCATTTGAGCATCTTTAATCGCATTGCTCATGGAAAGCGCAGCCCCGCGACCATCTTCAGGCGGTGCCGTCATGTGATAGGCATCATCACTCATGCCAAACCCGACAAGTTCGGCGTAGATATTCGCGCCCCGCGCTTTAGCATGCTCGTACTCTTCAAGCACCAGCACACCGGCACCATCAGAAAGTACAAAACCGTCGCGATCTTTATCCCACGGGCGGCTTGCCGCTTCAGGGTCATCATTACGCGTTGAAAGCGCTCGGGCGGCCGAGAAACCTCCCAGGCCAAGCGGTGTAGTCGCCATTTCAGCACCGCCACAGATCATGACATCTGCATCACCATAGGCGATGGTACGCGCGCTATAGCCAATATTGTGCGTGCCGCTGGTACACGCAGTCGTAATGGCGATATTAGGGCCTTGAAAGCCATGCTGAATCGCCAGATTGCCCGAGATCATGTTGATGATGGAGCCAGGCACGAAAAAAGGTGATACGCGGCGAGCGCCGCCCTTATTAAGCGCATTGTGATTATGCTCGATCATGGGCAGGCCACCGATACCCGACCCCATAGCCACCCCGATACGCGGGGCATTCTCTTCTGTACAGGTAATGCCAGCATCCTGTATTGCCTGAGCGCCAGCCGCCATGCCGTACTGAATGAACAGGTCCATCTTGCGGGCTTCTTTGGGGTTCAGGTAAGGGCTGATATCAAAATTCTTAACCGAACCACCAAAGCGTGTATTGAAGCTACTTGTATCAAAGTGCTCAATGGGCGCGATACCGCTTTTACCGGCAGTAATATTCGCCCACGTTTCATCCACGCTATTGCCCACTGGGGTCACCAGGCCTAACCCAGTTACCACTACCCTTCTTCGCGCCATTAGCTTTCCTCCAGGCATCCATGGTGACTCGACCCATCCGGGTCATTTTCAGCAGAAATTAGGTGACTAGTATAACGGAGATTGAACGTTATGTTCACGGTGAAGTACAAAGCAAAAAAGCCGCCCTTTAAAAGGGCGGCTTTTAAGGGGGGTGCTAGCACCACACCCTCGTTTGCTGCATCAACTTGCCCTTACTGGTGGGCGTTTACGTAGTCGATGGCTTCCTGAACAGTGGTAATTTTTTCAGCTTCTTCGTCAGGAATTTCAGTATCGAATTCCTCTTCCAAAGCCATTACCAGCTCAACAGTGTCAAGCGAGTCAGCACCCAGATCTTCAGTGAAAGAAGAGCTGTTCTGGATGTCTTCTTCTTTAACGTTCAGGCGCTCTGCTACAACTTTCTTAACGCGCTCTTCAATAGTACTCATTAACGTACTCCAGTCGTTCACATTAGCCGTTTTTGATAACCAGCTATTTGGAAACCGCAAGCCAAAAGCTGCGGGGTAGTTTATAGACGCCCTTAGGCAGAAGCAACCGCTAAGCCTAAGGCCATCAACGCATATTCATGCCGCCGTTCACATGTAGCGTCTCACCGGTGATGTATCCTGCAGCATCACTGGTAAGAAACCCTACTGCGGCGGCTATTTCTTCTGGACCGCCTAAGCGGGCCAGCGGAATCTGTTTTAACAGCATTTCATGCTGAGCTTCTGGCAACGCTTCGGTCATATCGGTAGCAATAAAGCCTGGCGCTACCGCGTTAACGGTAATCGCACGTGAAGCCACCTCACGAGCCAACGCACGGCTAAAGCCTTCCATACCTGCTTTCGCAGCGGCATAGTTAGTCTGGCCCAGGTTACCCATGGTTGCCACTACCGAACTGATCGACACAATACGCCCAAACCGTGCTTTGGTCATACCGCGCAAACAGGCCTTGCTTACACGATAGACGGATTTAAGATTGGTATCCATTACCGAATCCCACTCATCCTCTTTCATGCGCATCAGTAGGTTATCGCGAGTGATTCCTGCATTGTTGACCAGAATCGTCGGCGCTTCAAAACGCTCGGCAATATCTTTGAGCACTGTATCAATGCTCGCCTGGTCTGTCACATTCAGACAAACACCAGCGCCTTCAATGCCGTTTTGCTTTAAATCAGCATCAATTTTTTGGGCGCCGGCCTCGCTGGTCGCGGTACCAATCACTATACGGCCCTGGCGACCCAGCTCATGAGCGATCGCCCGACCAATACCACGACTGGCACCAGTAACAAGCGCAACCCTGCGTTCTTGCGTCATAACGTTTAGCCTTTAACTATTTGCTTTTTAATTACTCAAAAAAGCAAGGATAGCGAAAAATTGCGGCGTATTAAGCACCGTTAGCCTGTGCTTCACGAGCCAACTCAAGCGCTGAATCCAAACTATCCGGGTCATTTACCGCCAAGCCTTTGGCTCCGCGGGCGATGCGTTTATTTAGCCCGGTTAACACTTTACCAGGCCCACACTCGATAAACACATTAACAGACTGAGCCACCATGGTTTCAACACATGATGACCAACGAACCGGCTGGTAGAGCTGCTCAATCAGCCGTGTGCGCAGTGTATCAATATCAGCATGCGCCTTCGCATCGACATTTTGCACGACAGTATAGCGCGGTGCACGAAACTCAACGCTTTGCATAGCCTCCGCCAACCGCTCGGCCGCCGGGCGCATCAACTCACAATGAGACGGCACTGAAACCGGTAGCGCCATCGCGCGCTTAGCGCCCGCTTCCTGGCAGGCCACAATGGCACGCTCAACGGCCGCCTTACTACCGGCAATGACGACCTGACCAGGCGAATTATAATTAACAGCGGAAACAATATCGCCCTGTGCAGCATGGGCACAAGCTGCTTCTACCGCATCATCAGCAAGCCCCAAAATGGCCGCCATACCACCTTCGCCGACAGGGACGGCGTCCTGCATGGCTTCGCCACGCAAGCGAACCAGCTGAACACCTTCAGCAAAGCCCATCACGCCCGCACACACCATGGCGCTATATTCGCCCAGGCTATGCCCGGCCATGACAGTAGGCCGAGGCCCTTCAAGCTCCTGCCACACCCGCCAAATCGCAACACTAGCAGAAAGCAGCGCAGGCTGCGTACAGGCAGTTGCGTTTAGCGTTGCCTCGGGGCCCTCCTGGACGACTTTCCACAAGTCGTACCCGAGTGCGTCCGAAGCTTCCTCAAATGTTGTTCCCACCACACTGTAGCGCTCGGCTAGCTCTCGCAGCATTCCAAGCTGCTGAGAGCCCTGCCCGGGAAAAATGAGGGCAAGGGGTTGAGACATGTCGTTCACCTTTGCTCTTGTAGGCATTTGCTCATTTGAGCGATAGGCGCGGTTACGGGCACATCCTGCTGCTACCTATAACCCGCAAAATACGTTCTAACGTTTTATTATCTCGTCGAGTAACATCCCTACTCTGATGCCTACGTTCAGTTATCGGGCACCTAGATCCAATACGCTTCACACCTGCGCCATTAGCGATGCTCCCAGCGGCCGGCGATTCGCGCGGGCAGATTATGCTCCACCTCGCTTAGCGCACGCTGGATAGCATAGTAGAAACCATCCGCCTGGGTACCACCATGGCTTTTCACCACGATACCTTTCAGGCCGAGCAAACTTGCCCCGTTGTAACGCACAGGATTTAATTCCTGCTTCAGGTATCTGAGCACAGGCTTGGCCAGTAGGCTTGCCAGACGTCCACTCAGGCGTGATTCAAACGCCATCTGTACACGCTCTACCAGCATACGGGTCAAACCTTCGCTCGCTTTAAGCACCGCATTGCCTACAAAACCATCACAGACAACCACATCAAGCTCACCATCAAACAGATCACCACCCTCGGCATACCCTTGATAGGTAAAGGCCGTGGCGTCAGGGTACTCACGTAAGAGCCTGTCGGCCTCACGCACGCTGGCACTCCCCTTAGTCGCTTCCGCACCCACATTGAGCAACGCGACGCGGGGCAGCCTTACGTCATCGACGCACTGCGCCATTGCAGCCCCCATTACCGCAAAATCAACCAGACGGTGCGCCGGCGAATCCACGTTAGCCCCTAGATCCAACAGATAGCAGCGGCGGCCATGGCGCGCTGGAATCGCGGTACTGATTGCAGGCCGGGAAATTCCAGGAAGCGTGCCCAGCTCGCGTCGAGCAAGAGCTACTAACGCGCCTGTATTACCCGCACTGACACCGGCATCGGCCTCACCAAGGCTAAGACTTCTTAGCATACAGGCCATACTGCTCGCTTGGCCATGGCGAAGCGCCCAGGCAGCACTGGATGTCTGGGAAATACTTAACGGCGCATCGCTTGCCACTAAACGTGACGTTGCCGCAGCCAGAGGCTGCGGCAAGCGTGAAAGCTCAGCAATCACTTGCTGACGCGGGCCAAAAAGAGTCAGCTCAAGATCAGGATGTTCCATCACTGCTCTTGCAGAGCCTTCGATAACGGCACGAGGGCCTTGGTCGCCCCCCATCACATCAATCGCTAGGCGCACGGGGCACCCACTCTATTTGGCCGCTTTACCGGACAGTTAAGGCTTATACCTCAACCACCTTACGACCACGGTAGAAACCATCGGCAGCTACGTGGTGACGCAGGTGCTTAGTACCGGTTTCTTTGTCCTGAGACAGTGTCGGAGCGGTCAGCGCATCGTGGCTACGACGCATGCCGCGCTTGGAACGAGTTTTACGGTTCTTTTGAACTGCCATGGGTGTTTACTCCAAGGTATATAGGGTAAGTGGTGCTTACTTTTTGCCCTTCAAGGCGTCTTTGCTTTTCAAGACATTGAGCACCGCGAAAGGGTTCGTGGCGGGCGCCGCTTCTTCCGCCTCGCCGCCTGTTTTGCTGACCAGCTGCTCCGCCGAGACATGACATTCAGTCTCCTCGTGATAGACCACCTGCGGCAAGCTGAGGATAAGTTCATCCTCAACAACCGTCAGTAGATCCAGCTGTTCATTTTCCACCAGCACCGGCTCATGGCTGGCAGGCAGCTCGGCGGCCAAGGCTTCGTCAGTAATCATTCCAAGCAGGAAGTCACTGGACACGTCTTGACTTAGCGGCACCAGGCAGCGACGACAGGGCAATGCCAGCGTCGCTTGCAAATGGCCACGAATTTCACGACGACCTTGGGCATCCACACCAAATTCCAGGACAACATGACAGTCGCCTGTTTGGTCACCTGCCTCTTCGGCAAGTCGTGGCAGCTTAGTAAGTGCCACTAAGCCTTCTAGTCGTTCGTGGCGGGCTGCAAGCTTATAAGGCTCAACCCGGCTGGGGAGTTGTGAGGTCAACATAGGCGCGCAATGATAGGCACTCCCCCCGCTGGTGTCAAAGCTGTCAGCATAATTCTTCATGGTTTATCGCACAAACCTGCAAATTAGGCACGGCTATCGGGTTTAGCTACACTCACTTTTCATTCCCAATGGCTTAGGAGAAAGAGCGTGCCGCTTACCCAAGACGCGTCATTAGTATTGGCATCAAGCTCTCGCTGGCGGCGAGAACTACTGGATCGCCTGCAGCTTCCCTATCAGTGTTATTCGCCGGATATCGACGAAACGCCGCACGCTGATGAGTCGCCTAAAGCGCTTGTGCACCGCCTCGCACTCAGTAAAGCCAACGCCGTGGCAGAACGCTTTCCTGACCACTATATTATCGGCTCAGATCAGGTGGCGGTATTTGAAGGCGATATTCTTGGCAAACCGCATACACAGGAACGCGCCTGCGCCAACCTGGCACGCTTTTCAGGCCAGCGGGTTACCTTTTTAACCGGCCTTGCCCTACTTGATACGCACCAACAGCGTCACTACACCCACATCGAACCTTTCGATGTAGTCTTCCGCTCATTAAGCAAGCGCGAGATCGAGCGCTACGTCGCCCTTGAGCAACCGCTGGACAGCGCAGGCAGCTTTCGCATGGAGGGCTTGGGGATCACCTTATTTGAGGCCTTGGAAGGTCGCGACCCCAATGCACTGATAGGCCTGCCGCTAATTGCCCTTTGCAGCATGCTGCGCCAAGTGGGTATCAGCCCGCTTGGCGCTGAATAGCAAACCTACTGGGCCTGATAGCGAAGCGGTGAGTTAGACGCTTGAAGGCCTAATACACTGGCTGCCACTTGCGCAAAGCGTCGCGTCAAACGGTCAAACGGATCAAGACGCGGCGTATAGTCTTCCCAGCTTGCTTCACCGACATGAGCGCGGGCGACCTCCTCAAGACTGCCCAACTGATCGACAAGCCCTAACTCAAGACCTTGCTCGCCGCTCCATACCAGGCCCGAGAAAATTTCTGGTCGATCGCTTAGACGATCGCCACGCCCAGCCCTGACGTCATTAATAAACTGTTGATGGGTCTGGGTTAGCACGCCCTGCCAGAACGCTTCGGCGTCATCATCCAAAGGCTGAAAAGGGTCCAGAAAGGCTTTGTTCTCTCCAGCCGTCATTACGCGGCGCTCAACACCGATACGGCCAATGGCATCCTGAAAGCCAAACCCTGCATAAATAACCCCGATGGAGCCCACCAAGCTCGCCGGTGATGCAATAATTTCATCGGCCGCCGAGGCGATATAGTAAGCCCCGCTCGCGCCAATATCTTCGATCACCGCCAATATTGGCTTATCGCCCTGTTCACGCAGACGCATTATTTCCGCGTAAATGCGCTGTGACTGCACCGGGCTTCCGCCAGGGCTATCGATATGCAGCACAACGGCTTCGGTATTATCTGAATCCCAGGCGCGATTCAGCCCCTGAATGATCCGCTCGGCATTTGCCGGTGCATCACTGGCAATAACGCCATTAACCTCAACGACGCCCAGGTGACGCTGCAAGGTAGACGAATCGCCCGCTGACGCCCAGAAGGCGTTATATACGACGGTCGCGACTAGCGCTAATATCAGAAACAGTGTCATAAACCGGAAAAACAGCTTCCAACGCCGCGAACGACGCTGCTCGGTCAATACGCCGCCAATCCAGCGATCCATCATTTCGACCTGGGCTAGTCGCTGCCGCTCACGCAGCGTTTCAGCATCATCGCCTGCGGCACCCACCGAAGCAGCCTCACCTGTATAAGCCGCCACATCAGGGCCCTGTGTCCAGCGATCATGGTCTGATCGACCAGGCGCGGGCCTATCTGCAGGGCTTTGGTCCCCATCAGCATCACTGCGGCGCCAATCATCACTCATACATCATCCTTTTTGAGTTTAGGAACGCCAGGTCATTGACCATCCACCCAACGTCGCATCATCTATCCATACAGCCAGCCAAAAAGATCCTCAACGTTATGAGCGACCCATTTAGGCTGGCTTGCTGCTAACCGCGCCGGCGTATGAACACCGTACGTTACCGCCACACGGTCCATGCCGATGGCCCGCGCCATTTCCAGATCATATTCCGTATCGCCCACCATTACCGCACGCTCTACGGGTACGCCAAGCTCAACAAGTATCTCGTTAAGCATTTGAGGGTGCGGCTTTGAGCGCGTTTCATCAGCGGTACGACTGGCATGAAACCAGGCACCGCTTCCCGTTTCGGTAAAAACACGATCAAGCCCACGGCGGCTTTTACCTGTAGCCACAGCCAGACGCTGCTGCTCGCGCTCACGCAGGCGCGCTACTTGCGCCTCAACACCACTAAAAAACGGCATGGGCGTTGTATTCCCACTCACAAAGTGGTGCGAATAGCGCTGGCGCAAGCGTTCCGCCTGAGCGGGTAAAATACCCGGGCACAGCTTGGCAATAGCTTCAGGCAGCCCCAAACCAATAATATCCTCAACCGCTGCGGCTTCAAGCTCGCCCCACTCTGCTTCCTGGGCTGCTGCCTGCATGCAGGCAACAATCTTGGGCACCGAATCCATCAAGGTGCCATCCCAATCAAAAATAATCAGCTCGTAGCGCATGAACGCTCCTTATCGGCGTGCGCGTTTCAGTATGTCTTCCAGCACATCCGGCAGCGGCGCTTTAACCGTCACCGGGCGGCCGTTGGTAGGCTCTGGAAATGTTAAGGAGCGGGCATGCAGAAATAGGCGACTAACCCCCAAGTGCTTCGTCAAATGAGCACTTTCGCGCGTTGAATACTTGTCATCACCCAATAGCGCGTGCCCGGCATGAGCAGCATGAACGCGAATCTGGTGCGTTCGCCCGGTGACCGGCTCAGCTTCAATCAGCGTGGCTTTTTCAAAGGTTTCAACAACGGCGAAATGGGTACGCGATACTTTGCCGTTAGGATCGACCCGCACCCGCCGCTCGCCGTTACCCGCATCGAAACGGTCAAGGCGCGCACTTTCATAGGTCTTACGCGCGGGCCAACGGCCATTGACTAATGCCAGATAGCGTTTGTCCATGCCGTGCTTTTTTAACGACTCGTTGAGCGTTACTAGTGCATCGCGAGATTTAGCCAGCAGCAAACATCCCGACGTATCACGATCAAGCCGGTGAACGAGTTCTAAAAAGCTCAAATCATCACGCACTTGACGCAGCGCCTCGATCAAACCGATCTTCACGCCACTGCCTCCATGCACGGCAAGCCCGGAAGGCTTGTTGAGCACCATCCAGTCAGGGCCTTCCATAATGACGCTGCCCACCAAGACATCACGCAGATTATCGCTAACTTCCTTTACGGCTTCGCGAGGCGCCAGACGCAAAGGTGGCACACGCACCATATCTCCCGCCTGGAGGCGATAATCTACTTTGACGCGCTTTTTATTAACCCGCACCTCACCTTTACGCACGATGCGGTATATCAGCGCTCTAGGAGCACCTTTCAGGCGAGTCATCAAAAAATTATCGATTCTCTGACCCGCTTGTTCCGGGGCGATATCCACCCACTGTACTTCACGCCCTTCGGCCATTGCCGCGCACTCCTGCTGTGTCTCGATGATGCTAGGCTAAAAACGGCATTCTAACGTAGACCCAAGGGCATTGCGTCAATTGCTGGTGGTTGTCTTTACTGTTATATTCCAAATCGTTCACCCGCTAAGCGCGGAAGGCTTGTTGAGTATTCCTGTTTTCACAAGTGTTAATGCCGCGTTTAGCTTAAGCGCCTGCCCGACCAACACGCAGGCCTGAGCACAAGAAGCGGCGTCAGTGTACGCACTGCCTGATTCTTAACGTATTAAAAAATGTAGTTACTCTGCCGCCCTTATTCACAAGTACGACAGATAAGGACGACAGATTTGCTAACGCTTAGCCTAAAACGGCAAGCGATTGCTTAATAAAAACGCCACACTCAGAACCGCTTCGCCTTTTCGTCACAAGGCATTGGCCAATTCTGGGTGACAAGTTCAACGCTGTGCCGGTGGCCGGCGTTGGCGAATCGATAAATGCTAGGTGTAGGCGGTGTCAGCAGGGCCGGATGGACGTGACAGCCACCGAAACATGTCCTGCCTCCGCCACGTACTCAACCTGTCAGCCGGGTCGGCGATCATGCCTTCCCGGCTTGCCGTGTCAGCATAACCATGCGCCGAGCACAAGCACGCAGCACCTGCGATTCGTCTACGTCCCCCCTTTGGGCGGTTCGCCGGTACTCAACGCTATGCGAGACAACATGAAACGGATGCTTATCAATGCGACCCAACCCGAAGAGCTTCGGGTCGCGCTGGTTGATGGACAACGCCTTTACGATCTGGATATTGAATCAGGCGCACGAGAGCAGAAAAAAGCCAATATTTACCGCGGCAAAATTACCCGCGTTGAACCCTCCCTTGAAGCGGCCTTCGTGGACTTTGGTGCAGAACGCCACGGCTTCCTCCCGCTCAAAGAAATCTCCCGCGAATACTTCGTTAAAGACGTCTCTGGTCGCCCAAGTATCAAAGAGGTACTAAGAGAGGGCCAGGAAGTTATCGTGCAGGTGGATAAAGAGGAGCGCGGCAATAAAGGCGCAGCGCTTACCACCTTTATCAGTTTGGCAGGCCGCTTTTTGGTGCTGATGCCCAACAACCCCCGTGCAGGCGGTATTTCCCGCCGCATTGAAGGGGAAGAGCGCACCCAGCTGAAAGACGCCATGGGCCAGCTCACCGTACCCGACAAGATGGGCCTGATCGTGCGCACAGCGGGCATCGGCCGTAATCCGGAAGAACTTCAGTGGGACCTGGACTACCTGGCTCAGGTATGGGAATCGATCACCACTGAAGCTGCCAAGCAGCCTGCCCCGTTCCTGATTTACCGTGAATCCAACGTTATTATCCGGGCCATGCGTGATTACCTGCGCCAGGACATTGGCGAGGTGCTGATCGACAGCCCCGAGATTCACGCTGAAGCGCTGGGCTTTATCCGCCAGGTGATGCCTTCATACCAGCAGAAAATTAAGCTTTATGCTGACGAAGTGCCGCTTTTCTCGCGTTTTCAAATCGAATCACAGATCGAAACGGCCTACCAGCGTGAGGTAAAACTCCCCTCTGGCGGCTCGATCGTGATCGACCACACCGAAGCGCTGGTTTCGATCGACATCAACTCCGCCCGGGCAACCCGCGGCAGCGATATCGAAGAAACCGCTCTGCAAACCAACTCTGAAGCGGCCGATGAAATTGCCCGCCAGCTACGCCTGCGGGATATCGGCGGCCTGGTGGTTATCGACTTTATCGACATGGGCCCGGCACGCAATCAGCGTGAAGTTGAAAATCGCATGCGCGACGCTTTGAAGCTTGATCGCGCTCGCGTACAGATTGGGCGTATTTCACGCTTTGGTCTGATGGAAATGTCCCGTCAGCGCCTGCGCCCTTCACTGGGTGAAACCAGCGGCGTGGTATGTCCGCGCTGTAACGGTCAGGGCACTATCCGCGATGTACGCTCGCTTTCACTCTCGATCATGCGCTTGATCGAAGAAGAAGCCATGAAAGAGCGTAGTGCGCAGATCCGCGCGATTCTCCCGGTGCCGGTGGCAACCTACCTGCTCAACGAAAAACGTAGCGTACTGGCCGATATCGAGTCACGCCAAGGTGTGCGCGTTGTGCTGCTGCCCAACCCGGAAATGCATACGCCTCACTACGACGTGCAGCGTTTACGCGATGATCATTTAGACGAAGACGACACCCAAACGCTGTCAAGCTTCGAGCTATCGACCGATACCGAAGTAGGCAAAGAGCCAGATCCAAGCTTTGCGCCACCGACTCAGCGTGCTGAAGCCGCCGTTAAAAGTGTCACGCATAACGCACCGGCCCCGGCGTCACTACAAACTGAAGAACCTGCCCCTAAAGCAAAAGCAGCAGCGCCGGTGGTCAACACGGAAGAGCAGCCGAGCGTTATCGGACGCTTTATTCGCGGTTTCGCGAAACTCCTGGGCAGCGATGACAGCAGTGCCGCAGAGCCCGCGGACAAGCCAAAAGAACCGACACCTCGTCGCCAGGCCGAACGCAGCAGCCAAAAAGCGGCCCAGCCAGGCAGCGAGACCAAGCAAAGGCCTGCCCGCAACGAGCGCAGCGAAAGCAGCAAGTCTGAGCAACGCAATAGCCAGTCGCGTAATGCAAATACCAGCGCTAATACCAGCGCCAATACCAGTACCAACAACAATGCCGGTGACGATGCCAACGATAAGCGTAGCGGCCCTACCCGTACCCGCAATCGGCGTCGCAACCCGCAGCAAGATGATGCCAAAGCGCAGGATAACACCAGCAAGAACAGCCGCCAGAAAGACACGCCTGCGGTAAAAGAGGAAAGCCGCGACGCCCCCAAAGCGGCGCAGAAAGAGCCTCGTCGCGATACCCAACGCGACACTCAGCGCGATGCCAAACCTGCCAAAGAGGCGGCACGCAATGAAGCTGAGCAGCCAGTAGCGAAAGAGGATGACAAGCCTAAACGCACGCGCAATAACCCGCGCAGTCGTTCACGCAAACAGGCCGTTAACCCGCAGGCAGAAGCAGAGCAGCTACAGCTGCAGACTCAAGCAGCCGAAGAAGCGTCAAACGCTGATACGGCTGCCGCAGAGCCGGTAACACCTGAAGCTAACGCGCCGCAAGAAACGCTTACCAGCGCTACAGCGACACAGCTGCCGGATGCTCAGCCGACTGACGAAAGCACAAGTGCCAAAGCACAGGAAGCCAGCCCCGCCGAGGAAAACACCTCAACGGCGGTATCTACGCCTGAAGCCTCTCGGCCTGAAGAGCTAACGTCCGAGACGACGCCGTCTGAAGAGACTGTCCTTGAAGAGCCTAATCTTGCAGAGACCAAGCTTGAAGAGACTAGCTCTAAAGAACCCGGCTTTGAAGAAACCAGCCTTGAAGCAACCAAGCATAGCGAGGCGAAGCCTGAAGAACTGGCTATAGAAAAGTCTGCGTCTGAAACGCTGATTGCTGAAGAGCCTGCTGTTGAGAAATCGGTTGCTGAAGAATCAGCTGTAGAAGAGCGTTTAAGCGATGAGCTGGCAACAGCAGCAAAAGGCGACGAGCCGATAGCTGCAGATGCTCAGCCACAGGCGGATGAAAAACCAGCCTATGCCTCTGAAGCTATTGCTCCTGAAGCCAGCGACGCAGACGTTATTTCTCAGCCCATCGCCGAGACTCATAGCGAGACAGCGAACGAAGCCGATAACGAAGCAGACAGCCACGCCGATAAAACGCTGGCTCCCTCCCCTACGGAGCTTGCTGAAAGCGGCGTAGCCGATGAGCCGAAAGAGATTGCACCGGTAAGCGCCCAGGCAGACGCTATGCCTGCTCAGGAGACTAATGAAAGCCAACCTGAGACAGATACCGCGCCCGCCATTAATCCGGCTTCGGACGTAATCACTGATGCCACCGATGCTGAAAAAGCACCGCTGTCAGAAGTTCAGGCCACAGACGAAGTAACGGCTGAGGAGACGCCTAAACCGCGTCGTCGTCGTAGCCGTGCGCATAACGATCCTCGCGAACTGCGTAGGCAGCAAGCACAAGAGGCTAGCAAAGAGTAATTTGCTAACTGCGCAAAAAACCCCGCCTCGGCGGGGTTTTTTTTATGCATCAAAAGCATTAGATCAGACGCGGCTCAGGCTCTAGCAACACGTTAAAACGCGTATTTACCTGCTCGACAAGAGAGTCAGCAAAGCGCATAAGCCCCTCTCGATCACCACCCCCTAGATGCACCAGCACTAACGCTTGGCGTTCATGCACGCCAAAAGCGCCTTCACGCGTGCCTTTTAAACCACACTGATCAATCAACCAGCCTGCGGCCAGCTTGGTTTGACCATTGCTTAAAGGAAAATGCGGCATGTCTGGGTAGCAAGCGAGTAACGCCTGTGCTTGCTGAGAGGAAACAATCGGATTTTTAAAAAAACTGCCTGCGTTCGCCAGCTGCTTGGGGTCAGGCAGCTTCTCTTGTCGGATAGCCGATACTGCATTGGCGACATCCAACGGGCTCGGCGCATTAGATAAACGCGAGGCAAGATCGCCGTAGTGAAGCTTAGGCGCAGGCTGCCTGGAAAGCCGCAGTACCAGTTGGGTAATCACGACGCGCCCATTTAAAGCATTTTTAAATAGGCTATCGCGGTAGCCAAACGCACAGTCGGCATTGTTGAGCCAGCGAGTTTCTCCCGTTGCAAGTTCCATGACCTGCAAAGCCTGAAGGCTATCGGCAAGTTCAACGCCATAAGCACCAATATTCTGCACCGGCGCTGCACCACAGTCACCGGGAATGAGGGCCAGGTTTTCGATGCCCCATAGGCCACGGGCAGCCGTATTGAGCACCAGCGCATGCCAGTTAACGCCCGCCCCCACATGCACCAGCACATCATTACCATCGCGGGTCAGCCACCATTGGTTTAATGCCGGGCGTATCGCAAGCCCGGCCAAACGGGACGGCAATAATACGTTGCTCCCACCGCCCAGCAGGGTTACCGGCCATTGCTGACATTTGGCAGCGGCCAGCGTACGACGTAAGGCGCCAAGCGATGCGGGCTCAGCGTAATAGTCGGCAATACACGGCAGGCGCAGCGTATTGGCAGATGTGAGATCAACACGTTCTCCAATAAAACCAATGCTGTGCGTGGCTAAAGCTATCACGCTGAGTCACTTTTTAAATGTTGAATCAAGCCATGCGACGCGGCTTCAATCATATCCAGCACGTCCTCAAACCCCTGGTCACCACCGTAGTAAGGGTCCGGCACTTCTGAACCTGGCCTACCTGCGAAGTCCAAGAAAAGCCCCACATACGCCTGGCTTTCGGCAGGCTTCAAGGCGTGCATTGCCTGAAGGTTAGCGTTATCCATAGCCAAGATGTAATCGAAGTCTAAAAAATCACTGGCCGTTAACTGACGAGCGCATAGTGGGCTCAAATCGATGCCCCGGCGCTTGGCTGCCACCTGCGCCCGCTGATCAGGCGCTTTGCCTACGTGCCAGTTGCCTATCCCGCAAGAGTCGATCACTACCTGCTCACCCATGCCCGCGTCTTCCAGCGCGCGGCGAAAAACGCCCTCGGCGGTGGGCGAACGACAAATATTGCCTAAACAAACGAACAGTACCCGCGTCACACAGCGCTTCCTTGTACGTTGAGAGTATTTAAAAAAGTGTCTTAATCAGCCGGCGTTAACAAAGCGCGTACGCGATCCAGATCTTCCTGAGTATCGACCCCGGCAGGATTAACCTCGCAGGCCAGCGCCACCTGGATTAAGTGACCATTGTGTAGCGCACGCAATTGCTCGAGCTGCTCTAACTGCTCAAGTGCTGACGCTGGCCAGTCACGATAAGCGGCTAAAAAACCTGCCCGGTAGGCGTAAATCCCGATATGGCGTAGCCAAGCATCCGTTTCAAGCATCGCAGGCGGTTGCTTGAACTGCTCACGATCCCAGGGAATCGGTGCCCGGGAAAAATACAGCGCGCGACCCTGCAAGGAGCGCACTACTTTGACCACGTTAGGATTAAACAGCGAATCAACATCGTTGATCGGTTCAGCCAACGTAGCGATAGATGCCTCGGGATCCTCAGCCAAGCGTAACGCTACCTGATCAATCAACGTAGGGGGGATCAGTGGCTCGTCGCCCTGCACGTTCACCACTAGCTCATCGTCATGTAACGCCAGGATTTGGGAAACTTCAGCCAGCCTGTCAGTGCCCGAAGCATGATCCGCGTGGGTCATGACGACTTCTGCTCCGTAGGCAAGCATAGCGTCACGAATGCGGGCATCATCGGTGGCGACTACCACGCGGCTGGCCTGACTTTGACAGGCGCGCCGCCATACGTGAGCAACCATGGGCTCACCGGCAATATCAAGCAGTGGCTTACCCGGCAGCCGGGTCGATCCAAAGCGTGCCGGCACAATGGCCGTAAACGTGGGAAACGCCATTACAGGTCTCCCGTGCGTCCTGGTGAGGTTGGCAGCTTTTCATCTGCATCCATTACCCGGGCTTCTTCAGGCAGCATCACGGGAATGCCTTCCTGTATCGGATAAGCCAGGCCATCGTAATGACAACGCAACTCTTGCGACTCGCGGTCGTATTTTAGCTTGCCGTTACATAATGGGCAGACCAACATCGCCAGCAGTTCCTTATCCATGCGTGCATCCCCTTCAGGATAAAGCCGACAGCTTGACTGTCAGCCAGTGTTCGAATTCTAGCGGAAGCGTGGCTTCCACTTCTAATACCCAGCTATTGGACGGGGCAATCTCTTTACATTTCACCGCATCTTTGGCGGTCATTACCACGGGGCGCTGCTTAGCAGGGGAAAATATAGCCTCACTAAAGCGCTGGTGATCTGCAAGCGCCAGCATCTCGCCTTCCACACCCAGTTCGCGCAGCGTGGTAAAAAACCGTTCAGGGTTGCCAATGCCGGCAACGCCATACACAGGCAGATTAAAGGGTAACGGGGTTAGCGGAAAACGCTCACCATCTTTCAGGCGCCGCCAAGCGACCGGCATTAACTGCATTGAAGTTGCATCAATTGGCAGTGAGTGGCGCATTTCACCATTCACGATCACGCCATCGACACGCGCTAACCGCCGGGGTGATTCGCGCAGCGGCCCTGCAGGCAGGCAGCGCTGATTGCCCAGCCCCCGTGCGCCGTCAATCACGACAAGCTCTATATCGCGCTTAAGCGCCAAGTGCTGCAAGCCGTCATCGCTTAAAATTATATCGCAGCCGATATCCACCAGCGCCTGCGTGCCGCGGGCACGCTTTGGGTCTGCAACCACAGGCAGCGCGGTTTGCTGGGCAAGCATGACCGGCTCGTCACCGCTTTGTGCCGGGTCAGTAGCCGGGGTAACGTGAAGCGGGTAGTGTTCAGCGTTACCCCCATAGCCGCGGGTCACAATGCCCGGCGACCAGCCTTGTGCCATCAGCCAGCGGCCCAACCACGCGACCAGAGGCGACTTTCCCGTACCGCCAAGCGTGATATTACCTACCACGATCACCGGTACCGGCGCTCGCCAGCTGGCCTTTTTCCCACTGGCATACGCGGCTTCTCGGCGCATCATGATGTATCGATAAAGCGCCCCCAAGGGGCGTAACGGGATAAGCCAAGGGCTATTACGATAGCCCCCTTCAAGCCAGCGTTGGGCTAGCGTCATGGCGCTTCCTGGAACTGCAGTTGATGCAAGGCCGAATAGGCGCCACCCGCTTCCAGCAGCGCTTGGTGAGTACCCTGCTCGATGATCCGCCCCTGATCCATGACCAAAATACGGTCAGCGCGCTCAATCGTTGATAGCCGATGGGCGATTACCAGCGTGGTACGCCCTTTACACACATGCTCCAGGGCTTTTTGAATATAGCGCTCTGACTCGGTATCGAGTGCCGAAGTAGCCTCGTCCAAAATCAGTATCGGGCTATCTTTAAAGATCGCTCGGGCAATCGCCAGACGCTGCCGCTGGCCGCCAGACAGCATGACACCGTTTTCCCCCACCACGGTTTCATAACCTTGCGGAAGCTTTTCGATATACTCACTGGCATAGGCAGCCTTTGCCGCCGCTTCGATAGCCTGACGATCAGGATTCGACGCGCCATAGGCTATATTTTCGGCAATCGTGGCGTTAAACAGCGTTACCTGCTGTGAGACCAGGCCAATCTGCTGGCGCAGGGGCCCTAACGCATACTCATCAATATTCACGCCGTCAATTAGAATGCGCCCTTCATTGAGGCGATAAAAACGCGGCAATAGACTGACCAGTGTTGATTTACCGCTGCCCGAGCGGCCAACGATCGCCACCAGTTCGCCGGGCGCGACGTGTAAATTGATATCGTGAAGCACGCCCGGCTGCTCGTCTGCATAGCGAAAGCTAACGTTCTCCAGGGCCACTTCACCGCGCAAACGCCCAGGTATGCGTGTGCCGGTATCCTGTTCGGGCGCCAAATCCATCAGCCCAAACAGTTCAGAGGCCGCGGCAATCCCCTTTTGAATATCGCTATTAATTTCGGTGAGCTGACGCACTGGCTTGATCATCAGGGCAGCGGCCGTAATAAATGCCACAAATTCACCTGGAGTCATATCGGCCATTAATGCCGGTGACATGGCCAACCACACCAGCAGCGCCATGGAAATGGCGACCAGCATCAGAATGACAGGAGAGCTTATCGCTCGGGTCTTGGCCTCTTTCATGCTCTGCTTGCGGTTTTCTTCGCTTACGCTTTTGAAACGCTGCTTTTCGTAATCTTCCGCGCCGTGGGTGCGCACAACCCGATAGCCCGACAAGCCTTCTGAAGCAACATGCGTGACATCGCCCATCGAGCTTTGAATTCGCTTGGAGATACTCCGAAAGCGTTTGCTGACATAGCTTACGACCGCGGCGATGACTGGCGTAACGCCTAAAAACAGCAGCGTCAGCATCCAGTTCGTCCAGAACAGATAGCCAATCAACCCGACGACAAACAGACCTTCGCGCAGAATAACGGTAACGGCATTGGTTGCCGCCCCAGCCACCTGCTCGACATGATACGTCACTCGGGAAACGAGATGACCGCTTGAGTGCTGATCAAAAAAGCGCCCTGGCAGATGCAGCAAGTGAGCAAATACGTCGCAGCGCAGCGTGTGAATCACATAGCGTCCTACATACGCCATGTAATAGGTACTCAAAAAAGTACCCACCCCGCGCGCGGCAAACATTAAAACAACAAACAGCGGCAAAAAAAGCCGAAAAGCCGCATCCGGATTTTGAATACCGTCAATGAGGCGTTTCATCATTTCCGCAAGCGCCGTACTGGATGCGGCATAAACCACAAACCCGACGACCGCTAAAGCAAAGGCTCGCCAATGCGTTTTTACATAGCTCAGCAGCCGTTTATAGAGAACCCAACCTGAATCAGTCACACGCGCTCCTGGCAATAGTGTGCAATGCGCTGAATTCTACCTTATGGCGAGACGCATCAACACCGCTTAGCGCTATCCGGTTGCGGGCGCATGGGCGTGATAATCACTGGATAGTCTTTTTGCAGCCAAAAGCGCAGCGCACCATCGTGCCCCGTATTCCACAGACAGCTGCCTTGTTTTCGAAAACGCCGTACCACATCATCCACTGGATGCTGGAAAGGGTTGTTACGTCCAGCACTAAAAATAGCGTGATCGGGCGCGATATGCTGAACAAACTGAACGCCGGAACTGGTGCGGCTACCGTGATGTCCGGCCACCAATACGCTGACGGGCAAATCAACATCGAGCAGAAAACGCCGCTCGATATCGCGACTGACATCCCCAGTAATTAACAGCCGCTTTTCGCCTACGCTAACTTCCAGCACGCATGAGCGATCATTGGCGGAGTAAGTATTAGACCCGGCGGGTGGCCATAAAAAGCGATAGGTTATGCCATCACGCTGCCATGCTTGCCCTCGCCCGCAGGCGGTGGTCGTTACCGGTAATGATTCACCTACTGGTGCTTGCCAGTGCGCCACGCTGTGGTCTGCAAGCAACGCTCCAATACCCCCGGCATGGTCGATATCGGCATGGCTTACGATCACTTGATCAAAATGCTGGTTAGGCGACCAAAGCGTTTGTAACGGCATAAAGCCTGCCTGAAAACGCGGGCCCGTATCGTAAAGCAGACGGTACTGCTGGCTATGCAGCTCAATTAGCTGGCCTTGGCCCACATCATGCACAGTCACACGTAGCTTACCTTTGGGTATGGGCTCCTGAGGCGACCACCAGGGAAGCAACACCGTGAGTAGTACCGCCCCACCTCTTAACCAGAGAGGCACACTCGGCAGCCCCCAGCATAGCGCCAGCCATAAAAGCACACCGCTTAAAGGATAGATGAGTGCCTGGTCAGGCTCCCACAGCGGCCATAGTTGCACTACCTGGGTGAGCAAAGCGTAAAAACGCCCAGCGCCTGCTCAAACAGCCACCACACGCCTGTGCCAAGTAAAGGTAACGGCGAGAATATCCAACCCAACAGCGCCAAAGGCACCATCACAGAACTGACCCAGGGCACGGCGATTAAATTGATAAGTGGCGACGCCGGCGCGATACGTTCAAATGCAATAAGCACGGCAGCCGCCATTAGCGGAGCCAGCAATAACTGTGAGCGCAGCAGTGCCCAGCACCAGCCTTTAATACCCTGCGGGCGCGAGCGTCCCTGCCAGATAATAATCAGCCAGCCAACGGCCAGAAATGAAAGCCAGAGCCCAGGGCGCCATAATGACAGCGGATCGATCACAACAACCAACCCAAGCGCCAGCCACCAAGCCTGCCAAACGCCCGGCGCATGCCGTCCACTCAACACCCAGAGGCCCACCAGCGCCATCACCATGGCCCGCATCGCTGGGGGTGCCAAGCCTGCCAATGACGCATACCCAATGGTAACCACCGCCGCTGCCCACCACGGCCAAACGCGCATCCGCCAGTTAGTGGGAGTCATTAACCGTGACGCCATTCTCGCCAGGAGTAGCGCAAACCCGGCCACCAAACCAACGTGCAAACCTGAAATCACCACTAAGTGGGTAGTGCCCGTGGCGTTGAGTAGCGCCCAGTCATCCTGGGTTAACCGCTCGCCCTCACCGAGCGTCAAGGCGGCCAGCCAACGACGCGTCCGTTCGCTCAGAGGCTGGTTATCCAATATATCTAGCGCTATTCGGCGTACAGAAAAGCCGGCATCAGCCAGCTTTACCGCTGCTGGCTCCTGGCGCACATACCCCGTTGCGTGAATGCCCTCTCGCCATAGCCACTGCTCAAAATCAAAGACATCAGGATTAGCAAAACCACTGGGAGGACGCAGGCGCAGCGTCATGCGCCACTGCTCTCCGGTTTGATAGACACTATCGCCATACGCCGTAACACGTACTTTTTGGAGCGCACGGCAAGAAGGCGCATTACTGGGCGCGTCACACGCCTTAACGCTTAGCAGCAGCCGCTGGGAGCCACCAGATGCGGTGACGCTAAGCAACGCGGCATCCACAACGACATCTTCACCATTGAGCCCAGCCGGCAGTCGGCTGGCCCACTCCTGATGAATGCCTACAAAAACCCAACCACCGATCAACACCCATATCGTCGCCTGAGGCCGCCAGACCATTAACAACAACGCAGCCAGCAACCCAACGCCTACTAAAGGATTAATAAGCCCTGTCATGCCGCTTAACCCAGCAATAATAGCGCCTGACAGGGCCGCCAATGCAGCTGGTATCGCAACGCCCAACGGCATACGACTCTCCTTGGCATAAGAACTTCACACACTCGGCATAGCCTAAGCACTACGCTATATGGATAATGGGTGCACTAATAGGCAAGAGTACCTGACATGCCGCGCCGTTTCCTGCAGCGCTATATGCCTAAACCCGATATGTTACGGCAGCAGCGATCTCTACGCTTTATGGCGCCGCTGATTGCTGACCCGGGGTTGTGGCTTTTAACTCGTCGAAGCGTTGCCAATGCGTTTAGCGTCGGCTTGTTTTGCGCCATGCTGCCCATTCCTTTTCAAATGGTGGTCGCGGCGATCGGTGCACGACTTAGCCGCTGTAACCTGGCGCTGTCGGTAAGTCTTGTCTGGGTCACCAACCCCCTCACCATGCCGCTTATTTTTTACTGCAACTATCGGCTGGGCACCTTTATTCTCGGCGAGCCGGTACGCGAGGCGCCAACGCGCATTTCAACGCGCTGGATTGCTGAACAGATGCACGATATTTTGCCCCCATTGGTGGTCGGATCACTTGTTACGGCCATTGTTTTGGCGCTGGTGGCCAATGTCGGCATTCGCCTTATCTGGCGCTGGCACGTGTCTCATAATTGGAAACGCCGCCGCCAAAACAGGCAGCGGCGTCGGGCGCGGGTCGAATCTGAGTTCGATGATTAAGGCGTGCGTGGCTGCTCGATAAGCTTGCCTGCATCCAGTTTAAGTACCCTATCCTGATGCGCCGCCAGGCCCACATCGTGGGTCACGATAACGAAGGCGCAGGCGCTCTCTTTAGCCAACTCATCCATCAAGGCCAAAATGGTCGCGGCGGTCGTCTGATCCAGATTCCCCGTCGGCTCGTCCATCAGCACAAGGCTTGGATCAGTCACCAGCGCGCGGGCAATTGCCACACGCTGACGCTCACCGCCAGAAAGCTCGCCCGGCTTATGGTCGGCCCGCGCTTTCATCCCGACTCGCTCAAGAATCTGCATTGCACGTTTTTCAGCGGTTTTCTTTGATTGACCGCGAATAATCAGCGGCAATGCTGCATTTTCAACCGCGGTAAACTCCGCCAGCAGATGGTGAAACTGGTAGACAAAGCCGATATAGCGATTGCGAAACTTCCCTAAGGCCGCCTCATTTAATGTAGAAAGCGGTTCGCCCGCGATCACTACTTGGCCATCGCTAGGTCGATCCAGCCCGCCCAGCAGGTTAAGCAGCGTCGTTTTTCCCGATCCTGAACTGCCCACGATCGCCACACGCTCACCGGCACGCACGGATAGCTCAAGCTTATCAAGCACGGTTAAGTCTTGCGGACCTTCGCTATAAACCCGTGTTAAATTATTGCAATTCAGCATAATGGGCGGCTCCTGAGCCTCCGCCACTGAGCCTTGCGTAGCGGTAGACGACGCGGCAGTTAACGGCGTAGTAGTAGACATGCAAGCATCCTTATTCATAGCGCAGAACATCCGCCGGTTGAACACGAGCAGCGCGCCAAGCGGGATACAGCGTGGACAGGAACGTTAGACCGAAGGCCGCCAATACAATGTTGCGAACGTCGTCCCACTGCAGTTGAGATGGCAAGTCGCTAATAAAGTAAACGCCTGCATCCAGGAACTGAATACCAAAGGCCGCTTCAAACCAACCGATCAGATCCGAGATCGTCAGCGCCAGCAAAATGCCCACGGCCACGCCAATGGCAATCCCCATCAGGCCAATGGCCAATCCTTGAACGATGAAAATACCCATGATAGAGCGCGGCGTTGCGCCAATGGTGCGCAAAATCGCGATATCCGCACGCTTGTCGGTGACCACCATGACCAGGGTAGACACGATATTAAAAGCTGCGACAGCCACGATGACGGTTAACAACAGCGCAATCATGCGCTTTTCCATTTGAATGGCCTGGAAAAGGTTGCCATGCGAGGACGTCCAGTCAGTACCGCGGTAGCCCGGCCCTAAATCATTAACGATGGCCTGGGTTTCACTGCCGGCAATAAATAGATCGTTAAGCTCCAGGCGCAAGCCACCTACCGCATCGCCCAGACGGGCCAGCGTCTGCATATCTTCAATATTGGCGTAGGCAAGATTGGCATCAAGATCAGCGCCAACGCTGAAAATACCGCTAACGGTAAAGCGTTTTAAACGCGGGAAAACACCTGCCGGTGTAATGGATGCTTCAGGCACCAGCAGCGTTACACGATCGCCGACGCCAACGCCCAACTGGCGTGCCAGCATTGAGCCAAGCACCACATTCCACTCACCCGGCACCAGGTCGGCAAGCGCACCTTGACGCATATGCTGACCAATAATGGATACCTGGTCTTCCCAATCAGGGTTAATACCGTTGACCATTGCCCCCTGGTTACGGCCAGCGGCAGAAAACATACCCTGCTGCTCAACATAAGGTGCTGCACCAATGACGCGCTCGCGCTGGATCAGCTCGTCGGCCAGCGCTTCCCACTCGACCATCCCTTGGGTTGCCTCGATTTTCGTATGCGGCACCATTCCTAAAATGCGCGTGCGTAGTTCGTGGTCGAAACCGTTCATGACCGATAACACCAGGATGAGCACCGCCACCCCCAGCATGAGCCCCAGCATCGATGTTAATGAAATAAATGAAATAAAGTGATTCCGGCGTTTGGCGCGCACGTAGCGCAGCCCCACCAGGAAAGGCAAACGATCAAGCATGGCGTCATTCCTTATTAATAAGCGCTCATGGTACGGTTTTTTTAGCAATACTGCATGTGCAAACGGCCATTAGAGCGACAGAATACAGGCCCGTTCCCTTAAACCACGTAGGGCTTGCAAGTTCCCCCGCGACCCCCTACATTGCGCCCATTTACGCTGGCGCAATCGGCGAGCGTTTGTGTTTATCAAAAGATCTTACCAAGAGGCTCTGCGACGTTGGCTAACATGACTTATCGCCTGCTGCCTGAATGGCATCCACAAGACGGTTTACAGCTCACCTGGCCACGCCCTGATGGCGATTGGGAGTCGCTGCTATCGCGCATTGAAGCAACGCTTGAACGTATTGTACTGGCAACCGTTCGCTATCAGCAGGTGGTTATCAGCATGCCGGATGAGGCAACGTGCGCACGGGTGCGGACAACATTCGATGCCTACGGCGTGCCGGCTCACAAGCTATTGCTGGTAGTGGCGCCCACGGATGATACCTGGGCACGCGATCACGGCCCGATCAGCGTGGTTGATGACGAAGGCCAGCCAGTAATGCTGGACTACACCTTCACCGGTTGGGGCGGCAAATTTCCGGCCAGCAATGATAACCAGCTGACACAGGCACTAGCGAATGCTGGCGTTTGGGCGTGCCCGATTGCTTCACGCGATATGGTGCTGGAAGGTGGCGCGATTGAAACCGATGGCGAAGGCACGCTTTTAACCACTGAGGCCTGCTTACTCAACCCTAACCGTAACCCGCACTTGACCCGCCAGGACGTTGAAGCGCTGCTGGCTGACGACTTTGGCGTCGACCGCGTGCTGTGGTTAACCAACGGCCACCTCGAAGGTGACGATACGGATAGCCACGTTGATACATTGGCGCGTTTTTGCAACCCTACGACGATTGCCTATGTTCGCTGCGATGATCCACAAGACTCGCATTATGCCGCGCTACAGGCCATGGAGCAGGAGTTAAAAGCATTTCGGCAGCGTAACGGCGAAGCATACCGGCTTGTTCCACTGCCTTGGCCACAGGCATGCTTTGATCCTGAAGACGGCCACCGGCTGCCGGCCACTTATGCCAACTTTCTGATTATTAACGACGCGGTGCTGGTACCCACCTATGGTGATCCAGCAGATACTTTGGCACTTAATGCGCTGGCCGATGCGTTTCCAGACCATGCGCTGATCCCCATTGAGTGCTCAAGCGTTATTCGTCAGCATGGCAGCCTGCACTGCTTAACCATGCAGCTACCCAAAGGTACGCTGACAGCGGCCTCTTCCAACCAGTAAGGAGCTACGATGTCCATAAAGCCGACAACTGACCTAACGGTTGGAATAGTTCAGCAGCCTGCCTGGCCCGATAAAGCGCAGAGCCTTGACGCCAGCGAAGCGGGCATTCGGGATGCAGTAAAGCGCGGCGCACAGCTGGTCATGCTTCAGGAGCTGCATGCCACCCACTACTTTTGCCAGTTTGAAGACCCGGCGTTGTTTGATTTGGCCGAGCCGCTGGATGGGCCGACCGGCCAGCGCCTGGAAGCGTTAGCCCGCGAGCTGGATATCGTACTGGTGGGTTCACTGTTTGAACGACGTGCGCCTGGGCTTTATCACAACACCGCCGTGGTGTATGACCGCGCCAAGGGCCGCGTGGGTCAGTATCGTAAAATGCATATTCCCGATGATCCGGGCTTTTATGAAAAGTTTTATTTCACCCCCGGTGATCATAACGCGAGCCGTGCAGAGGGGTTTACCCCGATTGATACATCGCTTGGCCGTTTAGGCGTATTGGTATGCTGGGATCAATGGTATCCGGAAGCCGCACGCCTGATGGCCTTGGCGGGTGCCGACCTGCTGCTTTACCCCACGGCCATTGGCTGGGACCCCAACGATGATATCGCCGAGCAGACACGTCAGAAAGATGCCTGGACGCTGATTCAGCGTTCTCACGGTGTCGCCAATGGCTTGCCGGTAATCGTCGCCAACCGCATTGGCTTTGAGGCCGACCATTCGGGCGTCGGTGACGGCATTCAGTTCTGGGGTGGAAGCTTTATCTGTGGGCCTCAGGGCGAGCTGCTTGCCCATGCAGGTGAAGAGGCCGAGCAGCTGGTCGTCACTATCGATATGGCACGCTGTGAAAACACCCGACGCATCTGGCCCTACCTGCGTGATCGCCGCATAGATGCCTATAGCGATTTAACCCGCCGCTTTCGCGATTAGGCTCGTAACAAGCTCATAAAGCAAACGCCTGCCAGATGACTCTGGCAGGCGTTTTTTTGGCGCTTATCTTCGGTACTAATCTTAAGTACTTATTTTAAGCACTTGTCTTAAGTACTTATCTTAAGTACTTATCCTCAGCACGTAAAAACGCTTACTTCCAGAAATCGCGAATCGAGGCGATACCCTGAGCGCCTACGGCACGGGCATGATTTGCATCAAAGCGGGTCATGCCGCCCAGCGCAAAGACCGGCATACCGGCACGCTCAACCAGCTGCTGGAAATCATGCCAGCCAATGGGGGCTACTTCTGGATGGGAAGGCGTTGTACGCAGTGGCGACAAAGTAACAAAATCACAGCCCAGTACGGCTGCTTTTGAAAGCTGGGTCTGATCATGGGTCGATGCCGAAAGCCACTTCTGTTCCGAAATAGGACGTCGATCCAGCTGCATTAACCGCTCGCTGGTTAAGTGAATACCGTCAGCATCCACTTTTTCAAGCAAGCCAGGCTCACCGTTAAGCAGCAGACTGGCGCCATACTCACGACACATACGCAAGGCACGCTCAGCACGCTCAATGTAGGCAGCCTCATCAAGCGCTTTGGCACGTAGCTGCACAAGACGAATATTATCTTCTTTCAATGCCCGTTCCAGGAACGCATCAAACCGTGCCTCATCCGCCTCTTCACTGGTAATCAGGTACTCAGTGGGGAGCATGACGGCGCGCAGAATAGGCAGATTGGCAGCAGGGAACGGATATTTTACCAGCTCTTCCATCGGCACCCAGCGTACCGCCTGACCCTCGCGCCCAAACGGCTCGCCCGCAAACTCATGAACCTGCCAAACATCCAGCAAAATATGCTTGTCAGGATATTCATGGTGGATACGAATCAAAGGCTGGGCGCGAATAATCTCGACACCAAGCTCTTCGTGCAGCTCGCGCTTAAGCCCTTCAAGACCCGTTTCATAAGGCGCCAGCTTGCCACCGGGAAACTCCCATAAACCGCCCTGATCGACATTCGAGGGCCGACGCGCGATCAATACTTTTTTCTGATCGGCACTAACGATGGCAGCTGCCGCGACATGAACCCGTCGTTTTACCATTACATTCATTACGTCTTTATCCACTGTGTACGCGCTGGCAAGTTAATGCCAGCGCCAACTCGCTGCGTGAGCCCTTTTACGACTGCTGATCCAGCCTTTCGACTGAACTTAGCTACGATAACCTTAGCTACGATAATCCGCGTTAATCGTCACATAGTCATGGGAAAGATCCGAGGTCCAAACGGTGGCACTCTCGTCACCACGTCCCAGGCTGATGCGAATAGTGATCTCTTCTTGTGCCATCACCGCGCTGCCCGCCTCTTCAGTGTAGCCGCTTGCCCGACCGCCATCTTCGACCAAACGCACATCAGCCAAGTCAATGACCACACGATTCACGTCAAAATTATCCACGGGCGCCCGACCCACTGCGGCCAATATACGACCCCAGTTAGCGTCAGACGCATAAAGCGCCGTTTTAACCAGCGGTGAATGGGCAACCGTAAATGCCACATCCAGCGCTTCCTGACGACTCTTTGCGCCATCAACTTGCAGCGTGACAAACTTCGTCGCTCCCTCACCATCACGAATGATGGCCTGGGCCAACGTGGTCATTACCTGCTGTAGCGCATCGCGAAACAGTTTGATGTCCGCATCATTAGTAACTGCAGCGCCCATTCCCGTCGCTGCCAGCAGACAAGCATCGTTGGTGGAAGTATCGCTGTCCACGGTAATGCAGTTGAAGGAGGCATCCACGGTTTCGCGCAGCAGACGATCCAGCAACGATTGCTCAACCGCCGCATCAGTCACCACAAAGCCCAGCATGGTCGCCATATTCGGCTTGATCATGCCCGAGCCTTTAGTGATCCCGTTGATAGTGATCGTGCCGCCACTCACGTCAACCGTAATGCTTGCACCTTTAGCGCGGGTATCGGTGGTGAGAATCCCCTCGCCCGCCTGCTGCCAGGCCTGACTGCCCTCGGCTTTCGAATCAAGCGCAGGGGCCAGGCCCGCCAGCAGCCGCTCCATGGGGAGCGGCTCACCAATAACGCCGGTTGAGAAAGGCAGCACCTGATGCTCTGCAACGCCCGCCTGTTCTGCCAGCGCTTTGCAGCTGGCATAGGCATCTTGAAGCCCTTGCTTACCGGTGCCCGCATTCGCATTACCAGTATTCACCAGCCAATAACGTGGCGACTGACCGTTCTCGCGGCAGCGCTCGATATGCGCCTTGGCAACCGTTACGGGTGCCGCACAAAACGCATTACGCGTAAAGACACCGGACACCGCAGCTGATTCAGGCAGTTCAATCACCACCACGTCACGGCGACCCGGTTTTTTAATACCCGCCATTGCACTTCCTAGGCGCACCCCCGCCAGGGGTGGCATCACCGGAAAGGGACTTTTACCCACCGCCATGATCGTCTCCTCTACCTTTATTCAGCCCGCTTCGTTAGCTTAATTTTCCACAGCACTGCTTGTACTTCTTACCTGAGCCGCAAATACACGGATCGTTACGTCCGACTTTAGGCCCTTCGCGACGTACAGGGCGTGCATCCATGTCAGCGTCGTTGTCATCGACGCCATTCATTTCCGCTCCGGCTGCATTCTCATTCGATGAAGCGTCATCGTGACGGGTAGCGGCGGCCGCTTTTTCACGGGCCAGCTCTTCACGACGTTTTTGCTCCAGCGCATCGACCTCTTCAGGCTGGCGTACCTGGACATGGCTCAAGATACGGGTAACGTCCGCTTTGATATTGGTCAGCAAGTGCTGAAACAGCTCAAAGGATTCGCGCTTGTACTCTTGCTTGGGATTTTTCTGGGCATAACCGCGCAGGTGAATACCACGGCGCAGGTGATCCATAGACTGCAAATGCTCTTTCCAACGCGTATCCAGAACCTGCAGCATCACTTGCTTTTCAAAGCGACGAATCAGAGTAGCCCCGGCTGCATCCACCTTGGCTGCATAGGCTTCCCGGTGCATGGTCTGGAGACGTTCGCGCAGTTTCTCTTCACTGAAACGCTCATCTTCAGCCGCCCACTCAACCACCGGAGCATCCAGGTTAAATTCCGCCTTGAGATGCGCTTCCAAGCCAGACAAATCCCACTGTTCAGCCAGGCTTTGCGGTGGTACGAAGTCGCTGATGGAGTCTTCCATCACTTCTTCACGGATCCCCACGATCGCTTCTGAAATATCGTCAGAGGCCAGGACTTCGTTGCGCTGTTCGTAAATAACCCGGCGCTGATCGTTGGCGACGTCATCATATTCAAGCAGCTGCTTACGGATATCGAAGTTACGGCCTTCAACTTTTTTCTGCGCCCGCTCAACCGCATTAGATACCATCTTGTGCTCGATGGCTTCACCGCGCTCAAGGCCTAGCGCCTGCATCAGGCGTTTGACGCGATCAGAGCCGAACAGGCGCATCAAGCTGTCTTCCAGCGACAGGAAGAAGCGAGTCGAACCCGGGTCGCCCTGACGACCAGCACGGCCACGCAGCTGGTTATCAATACGCCGGGATTCATGGCGCTCAGAGCCGATAACGTGCAAACCACCGGCTGCCAGCACGCCGTCATGGCGCTGTTGCCATTCGGCTTTTAACGCGTCAATCTGGGCTTGGCTTGGGTTCTGTAGTTTGGCTGCTTCCGCCTCCCAGTTACCGCCCAACATGATGTCAGTACCCCGACCAGCCATATTGGTGGCAATCGTAATAGCGCCAGGGCGACCCGCCTGAGCAATAATTTCCGCTTCACTCTGGTGCTGCTTGGCATTCAGAACGCTGAACTTGAGACCTGCATCATTCATCAGGCGGGCAAGATATTCTGACGTTTCAATTGAAGCGGTACCTACCAACACCGGGCGCCCTGCTTCGGTTTCGGCCTTAACATCTTTGATAATCGCTTCGTATTTTTCTTCAGCGCTCAGGTAGACCAGATCGTTGAGATCCTTCCGTGCCAACGGGCGGTTGGTCGGAATAACGATAACGTCAAGGCCGTAAATCTGGCGAAATTCGAACGCTTCGGTATCGGCGGTACCGGTCATACCTGCAAGTTTTTCATACAGGCGGAAATAGTTCTGGAAGGTCGTGGATGCCAGCGTCTGGCTTTCACGCTGAACGGTTACGCCTTCTTTGGCCTCAACGGCCTGATGCAGGCCTTCAGACCAGCGGCGGCCCGGCATCGTCCGGCCGGTATGCTCATCAACGATGACCACCTGATCTTCCGAAACGATGTAGTCCACGTCGCGGTTATACAGATAGCGCGCGCGTAGTGCAGAGTGCATATGCTGAAGCAGGTTAAGGTTTTGAGCCGCATAGAGCGACTCGCCTTCTTTAAGAAGGCCTTCCGCCTGCATCAGCTCTTCTACCTTGTTATGCCCCTGCTCGGTCAGCTCAACCTGTTTCTGCTTTTCATCCAGCACGAAATCGCCGGTAGCAGGCACATCGTCGTCTTCTGACACCTCGCCTTGCTCTAACTGCAAAGAGAGCTGATTCGCGACGTTATAAAGATTGGTATTTTCATCCACCGCGCCAGAGATGATCAGCGGCGTACGCGCTTCATCAATCAGGATGGAATCGACCTCATCGACAATGGCGTAATGCAGGCCACGCTGCACCTTGTCTTCCAAGGAGAACGCCATGTTGTCGCGCAGGTAGTCAAAACCAAACTCGTTATTGGTGCCGTAGGTGATATCGCACCGGTAGGCATGGCGCTTCTCTTCACCCGTCTGACCCGAAAAGATAACGCCGATGGAGAGTCCGAGGAACTCATACAATGGACGCATCCACTCGGCATCACGACGCGCCAGATAGTCGTTCACCGTCACAACGTGCACGCCCTTGGCGGGCAGCGCATTCAGATAAACCGCAAGCGTTGCGACCAGCGTTTTACCTTCACCGGTTTTCATTTCGGCGATACGCCCGCGATGCAGGGTCATGCCCCCGACCATCTGCACATCGAAATGACGCATCCCCATTACGCGCTTGCTCGCCTCACGTACGATTGCAAAGGCGTCGGGTAGCAGGTTATCCAGCGCTTCACCATTGCTCAGCCGCTGGCGTAGTTCTGACGTTTTGCCCTGAAGCTCTTCATCACTCAGTTTTTCAAACTCTGCCTCAAGCGCGTTCACACCGTGAACGTTTTTGTGCATGCGCTTTACTTCACGGTCATTCTTAGAACCAACTACTTTACGTAACAAATTATTAATCATGAAATATCCACATCATCATGAGCGACCCAATGGGTTTCGCCCTGTTCCATATAAGGCAAATAGAGTGCGTTTTTAGTGAACCGTGAAATAAGCAGGCGGGCCACGCTGGGTAAGCACATCGCGCGCGGCCACCTGGCGCTTTATAAAGCGGTACGCAGGCAAGCAGTGGCGCAGCACCCTCACCTGCTTGATGCGCCGCTGCCAACGCTTTAAGGCGCGTCGCCTTCTGGCGATCCATTGAGACTGGGCACGTAAAATAGCGGGCACCCACAGACAGACGCTAACGCTGCGCTCAGTACCGCGAAAAGCATCAGAAGGCACTAGACTACTGGGTAAAAGACAGCTTACTAGGAGACCCGCCAGCCACCAACGCGCCAGGCCATAACGACGGTAACGTCGCGGCGAAGCATAAAAGGCATTAAGCGTTGAGGACATGCTGTGGGTTGGCTCCTGAGCGTGTTAGGCTCTGCTGATAAGTAGCTCGTCAAAAAATTTACAGGGCTACTTAGTAATATTGAGAGGGTTATCCTAGGATTCAAGCGTATGAGTATAAAGGTTAAGCGTTCTCAGGCCCAGCCCATCGCCCGCCTGCTAAACAAGTCTGGCGATATTGGCCAGTTAATGCGCCAATCTCGTCTTATTGACCAGGCCCAGAGCCACCTACGCGCGCATCTGCCTGAAGAAATGCGCCAGCATATTTTTGTAGGCGGCTTTCGTGAAGGTCGCCTGACCCTTATCAGCGGCCAAGCCAGCTGGCTGACGTGGCTACGCTTTGAGCAGCGGCGTTTATTGACGCTACTTCATCAGCTACCCGGTTTTGAAGCCGTAAGCGGCTTTACCTTTAAAGTTCGCCCCGTACACCCGGTTGAAGCGCCACTTCGCAACACGCGCAAGCTATCAGCCAGCGCAGGTCAAACCCTGACGGAGTGCGCAAGCGACATGCAGAACCCCGCGCTTCGCAAAGCGCTTGAGCGGCTGGCATCTCACGCGCCAGAAAAATAACGCTATTCCCTAGACCTAGACCTAGAAATACAAAACCTAGAAACACAAGACCTAGAAACACAAGACTCAGAAATGCAAAAGCACCGCCAAAGCGGTGCTTCACATCAAACCTAAACCGTTCATTCAGATTCAAATAGCGCTAATACTTAAGCCATCAGGCCATTGCGGGTGCCGCGTACGAAATAGGCGCGACGGCTTTCTCGCCTTCAAACGTCACAATCTCGTAAGCATCGGGCTGCGCCATCAGTTCACGACACAGCTGATTGTTCAGCGCATGACCGGACTTAACACCATGGAATTCGCCAATCAGGCTGTGGCCCAACTGATACAGATCACCAATAGCATCCAGCACCTTGTGTTTTACAAACTCGTCTTCGTAGCGCAGTCCGCCCTCGTTGACGATACGGTAATCATCGACAACGATTGCATTGTCAAGACTGCCGCCAAGAGCCAGGTTATTAGAGCGTAAAAACTCCAAATCCTTCATGAACCCAAAAGTACGCGCCCGGGAAACTTCTTTCACAAAAGACGTGGTCGAGAAATCAATCAGGGCCGTTTGTTTCTGCTGCTCAAATACCGGATGATCAAAATCAATCGCAAAAGAGACTTTAAATCCCTGATGCGGAAGAAAAACGGCTTCTTTATCGCCATCGCTAACCGCAACGCGACGCTTGATGCGGATAAATTTCTTCGGGGCATCCTGCTCGAGGATACCCGCCGATTGAATCAGGAACACAAACGGGCTGGCACTACCGTCCATAATTGGAACTTCAGGCGCACTTAAGTCAACGTACGCATTGTCGATACCCAAGCCTGCAAATGCAGACATCAGGTGCTCGACCGTTGCCACTTTAACGCCTTCAAACGAAAGCGCAGTGCAAAGCTTTGTATCTTCGACAAGCTCAGCACGTGCGGGGACGTGTACCACGGGATCCAGATCGGTTCTAACAAACACAATCCCGGTGTTTGCCGGCGCCGGACGCAAAGCCAAATGGACTTTTTTGCCGGAGTGCAGACCCACTCCAGTGGCGCGGATGACGTTTTGTAGGGTGCGTTGTCTGATCATGGGCAGTGGTCGAACTCTAATGACGGTAGTACCGTAAGGAAAGGGAAGTTATCAAACAGTGTTCACTTTAACAGCAAACGAGCGTTTTAACCAATAAAACACTCGTTTGCTGGCAGTATGACACCGATTGAAACAATCAATCAGCCTGACGGCGCAAGAAGGCTGGAATGTCCAGATAGTCATCAGCATCGGCTGAACGACTTTTTTCAGGCCGCGGCTTAGGCGCGTGTTCAGGCGCTTCTGCACGAGCGGTTGCCTGCTGGCGCATTACTGTCGGCTGCTGCAGCTTGCGGTAATCAGAAGAGTCCGTAGCGGAGCGGCGCACAGGCTCGCGCGCTGCTGATGCTTTAGAAGACTTGCTACCATCCAAGCCGGCGGCAACAACTGTCACACGCAGCTCATCGGACATTTCCATATCGATGGAAGTTCCGACCACGATGGTGGCTTCTTGCGACGCAAATTCCTGAACCGTGGCGCCCACGTCGTTGAACTCGCCAATCGAAAGATCCGGGCCAGCAGTAATATTGACCAGAATACCCCGTGCGCCATGCAGATCGATATCCTCCAACAGCGGGCTGCGGATAGCTTTTTCGGCTGCTTCGCGGGCACGGTTTTCACCAGTAGCACCACCTGTGCCCATCATTGCCATGCCCATTTCAGACATAACGGTGCGCACATCAGCAAAGTCGACGTTGATAATGCCGGGGCTGGTAATCAGCTCAGCAATACCCTGTACGGCACCTAGCAGTACGTCATTCGCAGCGCTGAACGCCGTGAGTAGCGTAGCGTTTTTACCCAATACGGAAAGCAGCTTTTCATTGGGAATGGTGATCAGCGAGTCGACATGCTCAGAGAGCTCTTTCATGCCCTCTTCGGCCGCGCGCATACGCTTGGGGCCTTCAAACGGGAAAGGCCGTGTAACCACTGCCACGGTCAGAATGCCTAGCTCCTTGGCCACCTGAGCAACCACGGGAGCACCACCGGTGCCTGTACCACCGCCCATACCGGCAGTGATAAAGACCATATCGGCGCCCTGTAATAACTCGGCAATCCGATCCCGGTCTTCCATTGCAGCCTGGCGTCCCACTTCTGGGTTAGCACCAGCGCCTAGCCCTTTAGTGATTTCACCACCGAGCTGTAATACTGTTTTCGCGGATACGCGTTTAAGCGCCTGGGCATCGGTATTGGCGCAAATGAATTCAACGCCTTCAATATTACTTTCAACCATATGGTTGACGGCATTACCGCCGCCACCACCAACACCGACTACTTTGATGACCGCACTACTCGAGGGTGCGTTATCTACCAATTCGAACATAAGCCCCGTCTCCTGAACCGCGCTTGCGGCCCTGTCAGAAATTTCCTTTGAACCAGCCTTTAACTCTGGCCAGCGCCGAATGGCCTTCCTTGATATCACGCCGGGCAAGCTCGTTGCGTCCTTTATGGGCAGCAACCACTCCCCCGTGGCTTTCTAGACCTCGCCCATGACGCACTTCTTGCAACGCATAATGCAGTAAGCCGACACCTGTCGCATAAATGGGGTTACGCACGACATCTGCCAAACCTCGAACATTTTGCGGACAGGCGATACGAACCGGCATATGAAATATTTCCTCTGCCAGCTCACTCACACCTTCCATGCGTGAGGTGCCACCAGTAAGTACCACACCAGCGGCAACCATATCTTCATAGCCACTACGGCGTAATTCGTCTCTTACCAGTGTGAATAGCTCTTCATAGCGTGGTTCCACTACTTCAGCGAGCGCCTGACGTGATAAATCACGCGCCGGACGGTCACCCACACTAGGAACTTTGATCATTTCATCGCTAGATGCCAGCTGCGTTAATGCGCAGGCATACTTAACTTTAATTTCTTCAGCGTGCTGAGTAGGCGTACGCAGTGCCATGGCGATGTCGTTGGTTACCTGATCGCCAGCAATCGGAATAACCGCAGTATGCCGGATGGCGCCTTCGGTAAATATGGCCATATCGGTCGTTCCGCCACCAATATCCACCATACAGACACCGAGCTCACGCTCATCTTCGGTTAATACCGCCATGCTGGAAGCCAGCTGCTCCAGGATGATGGCGTCAACATCCAAACCACAACGGCGAACGCACTTCTCAATATTTTGTACAGCATTGAGAGCCGCGGTTACCAGGTGGACCTGCGCCTCCAGCCTGACACCCGACATACCCAAGGGTTCACGAATACCGCCCTGAGCATCGATTGAAAATTCTTGGGGCAGCACGTGTAAAACGCGCTGGCCTTCTGAGATTGCCCGGGCTCTAGCTGAATCGATAACGCGGTCAATATCGGAGGGCGTAACTTCGCGCTCTTTGATGGCCACTACGCCATCGGAATTCATCGAACTAATATGGCTACCGGCAACGCCGACATATACTGAGTGAATATCACAGCCTGCCATGAGCTCGGCTTCTTCCACGGCTCGCTGAATAGACTGAACCGTTGACTCAATATTAATAACGACGCCGCGCTTCATGCCCCGTGAGGGGTGCGAGCCGATACCCGCAATTTCGATGCCGCCATCATCGGTAGGTTGCCCGACGATTGCGACGACCTTGGACGTTCCAATGTCCAGCCCGACCACCATATTAGATGCATTGGGTGAGCCTGCCATGAGTCGGGAATACTCCTTATAATCTTTTTAAATAGTAAAATAAATAAGGGACACTTAACTCAACTCATCGCCTAGTGATTACAACTTAGCAGTCAACAAGCGTTGATGACTAATTATCATTAAACGCCGATGAGAGAGAATAAACCCACAAAAAACTTTCACTGGCCCATAGTATAGAAACAATCGCCATAATACGACTAGCGACAGCCCACAATAATGGGCTTGGCAAGTAATTTAAACCCCATTAATGGGTTTTTCCACGTTGGCGATCACTAACTCTGGCTAAAAGACGTTAAGTAAAACGAAGATTACTCCTCCGATTCCTCAAAATCACTTTCACCATGCCAGGCAACCGCAACGCCATTAGGGTAACGCAGGTCGATATAGCGGATATGTTCGCCGGACTTGGAGAGTTCTCGCTGCCAGGAAGCCGATAGCCGTGCCAAACGAACCTCATGATCGCGTCTACCCAACATTACCCAGGCGCCGTTATCTAACTGTAACCGCCATGCTCCCCGCGGCTCTAAACGTAACTGGGCAAGCGACAGCGATAAACCTTCAAAGTGCGGCATTAAACGATGATAGTAACTTAAGACTTCTTCACTACTTCCATTAGGCCCAGCCAGATCAGGAAGCCCTTTGGGTACATCAATAGGCGCAAAGGAAAATGGCTCGCCTTCTGGATTAAGTAAAAAATCATCGTTCCAACGCGCAACCGGCGACTGCTCAACTAACTCAAACACCAAAGCGTTAGGCCATTCACGGGAAATACGCACTTCTTGAAGCCAGCCCACCTGCAGCGCACGATTACGCAGTTCGCCCAGATCAGCCGACAACCATGTAGCCCCCTGGACCAATGGCGCCAGCTGAGTGCGCAAATAATCAGCACTGACGTAGTCCCATTCACCGCGAATCGATACACGCTCGATGGGACGATCGAGCCATAGCCATAGCGCGCGGCTTCCCGCTCCGAGCAACAGCGCCAGGAGTATGAGGCCAAACCAAGCATTACGCCTTTTCATAAGGCCTCTTCATGATGCGCTCTGCTTACCAGCCGTTTGCAGGATCTGTACAACCAGGTCATCAAATTCGATACCGGCATACGCAGCGGCCTGCGGTACAAGACTGTGATCGGTCATTCCCGGCACCGTATTGACTTCGATCAGCCAGAACTGCCCCTTTGCATCGCGCATGACGTCTACCCGCCCCCAGCCCTCACAGCCGATTGCAGCAAAGGCTTCACGGCACAGCCCGGCAAGCTCGGCTTCATCCTCGCCTGAAAGCCCGCAGGGCAAGTGGTACTGAGTGGTATTGGAAACGTACTTGGCCTCAAAATCGTAAAAGCCACCGGGCACTTCTACACGAATGGCGGGCAGCACCTGCTCATTCAGCAGTGCCACGGTATATTCATCACCTACCACAAAGCGCTCGGCCATGACGCGGGCATCAAACTGAGCGGCTTCGCGGTAGGCGGCTTCCAGCGCCTCGCGCGTTTTGACGATACTGATACCCAGCGTGGAACCTTCATGCACCGGCTTTACCATCATCGGCAAGCCAAGCGTTGCCACGACACCATCCCAATCAGAGCCCTTATTGAGCATGATGCTTTCTGGGGTAGGCAACCCAATGGCCTGCCACACCTGCTTGGTACGCTGCTTGTCCATGCCCAGCGCCGAGGCGAGTACGCCGCTACCGGTGTAGGGAATGTTCAAGAGCTCGAGCGCGCCTTGCAGCGTGCCATCCTCACCGCCCCGACCGTGCAGAGCAATGAACACCGCCGAGGGTGCCAGCGCCTCTAGCCCGACCAACCCCTTATCACGCAGATCATAGCCCTCTGCGTTAACCTTTTGACGTTTCAGGGCCTCCAGAACGGCCGCGCCACTTTTAAGCGACACTTCACGTTCAGCAGAGGAACCGCCATAAACCACGACTACGCGAGAGCGATCCACTTGGGCGTTATCTGCGCTCACAGCTCTACCTCACTTAATACCAGTTCAGCCTGGGCTAAAGAGAGCGAAATCCCGCCAACATCGCCCGCCCCTTGAGTAATTAAAATATCGTTTGGACGTAATACGTTCGCCAGCAACGCGGGTAATTCCTGCTTATGCTCGATAAACAGCGGATCCACTTCGCCACGCTGGCGAATCGAGCCGGCAAGCGCACGACCGTCAGCGCCGGGTATAACGGCTTCACCAGCACTGTAAACATCTAGAAGTACCAGCGTATCGACCTGAGAAAGGACTTTGACAAAATCCTCATACAAGTCACGCGTGCGGCTATAGCGATGAGGCTGGTAAAGCATGACCAAACGACGCTCCGGCCAGCCTGCGCGAACCGCCTTGATAACCATATCCACTTCACGGGGATGATGGCCGTAATCGTCTACCAGCATAATCTTGCCGGGGGCTTTGGGCGCCGGAAAATGGCCGTGAACCTGAAAACGTCGCCCTACCCCGGCAAAGCTTGCCAAGCCACGTAAGATAGCCGCATCGCTCACGCCAGCATCGGTCGCGACCACAATCGCTGCCATCGCGTTTAAAGCGTTATGCCTTCCTGGCATGGCCAGGCAAATATTCAGAGGCTCGGCGTTGCCGGGGCGCAGCGCGGTAAATGTGACTTCCCCGCCCTGCTGGGCAAAATCCACAATGCGGTAATCCGCATCGGCATCAAACCCATAGGTCACAAACTGCCGCTTAACCTGCTCGCACAGTTCACGGACGTGCGGGTCATCAATACACAGTACGGCCAGTCCATAAAAGGGCAGATTATGTAAAAACTCGATGAAGGTGCTTTTTAGACGCTCAAAATCGCCGCCGTAGGTAGCCATGTGATCCGCATCGATATTGGTCACAATCGACATCATCGGCTGAAGATGAAGAAACGATGCATCCGACTCATCAGCCTCAGCGACCAGATAATCACCTTCTCCCAAACGGGCGTTAGCACCGGCGCTGGTTAAACGCCCGCCGATAACGAAGGTAGGGTCCAGGCCGCCCTCGGCCAACAGCGTCGCTGTCAGGCTCGTGGTAGTGGTTTTACCATGCGTTCCGGCAACCGCGATGCCATGACGAAAGCGCATCAATTCAGCCAGCATTTCAGCGCGCCGCACCACGGGCACGCGATGCTCATGCGCCCAGCGAATTTCAGGATTGGTAGTATCCACAGCACTTGAAACGACGACTACGTCTGCTCCTTCCACATTGGCTTCAGCGTGACCAATATCAACGCAGATACCGCATTGGCGCAACCGCTCGACAACGGAAGAGGCTTTCATATCACTGCCGCTAACCTTGTAACCTTGGTTTGCCAATACTTCGGCAATACCACACATACCGGCACCGCCAATGCCTACAAAATGGATGTGCTGAATACGGCGCATCGCTGGGCCGCTGGGCATGCTCCGTTGCGGTAAGGGCTGAGTTACTGAGTCGGTCACACTGCTTCTCCTTTCGGTAATATCGCCAGACATCCTTCGGCTAATCGCTCAGTGGCGTCTAAATAGGCTGCTTGGCGCGCGCGTGATGCCATCAGTGCTAGCGTCGCGGGCTCTAACAAGTCGCTCAAGTAATGCGCCAACCGGTCAGGGGTTAACGCGGACTGGACAACGCACAGGGCAGCACCGGCTTTGACCAACACATCGGCATTAACCCGCTGATGGTCATCCACCGCAAACGGAAAAGGCACCAGAAGTGACGGTTTGGCTGCCGCGGCAAGCTCCGCTACCGTTAACGCGCCTGACCGACATACCACAAGGTCTGCCCAGTCATAAGCTGCCGCCATATCATCAATAAAGGGTGTTACCTCGGCGTCTACACCGTATTTGGCATAGCCTTCGGCAGTTTGCACATCCCGCGACTTGCCCGCCTGGTGACGAATTTCAGGACGCGTTTCAGTCGGCAAACTGGCAACCGCCTGAGGCAAACGCTCATTTAAAGCTACCGCGCCCAGAGAACCGCCCACCACCAACAGGCGCAGCGGGCGACCCTGCAGCGCTTGCACAGTACGCGGCGTTTCACCCAGCGCGGCTATTTCTTCGCGCACGGGGTTGCCGATCACCTCAGCACGCTCGCCAAATGCTTCAGGAAAGGCTGCGTAACTGCGTGTGGCTAAGCGTGATAACACGCGATTGGTTAGCCCCGCGACGGCATTTTGTTCATGTACTACCAGCGGTATACGCGATAGCCAAGCGGCAAGCCCACCTGGGCCACTGGCAAAACCACCCAGCCCGACGACCAGCTGAGGTTTAAACGTGTTAATAACCTGGCGTGCCTGCCATACCGCCCGGGTAAGATTGACCGGTGCTTTAAGCCATCCAGCCGCGCCATTACCGCGCAGCCCGCTTACCGCAATGGTGTGCAGCTTGATACCAGCGTCAGGCACCAGCCGGTTTTCAATACCGCGAGGGCTGCCCAGCCATTCAACCTCGATATTCTGTGCTTTGAGCGCACGAGCCAGAGAAAGCGCGGGCACGACATGCCCCCCGGTTCCTCCTGCCATGATTAAAACGCGCCGATGTGCGTGCGTCGTCACAAACGACTCCTTAACAAAGTATTACGATAACCGCGGTTCGCTGCGCGATTTATAAGGGGTTGGCGTACGACGCGGCCGGTGCCTGGTTTCCGCATCTACGCGCAGCAATAAGCCAATCATCATACCGATGACCAGCAGGCTCGACCCGCCATAACTTACCAGCGGTAGCGTCAGACCCTTGGTGGGCAACAAACCTGAGCTAACCGCCATATTGATAAATGCCTGCGAGGCAATAACGAAGCCTATCCCGTAACTCACATAGGCGCCGAAAAGATGGCCCGCGAGCTCTGCCTTGCGACCAATCAGCATGGCGCGGCTAACCAGTAACGTAAACAGCAATATCACCGCGATAGCCCCAATCATGCCCAGCTCTTCGGCAATAACCGCAAAGATGAAATCGGTATGGGCCTCGGGCAGATAGTGCAGCTTTTGAACGCTATTACCTAACCCAGTACCGGTCACATGGCCACGCCCAAAGGCAATCAATGCCTGGGTAAGCTGATATCCGGTCGCGAACTGATCGGCCCAAGGATCTAGAAAGCTGGTCCAGCGGGCTAGGCGATACGGCTCTAATACCACCAACATCACCGCCCCGGCGGCAAGTGCCCCGCCACTACCAATAAGCAAAACAAGCGATGCGCCACTCATCATCAGCATGCCGATCACACACACTGAGTACACCACCATACCGCCAAAGTCGGGTGCTAAAAAAAGTAAACTGGCCGGCACAGCCAGTACCGCGATAGGCCGCCAGAGCGTAAACGCACGAAGACGTAAATCATAGGTGAAGCGCGACATAAACATCGCCATGTAAAAAATAAGGCCGATCTTGCCAAGCTCTGACACCTGAAGATTCGGCAGCGGCCCAGGCAGAGCAATCCAACGCTTACTACCGTTAATTTCCTGACCGAACAACAGTACGACCACCAGCAGCCCAACGCTGACCAGGAAAATCAGCGCTGCATTTTGCCGCCAGGCCTCAAGCGGTACGCTGAGCATAAACAGGCAGCCTAGTGCTGACACCACCAGGAAAATACCGTGCTGGCGGAAGTAGTAAAAACTATTGTCCAAAAGGCCTACCGAGGCCGAACTGACCATGACCCAGCCTAATCCGGCCAGTGCCACGGCGGCAGCTATCAACCAAATATCGCAAGGGAAATCACGCGTGGTTAATGCCCGATGCAAGCGCTGTATTCGGCTCATAAGGATACCTCCGCCGCTTTGTTTTCTACCCAGTCACGAAAAGCCTTACCGCGGGCTTCATAGCCAGAAAACTGATCAAAACTCGCGCAGGCAGGCGATAAGAGCACGCAGTCTCCTGGCTGGGCCATGGTGAAAGCTACTTCCATTGCCTGTGTTAAATCATGCACTTTTTGCACCGGCACTTGAGAGGTTATGGCCTGGGCGATACGCTCACTGTCCGCGCCAAACAGTAGCGCCTGACGCGCGCAGCGCGCCAGCGGTGCGGCAAGCGGTGTAAAGTCAGCCCCCTTGCCAACGCCACCGGCAAGCCAGATCAGGCGGCCCTTAAGCGTGGCGCCAAGCCCTTGGATCGCTGCCAATGTGGCGCCCACGTTGGTGCCTTTAGAGTCGTTTATCCAGGTAACGTCGTTAATATGCGCCACCGTTTCACTACGGTGCGGCAGCCCGGTAAACGTTTTAAGGGTATCGATCATGGCGGATGCGTTAAGCCCTAACGCCTGGCCCATGGCAAGCGCTGCCAAGGCATTTGCATAGTTGTGCTGGCCGGCCACTTTCAATTCGCGGGCGGAAAGCCACTGAGTTTGCCCTTGCATAAGCTTAAGCTCAGGCCCCTCCCAAACGAGACCCCAGTGGTTGTCTGAGGGCGCATTCACTGAAAAACGCATAGTCGTTACGTCTTCCTGGGAAGGCCAGGTCAAAGGGTCATCCTGGTTAACAATGACGTGCTGTGCACCGATAAAGATGCGCTGCTTGGCCAGGCGGTAGGTCTGCATATCGCCATGCCTGTCCAGATGATCTTCACAAAGATTTAAAAACGCAGCGGCCTTGGCGCCTAACGCAGGCGTGGTTTCCAGCTGAAAGCTGGAAAGCTCTAGAATATACAGCTCGGCATCGGGCTGATCGGCTAACAGGTCGAGCGCGGGAGTGCCGAGATTCCCCCCCACCGCTACCCGCAAGCCAGCAGCTTTGGCCATTTCACCGAGTAGCGTGGTCACTGTGGATTTAGCATTAGAGCCGGTAATAGCGGCAATCGGCACTTGATTGGCCCGCACAAACAGAGCGGTTTCGCCCACCACCATCGAGTCCCCGGTATGCGGGTTGATACGTTCAGCCAAGCCCTCCAGCCCGGGCGTTGCGGGATCAACACCAGGGCTAAGCACCACTTCATGGGCATCGGTAAAATCCAGCGCGGCTAGCGGACCGCATACCACATCCACACCGGGATGAGCCGCATGAAAAGCCGCAAGGCCCGGCGGCTCACTGCGAGTGTCCGCCACCATGAAAGGTATATTCGTGCGTGCCAAATGCCGACAAATTGCTCGACCTGAAAGCCCCAGGCCAACGACAACGCTCATTCCGTTAGGTACTCGCACCATATCTGGCTCCTTTGCGTTATACGCTTAAGGCTGCAGCGGCCCTATCACCGCATCGATTAACGAACCTTGAGCGTCGCGAGGCCCAGTAGTACCAATACCACGGTAATGATCCAGAAACGCACAATGACACGCGGCTCCGGCCAGCCTTTCAATTCGAAGTGGTGATGTAGCGGCGCCATGCGGAAAATACGCCGTCCGGTCATTTTATAAGATCCCACCTGCAGTATGACCGATAGGGTTTCGACGACAAAAATACCGCCCATAATGAACAGGACGATTTCCTGGCGAACAATTACCGCGACCACGCCAAGCGCCGCACCTAACGCAAGCGCGCCTACATCGCCCATAAATACCTGGGCGGGATAGGTGTTGAACCACAAAAAGCCGAGCCCCGCTCCGGCGATGGTCGCACAGAAAATCGCAAGCTCCCCGGTACCGTTAATAAACGGGATATGCAGGTAGTTGGCGAATACAGCGTTACCGCTGGCATAAGCAAAGACTGACAAGCCCATCGCCACCAGCACGGTGGGCATGATCGCCAGGCCATCCAAACCATCGGTCAGGTTCACCGCGTTAGAACTACCTACAATCACAAAGTAGGTCAGCACGATATAAAACACGCCCAGCGGCAGCGCGATATCTTTAAACAGCGGCACGAGCAGACTGGTTTCGGCCGGCGTAGCTGCCGTGAAATAAAGCACTAGCGCTGCACCTATCCCGACCACCGACTGCCAAAAATACTTCCAGCGAGCAGGCAGACCGCGGGGGTTTTTCTCGACCACTTTACGATAATCATCAACCCAGCCAATGGCCCCGAATCCCAGCGTTACGGCTAGCACCACCCACACATAGTGATTGGTCAAATCGCCCCATACGAATGTGCTGATAGCCATCGCCAGCAAAATCATCACGCCACCCATGGTGGGCGTGCCCGCTTTTGAAAGATGGGATTGCGGGCCATCATCGCGCACAGCCTGGCCTATCTGGCCTTCAACAAGACGGCGGATTACCCACGGCCCCAGCCAAAGACAGAGCATCAGTGAGGTAAGTGCCGCCAAGATGACGCGCAAGGTGAGATAGTTGAAAACCTGAAAGCCCGTTTGGTACTGAGCTAGAAAATTCGCCAAGTGAAGTAACATGAACGGCGTTTACCTTATTTCATCCGAGCGCAGCGCAGCAATGATTTGCTCCATACCCGCGCTGCGCGACCCTTTCACCAGAAGCGTGGTGGCGGGCGGCAAAGTATTAATGACATGACGCGTTAGCGTCTCGTGGTCGTCAAAATGCTGCCCGTGACCAAAGGCGTCACAGGCTGAACGCGCTGCATCACCCAGCGTCAGCAGCCTGTCGATGCCAAGCTCAGCCGCGTAACGGCCAACCTCGGCATGCAATGTTTCAGCGTCATCGCCAAGTTCACCCATGGCGCCCAGCGCGCACCAGCGTGGCGCGGGGAAACGCATTAATGTTTCCATCGCGGCCTTGACCGCTCCGGGATTGGCATTATACGTATCGTCAAGCAGCGTGGCACCGTGCAACCCAGGTACGATGCTTAATCGTGCGTTAAGTACCGGCAGATTTTGTAAACCGGCTACAACATCGGCAGGCGCAATACCGACCGCCAATGCAGCCGCTGCCGCTGCCAGCGCATTGCTAACGTTGTGCTTACCCAGCAAAGCAAGCTGTACATTACCCAGCGGCTTACCATGCTGAACAAGCGTGAAAGCATACCGCCCCTGTGAGTCACAGGAAAGCGCCGACGCGCAGACATCCGCTGAGCTATCAAACCCAAAGCTGATGACGCGTCGAGGAGCCGCACAGGCAGCCCAGAAGGGGTAGTAATGATCATCGCGATTAAGTACCGCAACGCCCTGGTCGCTTAAACCGTTGAGCAGCTCGCTTTTCGCCTGGGCGATATGACCCATGCCGCCAAACTCGCCAACGTGTGCCCCCGTAACGTTGGTGATAATAGCCACATCAGGCACCGTTAAACGACTCGACCAAGCAATTTCGCCCAGATGGTTCGCCCCCAGCTCGACAACGCCCGCCTGATGCTCTTCGGTTAATCTTAAAAGCGTTAACGGAACGCCAATATCGTTATTGAGATTGCCTTGGGTCGCTAGCACGTTACCGAGAGGCGCCAGTAAGGCAGCCGTCATTTCCTTGACCGTTGTCTTGCCGCTATTACCGGTGACTCCGATCAACGGCATCGACCAGCGGCTACGCCAGGCACCGGCTAAAAGCCCTAATCCAAGACGGGTATCGGGGCATACAAGCTGGGGCAACGGGCTGTCTACCGGCTCTTCAACCAATGCCGCGGTAGCCCCCTGCTCATGGGCCTGCCCGATAAAATCATGACCGTTAAAGCGCGGCCCTTTCAGCGCCACGAACAGGCAGCCGGGCACAATTTGCCGGGTATCGGTAACCACTGCCGTCAGCTCTAACGCGGCTTGATCTTCAGATATTTCTACGCCCAGCGCCGTTGCTACCTCAGCAAGCATCCAGCTCATGGTGCATGACTCCGTAACGCGAAGGCCCGTAGCACTTCATCTTCATCGTTATAGGCGTGGCGTACGCCATTGATTTCCTGATAGGCCTCGTGGCCTTTTCCAGCAATCAGCACCACATCGCTGTCACCAGCCTGCTGAATCGTTTGGCTAATGGCATGACGACGATCGCCTATTTCGAGTGGTGTGATAGCCGAGGAGAGCCCCGCGATAATTTGCTGGCGAATCTGCTCTGCTGGCTCGCCCCGCGGGTTGTCATCGGTGACCACCACCTGGTCTGCGAGCTGCTCCGCGGCTTTGGCCATTTCTGCACGCTTGCCGGTATCGCGCTCGCCCCCACAGCCAAACACACACCAAAGCTTACCCGCTTGGCCTAAATGCGCACGCAGAGCTTGCAATGCACTGTGCAGCGCATCCGGCGTATGGGCATAATCAATCACAACGCTGGGTGCTGCTTTCGCGTGGTACAGCGCCATACGTCCAGGCACTGGATCAAGTGCTGCGGCCGCCTCAAACAGCGGGTCAATCGCTTGACCCAGTCCGTAAAGCACAGCCATCGCCAACAGGACGTTATCCAGGTTGAAACGCCCCATCAGGCCTAACGTCAATACACGCTCACCGTCCGGCGTGGCAATTAGTGCCTGCTGGCCCGTTTCTTTCAACTGGACATCCAGCACCCGAAACGTAACGGCTTCATCCTGGCCGGTGGCTAACACTCGCACGCGCTGATCACAGCCAGCCAGCATCAACCGAGCCAGAGGATCGTCAGCATTCACAATGGCAAGCTCAAGCTCGCTACGCCGAAAAAGCTTGGCTTTAGCTGCCGCATACGCCGCCATGCTCCCGTGGTAATCAAGGTGATCGCGGGTCAGGTTGGTAAATACGCCGACTTTTACATCGACGGCGTCAAGGCGGTGTTGATCCAACGCGTGTGAGGAGGCCTCAAGCGCCACTCGCTTGATCCCTTGCCGAGAAAGCTCGCCAAGCGTTGCCTGTAATGCCAAAGGACCAGGCGTGGTCAAGCCACTATCGGCCAGCTGGCCAGGGCGACCCACACCTAACGTACCAATTACGCCAGCGGCAGTGCCCAGCGCTTCGCTCAACGCCGCAATATAATGCGTAACGGAGCTTTTCCCATTGGTGCCTGTAACAGCGATCACTTCAAGATCAGTGGGCACGTCAAAAAGCTGCCTACCCAGCTCGCCTAGACGCACGGATAGGTGCGGCAGGTAGAGTACCCGGCCTTCCCAAGCGGCATGGGCCTGTTTGGTATGCGCCAACACTAGCGACGCGCCCTGCTCCAGAGCCATTTCAATGTAGTCACGCCCGTCACCTTGACTACCCGGCACGGCAACAAACACATCACCTGCTGCCAGCTTGCGTGAATCGGTAATCAAACGCAGCGACTCAGGCAGTGCGGGCAGCGTCTGAGTAAAGGGCTCATTCGGCCATACGCTACCCAGCGCTTCCCATAAATCGTTGGGAGCCAACGTCATGCAATCTCCTTAGTCATGCTACTCTTCGACCTCATGGTCTGGCGGCACGTCAAGTAAGCGCAACGCATTACCCGTCACGCTTGAAAAGACCGGCGCGGCAACCGCACCACCATAAAATTCGCCGGCTTTCGGATGATCGATCATCACAACGGTCACAATACGGGGATCAGAAATAGGCGCAATGCCGGCAAACACACTGCGATAGGCATCCGTGGTGTAACCGCCCTGCCCGGATTTACGCACCGTACCGGTTTTCCCACCGACTCGATAGCCTTCCACACGGGCGCGCCGACCACCGGTATAGGCGGCAACGGATGTTTCCAGAATACTCAGCAGATCGTTGGCGACGGAAGGATCAATCGCGGGAATTCCCTGGGGTGGCTCAGACAGGCGCAATAAAGAAGGTGGTAAACGCATGCCGCCATTGGCCAATGCCGTGTAAGCACTCGCCAGCTGAACGGCGGTAACCGACAAGCCGTAACCGTAAGACAGCGCTGCCCGCTCACTACGCGACCAACGCACTGGCGCCGGCAAGCTGCCATTTGCCTCACCGGGGAACCCCGTGCCAGGTGCTTGCCCAAGCCCCAGCTGATTGTATTTTTCCCAGATAGCCGTATCGCTTAGCTGCAGCGCCAAGCGCGACATACCGATATTGGATGAGTGTTCCAGAATACCCGCTAGCGTCAAGTCACCATAATTACGAAAATCGCGAATGGTAAATTGATCGATACGCATCCAACCCGGCGATGTATCGACCACCGCGTCACGGCCTACAATACCGCTTTCCAGTACAGCGGCCATGGCCAGCGGCTTCATGACGGAACCCGGTTCAAAGACATCGACCAATGCCTGATTACGCAGGCCACGCGGATCAAGCCCGGTGCGGTTATTAGGGTTGTACGACGGCAGGTTAGCCATCGCCAACACTTCACCAGTGCGGGCATCCATGGTAACTAGCACCCCGCCGTCGGCGTCATTTTTGGCGACGGCTGCGCGCAGCTCACGATACGCCATATATTGAATCCGCTGGTCGATCGAGAGCACCAGATCACCGCCTGGCTGGGCTTCGCGGATAACGCCCAGCTCACGCACCAAACGACCACGACGATCTTTAATCACGCGGCGCTGGCCTGGGTGCCCGGCCAAAAACGGCTGGTAGGAAAGCTCTAGGCCTTCTTGCCCCACATCGTCAACGTTGGTTACGCCGAGTATCTGCGCCGCCACTTCCCCGGCGGGGTAGTAGCGCTTGTACTCTCGTTGCGGGTAAACACCTGGAGTGCGTAAATCAAGGATGCGCTGCGCCGCCTCTGGCGTCATCTGGCGACGCAGATACATGAACTCGCGGCTACTGTAGCGCTCAACCCGGGACTCGAAATCGTCTAATGACATGCCCAGCGCCTGCGCCAGCATAAAGCGCTGAATACCGTCGGAAGGCAGTTCCTGAGGATTCGCCCATAGCGTCACGACAGGCGTTGAAATAGCCAGAGGCTCACCGTTGCGGTCAGTGATCATACCGCGGTGGGCAGGTATCGCCTCATGGCGAAGCGTTCTCGCATCCCCCTGGCTTTGCAGGAAAGGCCGGTCGATAACCTGCAGCAACGTGATCCGCCCAATAAGAATGCACGTCACTAAACCGACCATGATCAATATAAACACAAAACGGCCGCCACCCAGCGGTGGGGCAATAGGCTGCTGACGGGACATCCCTCCCCGGCGCTCATTTCTCATGGCCGAATGACCTCAACGTCATGCACGTCAGGAATACGCATATCCAGGCGTTCCGTGGCAATTTGCTCAATCCGGGCGGGCGTCGACCATGCGCCCTCTTCCAATAAAAGTTGGCCCCATTCAGTTTGCAGCTGGTTTTTTTCCTGCTGAAGATGCTGCAATTGGGCAAACTGAACGCGCGTCATATGGGTGATGGCAACCGTTGCCAACCCACTAATGATGCAAAGAAAAAACAGCAGACAAATGATGATGGGCCACGTACGAAGACGTAACTTGAAAGGCCATTCGGTGCGTAGCGTTGAGGCCCAACGCTCAATCCGATCCATGCTCATGCTTATACTCGTTTTCGGGCAGCCCGCATAACGGCGCTCCGCGCACGTGGATTACCAGCTACCTCTTCATCACTCGGGCGTACGCCTCGACTTAAAGCTTCAAGGCGACGATTTAGTTGGTCATCACGGATAGGTACACCGCGCGGCAAATGGGTATCGCCACGTACGTGATGACGGATAAAGCGTTTTACACGACGGTCTTCCAGCGAATGGAAACTGATAATCACCAAATGACCACCCGGCGCCAGCGCTTCAAGCGCTGCGTCTAAGGCAGCATCTAGCTGATCAAGTTCGCCATTTAAATAAATTCGTAACCCTTGAAATGCTTTTGTCGCCGGATGCTTGCCTTTTTCCCAGGCGGGGTGGGCTTTTTTCAACACCTCGGCCAAATCGACCGTATGGGTAAACGGCGCTTCAACACGCCGCTCGACTACAGCACGAGCCAACCGTTTGGCGTAGCGCTCTTCGCCATATGTTTTAAATACCTGGGCGATGTCGGCTTCCTTCGCGCGCGCGAGAAACTCAGCCGCGCTCTCTCCCTGAGTGGGGTCCATGCGCATATCCAACGGACCATTGCGCATAAAGCTGAACCCACGCTCAGGATCATCCAGCTGTGGAGAAGAAACGCCGACGTCCAGCAATACACCGGACAGTTTTCCGTATACGCCCTGCTCACGGGCATAGTCTGCCAAGTGGGCAAATTCACGCTGGGTAATTTGAAAGCGAGAATCATCAACTTCAGCGGCAGCCGCAATGGCTTGAGGATCGCGATCCATCGCCATGAGGCGACCCTGTTCACCCAGGCGCGACAAGATCAGCCGCGAATGGCCTCCTCGGCCAAACGTGCCATCCAGATAAACGCCGTCGGGATTATGTATAAGGGTATCGACAGCCCCTTCCAGTAATACGCTGGTATGGCGAAACGGGGAAACGACCTGGTCAGCGTCAGGAGAAGGCATGTTACTCTCACACAATATTTAGAGAGGCACGCTAGTGCGAGCCCCTTTATGGAAATGGGGAGTCGGCCGATAAGCCGGGTTCTGTCGTGGACAGTCATTCCTCTAGGCGTTTTGTCACCAAAGCGCTCAAGCAACCTACCCGGACCCAGCGCGGGCCGCGCCATTGGGTCCCTATTTGGTCTTGCTCCGAGTGGGGTTTACCATGCCACGCACTGTTGCCAGGCGCGCGGTGCGCTCTTACCGCACCCTTTCACCCTTACCGGCCCCTTGAGGTTTATTTCAAAGGGCTTAGGCGGTCTACTCTCTGCTGCACTTTCCGTCGGCTTACGCCGCCCAGGCGTTACCTGGCACTCTGCCCTATGGAGCCCGGACTTTCCTCCCCCAGCCCATCAAAAAGATGGGTTAGCGGCGACTGTCTGGCCAACTCCGGCGGCAAGCATACCAGCGCCCTCGCTTCGCCTCAATGCTCGGTTTTAATTGCCTGCAATCTTGCATACCATTCCTGCTTGCGCCCACCCAGCATTCGAGCCACTATCGCCGCCCCCTGCTTGACCCCCACTCCCTCATCCAGCAGTACCTTCATCAGCTGATCGGCGCTAATATCCTGATGCTCACTCTGTGTAACCGGTGGCGCGCCCGCCAGCATGACGACAAACTCACCCCTTGCCTGATTAGGATCGTCAGCCAACTGGGCCAGCAGTTCTTCAGGCGTGCCTTGCAAAAATGTCTCAAACGTTTTGGTCAACTCTCTGGCAAGCACTACACTGCGCTCGGGCATCTGCTCGTGTAGCGCTTCAAGGGTATGCACAATACGGTGCGGCGACTCGTAAAACACCAGGGTCTCTTCCCGAGCTTGCCACTCTTCCAGCGCCTGGCGACGCGCCCCCGGCTTGGCGGGTAAAAAGCCGCCAAAGGTAAAGCGGTCTGTAGGCAAGCCAGCGCCAGATAACGCCGTTACCAGCGCACACGGGCCAGGTAATGCCACCACATGCCGACCACGAAGGCGCAACTCTCTCACCAGAACGAAGCCCGGGTCGCAGATAAGTGGCGTTCCCGCATCACTTATCAAGGCAATATTTTCGCCCGCCTCCAGGTAGGCATCCAGCGTATCCACCCGGCGCGCCTCGTTATGTTCATGCAGCGACAACATGGGCGTATTAACCCCTAAATGGGCCAATAAGCGTGCACTATGGCGCGTATCTTCTGCCGCGATGCGCGATACTTCCGCTAATACCCGGGCTGCACGCGGCGATAGATCGTCCAAATTCCCAATTGGGGTGGCAACCACGTACAATGTGCCCGGATTGTGGTGTGTCATCGTGACTCCAGATTTGTTAATGGCTTGCTCTGACGGTGCGCTATGCTTGTGCAATGCCAACGAAATGCCGACAAGCGGCGACAGCGCAAATGAAAACTAAGGAAGGATACATGAAACAGTCTCTGCGTGGCGTACTCGCCACTGCCCTCATAGCACTTCTCATGACCGGCTGTGCGATGCAGTCACCTAGCGTGGTCGACCGCGCGGATGATCAGGAAGCGAGCCGCTTGTTAAGTCAGGCGGAACAGCAAGCCCCGGATCAAGCCGCCAAGACACGTCTGGAAGCGGCCACTATTTTGGCGCAACAAGGCCAGCGGGAAGATGCCTTTGCAGCCGCCGATGCCATTGATGAAGCCAGACTGTCAGAAACGGATCGCGTCCGCTGGGCGCTGCTTTTCTCAGAACTCGCTCGCGCAATGGATGACCCGCGCGCCGTATTACGCGCAACCCAGGTGCTCAACGACGACCTGCCAATGCAGGATGACCAGCAGGAAACCCTGGTCGACCGCCAGAGCTGGGCACGCAATGCCTTAAACCAGCTTGATCCTGATAGCCTGGCGCTGCCCGGCCTTGAAGGTCAGGATATCCGCCGCATCGTGGTTGCCCTGCCTGAGTCTGGCCCGCTTAGCAGCGTTGCAAACACGCTAGCTACCGCAATGCGCCGCCATAATGAGATCAAGGGAGACAACGTACAGCTGAGCTTCCTGGATGCTTCTCAATACTCAATGGATGAGCTTTATAGCCGTGCCGAACAGATGAATGCCCAGCTGGTCATCGGCCCGCTTGAAAAAGATCAGGTCAGCCAGCTGGAACAGCGTGATAGCGTGCCACTGCCTACCCTTGCGCTTAACTATGGTAGCGGTGAGCAAAACCGTGCTGCGCGCCTGTTCCAGTACGGGCTTTCTGCCGAGGATGAAGCCCGTCAAGCTGCCCGTCGCGCCTATCAGGACGGCCGCCGCAGCATGTCGGTGATGGTGCCTGACAACGACTGGGGACGCCGCGTGGGAGAGGCTTTCTGGAATGAATTCCACCGCGAAGGAGGCGAGGTCACCAACGCCGTTCGCTATAACCCTGAAAACCCGGTTGCCAATGCCGTTAAAACAGCCCTCAATGTAAGTGGCGAGCGTGCTCAGCTTGGTAACATCGACGCTCTTTTCCTGCTTGCACTGCCCGACTACGCACGCCAGGTACCGCCCACACTGGATTACTACTACGCGCCGAACCTACCTATCTATGCAACCTCACACCTGCATGAAGGCCGTTTGCAAACGCGCCGCGACCAAGACTTAAATGACGTCATGTTTGTGGATATCCCTTGGCAAATTCCTGATGCTGCGGTAGGCGGTGAAGAAATACTGCCCTTTTACCCCACCTATCAACGCCTGAGCGAAGAAGCCGATGCGTCCATGTTCCGTCTGATGGCCATGGGCGTGGATGCTTATGAAATCGCCACGCACCTATCGGATATCGCCTCGCTTGACGGCATGCGCGGCAGCACCGGTACGCTCTATCTAACCGGCGACGGCCGTATTTATCGCGAACTGCCGTGGGCCAGGTTTCAAAATGGCACGCCTTCTCCCATCTTGATCCCGAGCCAAACCAGCGGTAATGAATAACGCCCAAACGGCGCGCAAGCGCGGTGCAGCCATTGAGCAGTTAGCCGCTCAATGGCTGCAGCAGAAGGGTTTGACGCTTGTGGCTCAAAACCACCATGTCAAAGGTGGCGAGCTGGATATTGTGATGCGTGACGGCAGCACGCTGGTATTTGTGGAAGTCAAACATAGGGTGACCACCCGCTACGGCCATCCGCTGGAAACCATAACGGCTACAAAACGGCAGCGCCTAATACGCGCGGCCCAGCTATATATTGGCAAATATGGCCTTACATCTCCCTGCCGCTTTGATATTCTTGCTATTACTGGCGCGCCGCCCAACCTTGAGTTCCACTGGGAGAAAGCGGCTTTTGATGCCTACTGATTCTATTTTAACTAGGAAGCCCTAATGGACTTTCAATCGCGTATTCTTGACCACTTTAACGCCAGCATTGATACGAAAACCTATGCCAGCGAAGTACTGCCACCGTTTATCGAAGTTGCCAGCCAAATGATGGTGCAGTGCTTAGTGAGTGAAGGAAAGATTCTTGCCTGTGGCAATGGCGGTAGCGCCGGTGACAGCCAGCACTTTTCGTCGGAGCTGCTTAATCGATTTGAGCGTGAACGCCCCAGCCTGCCGGCCCTGGCATTAACCACCGATACTTCAACGCTGACCTCAATTGCTAATGACTATAGCTATAACGAGGTGTTCTCCAAGCAGATCCGCGCATTAGGCCAGCCCGGCGATATTCTGCTTGCGATCTCGACAAGCGGCAATTCCGCGAACATCGTGCAGGCGATCCAGGCCGCTCATGATCGTGAAATGACCGTGGTGGCTCTGACCGGGCGCGATGGTGGTAATATGGCGTCCCTGCTTGGCCAGGATGATTGCGAGATTCGCGTTCCCGCGACATCGACGGCAAGAATCCAAGAGGTTCATTTACTGGTCATTCACTGCTTATGCGATCTTATTGATGAGCAGCTGTTCGGCAGCGCTGCATAACTCGCCGCCTCACCTCTTATTACTTTCATCAAAATAAGGAGTCATTCACCATGGCCCTACGTTTTTCTACTCGCCAGCTGCTGGTCGCGACCCTGTTATCTGCTGCACTTGTTAGCGGCTGTGCGACCAATACCGCGTCAAACCCGTCCAACTACGGCCAACGTAGTGATGATGTGCAAGCAGTGGACGCCACCATTGAGCGTGAGGCTGAACGCGCGCTGGATCGTGCCGATGCGCGTCTGGGCGATGCCCGCATTCGCGCGCACAGCTACAACGGCTCGCTGCTGTTAGTGGGCCAGGTACCCAGCGAAGAGCTACGCACGAAAGCCGGCGATGTTGCGCGCAACTTGCGCGGTGTTAACCAAGTGCATAACGAACTCACCGTCGCTGCTCGTCTTCCAGCCAGCCAGCGCCTGACAGATACCTGGTTAACCACCAACGTGGTGAGCACACTGGCCACCAACGATCGCATTGACTCATCGAAGCTTAAGGTAACAACTGAAAATGCCAGCGTTTATCTGATGGGTATGGTGACCCACGAGGAAGCCGACCGGATCGTCAACGCCGCATCATCGGTCGGTGGCATTCAGCGCATCGTCAAAGTATTTGAATATATCGACTAAGCACTCAGCACTAGCCACAAAAAAAACCTCGCACACAGTGCGAGGTTTTTTATGACCTGATCAATCACGATGCCTGGTTATTTAACCACCCGAAGCGTCGGTTTTTTCTTGGGCTTTGAAGGCGCCGCTGATGATTCAGAAACATCATCAAGCTCGCTTTCAGGCACCGGTTCCGTCACGGATAGCTCAGGCTTGGAAGGCGCATCAGGTGCTTCATTAAACAAAGCCTCCTCATCGTCCGTCGCTTCACCCAACTCCGGCTCATGACCAAAGATCATGCCCACACCGTTTTCACGCGCATAGATAGCGATAAGCGCCGGAATCGGCACCATCACCTGCATTGGCTGACCACCAAAGCGGGCATTGAAACCAATAGCTTGATTTTCCATAAACAGATCGCGCACAGCCGTCGGTGCCACGTTCAAGACAATCTGACCATTCTGTACAAACTGACGCGGCACCTCGACCCCGGCTTGCGTCGCATCAACGACCAGATAGGGCGTTAACTCATTATCCAACAGCCACTCATAGAGTGCTCGGGCGAGATAGGGGCGACTCGATTTCATAAGACTCCCTCCTCCTAACAAGTAAAGCCCCGGCCTTTCTCAGGCGACGAGGCCATGTAAATTCAAGCACGCATCTCTTTTTCATGCTCATTCAAAGATGCTTTGAACGCTTCCCGCTCAAATACTCGCGACATGTAACTTAACAGTGGTTTTACCTGTTTTTCAGGCAATTCGATATTCAAGTCCGGAAGGCGCCACAAGATCGGTGCAAGGCAGCAATCCACTAACGTGAATTCTTCGCTCATAAAGAAGGGCATATCTTCAAAAATAGGTGAAATACCGATCAGGCTTTCACGCAGCTCTTTACGCGCCTTGTCAGCCTCTTTCTTCCCGCCGCTGCGAATCTGGTCGACCATGGGGCACCATTCACGCTCAATACGGTGCATCCACAAGCGACTTTGCGCGCGGGCAACAGGATAAACAGGGAGCAAAGGAGGATGCGGAAAACGCTCATCCAAATACTCCATCATGACTTTAGACTCATAGAGCACTAAATCACGATCTAAAAGCGTAGGTACGCTATTATACGGGTTGAGGTCTGCTAAATCTTCAGGCGGCTGTTCTACATTAACATCAACGATATCAACGGCCACCCCCTTCTCAGCCAGCACAATGCGCACGCGATGACTGAAATGATCATCACTACCTGAGTAAAAAATCATCGACGACCGCTTGGCCACAACACCCATGAAAGCATCCTCGCATCAAAACAATTATGGATAATAACACGCCAAAGCCACCTTATGGTAAGGCAGCCCGTTTTGGGTTACTGCTTGACATCAAAACAACATAAGCATGACTTATGCTGCCAACTTATTTACGCCCCACCACGTCAATACACATCTTTCCAGTATTCACGCTTAAGAAAATAGGCAATAACGCCAAAAATAAATAAAAAAATCATAACCTTAGGCGCTACAGCTTGAGCCTTCAGTCGATAAGGTTCACTAACATAGGCTAAGAAATTAGTAATATCGTATACCGCACTCTCAAACTCATCGGGCGCCATCAACCCAGGCGTTATCACTTTCAAACGGTCGCATTCTTGCTGCTCGGTCTTAGAGCAATCCAGCACCTGCACACCCTGAAGCGGCTCAAGCACATTGGGCATGGCCACTGAATCAAACAGCGTATTATTGACGCCATTCGGACGATCAGAGTCTTGATAAAACCCCAGCAGAAAAGCATTCACCCAGTCCGCCCCCCGCAGACGTACCGTGAGCGACAAATCCGGCGGTGCAACGCCCCACCACTGCGCTGCCTCTTCCGCCCTCAAGGCGTTATGCATCGGGTCATCAAAGGCTGCCGCCGATGAAAACATGACGGCGTCCTCCATCAGTGCCTGAGGAATATTCAGATCATTGGCCGTACGTGAAAATCGTTGATAGCTCAGCGTATGGCAACCCAGGCAATAATTGACGTAAAGCTTAAGGCCATTCTGTAGTGACGCCTGATCCTGCAAGTCAGGCGCCCCCGAGCGTAATTCGCGCCCGCCCTGCCCACCCACTGCCATTATGGGCATTAGCAAAAAGCACACTACTATCCATAGATGCTTCATCAGCCGGTCACCCTTTCAGGCACGGGTTTGGTTTTTTCCAAACGGGTGTAAATAGGCATCAACAGAAAATAGGCGAAGTAAGTCGCGGTAAATAGTTGCGCCAAGTGCGTTCGTACGGGCGTGGATGGCAACACACCCAGTACGCCCAAAGCGACAAAACTTGCCACAAACAGCCCCAACATTAGCTTTGACAGCCAGCCCTTATAGCGCATGGAACGAACTGGGCTACGGTCCAACCACGGCACAACAAAAAGTACCGCAATGGCGCCGCCCATGAAAATTACGCCCAGAAATCTGGCGTCCAAACCAAATATTGAAAAGTTGATCGCGCGTAAAATTGCGTAAAAGGGAGTGAAGTACCAAACCGGCGCAATATGATCAGACGTTTGCAGCGGATTGGCCGGCTCGAAGTTCGGCTGCTCAATAAAATAACCGCCGCCTTCTGGAAAATAAAAAATAACGCCACAGAAAACAAACAAGAAGATCGCCACGCCAACTAAATCCTTGACGGTATAATACGGATGAAACGGAATGCCATCCAGCGGTTTACCCGCATCGTCGGTGTGCATTCGAATATCAATGCCATCGGGATTATTCGACCCCACTTCATGCAACGCCACAATATGCAGCACTACCAGGCCCAGAATAACCAGCGGCAATGCAACGACATGCAGTGCAAAAAAACGATTCAAGGTAACACTCGATACCAGGTAATCGCCACGCACCCACTCAGCAAGCCCCTCCCCTATGCCTGGAATCGCCGAGAATAGCGATGTAATTACCTGCGCCCCCCAATAGGACATCTGCCCCCAAGGCAGCAGATAGCCCATAAACGCCTCAGCCATCAGCACCAGATACAAGGCCATTCCAAACACCCACACAAGCTCGCGCGGCGCCTTGTATGAGCCGTACAGAAGCCCACGAAACATATGCAGATAGACAACGATAAACAGCGCTGAGGCGCCGGTGGTATGCATATGACGGATCAGCCATCCCCACTCCACGTCACGCATAATGTACTCAATGGATGCGAAGGCCCCTTCGGCGGTCGGACTATAGCTCATAGTTAGCCAGATGCCGGTTAACAGCTGATTAACCAACACCAATAGAGCCAGCGAGCCAAACACGTACCAGACATTAAGGTTTTTAGGAACGTAGTAGCTGGCGAGATGGTCGCGCCATAACCTGCTTGCCGGAAAACGCGCGTCCAGCCATTTCATAAAACCACCGCCTGTCTTGTCCTGCGACGCCATCAACCCGCCTCCTTATCCTCACCCACTACGATAATATTGTCGCTCAGATAATGATAAGGCGGCACCTCCAGATTGATTGGCGCGGGCATGCTTGCATACACACGCCCGGCCAAATCAAACCGCGAGCTATGGCAAGGACAGAAGAACCCTCCAGGCCAATGATCATCACCCGCCTGAGCATCAGGCTCGGGGCGATACAGCGGCGAGCAGCCAAAATGCGTACACAGGCCAACCAGCACACCGATTTCAGGCTTGAGCGAACGGAGCTCCCCTTGCACGTAAGCAGGCTGCTGCGGCTGGCGCGAATCAGGATCTGCCAGATAATCCGCTGGAAGCGCCTGCGTACGCGCGATCATTTCAGGCGTGCGGCGAATGATCCATACCGGCCGCCCCCGCCACTCAACGGTCATACGCTGCCCTGGGCGCAGTTTGGATATATCAGCCTGAACCGGCGCACCCGCCGCACGCGCTCGCGCGCTGGGCTTCCACGAAGCCACAAAAGGAACGGCTACGCCGATTACACCTACAGCTCCCATAACGGAAGTAGCCCCGACAAGGAAACGTCGTCGACCTTTATTAACGCCGTGATCTGCCATACGGGACTTCTCCCATTCAAATCTTCATGTGACTATAAACATGTGGCTATAAATTAGCGTTTAACAATAAGCGCGCAGAGTACTGAGTGCGACACGCAGAAATGCTGCCACTCACCGCTTTAAAGACAGCAAAATAGCATAACGCCAAAGCCATAGGGGTTTTGATTTTACAATAAAAAACGCCCAGGCCGATGGCCTGGGCGTTTTGCCGCACAGCGTTGAAAAATTAACGCTTGGAGAACTGCGGACGACGACGTGCTTTGCGCAGGCCGACTTTCTTACGCTCAACTTGACGAGCATCACGCGTAACGTAGCCAGCGGCACGTAGCGCAGGACGCAGGTCTTCGTTGTAGTTCATCAGGGCGCGAGTAATACCGTGACGAATAGCACCTGCTTGAGAGGAGCCACCACCGCCAGCGACAGTGATGAACAGGTCAAACTGGTTCAGCGTCTCAGTCAACTCAAGCGGCTGACGAACCACCATACGACCAGTAACGCGACCAAAATACAGGTCGAGATCTTTATCGTTGACGGTAATTTTGCCAGAGCCCGGCTTCATAAACACGCGAGCGGTGGAAGTCTTGCGGCGCCCGGTACCGTAATACTGCTGTGTCATGGCGAAGATTTCCTCAGATGTTCAGTTCAAGCGGCTGTTGAGCAGCATGCGGATGCTCGGCACCGGCGTACACTTTTAACTTGGTATACATGGCGCGACCCAGCGGACCTTTCGGCAGCATACCTTTAACGGCGAACTCAATGATACGCTCGGGCGCATGATCAAGCATTTTGTCAAACGTCATGGAACGCAGACCGCCCGGGTAACCAGTGTGGCGGTAATAGGTCTTAGCCTTCGCCTTGTTACCGGTTACATGGACTTTCTCGGCGTTAATCACAACGATGTAGTCGCCAGTATCAACGTGAGGGGTAAATTCGGGCTTATGCTTGCCACGCAGGCGGCGAGCAATCTCGGTTGCCAGACGACCGAGCGTTTTGTCCGTGGCGTCGACTACATACCAGTCGCGCTGGACGGACTGCGGCTTAGCACTGAACGTCTTCATGGATGAAATCACCAGATTAAGTGTGTTGGGTAACTACCACCGCCAAGCGGTGAAGCACCATCCCTATTTTTTTTGGTTGCCAAGAAATTACCTTAGCAACATGTAGCGAGGCGGCATTCTACAGTAAGACACTCGACAAGTTAAGGCCTATCGACGTTTTTCTCTGCTCTGCTGCTTCGGTAAACACCAGCTGGCCTATATCAAGGCTTATGCGGCAACGCCAGGTATTCGCGCGACTGCATCTCCTGAAGGCGCGACAGCGTGCGTTGAAACTCAAAGGTTAGCTTGCCGCCACTATAAAGCGACTCAATAGGCACTTCTGCGGACATTAGAAGCTTTACGCCACGGTCATAAAATTCGTCGACCATGTTGATAAACCGACGCGCCTGGTCATCATGCTTTGCATCCATTTGCGTGACATTGGACACCAGTACGGCATTAAAACCTCGCGCAAGCTCAATATAGTCATTCTGGCTACGCGGCCCATCGCATAGTTCTAAAAACTCGAACCACGCGACATTTTCCTGAAGCCTGCGGGTTTTAAGCACCCGGTGATTAATTTCCAGCGGGGCATCCGCTTCACCTTCCTGCCCGGCGATCTCCCGAAAACTGCGCGCAAGCTCCAGCTCTGCCGCCTCATCAAGCGGCGAGTGAAAAATTTCAGCGCGCTCAAGCGCACGCAGTCGATAATCCACGCCGGAATCAACGTTAACGACATCGCAGTGGCGCTTGACCAAGTCGATGGCAGGCAGAAAACGGGCCCGCTGCAGGCCATCCTTATAAAGGTCATCGGGTACGATATTGGACGTAGCGACCAGCACAACCCCACGTTCAAACAACGCTTCCATTAAATTCGCCAGAATCATGGCATCGGTAATGTCTTTGACAAAAAACTCATCAAAGCAGATCACTCGCGCTTCCGAGGCGAACTTACCGGCAATTAAGGTAAGCGGATTTTTTTCGCCTTTATAGTGAGTCAGCTCATTGTGAACCCGCTGCATAAACCGATGGAAGTGGGTGCGCATCTTTTCGGGGAAAGGTAGCGCCTCATAAAAGGTATCCACTAGATACGTTTTGCCACGCCCCACGCCACCCCAGAAATACAGGCCACGCACCTGAGGCAAGGCTGGCTCATCTGAAGACGCTGATTTACCAAACAGGCCCGCCATCTTGGCCTTGAGTCCTCTGTTGGCGATCACTGTTTTAGGCACGGTAGTCGGCGCGGCGATCAAATCGTCATAAAGCCGCTGCAGATGTTTGACTGCCGACTCCTGAGCCGCATCATACTGAAAGTCTTCGCGCGTTAAATCAGCGCGATAGCGCTCGATCGGCGTTGGTCGAGATGACGGACTCACCTTTTTATCTGCAGAAGTAGATGGCATTTAATCGCCTCCAAAACGTATTACGACGGTGTTGACGATGCGACCGACCGCCCTTCAAAAAGGGGTGATTATACGCGGCGAACACTCTAAGCGCATGGTTGGATTGACCTAACCAACCAATCGACGCTTATAATGAAGATTGTTCGTTCGCAAACCGCTCACCTTACATTGGCGGAGCGCATCAAGCGTCAGGGAGAAAACTGTGGAAGCAAGCTCGCCTTATACCTTTGCCATTGTTGGCATCATTATCGGCTTCATCATCGGTTTAGGATGCTATCGTTTGTTCAGTAAAGGAGAGCGTAACAATGCCTCCTTGCGCCAAACACTGCTGGAACGAGAACATCAAATTGCCGAGCTCAAAAAAGGGATGGGCGGCCATCTCACCGGCGTTTTTCAACGCCTGGACAGCATTCGGTCCGAGGCCGACCAGCTTGAGCACCAGATTAGAGAGGATGCTGAGGAGTGGCACCTGGGAAGCAGCACCCCTCCTGAGCTCAAAGAGCGCCAGCCGATACACCAGCCGGCCGCCAGCCAGGCACCAGATAGCCCAATCACTACGCCCCGCGACTATGCCGATGGCAAGAACGGCACGCTGTCAGAAAATTTCGGCTTGAAAGATAGCGCCACGAACGCGCCCCAGCCACCCCGCTACTAAGCTAGTGCTATTAAGTGAACGGATGGGCAGCGGTGAACCGCTGCCCGTTCCCTGTCGCATGGTCAGGCGGGGTTATCTATATCGACAAAGCGGTGCTCAATACCGTGCTCAGCAGCCAACCACTCCCCCAGCGCCTGAACGCCGTAACGCTCCGTGGCATGATGTCCCGCGGCAATATAGTGAATGCCCAACTCGCGCGCCAAATGAGTCGTCCGCTCGGAAATCTCTCCTGATATAAAGGCCTGGGCACCGGCTTCATAAGCGGCCGTAATCATGTCCTGCGCCCCGCCTGTACACCACGCGATCCGCTCAATATCTGTGTCATTATCCGCCTCGATCACCAGCGGAGAACGATGCAACGTACCGGCTATCTGTACCGCCAGGGTGTGAATACGTTGTGCCTGGGGCAAGCGCCCCGACCAGAGAAATCCCTCGCCCAGCTCGCCGTCCAGACAGCCCTCCACTTTCCAGCCTAAACGCCTGGCAAGCTCTGCGTTGTTACCCATTTCACTGTGCGCATCAAGCGGCAAATGATAGGCAAGCAAGTTGATATCATGATCCATCAACGTTTTGATGCGCTTATATTTCATGCCGGTAATCGCGACTGGTTCATTTTTCCAAAAATAGCCATGGTGAACCAAGACCATATCGGCTTGCCAAGCGACGGCCTCATCCAATAGCGCCTGACAAGCAGTGACACCCGTCATCACACGACTCACCTGCTCTCGTCCGGCCACCTGCAAACCGTTAATGGTAAAATCTTTAAACGTCGAAGCCCGCAACTGATGGTCGCAAGCGGCTACTATTTGATCGCGATGGGTCACAAAGACTCCTTTAATGATTCTCTGACTACCGTGAGGAACTAGGCTAGAAAGTGTTACCATCATGCCATAGTAAAACTCGCTTCGTGTTATCGCGAACCTCACGTTTGACAAGACCACTACCCGCTGAGGAATTCTTGCATGCGCCGCCTTGTGCTGCCTTATGTATGGCCTATTTTAACCGGGGTACTGCTCGCTGCCCTGCTTTTATTCGCGTTTCCAGAGCACATACCGAACCCATTTAAAAATGCGCCGCCCGCGCCTGCGCAGACACCCGCCTCGCCGCTAGTCACTGCCAGCGAACAGGCAAGCAGCCGCCCGGCGCCTGAAGTTCGCCAGGCAGCCCCCCTTTCCCGCGACCAGGGCCCGGCCAGCTATTCGCACGCAGTCAATCAGGCCGCCCCCGCGGTGGTTAACGTTTATTCGTCGCGTATTGTCGAGCGTGACCAGCACCCCTTGATGTCTGACCCTTTCTTCCAGCAATTTTTTAATGGCGATGACGCCACAACGCACCAGCGTATGCTCTCAAGCCTGGGGTCGGGGGTTATCATCAGCCACGACGGCTATGTGCTGACCAACCATCACGTCATCAATGGCGCAGACGAGATTCAGGTCGCGCTACGCGATGGCCGCGAAACGCTTGCCGAAGTCATCGGCACCGATCCTGAAAGCGATTTAGCCGTACTGCGTATCAACCTTGAAGACCTGCCGGTTATTGAAATGGCTGATTCAGAAGATGTCGCCGTGGGCGATGTGGCTCTGGCAATCGGCAATCCGTTTGGCGTTGGCCAAACCGTTACCATGGGCATCATTAGCGCCACGGGGCGAAGCCATTTAGGACTAAATGCCTACGAAGACTTTATTCAGACCGATGCGGCAATTAATCCCGGCAACTCCGGCGGCGCGCTGGTCAACCCCGATGGGGCATTGGTGGGTATCAATACTGCGATATTTTCCCGCTCGGGCGGCTCTCAAGGTATCGGCTTTGCGATCCCCGCGAACCTTGCACACAGCATTTTGGATGAGCTGGTAACTCAAGGTCGGGTCATTCGTGGCTGGCTGGGAATCGAAGCGCAGGCGCTGTCCCGGGAATTGGCCGCCTCGTTTGGATTACGCACCCCTCAAGGAGTCATTGTGGCAGGCGTCGTCAGTGGCGGCCCGGCAGATAAAGCAGGCCTTGAGCCCGGCGATATTTTGCTGTCGGTTGACGGGAAAACCGTTCTGGATGCCCGCGCCACCATGAGCAATATTGCCTCCATCGAGCCCGGCACATCGTTACCGCTCACCATTGTACGCAGCGGCGAGCGGATAGACGTTACGCTTGAAGTGGGCGAACGCCCGGTTATCAACGATGCGCCGGCAGGCGAGCGACCCAGTGACTCCTGAGGCTCGCCTGACCAATGCGCACAGTTATGGATAGCTCAGTTGCGGATACGGTACTCAGCTGACCGCGCATGTGCGGTCAGCGACTCTCCACGCGCCAAAACAGAGGCAACCTTACCAAGCTCTGAAGCACCTTCACTTGAACAGTGAATAATCGAGGAGCGTTTCTGGAAGTCGTAGACACCCAGAGGCGATGAGAAACGCGCCGTACCCGACGTGGGCAGAACATGGTTAGGCCCTGCACAGTAATCGCCTAGCGCCTCTGCCGTGTAGCGCCCCATAAAGATGGCGCCCGCATGACGAACCTCGCCCAACCATGTATCGGGCGCTTCGACAGAAAGCTCCAAGTGCTCAGGCGCAATGCGGTTAATCATGGCAATCGCGTCGGCTTTATCCTGGCAAAGAATCAGCGCGCCGCGCCGGCTCAACGACTCACGCACAATGGCTTCGCGATCCAGAGTGGGCAGCAGGCGCTCAATGGAGGCCGCTACCGCATCCAGATGCGCGCTATCCCAGCTTACCAGAATTGCCTGAGCATCCTCGTCATGCTCTGCCTGAGAAAACAGATCCATCGCCAGCCAGTCAGGATCGGTTTGCCCGTCGGACACCACCAGAATTTCTGAAGGGCCCGCGATCATATCGATGCCCACTTGCCCGAATACCGCGCGCTTTGCCGTGGCAACATAAATATTGCCGGGGCCTACAATTTTGTCCACTCTCGGCACGGTCTCGGTACCGTATGCCATCGCGGCGATAGCCTGGGCGCCGCCGATGGTGAAGACATAGTCGACGCCTGCCAGGTGAGCGGCCGCCAAGACCAGCTCGTTCACAACACCATCCGGCGTAGGCACCACCATGACGATTTCACGAACGCCAGCCACGTGCGCCGGGATCGCGTTCATCAACACAGACGATGGATAGGCAGCCTTGCCACCCGGCACGTAGATACCCGCCCGATCAAGCGCGGTTACCTGCTGGCCAAGCACGGTGCCGTCAGCCTCCTCATACTGCCAGGACGTGGGCTTTTGGCGTTCGTGATAAAGCCTTATCCGCTCAGCGGCGCTGGCAAGCGCATCGCGTTGCTCAGCAGGCAGGTTATCGAAGGCCTGTTTGAGCTGCTCGGGCTTTAAGCGCAGCTCTTCCATCCCCTCAACCGATAGTCGGTCAAAGCGATTGGTCGCCTCAATTACTGCGGCGTCGCCACGCTTTTTAACATCACTTAAAATTTCATCAACACGTGATTGAACCGCCGAATCCGAGACGCCCTCCCAATCCAGGAGCGCCCCCAGGTGCTGGTCAAACGTGGCATCAAGCGTTGAGAGCCGGGATATAGTAGCCGTACTGGCTGAAGACATAGTGCTCATAAGCTCTCCCGGATCATTCAGTTGCGAGGGTCTGGCGCTTTTTAACCGCGCTATCCAAGCGTGCCAAAAGTGGCTTGATACGCTCGTGCTTCATGGTCATGGCGGCCTTATTAACCACCAAACGCGTACTGATGTGGGCAATCAGCTCACGCGGCTCCATGCCATTGGCACGCAGCGTATTGCCGGTATCCACAATATCCACGATTTCATCGGCCAAGTTCATCAAAGGCGCCAGCTCCATCGCACCGTAAAGCTTGATGACTTCAGCCTGAATACCCTGCTCGGCATAGTAACGCCGGGCAATATCGACAAACTTGGTCGCAACGCGGCGGCGCGCAAGCGCTGGTTGCTGTCCGGTAACGCCCGCCGTCATCAGCTTGCAGCGGGCAATCTCCAGATCCAGCGGCTCATAAAGGCCTTCGGCGCCATGCTCCAGAAGAACGTCTTTACCCGCGATACCCAGGTCAGCAGCACCCAGCTGTACATAGGTAGGCACGTCGGTTGCCCGAATCACTACCAGCTTTACATCCGGCAGATTGGTGTCGAACAGCAGCTTACGGCTCTTGCCTAAATCTTCCGCTGGCGTAATACCTGCATCGGCGAGCAGTGGTAGCGTTTCGTCCAAAATGCGCCCTTTGGAAAGGGCTAAAATTAGTTGCTTACTCATTGTATTGGCCAATGGTTAATAGCATGGCTTAGCCAGGAATACGGCGAATGCGTGCACCCAGCAGCTGCAATTTCTCTTCGATACACTCGTAGCCACGATCAATATGATAGATACGGTCGACCAGCGTTTCGCCTTCCGCCATCATCGCCGCAATCACCAGAGAGGCCGAGGCGCGCAGATCAGTAGCCATCACGGGGGCACCGGAAAGCTTTTCTACGCCATTGATTAGCGCAGTGTTGCCTTCCAGCGTGATATCCGCCCCCATGCGGTTAAGCTCTTGTACGTGCATAAAGCGGTTTTCGAAGATGGTTTCCACCACCCGCGAGTGCCCAGTGGCCACCGCATTCATGGCAACGAACTGCGCTTGCATGTCGGTTGGGAAAGCCGGATAAGGCGCGGTGCGTATATTGACGGCTTTTGGCCGCTTGCCATGCATATCCAGAGCGATCCAATCATCACCGGTGGTGATCTCGGCACCCGCCTCCTCAAGCTTGGCAAGCACCGCATCGAGAATATCCGCTCGCGTACGCTTTACCTTTACCCGCCCGCCAGTCATGGCGGCAGCAACCAAGAACGTACCGGTTTCGATGCGATCCGGCATCACGTCATGGTGGCAACCATGAAGCTTCTCGACACCTTCAATCACAATCGTATCAGTACCGTGACCACGGATATTGGCACCCATTTTGATCAGGCACTCAGCAAGGTCGACAATTTCCGGCTCGCGAGCAGCGTTCTCAAGAACGGTTTTGCCCTCGGCAAGCGTTGCCGCCATGAGCAGGTTTTCAGTACCCGTGACCGTCACCGTATCGAAGAAGATCGTGGCGCCTTTTAAGCGACCATCAACACGGGCACGGATATACCCGCTCTCAACACGAATATCAGCACCCATGGCTTCAAGGCCACGGATATGCAGATCAACCGGACGCGAGCCGATCGCGCAGCCGCCGGGCAGCGATACATCCGCTTCACCAAAATGAGCAAGCAGCGGACCCAATACCAGAATAGAGGCGCGCATCTTCTTGACCAGCTCATAAGGCGCGTGGCAATGCGTCACTTGCGAGCCATCCAGCTGAATGCTGAGCTTTTCACCCATGACGGGTTCAACGCCCATGCGACCCAATAGCTCAAGCGTGGTGGTGATATCCTGAAGATGCGGCAGGTTACCAATCACTACCGGGCCATCCGCCAAGAGGGTGGCACATAAAATAGGCAGAGCAGCATTTTTGGCGCCGCTTACCCAGACTTCACCGTCGACCGACCCGTTGCCGGTAATAATTAACTTATCCATGCAGCCGCCGTTACTGGGCGTTTTCCGACGCAGTAGACCACTGCGCCGGGGTAAACGTTTTAATGCTAATGGCGTGCAGAGCGCCTGAAGCGATCTCATCACTGAGTGCTGCGTAAACCAATTGCTGACGCTTAACCGGAGAGAGACCTTCGAAGGCTTCACCAACCGCAATCACTTGGAAATTACAGCCTTCGCCCTGGATATGGAACTCACATCCATCGACACGGGATTCAAGCAGCGCTTTTACCTCATTGGGTTGCATGAGACAGGAAACTCCTTCGGGTCAGTGTGAATAATGCTAATAAGGCAACATAATAAAGAAAAGCGACACGCTTGGCGATGCCAAGGGTGCCAACCCTAGCGGGTGAGGGTCGGCGAATGGATCAATGATTCAATTTCTGATAAAGAAGCCAAACGTTCAAGCGGTGCAGAAAGCGTTACGCCGCTAACCGTGATCTCGCGCGCCTGACAGGTACGTAGCCACTCGAACAGTACGCTAATGACGGCGCTACTGGCTTTTTGAACACCGCTAAAATCAAGCGCCACTGCGTTTAACTCAGTAGTCTTTAGCCACTTACTGCCAACGGCGGCAAGCTCTGCCGCCGTTGCCATACCGGCATCGCCGGCCACATATAGCGTGCCCTGCTCTGCTTTAAGGCTTACCTGGGACTGTGACAGCAACACCGTCACGCATCGCCCCCTTGCTCTAACTCGTCTACGCCAATTTCAGGTGCCCAGCCGCGAATAACCGCGTCGTAATCACGGTTATTATCACGCATGGCCTGGTCAAACTGATTACGGAAGGTCAGGCCCAAATTAATACCGTTGACGATCACGTTCACTACACGCCAATCACCGTCTGAAAGGCGCAAGCTGTAGCTGACCGGATAAACCTGGCCATTGGTGGCCACCACTTCCATATCCACGCTGGCCTGGTCTTCATAGCGCTGGCTGCGCTGATTATCCAATACGCGCAGATCCTGATAATCAAATGTCACCAAGCCACGCGTGTAGGTATCAATCAAGGTTTGACGGAAAACGTCGGCAAAGCGACTGCGCTGCTCAGGCGTCGCGTTACGGAAGTAGCTACCCATCACGCTAGCGCCGATGTAGCGAAAATCCGCCACATCTTCAAGGCTATCGTCAACCAACGCTTCAAGCTCATCGATATTGCTTGCGTAGTAGTCTTTTTTGCCTTCGATCTCACCCATCAGCGCATCCACGTTTTCGCGAACCATCGCTTCAGGTGACTGTGATTGAGCCTGGGCCTGAAGCGGCAGAGCCAATGCCAGCACCATCAGAGCAACCAGCCAACGCATTAACGGCAGTGTCGTTTTTCGCATTACCTTCACCTCTTCTACTGAACGTTTAGTTACTAGCCATATTGGATACAAATTGCTGGATAAGTTCTTCAAGCACCAGCGCCGACTGCGTGTCGCGTATGGTATCGCCATCTTCCAGGATTGCCGGGTCACCGCCTACGCTTAAGCCGATATACTGCTCGCCCAGCAAGCCAGCAGTGAGAATCGCCGCGGTAGTATCCTGAGACAGCTGGCCTTCCAGGTCATTATCCAAGCGTAGCGTGACTTTGGCGTCATACCACTCTGTATCCAGGTCAATTGACTCTACGCGCCCCACCGTAACGCCTGCCATGGTGACGCGGGCGCGGGGTTTCAGCCCGCCGATATTGGCAAAGTTCGCTTCCAGGCGGAACGTTTCAGAAGGCGCGGAAAGGCTTAAGCCACTTACACGCAGGCCCAGAAACACCAGCCCGACAATTCCCGCCAGCATAAACAGGCCGACACCAAACTCCATGGTTTTACTGCGCTTCATGAAATCACTCCACCCATTAGAGACCGCCGAACATGACAGCGGTTAATACAAAATCAAGCCCCAGTACCGCAAGCGACGAATACACCACCGTGCGCGTGGTAGCGCGCGAAATACCTTCAGACGTAGGCACCAGATCATATCCCTGGAACACGGCAATCCAAGTGACCACCACGGCGAAAACCAGGCTTTTGATAATGCCGTTACCCACATCGCTGACAAAAGAGACGCTGGCCTGCATATTGCTCCAGTAAGAGCCTTCAAATACGCCCAGCCACTCCACCCCTACTAAATAGCCGCCCCAGATACCCACTACGCCAAACCCTACGGTAAGAATCGGCAGTGCCACGAAGCCAGCCCAGAGCCTGGGGGCAATGACCCGGCGCAAAGGGTCTACCCCAATCATTTCCATGCTGGTCAGCTGCTCGGTTGCCTTCATCAAGCCGATTTCAGCGGTGAGCGCCGATCCTGCCCGCCCGGCGAATAGCAGTGCCGCGACCACCGGCGCCAGCTCGCGCAGTAGTGAAAGTGCCACCATTTGCCCCAGCGCCTGCTCAGCGCCAAAATCAACCAGAATAGTGTAACCCTGCAGCGCCAGCACCATGCCGATAAATAGCCCCGAAACCAGGACAATGGCGAGCGAGAGCACACCGACAAAGTGCATCTGGCGAAGCCAGAGATACCACCCTTCTCGGGAGGGCACTCCCACCGCTGACTGAGCCAGAAACAGGCCTGCACGGCCCAACGCCTCCATCACATCGCACCCTTTTCGCCCTAACCGGGCTATCTGGTCGACGCCTTGTTGAAATCTCGACTGCATTACCCTGCCCTTGTCGCGGTAGCTTGACCGAGAATATCGCGATAAAGCGTCTCGGCGGGATAGTGAAACGGCACCGGCCCATCAGGCTCGCCATGTACAAACTGGCTGACACGCGGGTCCTGATTGGCATTTAGGGTGTGTGGCGTCCCTTCGGCAACCACCTGCCCGTCGGCTAGAAGGTACAGATAATCAGCAATGCTCAACGTTTCCTTAATATCGTGCGATACCACGACTGAAGTGAGCTCAAGCGCCTGATTAAGGCGTTTGATTAACTGTACAAGCACGCCCATGGAAATAGGGTCTTGGCCGACGAAAGGCTCATCATAAAGAATCAGCTCTGGATCGAGGGCAATCGCTCGGGCAAGGGCAACACGCCTTGCCATCCCCCCAGACAGCTCGGCAGGGGTAAGATGACGCGCGCCGCGCAGACCAACGGCCTCAAGCTTGAGCAATACCAGATCGCGGATCATGACATCCGATAGATCAGTGTGTACGCGTAGCGGGAAGGCCACGTTTTCAAACACATCCAGATCAGAAAACAGCGCGCCGCTTTGAAACAGCATTCCCATGCGCTTACGTAACGTAAATAGCGCCTTTCTCGATAACCGATGCACATCTTGCCCATCGACTATGATGCGCCCGCGATCAGGCGTTAACTGCCCGCCAATTAGCTTAAGCAGCGTAGTCTTGCCGGTACCGCTAGGTCCCATGATCGCCGTGACTTTACCCTGAGGGATAACCATATTGATGCCGCGAAAGATCTCATGGCTCCCACGCGAGAAGTGCACGTCTTCAATTTCAATGAAGGGAACGTCTGTCATGGGTTGATTGACTCCCATTATCGCTGGTTAAGAGCGGGCCAGTAGTACGATTGACCTATTCTACAGTTTAAAAACAGTGTTTTCGAAATATTATCGAACATCGTATCTTAACTCTATTGGCACTAACAGACGAGTCTACGTTCCAATGCGGCATAAAAACCCTTCAAGGCGCTATGCTTATACACAGCGACTAAATGTTATTCTTATGGGCTAGTCGCTATATGTTTCAATCAGAACGTTTCAATCAAAACGAGATTTTCATGCCCCAACCCTCCTCCACCCTTAGCCTGATGCGTGAAAGTGCTTTACGCACACTACAAATTGAACAGGCGGCAATCGGCGGCCTTCAGGCCAAGCTTGATGAGAGCTTTGACCGTGCCTGCGAACTAATGCTGGCCTGTCAGGGCCGCGTGGTGGTGACCGGCATGGGCAAGTCAGGGCATATTGCCGGAAAGCTTGCCGCAACGCTTGCCAGTACGGGCACGCCAGCTTTTTTTGTTCATCCCGGCGAAGCCAGCCATGGTGACTTAGGCATGATTACGCGTGCCGACGTAGTGCTGGCGCTTTCCAATTCCGGCGAAACCGCCGAGGTCACTGCGCTGCTTCCCTTATTGAAGCGCCTGGGCACACCCCTGATCAGCATGACTGGCAAGCCCAACTCAACGCTTGCCAAGCATGCCGATGCGCACTTGGATAGCGGCGTCGAGCGCGAGGCCTGCCCGCTTGATCTGGCACCTACAAGCTCTACTACAGCGGCACTGGCACTCGGCGATGCCCTTGCCGTTGCTCTGCTTGAAGCCCGCGGCTTCACCGCTGATGATTTTGCGTTATCTCACCCAGGCGGCAGCCTGGGTAAACGGCTTTTATTACGGGTCAGGGATCTCATGCACGATGGTGCACGTCTACCCCAGGTAGCGCTTGGCAGCCCACTGCGCGATGCATTGCTTGAAATTACTCGCCAGGGGCTCGGCTTCACCTGCGTGGTGGATAGCGAAGGGCGCTTGGCAGGGGTTTATACCGATGGTGATTTACGCCGCACCCTCGATCAGTTTCACGACCTTCGTGAGGTGGTGGTAGACGATGTCATGACGCGGCCCGGCAAACGCATTAGCCCCGACATACTGGCCGCCGAAGCAGTACGCATTATGGAAGATAGCCGCATTACCGCTCTAGCCGTGGTGGATGATGAGCAGCGCCCCATCGGCGCGCTGCATATGCATGATCTTCTCGCCAGCGGCGTTATTTAATCATTTACTGACAAGGATCCTTTTATGGCCCTCCCTACCGCCCTGCTTGACCGGCTACGCCATGTGCGCTTACTTGCCCTGGACGTTGATGGTGTTCTTACCGATGGACGCCTCTATTTCCAGACAGACGGTGTTGAAATCAAAGCGTTCCATACCCAGGACGGGCATGGCCTGAAGCTGCTTAAACGCGTGGGCATTCACGTGGCGCTGATTACCGGTCGCGACTCCCCCATGGTAAGCCTGCGTGCATCGGCCTTGGGGATCGCCCATGTCCACCAGGGCTGTGAGGACAAGCTCACTACCCTGAAAGGGCTTTGCCAGCAGCTGAACCTGGATCTCAGCCAGGTCGCCTACTGCGGTGATGACCTGCCTGATCTTGCTCCCATCAAGCGCTCCGGCATAGGCATTACGGTACCCAATGCACCAGATTACATGCATACACATGCCGACTGGATTACCGACCGCCTGGGCGGTCACGGCGCGGTACGTGAAATCTGCGATACGCTACTCGAAGCGCAGGGCCACTGGGATGCCGTACTCGATACCTATTTACCCGGACGCTCATAATGTTTAGCCGGATTAAAAGACGCGCCTGGCTAGCAGGATTGGTCATCGCTTTAGGGGTTCTGCTGGTATGGCTGGATCCGCGCGGCCCACAAGACCAGTCAGTTGATCCGGCGGCCCAGGCCGAAGAGCCTGGCCACGTGCTGGAAAATGCCGAGATCACCCTGTTTGGCGAGTCGGGACGCATTCAGCAGTCGCTGGCCGCCCCACTGCTGGTGTATATACCGCAGAGCACTATGGCCCAAGCGACGCGGCCTGAAGCCACTCTGTTTGACAGCGACAACCGTGAGTGGCTCGCCAATGCCAACGAAGGCGAGCTTAATACGGATACTCAGGAACTGACGCTATCTGGCGAGGCTCGGCTTATCGCTCCGTCAGAAGGCTGGCAGCTTGATACGGACCTATTGCGTTATGATGGCCTGACGCGACATGCCTGGAGCGAGACGCCAGCGTTACTGCAGCAGCCGCCCCAGCGCATGAGTGCATCACGTATGGACGTCTGGCTTGATGATAGCCAGGTCCGGTTAACCGATAACGTACGCGGGCACCATCCTCCCGTGACACAAACTCCTTAGGAGTCGCTATGAAAGCTTTTATTCGCACTGCGCTTTTTGCGCTTGCGGTGCCGCTATCGGCGGCGGCCCAGACAAGCCAAGCCCCGGTTGAAGTAGAGGCCGACCGTCTAGACCTCGACCAGCGTGCGGGCACGGCCGTGTATTCAGGCAACGTCAATATTCGCCAAGGCAATATGCAGTTACGCGGCGATCGCGTTGAAATTTTCCGTAACGATGCGGGTGAGCTTTCCCGTGCGATTGCAACGGGTGACCGCGCCTACCTGCGTAACCAGCTGGAAGACCAGGATGCGCCGATGGAAGGTTGGGGCAAACGGGTGATTTATCACGTGTCTGAACGGCGCGTCGAGCTGATTGACCAGGCCGAATTGACCCAGGCGGGCGACAAGTTCACCGGTGGTCGTCTGGAATATTTTATTGATCGCGAAGTAGTGCAGGCACGCTCAGATGTGAGTGGCAGTGAGCCGCAGCGTATTCGTATGACACTTCAGCCAGCGCAATAGGAGTGGCCGATGGCTACTGTGGAATCACCGCCAATCAAGACCCTCTACGCCAATCATTTGGCCAAAAGCTATAAGCGTCGCCGTGTGGTCAAGGATATTAGCCTCGAGATAGCCCAAGGCAGCGTTGTGGGCCTTCTAGGCCCTAACGGTGCGGGCAAGACCACCTCGTTTTACATGATTGTGGGCCTGGTGAAGTCTGATGCGGGCACTGTGAGTATCGACGAGCTTGATTTGACCCGCGCTCCCATGCACGAACGTGCCATGGCAGGCATTGGCTATCTTCCCCAGGAAGCCTCTATTTTCCGCAAACTTTCGGTGGCGGATAATATTATGGCGATCCTGGAAACCCGCAAAGATCTAGATAGCGCTGGCCGCGAGCAACGCCTTGAAGCGCTGCTTGAAGATTTCCATATCACGCATATCCGCGACAATCTGGGCATGAGCCTTTCGGGTGGCGAGCGCCGCCGGGTCGAGATTGCCCGCTCACTTGCAACAGAGCCGGCTTTTATCCTGCTCGATGAGCCTTTTGCCGGGGTCGACCCCATCTCCGTCGGCGAAATCAAAAGCATTATTCGTGCCCTGAAGCAGCGCCATATCGGCGTGTTGATTACTGACCATAACGTGCGCGAAACGCTGGATATCTGTGACATCGCCTATATCGTTGGCGATGGCCATATCATCGCGGGCGGCAGCCCCGAGACCATCCTAAACAACCAGAAGGTTAGAGAAGTTTATCTGGGTGCTGATTTCCGCCTTTAAACAGGCACCTGCAGCAGAATTATTATCAATGGCATGCTTATTGCACTTGCACATGAACATGACTCGCACTAGGGTGAAGCTTTCCGATTAACGAGTGGTTCTCAGATGGTCATGAAAGCTTCTCTCCAATTGCGTATCGGTACGCAGCTGACCATGACACCTCAGCTGCAGCAGGCCATTGCCCTGCTCCAGCTATCTACATTGGATCTGCGTCAGGAAATCCAGCAGGCGCTGGACGCCAACCCGATGCTGGAACAGGAAGATGAATTCGGTGAGCAGGCAACCATTGAAACGCAGGAAGCGGAGTGGGCGGAAAGCATACCCAACGAACTCTCCGTTGATAGCGACTGGTCCGACACCTACCAGGATGTAGGCAGTTCAGGCAGCAGCACTGAAGGGCCTGACTTTGAGCGTCAGGCGGCAGGTCAAAGCCTGCACGGCCATCTGCTTTGGCAGCTTGCCATGACCGACTTCAGCGCACGTGAACAGCAAATTGCGGAAAGTTTGATCGACGCGCTGGATGCCAATGGCTACCTGACGCAGCCGTTAACCGATATTCGCGACGGACTGCGTGCTCAAAATATCGAAGCGCTTAGTCAGCGCGAGATGGAAACCATCCTGCTGCGTCTGCAGCAGTTTGAGCCGACCGGCGTTTTCGCGCGCGACCTGCGCGAATGCCTGATGCTTCAACTGGCCACCCTGCCTGATGACACCCCCCTGCTCGTCCCGGCGCGCCGTCTGGTACGCCAGTTTCTTGAAGCGCTCGGCAAAAATGATATGCGGCTACTCAAGCGCCGCCTAGGGCTGGACGATGAGCAGTTAGACGATGTGATCGGCCTGATCCGAAGCCTAGACCCACGCCCTGGCAGCGCTTACGGGGTGACCGACGATAGCTATATCACACCCGACCTGGTGGTACGCCACGATCATGAAGGCTGGCACCTGGAGCTTAACCCTGAAGCCCTTCCCCGCCTGCGCATCCAGCCCGACTACGCCAGTTTAATCAAGCGTGCCGACAAGAGTCAGGATAACCAGTTCTTAAAAGAGCACTTGCAAGAAGCGCGCTGGTTGATCAAAAGCCTTTCCAGCCGCAACGATACGCTGCTGCGCGTAGGGCGTGAAATCATCACCCGTCAAATCGGCTTTTTAGAGCAAGGTGAAGAGGCCATGAAACCTTTGATTCTTGCTGATATTGCGGAAGCCGTGGAAATGCATGAATCCACCATTTCACGGGTAACGACGCAAAAATACATTCACACCCCCCGGGGCGTCTTTGAGCTTAAATACTTTTTCTCAAGCCAGATCAGCGGCCAGGACGGAGGCGACAGCCACTCAAGTACGGCGATTCGTGCCCGGCTCAAGAAGCTGATTCAAGACGAACCGCCCGGCAAACCGCTATCTGACAGCCGTCTGGTCACCTTGCTTGAAGAGGGAGGCATTACCGTGGCACGGCGTACCGTGGCTAAATATCGCGAGTCGCTGGGCATTCCCTCCTCCAGTGAACGCCGCCGTTTGAGGTAGGGTTTGAGACAGAGCTTGAGACTGAACTTGAGACTGAACTTGAGACAGGGTTTGAGACAGTTTTGTACAAGAGAAACAGCAAAACTCGCGACAAGGGCTTTGCAACACGGTAAAAAGGGTTACAATCGAAATACAGTCCGATGGATAAGGAGCACGTCAATGCAAGTAAACATCACTGGTCATCACGTAGAACTGACTGACGCCTTGCGTGACTATGTTAATGAAAAGCTTGAACGCGTCGAACGTCATTACGACAATATCACCACGGTACAAGTAACCTTATCCATTGAGAAGGAGCGCCAGCAAGCGGCGTGTACCCTTCATGCGGCAGGCGCCGACTTACATGCCGATGCGGAAGATGTCGATATGTATGCAGCCATTGACGCATTAGCCGATAAAATCGATCGTCAACTCGTTAAGCATAAGGAAAAAGCACAAGCCCGCGCCCAAGGCGCTGGCGTGCGTTAATTCAATGACGTTGGAAACCATCCTCCCCCCAGAGCGCGTGCTTTTCGATGTGCCTGGGGGCAGCAAAAAACGGGTGCTGGAGTTTTTCAGCACCTTTATCGCTCAAAACACACCCAGCCTGGATAGCCAAGAAGTGTTCAGCCGCCTGATTGGCCGCGAACGACTTGGCAGCACGGGAATCGGTAACGGCGTTGCCATTCCCCATGCGCGTAGCCCGCACTGTGCTACGCCTATTGCAGGTTTTCTAAAGCTATCAGAGCCCGTTGATTTTGACGCTATAGACGGTGATCCGGTTGATCTCGTATTTGTACTGCTGGTACCTGAAGAGGCTGATGATACGCATTTGTCGCTTCTGGGTCAGGTGGCAACCATTATGAATGACGCCAGCACGCGCCAAGCGTTACGAAAAACCAATAGCCAGCGTGAGTTGGTTGATCTGCTTATGAGTAAAATTCGTGAGCAGGCAACAACGTAGCCTTTAGAGCGTTCGGCATCTCTTCTCGCTTTCACATCCATGCTTTTACCAAAGCACGCAAAGAGAGCCATTATGCAACTGGTGATCATTAGCGGCCGCTCAGGGTCCGGCAAATCTATCGCTTTACAGGCGCTGGAAGATATTGGCTATTATGCAATCGACAACCTGCCTGCAATGTTGCTTGGCTCGCTGGTAGATGAGCTTTGTGAAGAAGGCGGGCGCACGCATCTAGCAGTGAGTATTGATGCACGCAATCTGCCTACGGCGCTGGAAAGATTGCCAACACTGCTTGAAGAGTTACGTCAGCGGCCGATTGACTGTCAGGTCATCTACCTGACCACCGATGCGCGCATTTTGCTTGAGCGCTACTCTGCCACACGGCGACGCCATCCATTAACGCGTGATAGCCATATGACGCTTGAAGAGGCGATCACCAAAGAGGAAGAGACGCTTAATGAGATACGCGACTTAGCCGATCTCAGGATCGATACCTCACGTTTATCGGTACACGATTTGCGTCGGCGCATAGCCGACCAGGTAGCCCATCAGCATAAAGATCAGCTAACGCTTACCTTTGAGTCGTTTGGCTACAAGCACGGCGTGCCCATGGATGCAGATTTGGTGTTTGACGTGCGCTGCCTGCCCAACCCTTACTGGGACCCAACGCTACGTCAGTACACAGGACGTGACGCAACGATTATTGCGTTTCTGCGCGGCTATCCGATTGTCGAAGACATGAGCAACGACATTCAGGCTTTGCTAGAGCGTTGGCTGCCAGCTTATCAGAATAGTCAGCGTAGCTATATGACCGTGGCCATTGGCTGTACTGGCGGGCAGCACCGCTCCGTGTATATCGCCGAGCAGTTGGCCCAAAAGCTTGCGCCTTTAATAGGCGAAGTACAGTTGCGCCATCGCGAGCTAGGGCTGCAATATACGTTAAGCGGCACGCAAGCAGAGCCGCTCGATAAAGCTTCATTAGCCGAGCGGGCACCTAGCGCTCAGTAAACGCATACCGCATACATCATTAATGACACCACTCGGAGAAAGGGAACCAGGGTGCCAGAAAGAACGCTAACACTTACCAATCAACGTGGCCTACATGCCCGCGCAGCAACCAAACTGGTCAAGTGCGGCCAACAATACTCCGCCAAAATTCATGTGTACAAACAGCAGCAAATGGCTGACGCTGCCAATATCATGTCGCTTTTGATGTTAGCAGCACCTTGCGGCACCGAACTGCGTATTCATGCGGAAGGTGACGACGCCGAACACGCGCTTGAAGCCATACAAGCCCTGTTCGACGCCCGCTTTGACGAAGACCAGTAGCGCCTAGCTACCCGCCACCGTCATCGCATCAATCAGCCAACTACCCGTATGAACACTGCCACGCGTATCAGTATCGCTGCCGATACCTACCAACCCTGAGAACATGCGCTCCAGGTTTCCGGCAATGGTGAACTCTTCAATTGGATACTGAACCTCACCATTCTCCACCCAGAAACCTGCCGCCCCGCGAGAATAGTCACCCGTCACCCCGTTGACGCCTTGCCCCATCAGTTCGGTTACCCAGATACCCCGCCCCATTTCCTTGAGCAGCGCTTCGCGCGTTTTCAAGGGCGCGTCAAGGCGCACATTGCGTGCACCGCCCGCATTCCCGGTGGTCTGCATGCCCAGGCGACGAGCGCTGTAGGATGAGAGCATGTAGCTTGCGATGCTGCCCTGATCGATAAAGCGATTGTTGCGCGTTTGAACGCCTTCACCATCAAACGGCGTACTGGCCGTGGCTCCAACTTCCATAGGTCGCTCTTCAAGATTGAACCACTCGGGAAAAAGCGGTGTCCCCAGACGATCGCACAGGAACGAGGACTGACGATACAGCGCGCCGCCAGCCAAGGCGCTGAGCAGATGACCGATTAACCCTGCAGATAGCGAAGGATCAAACAGGACTGGAAATGTACCCGTCGGGGGTAACTGGGCACCTAACCGGCGTAATGTACGCGCAGCCGCTTCTCGACCAACCTCAGCAGGGTCACGTAAATGCAGAGGGTTACGCGCAGAGGTATAGTCGTAATCGCGCTGCATGCCGCTATCATCCTGAGCGATCAACATGCAGGAAAGTGAATGACTGCTGCCTTTCTGGGTGCCTAAAAAGCCGTGACTATTGGCATAAACCCGTACACCTTCGCCACTGGAGAGCGAAGCGCCCTCTGACTGGCTAATACCTTTAACACCGCGGCCCGCCTGCTCACAGGCAAGCGCAATCTCAATAGCCTGCTCGGTGGACAGCGCCCACGGATAATGCACCTTCAGATCCGGAAGCTCAGTGGCCATCTGGTCAGCGTCTGCAAGCCCAGCGACTGGGTCTTCACCGGTGTATCGGGCAATCGCCAATGCCTTTTCAACCACGGCCTGAATAGAGGCACTGCTTGCATCGCTTGAAGATGCACTCCCTTTACGCTTACCCACATAAAGCGTTACCGCAATGCCTTGGTCGCGGGAAAGCTCAACGGTTTCTACCTCACCCAAGCGTACGCTGACACCTGTGCCCTGATCGACGCTTGCGCCCACCTCGGCGGCATCTGCGCCCAGTCGTTTGGCCAGGGCCAGCGCTTCTTCCGCGCGCGCTGTCAGAAGTGCCTGCTGCGAGGATGCATCAAATGCCTGTGCCATATGGCCTCCTTTTTCGTACGAATCGCATCGCCGAATCAATGTTATGGTCGCAGCCTGATATAATGCTGCCAACGAATCTTGTCTGTGAGTCTAATTATGCCGAAACTACGCCCCGAGCCCTTTGATACTCAAGAGCCCGAAGAGCGGCCGAGCAAATCGCAACTCAAACGCGAAATGCATGCGCTTCAAGCGCTTGGCGAAACCTTAATCGCCATGAAGCCCGCCGAGCGTGCTCGTTTTCCTCTCTCTGACGATATGCTCAGGGCCATTGAAGAGACCTCGCGTATCCGCTCCCACGAAGGGCGCCGTCGTCATATGCAGTACGTCGGCAAGCTCATTCGCAAAGAGGATCTGGTCGCGATTCAAGGAGTATTTGACTCCATCGAGCAGGAAAAAGAGCAGCGTGATCATGCCTTTCACCGCCTTGAAAAGTGGCGGGACCGGCTGGTTGAAGAAGGCGATCCTGCCGTTGACCTGTTTATGGCGGAATACCCCGACGCCGATCGCCAGGCGCTACGTCAATTAATCCGTAATGCCCAGCGCGAACGTGACCAGGGCAAACCGCCCACCAGCTCGCGTAAACTGTTTAAACATCTACGCGAGACGCTGGCGCTTTAACGCCCTAAGTTTTAACCTCTTTAGGAAGACTGCGTACCGCCAACGGTCAGCTCATCTAATTTTAGCGTGGGCTGACCTACGCCTACCGGCACGCCCTGCCCTTCTTTACCGCATACGCCAATACCGGTATCCAGTGCCATATCATGGCCAATCATGGAAACGCGGCCCATCGCCTCGGGGCCATTGCCTATCAGCGTGGCACCTTTTACCGGCACGGTGATACGCCCGTCTTCAATCAAATAGGCTTCACTGGCGGAGAACACGAATTTACCCGACGTGATATCCACCTGGCCTCCACCGAAACTGACGGCGTAGATCCCGCGTTTGACGCTTTTGATAATGTCTTCAGGCTCATCCTGGCCTGCCAGCATGACCGTATTGGTCATACGCGGCATGGGTAAATGCGCAAACGACTCACGGCGTGCATTACCGGTTGGCGCCATATTCATTAGCCGCGCATTCAGCTTGTCTTGCATATAGCCGGTCAGAATACCGTCTTCGATCAGCGGGGTGTTTTGGCCCGGCGTGCCTTCGTCATCAATGCTCAACGAGCCGCGCCCGTCGGCAATGGTAGCGTCATCCACCACGGTGACGCCTTTAGCCGCCACGCGCTGTCCCATACGTCCGGAAAACGCCGAGCTGCCTTTACGGTTGAAGTCACCTTCAAGGCCATGGCCCACAGCCTCATGCAGCAAAATACCCGGCCAGCCCGAAGCCAGCACCACAGGCATTTGCCCGGCAGGCGCGTCAACGGCCTCAAGATTCACCAGCGCCTGGCGTACGGCCTCTTTAGCGTAACGCTCAGCGACACCTTCATCGCGCAGGCGCGACATCGAGTAGCGTCCACCACCGCCTGAGCCGCCCCGCTCTCGGCGGCCATTTTTCACCGCAATCACGCTCACGTTAAAACGCACTAGCGGGCGGATATCAGCCGCCAACGTGCCGTCACTGGCGCGCACCATGACCACTTCATAAGTACCCGAAAGCGACGCACTAACCTGCGTAACGCTGGGGTCTGCGGCGCGCGCCGCGCGATCTGCTTCTTTTAGCATGGCAACCTTTTCTTCAGCGGTTAGCCCCGCCAAAGGGTCCACGCCCGCATAAAAAGACGCTGCTGCAACAGGCTTTACCACCTGCCCGGGCAAGCGCTTGCCGCTACGCACAATACCTGACGCCGTACGCCCGGTATCGATCAACGCATCGGCCGTAATTTGATTGGAGTAGGCAAAGCCGGTTTTTTCGCCTGCCAGCGCACGTACGCCGACACCACCGTCAATGTTATAACTCGCTTCTTTGACTTCGCCATCCTCTAATACCCAGCCTTCCGTCCAGGTACGCTGAAAATACAGATCAGCATAATCCACACCCGCACCCATGGCGTATTCAAGGCCTTTATCAAGGCCATCAAGGTCGAGACCACCCGGCGTGAGCAGAATGGAAACAGCGGACTCTATGTCGCTCTTAATTGCGGTCATTGGGGGCCTTCTAAAGTAACCTGCGGCGAAGCCCAGGGGCCTCGCACGCGATAATGAATGGTCGTCGCTCGATCCAGCGCATCACCAAATAGCTGGTCGGCAATAAATAATGCGCCACCCACCACAGGTGCACCCACTGCGATAGCGGCAATTGGCAAGCTCTGTGTCACTGGCAGTACAACGCCCAGGCGCTGGTCGAGCTCGCGATGAAGTAGGTTAACGTTGCCCGTTAAGGTTAAGTTGGCGGCAGGCGCTTCAATTTGCAATGGCTCGTTCAAGGAAAGCTGACCATTCGCCACATTCGCCGAGCCATGAACTCTATCAAAAGCAGTGCCCTGGCCGGTTACGTCAGAAAAATCCAGGCGTAAGCGGCGAAAAATATTATCCAAGTTTAGTAGGCCAACGAGCCGCACCGGGGCGGACTCCAGGGTCATAAAGCGGCCATCCTGAAGATCGGCATCAATCTCGCCCTGGGCCTGACTTAACTCAAATTGCCACGGCGCACCCGCCCAAGAAAGGTTGGCGCTTGCATCAGTGCGTCGGCTGCGCAAGGCAACGGGCTGATCCAGCCGCTCAAGTGCTGTACCTATATCGCCCCCCTGAAGTGAAATATTGGCGCGGGTACGACTAGTAGAAGCATCGCCCTCCCAATAGAGTTCACCGCGGGCGGAAAGTTGCCCAAGCGTCAGCCCAACCGGCGTCAACGAGAATCGGTCGTCATCAGTATGCCAGTAGGCCGATAAAGGCCCAAACCGGCTCGCTCCCATACTCATTTCTGCAAGCCTGAGTCGGCCATCGGGCGCTTGGGCAAGCCAATCGGGAATAGCCGCTGGCGTGGCCTTATGAATTTCCACTTCCTGCATCCAGGAATCAGGCGAAGTCGCGCCATCTGCCTCGGAGGATTCTGCCAAATTAAACAGCGGATCCAGCGCCAGCTGCTCAATAGTGATATCCAGCGGGTATTGGGAGGCGGCGTCATAATGAACCCGCCCCGCGATCAAATCACCATCAAGCGCTGCATTGATAGCCCCGTTGTACATATCACCGGTTAACGCCACCGTGCCCACACAGGTCTGCTGATACACCAGACAAGCGGTTTCCAGGTCTACTTTAAGCGGAGGATGATTGCTCATTGAGCCTGCTGATACGCTTTGATCACCGGCCAACAGCGGGGCTATGGCCTGCTGCCAAGCTTTAGGATCAATGCGGGGAATACTTGCCTGTAAATTCACGCCTGGCTGTGAAGGCCATTCAGGCGGACTAACATCCGCCTCCGCCACATGCAAACTGGCAGACAATCCGCCGTGCTGGTGTAAGCGCAGATGGGCAATATCCGACAGGCGGCTTTCCACACGCCCGCTTTCAAAATCAGCGTTGAGCGTCCAGGGCCAAGGCTCTCCCGCTGCTTTAGCAAATGGCGCAGGTAGCTCACTGGTCACCCCCGCCAGCTGACTTTCCAGCGTCAAACGTGGCGTTGGTTCAAGCGACACGTTGCCCTGCCACTGGATCGCGCCACTAAATAACTGCGTGCCCTGCTCGGCAGGAATACCCGCCAATGGGAACAGTGGTGCAAGCGGGGTTTGGCCGCGCAAGGCGATGCCGTGGCGCTGGGTATGCAGCTCAGCATTGATATCACCACCGAGTAACTTTCCGCCCACATCGCCTATCAAAGCCATGCTCTCACCGTGCTGCTGCCAGGTTAACTGGCCATGCAGAGCTTGCAGGGCCAGGTTAAGCGGCGTATACACAATACGAGTGAAGGCAGGCGTTGCATTGATTTCAAGCTGGAGCGCTTCAGGCGTTGAGAGAGGCAGCGACAAGGCTAGATCACCCTCCACATTACCTTCCGCCTGAAGATCGTTGAGAATATCCAGATCAATATCGGGCATCGACTGTAGAAATGCTTTTAATGACGCCCCATCGCTCTGCAAATTCCCCGATACGTTGAGCGTTTCATCCTCCATGACCAGCTCGCCTTGAGAAGCTGTTACCCCATGGCTTTGCGCATGGTCGATGTGGGCTTCAAGCACCTGGTTCTGCCACTTCAACCGCCCCTGCACCTCTTCAAGACGTGGCCAATCGGGGGCAATGGGCAGATGCCCCTCAATAACGCTCAGAGCAAGCGTTGCAGATATATCATCAGCGGTCACGCCCCCGCCAAGCGGCAGGCTAAGTTTGAGCGAGCCATTGGGCACTTTGCCACCGATATCGTCAAGCAGCCAGGTGCGCAGCTCCTCATCGAAAGCGTTGAGCGGCAGCCATTGCGCCAGCGGGCGATCCAAAGCGTCCACGTTGGCAAAATTGATATCCAGTCCAAACTGGCCCGAATTCTCACTAGCGATCAAACCAAAACCACCGCTTACCTGGGCATCATCCCAATCCACATTGAGCTGACGTCCACTTATCATGGTTCTGGGGCCGTCGTAGACCCACTCCACCACGCCTTCTGCGCTTTGAAGCTGCATGGGAACGAGAAACAGGTCGGGGAAATACAGGGTGCTTCGGCCAGCGCTATTGAACGTGACACGCCCACGAAAATCTCGCGCCTGTACCCAGGCATCCACAGGCCCGCCACCGGGTGCCTGCTGCCAGGGCGATACTTCCACATTGGTTAATGCCGCATCGACCCCCCAGCGGCCTTCATTCTGGCCCAGGCGCAACCCCTGTACCTGGCCTCGGGGAGCCAGCGTCTGCAAAACACGCGTTACCGATTCGGGGAGAAAAACGTAATCACGCCATGCCGTCAATGAGGCAAGCTCGAATGCGCTGGTACGTAGTTCCCACTGGCCGGGCTGATGAGCAAGATACCAATAGTGCGGCAGCGCAGGCCCTTCGGTGACGCCTTCCGGCTGCGCCCACTCAACGTTTTGCGCATTGCCTCTTAGCCACGCTTCTCCGCCATCGCCATCGCGCTGCCACTCGCCATGCGCCTGGATATTTTTTAATACGGCGTATTGGATATCCTGACGCAAAACCAGCTGAGGAACATCGACAGCCAGTCGCGCCTCCTGTAGGCGGCCTTCATACCAGCGGCCCCATAGACGAGCATCGCCGCCCATTTGCTCTAGAAAAGGGACATGGTCGGGACGAAACATTTCCGCCAATACCAGAAGCTGATCAAACTGCGTTTCCAGGGAGAGCGTGGCAGAAAAATCATCGATACCACGTTTGCCCGGCTGCATTTCGGCCAGCAGTTGCACTGCCGGGATTGATGGTGCTTCTTCCTGGTCGGCAGAAAGAATATCCACCGTGCCCTGCAAGCTGGTGCCTTGCGAGTTGCCCGTCAAGAGTAACGTTGGGGCTTCCAGTATGACGCGGTCCTGCTGGCCATGGAGCACAACACGGGTATCGTCGATCCAGATACGCTGACGCAGCAGCCACTCTGTCAGGCCATCAATGGTGGCTAAATCAACCTCTGGTTCAGGTGCTATATCAAGGGGTAAGTGAGCCGGTTCTGGCCATTGCCACTGATCTTCAAGCCCCTGGTAAAGGTGGAATTCTGTTTGATGAAGCCTGATATCACTGAAAATGGGTAGGAAATTGCCTAGCGAAGCCACTATATCCAGGCGTAGTTCGGCTTGCTGCAGTGAAAATAGCGCCTGCCCGCTGGGCGTTTCAGCCTCAAAACCTTCAAGCTTAAGAATCAGGTCATTACGGGCCATGGAAACAACAAGATTCTCTATGTGCACCGGTACGCCAATCTTGGCTTCCAGCCAGCTTTCAAGGTGCGGCGTCAAGGCATCCGCCTGACTAACCGCAAGCCTAAAAAGCAGCACTACAACCGCAAGAACGCCCAGAACCCAGGCGAGCAGAAGTAAGCTCCAACGCGTCAGAGAATGGATCTTCATACAATCACATCAACACAATATCGTACTGCTCTTGTGAATAATGCTGCTCCACCTGAAAGCGAATGGTTTTGTTGATAAACGTTTCTAGATCAGCGACAGCCGCTGACTCTTCATCGAGCAAGCGATCAACGACCGGCTGAGACGCCAATACCATATAGGTTTCCGGACTATAGGCCCGCTCTTCACGCAGGATTTCACGGAAAATTTCATAGCATATCGTTTCGGGTGTTTTCAACGTTCCGCGCCCGCTACACGTTGGGCATGCCTCACACAGCGTCTGCTCAAGGCTTTCGCGGGTACGCTTGCGGGTTAACTGCACCAGGCCTAATTCCGTCACCCCAGTACACTTGGTTTTGGCGTGGTCGCGCTCCAGCGCTTTTTCAAGCACGCGCAGCACCTGCCGCTGGTGCTCCACTTCTATCATATCGATAAAGTCGATAATGATAATGCCGCCCAAATTGCGCAGGCGAAGCTGGCGAGCAATGGCGGTGGCTGCTTCCAGATTGGTCTTGAAAATAGTCTCTTCAAGATTGCGATGCCCAACATAGCCGCCCGTATTGACATCAATCGTGGTCATCGCCTCGGTAGGGTCGATAACTAGATAACCGCCCGATTTAAGCTGTACCTTGCGTCCCAAGGCCTTTTGAATTTCATCTTCAACGCTATACAGATCAAAGATAGGCCGCTCGCCAGGATAGTACTCAATTCTATCCACGGCATCGGGCATAAACTCTTCGGCAAACTCGACTAACTTGACGAAGTTCTCTCGCGAATCGATACGCACCTTTTCGATATCATCGCGCATCACATCGCGCAAAGTGCGCATAAATAGCGGTAGATCGTCATAAATAACGCTGGATGGCGCCGCGGTAATTTTGCGCTCGGCGACTTTTCGCCAGATTCGCAGCAAAAAGTGCATATCGCTTACCAGCTCTTCATCCCCCACACCTTCTGCCGCCGTACGTACAATAAAGCCGCCGGTAACTTCCAGCGTTTGCTCGGCAATACTGGTATCCAGCAGCGCTTTAAGGCGCTCGCGCTCCCGCTCATCTTCTATACGCTGTGACACGCCATGGTGGGGAGAATCCGGCATATATACCAGATAGCGCGAGGGAATTGAGAGATGCGTGGTAAGGCGCGCCCCTTTTGTACCGATCGGGTCCTTGGTTACCTGTACAACCAGCGCCTGCCCCTCGTGCAATAACTGCCCGATGGTTTGCTGCTCGTCGCTTGGGGTGCCGGAAGGCATGACCTCGTGGGCATGAATAAACGCTGCTCGCTCCAGGCCAATATCAACAAAGGCAGCCTGCATTCCAGGTAATACACGAACCACTCTGCCTTTGTAGATATTGCCTACGATCCCACGCCGCCTTGAGCGCTCAATAAGCGCCTCTTGTAAAACGCCGTTTTCAACAAGCGCAACGCGGGTTTCCATGGGCGTTAAATTGATGAGGACTTCACCACTCATGCAAAATTCCTTCTCGGTTCACGTATTTCACGCCCGTCTATAGGCAATGAGACGACGACTAGGTGTGCGAGTAATAATGCCCCATCCAAATAGGCACCCCCTGCTGATTTAGCAACTGCGCCGTTTCATAAAGCGGCAAACCAACCACGGCTGAGTGGCTACCCTTGATTTCTTCCACAAAAATCGCGGCCAGTCCCTGTATAGCATACCCGCCTGCCTTATCTGCAGGCTCACCGGTTTGCCAATAGGCGGCAATTTCACGCGCGGAAATCTCGCGCATTCTTACGTGCGTGGTGACGCAGCGGCAAAGCACACCCTTAGGGCCGGTAACGGCAACCGCGGTAAGCACCTCATGCCATCGACCGGAAAGGCGCGCAAGCATGGCGGCGGCGTCATCTGCATCCACGGGTTTGCCTAACAGTACGCCATCCACCACAACCGCGGTATCCGAGCCTAACGTAGGTAGTGATGTGAGCGGCGCCGACGCTTCGGCTTTGGCAACGGCAAGGCGCTCTACATAAGCCCTGGCAGCTTCACCCGTTTTGGGCGTCTCGTCCACATGGCTGGGCAGAATGCTGACCGTGACGCCAATAGAGGCCAGCAGATCGCGCCGCCTGGGTGAGGCAGACGCCAAACACAGCATAGGTGATGAGGTAGTATCCAGCGCAGGCGGCATGATCAAGGCCCCAGTAAGCGTCGTTCCAACGCTTTAAACATAGTGGCTAACCACGGCCATAGAAACGCACTGATTAATGACGGTATTAAAAAGGATAGGTGTATCGAGAACTCACCGGTCAACGTACGCAGCCACTGCTCGATCAGCTGTACCAAACCAAGCAGTACCAGCACGAGCACCGACTGCTGAACCAGCGAGTAGGCGCGAAAGCGCGGATAGACCAGCGCGCACAAAAACGCTAACAGCGATAAGATCAGCGCATGCTGACCAAGCGATGTGCCCTCGATCAAGTCCAGCAGCACCCCGAGCACGAACCCGTGAAAGACGCCCACCCGATCTGGCGCACGCATGCACCAATAAATCAGCATCAAGCCGATCCATTCAGGACGATATACCTGCCATCCTTCCGCCAGCGGCATTACTTGCAGGCAAAGCGCCAGGACAAGGCTAAGCCACACCACTACCAGCGGCACTACAGGCACACGCGCCATTAGCGGTCCTCCTGAGCATCAGCTGGATCGGTGGGAGCAAGCCGCTGGGCAGCGTGTATCGCTTCGGCTGAGATATCCATTGACTCATCCCAAATAGGGTCGTCGACGTCTTCACGCGGCGGTGGAAATAACAGCAGGAAGTGGCGGGCACGTTGCAATTGCGCCGTCGGCTCAGCGGTAACCCGAGCAAACGGCTGACCGGGGTCGTGATAGACCTCGGTAACCCTGGCAACGGGATACCCCGGCGGAAAACGCCCTGCAAGTCCCGATGTGGTTAACAGGTCGCCTTCACGAATATCAGCCGTATCAGGCACATGGAGCACATTAACGCTACCGTAGCGCCCGGCTCCCTGCACGATAAAGCGCAAGCCGTTGCGGTTAATCTGAACCGGAAGTGCGTGGCTTGCATCGGCCAATAACAGTACGCGGCTGGAGTACGCCGACACTGCGGTTACTTGCCCGACAAGGCCTGACGCATCGATGACCGGCTGACCTACGTACGCCCCATTACGATGCCCACGATCAATCACCATTTGATGACTAAACGGGTCGTTATCCAGCGAAAGTAGTTCAGCGGTAATATAAGGAATATGACGCCGCTCACCGGCTTTAAGCAATTGACGCAGCTCGGTATTTTCAGCCGTTAAATTAGCCAGCCTCTGGCCTCGATGAGACAGCGTCAAAATTTGCTCGCGCAGTCGACGATTTTCATCGACCAAAGCCTGTTGATCAGACAGCGCAAGCGCACCCCAATTCAACAAGTCGCTAGGCACGCTAACAACCCATTGAATAGGTGCAACAACCATCGTCATTTGGGCGCGCACGTCTTCCATACGTGTAAAACGATGGTCGACAAACATCAGAATGCTTGCCGCCAACACGCAAAAAAACAGCCGGTAACCCGGCAGCGGCCCGTGTGAAAATAGCGGTTTAATAGGCAATCCCCCGCGATAAACCGCTAAAAATTAATCGCTCGACAGCAGCTCAAAGGTATGCTGATCGATCATTTCAAGCGCTTTACCGCCACCACGCGCAACACAGGTAAGCGGATCTTCTGCCACGATCACCGGCAAACCGGTTTCTTCGGCAATCAGCTTATCCAGATCACGCAGCAGTGCGCCGCCACCTGTGAGCACTAAACCGCGCTCCGCAATATCGGAGGCAAGCTCGGGAGGAGACTGCTCAAGCGCGCTTTTAACGGCGGCCACAATCGAGCCAAGCGTTTCCTGCAGCGCTTCTAAAATTTCATGGGAGTTCAGCGTAAAGCTACGCGGAATCCCTTCAGCTAAATTACGCCCGCGCACGTCGATTTCACGCAGTTCGCCACCAGGGTAGGCGCAGCCAATCTCTTCCTTGATTCGCTCAGCCGTGGCTTCGCCAATCAAACTGCCGTAGTGGCGTCGCACATACGCGGTGATCGCCTCATCGAAACGGTCACCGCCTACGCGGATCGATTCTGAATAGACCACGCCATTGAGCGAAATAATGGCAATTTCAGTGGTACCACCACCAATATCCACCACCATGGAACCCTGCGCTTCCTCAACCGGCAGTCCTGCACCGATGGCCGCGGCCATTGGCTCTTCGATCAGGAACACTTCACGGGCGCCAGCCCCTTCAGCCGATTCACGGATCGCTCGCCGCTCAACCTGCGTTGACATGCACGGTACGCATACCAGTACGCGCGGGCTAGGCGTCAGGAAGGTGCTTTGGTGCACTTTACGAATAAAGTGCTGAAGCATCTGCTCGGTGACAGTAAAGTCAGCGATCACGCCGTCTTTCATGGGCCTAATGGCGGTAATATTGCCAGGCGTGCGTCCCAACATACGCTTTGCGTCAGCACCTACCGATGCAACGCTGCGCATATTGCCAGACTGGCGAATGGCGACTACGGACGGTTCATCGAGAACGATGCCACGCCCGCGTACATAAATCAGTGTGTTGGCCGTACCCAAGTCGATCGACAGATCGCTGGAAAACAGCCCCCTCAAACGTTTGAACATGGATGTTGTTACCTAGTGCAGACCGGGAACCTGTGCGGATGCAAACGGTATCACCGCAACCCCCTGGCAGCAAGCACGAGTCGCGCTGAACACTGCCCGTGAAGGCCAAGATGTGGTACCTTTTGCGGCTATTTTCCACGTCTGCTACACAAGACGATTTTTTCGATGACAGTCTGTATACCGCACAAAGCGGAATACGTTCCATCACGTTTTAGCGAGGACTTTTCGATCATGGCGCTTGAAGAATCTCATGTGCGCCGGGCCGCACACCTGGCCCGACTCGCCGTCAGCGATGACCAAGCCACCGGTTTTGTCGACGATCTAAGCCGCATCTTGGACATGGTCGACCAGCTTCAAAGCATTGATACTGAAGGCGTTTCCCCACTCTCTCACCCGCTGGACGCAACCCAGCGTCTGCGTGCGGATGAAGTCACGGAAACCAATCAGCGCGACATGTTTCAGCGCTGTGCACCGGCAGTGGAAAACGGCTTGTATCTGGTTCCCCGTGTTGTTGAATAAGCAAGTCCCGGGCTTTCCTGGCGCAGTTTCTACACTTCTCTTTCGTTCTCGAACGGAGCTTTCGGGTCATGCATGATAAAACTTTAACGCAACTCGCTGCCGCCTTAAAAAGTGGTGAGTTTTCCAGTCGCGAGCTGACCTCGCACTATTTGCAAAAAATTGAGAAAGCCGACGGCACGCTCAATAGCTTTATTACCGTGACCGGCGAACAGGCACTCAATCAAGCAGAAGACGCTGATAAAGCGCGCGCCGCGGGTAACGCAGGCCTGCTTACCGGCATTCCGCTGGCGCTCAAGGATATTTTTTGTACCCGCGATGTAAAAACCAGCTGCGGCTCCAAAATGCTGGATAATTTTATCGCCCCTTACAATGCCACAGTCGTTGAAAAGCTTAACGCGGCAGGCACCATCAGCTTGGGTAAAACCAACATGGATGAGTTCGCGATGGGCTCCTCCAATGAAAACAGCCACTATGGCGCGGTTAAAAATCCCTGGGACTTAACCGCGGTGCCGGGTGGCAGTTCCGGCGGAAGTGCCGCGGCGGTGGCCGCAGGCCTTGTACCGGCCGCCATGGGTACCGATACCGGCGGCTCGATCCGTCAGCCGGCGGCGTTTTGCGGCATTACCGGCTTGAAGCCCACCTATGGGCGCGTTTCGCGCTACGGCATCATTGCCTACGCTTCAAGCCTGGACCAGGCGGGCCCAATGGCACGCAGCGCCGAAGACTGCGCCCACCTGATGAACGTGATTGCCGGGCACGACGTGCGCGACTCAACAAGCGTTGCCCGCGGCGTACCGGACTATACCGAAACGCTGAACGCCCCCCTTTCAGGCCTTAAAATTGGCCTGCCGAAAGAGTATTTTGGCGACGGGTTAGACCCTGACGTAGAACAAGCCGTACGCGATGCGGTGAAAGTATATGAATCATTAGGCGCAACGGTGCGCGAAGTGAGCCTGCCGCATACCCACTATGCGATTCCGGCCTACTACGTTATCGCCCCGGCGGAAGCTTCCTCCAACCTGTCGCGTTACGACGGCGTGCGTTTTGGTCATCGTTGTAAAGAGCCGGTCGATTTGATCGATCTTTACAAGCGCAGCCGCGCGGAAGGCTTTGGTGAAGAGGTCAAGCGGCGGATTCTGATTGGCACCCATACCCTGTCAGAAGGCTTCTTTGACGCTTACTACACCAAAGCGCAAAAAGTACGCCGCCTGATTCGCCAGGACTTCCTCGACGTTTTTGAAGACGTTGACGTGCTCATGGGCCCGGCCTCGCCGACCCCGGCATTTGACCTGGGCGCCAAAAAAGACCCGGTTTCGATGTATCTGCAGGATATCTACACCATCGCTGTGAACCTGGCGGGTATTCCCGGCATCAGCGTTCCAGCAGGCTTTGCAGGTGGCCGCCCGATAGGTCTACAGATTCTGGGCACACATTTTGCCGAAGCGCAGCTTTTAAACGTGGCGCATCAGTACCAGCAAGCGACTGACTGGCACCTTCAACTTCCTGCTTTCGCCGAGGAGAACGCCTAATGCAATGGGAAACCGTAATTGGGCTTGAAGTCCACGTTCAGCTCGCGACCCGTTCCAAGATTTTTTCCGGCGCCTCAACCGCCTTTGGCGCTGAGCCCAACACCCAGGCGTGTGCGGTTGATCTGGGGCTTCCCGGGACATTGCCGGTACTCAATGAGCAGGCCGTAGCCATGGCCGTTCAGTTTGGCCTGGCGGTACATGCCGATATCGCCGAAGTATCGGTGTTTGATCGTAAAAACTACTTTTACGCTGACCTGCCCAAGGGCTATCAGACCAGCCAGATGTACCACCCCATCGTCGGCCCGGGTGACGTGGATATCACGCTGGATGACGACACCACCAAGCGTATTCGCATTCACCACGCCCACCTGGAAGAGGATGCCGGCAAGTCGCTGCACGAAGACTTCCTGGGCATGACCGGTATCGACCTTAACCGTGCCGGCACGCCGCTTCTGGAAATCGTCTCCGAGCCGGACATGCGCAGCGCCAAGGAAGCGGTGGCGTATCTCAAGGCGATCCATGCCATCGTGACCTATCTGGGCATTTCCGATGGCAACATGGCCGAAGGCTCCATGCGCTGCGACGTCAACGTCTCGGTACGCCCCAAAGGGCAGGAAGCTTTTGGTACGCGGGCCGAGATCAAGAACGTCAACTCGTTCCGTTTTGTCGAGCGCGCGATCGCGTTTGAAGTAGAGCGCCAGATCGAGCTGATTGAAGATGGCGGCACGGTGGTTCAAGAGACACGCCTGTTCGATCCTGAACGCGACGAAACTCGCAGCATGCGTACCAAAGAGGAAGCTAACGACTATCGCTACTTCCCTTGCCCGGATCTGCTTCCGGTCGTGCTCGATGAAGCCTACCTGGATCACTTGCGCAGCCAGCTGCCCGAACTGCCCGCCGACAAACGCGAGCGCTTCCAAAGTGAATTGGGCCTTTCTGCTTACGATGCCGCCGTGCTATCGGCCAGTCGGGAAATGGCTGAGTTCTTCGAGGAAGTGCATCACGTGTGTGGTGATGCCAAGCAGGCCGCCAACTGGGTGCAGGGCGAGCTTTCCGGCGCGCTCAACCGTGAGAACCTGAGCATCACGAATAGCCCAATCTCGGCGCGCCAGCTGGGTGGCCTGCTAAGCCGGGTGATTGACGGCACGATCAATGGCAAAGCCGCGAAGCAGGTCTTCCAGGCGCTGTGGAACGGCCAAGGCGAAAATGCCGATGCAATCATCGAAGCTAAAGGCCTCAAGCAGGTCACGGACACTGGTGCGATTGAAGCCATGATCGACCAGGTGATTGCCGAAAGCCCGGCCCAGGTGGCCCAGTATCGTGATGCCGAGCCTGAGAAACGCGGCAAGATGATCGGCTACTTTGTGGGTCAGGTGATGAAAGCCTCACGCGGCACGGCAAACCCCCAGCAGGTTAACGGCGTGCTGATAGCGAAGCTTGACGCTCTGCTGTAAGCCAACAGATATCGTGTTCACGTAAAAAACGGGCGGCCCTTGGGCCGCCCGTTTTAGTCAGTGTCGCACTCTGGTTGCCAGATAAACGCTAAGCCAGTTGGCTGGGTGGCGTATAGCGCTTTAGCTGCGCGCAGCCCGCCGCCCAAACGTCCGCCTCTAATTCAGCAACGCCTGCAGTAGCGAAGCCCAATCCCTGCCCAAACCTACCGTCTACCAGCAGCTCCGTCAGATTGCCTACCAGCGGCATATGGCTGACCAACATGATAAGCGCGCTTTCCGGCTGAGTTAACAGCCAATCACATACCTCGGCCGGGTCGTCCTCGGGCGTGATAAAGTCCAGCGTATTGAGCGGACAACCCAACGCATCAGCAATAATACCCGCCGTCTGCTGGGCGCGCGCATAGGGGCTTGCGTAAAGACTGGGCAAGGCAAGCTCCCCTTTCGCCCTACGCGCCGCCAGCCAACGCGCCATGCCAGCGGCTTCGCTTTCACCCTGCGGCGTCAGTATCCGCTGGCTATCAGGAAAGCCTGGCGCGGCCTCCCCGTGGCGCATAATCAATAAGCTACTCATGCCAGCCTCGATTATCCAGATGCGCCTGCTGCACGGCTTCACGGGGCAGAATGAACTCCACGTCGCTGCTCTGCTCGCCCATCATGAGGGTGCGTGCCATATCCTGCGCAGGAACACCATCGAACAAGACATGATAAAGCCCTTCAGCAAGCGGCATATAGACGCCCAGCTCTTTCGCCTTGGCGCATACCAGCTTAACCGTATTGACGCCTTCAGCTACCTGGCCCAGGGCAGCGATAGCGTCTTCCAGGCTGCGCCCTTCACCCATGGCATAGCCCACTCGGTAATTGCGCGAAAGATTGGACGAGCAGGTAACAATAAGATCGCCGACTCCCGCCAAGCCCAAAAAGGTCATCGGGTTAGCGCCTTCCGCCACGGCGAAGCGGCTCATTTCCGCCAGCGCCCGGGTCATCAGCATACTGCGGGTGTTTTCGCCCATGCCCAACGCTGCGGCCATGCCGGCGGCAATTGCATAAATATTTTTAAGTGCTCCGCCTAGCTCGACGCCATGGCGGTCATCACTGGCATACACGCGAAAATAGCGGCAGCCCAGCGCCTGCTGTACCCGGGTACGGGTAAGTGCATCGGCGCTGGCAATCACCGTGGCGGTTAGCTGCTTGTCGGCAATTTCAGACGCCAGATTAGGCCCGGCGATCACCCCGATATGGGTAAAACCGGTCTCCTCGCTTAGCACCTGACTCATGAGCAAAAAGCTGTCCTGCTCAATGCCTTTAGTGGTGCTTACGAGAATTTGTTGCGCCGTGAGCCACGGCTTTGCGGCCTGGACCACGCTACGAAATGCTTTTGAGGGGATCGCAATCAATACCAGCTCAGCGTTTTCTAACGCCGAGCGCAAATCGGTTGTGGCCTGAACCGCAGGGTTAATCGCGTAGTGAGGCAAATAGCGGCCATTGCGATGCTCCTGATTAATTTGCGCCACGAGCGCTTCATCGCGCATCCATTGACGCACATGGGCACCGTTATCCGCCGCGATGCTTGCCAAGGCAGTGCCAAAACTGCCCCCACCCAGCACCGCGACCTTGATTTGCTGCTCAGCCATAAGGATGTCCTAAAGTCTCATGAAAGCGTACTAACTATTTTACCAAAACTAACGACCTATTTTCTTAACACAAACGGCCCGCCTGGGAATCCAAACGGGCCGTTATTTTTCAAACGCGTCGTGTTAAGCGGTCAATACGCTATTCAGGCGCTTAACGTAAGCGGCGGGGTCATCCAAATGACCGCCTTCGGCAATGATCGCCTGATCCAGCAAAATATGCGCTAGCTGCCCAAACAGATCACCTTCCGAGCTTTCAAGACGGGCGACCAGTGGGTGCTCCGGGTTAAGCTCCAAAATGGGCTTCACTTCAGGCAGCGGCTGTCCGGCGGCTTCCATGATGCGGCGCATCTGGTAACCCATCTCATGCTCAGGCAGTACCACACAGGCTGGCGAATCGGTTAACCGGTGCGTAACTTTAACTTCCTGCACACCGTCGCTCAGCGCTTCTTTTACCCGCTTGACCAGATCTTCCTTGGCCTTGGCAGTTTCTTCCTGAGCTTTTTTCTCGGCTTCATCTTCCACGTCGCCAAGGTCCAGCTCGCCTTTGGCCACATCTGCAAAGGATTTACCGTCAAACTCGGTCAGGTGGCTCATCAGCCACTCATCGATACGGTCAGACAGCAGCAGTACTTCGATGCCTTTCTTACGGAAGATTTCCAGGTGCGGGCTGTTTTTCGCAGCATTGAAGCTATCCGCCACCACGTAGTAAATCTTCTTCTGGCCTTCTTTCATCCGCTCGACGTAGTCAGCGAGCGATTGCTCCTGGACCGACGTATCGGTATGGGTGGACGCAAAGCGCAGCAGGCCAGCGATTTTCTCGCGGTTGGCGGCGTCTTCACCCGGGCCTTCTTTCAACACGCTACCAAACGTGTTCCAGAACGTCTGATACTGCTCGCTTTCTTTGGACAGCTTTTTAAGCATATCCAGCGCACGCTTGGTAAGCGCCCCTTTGATCTTGTCGACCTTGGGATCCTGCTGGAGAAGCTCGCGGGAGACGTTGAGCGACAGGTCGCGCGTATCCAGCACGCCTTTGATAAAGCGCAGGTAAAGCGGCAGGAACTGCTCAGCGTCGTCCATGATAAACACGCGCTGGACATAAAGCTTGACGCCACGGGCGCCGTCACGCTCGTACATATCAAACGGCGCACGGCCCGGCACGTACAGTAAGCTGGTGTACTCAAGCTTGCCTTCTACCTTGTTATGGCTCCAGGTAAGCGGGTCGCTAAAGTCGTGGGCAACGTGCTTGTAAAATGCCTTGTACTCGTCATCAGAAACCTCGCTCTTGGGGCGCGCCCAGAGTGCGGTGGCTTCGTTAACGGTTTCCCAAGTGGTCACTTCGCTGCCTTCGATGTCGTTGCCTTCATCGTCTTTGGCAGTTTCAGTCTTGGGCATGCGCACCGGCACTTCAATATGATCAGAGTACTTGCGCACCAAGCTTTGCAGACGATAATCGTCGGCAAACTCTTTGGCGTCGTCTTTCAGGTGAAGAATAATTTCGGTGCCGTGAACTTCACGCTCAATATCGGCAACGGTGAATTCGCCTTCACCTTTGGAGCGCCACTCAACGCCTTCTGATGCGTCGGTACCGGCTTTACGGGTACGCACGGCGACTTCGTCAGCGACGATGAAGCCTGAGTAGAAGCCGACACCAAACTGTCCGATAAGCTTGGCATCTTTTTGCTGCTCGCCGGACATCTGCTTAAGAAACTCCGCCGTGCCGGAGCGCGCAATCGTACCCAGGTTAGCGATGACGTCCTCGCGGTTCATGCCAATGCCGTTATCACGCAGCGTCACGGTATTGGCTTCGCGATCATGCTCGATTTCAATGCGCAGCTCGCTATCGCCTTCGTACAGCGCATCGTTATCCAGTGCGGCGTAGCGTAATTTATCGCAGGCATCCGCGGCGTTAGAGATAAGCTCGCGTAAGAAAATCTCCCGGTTTGAATACAGGGAGTGAATCATCAGGTTGAGAAGTTGCTTAACTTCCGTCTGGAAGCCTAACGTCTCTTCGTGAGTCGCCGTTGTCATGCGCTTAGCCCTCATCAATCACGTTTGTTTAGTGTTCCTGTCTAGCGTGAGACAGGAACGAAAAATCTGTGAAGTGAATATGGGGATAAGCAGAGCGATTTCAAGAAGGTGAGTGTTGAGAAGTCGCAATATCGATATCACCGTCTTTCCAGGCACGGTAATCCGCCAGGCGTTGATCGATACGATTAAGCAGCCAGCCGACAATCAAGACATCGTCAACCAGGCCTATGAATACGAGAAAATCTGGGATTAAATCGAACGGCATTGCAAGATAGGCAAGCGCGAGCGCCATCATGCCAAACGCAGACCAGGGGATGGGACGAAAGCGGCCACTGACCACATCACGCGTCATGGGGATAAACAGCTTTAAGGCTCGTCCAATACGCTTTACCGCCCAAACTCGGGACTTAAGTCGACGAAATAACCACCAAGTGGATAATCGGGCCATCGTAATTGAATCCTCCAAGTGTCACGATTGTCTGAACAATTTTTATCCATTTAGTTCACTATAGCGGCTGTTAATCCGTTAGCGATCAAGAGAGAGTGTCATGCAGGCATCGTCATTCAAATCCCCTTTTCGCACCCTTTGCGCGGCGCTACTGGTAAGCATACCCACGGCGTCCTGGGCCGCCTCCGACAGCGCGATGCGCGATGCGCTGGAAGCGGCTCGACAAGAGCAATGGAGCCGCGTTGATGAGCGCGCCATTGAAGGCCATATTCTGAGTGGCTATGTCGAGTATCACCGGCTGCGCAACCGGTTACCCAACGTCTCGCCCGCTCAGGTGCAAGGCTTTATCGACCAGCATAGCGACTCGCCGCTTTCGGAGTGGCTGCGCGGTCAGGCCATCGCGAAGTACGGCAACTCCGGGCGCTATAGCGATCTGCTGAGCATTGCCGATGGCGAGCCCGCGGGCACGGCCCGTCAGTGTTACTACTACACGGCACTGCTGGACTCTCAGCCGCAACAGTCGGCCACTGCAGGGCTTGCGCTATGGCTTGAGGGCAAATCGCAACCTGATGCGTGCGACCCGCTGTTTAATCGCCTGCGTGCCAATGGCACTATTGATTCAACGGCTATCTGGGAACGTAAAATGCTTGCCTGGCAGGCCGGTGAAGGCCGCTTGTCAGCCTATTTAAATGGGCAGCTTAATAGCCAATGGCAAACTGCTGTCGAAACTGCGGATAACGTTGACGCCAACATTCGAGCAGTCACGTCGGCGCCTGCTTGCCTCGGACCTGAGTGTGCGGCCACGGCGAGTTTTTACAAGGCCGCCATGCAGCGCTTTACCCGAGAAGATACGCCCGCAGCGCTCAGCGCCTGGCAAACCATGGCCCAGGGTTTGAACCTGCTTCCCAGCGACCAGCAGGTCATTGAAGAAGAGCTTGCGTTTTACGCTCTGGTGCGCGAAGTGCCCGGCACCTTAGGCTGGGTGGATAGCGTACTCCCCTCCCTGGAAAGCGAGCGCGTTCTGGAACTTCGTGTGCGTCGTGCCTTGGCCGAACGCCAGTGGCAGGACGTACTGCACTGGATAGCCGAAATGCCGGCAAGCCAACAGGAAAATAGCCGCTGGCAGTATTGGCTGGCGCGTGCCAATGAGCAACTGGGTAATCAGGAAGCAGCGATGGCCCGCTACCGTCAGGCCGCCACTGATCGAAGCTTTTTCGGCTTTGCGGCGGCCGAAAAACTCGGCCAGCCTTACCAGTTGAATCTTGAACGCAACCGTTTTGACGAAGCCTCGCGCGAGCATACCGCAAGGCTTCCCGTGGTACAGCGTACCGAAGCCTTGCTGCGTATTGGTGAAGACGGCTTGGCGAATAGCGAGTGGTTGTATGCAGTGCAAAACGGCTCTCCTCAGCAGGCGCGCGCGCTGGCTGATTATGCCGCACATCAACAGTGGCATGCGCGCTTAGTGCAGACCACTATTGCAGGCGGCATGTGGGACGCCCTTGATTGGCGCTTCCCTGAGGCTTATCGGGATAGCTTTTTACACTGGGGCCGCCAAACCGGCGTTGACCCTTACCTGCTGATGGCGATTACCCGTCGGGAAAGCGCATACAACCCTGAGGCCTTGTCCCCCGCTGGCGCACGCGGCTTAATGCAGCTCATGCCGGGTACCGCAAGCCTGGTAAGCCGCCAGTTGGGTATCAATGACCCTGGCCCGTACGGCGTTCTGGATCCAGAGCTTAATATTCGCTTAGGCAGCACCTACCTGCGCGATAAGCTGAACCGCTACCAAGGCAACCGACTGGCCGCTGCCGCCGCTTATAACGCGGGCCCAGGGCGTGTGGATCAGTGGCTGGGCAACGGCATGGAATCGTTTGATTTATTTGTCGAAAGCATTCCCTTTCGTGAAACGCGTGACTATGTACAGGCGGTGCTCAGCTACCGGGTGATTTTTGAAAGCCTGGCCAATGGCGGCAACAGCGAAGGCGTTACACTACTCAATGAAAACGAACAGCAGGTACGTTACGACCGAGCACTGCTAGCCCGCCGCTAGCACATCGATTGAAAACACCTGGATCAAAGCGCCCGGCTAAATCGGGCGCTGTTCCAACGCCAGGCGCACCCCAAACGCAATCAGCACGGCCCCCGTGGCGGCATTTAGCGTCTTTGCAAAGCGCACGCTGGCAAGCCATCGGCTGGCACCTCCCACCATGAACACCACGCCAATTTGCCAGATATTGGCAATCACAAAGTGCACGCCTGCCAACCACAGTGATTTGATTAATGCCGGGTCGCCTGGAGCGATAAACTGCGGCAAAAAAGCCATATAGAAAATGACGGTTTTGGGGTTAAGCACGTTGGAGAGCACGCCCTCTTTAATCGGCTGCCAGAGCGAAACAGGCGCCACAGCACCCATGGCGCCCTTAACTGGCAAGGGCTGCCCGCGCCGAGCGGCCATGAGACTTGTGATACCCAGCCATACCAGATAGCCCGCCCCCGCAAGCTTCAGCACATGAAATGCCCAGGCCGATTGCAGCAGAATCAGCGAAATGCCCAGCGCCGAAATCGTCGCGTGGACAAATAGCCCACAGCAGATCGCAATACTCGTGGCCACGCCGTCGCGAATTCCTCCCCGCGCGGTATTGCGGATGACAAGCAAGGTGTCCACTCCAGGGGTAATTGATAGCAGCGTAATAGCGATCAAAAAAGGCACAAACTGCGAATCCAACAGGCTTACTGGCGACATACAGGCGCACTCGATAAGGAATAAAGAAACGTTAGATCGTCACTGGACGACCCGTTTTTTTGCATCTACATTGATTTTGGCGGGCAGACAGTATGTCTGCCCGCCTAATTATAAGCACGTTAAGGAAACGACAATGGCAACTGGTACAGTCAAGTGGTTCAACGATACAAAAGGTTATGGCTTCATCTCTCCTGATGATGGCAGCGACGACCTTTTTGCCCACTTCTCAGAAATTCAGGCTGAAGGCTTCAAGACCCTGCAGGATGGTCAGAAAGTCAGCTTTGAGGTAACTCAGGGTAAAAAAGGCCTTCAGGCGTCTAACATTCGTCTTGCCTAAAAGCAGCCGAATGTAGCAAGGCCCGCCTAGGCGGGCCTTTTTTGTGCTTGCTTACCTACTGATTAATTAGTCTGATTAGTCGTTTCTGCTGTGTCTGCGTCTGCGTCTGCGTCTGCGTCTGCGTCTGCGTCTGCGTCTGCGTCTGCGTCTGCGTCTGCGTCTGCGTCTGCGTCTTCACTCAGAATAGCGCCGCGGCTACGGCTATCATCATGTTCACGTTCGATTTCTTTGAACTGCTCTTCAAGACGCTTCTGGGCTTCCTCAAACCGACGCTCGGTGTCTTCAATCAGGGCGTCAACATCGGTCGCTTCCAGGTTATCTTCCAGCCGTGGGTTTTCGGGCAGGCTGCTTTCCACTTCCCAGTCGGTCGAGAACGTATCTTCATCAAAAGCATCCGGCTCAACCGACTGCTGCTCTACTTCTTCAAACTGCTCATTCAACCGACGCTGAGCTTCCTCGAAACGCTGCTCGGTTTCCTCGATCATCTGATCCACATCGGAACGGGTCGCTTCCCCAGGCATCGCGCCGCCCTCTTCCAATACATCATCGGGGTCGGCTGCCAACGTATCCTCATTTGCCTCTACTTCCTGCAGAGGCTCATCAGCGCTAACCGGGTCTTCCTGGGTATCGCTGCGAAGCGCTTCTGCTCGTTCAAGCTCCTCTGCAGCCTGACGCGACTCAATATCATCTTCTACCTCATCTGGGCTTGGCATCTCGGCAGCATTCTCAGCCGCTGCAGGCGCTTCTTCCTCTTGCACGACCTCATCATCAGAAACCGACGAGGGTTCATCAAGCGTCACGCTGGACTCTTCTTGAGAATCGCCACATGCGCTAAGTAACAGTGCTAATGCGGCAAGCGCAGGCAGCCATAAACGATTTGTCATTCAATCCCTCTCCTTAAAAAACTTTTAAAGGGTGGCGAGATCAGTGCCGAATCAGTGTCGATCGTTTGCCGATAATAGCGGGCAGTCCTCAGGCAATAATACGCGCAGTGCCAATGGGACTACCTCAGCGCAAAAACGATCGTAGTGGCACGCCTCGCCATCCAGTGTTAACGGCCAGGCAGGATCCTCACGTCGAGTAGTGACGGTAAACTGGCTCGTTGTAAAATAACGCACGTACTCACCTTCAGCCGGAAAGTTCTGCAGTTCGTTAATCAGCCTAGGTAGCTCTGTCACGGAGCTGAAGTCTTTCACCAGCAGTACGTCCAAACGACCATCATCAAGCTTGGCACGCGGGGCAAGCACTTGCCCACCGCCGGATTGCCGCCCGTTACCCAGGGCCAATAAAAGCAGCGAGGCGTCCTGCTCTTTGTCACCCCAGTGCAAGGTGCCCCGATAGCTGCGATGCCGCCAGGCTTTAAGCGCTCCCATTAAAGAGTAAGCGCCTCCGCCCAGCATACGCTTGAGGGTTTTCGGCGTTGTCGACGTTATCTCCGCACCAAACCCGCCGGTCGTCATATTGACGTAATACTGAGTGACGCTTTTGTCATTCGCTTCAGCCGTGACCCGAACGATATCGATCGGATAGGACGTTAAGTTTCTGGCCGCCGCCAAGGCAGGGCCAGGCTCTAAAGGAAGGCCCGTGGAGGTTGCAAAGTCGTTGGCGCTGCCTAATGGAACGATCCCCAGTGCAGGACGCTTGTCATGAGGAACGCGCATCAGCCCGTTCACCACTTCATTGACAGTGCCATCGCCACCACAGGCAATAACATGGGTAATACCCATGTCGGCGGCCTGCTCGGCAAAAAGGGCTGCATCACCGCCCTCCCAGGTCGAGCGAACGGTAATAGGCATCCCTGCCTCCCGCTGCTCTTCAACGGCTTCACGCAATGCCGGGTTCCCGGCTGACTTACCATTTACAATAAGTAAAAAACGCTGTTGTAAGTCTTTCACCAATGTATTCCCTTTCATGGTTGAGTCGCTGGTAAGGTTTATGCCAGCGCTTTTTCGACTACCTCGTACACATTAGAAGATAGTGGCTCTTGCTTGATACGCTCAAGCTGAGTACGCATTAATGACTGGCGCGCTTCATCAAACCGCTGCCAGCGCGTTAATGGGGTAATAAGCCGCGCCGCTATTTCAGGGTTCAAGCGATTGAGCTCAATAACCACATCGGCGAGTAATGCGTACCCTTGCCCATCCAAACGGTGGAAGTTGATTCGATTTTGCGCAAAAGCACCTATCAGCGCACGCACTTTATTGGGGTTCTTGATGGAAAACGCCGGATGCTGCATCAAGAACTGTACGCGCTCCAGCACATCGCTCTGGGGCCGCGTCACCTGGATCGTAAACCACTGATCCATCACCAACGGATCATGCGCCCACTTTTCGCCAAAGGCTTTTAAAGCGGGCGAGGATAAATCGTCGCGATCGCTGTGTACAAGCAGGGTTAACGCATGACGCACATCGGTCATATTATGATCAGCAGCAAACTGCGCCTGACAAAATGCGATAGCCTGCTCATCTTCAATCGACATCAAATAGCTAAGCGCTATGTTTTTGAGGCTACGTTGGGCAATTTGTTCAGGTGTCGGCGCATAAGGCTCATCTGAGCGATTGGCTTCAAACGTGGCAACAAACTCATCGCGAAGCGCCAACGCCAACGACTGGCGTACAAATTCCCGAGCGGCGTGAATCGCATCGACATCCACGATGGGCTGCTGCTCGGCAATATAGGCCTCAGATGGCAGCGTGAGCATTTCCGCGAGTACCGCTTTATCGGAAACCGACCCTGTCAGAAGTGTTCTAAACGCTTCGATAACGCGGGCATCCATGACTTTTTCAACGCCATTACGGTGCGCGGCAATCAAATCATCCAACGCCAGCATAGCCAAGCGCTGCCCCGCATCCCAGCGGTTGAAGCCGTCGCTGTCGTGGGTGAGCAGAAACGCCAGCTCTTCACGCGAATAGGGGAAATGCAGCTTTACAGGGGCGGAGAAATCACGCAGCAGCGAGGGCACAGGCGCCTCGGCGACATCGGTAAACACAAAGGTCTGCTCGTTATCACGCAGATGAATGACGGCGTCTTTACCCAGCGTCTCGCCTTCTAAAGTAAGCGCCAAATCCTGGCCAGACTTGGTACCCACCAGCCCCATACGTACCGGAATATGCAGCGGCTGTTTGGTGGCTTGCCCAGGCGTCGCCGGGGTACGCTGACGAAGCGTTAAATGATACTCGCTCTTTACATAGTCATATTTGCCGTGGGCATCGATTTCTGGAGTGCCCGCCTGTGCATACCAGCGCATGAACTGGCTTAGATCTTCACCGGAGGTATCCGCCATGCAGCCCACGAAGTCTTCGATGGTGACGGCCTGGCCGTCAAAGCGGTCAAAGTATTGATCGGCGCCGCGCCGGAAATTGTCCCACCCCACCAGATTGCACAGCATGCGCACGACTTCAGCGCCCTTTTCGTAAATCGTCAGGGTGTAAAAATTGGTGATTTCAATAAAATGATCCGGGCGAACTGGATGCGCTGTGGGCCCTGCATCCTCGGCAAACTGCGCCGTACGGAAAAACGATACGTCCTGAATCCGCTTTACCGGCGCTGAATTAGTATCGGCGGAGAAACACTGATCACGAAAGACGGTGAATCCCTCTTTCAATGACAGCTGGAACCAGTCTCGACAGGTAACGCGATTGCCCGACCAGTTATGAAAATATTCATGCGCCACAATGCCTTCAACATTTTGGAAGGTTGCATCGGTGGCGGTATGCGGGTGCGTCAACACGGCAGCGGAGTTAAAGATATTAAGCCCTTTATTCTCCATCGCGCCCATATTGAAATCGCTGACCGCCACGATCATAAACAGATCAAGGTCGTATTCACGGCCATAGGTCTGCTCATCCCACGCCATTGAACGCTTGAGCGAGGCCATGGCGTGTTCGGTTTTATCCAGATTGTCTTTTTCGACCCAGATTTGCAGCGTGACGTTACGCCCGCTCATGGTCGAAAAGTGATCCTCGACCTTGTGTAAATTGCCTGCAACAAGTGCAAACAGGTAACACGGTTTGGGGTGCGGATCTTCCCAGGTTGCAAAATGACGGCCATTCTCAAGCTTACCGCTGTCCACGGGATTACCGTTGGCCAACAAAACGGGCTCGCTTTCTTGATCACCAATCACCGTAACGGTAAAGGTCGCCATAACATCAGGGCGATCTGGATAGAAGGTAATACGCCGAAAGCCTTCCGCTTCACATTGTGTGCAGTACATACCACTCGACTGATAAAGACCTTCAAGAGCAGTGTTGGTGCTGGGCGCAATTTCTACTTCGCTTTCAAGGCTAAAGGATGCCGGCACTTTAGGGATGCACAAGTTTTTTTCATCCAGCTGGTAATCGGCGTTACTTAGCGGCGTGCCGTCTATGGCTAACGAGATCAGCGCCAGATGCTCGCCGTTGAGCACCAATGGCGCCTGGTCACTTACCTCGTCGTTACGCTCCATCAATAATCGTGCTTTTACGCGGGTGGCGGCAGGGTCAAGATCAAACGTCAGCTCGGTATGGGTAACTCGGTAGGCGGGCGGCTGATAGTCGCTTAAATAAACCGGCTGCGGATCAGACATAGTGCTTGGCTCCTGTAATGAACGATAATTGATAGTAGGCGATAACCGGGGCAACGTATGCCCCTACACGTGATAGGACTTAATCGCGGAAGTTATCAAACTGCAGCGGCAGTTCAGGGCCCTCTTCGCCACGCAGCAGTGCCATAACGCTTTGTAAGTCGTCGCGCTTTTTGCCCGTCACGCGAACTTTTTCGCCCTGGATCTGCGCCTGTACTTTAAGCTTGCTGGCCTTGATACGCTTGACCACATCCTTGGCTTCTGCCGCATCCAACCCCTGCTTTAACACAACTTCCTGACGCGCCTTTACCCCGGAAAGCTCGGGGTCCTTGACATCCATGCAGCGCGCATCGATGCCCCGGGCGATTAACCGGCCACGCAGTACATCCAGCATCTGCTTAAGCTGAAAATCAACTTGGGCTTCCAGCTGTACTTTTTCACCTTCAAGGGCAAAGCTTGCATCAACACCTTTAAAATCAAAGCGCGACTGAACTTCACGGTTTGCTTGATCGATAGCGTTCAGAGCTTCGTGCTGATCGAATTCAGACACAATATCAAAAGAGGGCATGGCATTTATCCTAACAAGACATGACCCATTATTTTAGAGCAGCTAGCCCCCTACCGGCCAATCCTGTTGTCAATTACTGCTAAAAATTTTAATGCGCCTGGGGTGAAACCTTACATACTGTACAAATTTCACTCACTTTTATTCGCATTGCGTGTGAGATGCCGTACGCTACTTGGCGCTTGAATCGACACGCAGGGTGAAGGAGTAACCATGACAGATCGCGATACGCGTCATAAAGCATCAATGGAAAAGCTTAAAAATCACGTGGATGAGAAAATCGCCAGCGCAACCGAGCAGCGTGGTTTGCTGTTGATAAACACCGGGAATGGTAAAGGTAAAACGACCGCGGCCTGGGGCACAGTGACCCGCGCGTTGGGCTATGACTATAAAGTGGGTGTTATTCAGTTTATTAAAGGCTTATGGGAGTGTGGTGAGCGCAATCGCCTGGAAGCGGACCCCAATCTGGAGGTGGTCATTATGGCAACAGGGTTTACCTGGGAGACACAAAACCGTGAAGCCGACACCCTGGCTTGCCAAGCGGTATGGAAAGAAGCCGAGCGTATGCTGGCCGATCCCGACACCTACCTTGTCGTGCTGGATGAAATTACCTACATGCTTAAATTCGGCTACCTGGATATCGCAACCGTCAAGACGGCGCTTGAAAATCGCCCCCGTGAACAGACCGTGATCATCACCGGGCGTAACGCACACCGCGAGCTTGTTGCCATGGCAGACACGGTGACGGAAATGCAGGAAATTCGCCACGCCTTCAATAATGGTTTGCAGGCTCGTCGCGGCATCGACTTTTAAACGCTTGGGTATAAGTACGCAAAAGGGGCGCCTAGGCGCCCCTCATTACTTTCGTACTACTTTTACACAACTACGTTTGTGACTATTTATAACCTACCGCAAAGGCGGAATTAGCTATCAAACGGGTTGCGTAGCACGATGGTTTCAACGCGATCCGGACCGGTTGAAATAATATCGATGCTGGTACCCACCTGCTCTTCCAAAAAGCTGATGTAAGAACGCGCATTAGCCGGCAGATCATCAACGTTTTTAGCACCCAGGGTCGACTCTTTCCAGCCCGGCAGATCCTGGTACAGCGGCTCGACGGCTTCGTAGCCTTCAGAATCAACCGGGTTGTCCAGCACTTCGCCATCTTTGCTGCGATAACCTACGCAGACACGAATATTTTCCAGGCCATCAAGTACGTCAAGCTTGGTCAGGCAGATACCGGAAACCGAGTTGATCTGTACCGCATGACGTAGCGCGACGGCATCAAACCAACCGCAGCGACGCGGACGACCGGTGGTCGCACCAAACTCGTGACCTCGTTCGGCCAAATGGCGGCCGTGGTCATCGAACAGCTCCGTGGGGAACGGTCCGGAACCCACGCGGGTGGTATACGCTTTGGTAATACCCAGTACGTAGTCCAGATAGAGCGGGCCTACACCAGAACCGGTTGCCGTGCCGCCAGCTGTGGTGTTAGAGCTTGTCACGTAGGGATAGGTACCGTGGTCGATATCCAGCAACGAGCCTTGGGCGCCCTCAAACAGGATATTCTCACCGGCCTTGCGCAGGTCATGCACCATGCTGACCGTGTCGCACACCATCGGGCGCAGCTCGTCAGCCATCTGCATGGCGCTATCCAGCACTTCCTGGAAGTCTACCGCCGGTTCGCCGTGGTAGTTGACCAGTACGAAGTTGTGGTAGTCCAGCACTTCACCCAGCTTGGAGGCAAAACGCTCGCGGTGGAGCATATCGCCCAGACGCAGGCCGCGGCGAGCGACTTTGTCTTCGTACGCAGGACCAATACCACGGCCGGTAGTACCAATTTTGGCAACGCCGCGGGCTTTTTCACGCGCCTGATCCAGACGCACGTGGTACGGCAGAATCAGCGGGCAGGCAGGCGACAGGCGCAAGCGCTCGCGCACCGGTACACCTTTGTCTTCAAGCTCGCGAATCTCTTTGATCAGCGCTTCGGGAGACAGCACCACCCCGTTGCCGATTACGCAGGTTTTGCCCGGACGCAAAACGCCCGACGGAATGAGGTGAAGCACGGTTTTTTCACCGTCAATCACCAGCGTATGGCCCGCATTGTGGCCACCCTGGAAACGCACTACCGCCGCCGCTGACTCAGTGAGCAGGTCGACGATTTTGCCTTTACCTTCATCACCCCATTGGGTGCCCAGGACTACGACATTCTTACCCATTATGCACTCGTCTCTTGTGTCAGGGCCGTTGTCTGCCAACAGCCATCGATAAACTCAAGACGGCGGTCACAGTCGTGCTCCGCCGGCCCAGTACGCTGCCCAGGCAGCGCTTGAATCACGCGTTCTCCCTGCTCTCGCAGTGCAACAATGGCAGCGTTGAGAGACTCGTTCTCTTCGGCGGGCGCCCAAATCGCGCCGTTGCCTGGCGAAGCCAGGGCTAATGATGCCAGCTGCTTGAGATCCATTGAAAAGCCAGTGGCCGGGCGCGCACGACCAAAGGCGCGCCCCGTATCATCATAGCGGCCGCCTTTGGCCAGCGCATGACCGTAGCCCGGCACATAGGCGGCGAACATCATACCCGTGTGGTATTGGTACCCGCGCAGCTCCGCAAGGTCAAAATAAAGCGATACATCAAAGCGGGCTAATATGCCCTGATAAAGAGCATCCAATTGATCAAGCGCGGCGGTAACCGACACGGGCGCACCGGCAAAGCGTTCGCGCGCTTGACCCAGTATTCCGGCATCACCGTGAAGCTCGCCCAGCGCCATGAACATATCAGCCAAGGCAGGGTCGCTCACGCTCGCCGCTACTTGCTGTGCCAACTGGCCAGGTGACTTTAATGCCAGCGCTTCAAACAGCGCGCTCTCTTGCTGGTCATTCAGCGCAGCAGCTTCTACCAAACTACGATAAATACCAATATGGCCAAGAGCCAGGTGTATTTCGTCAGCGCCCGCTGCCTTTAAACTGGCCAGCGCCAAGTGAATGATTTCACTATCGGCCTCTAATCCTGCATGACCAAACAGCTCAACGCCCACCTGAACTGGACTACGACCGCCTTGATGCTGATCGGCTTTAGCGCGCAATACATTGGTGCAGTAGCACAACCGCACCGGCCCTTGACGCTTGAGCGAATGGGCATCCATACGCGCCACCTGCGGCGTTACATCCGCCGAGGCGCCCATCATACGGCCCGTTAACTGGTCAGTAAGCTTAAAGGTTTGCAGATCAAGGTCGGTACCCGTACCGGTAAGCAAGGAGTCTAGAAACTCCACCGGCGGCGGCATTACTTGGTCGTAACCCCAGCAATGGTAAAGATCAAGTAGCGCACGGCGCAGCTCTTCCATGCGGCTTGCCTGAGGTGGAAGCACCTCATCCATGCCGTCGGGCAACAGCCAGCGGTCAGCGATGGTCATGTGAACAATCCTGCAAGACAATGAAAGCCCTGGGCCAGATAAATACGCATTTAACGCATTAACGGTAAACGAGGGCCACAAAAAAACCGGGCGACGCCCGGTTCAATTAAGTCTACCACGTTTATCGCAGGGATGAACCCCGCCAAGCATCATGCTGCCTGGCAAACTTCATCCCCACACAGGCTTACTCTTCGTCGCCCGCTTCTGTGCCAGGGTTGGCGCTGCGCAAGTAGCGAAAAAAGTCGCTGCTCGGCTCAAGCACCATGAGATTATCATCTCCTGCAAAGCTTGTACGGTAGGCATTCAGGCTACGCCAGAAAGCGAAAAACTCCTGATCCTGACCATACGCTTCAGAGAATATGCCGGCTGCTTCGGCGTCACCCTCACCGCGCAGAGTTTCCGCACGCTCATTGGCCTGAGCGATAAGTACCTGACGACGACGGTCGGCGTTAGCACGAATACGCTCGGCTTCCTCCTGACCCTGGGCACGCCATTCGCGGGCTTCACGCTCACGTTCTGAGCGCATACGCTCAAATACGGCGGCCGATACATCTTCCGGCAGATCGATACGCTTGATTCGGATATCACGTATCGCCACACCCAGCTCTTCACGCATCAGGTTATCAAGTTCTTCCGTGGGACCGATCATCAGGTCGTCACGGCGCTCAGCGATAATTTCCTGAAGGTTTAGCCGGCCAAACTCGTTACGCAGACTTTCATCAACACGCGGCTGAATGAGGCGAATCGCCATCATTTCATCGCCTGCCGTTGCCTCGTAATAGCGAGTCGGGTTGATGACCTGCCACTTGACGTAGGAATCAACAATTACCGCCTTCTGCTCAAGCGTCAGATAACGGCTGGTGTCGGTATCAAGGGTTAGCAAGCGGGTATCAAACTTACGTACCGTTTGGGCAACCGGGATTTTAACGTGCAAACCCGCCTGAATGTTTTCTTCGATGACTTCACCAAAGCGCAGCTTGACGGCACGCTGAGTTTCATCGACAACATACAGACTATTGCTTGCCAACCACGCCACAACTGCCAAACCGCCTACGATCAGCAGGGATCGATTATTAATCATTTACCGGCCCTCCCTGCGGATGGAGCTACTACCTGAAGATGAAGAACTGCTGTTACCTTGGCTACCACGCAGGCTTTCAATTACGCGCGGATCCAGCTCTTCGCCACCCGTATTACTGCTGTTGTTGCTACCGCCAGATGCTGAACCACTGCGCTCGTTATTACCGCGCATCTGATCAAGCGGCAAGTACATGAGCGGAGCATTTTCACTGACGTCCAGCAGGACCTTGGGCGTACTGCTAAATACGGCCTCGATGGTATCCAGGTACATACGCTCACGCATGGTGTCCGGTGCGTTACGGTACTCGGTTAACAGCGCATTGAAGCGGTTAGCCTGACCCTGTGCTTCGGCCACTACGGATTCACGGTAACCCTGCCCCTGCTCGACCACGCGCTGCGCCTGACCTTGAGCCGCAGGAATGATTGCATTGGCGTAGGCCATACCTTCGTTGATGGTACGCTGACGGTCTTCACGTGCACGAATAACGTCGTCAAAGGCATCAATGACGGGCGCCGGCGCAGACGTAGACTCAATGTTGATCGTTTGCAAACGAACACCAGCGCCGTAAGCGTCCAGGTAAGACTGCAGACGACTCGCCACCGAGCTGCCCAGAATTTCACGTCCGGACGTCAGGATATCGATCATATCCGTACCACCTACGACGTGGCGCAGCGCGGAATCAAGCGCGTTTTCGATAGACAGCGCAGGATCACGCACGTTGAGTACGAAATCGCGTGGATCCTGTACCTGATACTGCGCAGAAATTTCCACTTCCACGATGTTTTCATCGCGCGTCAGCATCGACTGCGTTTGTGACACAGAACGCACTCGCGTGACGTTTACCATACGCACATCGTCAATCAGCGGCGGATTCCACTGCAGACCGGGTTGAACAACGCCCTGATACTCGCCAAAACGCAGCACTACGCCACGCTCGGACTGATCGACAAGATAGAAACCGGATGCCGCCCATATCGCCAGTGCAACGACAACCAAAAGGCCTGGCAATGCAAGTGAGTTGCGTGGTTTACCACCACCGCCATCTCGCTTACTACCGCCGCCCTTTTTCTTGCCGCCACCGCCGAGCATGCCGTTCAGCTTGTCTTGAAACTTTTTGAGTGCTTCATCAAGGTCGGGAGGCCCTTGGTTGTTGCCCCCATTATTCCCCCCACGATTGCCCCCATCGTTGCCGCCACGGTTACCACCATCGTTATCACCGCGTCGGCCACCACCACTCCATGGGTCGTGCTGGTTGCCACCACCAGGCTCATTCCAGGCCATACTTCGTCTCCACTAAGGTGCTCACCTGCACACCGCATGCCAGCGGGCAAACCGATGCGCTTTATTGAAATTATTGCTATATCAAGCTGTTATTACAATTTTTACATAATCGGTAGCTAACCACTTACCACTCATCAGCTTCGCGCAGCGCTTCGGGCAAATACGTATTGGCACGCTCACCGAGCTGCGCCATTAACTGATTAAAGTCGCGGCGTGGCAGTCGAACATCCAGCACCGAACGCCCCTGCTCATCAAACGCTTCTTCACGCACGGCGTTCAATTCGTGAAGCCCCGCCCGCAGCTTGCCCTGCTCCGGCGTCAGCGTCAGTGAAAAACCGATAACGTCATTTGCCAGGCGCTCGGTAAGCGCCTCGTGAAGTAACTCAAGCCCCTGCCCCTGCTGGGCTGATAGCCAAACCACTTCAGGTACGCCATGACCATCACGCTCAATACGCGGTGCGCTATCAAGCTTATCGATCTTATTCATTACCTGGAGCACCGGCACGTTATCGGCGCCGATCTCTTTTAACACCCGCTCTACCTGCTCGACGTTTAGCTCGCGATCAGGGTCGGCAGCATCAATAACGTGCACCAGCAGCGTGGCCTCAGCCGCCTCCTGGAGCGTTGCCTGGAACGCCTCGACAAGCTTGTGGGGCAAATGCCGGATAAAACCAACCGTATCTGCCATTACCACGGGGCCCACGTCTTCAATTTCAAGGCGTCTTAACGTTGGGTCTAGCGTTGCAAACAGCTGGTCGGCGGCGTATACCTCGGCATTGGTTAACGCATTAAACAGCGTTGATTTACCCGCGTTGGTATAGCCTACCAGCGATACGCTATGAATTTCAGCGCGTGCACGGGCGCGGCGATTCTGCTCGCGCTGGCTGCGCACTTTATCCAGGCGCTTATTGATCGACTTGATGCGCCCTCTTAACAGGCGGCGGTCGGTTTCCAGCTGCGTTTCACCGGGGCCGCGCAGACCAATACCGCCTTTCTGGCGTTCAAGGTGCGTCCATCCGCGTACAAGGCGCGTGGACATATATTCTAACTGAGCAAGCTCAACCTGCAGCTTACCTTCATGGGTTCGTGCCCGCTGCGCAAAAATATCGAGAATCAAACCGGTACGGTCGAGAACACGACACTTGAGTTCTTTCTCAAGGTTGCGCTGCTGGGAAGGACTTAAACTATGATTGAAGATCACGAGTTCCGCCTGGTGAGCCGCGAGCAACGCTCGCAGCTCTTCCAGCTTGCCCGAGCCAATAAAGGTTCGAGAATCAGGACGCTGACGACTGGCGGTGAGCAGCGTCGCGGGCTCTGCACCTGCAGAGCGCACGAGCTCCAAGAACTCACCCGGATCTTCACGTGCTTGCTCATCATGGAAGTCTACATGAACAAGAACTGCCGTCTCACCGGCTTCAGGGCGTTCAAAAAACAATCAATACCTCGTGGACTCTATGGCTCATCCAGCGGTGTTAAATATCCGCATCGGGTGCGGCTGGATCCTGTGCCGGCAAACGTACATTGCGCGAAGGCACCACCGTGGAAATAGCATGCTTATAAACCATCTGACTAACCGTATTACGCAGCAGGATGACAAACTGGTCAAACGATTCGATTTGGCCTTGCAGCTTAATGCCGTTCACCAAAAAGATAGAGACCGGAATGCGCTCTTTGCGCAGAATATTCAAGTACGGGTCTTGAAGGGACTGCCCTTTGGACATGTTGCTCTCCCTAAAACTGTCGTTGGGGTTGGTTATTAATGGCGCGCCCTACTGGTGCTACGCCGCAATCTTTTTTTGCCCGAAAGGCCTGTGTTGTCAAAGCGCCATCCGGCCACTTGAAAACACATACTTACGAAATCACTATCTTACGCTAAGCACCGCTTTCACGCACGAATTTCAGCGTCTTATCCACTACGCCCGCCTGCTGTGAATCAATCCAGGTAAGATTCGACCAGCTTCTTAACCACGTTAGCTGACGCTTAGCCAACTGGCGAGTAGCAATCACACCGCGCTCTTTCAACGCCGCGTAATCGTACTCACCATCAAGATACTCCCACACCTGACGATAGCCGACACTCTTCATGGCAGGAAGGTCGATATGCAGGTCATCACGCTTTTTGAGGGCGGCGACCTCATCTATCAAGCCCTCTGACAGCATAGCGGTAAAACGTTTTTCAATACGCGCATGCAAAACGCTTCTGTCGCTGGGCGACAAGGCTATCGACAACACCCGCCAGGGAAAGGTTTCTGGCTGCTGCTCTTTCCATAACTCACTCATCGGTCGGCCACTGGCGTAATAGACTTCCAGTGCGCGCATCAGGCGCTGCGGGTCGTTGGGATGAATCCGCTGCGCGGATATTGGATCCACATCCATCAACGTTTGATGCAACGCCTCCAAGCCTTCAGCCTGGCGCTGCGCGGCTAAGCGTTCACGAATCACCGGGTCAGCAGCGGGCATATTCGCCACGCCTTCCACCAAGTGTTTGTAATACAGCATGGTGCCGCCAACCAGTAGCGGCACCTTTCCCGCTGCGCTAATTTGCCGCATCTCATTGAGCGCGTCTTGTCGAAAATCAGCCGCCGAATAAGGCTCCGTGGGGTCACGAAGGTCAATCAACCGATGCGGCGCGCGGGCAAGTTCCGCAGCATTGGGCTTTGCGCTGCCAATATCCATGCCGCGGTAAACCATCGCCGAATCGACACTAATCAGCTCATGCCCAAGTTGTTCGTGAAGCGCTATCGCGGTATCGGTTTTTCCGGCCGCCGTGGGCCCCATTAAAAAAATCGCCCAGGGGCGTGTATCAGCCATTTGGTGGCAAACTCCGCCAAAAAGAAATAACAGGAAGGGGCCAGCCTAACGGTGACTGGCCGTGTGACTACTGACCGCGCAAGAATAATCGATCAAGCGCTTTTAAACCCATTTGCGTCCAGGTAGGTCTGCCATGATTGCACTGGTCGCTACGCTCGGTGCGCTCCATATCGCGCAACAGCGCATTCATCTCCTCAATGGTTAACCGCCGATTGGCACGCACGCTGCCATGGCAGGCCATGGTGGAAAGCAATTCATGAATCCGCGCCTCGACCTGGCGAGTACGCCCGAAACGGGCTAGCTCTTCAAGCATTTCACGCACCAGCGCCTCAGGGTCTGCCTGGGCCAAGAGTGCCGGCAACTGGCGCACTAAAAGCGTTTCCGGCCCGGCAATATCCAGCTCAATTCCTAACCGGGAAATGGCCTCCTGCTCGCTTTCAGCCGTGGCTACCTCCGCACGGCTGGCAGCCAGAGAAACAGGCACCAGCAGCGGCTGGGTATCAATCCCCTCGGCCGCTGCAAGCTGGTTTTTCATGCGCTCATACACAATCCGCTCGTGCGCGGCATGCATATCCACCAGCACTAGCCCTTGGGCATTTTGCGCCAAAATATAGATACCATGCAGCTGCCCCAGCGCAAAGCCTAACGGCGGTGCGCTGGTAGGGTCGCTTTCGGGCATCACAATGGGGGCTTCCCGAACCTCACGGGCAGGCGGAGCCTCAGCAGCCCAGGCACCCGGCGTTTGCGGGGTTAGCAGTGTTTCTTCATGCCCAGGGTGCAGCGCCTGATAGGCCTGCATAAAGCGGCGCACTTTTTCAGCCCCGGGGTGACGATCTGGCGTTTGCGAAAGCGCCATTCCCTGCTGCTGCCACGCGGGCGTGGCCTGAGTTTGACCAGATTCAGTGCCAGGTTCAGCTACCTCACCGCTGTCTTGTTCCGCTGACGGACTTGCCGCGTTAATGGGTTCATCTTCGCTATCTTGCGTCGGCTTGGATGTCGCCAGGCAGTGGTGCAGGCTGGAGTAGAGAAAATCATGCACCATGCGCCCATCGCGAAAGCGTACTTCATGCTTGGTAGGGTGAACGTTGACGTCCACTACATCGGGATCCAGAGTCAAATACAGCACAAACACCGGATGGCGACCGTTATACAGCACGTCCCGGTAGGCCTGTCGCACCGCATGGGCCACCAGGCGATCACGCACGACTCGCCCATTAACGAAAAAGTACTGCTGGTCTGCCTGGGAGCGCGAATGCGTAGGCAAGCCCACCCAACCGCTCAGGCGCAGGCCGCCTGCCTCACGCTCGATGTAGCGTGCGTGCTCGATAAAGTTTTTACCCAGCAGCGAGGCGATGCGCCGTTCCTGTGCTGCCGCTGAGTGGCCGGGGGGCAGTTGATGCACGACCTTTTGGTTATGGCGCAATACCCAGGCAATGTCGTAGCGCGAAAGCGCCTGGCGCCGAAATGCCTCTTCCACGTGAGCAAATTCGGTTTTTTCGGTACGCAGAAACTTGCGCCGCGCGGGGGTATTAAAAAACAGGTCGCGCACTGCGACACTTGTACCACGCGGATGCGGCGCCGGCGTTACCCGCGCCTCCATACCGCGTCCTTCCGCCACCACTCGCCAGCCGCTGCGCGGATCTTCGTCGGCGTTAGAGATAAGCTCAAGCCGTGACACAGAACTTATTGAGGCCAGCGCCTCCCCGCGAAAGCCCAGTGAGCTGACGCCCTCCAGGTCTTCCAGGCTGCCGATTTTGCTGGTGGCATGCCGCGCCAGCGCCAGCGGAAGGTCGTCTTCGCCAATGCCGATACCGTCATCGCGCACTTTTATGAGCCGTGCACCGCCCTGCTCGATTTCCACCTCGATGCGCTGACTACCCGCATCAATGGCATTCTCAATCAGCTCTTTGGTTACCGAAGACGGGCGCTCAACCACTTCCCCCGCAGCAATCTGGTTAGCCAGGCGAGGGTCGAGGACTTGAATACGCGCCGATAGAGAGGTCGACTCAGACACCAGATACCTCAAGAGTTGGGAATACGTAAAACTTGGCCCACACGGATAACATCACCACTTAAATCGTTGGCCTGACGAAGCTGATTCACCGGCACGCCGTGGCGTACAGCAATTGAAGAGAGCGTATCGCCGGACTGAATCCGATATTCATTACCCGTGGGCCGACGCTGGTTATCGCGCTGCCATGCCAATAGGCTCGTCGGCGGAGGGTTACGCTCAAAGTGCGCGCGTAGACCACTAAAAATAGCCGTCGCAAGCCCCTGTTGGTGAACAGGATCACGCAGTCGACGCTCTTCGGCGGGGTTGGAAATAAACCCGACCTCAATCAAAAGCGAAGGAATATCAGGTGACTTCAGAACCATAAAGCCTGCCTGCTCGACACGTGATTTGTGCAAACGGTTAATCCGCCCCAGCTGTTCGAGCACCTGCCCACCGATAGAGAGCGAATCATTTAACGTAGCCGTCATGGTCAGATCGAGCAAAACGCCTCTCAGGACCTGATCTTTATCACGCAGTGAAAGACTGCCATCCACCCCACCAATCAAATCCGCGCGGTTTTCACTATCGGCCAGCCACTGCGCGGTTTCCGAGGTAGCACCACGCTGTGAAAGCGCATACACCGAGCTACCTTCAGGTCGCGGGCTATTAAAGGCATCCGCATGCACAGAAACGAAAAAGTCCGCTTTTTGCTCACGCGCCAGCTGGGTACGTTGGCGTAGCCCTATATAGTAATCGCTGTCCCGCGTCAGCACCGCCTTAAAGCCCGGTGTGTTGTTGATATCCGAGGCTAAACGTCGTGCGATGTTCAGCACCACGTCTTTTTCCCGCGTACCGGCGGGGCCAATAGCGCCTGGGTCTTCACCACCGTGGCCCGGATCGACCGCAATAATGATATCGCGCTGGGGATGAGGCTGTGCTGGCTGCACTTCAACAGGCGCGGCCGGCGCCTCAGGCGCCACCTGGCTGCCCGGCACTTGAGCTTGCGCCTGGGCATTGCTCTGCTGGGCGAGCATTTCCTGGTCGCGAATCATCGCCTCGATCGGGTCGATGGGGTTTTCAACCGCGCTTTCACCAGGGTACTCAAGATCAACCACCAGGCGGTGGCCGTATTGATCATTGGGGGGCAGCACGAAATGACGCGGTTCAACCTCGCGATTGAGCTCAAGCACTACGCGCAAACCGCCACCGTCGCGCGTGCCGGTGCGCACAGCGTCAATAGCGCTGCCCTCTAATGGAAGCGTAGAGGCATCGGTATTCAGAACACTCTCGTCCAGATCAATCACCAAGCGCTCGGGATTATCAAGTGCGAAAACGTTAGCACTCGTTAGCCCGGAAAGATCAAATACAAGTCGTGCATGGTCAGGGGCGGCCCATAAACGCATACTTTCAACGTTGGCGGCCTGCACCGAAGAGATCCCTGCCATCAGCGCAATCAGCCCTGGCGTTATAAAGCGCATAAAGCCGGTTTTTTTACTGCTTATGACCATGAAGGGGTACCGTCTTCTGACTGCTTGAACAACATAGTGGACTGCAGCCTGTTAAGGACGCGTTCGCCATGTTCATTGTAGGGAGTTAACGTAACCTGACGCCCCAGATCAGCTACCGCAAGCGACAAGCGAATATCAGGCGCGGGCAGCCAGCCTTCACCTCGGCTTGGCCACTCAATGATGCAGATGGCCTCGTCTGAAAGCACATCGCGACCGCCTATAAACTCAAGCTCTTCAGGGTCTGCCACACGATAGAGGTCCAGATGATAAATACGCTGTTCATCCAGCTCATAAGGTTCGACCAGCGTATAGGTCGGGCTTTTTACCGCACCAAGGTGCCCATAGGCACGTAATATGCCGCGCGTTAACGTCGTTTTACCGGCACCTAAGTCACCTTCCAGATAAATACGCCCACGCCCCTGCAATGCGCGTCCTAGCGCCTCACCAAAGGCGACTTGTGCCTCTTCGTTATCCAATTGCACCTGCATGCGGGCTGCCTTTACGGGTTGATCAATTCTCGCGCATAGAATGCCAGATCGCTTGCCAGCAAGCCACGTTCTCCTGACACCTTAGCGGCGCGATCTGCAGCAAGAGCATGCACCAGCGTGCCAAGCCAGGCACACTGTTCGGCATCCCCACGTTGCGCCACCAGCGCGCCCAGCATGCCGCTAAGTACATCGCCCATGCCACCGCTGGCCATGCCTGGGTTTCCGTAAGGGCATACTGCCAGCCCATACTGGCTGGCAATCAAGCTACCCGAGCCTTTTAAAATCACCACCCCACCGCGGGCTTTCTGCAATGCGCGCACTGCGGCAGGCCGATCCGCCTGAACATCCGCCGTGGAACAGCCCAGCAGGCGTGCGGCCTCACCGGGATGTGGCGTCAATATCCAGTTGTCGCGGCGCTCCTCCGGCCAGTGGCTTGAGAGTAAGTTCAGCCCATCGGCATCAATCACCAGCGGCTCCTCAGAGGCCAACGCATACTGAAGCACCGCTTGCCCCCAGGCAGCCTGGCCTGTACCTGGTCCCACCACCATCACGTCAGCTTTCTGAGGCAGTTCATCCAAGTCAGCACCACCGCGCACGCCATGTGCCATGACTTCGGGACAGTTGATTAAACTGGCCGTGATGTGCTCCGGCGCTGTTGCCAGGCTCACTTTTCCGGCCCCCAGCCGCGCCGCCGCCCGAGAGGCTAATAACGCCGCGCCACCAAAACCGGGGGCACCGCCAAGCACCAGCACATGGCCCATATCGCCTTTATGGCTGGTTCGCGAGCGCGGAGCAAAGGCCTCTTTGAGCCACGCCTCATCCAACCGCCATGCAAAGGGCGGAATATCAACAAATGCCTGCGCCTTAACGCCTAAAGGACGAAAATCGATTTCCCCCGTGTGGGCGGGAGCTTCTCCGGTATGCAGGCCCATCTTGTCACCGATAAACGTTACCGTGCAGCTGGCCTGGACAGCTTCGCCCAGCACTGCCCCGGTACCGGCCGCAAGCCCCGAAGGAATATCAATCGCCATTACGGGACGCTTGGCCGCATTAATCGCTCTAATCGCCTGCCTGGCTGGTCCCGTGATTTCTCCGTTTACACCGATACCTAACAGGGCATCGATAATCACCTCGCCGGTAAAAATACACTCTGCCTGCCACTCTTCACAGCCGACGCCAGCCGAGGTAGCTAGCGCCGCTGCCCGAGCAGCATCGCCCGTCAATGTATCCAGCGGCTTAAGCGTAATACGCTGTACTTTAAGGCCCGACTGAATGGCCAACGCCGCCAGCACGTGGCCATCCCCGCCATTATTACCGCCACCACACAGCACCGTTAAACTACGCACCTGGGGCCAGCGCGCCCGAAAACTATGCCAGGCACTGGATGCGGCTCGCTGCATGAGGGCGAAGCCCTCAATGCCCCCGGCAATGGTGCGACGGTCCAGTTCACGAACCTGTTCTGCGGTAAATAATGGGCGTAGTGTGGAAGCACTCAAGGTAAGCACAATCTCTCCTTTCGCATGTTTTGATGGCGGTCAATGCGTTAGCATAGCGCGACTAATGCTCGACCGTAGACTGATGATGCCCTCTTCCACTGCTTCTGCACTTTCTCACCATGAGCTGGCACGCCTTGCCGACCTCATCAAAACCTGGGGCCGCGAACTTGGCTTTCAGCAAGTAGGTATTACCGATACGCAGCTCGATACCCACGAGCAGCATCTCAACGCGTGGCTGGACAAAGGTTACCACGGTGAAATGGGCTTTATGGATAAGCACGGCACCAAGCGTACTCGCCCGGCTGAACTTGAACCGGGCACACGGCGGGTGATCAGTGTCCGCATGGATTATTTGCCCCCGGAAGTCGAAACCACCCGGCTGCTTGGTCAGCCCAGCAAAGCCTATGTATCACGCTACGCGCTGGGCCGTGATTATCATAAGCTGATACGCAAGCGTCTGGCCCAGCTGGGTAAAAAAATCGAGCAGGAAGTAGGCCCCTTCGGCTACCGCGCGTTTGTGGATTCCGCCCCGGTGATGGAGCGTGCCCTGGCGCAAAAAGCGGGCCTAGGCTGGTTTGGCAAAAACGCCATGCTCTTAAACCCCAAAGCGGGTTCGCTGTTTTTTCTGGGCGAGCTTTATACCGACCTGCCCCTGCCTGTTGACCCGCCCTATGAACGGGAGCATTGCGGCAGCTGCGACGCCTGCCAGACCGCGTGCCCGACCGGTGCGATTGTCGATGACAAGGTGGTTGATTCGCGCAAGTGCATCTCTTATTTGACCATTGAGCTGCACGGCGCGATTCCGGTGGAGTTTCGCCGCGCCATGGGTAACCGCGTGTATGGCTGCGACGACTGCCAGCTGGTATGCCCTTTCACACGCTTCACGCGGGTAAGCAACGAGCAGGATTTTGCCCCCCGCCACGACCTCGACCGCGCGTCACTCATCAACCTGTTTGCCTGGGGCGAAGAGGAATTTCTGGATAAAACCGCTGGCAGTCCCATTCGGCGTATCGGCTATGAGCGCTGGCTGCGCAATATCGCCATTGGCCTGGGCAATGCACCCTGGAGCGAAGCCGTTGAAGCCGCACTTTGGGCACGCCGGGCTTACCCCAGCGCCCTGGTACGTGAGCATGTCACCTGGGCACTGGAAGAGCAGCGCTTTAAGCGCGATGCACGTATTGCCACGAGCGCGCGCTAACACTGCCGAGGCTTACTCTTCTTCGTCATGCTCTCCAGCTACGCGCAAGAAGGTATTGCGGTAGTGGGCAAGCTCGGCAATCGACTCTTTAATATCATCCATCGCCAGGTGAACGTTGCGTTTGCTAAAACCAGCAAGCGCCCCTGGGTTCCAACGCTTGGCGAGCTCCTTAACGCTTGAAACATCCAAGTTGCGGTAGTGAAAAAAGCTCCATAGCGCGGGCATTTCGCGCTCCAGAAAGCGTCGGTCCTGATGAATACTGTTGCCACACATCGGTGAGCTACCGGGCGTTACGTATTGGCGTAAAAACTCCAGCGTTTGCTGCTCCGCACTGGCCGTATCGACGTTACTTGCCTTAACGCGTGCAACCAGCCCCGATTCCCCATGGGTTTTCTGGTTCCAGTCATCCATACTGGCGAGCAGGCTGTCCGACTGCTTCACCGCAATCACCGGGCCTTCAGCCACGACGTTTAGATCTGCATCGGTAATTAACGTGGCGACCTCAATAATGCGCTCTTTATTCGGATCCAGGCCGGTCATCTCAAGGTCAATCCATACCAGCAGATCGCTGCGCGGTGCGGTAGTGTCGTTCATGCTTTTCTCCAAGATAGCCGACGGGTCGAGTTACCCGGCGTCAGTTAACAGGTACAATAAGTCTATTGTACCGAGCATCGGGTGGTCATGAGCAAACGTAAATTAAGCCGTCAACAGCAATGGCGGGTCGACAAGATCCAGGCCGAACGTGCCCAACGCGCTGAAAAGCGTGAAGTGCAGGATACGGATAAACTCGCCGCCGGAGAATATGGCGCCGAACAACCAGGCCGCGTAATGGCCCATTTTGGGCGCACGCTGGAAGTACGCGATGCCGATGGCAACCCCATACGCTGCCATCTACGCGCTAATCTGGAAGGCTTGGTAACCGGCGACCGGGTGATCTGGCGCGCAGGCCAAGACGGTTCAGGCGTTGTGGTAGCACGCGAAGAGCGTGACAGCGTCCTCAAACGTCCTGACGCCCGCGGGCTTTTAAAGCCGGTTGCCGCAAATATTGATCAGATACTGATTGTATTCGCCGTGGAGCCTGCGCCGCACCCTAACCTCATCGACCGCTATCTAGTCGCCGCCGAAGCGACCGATATCGCGCCTGTGCTTGTGCTTAATAAAATCGATCTGCTTCCGGAAGACGGCGGAGAGTTAAGCAAACTGCTTGAGCGCTATCACAGCCTGGGCTATCCGGTGGTGCGTACCACCACGGCTAATGAAGCAGGGCTTGAACCTTTACGTCAGCAGCTTGAAGGCCGCACATCGGTTTTCGTCGGCCAAAGCGGCGTGGGTAAATCCTCCTTGATCGATCTGCTGCTACCCGATGAATCGCTGCGTATCGGCGCGCTTTCCGAAGATTCGCGTAAGGGCACGCACACCACAACGACAGCTCGGCTTTACACCATGAACCGTGATGAAGTCACAGACGGTGAGCTGATCGACTCCCCCGGTATTCGTGAGTTCGGCTTGATTCACTTGACCGAGCAGGACGTGACCGACGGCTTTATTGAGTTTCATCCCTTTATTGGACATTGCCGCTTCCGCGATTGCCGGCACCGGGCGGAACCCGGCTGCGCTTTACTTGAAGCGGTTGAGGCAGGCAAGATTCATCCAGAACGTTTTGCCAGCTATCGTCGTATTCTCGATAGCCTAGATGCCTGAATTTTATAGGAGCCGTCCATGAGCACCGAGCACCCGTCATCAGAATCAAATTTTCTGCCGCTCATTGTTGAACCCGAGCAGCTCAAGCCTCATCTAGACAGCCCTGAACTGCTGATTATTGATGTGCCGGTCAACCCGAACAGCTACCGCCAGGGGCATGTGCCTGGGGCTGTATATCTCGATTTCCGCTATTTGATGCGTGGCGAAGGGCCGGTGCCCAACGACGTTCCCAGCGTCGAGTTTTTATCTCAGCTGTTCAGCGCACTCGGCCTTACGCGTGATACCCATGTTGTGGCGTATGATGATGAAGGCGGCGGCTGGGCTGCGCGCCTTTTATGGACATTGGAGCTGATTGGACACACTCGTTACTCCTATTTAAACGGCGGCATTCACGCTTGGCGCGATACGGGCATGCCCGAAAGCACCGAGCAAACACGCCCTTCGCCTAGTGAATACCATGCGCAGATTTTAAACCCGCAGGCGCTCATTACCTGTGATGAGATTAAAGCCAAGCTGGGTGACAAGCAGTTTGCGGTTTGGGATGCCCGCTCCAAAGGCGAATATGACGGCGAGAAAGGCAATAACAAGCATCTTGGCCACATCCCAGGTGCGGTAAACATGGATTGGCTTAATGCCATGGACCGTACTCGCGCCTTGCGTATTCGCGACTACGCCGAGCTTATCACCGAGCTTGGAGCCATGGGCCTGACGCCAGATATGGAAGTGGCCACCCACTGCCAGAGCCACCACCGCAGCAGCTTTACCTGGCTGGTGGGTAAAGCACTAGGATTTAATATACGCGGCTATGCGGGCTCTTGGGGCGAATGGGGCAACCGCGACGATACGCCGATTGAAAAGTAACGTGGCCGGCCGTGCTGGCTCTACGTTTAACCACTGCTAAAAGTAATTAATGTGACGCTATCTCAAAAAGCTTTTTCGTTACTCCAGTATCCGCTTCCGCATCACGCCATCTCGCGCCTGACCGGCAAATTTGCGCAGAGCGAGGTGCCGTGGCTGAAAAACGCGCTGATTAAAGCGTTTATCAAACGGTTTAACGTCGACATGAGCCAGGCGCTTGAACCGGACCCGACGGCCTATGCCAATTTTAACGCGTTCTTTACCCGCGTTTTACAAGCCGATGCCCGCCCGCTGGGTGAAGGCATACTAAGCCCGACCGACGGCTCGCTTTCGCGCCATGGCCGCCTGCAGGCGGGCCAGCTGGTTCAAGCCAAGGGCCATACCTATTCAGCGCAAACGTTGCTGGGTGGGGATGCGGCGCTGGCTGAAGAATTCATGGGGGGGAGTTTTGCGACCGTCTATCTTTCGCCACGTGACTATCACCGCGTACATATGCCGATGACCGGCACGCTGCGCGAGATGATCTATGTGCCTGGACGTATCTTCTCGGTCAATAAAGCCACCGCAAGCTACGTGCCGAACCTATTTGCACGCAATGAACGCCTGGTGTGCATTTTTGATTCCGAGCATGGCCCGTTTGCCATGGTGCTGGTCGGCGCAATGGTGGTTGCCGCCATTGAAACCGTGTGGTCTGGGCAGGTAACGCCGCTGGCGGGCGTGCCCCAACGCACGCGCTTTGACAACACGATCACCCTTGAGCGCGGCGAGGAAATGGGTCTATTTAAACTCGGCTCTACCGTGGTGATGTGCTTTGCCAACCCGGTCGCGTTTGCCGATTATCCGCCGGAAACCATGGTAAGCATGGGCCAAACGCTAGGCGATTTTGTAAGCCAGCCGATACAGCGCCAAGCCTTAGTTTGAAGACGACGTTACGCCAGCAAGAAAGATCGTCAAGCAGCGTTTCGCCCGCGCGTTGCACTGCGCCTCGTCAAGCTGCAGGTCACGGCCAAGCAAAGCATCGATATGCCATTCGCCTATCAGCATCCCCATGAAAATCCCGGCGGCCTCGCGCGGATCTTCAATATCCAGACGGCCGCTTGCCACCTGATCACTGAGATAGTTGGCGAGCGCCTGGCGGGTCTGATCAGGCCCCCGGGTCAAAAACAGCTCGCCAAGCTCAGGGGACCGCTCAGCCTCGAACGCCAGGCCGCGCACTAGCCGTATCACGCTCGGGTTAAATATCAGCATCAACATACGCCGCCCTAGTTCGTACAGCACCTGTTCAGGGGCCTGACGGTCCCGCCGCCCTTCTTCGAGTACTGCCCAGGCCGCGCCAATATGGCGCTCCATCGCCGCCGTGAATAACCCCTCTTTATTGCCGAACTGCTTGTATAACGTCGCAAGCGACCCGCCGGCGCGTGCCACTACCTCGTTGACGCTGGCGCCCGCATAGCCCTGCTCAAGAAAAACATCCCGGGCAGCGTCCAGCAGTCGCTCGCGCCGCGCTACCCCGCGTGCGGTCAACGTAACGCCTTCATTGTCAGGCTGTTCAGCGGTAGCAGAAGACCTTAAGCGTGACATTCTTACTCCTATTCAAACCGTTGTAATGGCATATAGCTGTTCAGACGCTAACGCCATTTTTAATTTTACATGTAGCGTGCTAACAAAGTAGCTATGTAGTGTAGCATTCATTACACTATATAGCTTCCTACCCGATGACCGTTCAACGGGATGACATGCGTTGAGGAGTGGCCATGAGCTCAAATGGCAAGCAAAGCGAAACCCCGGATACACATCAAAGCGATGCGTCAGTGGCGCTCGCCAACAGCCACTCCAGCGGCAAACCCAAGCGCAAGATTCTGGCGGTGCTGGTAGGCCTCATCGCGCTAGCCGGGATTATCTGGTGGGGCGTAGGCTGGTGGCAGGTCGGACGCTTTATGGAAGAGACCGACAATGCCTATGTGCGCACCGACAGCGTGGCTGTGCGCGCCGAACTTTCTGCACGCGTCGCACAGGTTGCGGTGAACGACAACCAGACGGTTAAGCAAGGTGACCTGCTGGTGCGCCTGGACGATGAAAGCTACCGCGATCAGGTGGCGCAAGCCGAGGCTCAACAAGCGGTGGCGGCAGCCTCGATTGTCCAGTCGCGTCGCCAGGTGGAGCTTCAGCAGGCAGCCATCGATCAGGCGACAACCCAGGTCGATGCTGCCCAGGCCGATGTTGACCGAGCGCGCCAGCACCTTGAGCGCTCATCGTCACTGGCGGCCAACAACTACGGCTCGCGCCAGCAGCGTGAGGATGATCAAACTGCGCTGCGCGTCGCTGAGGCCAATCTGGCCAGCAGCCAGGCAGCCGTTGTCTCGGCCAGACGCCAACTGGCCGTGGCTGAGAGCGATGTGACCCGCGCCGAAGCCAACCTGGACGCCGCGAGTGCCGATCTTGCCTACACTCGCCATCAGCTAGACAAAACCCGCATTCTTGCGCCGCGTGATGGAGTGATCGGCAACCTTCGGGTTGAAGTTGGCACTGTCGCGCAGCCGTCGTTAACGCTGTTGCAATTGGTGCCCATCGAGTCGGCCTACGTAGCAGCCAACTTCAAAGAGACCCAGCTTGAGCGAATTCGTATCGGCCAGGCGGTTAAGGTGCACCTGGACGCTTACCCCAATATAATCTTTGAAGGCATCGTCGATAGCTTATCGCCTGCCACGGGCACCGAGTTCAGCCTGCTACCCCAGGACAACGCGACCGGCAACTTCAACAAAATCGTTCAGCGGGTACCGGTCAAGATTCGGATTACCGCCCCCGAAGAAGCGTTACCTCTACTGCGCGCGGGGCTTTCAGCCATTCCCGAAATCGATACGCGGGAACTTGAGCCTAAGTTTGAACCTGAACCCCAGCGGGAAAATAGCGCACGGCTTGCCCATTCAAACGCCACTAACGCGTCTCAGCAACATCCCCGGCTATGAGCGAGGCAGCCGCAAGCCCAGCGGTGGGCGTCAGCGACATGCCGCCCTGGCGGCAGCGAATTGGCTTTATCGCTGCCGTATTTGGCATGTTCATGGCCATTTTGGATATCCAGATCGTCGCGAGCTCGCTTAACGAGATCCAATCGGGGCTCTCGGCCAGCGAAGACCAGATATCCTGGGTACAGACCTCCTACCTGATTGCGGAGATCGTGATGATCCCGCTCTCGGGCATGCTGATGCGCATTCTCTCGACCCGGGTCGCCTTTACCCTCTCCTGCGCGGGTTTTACGTTGGCGAGCCTTGGCTGCGCGCTGGCCACATCCATTGAGCAGCTGATTGTGTTGCGCGCCATTCAGGGCTTCATGGGCGGTGCGATGATTCCGATCACCCAGGCGGTCAGCTTTTCGATTTTCCCCCGGCGGGTGATGGGTAGCGTTCAGGCGGTGATCGGCATGGTCGTTACCATGGCACCGTCGATTGGCCCAACCGTGGGCGGCTACATTACTGAAACCCAGAGCTGGCACTGGCTATTTTTGGCCAACGTGATTCCCGGCATTCTGGTGTGCTGGGCGGCGTGGACGTTTCTGGATATCGATAAACCCAACCACGCCATCGCGCGCAGGCTGGATCTTGTCGGTCTGGCCCTTATCGCGGTATTTCTGGGAACGCTTGAGTTCGTGCTCGAGGAAGGTCCGGGCGATGACTGGTTCGCCAGCCGCCAGATCACCCTGTTTAGCCTGGTCTGTTTAGTCGCGGGCATCTGGTTTTTTGCGCGTACGCTGCGCAGCGATCATCCCATCGTCGATCTGCGCGCTTTCGCCAACCGCAACTTTGCTATCGGCGCGGGGATGGGCTTTATCATCGGCATTGCCCTGTATGGGCTGGTTTACATCATGCCGCTTTTCTTTGGCTATGTGCGTGGCTACTCCAGCCTGCAAATCGGCCAGGTGATGTTCGTGACTGGAATTACCATGTTCCTATGCGCCCCCATCATCGGCCAAGCCTCCAACCGTCTGGATCTGCGCGTATTGCTGTTTTTGGGTCTGCTGCTAGTCGGCGTGGGCACCATGATGAACGCCAACCTCACGGTAGAGTCAGGATTCTGGCAGTTCTGTGTGCCACAAATCGTGCGCGGCATGGGTCTTATCATGTGCATCATACCGGCATCGCGGATCGCTCTCGGCACCCTGCCCCCAAGCGAAGTGGGTAACGCCAGCGGGCTATTTAACGTGATGCGCAATCTGGGCGGTGCCATGGGTCTGGCACTACTCGACACCGTGCGTGATATCCGCGAGGACTTTCACTGGAACCAGCTAATTCCGGCTATCGATACTGGGCGCGATGTGGTGGTGGCAGAGATCGCCAAGTATGAGGCCATGCTAAGTGGCACGGTACCCGATGCCTACCACGCCGCCGTGGGATTACTTGCGCAGCGGGTCTCACAGCAGGCCCAGGTGCTGGCCTTCAATGACATCTTTACCTGGCTGGGCCTGATTTATATCGCTACGGTGCCACTGGTATTTTTACTCAAACGCCTCAAGGCTTAGCGGGCAGCTAGCCCAAAATTCAACAGTTGGGCGTAGCGAACGCCAGCACGTCTTCCAGGCGTGCTTTACCCAGTGCTAGCTGAATCAGGCGGTCAATACCCAGCGCGACGCCCGCACCTTCCGGCATGCCGTGCTCAAGCGCGGCAAGCAAATGCTCATCAATATCGACCTCAGGCAGGCCCAGGCGACGCCGTTCGGCGTTGTCTTCATTAAAGCGCGCTCGCTGCTCGGCGGCATCGGTCAGTTCATGATAACCATTGGCCAGCTCAATACCGTTCAGGTAAAGCTCAAAGCGCGACGCCACCCACTCACCGTCAACGTCTTGATGGCGGCGCGCCAGTGCCGCTTGGCTAGCAGGATACTCCAGCACCACGCTTAATTCGTTCTGGCCCAACTGCGGCTCAATCACCATGCTCATCAGTAAATCAAGGCAGGTATCGCGACCTTCGTTGGCCAATGTCCCCGCGGGCATCTGCCCCCGCTCTGAAGCCAGCGTACGCAGCTTTTCAAGCGAGGTGGTAAACGGGTCGACCGCCAGATAGGTGTGAAACAACTCACGATACCGGTAGTGCACGACCGGCCCGGCAAACGAAGGCAACAGCGTCATCACCAGATTGGTCGTCTCATCGATCAGCTCGCCCAGCGCGAACCCCGGGCGATACCACTCGAGCATGGTGAATTCAATATTGTGCCGGGAGCCGACTTCACCATCACGAAAGCTTCGCGCCAGCTGGTAAATAGGCCCACTGCCTGCAGCCAGCAACCGCTTCATATGAAATTCAGGCGAGGTTTGCAGCCATAAACGGCGCTGGCCTTTATCGGTGCGCGCCTGAGTAACCAGCGACACCAGGTGCACGTCGGTGCCTCCCCCCTGCCCAAGCACGGGGGTTTCCACTTCCATAACGTCACGCTGGGCAAAAAATGCTCGTACGTTTGCAAGCAGGTGGGCACGCTCACGCAGCGTGGTAATTTCCGCACTGGGACGCCAATCAATGGCCATTACCGCTCCTTAGACAAAATAAAAGCCACGCTAACGCGTGGCAATAAGGTAGTACACGTGCCGTTTAGTGCGTAGCCAATATACTCAAGCTACGCACTGATTGAACGGTGTTTTAGGCGCGGGAAACGTACTCGCCAGAGCGGGTATCGATTTTCAGCACTTCGCCCTGGTTAATAAATAGCGGTACACGTACAACGGCACCCGAAGAAAGGGTTGCTGGCTTAGAGCCGCCCTGCGCCGTGTCGCCTTTAAGGCCAGGGTCAGTCTCGACAACTTCAAGTTCAATGAAGTTGGGCGGAGTGACGGAGATCGCCTTGTCATTCCACAACGTAATCGTATAGGGCACCTGCTCTTTGAGCCATTTTGCGGTATCACCCAAGGCTTTCTTTTCAACGGCGTACTGCTCGAAAGAACCATCGGTTTTCATGAAGTGCCACATGTCACCGTCGGTGTAGAGATATTCCATCTCCAGATCCATGACATCAGCACCTTCCAGCGAGTCACCGGATTTAAAGGTACGCTCGCCCACACGGCCGGTCATCAGGTTACGCAGTTTAACGCGGTTGAACGCCTGGCCCTTGCCGGGCTTGACCAATTCGTTCTCAACGATCGAGCAAGGATCGCCGTCGAGCATTACTTTTAAACCGCCTTTGAATTCATTGGTAGAATAGTTAGCCATGTTGCCTCTCAGTGATCTATTTCAGTTAGCTATTACAGTTAGCGATGCATGGCAGCATACTTCGCCGCAGCGTGGATAGCATCGTCAAATAAGTGCGCGCATGATAACCCGAAGGAGGGCCTTTTTGCAGGAGAACATTATGATCGTTGCCTCGGATAAGCACGAGCGATTCAACGAAGCCCAAAGCCCGACGTGGCAACGGCAGCTTTCAAGTGCCATTCGCGATCCGCATGAGCTCTGCCAACGCCTTGGGTTAAGCGAGGCGTGGCTGCCTGGTGCTCGTAAGGGGCATCAACTCTTTGAAGTGTGCGTGCCCGACGCTTACCTTTCAAGAATCGCCCATGCCACGCCGGACGATCCCTTACTCCGCCAGGTGTTGCCGCTGGGTAATGAGGCCGTGTCAGCCATAGGCTATGTCACCGACCCGCTGGAAGAGGCCGAGCATCGACCCGCCCGCGGCCTGATTCACAAGTACTCAGGCCGGGTGCTGCTGATCGCGAGTCCCAACTGCGCGATTAACTGCCGCTACTGTTTCCGCCGCCATTTTCCGTATAGCGATAACTCACCTTCACGCGCCGAGTGGCAGGACGCGCTGCAATATCTACGTGACGATCCCTCCATCCATGAGGCGATTCTCTCGGGCGGCGACCCGCTGGCAGCTAACGACCGTCAACTCGCCTGGCTGGTGGGTGAGCTGGAAAAAATACCCCACCTTAAGCGCTTGCGTATTCATACGCGATTACCGGTGGTGATACCTGACCGGGTGGATAGCGCACTGCTTGACTGGCTGGGCACCACGCGTCTGCAAAAAGTCATGGTGCTGCATATCAACCACGCCAATGAGATCGATCAAGCGGTTATTGATGCCTGCACCCGGCTAAAAGCAGCAGGTGTGACGCTGCTTAATCAAAGCGTGCTGCTACGCGATATAAATGACGACGTCGAAACGCTGGCAACGCTTTCCGAGCGGCTGTTTGAGGCGGGCGTACTGCCCTACTATCTGCATGTTCTAGACCCGGTTCAGGGAGCGGCACATTTTGATGTGCCGGATGACGAAGCGCGTACACTCGTCACTCAGCTGCGTGAGCACTTACCCGGCTTTTTAATGCCCAGGCTAGTGCGCGAAGTGCCTGGGGAAGCGAGCAAAACGCCGCTGTGAGGGAGGTGCCTAAAGCGAGGCGCCTGCACAGACCGTCAGTGTCTGCCCGGTAATAGAACGTGCGGAGTCGCTGAGTAGAAATGAAACGCTTGCGGCAATCTCATCGGGTTCGATAAATCGACCCATCGGGGGTAGCTTGGGCGCCACGCCAGCCCGGTTAGGGTCTTCAAGCATGGGGGTTCGCGTGGCACCCGGAGCGACTAAATTCACGGTGACCTGCTTGCCCACCAGCTCCATTGCCCAGGAACGTATCAAGCCTTGCTGAGCCGCTTTCGAGGCCGCGTAAGCGCTTTTGCCAAGCGCGCCCTGCTGGGTTCGACTGCCGATCAGCACTATCCGAGTCAAGGGTGCCTGCTCGGCGAGAAGTTTTTGAACCAATAGCGCTGGCGCGTCGACATGAAGCCGCCACATCTGTTGGGCGAGCTCATGCTCATAGGCCTGTATATCACCTGTATGCATGATGCCCGCTGCGTGCACGAAACCATCGAAGCTGCTTGAATCGAGCTTGAGCATAGTAGAGGAAAGTGCCCCCAAGTCGGCACTTACCCAATGAAAACGCTCGCTTTCAATGGGTGCAGGACGCCTCGAAAGCCCGGTAATTTCATGCCCTTGTTCAAGCAGATGCTGGCAGATCGCCAATCCAATTCCCGAACTGCACCCTGTCACTAATAAATGCATGGATCCATTTTCCCGAGTTTGACCTATAAATAACTATTTCTTTACTAACTATTTCTTTAATAGCTATGTCTTTAATAGCTATGTTTTCAATAATCAGTGTCTTCGACCACTATAGCTATGTCTTGACCACTTCAAGCGTAACGCCACGACGGCGTTTGAACGCTTCTAACCGGTCATCACCGGCCTGGTTGTCGGTAATCAATGTCCAGTGGCTGAGCATAGGCGTCCAGTGTTGTTGTCGCGCGTTACCCAACTTACTGGAGTCAGCGAGCACCACCACTTTCAGAGCGCGTCGAATCATTAGCTCTTTGAGATAGGCCTGCTCGGCGCTTGCCTCGCAAAGCCCTAAATCCGCGACTACTCCGTCGGCACTCATGAAAAGCTTATCAACCGACAAGCGTTCAAGCGCTGCCTGGGCCGTCACGCCATAGGTGGTCATGCTAGCGGAGCGTAAATCCCCTCCTAGAAACGTCACTTTACAATCTTTTATAGCCGCCAAAGCGGGCAGCGCAGTCATGTTATTTGTAAAGATATGCAGTCTGCGGCGCTGGCCTAGGAGCTTGGCAAGTGCGGTGGTGGTAGACCCGCCGTCGAGCAGCAGCGTATCGCCATCCTCGATATGCTCAAGCGCTGCGCGCGCCAGGTGGGCCTTGATGTCGCCCCGTTCATGTTGGCGCTGAACCAGCGAAAGCTCCGGCTCACGCTTGCCCACCACTGCCGCCGCGCCGCCATAAGTACGCACGATGTAACCCTCATCGGCGAGCGATGCTAAATCGCGCCGAACGGTCGCCTCGGAGATTTGAAAACGCTCACAAAGCGTTTCCACATCAGTAATACCGTTGTGAACCGCCTCTAGCATGGCACTGCGTCGCTTGGCGACTTTCATTGAGGCTCCTTAAAGCGGTATCGAATACCCGTTATCAGGATGAAAAAGAGACGCCATGACGCTTGGCGACGATATCGGAAAGCTCGGGTACGAAGCTTTCACCAGCACCCTCGTCCAGCGCGCTTGCGTATAATTCTTTAATGGCGTGAGCGACACCCGCCTGAACGTTCAGGTCGTCTGCCAGATTGGCAACGTAGCGGATATCCTTGCCAGCATTGGCCAACGAAAAGCGATGTGCGTTGCGGTCGCGCTCCAGCACGTACTGGAAAAACGTTTGATAAAAACCGCTATCCATCCGGCTGCCGCGAATGACGCTATCGAATACCGCTGGCGTCACGCCGGCCTTGGCGCCGATGGTTAGCGCTTCAGAGTAGATCGCGCCGTAGCCCATCGCCAAAAACTGGTTGAGAAGCTTCATAGTATGGCCAGCACCGGCGGGGCCCACGTGCAATATCTTACCTGCCCAACAGTTTAACACCGGGCGTATAGCTTCGAGCGTCGCTTCATCGGTCCCCACAATCGCCTGAAGTTCACCGGATTCTGCCTGGGTCGGGGTGCCGCCCAACGCAGCGTCCATGAAGATGGTTCCTTTGGCGGCAAGCGCTTCATTCAAGCGTCGCGTCAGAGTCGGGTCGGAGGTCGAACAATCGATAATCACCAGCCCCTCATGAGCACCCTGCGCCAACCCCTGTTCGCCTTCGACAATCGCCTCGACCTGTGGAGCGCCGGGTACACAGATAAACACTATATCGCAGCGCTGCGCCAGCGCCATGGGTGAGTCTACTGCCTGCGCGCCCTGCTCCAGAAGCGGCGCGAGGCTCTCCTGACGCGGGTCGAAGACGGACATTGGATAGCCGCCCTGCATGATGTTACGAGCAATGTTGGCGCCCATCAGGCCCAAACCGATAAAACCGATACGTTTCATTAGATGTTCCCCTTAGCGGTACTGGATTCAGCGGATTTTTCACGGCGGTTGGCAAGGTCGACAGCCTGCTTGAGCGCCTCAAGAAGGCTGCGTTCATCGGCGATTCCTTTACCGGCAATATCGAACGCCGTGCCATGATCCACCGAGGTACGGATGACCGGCAGCCCTACGGTCACGTTGACGCCCGCTTCGAGCCCCATCACTTTCACCGGGCCATGCCCTTGATCATGATACATGGCGACTACCACATCGAAGTCACCCCGCCCGGCACGGAAGAACAGCGTATCGGCGGGAAGCGGCCCTTGAACGTCCCACCCCCTTGAGGTGAGTTCTTCGATCGCGGGAACAATCTTCTCCTCTTCCTCACCATAGCCGAACAAACCGTTCTCACCTGCGTGTGGGTTGATGCCGCAAACACCGATGCGCGGATGGTCGATCCCCGAGCGTACCAGCGTTTCATGTGCCCGCTCGATGGTACGTTTAACAAGCCCTGGTTCGATGCGGTTAATGGCATCCAAAAGCCCGATATGAGTAGTCACATGAATCACACGAAGGTTGGGCGCCACCAGCATCATCGAGACCTCTTCGATACCGGTCAGATGCGCTAGCATCTCCGTATGCCCTGGAAAGATATGCCCACCGGCGTGCAGCGCCTCCTTGTTAAGCGGTGCCGTACAGATGGCGTCAAGCGCGCCACTGTGAGTCAATTCAACGGTACGTGCGATGAACTGATAAGCTGCATCACCAGCAACCGGCGATACCTGACCATACGCCAGGTCTTCAGGGATCAAGCCCAGATTGATGCAATCCACTGTGCCCGGCGTGAATGTCGCCTCACTAACATCGTCGATCATGTTCAGGATTAACTGACTGCCGACAATCTGCCCGGCCTTTTTCAAGCGGCCTGCATCGCCAATCACCAGCGGTCGACAGGTGTCGTATACGCTGTCATGGGCAAGCGCCTTCATAATGACTTCAGGGCCGATACCGGCGGCATCCCCCATGGTAATACCTACGACTGGAAGGTAGCTCATTGGTGTTGTTACTCCGAAGTAAGTCGTTTGAAAAGCTCAGCGGCGAGATAAACCGGCTTCGCGCTTATCGGCCAAGATACGCCAGACCTTAAAAAGCGTGGCTTCATTACCAAAGGCACCTGCCTTGGTGACCACCGGCATGCATTGATTATTCATTGAAAGCACGACCCCCGGCTCAAGCTCATCTAGGAGACGCAGATGATCGATACCGGCCGCCCTGAGCAACGCCTTGGCCGTTTCGCCCCCCGTGGCGACCAAAGCACCGAGCCGTTCTACATGGCCACCCAGATGGCTGGCCAGGCGCTGAGACAGCCTATAGCCGTCAATGGAAGGATCCGGTGTTTGCTGAGCGAGAGTCACGAGTACATCTTGCCCTGCCTCAAGCGCATTCAGCGCTCTGTTCAGCATCGAAGGTGCTTCCTGGGATGCCATCAGCGAGGCGATATCCACTTGGACATGCGCAAGCGCGTCACCGCCCTTCTGCAACAAATGATTGATCTGGCGATGTGAAATAGGCGACATGCTGGCCACCACCATCAACACCGGACCCTTTACCGTGAAGGAGGGCGCCAACACCGCCCCCTGCTTTTCAGGAAGCGTCTTTAGATGCTCATGCACGTAGGGACAAAGCGCCTTGGATAGCCCTGCCGACCCCACCCAGAAAATGCCGGGAAGACGCTGCGTCGCCTGAGCGATACGGTCAAGGTCGCTGTCGCTCTCGGCATCGATAACCACCGCCCCCACCTGATTTTGCTGATGCGTTGAAAACCACTGTTCGAGCACATCCGGGGATAACTGGCGAAGCGTGGCAAGCGGCAAGTACTCGGCGTCAACGCCTGTCTCGCGCAACATGTCGCTGAGCGACGCCCTGCCAGAACGGCCCTCATTGCCCCATACCTCGGTTTCTTCAACGGGTATCTGGTCGATGTACTGCCTTGCATGGCGAGTAAAGCGCCTCATGGCAGGCATTGCCGGCGCCACTATCGCCATTCCCGCTTCGGGAATCAGCGCCGCGACTTCCTGCGCCCAGTTACCGCGAAGCGTCGAATCGATCTTTTTATACAGCCGAAGATTCGTGCTGCGCAGTGCTTTCAAAGCTTGCACATTCAAAGCTGCGGCCTGGTCGGCAGCCAGATGGCGGGAGTCGGTATCGAAAACCACTACTTGGGCATCGGCCCTGTTTTGTAGGGTAAGCTCAATGGCGGTGGTCAAACCGCTCTTGGCGTAGCTCACTGCACAGTCAGCCGCACCCGAAAGGTCATCGGCTAGCATGACAAGCTGTGTGGTGTCTGCCAGAGACGTTGACGACTCCCCGGCCATCAGCGATAAACCTGCATAAGTTCATCGAGCTGCTGACGCTGCTGCTCGCTTAGGGGAAGCGCTGGTGCGCGGGTGGGACCAGCTGGCATACCCATCAACTCGGCCGCTGCTTTCAAGACGACCGGCATGGTGGCCATGCCAAAGGCGGTACGCAGCACGCGCAGTTTTTCCTGAGCCTCTCGCGCTGTTTCTATATCGCCCGCCTGGAAGGCGTTATAGATGGTCATCACAACATCGGGCACGGCGTTGGTGGTCGCCGCTACCGCGCCATCGGCACCGGCCAAAAGGCCCCAAAGAATGAGCGAATCGGTACCCGTGAACACGGCAAAGTCGTCACGTTTCAAGCCAATAAGTTGCGTTAACCGGTCAAAATCGCCGCCGCTGTCCTTGATACCCTGCACCATCGGCAGGTGCGAAAGCTCCTCAACAGTATCAACGCTGATCGTGCCGCCGGTTTTAGCCGGAATGTTGTAAAGCATAAAGGGCAGTTGCGCCTGTTCAGCAATCGCCGAATAGTGAACCACAAGCTCGTGCTGGGACACCGCGTTGAAGTAAGGGGTGATAATCGAGCAGGCATCCACGCCGACCTGCTCCATCCTGGCATTCATATCGATCACGCCCTGTGTGGTAAAGGCCCCGGTACCTGCAATGACAGGCACTCGCCCCCGCGCCTGGTCAACAACGATGTGAGCGACTTTCAATTTTTCATCTTCGTTGAGCGCGAAGAACTCACCGTTGGTGCCCAGCGCGAACAGCCCATGAACGCCCTTCTCGATCAAGGTATCCACCAACGTGCGCAGTGCGGCTTCATCTACCGCCTGACGGTCGTTCATGGGGGTAATTAAGGCGGGAATAATCCCTTTGAATAGCGTCATGAGCCTGGCGTCCTTTGAATGCATTTTCGACTAAATCGATCACAAAAATGATTGATTCGAGAAGATATCGCAAGCAAACCACGCAATAAAAAATGATCAAAACAGTCATTTTTAATATAAATGACTGTAAATAATAAAAATTTAAGTGAATTAACTTTAGCATATAAGACAAAAGTGCAAATGCATCAAGTGATCAATTCAATCATTTTGTAGGCATAGAAGGACTAGCGCGTTAGAAAATACCCATTGATGAAAGCCTTCTGCATCACACCTTTACTCATAATGCACTGCACAATAAAAAACCGGAGAGCCACATGACGGTACGTAAATCACTCGGAGCACTTCTCGCCACTTCGCTACTCGTTCCTGTGACGGCCTTTGCCGATTACCCGGAACGCTCGATCGAACTGGTCATTCCGTTTGGTCAGGGGGGCGGCAATGACCTGGTGGGTCGCGCTTTTTCTCAATCCCTGGCCGAGTACTCAGATGTGGATGTTCTGCCGGTCAACCGTACAGGCGGAAGCGGCGCGGTGGGCTTTCATGCCGCCTCATCGGCTCGCCCTGATGGTTATACAATCGCCATGATCAACAGCTCGCTGGTCGGCAACCCCCATATTATTAACGGCTTTCCAGCAAGCATTGATGGCTTCACGCCGATCTGCCTACTTTCCGCCGAGCCTGTAGGCATTGCCGTTAGCGCCAGCAGCGATATCGAAACCCTTGAGGACTGGGTATCGATTGCCCAAGAAGACCCTGACCGTCTCGCGCTGGGCTACACCTCTATTGGTGAGCTAATCGCACTCTCGGCAGGCAATGTTACCGACACCGACCCCACGCTCATTCCTTACTCTGGCTCGGGTGACTCGATTACTGCCGTTATTGGTGGCCACGTGGATGGCGCGGTGGTCTCCGATGCAGAAGCCTACTCACAAGTTCAGGCCGATCAGCTTCGCATGCTGACTTTCTTCAGTGACGAGCGCTCCAAGAGCCTGCCGGATGTTCCCACTTCTGCCGAAGAGGGCTACCCGCTGGACATCGGCCTTTTCCGTGCCATCGGCGCGCCGGCCAACCTGCCTGAAGACGTCGAGAGCTACTTGATTGATGCCTGCACGCATATCGCTCAGGATGAAGCGTTCGTTGAGCGGATGAACCGTATCGGCTTTAACGTTCAGCTACGCACCGGTGACGACTTCAAAGCGTGGCTCACACGCCAGAACGAAGCGTTTGCCGCCGCTGCAGGCCTACTGGAGCAGTAAACCACGACCCATAAGCAGGAGCATTCAGGTTCGAACTGAATGCTCCTTCACTTCGTAGGGATAGCGCTTTGATGAACTATCAGACCCTTAAATACCGGGTGAAAACCATAGAGTTTTGGACACTACTCTTGTTGTTTTTAGCGGGAAGTTATTTTCTTGCCCAGGCCCTGGGCATGCCGTTTGAGATGCGCCGCACCATAGGCCCCGGCTTTATCCCCACCATTGTATTGGTTGGTCTTCTCAGCTGTACGCTGGTTGCACTGGTGCGGTTCTTGACTAACCCGCACCATAAGATTTATACCAATTTTCCCGAAGGCTCTGAAGACGATACTACCTTTAAGACTCTAACAACGGCTCTTAACACGCAAAACGGTCACCGCTTTACTCTCTCAAGCCATACGGGGCTGGGTAGTTTTTCAGCACTGAGTGTTATCAAGCGAAGCCACCCCGACATTTCAGTTCTCGCCGCCTCTTCACGGGCAACTCAAGTCAATGCAGAACTGGCTGCAAAAGAGCATTTGAGGGGTTTTACGCCACTGACGCTGCTCTACTTCGATGCCTTCGTTCTAGCGGTGCGCCTCGGCACTACTACCTCTAACGAGACGCTTGGACAACTCAAGATAGGATACGACAACCTGCTTGACGACACCGTCTTCTTGGAGACGCTGCGACAGCATCCAGAACTTTCGAGGCCTTTTGAAAAGCAGTGGCAGCCCATGGAGATTGAGGCGCTACGCGTGGCGCTAGCTGAGGGCAAGATAGACGCCGTTCTAGCCGCTCGATCCGGGCTTGAGGAATCCTTACAGGCCAATGAGCTCACGGTGTTAGAAGCGTTTGATGGCACAACCTCTGGTAAGAGCGGTCTGATCTATGGCGACTGGGCGGCGCTTTTCGTACCTGATGATCAAGCAAACGAGGCCCGCCAACAAAATACCCTGCGCCTTGAAAAGGCATTTGGCTCCCCAGCATTTACCGCGCAGCTTCAGCATGTACAGGTGCCCTGGCACTCAAGTAATTCAGAGTACGCACAGACACTTCTGGGCGCACTGGCAGACCAGGGTGCCCGGGGTATTGCGGTAAAGGCCCAGGCTGCCCGTGGCCGCGCCTATGCCATCCCCATTACGCTGTTGGCAATTGCGCTCTTTCCATTTTTGATGAATATCGTGGGCTTTATTTTCACGTCCATCCTGGTCACATCACTAATCATGGCGCTGCTGCGCGCCGAGCTGAGTGTCACCGGGCTGATAAAGATCGGGGTCATCAACGTGGTGATCGCGGTAAGCACCTACATGGTCTTTTATCACGTCTTTAGTATTCCCCTCCCCTTAGGATCGATCTGGTAAGGAGCCCTGCATGTTTGAGCTATTGATACAAGGGTTTGCATCCCTTCTGGATCCAATTCTGCTACTGCTACTGGTAGGGGCGGTCGCCATTGGTATCGTGGTAGGTGCCATGCCGGGGATATCCCCCTCGCTTGGGGTGGCGATTGCAAGCCCATTAACGTTCGTGTTCGACCCTTTCACCGGTATCAGCTGCCTGCTGGGTATCTATATCGGCGCTGTTTTCGGCGGCTCGATCCCTGCCACGGTGATTGGTATCCCCGGTTCGGCGATGGCGGTCACCACGGTATTTGATGGTTACCCGATGGGGCGCAAGGGACAAGCGGGATTGGCGCTGGGGCTCAGTACGATATCGTCGTTCATCGGCGGTGTGCTTGCTTCACTGATACTGATCGTCCTCGCCTATCCTATCTCGCAGTTTGCACTCTCATTAGGCCCACGTGAGTACTGCGCCATTGCCGTGCTGGCATTGATGGCCGTCGCCTCACTCTCTGGCGGGTCGTTCCTGAAGGGAGCGATCGCCTGTCTGCTCGGGCTTTTTCTAGCCACTGTCGGGCTTGATGAAATCAACGGACAGCCCCGCTTTACGATGGGCCTCCCCTACCTGATGGGCGGCATCCCGTTCATTGCGGTGATTATCGGTTTGTTCGCTATCCCGGAAATCATGCAGCGCTTCGAGCGTATTTCTCATCGCACTCAGCCTATCGTACAAGTATCCAAAGTTTTGCCCTCCTGGCCGCTACTGAGACGGTTGATTCCCGCCCAGCTTCGTTCAACCGGCATCGGCACCATCGTAGGGGCAATACCCGGCGCTGGCGCCGATGTGGCCTCGCTTATCTCCTACAGCCAGGGGCGCAACCTTTCTAAGTACCGTGAGCGTTTCGGCTCGGGCGAGCCCGAAGGTATTGCCTGCTCAGAAACCGCCAACAGCGCTTCGGGCGTGGGCGCCCTGATTCCCCTGCTGACCCTTGGCCTACCCGGCGGGGCGGTCACCGCGGTGATCATCGGCAGCTTCATGATTCACGGACTGCAACCGGGGCCGCTATTGATGCGAGACCATGCGCCGCTGGTCTATCAGTTCTTTGCCACCACCGTTATCGTCAATTTCATCGTGCTGCTGATCGGCCTTCCAGGCGCCAAGCTTTTCTCTCGGGCGCTTCAGGTGAAAGAGAGCATTCTTTTACCGATCATTTTGCTGATATGCATCATTGGCGCTTACGCGCTCCGCAATAACCCCTGGGATATTCTGGTCATGCTGGGCGTTGGTGTCTTTGGCTACTACATGGCAAAGGCCGGTATTCCGCGTGCGCCTATCGTCATCGGTATGACGCTGGGCCCGATCATTGAAAGCGAAATCGCTCGTGGGCTTTTGATAACCCGCGGCAACTATCTGGACTTCATCACCCCTATCAGTGCTGTTATCTGGGCCATAGCATTATTACCTCTTTATTTACCGCTACTGCGCTACGTGTTTCGACGCATCAGACCTCGCCCGCATGTCGCAACCAGCACTCCTGAATAACGATTTTGAGGATGAACATGAACGAATTCACTTTCTCCCCCCCAGCTGGTCAACTGCACACTGCAGCGATTGATGGCGGAAGACTAGAAGCATACTTGCCTACTCCCTGCCTGCAAAATCACGCTTCGTTTCTACATGAACTCGATAATGGCGATCTCCTATGCGCCTGGTTTGGTGGAACACAGGAAGGCGTGCCGGATATCTCCATCTTCGTGGCAAGGCTCGCCAAAGGTGAGCTAGAGTGGTCAGAGCCCCACAAACTCTCTGACGATGCCACCCGTTCTGAACAGAATCCCGTACTCTTCACCGCCCCCGACGGTGCGCTGTGGCTGACTTATACTGCACAGTTATCTGGTCATCAGAACACGGCCATCGTACGTCGCCGACGCTCATACGATGGCGGTAAGACGTGGAGCGCGACAGAAGATTTATTCAAAACGCCAGGCATCTTTATTCGCCAACCCCCGGTATTCACCCAGGATGGCAGTTGGGTGCTTCCGGTATTTCTGTGCCGTGTCGCCGAAGGCGAGCGCTGGACCGGGAACGATGATATCAGCGCCGTCATGATCTCCAAGGATGCTGGCAATACTTGGCAACAGCAGGACGTTCCCGAAAGCGTTGGCTGTGTACACATGAATATTCAGCCGCTCAAGGACGGCTCGTTCATCGCGCTTTATCGCAGCCGCTGGGCGGATTGCATCTACCTGAGCCGTTCGCAAGATGCCGTTAACTGGAGCGCACCGGAGGCAACCGAGCTGCCTAATAACAACTCGTCCATCCAGTTCACCTGCCTGGACAATGGTCACTTGGCACTGGTGTATAACCATCGCCGAGCCTCCCCTAACGCCGAACGGCGCGCCTCGCTTTACGACGATATTGAAGACGCCGAGGACCACGGCGAATTAGTAGATCAAGCCAGCAACGCTGGAAAGTCAGCCTTCTGGGGCGCACCGCGCGCGCCCATGACGCTTGCGGTCTCAACCGATGGTGGGCGCAGCTGGCCCATTCGCCGCGACCTGGAAATCGGTGACGGTTACTGCATGACTAATAACTCGACAGAAAAGAAAAACCGTGAGTACTCCTACCCCACGATCATCCAGGGCCAGGAAGGCGACCTGCATATCGCTTTCACTTACTTCCGCCAGCGAATCAAGTACGTTCGCGTCAATGAGTCCTGGGTAAGTCAATAACCAGGCTTTAATCCAGTCCAATTGAAGTCCACTTTGCCTGCTACGTCAGATAACGGGTGAGGCATAAAAAAACGCCTTGATCAGCAAAGATCAAGGCGTTTTCAATGGATTTAACGATTTCCATCAAAACCCTCCTCTACGGCGGCTACGAAGGGTTTACGATCGGAAGGTTTTCTGAAAAGTAGATTTCCATCGAGACAGCGCCGCTACCCGTTTTTTCACCGCTTGCTACTTCAATGGCCCGGGCGTAGATGGCGCTGGGGTTCTGGGTGATGACCATATCCATTACGCCCTCGACCAGCATGCTGCGCGTATCGGGGGTTAGCCCATGTCCTATAAAACATATTTCTTTGTCGCGCTTTGATTCATGCAGCGCTCGGCCAATTCCGTCGGATGAGCCGCCGACATTATAGATTCCGACAATATCCGGGTGCTGCTCCAATAAACGGCACGTGTTGTGGTAGTTTTCATCCCGGTTATCGTGGCCTTCCTGAGGCCCAATCACCGTTAAATGAGGAAAGCTCTCCTCGATCAGCGCCAAAAATCCCATTTCCCTTTCCATATGCGCGCGATAAGCGCGGCTCGCCGCCACGAGTGCCAACTTACCTTGAGGGGCACGGCAGAAGCGTCCCATTACTTTGGCGGCGGTACGCCCTGCGGCAAAGTTATCAATCCCGATATAGGCATGCCGGTTCGAGGTGGGCAGGTCAGAGATAATGGTAACGACGCGTTTTCCGGCATTCACCAGCTCATCGATCACCTGGCGCACTTTGGGATGCTCAATGGCCATGAAAATCACCGCATCAGAGGTTTTGCCGTAGCGCCGCAAGGCGTGAACCAACGCCTCTGGATTGAAGCTTTCGATAAAGTGGCTGCGCACTTTGAGAGGCTCCACCGACTGTTCTGCCAAGGCTCTTACATAGGTATTTAGCCCGGTAAGATACGGATTGGTACCCTGCGGCAATAAAAACACCACCTTGGAAAAGGCGGGTCCAAGGCGGACTTTAACCTCCTCTTCACCTAAATAGCCCACCTTAACTGCCGCTTCCAGCACGCGATGAAGCGTAACGTTGCGCACGCCGGGCCGCCTGTTCAGAACGCGATCCACGGTTGCCGTTGAGACGCCTGCGGCCATGGCAATGTCGGGTATCAAGGGACGCTTTACATCAAAAACCATCATGAATTCCTCATTGCTTAAAAGAGCAGCCCTGCCCTAGCCTATTGGTTAGTAGCAGGTGGAAAACACTTGGCTACAAAACAATAAAAAACAATCATCGCCTGGAGAATAACAATGCTAGTTAAACTAGTTCGCAATAGCCATCTCGCTTTAATAGCAGGCGCCTTCGCGCTAAGTGCAGGAAGTGCAGCCGCGCAGGAAGTCACTCTTCGCTACGGACATATGCATACGCCCAACTCCATTGCGGGTATGCAGGCCGAATGGCTGGCGGACGCCATTGAAGAAAAAACGGGCGGCAATGTGGCCGTTGAGATCTACCCCAACTCCCAGCTAGGCCGCCTGCAGGAACTCGCCGAAGCGGTTTCCACAGGCTCCATTGCGCTTTCCCACAATACCGCGGGTGCTATTGGCTCTCTCTACGCTCCGTTCGCCGCCTTTGATACACCCTACCTTTATCGCGATGTTGATCATCTGATGAAGGTGATGGATGTCGATTCTCCGGTGATGAGCACGCTGAACGAAGAACTGGCTGATGCTTCAGGCGTACGCTTGCTGTATGCCTTCTACTTTGGCACCCGTCATCTTACGGCCAACCAGGAGATCCATACGCCTGACGACTTAGCCGGTGTCAAAATTCGCTCGATTCCATTCCCCATCTATATGGCGACCGTTGAAGGAATGGGCGCCATCCCGGTGCCGGTGGATTGGTCAGAAGTACCCACGGCACTTGCAACCGGCGTGGTTGAAGGCCAGGAAAACCCGGTCAACGTGGTGGTCAGCGCCAAACTTAATGAAGTACAAAGCCACATGATGCTGACGGGCCACATCAGTGCCGCGCAGGTTATCGTCATTAACGATGATACTTGGCAGTCCTTATCCCACGAGAATCAAGCGGCTATCGCTGAAGCGGCGCTGGAAGTACGCGAACGCGCTACCACCGCTATGCAAGAAGCAGAAGCCAGTGACCTTGCGCAACTTGCCGAGGCAGGTATGCAGATTATTGGCCCAGAAGAAGGCCTGGATGTAGATGCCTTTCGTACCCGTGTGCAAGCGCGAATTACCGAAGAGTTCGATAGCCAATACGGTGATCTCTATCAACTCATCAGCGAAACGCGTTAAGCCATGGACGGTCAAGAACCTCTATTAGGGCGAAGTCTTAGCCGGCTGTCCGAGATTTGTGTGGGTATTGCGATGCTATTGCTGATGATCATCACCGTGCTGGTCGTCGCTCAGGTACTCGCCAGAAACCTCTTTAGCACTGGGCTGCCATGGGCGGATGAAGCCTCCCGGTTTGCGGGTATTTCCATGGTGTATCTGGCGACTCCTTACCTGCTGTTCCACGGCCAGCATGTCGCAGTCACCATGCTGGCGGATGCGCTATCAGGCGTTAAGCGCACCTTGTGTTTAGCGATAGCGGAACTCGCAACGTTAGGCTTTTGCGCCCTGACACTTTACGGGTTTTATCGCTTTCTATTGCGCGCGGGGCGCTTTTCCTCGCCCGCCATGGGGATTCCCAACCTGTGGCTATACATGCCAGCGCTTATCAGCATCGGGTTGCTGGCGGTGATATCAGTCTATCGCCTGGGGCGGATGATGCAGCGGAGGGCTTTAGTATGTCCGTAACGCTACTGCTCATCTTTGCGGGAAGCTTGCTGATTGGTGCGCCGGTCGCGGTTAGTCTGGGCCTGTCCGCTGGACTGGTGATTTTTTTCTACGACCTGCCGTTCACTGTCATGGCGCAGCGCGCCATTAATACGCTGGACAGTACGCCACTGTTGGCGGTGCCGCTTTTCATACTCGCAGCGTCATTGCTGGGCGCCACCGGTGTCACCACGCATCTGTTTGAACTGATGCGTATGGTGGTTGGGCGCATTCGCGGCGGTATGGCACACGTTAATGTACTCACCAGCCTGATCTTTTCCGGCATGTCCGGCGCAGCATTAGCCGATATCGGGGCATTGGGCGGGATTCAAATTCGTCAAATGGAGCAACAGGGCTACACCAAGCGCTTTGCAGCCGGTCTTACGATTGCCGCGGCGACGATTGGGCCGATCTTTCCCCCGTCGATTCCCCTGATCATCTTTGCCACGGCGGCTGAAGTTTCCACCATTCGTGCGCTGTTGGCTGGCGTCGTCCCTGCGCTCGTAGTGGCAGCGGCGTTAATGATACAAGTCGCGGTCATGGCAAGACGCTCTCAACTGCCGCGTGATGATGTACAGCCAAGCTTTGCCGCCTTTCGTAGAAAAACGCTGATTTCTCTGCCTGCCTTACTCGCCCCGGTGCTGTTAGTCGGCGGGATGGTCAGCGGTTACTTCGGGCCAACGGAAGCGGCGGGCATGACCACTGCCTATGCCATTCTTATTGGCGTGGTTATTTACCGCACTTTAACCGTTCGTTCTTTTCTGACCTGCACCCGGGAAACCGTGTTATCGACCGCCAACGTGCTTTTTGTTGTCGCCTCCGCGGCCTTGTTTGCCTGGGTACTCACCATGGATCGTGTTCCAGCCCATGCAGGTGAGTGGTTATTGAGCGTGTCGGATAATCCGCTCGTTCTTCTGCTTCTACTGAATCTGCTTTTACTGGTTGTGGGCATGTTCCTGGAAGCTATCGTCGCGATCCTTATCATCGCCCCGATTGTGACACCCGCCTTGCTGCAAGCAGGTGTACCCCCGGAACAGCTAGGCGTGGTGTTCGTACTCAACCTGATGCTTGGACTGCTGACCCCGCCGGTAGGCATGAGTCTTTATATGGTATCGATCATTACCAAGATGCCGCTTTCCTCGATTATTCGCGGTGTGGCCCCCTTCTATCTTTCCCTTTTTGCAGCCTTGGCGTTGGTCACTCTGGTGCCCTCTTTGTCCACCTGGTTGCCTAACCTTGTTATGTAGGAAGTGTCATGAGCCAATATCTTGGAGCTATTCGTCAATTAGGTTATGTGGTCAACGATATCGAAGCGGCCATGGAGTACTGGAACAAAGTGATGGGCGTGGGGCCTTTTTTCTACAACCCGCGCGTACCTATCGAGAACTATACGTATGACGGCAAGCAATATGACGTGCATAACTCGGTGGCCCTGGCTAACTCGGGCTTCATTCAGGTTGAGCTGATCCAAACACGCAACGATGCCCCTTCCATGTACCGTGATTTTCTACAAGCGGGCAATACAGGTTTACAGCATGTTGCTTTTTGGACGGAAGACTATGACACCGACCTTGCCGCCATGCAGGCCAGGGGCTATCACGTCAAAATGAGCGGTGAAGTGGGTGCCAATGGGCGTTTTGCGTATTTTGATCGTGAATATCACCCCGGTACTGTTATTGAGCTTTCCGAGGTGCTGGGCCCCAAAGGCAAAATGTTCCGCATGATCCGCGAAGCGTCCGAAAACTGGGACGGTAAAGACCCCGTGCGCCCCTTCCCGAACCTGAAAGAGGCAGAAGCATGATTCGCGCTGCCTATCAGATTGAGACACCACTTGATCCATCGCTCGTGGCAGAGATGATGGCCGGTGAGCAAAGCTCAGGCACCTTCGTCAAAGTAATGGGCGAGACCGACGCCATCAGGGAGCGCTTTGGTGCCAGGGTCACTCACTTAAACGTTCTGGAGGAACTGGACTCCCCCAGTCTTCACAGCGCCTATCTTGAGCGCAAGGGTGTTAAAGGCCCATGGAAAAAAGTGGCGGTGGAGATTGAATATCCCGAAGACAACGTAGGGGTTAACTTACCAAACCTTGCCGCGACCGTCGCCGGCAATCTTTTCGACTTAGGCGAGCTCACTGGGCTACGCTTGATGGAACTGCAGCTGCGCCCGGAATATCGCGACCGCTACTCGCTGCCGACTCACGGTATTGCCGGTACGCGCAGTGCAACAGGCGTGGCAAATCGCCCCCTGTTTGGGACTATTTTAAAGCCTAATATCGGTATGAGCCCCACTGAAACCGCCGACCTTGTCGAGCAGCTTTGCGAGGCTGGCGTCGACTTCATTAAGGATGACGAAATCGCAGGTAATCACCCGTATGCGCCGGTAGAAGAACGCGTCAGCGTGGTGATGCAGCGTATCAGGCAATTTAGAGAGCGTACCGGCCGCAACGTCATGGTCGCGTTCAATATCACCGACGAGCTGGATGCCATGCGCCGCCATGCAGACCACGTTCAGGCCGAAGGCGGCAGCTGCGTGATGGCGAGCCTTAACTGGTGTGGGCTTTCTGCGCTGCAAAGTTTGCGCGCGTCAACGCCGCTAGCCATTCACGGCCATCGTAACGGCTTTGGCGCCTTCGCACGCCATCCTGCTTTAGGCATCGATTTTTCCGCCTATCAAACGCTGTACCGCCTGGCGGGCATTGATCACATGCACGTCCATGGCATGGGCGGAAAGTTTGCCGACCAAACCGACGAAGTGGCTCATGCTGCCAAGCTTTCGCTCAACACACTAGGGGGTACAGATGATCGCGTGATGCCGGTATTTTCATCTGGCCAATGGGCAGGCACCCTGCCGCTTACCTGCACTAAAATCCAAAGCGCTGACTTTATGTTTTTAGCCGGAGGCGGCATCTTGGCGCATCCTGACGGCGTGGCTGCCGGTGTGGCAAGCCTTCAAGAGGCCTGGCAAAGCATTGAAGCAGACACGCCGTTAGAGTGCGCCAACCGCCCAGCGCTTGCCAGGGCGCTCGACTTCTTCGGTGAGCGCTAGGCATGCGCTATATATTTGTCGCGGATGACTTTACCGGCGCATCCGACACCCTGGCGACGCTGCGACGCGCCGGATTAAAGGCGCGGCTCTATCTGGCGGCCCCCTCCTGCGAAGAAGTCGCCGACCTTGATGCGTTTGGTATCGCAACGGCGGCACGCAGTATGGATCAACAAGCCCTAGCCACAGAAATGCAGCGTATCGGCCATCAGCTATTGCTGCATCAGCCGGACATTCTACATCTAAAGGTTTGCTCCACTTTTGATAGCAGCCCAGCCACTGGCAATATCGCAACCGCCATTACTGCGCTTTCTGCACAGCTAAAACCGGCTACCACCTTGATTGTGGGCGGCCAGCCCAGCCTTGGGCGTTACTGCGTGTTTGGCAATCTATTTGCTAAAAGCGCTGATGGGCAGATATACCGCATCGACCGTCACCCGGTCATGCAGCAGCACCCGGTTACCCCCATGCTGGAAGCCGACTTGCGCCAACACTTTAGCGCCATGGGCCTTGCCAACATTAACCTTCTGGATAGAACTACACTTCACGCTGACGGCGACTCCCCCAGTAGCCCAGTACTATGCGATGCGCTTGATAACAACGACCTCAAACGTATCGGCGAACGCTTTCGCCATGCTTTGAAGCCACAGCTGTGGATTGGCGCCAGCAGCGTGGTGGAAGCGCTTTATCCCAACGCTCAAACTATCGAACCACCCAGCAGCCTGCCCGGCCCGCTTCTCGTCTTTGCGGGCAGTCGCTCTTCTGTCACGGCCTCTCAAGTGGCAGCCACTAGCAGCATGATCAAAGTGACGATTTCGGCCCGCCAGCTGGCCACCCATTCACACGCCGAGTATGAGCAGATTTTGCGCCACCTGCGCGAAGGCAAAGCAACCCTTGCTGTATTAGATGAAGATACAACACATGGTCTTACGGCACTGGAAATCGCCCAGCATTGCGCCAAGCTGATCGCTTCACTCATTCACTCCAACAGTATCGGTACGCTGCTTGTTGCCGGGGGTGACACCTCAAGCCTGGCCATCCACCAACTGCGGCCTCAAAGCATTGACTATCTCGGCCCGCTCGAGGCAGGTGTGTCGGTTTGTGCGGCAAATTTTGCCGATGGTCATCAGCTACCGGTGATTATGAAGGGCGGCCAAATGGGTTCAGTTACGCTTTTTGATAGCGTTTGCGCGCTAACCTGCCACAACGATAAATAAGCGGCATCAATAGCCATAAAACAGGTACCAGCAGCCAGCGCCAGACAAAACGTGCGATCAGTAGAAACGGCAGCAACACCAGCAGCCAGATAACGAATTGCCCCAGCCACACCGGCAAGCCAAGCCATTTCGCTACATTGGCGCCCAGTGCGCTTACCAGCGACGGGTGGCGAACCACTACATAAGCCGTGGTGGCAACCGCCACCACCTTGGCCATACGCGACAGGCTGGCAAAACGCCCACTGCCTGCCACGATGCCCGAACGTAATCCAGTGCGTGCTCCCTGGGCTTCAATACTGCCTACCCGTGCACCTCGTGCGACACGCCCTGCTCGCAGCACCTTAACGGTACTTGCCATCAGTAAAAGATCGACACCGGCCCAGCCCACGTCCGCGGCACCAATCGCTGCATCGCGACGCCACTGGTTTTCCAGATTGCGAATACCGCTGGTAAAGAAATCGCTGAGGCCTGCCACAACACGCTCACTTTGCAGCCAGTGCACATCGCCCTCGCGATCCACCACAAACTGTTTGAGCAAGCCATGGCCTTCAGTATCCAGCAGGGCAATACCCATTTGGCCTCGCCGGTACGGGTTCCACTCGGCTATGTCTGTTGGGCCGCCTTGCTCCTGCACATCTTCAGTTTCCTCACTCCACCAACGGCTCAGCTGCTGATAATGCTCACCCACCCAGTGCTGAGCACGCAGCGTGGCAATATCGTTATCTCGATAGTAAATGATCGGCAACACGGCATCGGGACCAAAACGCACCAGCACCTGCTGAAACTCAGGCAATGCGGCATACTCAAGTAACGCTACACGGGCGATATCGCCGTAGCGCAGGATGGCCAAATGGGCGCTCATCCAGAGCGCCTGATCTTCAGCGTAATGGAGAAAGATCGCGTTAAGTTCAGCCGACTCCTGAGCCAGCGAAGCTTCAATGGCGGGCAATGTTCGCTGCGCTTCAAGTCGCACGAGTCGTGGCTCAAAAGCTTCGCTGGAGGCCAGCGCCGATAGCCCACCCGCCAATACGGTTGCTATCGCTAGCGTCGTTAACCAGAGTCGCATGCCTTACTTTCTCCCTGTGCGCGCTCCCGCGTCATTATTAAAAACGCTGCTGCTGCGTTAACTCACCTAAACCACAACCTCAGGAATCACACCACTAACTTCTTTTTAACCGAGATATCTTAAACAAAACGTCAAGTATGGGTGCTGAGCGATTGGCTATAAAGCCAGGCTATTAGCTATAAATAATGCTCTAGCCAGCAAATTACTTTCTATTGCTTTATCCAGCTCGAAAAAACATATTTTTCTGCTAATGTTAACAGGCTAACTATTTTTCTTAGTATTTGTTTCGTTTTAATATTTTCCACCTGGAGACAAGAACGCCATGTCGCAATCACTCAGGGCTAAGCTAGGCGCTTTTGTGTTATTGGCCGCCGCTGTTATCGGGCTTATTACCGCACTTTATGCCTACTTCACGCCACTGACAGGCGTTACCGGATCGCTCGGTGCACTCGTGGCTATCGCGGCCTGTATCGTGCTGATTATTTTGGCGCTTATGCTGGCGGCGCTTCAAGGCCGTGGCGCCCGTATTGCTCTGCGCGTGTTAATCCTGATAGGCCTTGCCGGTACATGCTTTGCCGGATTGCTGCTGCATCAGTGGTGGCTTTGCGTTGCCATGGTACTTGGCTTGATCGGATTGATCATCGATCTTTGCCGCCCGGCTCACAATATCCGTCCCACTCATTTATAAGGAGCCGTCCGTGCCAATACCCCGTTTTACCGAGCAGCGCCTTGCCACTTTATCCGCACCGGTTTTGTTCAAACCCGTCAGACACGGCTTAGCGCTGGCACTTTTTATAGCGCCCTTGACGCTACTCGCTCAGGATCAGCCAGCAGAGCCATCCAGTGCTGAGGAAACAAGTGCTGAGCAATCAGGCGAAGCAGAACAAGCGTCCGACCGCGCGCCTATTCCTTTAGTGCCTGAAGGTGCGGTCTGGGATAGCTTTCACGGCCAGCTCAACGCGCAGAAGTACAGTCCACTCGATCAAATTAACGTCGACAACGTAGGCGAGCTCGAAAAAGCCTGGGAGTTTCATACCGGCGATGTGTCGGATGGTTCAGGCGACACCGCCCCGACTGTTTGGTCGGCCACCCCGGTGTTCGCCAATGACACTGTGTATATCGGCACGCCCATGTACCGGGTGTTCGCTCTCGACCCGGCCACCGGCGAAGAGCGCTGGCGCTTTGATACTCAATCCACTCAGGAAGCACTGACGCAGCCAGCGCTCAAAAGCCGCGGCGTCGCCTACTGGGAAGCCGACGAGCCCGTTGCTGGCAACGCCTGCGAAAAAATCGTTTACTTCGGCACAATGGATGCTCAGCTCTTTGCGCTGGACGCTGATAGCGGTGAGCTGTGCGAAGGCTTCGCCGACGGCGGCGTACTGAACGTCAACGAGTGGAACAACATGCCCGAAAACTGGCCGCTGTCGCTGCTTCAGCCGCCCACCGTCGTAGGCGACCGGCTGATTCTGGGCTGGGCGGGCAAGGATTGGGAAGAGAGCGTGGCCCCGGCAGGTACGGTGTTCTCCATTAACGCACGTACCGGCGAGCGCGAGTGGACGTTCGAGGCGCTCTCCGAAGAGATGCGCCAGCGCAGCGGCACCGCCAACGTTTGGACGCATATGGCCGCCGATGAAGAGCTGGGTCTCGTTTACTTACCCGTCGCCTCGCCCTCGCCCAACTTCTGGGGTGGAAACCGCACCGAGGAGGCGCCGCTGGCAACCTCTACCACGGCGCTGGATATTGAAACCGGCGAGGTGGTTTGGTCGCGCCAGTGGGTGCATCACGATATTTGGGATTACGATATCAACGCCGCACCGACGCTAATGGATATTACCGTCGACGGCGAGGAAATCCCGGCGCTGATGCAGGCGACCAAAATGGGCTTCCTGTTCGTGGTCAACCGTGAGACCGGCGAAGATGTCTGGCCGATTGAAGAACGCGAAGTGCCCGGCGGCGACGGCACCGTGGAAGGCGAGGTTTACTCACCCACCCAACCTTTCCCCACCGTACCTGCGCCGCTTCTAGATCAGTCTGAAAAGCCCGAAGTGTGGGCGCTGGCGGACGCGGCAAGCTTTGGTCAATGTTCCGCGCTTTGGGACGATCTTTGGTACGAGGGCATGTACACCCCACCCACCACGCGCGGCGAAGGTACGCTCGCCTACCCAGATAGCGCCGGCGGCGTTCAGTGGGGCGGCGTTGCCTTCGATCCCGTCAGCCAGACGGCGGTGGTGAATACCTCGCACATTGTGCAGTACATCAAGCTCTTCAACCGCGAAGATTTCGATGAAGCCGACAGCGGTTCAGGCAACGAAAGCGGCTATTCGCCCCAATTAGGCGCGCCTTACGGTATGCGCTTGGAAGTGGCGCTGAACTGGCTGGGCATGCCCTGCTGGGAGCCGCCTTTCGGTGAGTTGGTGGCGCTTGACATGACCACAGGCGATGTAAAATGGCGACGCCCGGTAGGCGCCTCACAGCAGTTCGGCTTCTTTATGCCCGAAAGCTGGGGCTCGCCCACCATCGGCGGCCCAGCGGTGACTGCAGGAGGCTTGATCTTCATCGGCGCCTCTATGGACGCCAAGGTACGCGCCTACTCGCTGGAAACTGGTGAACAGCTCTGGTCGGACCAGGCCCAGGCGCCCTCCGTCTCCAACCCTGCCGTTTACGAGTATCAAGGCCGCCAATACGTTGCGTTTATCGCAGGTGGCAATACGATTCTCAAGGATCAGGTCGGCGATCAAATCGCGGTTTACGCGCTACCCGAATAACAGCGTTTAAAAGCGGCAATCTACGGGGCGGCCTTTAGCTGAATGCTAAAGGTCGCCCCGTTTGCATGAGGAGTACATCCCCATAAATACGCAACACCACGTTCTGATTAAGCGGTATGCCACTTAGCGTCAAAAAATTGTCATCGTTGCCCCGTATGGTTGCCTGCTGGCACTGCAACAACGATAACTCTTTGGAGACATTGATGAAAAAAGCTCTAATGCTGCTGGCTCTTCTTCCCATGACGCCCGCACTGGCCGCGCCTTCTGCCGATATTCGTGAGATTGCGCTGGGCGAGCTACACCCTACACAGCCAGCGCTTGGCTACCGGCAGATGGATTATAAGCAGGGCCGTTTTGCCGTCGATCGTGAGAAGTTTTTCGATGAATTTTGTGAAACGGGCGGTCAAGGCGGCATTGCACAGTTTGATGAGGCTTCCTCTCTGCACGCTATCGATAGCTTTGCATGCACCAACCCTGTCGGCACGCATCCAGAAGATATGAAAACCGCGGTGATTGCGCCCAATGGCGGTTTTTATCTTACCGATGGCCATCATACCCTGGGTAACTACCTGGCATTGGAAGGTCCTGAGCTGAGCATGCCGCTGCTCATCACGCATGATTTCAGCGAACTGCCGGATATGGAACGTTTTTGGGCCACCATGGAAGAACAGCGGCTGGTTTGGCTTGATGCGCCAGAAGGCCCGATCACATCAGAAGAACTGCCTGAACAGCTGGGCCGTGACCATCAGGTCGACGACCCTTACCGCTCACTGGTCTACTTCACACGCGGGGTAGGTTATAAAAAGCCTGACACACCGCCGCCATTTCTGGAGTTTTATTGGGGACAATGGCTCGCCGAACAGCTACCCCTCGACACGCTAGATTTAACCACTCTTGAAGGCTATACCGACGCGGTTACTCAGGCGGCCACGTTAATGGTTGAGGTATCACCCGACACACTGATCGCCGATACCGCCACGGGCAGCCTGACTGCTCAGGAAATGGGCCAGCTGCCAGCATTTAACGCAGCAGAGCTTGATAAACTGCTGTCGCCCCGCGGCAAACTAACCTACGCATTCTCCCTCGAATAACCCTCACTCAAAGCAAGCACACGTTTATTTCAAACGGTTTTGGACGTATCAACAGGCGGGCTGACCGCCGCCTGTTGTGATGAGGGCGTATTACTCTGAATCAGCGCCGATTCCATACGATCAAGCTGCGCCTGCAGCCCACGTACGTCATTGCGCAATGCCTTTAACTCGGCCTCTTCACCCTCACCGTTATCCAGCGCCATTTGCGCGCTCTCTTTTTGCATTACATCAAGCACGATACCAATCATCATGTTCAGGAAGATAAAAGCATTCAAAAAGATAAACGTAAGGAAATAGATCCAGGCGTAAGGGTAAACCTCCATCGTGGGATACAGCACGGCGGTTGCCCAGCTTTCAAAGGTAGCCACCTGGAAGAGTGTCAGCATCGCCAGCGCAATGTTGCCCCAAAGCCCTTCATCGACGTTATGGAAGAGAAAGCTGCCAATCGCGGCGTAGATGTAAAAAATGATAAACATCAGCAGAACGACATAGCCCATCCGCGGGATGGATTTCAGCAATGCGCCTAACAGCATTTGCAGCTCAGGGATCATGGACACTAGGCGCAGCACCCGGAAAATCCGTAAAAGCCGCGCCAGCAGCACCATTTCTGAGTCATCCATGGGGATCAGGCTGGCTGTAACAATGATAAAATCGAAGATGTTCCAGCCTTTCTTGAAAAAGCTCAGCAAGGTGCGTTCAGCGGCCATTCTGATCAAAATCTCGACCAGAAAGAATACGGTTACCGCTATATCAAGATAGAGCAGCCACTGCTCTATACGCGTTGTTTCTTCATAGGTTTTCGCGCCAATCATCAGCGCGGAAAGAACAATAATGGAGATAACAATGCTTTCAAAAATTTTGTTGCTGCGCAGTTTTTCAAAGCGCGACTGCCAAGTATTGAACGGTTCACTCATGGAGCAAGGGGTCTCTAAACGGTTTTCAGCCACACTTTATACTAAAATCACATACCGACCATACAAGTGATATCCTCTTGTTCCATATAACCTATAACGTAGCCTGCGCCACCAGTACGCCCTAAGGCGACTTGGTGGCATTTTTTAGAATTTAATAGCGCTGGATGACCCCATGATACTGCTGTGGATAGCCTTACTGCCTTTGCTGGGCGTATTGGTGCCGGCACTCACTGCCCACCGCGGACGCACATTGTGCTCACTCGCAACAGGCATAATGCCGGCAATTGCCTTACTGCTAACGTTGATGCAGTTACCTGCAATGCTCGATGGTGAGGCGTTACGCGTTAGCTTCACGTGGATGCCTGAACTAGGGCTTGAGCTGGCCTTTCGCCTTGATGGGCTTTCGTTACTGTTCAATATGCTGATTTTAGGTATCGGCTTATTGATCTTGCTGTATGCCCATTTCTATCTTGCCAAAGATGAGCCACATGGACGTTTTTATGCCTTTATGATGCTGTTTATGGCATCCATGGTCGGCATTTCGATGTCCGACAATCTCATACTGCTGTGGCTGTTCTGGGAACTTACCAGTATTTCCTCTTTCTTGTTGATTGGCTTTTGGTCGTATCGCAGCGATGCACGTAAAGGGGCACGCATGGCATTGACCGTGACCGGTGCAGGCGGTTTAGCGCTCCTCGCAGGCTTATTGCTGCTAGGTGATATGGCCGGCAGTTACCGTATGGATGACGTTCTCGCCAGCAGCGAACGTATTCTGGCCGACTCTCGTTATCCCATCATGCTGGCTCTGGTCCTGCTCGGGGCATTTACCAAATCGGCCCAGTTCCCATTTCAGTTCTGGCTTCCCCATGCCATGGCGGCGCCTACGCCGGTATCGGCTTATCTGCATTCGGCAACGATGGTAAAAGCCGGCATTTTTCTAATGGCGCGCCTGCATCCAGCCATTGCTGGCAGCGAACTTTGGAGCGTTATCGTGCCCTTAGTGGGCTCCATTACGCTGCTATACGGTGCCTGGTTTGCGTTGTTTAAAACCGACCTCAAAGCCATCCTGGCGTTTTCGACTATCAGCCATTTGGGCCTGATCACCGTACTCTTAGGTATTGGCAGCCCTATGGCGGTACTCGCGGCACTCTTCCACATTATTAACCACGCGACTTTTAAAGCGGCTCTGTTTATGAGTGCGGGCATTATTGATCACGAGACAGGTACTCGCGAATTGAAACAGCTGGGCGGCTTACGTAAAACCATGCCGGTCACCGCGCTGCTGACGATTCTTGCCTCAGCCGCCATGGCAGGCGTACCGCTGTTCAACGGCTTTTTATCCAAAGAAATGTTCTTTACCGAAACGCTTGCCACGCCGGTACTCGGCGGGCTTAGCTGGCTTATCCCGGCGCTTGCGACCGTCGGCGGCATTCTTTCGGTCGCTTACTCAATCCGGCTAGTGCATGCGGTTTTCTATAAAGCACCCAAGGAAGCCTCACCCAAAACGCCTCACGAACCGCCGCATTTAATGCGTCTGCCCGTTGAAATACTGGTAGCACTTTGTGTTGTAGTCGGCGTTTTACCGGCGTTTTTTGCAACCAACCTGCTGGGCCTGGCAACTCAAGCGGTGCTTGGCGAGCCGCTGGATTTCCATTTGGCCATTTGGCACGGCGTTAACCTACCGCTCGTGATGAGCATGATCGCCTTTGCGGTAGGCCTCCTCCTGTATTGGCGCCATGCCGACTTGCGCCGCTTCCTTCAGCCCTTTGCAAGTGTCGATGCCCGGCGAGTGTTTGAGCGCTCGTTAGTTGCGATCGGCTATCGTGCCGAGCAGATCATGGCGGCTCTGGATGGCAATTCGCTACAGCGATTTATGAGCTGGCTGCTGTTGGCGGCGCTGTGCATGGGCGTACTGGGGCTCGTGCAAATCGACATACTCACGGGCGCTAAAGGCAACCAGCCGACGGATGGTATTGTCGTGCTTGGGGCCGGCATGCTGATTTTTGGGGGTATTGCGACGGCGGCCACCCACCGCTACCGGCTAATTTCGCTGTTAATGCTGTCAGTGGTAGGCCTTTTTGTCGCCCTTACCTTTGCCCGCTTTTCAGCCCCTGACTTGGCGCTTACTCAGCTTTCCGTTGAGGTAGTGACCATGATCCTGCTGATGCTTGCACTGTTCTTCCTGCCGCAAAAAACGCCGCGCGAGTCGAGCCCTATGCGCAACGTGCGCGATATGCTGCTGGCAGGCTCGCTGGGTCTGGTCGTGGCAAGCCTTAACTACGCGGTCATGACCCGCGACACCCTGTCGATCTCCAACTTCTTTATGGAAAACAGCGTGCCCGGTGGCGGTGGACATAACGTCGTCAACGTAATCCTGGTCGATTTCCGCGGTTTCGATACCCTCGGTGAAATTACCGTACTGGCATTGGCAGGGCTGGCTATCTTTAAGCTGCTTAACCGCTTGCGCCTGTTTATGCCTCATAGTGATGGCGAAGGCCGTGTGTGGTCGCCCGATCGCTACCCGGCCATTTTGACCTCGATCTCAATGACGTTATTACCTTTAGCGTTATTGGTATCAGCATTTATTTTCCTACGCGGCCACAACCAGCCTGGCGGCGGCTTTATTGCCGGCCTGATTACCGCCGTTGCGCTTATTCTGCTGTATATGGCACGCGGTGTTGAATGGGCCCAGGCACGCCTGGACTTCCCCTTCCAGCCCGTTGCCGTAGTCGGAGTGGCAATCGCCACGTTAACCGGCCTGGGCAGCTGGCTATTTGGTTATCCCTTCCTTACCTCGGCGTTTGGCTACTTCAGCTTGCCGGGAATCGGCAAGTTTGAGCTGGCCACTGCGTTATTATTTGATCTTGGAGTTTACCTGGCCGTGGTAGGCGCCACGCTGATGATCCTTGCCAACCTGGGCAAGGTAACTACCGCGCACCGCCCGGTCACCGACCCTAAAGAGCCGGAGACTCCAGCCGCTCAGTTACCCGCCAAGGAGCCTAATTAATGGAAACCCTTTACGCGATTACCACCGGCGTATTAACCGCATGTGGCCTGTATTTAACCCTGCGCGGGCGCACGTTTCCCGTCGTGGTTGGGCTAACACTTACGTCTTACGCGGTGAACCTGTTTCTTTTCTCCATGGGCGGCCTTACCACTGATGGTGCCACCATTGTCAACGGGGACGGCGCTTATGCCGACCCGCTACCCCAAGCGTTAGTGCTCACGGCCATCGTCATCGGTTTTGCCATGACCGCGTTTGTCGTAATTCTTGCCATGCGTGCCCGCAGTGAAGCGGGTAACGACCACGTAGACGGCAGAAAGGAAGACCGTGAATGATTCAACATTTAATCGTTTTACCCGTAGTAGTCCCGTTGGTGGCAGGTATTTTGCTGCTCTATCAACGCCAAGGTTTGGTTCGTTATAAGCGCATTGTCAGCGTCGTTGCGACGGTTTTGATGCTGCTGGCGGCGATTAGTCTGGTAAAAACCGCAGCACAGGGAGAGATTGTTTACTACGCCCTGGGCGACTGGCAGCCACCGTTTGGTATCGTCTTGGTGCTTGATCGTCTTTCGGCCCTGATGCTTTTGATTACCGCTTTATTGGCGGTCGGTGCGGTGGTGTTTGCCTGCGCCGGGGACGATGAAAAAGGCAGTAACTTCCATGGTCTGTTTCAGTGGCAGCTGCTGGGTATTAACGGCGCCTTTTTAACCGGTGACCTGTTCAACCTGTTTGTGTTTTTCGAAGTACTGCTGCTCGCCTCTTATGCCCTGCTGCTGCATGGCGGAGGCAAGGCGCGCATTCAGGCAAGCGTTCACTATGTGGTTTTGAACCTGGCGGGTTCATCGCTTTTCCTGATTGCCGTGGGCATTCTTTATGGCGCCACCGGCACGCTCAACATGGCCGATATGGGGCAGCGTTTAGTGGACCTGCCTGCCGAGCGCCAGGGTTTGGTGACGGCGGGTGCACTCATGCTGCTGGTGGTGTTTGGCTTGAAGGCCGCTATCGTACCGCTGTATTTCTGGCTGCCACGTGCTTACGCAGCGGCGCCCGCGCCGGTGGCGGCCCTGTTTGCCATCATGACCAAAGTCGGCATTTACGCGATCCTGCGCGTGTACTCGCTTATCTTTAGCGAAAGCGCAGGCACGCTTGACGCGCTCGAACAGTCCTGGATTTGGTGGCTGGCATTGGCAACCCTTGCGGTGGCTGGCATAGGCGTTATTGCCGCGCGTGATTTGCGTCTTCTGGTTGCCTATCTGGTGCTTATTTCTGTGGGTACGCTGCTTGCTGGCGTCGGCATGCGCTCGCCTCAAGCTATTTCGGCCCTGCTTTATTACCTGATGCATACCACGCTAATCACCGGTGGGCTTTTCCTGCTGGCGGAAATGATCGGCCTGCAGCGGGGCAAAGCGGGTACTCGTATCGTCAAAGGCCGCCCTATGGTGCAAGGCAATGCCTTGGCGCTGCTGTTCTTTATCGGGGCCATCGCGGTTATTGGCATGCCGCCGCTATCAGGGGCCGTGGGTAAGGCATTGATGCTTAACGCAGCAGAAGGCACCCAACGCCTGTGGTTATGGCCACTGCTGTTACTCGCAAGCCTGGCATCGCTCGTCGCTCTTTCCCGGGCAGGTTCTACCCTGTTCTGGAGAAGCCACCGCGGTAGTTTTAGCGGCAGTCCTTTGGCGCGTCGCCAATGGTTTGGGGTCGTCTGGCTACTTAGCGCGGCGCCCATTCTGGTCGCTCTGGCAGGCCCGATAAGCGACTACACTCAAGCTACAGCCGAACAGCTAAGCCACCCGCAACGCCTGATTGATACGTTAATTTCTAACGCTGGGGAGGCACCATGATTGCGCCGCGTTCTTGGTTACCAACACCGGTTCTATCGATTCTGCTACTCATCGTATGGCTGCTGCTAGCGCGCAGCTATGCATTTGGACAGTTTGTACTAGGCGGTGCGCTGGCGATTCTGATTCCCCTGCTGACCTACCGCTTCTGGGATTCAAAGCCGCGTATAAAGAAGCCCTTCAAACTGCTGCGCTACGTGCTTCGCGTGCTAGGTGATATTGTCACCGCCAACTTCGAAGTAGCCTATTTAATTGCCAACCCCTGGCGCACGCTGAAACCACATTTCATCGAATACCCTTTAATGCTCGAGGAGCGCTTTACCATTACCCTGCTGGCCAGCACCATTAGCCTCACGCCGGGTACGGTATCAGCGAACCTGCGGTTGGACGGCAAATCGCTGTTGATTCATGCGTTAAACGTGGATGATGAAGAAGCTTTGATCGAACAAATTCGCGAGCGTTACGAGCGGCCGCTTAAGGAGATTTACGAATGTTAGATGCTGCGTTGTATATCACCTTAACGCTGGTAGTGCTGGCGTTGCTGATGAACCTGTTCCGCTTGACCGTGGGCCCGGACATGCCGGATAGAGTGCTGGCGCTGGATACCATGTACGTCAACTCCATCGCCTTGATCGTACTGCTTGGGCTTTGGCTGAACAGCAAAACCTATTTCGAATCGGCACTGCTGATTGCCATGCTTGGCTTTATCAGCACCGTGGCCGTGTGCAAATACATTCTGCGCGGAGACATTATCGAATGATGACGCGATTAATGACGGCCCGCTATAAGGAGGCATTTCAATGTCGCTACTCGTAGAAGCGATTACTTCGCTATTACTGATTGCAGGCGGTGTGTTTGTCTTTATCGGCTCGTTGGGCATGGCGCACTTGCGCGATTTTTATATGCGCTTACACGGACCTACCAAGGCCACCACGCTGGGCATTGGCTGTATGCTGATTGCCTCAATGCTGTATTTCTGGAGTGTTGACGGCAAGCCGGATATTCAGGAAATGTTGATTACGCTGTTTCTGTTTATTACCGCGCCGGTTAGCGCGCACTTGCTGGCCAAAACGGGGCTGCATATGCAGCTTCGCCATACGGACACCACCGGCGGCAAGCCTTTTGAGTTACGCGATGAGGAAGTCGGTGATAAGCCGGTCCCCCACCCCGATAAAGGCCACGGCTAAAAAAGCACGTCTCTGACCGACAAAGCGCTGGCCAACTGCCAGCGCTTTTTTTTCAGCCATGCTTAAAGCCAGGGGAAGCATGATGAAGATTAAAAACATTAGTTATGAACAGTAGTGAGCGGCGGCACTTTCCAGTAAGCTCCACTGCGATTTTGACCATCTTGAGGTGAATGTATGTGGAGCCTCCTACGCCTTTCTGCCATAACGCTTTCGTTGGTTATGGTCGCCGGTTGCTCAGACCCCAAAATAGATACTAGTTCGATGCCGGCCGCAGTTGTCTCGATTGAGAATGTACGTGAGGCAATGCCTGCTTATAAGCGCGATGAGTTTGATAAAGCGCTCGCGATCATGGCAATGCCCAACTTTAGCAGCGTGGCCCTACTTAGCCCTCAGCGCATGAATGCAGCGGAAATCGCTGAGTCTGCCAACGTGCGCATGCATGGTTTAACGGGCGATCAGGTGATTGATCGCGCCGACGATATTTTACGTGAAAGGCGCGCCAGAGAGCGCGAACAGGCTATTACAACGCTTGCCAGGTTGACTGAAAAGCAAACGCAGGCTGAAAAAGACCGCGAGCATCGGGAGCGCTTTAGTATTGATAGCGCGCGCTACTATATGAGCCAAAGCCCTTACGGCACGCCGGAGCCAGCAGTGGATATTGAGGTTACCAATAACACTGAACAGGCCGTCTCGCAGGTATTTTTAAGAGGTGTGGTGACCAGCACTGAGCGATCCGTTCCCTGGATTGATGAAACGTTCTACTACGTGATCGCAGGCGGCCTTGAAGCAGGTGAAACGGCCACGTGGCGCCTGGCGCCTAACCGCTTCAGCGCATGGGGAAATACGCAGATACCCAGCAATGCCACGCTTACCGTAACGGTAGAAGGCCTTAAAGATGCACAAGGTAACCCGCTATGGGACTCGCCGGCACTTAGCGAAAGCGAAGCGGCAAGGCTTGAACACCTGAGTCACGAGTATCAAGGCGTGGCGCTCTCCTCGATCATGTAACTGATAGATTCATCAGACCATTAACCATGAGTCGGTACGTTACGCACCGACTCATTGATTACGAGCAAAATACTTAATCGATCAAATCCGTTTGACGATAGCCAATCAGATACAGCACAGCGTCAATGCCCAGCGTAGAGATGGCTTGACGCGCCTGGGCGCGCACCAGTGGTTTGGCCCGAAACGCGATGCCCAACCCCGCCTTAGCCAACATTTTGAGATCGTTGGCCCCATCGCCCACGGCAATGGTCTGCTCCAGCGTAAAGCCTTCACGCAGTGCGATCTGCTCCAAAAGCTCTGCTTTACGCTCGGCATCAACGATAGGTGCCTTCACTTCACCGGTGACCTTACCGTTTTCAATTACCAGCTCATTGGCATGAATCTCATCAAAGCCAAGCTTCTCCTGTAAATGACGGGCAAAATAGGTAAAGCCGCCGGACAGAATCACGGTGCGGTAGCCAAAGCGCTTTAAGTTAGCCATTAAGCGTTCAACACCGTCCATCAACGGCAGCTCTTCGGCGATCTTGATCAACACCGACTCATCGAGGCCTTTAAGCTTGCTCATGCGTTCACGAAAGCTTTCCTGGAAGTCCAGCTCGCCGCGCATGGCGCGCTCGGTCACTTCGGCAACTTCATCACCCACCCCGTGATGCCGGGCCAGCTCATCGATCACTTCGGCTTTGATCAGCGTGGAATCCATATCGAAGCACACCAGGCGACGATGACGACGCCAGATCGAGTCTTCCTGAATGGCAATATCCACGCCATGCTCAGCGCCTAGCGCCAATGCCTTTTCACGCAGCGCTTCGATATTGGCATCATCGCCACGAAGCCAACACTCGACGCAGGCACCGCCAGCAGGCGCGCTACCATCCAGCAACTCACGCCCTGAAAGCCGATGAATCAGCTCGACCGTTAAACCAAACTCGGCCGTCAGGATGCCGACTTCGGCCAGGATGCCTGCCGGTAAATGCGGCGCCAGCAGCGTCAAAATCAGCCGAGGCTGGCTTGCTTCATTGCTCCAGCGCTGATAATCATCGGGGTTAACCTTAATCGCCTGCACATCCAGCCCTAGCGCGTCGCCAGCTTCACTTAGCGTCGCCTCCAAGGCATTATCGTGCTCAAGCCCCACCAGAGCTTCCAGGGAAAGCATGCCAAACGTCACGCTTTGGTTGATATCCAAAAGCTGCGCCCCCGTGCTGGCAAATGCTTTGCCCAGGCCCTCTAGCTGGCCGGGGCGTGCCACACCCGTTGCGCGAATCAAACAACGTTTTGTCATGAGTTACTCTCCCGCCTCTAGCCGGTCAACTTTCTGGAAGCCGCGCGGCAACTTACTGCCTCGCCGACCTCTTTCGCCGCGATAATATGCCAAATCATCCGCCTTGAGCGTGAGTTTTCGCTTACCGGCGTGAATCAGCAACGCATCGGTTGCGCTGAGAACGGTAATATCACGTACGAACTCTTCCCGGCGTGTAGCCCTGGGGCCGGGGATATCGAGCATCTTATTGCCTTTGCCCTTGGTCATTTCAGGCAGCTGCTCAAGCGGAAACAACAGTAACCGGCCTTCGTTAGACACCGACGCTACCCAAAGCTCTTCACCATCAGGCACCTCGATCGGCGCCATTACGCTGCAGCCTTTGGGTACGCTGAGCACCGCTTTACCGGCTTTATTTTTGCCGGTAAGCGCGTCCAGGCGAGCCATAAAGCCGTAACCACCGTCGCTTGCCAATACAAAGCGCCGCTCAGGCGGGGCAAGCATTAGCCCTGCCATTTGCGCCCCTGCCGATACATTCGCCCGCCCGGTCACCGGTTCACCCTGGCCCCGCGCGCTGGGCAGGTTGTGGGCGGCCAAGGTATAAGCGCGCCCCGTATCATCCAGCAGTACTAGAGGCTGATTGGTTTTACCCCGGGCCGCCAGATGGAAGCTATCCCCGGCTTTATAGGAAAGCCCCTCTGGATCAATATCATGGCCTTTGGCGGCGCGGATCCAGCCTTTATCAGACAGCACCACGGTGATCGGGTCGGCACCCAGCAGCTCGACTTCCGAAAGCGCCTTGGCTTCACTGCGCTCAACCAGCGGTGAGCGGCGCTCGTCGCCGTGTTCTTTACCCGCCGCGCGGATCTCTTTTTCGATCAGCGTGGTCAGTTTTGCTTCGCTTCCCAGCAGCCCCTGGAGCTGTTTACGCTCTTTTTCCAGCTCATCCTGCTCGCCGCGAATCTTCATCTCTTCAAGCTTGGCAAGATGACGCAGGCGTAGCTCGAGAATCGCTTCCGCCTGACGCTCTGAGAGACTAAAGGCGCTGATTAGCGAAGCTTTCGGGTCATCTTCCTCGCGAATAATCCGGATCACTTCGTCAAGGTTGAGATAGGCTGTCAGCAAACCTTCCAAAATATGCAGACGATCTTCAACCTTACCTAAGCGGTGCTCCAACCGACGGCGCACCGTGGTGCGGCGAAAGCGTAGCCACTCACCCAGCATGTCGGGCAGGGACATGACCCGCGGACGGCCATCCAGGCCGATCACGTTCATATTCACCCGCACGTTCTTTTCCAGATCCGTGGTGGCAAACAGGTGGGCCATGAGCGACTCAACGTCCACCCGACTGGAGCGCGGCTCAATGACCAGGCGCGTGGGCTCTTCATGGGTCGACTCATCGCGAAGATCTGCCACCATGGGCAACTTCTTGGCCTGCATCTGCGCGGCGATCTGTTCAAGCACTTTGGCACCGCTGACCTGGTAAGGCACCGCGGTGATCACGATATTGGCGTCTTCGCGAACATAGCGAGCACGCAGTTTTACCGAGCCGCGGCCTGACTCATAAAGCTTACGCAGGTCGGCTGGGGGAGTGATGATTTCTGCGTCTGTCGGAAAATCAGGCGCGGGCACAAACGCCATCAAGTCGGTCGTGGTCGCTTGAGGGTTGCGCAGCAAATGGCAAGTGGCTTCGACCACTTCACCAACGTTATGCGGCGGAATATCCGTAGCCATCCCTACCGCAATCCCGGTACCGCCATTGAGCAATACATGGGGTAGCTTGGCAGGCAGCACGAGAGGCTCTTGCATGGTGCCGTCAAAATTGGGCACCCAATCGACAGTACCTTGGCCTAATTCGCCCAACAGCACTTCGGAAAACTTGGAGAGTTTGGCTTCGGTATAGCGCATGGCCGCGAACGACTTGGGATCGTCCGGGCTTCCCCAGTTACCCTGGCCATCGACCAAGGGGTAGCGGTAGCTAAACGACTGCGCCATCAGCACCATGGCTTCGTAACAGGCGCTGTCGCCATGCGGGTGAAACTTACCCAGTACGTCGCCAACGGTACGCGCTGACTTTTTGTACTTGGCGTTGGCGTGAAGCGCCAACTCACGCATGGCGTAAATGATCCGCCGCTGCACAGGCTTCATGCCGTCGCCAATATTGGGCAAGGCACGGTCTAAAATGACGTACATCGAGTAGTCGAGGTACGCTTTTTCGGTATAGTCGCGCAAGGAGAGACGTTCGACGTCGCCTTCCGCTACCTGAATATCCATGGTCATCTGGGGTTATACCTCAATGTCTGCGAGGTTGCCGTAATCTTCCAGCCACTTCTTGCGGTCACTGGCGCGCTTCTTGGCGAGCAGCATATCCATCATTTCCATGGTGCCGTCGCCCTCTTCCAGCGTTAGCTGTACCAGGCGGCGGGTTTCGACCGCCATGGTGGTTTCTCGCAGCTGTAGCGGGTTCATTTCACCCAGGCCCTTGAAGCGCTGCACGTTCGGGGTGCCACGTTTTTTGGACAGCTGTTTGAGAATGGCATTTTTTTCGCTCTCATCGAGGGCGTAGTGGACCTCTTTACCTAAATCGATGCGGTAAAGGGGTGGCATGGCGACAAATACGTGGCCGGCATCCACTAGCGCGGGGAAATGGCGTACAAACAGCGCGCACAGCAGCGTGGCAATGTGCAGCCCGTCAGAGTCCGCATCGGCAAGAATACAAATTTTGTGGTAGCGCAGCTTTTCAAGATTCGCGCTACTGGGGTCCGCGCCAATGGCAACCGCAATGTCATGAACTTCTTGAGAGCCGTAAATATCGTGGGTCTCAACTTCCCAGGTATTCAGAATTTTACCGCGCAGCGGAAGAATAGCCTGAGTTTCACGGTTACGGGCCTGCTTGGCGCTGCCCCCGGCCGAGTCACCCTCCACCAGAAACAGCTCGCTAAGCGACGGGTCCTGCCCCGAGCAGTCAGCAAGCTTGCCCGGAAGCGCCGGGCCTGACGTGACCTTTTTACGGGCGACCTTCTTGGCCTTTTTCTGGCGATGCTGGGCGGCGCTGATCACCAGCTCCGCCAGTTGCTCGGCGTGATCAATATGGTGGTTTAGCCAAAGCGAGAACGCATCTTTTACAACGCCCGATACAAAGCCTGCGATGGTGCGTGAGGAGAGGCGCTCTTTGGTTTGCCCGGCAAACTGGGGGTCAAGCATCTTTACTGAGAGTACGAAAGAGGCGCGCTCCCAAAGATCATCTGCGGTGAGCTTTATACCGCGCGGCAACAGGCTGCGATATTCACAAAACTCGCGCAGCGCATCCAGTAATCCAGAGCGAAAGCCATTAACGTGAGTGCCGCCTTGCGGCGTGGGAATCAGGTTAACGTAGCTTTCCAGCAACGATTCACCACCTTCCGGCAGCCATTGAATGGCCCAGTCCACGCCATGCTCGTCATCACTGAAGTGACCGACAAACGGCGCGTTGGGCAATACTTCATAGCCATCGGTGGCTTCCGCCAAATAGTCGCGCAGGCCGTCAGCGTAGGCCCACTCGGTTTTAGTGCCATCTGGCTCAACCAGCGTAACGGCAAGCCCTGGGCAGAGTACTGCCTTGGCACGTAACAGATGTTTAAGCCTTGAAACCGCAAGTTTGGGGCTGTCGAAATAGCTTTCATCGGGCCAGAACCGCACCAGCGTCCCGGTGGCGCGTTTGGCAGCCTTGCCTATTTCATGCAGATTTTCGACTTTTTCACCGTGCTCAAAGGCGATCGCATGACGCGCGCCGTCACGAGTTACTTCTACTTCCAGGCGCCGTGAAAGCGCGTTGACGACCGAGACGCCCACGCCGTGAAGGCCACCGGAAAACCGATAGCTCGAAGAGGAGAACTTACCGCCTGAGTGCAGCTTGGTAAGAATCAGTTCTACCCCTGAAACGCCGTGCTCGGGGTGAAGGTCAATCGGCATACCTCGGCCGTCATCCTGAACCTCGATGCCCCCATCGCTGTGCAACATGACACGAATAAAAGAGGCGTGGCCGGCCAGCGCTTCATCAACGCTGTTATCAATCACTTCCTGGGCCAGGTGATTGGGCCGTGAGGTATCGGTGTACATACCGGGACGCTTACGTACCGGCTCGAGCCCTGACAGGACTTCGATAGAACTCGCGCCGTACTGAGAGGCATCAAACTGGGTCATGTAACGTCGGTTCCTGAAGGGTAAAGCTGGCAGCTGCCTGTGATTCGTACAGGCAGCCGACAAAGATCGCTAGAATAGCAAAAAGCTGTATATCCAGCCATGCCTTTTACTTGATTAAGAAAAGTGCCGCGTGCAGTTATATCGGCCGCAGCAGCTACTTATCCTGCTCGGCGGCCCAGAAAGCTTCGATCAAGCCGCGGCTGGAGGCATCCATACGCGAGACGTCCCCTTCGCCGTCGATAATCGCCTGGGTGTCGGTGGCAATCTGCTTGCCAAGCTCCACGCCCCACTGGTCAAACGGATTGATATCCCAGATGACCGCTTGCACGAACACCTTGTGCTCATAAAGCGCAATCAAAGCGCCCAGGCTGTGAGGGGTAAGCTTATCCAGCAGCACTGTGGTCGATGGCTGGTTGCCGCGGTAGCGTTTGTGCTCAGGGCGTGGTCCATCATCTTCTAAGGCGTCATCGCCCAGCATTAGAACGCGGGATTGGGCGAAGCAGTTGGCAAGCGCCAGCCGGTGCTGTGCTTTGAGGTGGCGGCGGGTGTCCGGGTCTTCTACCTCATCATAACGCTTGAGCGGGGCGATAAAGTCACACACAACCGACTGGGTGCCCTGATGAAGCAATTGATAAAACGCGTGCTGGGCGTTGGGCCCCAGCTGCCCCCAAAGTACCGGGCAGGTCGAATAGCTGACCGCCTGGCCCTGGCGGGTGACCGACTTGCCGTTGGACTCCATTTCCAGCTGCTCAAGATAGGCGGCAAAATATTCCAGACGGCCATCGTAAGGCAGGATCGAGTGGGCGCGTATATCCAGAAAGTTAACGTTCCAGATACCGGCCAGGGCCAGCAGTACGGGCAGGTTGTCCTCCATGGGCGCTTCACTGAAGTGGCGGTCCATGGCATGGGCACCGGCCAGCAGTTCGCGAAAATGCGCCATACCCACGACCAGGGCAATCGGCAAACCAATCGTGCCCCACAGCGAGTAGCGCCCGCCTACCCACTCCCAGAATTTAAGCTGGTGGTCTGGCGCAATCCCCCACTCGCTCATTTTCTCGGGGCTGGCCGACACACCGATAAAATGCTGACGTACGATAAGCTCAGCGCTCACCGGTGGAGCGCTGACAAAATCACTATGCTGAGTTAAACGGCCCAACAGCCAGTCTCTGGCCGTATTGGCGTTGGAAAGCGTATCAATGGTGGTAAACGACTTTGAGGAGAGCACAAAGATGGTCGTTTCGGGATTTAGACGCCCTAAATAATCGGCCAGCTGCGAACCATCCATTGTCGAGGCAAAATGCACCTCAACGGGATGAATATTCTCAGGCCGGTAGTCAGCCAGTGCGTGCGTCACCATTAACGGCCCTAGGTCCGAGCCGCCGACGCCTAAATTCACCACATGGCGGATGGGCTTGCCCGTCGCCCCGCGCCACTGCCCGGCGTGCAAACGGCAAACCAAGCGCTCCATTTGCGCCAGACTTTCCTGAACCCCCGCCACTACGTCTTCGCCTTCAACGTTCAGCGTCGCATCGGCCGGTAACCGCAGCGCGGTATGCAGCGCCGGGCGGTTCTCGCTGACGTTAACCCGCTTACCGCTCAGCAGAGCATCGATGGCACCCGGCACGCCGGCATCCTGGGCCAAGGCCAACAGGTGCTCTAACGTATCGTCATCCCAGCGCTGCTTGGAAAGATCCAGCGTCAAACCTGACACATGACGGGTAAAGTGTGACCAACGACTGCGATCCGAGCCAAACAGCGTCTTTAAATGAACGCTTTTAAGTTCCTCGGCATGCTGTTTTAGTGTCTGCCAAGCGGGCAGTTTATCGGGGGTAGCGCGTGATGCTGAGGCCATTTGCCGTCTCCTGTGGCGTCGAACCATGCAGCTCGGGTCTGTTCTGGTCAAAGTAGGGCGCGTAAACTATTACCCCCTTTTGATGACCCCCGGCTTGCCAATGAGTAATGCATCTTACCGTGACGCTATCTTTTCGACACCCCTTGATCGAGTGGCGCGCTTCTCTTTCGATGAGCAGGTGGTTGCCTGCTTCCCTGACATGATCCGCCGCTCGGTACCGGGCTACGGTCAGATCCTGGGTATGCTGAGCCTGATTGCCCAGCGCCACCTTCGCCATGGCGGTCACGTCTATGACCTGGGCTGCTCGCTCGGCGCCTCGGGCCTCGCTCTGGCAGGCGCGCTGAAACCTAATGCGTTTCGCTATACGGGTGTCGATCTTTCGCCCGCCATGGTGGAGCGTGCCCGGCAAACGTTCAGTGAAGAGTGCCCTGAACATGCCATGAGCGTGGAAGAAGCCGATATTCGCACGCTCGAGTATGCGCCATCAGGCATGATCATTCTTAACTTTACGTTGCAGTTTTTGCCCCCCGCCGACCGGGATGCGCTATTAAAGCAGCTGTTTGACGCCCTTGAGCCCGGCGGCGTGCTGGTGTTATCCGAAAAAACCGTTGATGTAGATGAGCGGGATAATGCATGGCGGGTCGAGCGCTACCACGACTTCAAGCGCGCCAACGGTTACAGCGAGATGGAGATCAGCCAAAAGCGTACCGCGCTTGAAAACGTGTTAGTGCCCGATACGTTGGATGCGCTGCATCAGCGCTTACAGCAGGCAGGCTTCCCACGTACGGTAACGTGGTTCCAGTACCTGAACTTTGCCTCTGTCATTGCGTTTAAGGAGAGCTAAGTGGAACTCCCTGATGATCACCGTGCACTTTATCAGGCATTTTTAGACCAGGGCTTAACCACTTGGCTGGCTAAATTACCCGAGCAGCTGGCCCGGGGGCTTGACCGCCAGCGCCATGGCGACCTGCCGGCCTGGGAAAAAGCCGTGGCCAAACTGCCACCCCTACCTGCACAGCGCGACGTTCAGCTCGATAGCGATACGGTAACGGTGGAGCTTGCGCTCAGCGATAGCCAACAGCGCCAGTGTTTTAACCTGCTGCGTAAGCTGGCTCCGTGGCGCAAAGGCCCTTTTCAGCTGGGCGGCATTGATATCGAGACCGAGTGGCGCTCCGACTGGAAGTGGCAGCGCGTCGCCCCTCATCTAGCGCCGCTCAAGTACCGCAAGGTGCTGGATGTCGGCGGCGGCAGCGGCTATCACGCCTGGCGAATGACCGGTGCTGGGGCTGCATTCGTGTTGGTGATTGATCCTTCGCCGCGCTTTTACTGGCAGTTTCAGGCGGTGCGCCATTTTGTGGGCGATGCCGATGGGGGGCGTACTCAGTTCCTTCCCGTGGGTATCGAGGACGTACCGGAAAACCTCGGCTTTTTCGACACGGTATTTTCCATGGGCGTGCTGTATCACCGCGCCTCCCCTTTCGAACATCTTCAGCAGCTGAAAGCGGCCCTGGCGCCGGGTGGCGAACTGGTATTGGAAACGCTGGTAGTGGAAGGCGATGAGCAAACGGTGTTTGTGCCCGGCGAGCGCTACGCCGCGATGCCCAACGTCTACTTTCTGCCCTCCTCCAAAGCGCTGTGCCACTGGCTTAGCCGCTGCGGCTTTACCAATATCCGCGTGGTCGATGAAGCAGTCACCACGCTTGACGAGCAGCGCTCCACCGAGTGGATGACCTATCAGTCGCTGGCGGACTTTCTCGACCCCGATGACCGCACCCGCACCATTGAAGGTTACCCTGCGCCACGGCGGGCGGTGATCATGGCTAACAAGCCGGGATAAGCTGTAAACAGCGTTTGAGATTAGCGCTTAACGGCGCAAGATCACCAGCCAGCGGCCCAGGTTCAACATGCTGGCAAGTGAAGCCGCGACATAGGTAAACGCACAGGCGGTTAACACGTGCCGCGCGCCCGCCATGTCGTAGGGTGGGACATAATCTTTTAAAAGCGGCAGTGCGCGGTTGAAGCTGGCATCGAATTCAACTGGTAGCGTCACCAGGTGAACCAACGCGGCGGTACCGAAGCTAATCACCGCCATGCCAATCACTAACGCCAAACCGCCCGGCACGCGCGTCAACAAGAATAAAAACGGCGCGGCCATCATTAGAATGGCCCCCATCTTTTCTGCCTTTTGGGCAACGCCCACTAAGCGGCTGCGCGCCAGCAGCGGCGCATAGCCTTGATGATGCTGTATGGCATGACCCACTTCATGGGCGGCAACGGTTACCGCTGTGAGTGAGCGACCATCGTAATGATCGGGCGAAAGGCGCACGCAGCGCGTTTCAGGATCGTAATGATCGCCAAACTCGGTACGTTCAACGGTTACTTCATCGACCCCCAGGCGCCGCAGCAAATGCTCGGCAAGCTCGGCCCCGGTACCTGGGTAATCGTCGCGGCCGCGCTGGTGGCGCTTAAGCACCCACTTTGCCCATACGTTGGGCAGTATAAAAACCGCGAGTAACAGCACGATGAGTAGAACGACCATGATGACTTAGCACCCGAAATGGGAAGATAGTGGAAAGCTTCGTTTTATCATGGTCAGACAACAACGACGTTAAGGCAAGGCTTACCCTTGCGCTTCACGGCGCTCTTCTTCGAGATGCTCTTTTACATCGCGCTTGACTGCCTGTAGGCCACGCGCCGAAATATCGCCATTGGCGTGGGCGTGCTCAGCAATCAATACGCTGTCGGGGGCGAGTACCAAGTCGCACTGGGAATCTACCAGCTCATCGCGAAGCCGTTGAATAGCCTGTTCGCGTTCAGGGTCTTTATCCACGCGGCGGATATAGATCGCTTTGATACGCCCGGGGTAGGCCTTGACGATCTCGGCATACACTTCTGGGTCGTGTTGCCCGCTATCGCCAATCAAAATGCACGGTAGCTCATCGAACAGCGTCAACATTCGATCAATTAACATGCGCTTGTGATCCTCGGCACGACGCGGCCAGGGGTGACGTAATGAAATCCCCCACTCGCGTAGAAACAGGATCGGGCCAACCGGAATCCGGTTGAGCTGAAAGAACGTTTCGAGCATTTCGTAAATAGCCCAGGGCCCGCGGGATACATACAAAATGGGTCGTTCGGCCTTCTCACTTTCGCCGCGGTGCAGGGCCTGATATAGCGAGGCGACACCTGGAAATGCCGTGCGCCGATGCGGTTTACGTACAAAGAGGCGATAAAGCATCTTGAGCTTTTCGGCAACGCCGGTAAACATGACGGTGTCATCAATATCGCTAATGATCAGCAGGTCTGTTTCCGGTGGCGGTACGTAAACCTCAACGTTAGTACGTACAGGCGACTGGTTTTCCGCATGCACCATGATATCCGCTCGATGCCAGGAAACATCGATAGGCAGCGAATGGGCAATCGGAAGGTGCGCATCAAAATAGCCGTCCCGGTCAGTCATCAACGTTAGCTGATTTTGACCGATACTAATGTCCACCTGCGCGTCAGCAAGGCCGCGGCGAAAAATTCGTCGGGTCACGTCGGCCGTATCACGCAACATACCGCGCCGCGGAATAGCACGACCAAGGGCAGCTTGGCGAAATACCCGCCCCATTATGAACACTTCTTCAGACGAGCCGTAGCCGCGGTAAGGATGAACAACCATCCCGCCGCGGCCACGGTCTCGCTTCATGGGTTTTGCAGCAGTATGGACAAGCCTTTTTACAAAGCTTGCCCACGGACTAAACCACGACATTAAGCGTGCTGACCAGAGTGACGACCTTCTTGAAGCTCTTCCAAGAGTTTGGCATTAAAGGCGTCTAGGTCTTTAGGCGTTCGGCTGGTGACAAAACCACTATCCACTACGACTTTTTCGTCGACCCACTCAGCGCCAGCATTACGTAAATCCTGCGCGATGCTAGGCACCGACGTCAGGCGGCGCCCATCAACCACACCGGCATTGATTAAAATCCACGGAGCGTGGCAAATAGCGGCTACGGGCTTACCGGCCTGGAAAAATGCTTTTACGAAGCTTAACGCGTCTTCATTAACTCGCAGCTCGTCTGGGTTAAACAAGCCACCCGGCAATACCAAAGCGTGGTAATCGGATTCGTTAACATCGGCAAGCGCTTTATCAGCCTCGTAAGTATCGCCCCAATCTGTTTCAGCCCAGGCGCGAATACCTTTACCGTCAGGCGTCACAATGTGTACTTCGACACCGGCTTTTTTGAGCGCATCGCGCGGTGAGCTTAATTCAGCCTCTTCAAAACCGTCGGCGGCGACAATAGCGACACGTTTACCATTCAGTGCTTGGTTCATCATGCTCTCCTTTTCGTGATGAGGTGTGCGTTAAAAACGCCCTATTAGTGTGGCGCATCCTGAGTGAGCGTCAAGCGAATGGCCCTATTGTTTAGCCTTTCTTAATTTAACAGATACGAAAAAGCCCGCTTCTAACGAAGCGGGCTAAGGCATTGATCAAACTTAATTTAGCGTTTGAATAAGGCGTTAATGTCTTTAGCTTCCCAGTGCGGGAAATGCTTGCGCACCAGCGCGTTCAGGTCACGTTCAAAGGCAGCCCAATCGGTAGTGGATGCATCGGTGGCGCTATGTGCGGCTACCGCACGTATCATCCCCGCGCCTACTGTAACGTTGGTCAGTCGGTCGACAATAATAAAGCTACCCGTTTTAGGGCTGTTGCGATAATTATCGATCGGCACCGTAGCGGTAAGCTCAATTTCGCAGCGCGCAATCGCATTAAGCTCTAATGCGTCAGTGGCGTGCTTTTCAAGCGTGTTGACGTCGACCTGATACTCGATCGCACTGACCTGCCCGGAAAGATCGCGGGTCGCGAGTTTAAAGTCGTAGAGCTTACCCGGCTTCAGCGCTTCTTCGTGCATCCAGACTACATCGGCGGTAAACGCATTGGAAAGCGGTACGTCGGCCTCTGCGCTCACCAGCCAGTCACCACGGGAAATATCGATTTCGTCTTCAAGCGTCACGGTGATGGCCTGCCCCGGGTAGGCTTCACTCAAATCACCATCAAAAGTAACTATCCGCGCCACTTTTGACATCTTGCCTGAAGGCAGGGCTTTTACCGACTGACCTGAGCGCAGAACGCCAGCAGCCAGCGTGCCGCAGTAGCCACGAAAATCCAGGTTCGGCCGGTTGACGTACTGTACGGGCAAACGCAGATCCGTCAGATTGTCATCTTGGCTGATTTGGGTATTTTCGAGTAATTCAATCAGCGTTTCACCGCTATACCACGGGGTATGTTCACTGCGGTTAACTACGTTATCGCCGTTTAGCGCCGACATGGGTACAAACTGAATGTCGCGTGCCTGCAAATTGGTGGCAAACGCGTGGTATTCCGCTTTGATTTCTGCAAAGCGCTGCTCGGAAAAGCCGACTAAGTCCATCTTATTGACGGCAATTACCAAGTGCTGAATACCCAGCAGGTCAGCAATAAAGCTGTGCCGGCGCGTTTGGGTCTGCACGCCGTAACGCGCGTCAATCAGGATAATCGCAAGGCTTGCCGTAGAGGCGCCGGTGGCCATGTTACGCGTGTACTGCTCATGCCCTGGCGTATCGGCAATGATAAATTTGCGCTTATCTGTGGAGAAGAACCGGTAGGCGACATCAATGGTAATGCCCTGCTCGCGCTCGGACTGCAAACCATCGACCAACAGGGCCAGATCCACCGTATCGCCAGTAGTACCGCTGGTCTTGGAGGCCAGGGTAATCGCGGCGAGCTGATCTTCAAAAATCATCTTGGAGTCGTGCAGCAAGCGGCCGATCAGCGTTGACTTGCCGTCGTCGACACTGCCGCAGGTAATGAACCGCAAGAGGTCCTTGTTTTCATGCTCGTGCAGGTACTGCTCGATATTGTCGGCGATCAAATTGGACTGGTGAGACATCAGAAGTACCCCTCGCGCTTTTTCTTCTCCATGGAACCTACCTGATCGCGATCGATGGCGCGGCCACTGCGCTCGCTAGTCCGGGTCAGGAGCATTTCCTGAATGATTTCCGGAAGCGTTGCGGCTTCTGATTCCACCGCACCGGTCAGCGGATAGCAGCCAAGCGTTCTAAAGCGCACTGATTTCTCTTCGGGCACTTCACCTGGCGCCAGCGGCAGACGGTCGTCATCCACCATGACCTGCATGCCGTCACGCTCGACTATCGGGCGCTTAGCGGAGAAATACAGCGGTACAATCGGGATCGACTCCAGATAGATGTACTGCCAGATATCAAGCTCGGTCCAGTTGGAGAGCGGGAACACGCGAATCGACTCGCCTTTGTTGACCTTGGCGTTGTAAACGTTCCAAAGCTCCGGGCGCTGATTTTTGGGGTCCCAACGGTGGTACTTGTCGCGGAAAGAGTAGACACGCTCCTTGGCGCGCGAGGCTTCCTCATCGCGCCGGGCACCGCCGAAAGCGGCATCAAAACCGTACTTGTCCAGCGCCTGCTTAAGCGCCTGGGTTTTCATGATATCGGTATATTTCGCGCTGCCATGGTCGAACGGGTTGATATTGGCTGCCCGCCCCTCTTCGTTGGTGTGCACGATCAGCTCCATGCCCGCCTCGGATGCCATGCGGTTACGAAACTCGATCATTTCGCGAAACTTCCAGGTGGTATCCACGTGCATCAGGGGAAACGGCGGCGTACCGGGATAAAATGCCTTACGCGCCAGATGCAGCATCACCGAGGAGTCTTTACCGATCGAATACATCATGACCGGGTTACTGAATTCAGCCGCCACTTCACGAATGATGTGAATGGACTCGGCTTCTAGCTGTTTTAGGTGCGTTTGACGCGCGGCATCAAGTGCGCCAGGCACCTCACGCCGCGGCGTCGAAGAGAGTGTGGAGAACTGAGTCATGGTCTACTACCTCACAAAACAAGCCGATTCTTATAAGCTTGCAGTACACGCTGAATTAAAACGTTATACGCTCGATTGTGAGTAGAGTAACGCCGAGTCAATAATAACCCAAAAGAATTAATAACTATCTTTTTATTCTTTTATGAAATAAGCAACATAGAAAGCGTGATATCGACTAGACATCAACGCGCTCTACCCAGGTTTGCCACTCTTCACCATTAAAATCCACTACTCGATAACCAGGCCTTGAGGCTTCATCGATGGTGAATGTTTCGGCACCCGGCATAAACTGATCCGACATCGCCGGGCAACCATAGACGCCTACACGGCCACCATCCGCTAACTCGATGTGCTGGGCATACGCCTGATGCGCGTGGCCGAACAGTACGATCTTGACCTGCGGGTAAGCGCTCAGTACCTGCCAAAACGCCTCCCGGTCCTGCAAACCGATAGCATCCATCCAGCTAGCGCCAACGTCTACCGGCGGATGATGCATGGCGATCAGCACGGGACGGTCGTCCTCTTCAAGTAGTGCAGACAACGCCCTCAGCCGCTCGCTGCCCAGCTCTCCATGGGGTTGGCCTGCCACCTGTGTATTAAGCAACAGCAGGCGCCATTGCTGCATATCAACCGCTTCGAGTAGCGGATGCTCGGCGCGCATCAGATCAACCTGGTCGTGATTGCCCGGCAGCCAAAACCACGGGCAGGGCAAACTCGTCAATACGTTGTTGGCAAGCGTGTACGACGCGGCGGTTTCGTCCTGGCTGACATCCCCCGTCAATACGATGATATCCGGGCGCTCGGCAACCGCTGCCGCGAGAACGCGCTGAAAATGCAGCCACGGCACACCGGCGCGCGAGCGTGCATTGATATCAGCATACAAGTGGGCATCGGTTATCTGTACCAGCCGCATTAACGCATCTCCGGTAAATCGTAGGCATGGCCATGCGATAGCCCGTGGGCCAACCACTCGCCTAAAAAGCGATTAAGCTGAAGCTTTTCATCGGGCTGATGCATGCGCGCATTCGGATAGCGATAGCGGCCGCTGAAATGGCGCTCGCGCTGAAAATCGGTGACCTCTGCCATACGCACATCATGGTAAAGATGCACCCGCATGCGCGGGCCTTCCATAATCGCATCCAGGGGGCCACTTTGAGTCACTTCGATCATCGTGGTGTAAGGGGCATGCTCTAATACCGTGAGCTGCAAATCACCAAAATGCTGTTCATGGCTACTTAAAGCGATCTCGCGGCGTTGCCCGCTCTCCATATCACCAACCAGGCGCAATAAACGCAGATAGTTGGCGCTGCACTCCCCTTGGAGCGACTTTAAATCGGTGACATAGGCTGTTCTTGCCATGCTCACTCCTCGTGGTTTTCGCTTGAGGTGAGGGCTCGCTGGGACGACGCGCGCAAGGAGGCGCGTTGGCCATTGAGCCAGTGCAGTCCTATCAAACACATGGCGTTGTCGAGTCTCCCCTGCGCCAAGAGTTCCCAAGCGGTAGGAAAAGACACCACGTGAACGCGAATATCTTCATGCTCTTCATCAAGACCGTGGATACCGCTTACACCCTGCGTATCAACCAGCCCACAAAACAGCGTTACACGCTCATTGCAGGCCCCGGGGCTTGGGTAATAGGTATGAATCAGGGTTAACGGCCCTACTTTGCAGCCTGCTTCTTCCAGTGACTCACGCCTGGCAACATCTTCAAGCGACTCATCTTTATCAATCAGGCCCGCTACGAATTCAAGTTTCCAGGGGGAAACGGGGTCGTTTACTGCACCCGCGCGAAACTGCTCAACCAGCACCAGCGCATCGCGTGCGGGGTCATAAAGCAATACCCCCACCGCATCGTGTCGGCTATGCACTTCGCGATGCATGGGTTTGCTCCAGCCACCTTCAAAAAGGCGATGGCGAAGCTCCATCTTTTCAAGGCGAAAAAACCCCTCATAGAGCGTCTCGCGCTTGAGCAGCTCAACATCGTCAAGGCTCAGAAGCGGTGTGTTTAATGATACTTTTTCAACGCTGGACGCCATGAGGCACTCCCGGTGATAACAATCGTTCTATTATCAGTGCTTGCTACCGGGAATGCCAATCTGGTCAGGAGGGATTATAGACGGCTCAACATGGCCTGGGCATCGCGGCGCAGCGCTTCGTCAGAAAGCTCGCGCTGGGCACGCGGGGTACCGTTTACCGCACGTTCGGCGTGTTCGCGGGCCGCATCGGTATCGCCTTCATCAAGCAAGAACTCAGCGTAGTAGTAGTTGACATCGATGCCGTCAGGGCGAACCTCGACGGCGCGCTGGAACATTTGCCGGGCTTTATCGCTGCTGCCAAAACTGATCGGGCGCCCCGGCACGTTGTCGTAAAGCGCGCCCAGCGTGACGTACGCAGAACCGTTGCCACCCTGGGGGTCGAGGGAAATGGCCCGCTCAAGCACATCGCGTGCATCACCAGCTACACCCAATGCGCCAAACCCACCACGTTCACGCGCATAAGAGGCCAGAATAATTCCTTGCCAGACCAGAAGATCAGCCTGATCAGGGTTCGCATTTACCAGGGTAGCTGCTTCATCCGCCAGGGTTTTAAGGGTGCTTTCGCGCTGGTTGGCAGGCAGATCGCTCATCGTATGTTCCCAGCGATTCTTCAGCGAGAAAAGCTCGCTCTCGTAGCCAAAGGCCGTTGCCGAGGCAAGCGCCAGCGTACCGCTGAGGGCGGTGGCAATCAGTAAACGTGAAACGGGTATGGCGCGCATGACAGTCTCCTGGATTATTTTTATCAGCGTAGCGTTTAAGGGTTAAATCGCCCACCCCGACAATGTAACGAACGTTTGAATGATTCGCTAGTGACTCCGGTCATTCAACATGCTTTTACCTAAGAGGCTTTTTTTCACGTAGAGTAAGTGTCTTAAAAGTGCCGCCCCTACCGAAATGAGAGCACGCGAATGAAAGGCCGTAATATGACCCGCTGGCGCGATCCGGCAAAAGATCCACGCCAGGCACCCAAAAGCAATTTGATTACCGCTGAGGGCGCCGCGCGTTTACGCGGCATTTTGGATCACTTGTCCAGAGTCAAACGCCCCGAACTCTCAACAAAAGTAGGCGAAGCCGCCGCACTGGGCGATCGTTCCGAAAACGCTGATTACACGTATAACAAGAAAGAGCTGAACCGCGTGATTGCCCGGATTCGCTACCTGACAATACGCTTGGATGAACTACAGGTGGTCGACCGGCTACCGGCGAATCTGGATAAAATCTTCTTCGGCGCCTTTGTCGATCTGGAAGATGAAGAGGGAGAAGCGCTGCAACTTCGCATTGTGGGTCACGACGAGATCGACACCCAAAAGCGCTGGATCAGCATCGACGCGCCCATGGCCAAGGCGCTTCTCGGCAAAGGAGTCGATGACGATGCAGAAGTGCTTACTCCAAACGGGAAGGTGTTCTACACCGTTACCGCGATCCGCTATGCTTCGCTTTAGTGCATGACGCTACACCGCCTAGAGCTCTGACGTTTGGAATTTGGCAGGATAGGGGCAAGCTCTCAGAATAAAGGATTCTCACACCAACAGAAGCCATATCGCACCATCGTGACGCGTTACAACAAGCTAAAGCGAAACGATGACAGCATGGAGGCTTTGATCTACGGCTTTTTATGGGCTCCCATGTGAAAGATCAATAGGCCTTGGCATTTCTCTGGAAAATTCATTGCTTAAGTATTTAAACCGTATAGACCACTCTGTAGTCAGAGGTACGCCAGGTTGTGTAATTATTCCTACGCATGGCGCGAACATACCTCTAAAGTAATTTGATGACGTCAGCCATTCTATCAACTGCCTCTTTCAGGCTCTCTGGAGAGCTATTAGTAAAGTTGAGGCGCAAAGCAGATACCCCTTTTTGTCCGGAATAAAACACATCACTGGGTACGGTTGCCACCCCTTGATCGAGGAGTGTTTTTGCCAGCGTAAAGGTGTCGCACTCGGGCAGAGTTAGCCAAACAAACATTCCCCCTTCAATTGGTTGGGTAAAACACCCAAATGTCTCTAGGTGCTTTAATGCGTTATGAAGCACTGCATAGCGGCCTCGGTACAACTGGCACACGTTTGCCACATGTTGCTCAAAACCAGGATGCTCCAACAATCCAAGTAACATGGCTTGAATAGGTAGGCTAGAATGCAGATCAGCGCCCTGCTTTACCTTAATCAACGGGTCTATCCAGTGTCCCGGTCCAGATACAGCCCCAACACGCATACCCGGTGACGCAATCTTGGAAAATGAGCGCAGCACCAATGCCTGATCCGGGCAAAAACTCGATACCATTGGTAGCGTGTCTCCAGTGAAACGCAATGGGCGATAAGGGGCATCCTCAACGAATGTCACCTGATAGCGAAGGCATAATTTCGCCACTGCCTGGCGTGTCGCCAACGGCCAGCTTAATCCTGTCGGGTTATGAAAGTCAGGAACAGCATAAAACAGCTTCGGCTGATGACGCACAAAACACTGCTCCAGTACGTTCAGGTCAGGTCCTTCTACATTCTGTGCAATAGGGACAATGTCGGCCTGTACAAAATTAAGCACCTGCATGGCTCCCAAATAGCTGGGTGCCTCTAAAACAACCTTATCACCAGGATTGATAAACGCCCGGGCAATAAGGTCTAACCCCTGTTGAGATCCCGTAGTCACTAGCAACTTATGATGTTCAGGCAATTGATATCGCTTATTTAGATGCCCTACCAATTGCCCGTAACCTTGGGTCGGGCCATACTGAAATAGATTTAGGTCGCTGGTGAGCTGATCAATTGTCGGCTTAAGAAGCTCAACTGGAAACGTTTTTTCGTCAGGCAACCCGCCAGCAAGCGAAATGACGTCAGGATCCTGGGCAGCTGCCAGAATTTCCCGGATAAAGGAGGATTTCATTCGTGTGAACGGCGTGGCGAGCTGCATGGATAATGTCCTGAGCCAGTATTGAAGAACCTTTATCCTACAAAGTCATACGGGACTTTAGTTGTCCGTTTATGCTATAGATGTTGTCCATATATGCTGCATTGAAATCTTTATTCAGGTGTACCCCGTGTCTATTCAGCATCAGAACCGCATCAACGAAGTTCTATTTCACATACATAGGGATATTAGTCGACCGCTAAGCGCCAAAGCGTTGGCAGATGTTGCAGCGTATTCTGAGCAGCATTTTCATCGACTGTTTAAACGCGTGGTTGGAGAGTCGATTCATCAATACATTCGGCGCGTTCGCATGGAGTACGCTGCCAATCAGCTCATGTTTGATAGCCACTCTTCGGTTTTGGATATCGCCAACCGATGTGGATTTAGCTCAGCCTCATCTTTCAATAAAGCCTTCAATAGTATTTTTCATTGCTCCCCCACGACCTGGCGGCAACAAGAGCAACCCTCGTTGGAAAAAAACTATCTGAAAGATCCTGATGTCGCACTCGGATTTCAATCTATCGCGGGCCAGGCATTACCTTCTCCACGAATTATAGAAACGCCGACTCGATTCGTGGCTTATAAACGCCATCATGGCTATAACCGCTCAATTCAAGAGGCTTGGATGACGTTAATTGCCTGGGCCAAAGCGGAACAGCGAGATACCAACCGGCAATACGGACTTCATCACTCCAATCCTGCGTGGGTTGAACTTGAGCAGTGCCACTATGTCGCGTGTCTGGAGATCGACACACCAGTGTCGCGACACTCAATCATCAGTCAGCTTGTGATACCCGAAGGCCTTCATGCAGTGTTTCATTTAACAGGCAAATACGGAGAGTTACTGCCACAAATCAGTCAAGTATTTAAAACCTGGCTACCCACATCCAAATTTAAGCTGCGCTCCACCCCAGGCTATGTTCGCTATCATAAAAATCAGTTTTTGAGCGAAGATGAGACCTTTGATTTAGAGTTTTATTTGCCAATCAGCTTTTTCTAGCTAGCATCTCAGATATAAACCTCACGAGGTTCAAAACGACGAGGACATTATCTTAAGCAATTAATCTTGCGCCAACAAAGCCTCATGATATGTCAACCCAACTTTTGAAAAGCGATCGTTAAAAGATATAGCTTGAAAATATTCCAGCGGATCACCTGGGAAAGTTAGCGCTTCAACAACTTGGAGCCCAAAGCGTCCATAATACTCAGGGCTCCGAGGACGACACAACTTGCAACGTCTCTCGCCTCAAGGTCGGTAAGAGCACTCCTTATGAGCCTGAGCCTAACGCCCTACTCTTGAAACTCAGGTAATAAAGACATTGGCCCAAACCAACCAATAGTATCCACCGAAATAGCGGCAGGAGAAATAACAGCATGACCATTCACGTTTCCATACGCTTCAGCGATCGTGGAAAGGGTTAGACTCTAGCCCTTCAAAACTGAGCCTTTAAATCCTAATCCTTTAATGCATAGTCGATAGTGGTCACCACACGCACACGCTTGATATTCGGCGTATAGCTGTCCAGATCCTCAATAGAGAAGTAGCCTTGGGTCGCCTGGCGTATCTGCCCTACTTGACTTCCCGAGTCTTCAGCAAATTGCTGGGCGGCATTGCGCGCATCGGCAGTGGCCTCGGCAATCATTTCAGGCTTGATCGCATCCAGCCCGGTAAACAGAAACTCGGTTTGATACTCGTAGCCTGGCGAGAGTAAAACACCCTGGCGCACCAGCGATGTGGTGCTGGGGATCGCCTGCATCACCCCTTCTACATCCGGCGAACGCAGCAGTAGCGTGGCTTCTGCGCGGTAGCGCTCATCAGGGCGCTGCCCGCCATATAGATTACTGAACTGATCGGTAATCCTGGGTGGCGTGGTGCTGATATGTTCAGGAGCAAACCCCTGGGTTTCCAGAAAGCGGCGAATTGCCTGGTTGTTATTGGAAAGCTGCTCTTCCAAGTCACTTAAACTGTTAGCACTAACGCTGTAATTAAACGGCCACAGTACCAAATCTGCCGCCACTTCACGTTCAGCCAACCCACGAACCGTGACATTGCGCGAAGACTGCTGCCATACCTCGGCCGCCTGCTTAATGTAGCTACCGCCCCCAACCAACCCCACCGCCAGCAAGCCACCCAGCACCACAGCACTACCTAACATCACGATATTTCTGCTGTTTCTAACCATCACGGCCACCCCGCACAACGTTCATTAAATTGCCCAATGCTTATTAGCATCATAGCGGTGAAACGTTATGACGTCGGCAGCCGAATGTGGCAAGTGTGAGGAAATATTGAGCTAGCCTTTTCACCCTTGCCCCTGCTGTGCATAGAAACCACCGCGATTAGAAAACAAGCGTAGGCAACATCAATGAAAGCGCTGGAATAAAGGTTACCAGTAGCAAAATGCCTACCATTACCAGCCAGAAAGGCATGACAGCGCGAATAAAGGATGAAACGTTAATACCCGTGATACTGCAGGTAGTAAACATCACCGTGCCTAACGGCGGCGTAATCGTGCCAATGGTGGCATTGATAATGAAAATGATGCCAAAGTGAACGGGATCCACACCAAACTGAGCAGCTACCGGCGCCAGCAGCGGTGAAAGTACGATCAAAATGGCGTTGCCTTCTAGAAACATGCCTAAGATTAATAACAACACGTTCGCTAGCAATAGGAAGGCGACAGCACTGCCAACCTGGGTAGACAACATCATAGCGATCTCCTGAGGAATTTGTTCCCAGGTAAGAAAACGTGCAAAACCTGATGCGACGGCAATGATGAAAAGCACATTAACCGATGCCAAGAGCGATTCATTGGTCGCCAGCGCTATCGTTTTGGGGGTCATCTGCTTATAAATGAAAACACCCACGATGAGAGCATAAAGCACCGCAATAGCCCCTGCCTCTGTTGGCGTAAAAACGCCAATTCGGATACCGCCAATAACGACCAGAGGCAGCATCAAAGCGATAAGACCGGCACGCGTCACGCTAATCCACTCCTTACGCGCTACTTTCGCTCGCTGGGGTGGCTGGTAGCCGTAACGCCGACACAAGAAGGACACCAGCACCATTAGGCTGATTGCCATCAAAACGCCAGGAACCACACCAGCAAGAAAAAGCCGTCCAATGGAAACATTATTGACGTAGCCATACACGATCAAGGCGATGCCGGGCGGAATAGTCGAGGTAATGAGTGACGAAGCTGCGGTTACCGCACTAGAAAAAGGTACGGGGTAACCTTTAGCAGTCATGCTAGGCACCAACAGTTTGGCATTCATGGCTGCGTCGGCAATATTAGAGCCCGATAGCCCACCCATGAAAGTACTTAACAACACATTGGCTTGTGCTAATCCACCATGCATACGGCGTGTCAGCAATTCAGCAAGCTTCAGCAACCGGTCGGTAATGCCTGAATAGTTCATGAAAACACCCGCCATAATGAAAAATGGAATGGCGAGTAAAGAAACCGACTCCAGACCACCGGCCAGACGCTGAATAAGCAGCATCATGGGTTGGTCAGCCCCTACGATGAAATAGAGAAACGTCGAAAAAAACAGTGCAAACGCGACGGGGGTACCTAATAGAAACAGTAAAAACAGTGCGCCAAGCGCAATACTGACAGCCATGTGGTTAGCTCCTAAGATGAATGTTGCCGAACCAGCCGCACGACACAGTGATAAATCATTACCACTGCACTAACGGGGATCGCCACATGAATCCAGTAATAGGGAATTTGCAGCATCGGTGTACTGCGATACGCTGAAAAGCTGAGTAGCTGAGTCCCCCAATAAAGCATGACCGCGGCACTCACTAAGATGATGCCCACACTGAATATTTGTTCGTTCCAATGCGCCAATCGTGGTGGGAGTTTATCGGTCACAAAACTAATAAACACATGCTCCCTGCGGCGCACCAAGGCGCTGGCGCCCAGGAATGAGGCCCACACTAAAAGCATTTGAAGAATCTCTTCCGTCCAGGCCAAGGGGCTGTTAAACAAATAGCGCATGAATATATTGCTAATCGCCACCAGGAAGAGCGCAAAAATGGCGGCGGTCGCGATGACTTCATCAAGACGCATGAATCGATCTAGCCACGTGAAGATACGCTGCATATCAGACACCTCAACTTGGTTCCCCGGCTAACCGGGGAACCATGCGATCACAGGATGATCAGCCGTTAATGATTTCGTAAACCTTGTCGTACAGACCATCGCTCCATTGAGGAAAGGCGGATGGAATCTGCTGTGCAGCCCGCTCGCGGAAAGGCGCGATATCAACTTCATGAATCTCCACGCCTTCACTACGTAAACTCTCTAGTGCCTGTTCGCTGTTATCCGCTACCAGCTCAGAGAGATACTCTGCCATCTGCTGGCCGGTATCCGTCATAATTTGCTGCTGCTCTTCACTGAGCTGATCCCAAAAAGACTTTCCGGTAACAAAAGGCGCCACGGTATGCATATGAGACGTCAAGCTAAGTTGTTTCACCACCTCGTGGAACTTGCCCCCGTAAAGTACCGCTGTAGGATTCTCAACGCCGTCGACTATCCCCTGCGCCAACGCAGGATAAACGTCACCCAGTGACATCGGCGTGGGTGTGGCGCCCATGGCACGTATGGCTTCCACATACATTTGCGAGTTTTGAACGCGGATACGCATACCATCAAGGTCAGCAGGACTGCTAACTGGCTCGCGTGATAGCAGGTGGCGTGCACCATATACCGCATTTGGGATAACGATGTGATAGCCAGATCCATCTACCTTTGCCATTTGCTCAGCAAACCATTCCGAGTCAAAAATCTTGAGCTTCGACTCAAAATCTTCACTCAGATAAGGCGCATCCAATACGGCAAGGTCGGGAACTGAATCGAGAAAGTTACTGTAAGCAGTAATTGAGATAATCGGCGCACCAAAGCGCGCCTGTTCCATCACCTCAGTTTCCGAACCCAGCTGGCTTGCGGGAAACGCTTTCAGTTCCAGCTCACCATTACTCGCCTCACTTACCCATTCGGCCCACTGCTTAACGGCTACATCCACCGGCTCGCCGGGCTGGTTGCCGTACGCAACGCGGATCTCAGTGCTGGCGTGAGCAGTCGTAGCAACGCTAAGCGTTGTAACAGTTGCAAGCGTAATAGCCATAGACAGTTTATTCAGGCGCATTAAGCACTCCTCTTCTTCTTGTGTTTAACCGTAGGTGTGGTGTCTGCTTTAAAGCAGTGTTGTTTTATCGTTAATCTTTGGTATTGCTGTTCGTTTAAGCGCCTCACTAAGCCCAGGCGTGGGTATTGCGTAGTTTTCTGCCATACACACCACTGGTTTTAGACGGCGATTAAGCTTATCGCTGTGGTACTGAGCAATATCTTCTAGAGGGTGATTCAAGAAAGGATTATCAAAACGTTCCAGCGTGCTCTGCCAGTAGGCGTTTAAATCCATATCCGGTAATTCAAAAGCCAAGACAGGCAGCACCTCTTTTTCCATAACCTCACTGAGCGCCTTGCGCAGCTTTGGCTCTCGCATGGCCTCTCTTACATAGGTAATGGAATCGGTCAAATCAAGCTTGAGCCACTGATCAACCAAATACGTATGCGCCAGATTAAGGATATGCAGCTTGCGTAACTCATAAGGCTGCAATGAACTCACGACCTCAATGGCAGGATGCTCAAAAGGCATAATCAGGCATGGGGTTTGCTGAACGGCCCAGAGTGCATAAGGTTCAGCGACCGCGCCAACCGGTTCCAGGGGTGCCGAGACGATCCGATCTACCAATGTATTGACCCAGCAGCATTCGACATCCAGCCAAGTACTGAAATAAGCATTGTGGTAGTCCTGGCGCGCTAGCTTGGAAACAATCTCTTTGAGCACTTGAGCATTGCTGCCGATCAATTCGCAGGGCAGTAGCGTAAGGCCTGGCCGCTGTGCCTTGAAACGTGCATAAAGCAGCTTAGTCAACTTGCCTGGAAAGCTTGCGGGAACAGCAGCAAGACTGGTATCACCGGTCACGTCGTAACCGCTATCACCCGTATTGGAAATCACCCAGCGAGCCGTCTGAATAAAGTGACGTTCTAATGCTTCCCAGTCGTCTTGTGCCACAAGGCAGCCAGCGACACTGCTAACGGAAAGGTGCTCCTCAATGGGTACACCATTACGCAACCCCTTAATATGCAGCGGATAGCTATCCTGCTGAGCCAGCGCATTTGCCTTGGCTTTGCCTTCAGGGCGCGCGGAAGTCTGCACCACAAGCACCGCTTCACGGCCTCCTTCCTCCACGATAGCGGAGCTTGCAAAGGCAGCAACGTGGCCGAGTAAAAACCGACTAGTACCAAACTGAACAATGCTCGCCTGGGAGAGAGGCTGCCTCACAATGACACCCCTCTCTTCCAAGGAATAAAGTCCAACTGTGCAAGCCGTGCAGCCTTCGATATATAACGCCCAGACGCTGTTTCAATACAGAGCGTTAGCAATTCATCGGCCAATTGGGCAATGCTCGCTTCACCGCGGATGATCGGCCCAGCATCGAAGTCGATCACATCGCTCATGCGGCTTGCGAGTTCGCTATTGCTTGAAATCTTAATCACAGGCGCCACAGGGTTGCCGGTTGGAGTCCCTAGACCTGTAGTAAATAGCACCAGGTTAGCGCCGGACCCAACCAGGCCGGTAGTCGACTCTACATCGTTACCCGGCGTACATAACAGGTTCAGCCCCTTACGCGTCATGGGCTCGGTGTAATCGAGTACATCAACCACGGGACTGTCTCCGCCTTTTTTGGCAGCGCCCGCTGACTTCATGGCATCGGTAATCAGACCATCACGCACATTTCCAGGTGAAGGGTTCATGGAGAAGTCAGCGCCCACCGCGTGGGCATGACGCTGATAAGCAGCCATTAATGCGGTGAAACGTTCAGCCACCTGCGGGTTACGACAGCGCGCCAAAAGCTCGTGCTCTACACCGCACAGTTCAGGGAACTCACTTAGGATACCGCTACCACCCAGCGCCACCAGGCGATCCACAACAGCACCTACCACAGGGTTTGCGGAAAGTCCGGAAAAGCCATCCGACCCGCCGCATTCAACGCCCAAGGTAAGTTCAGAAAGCGGCGCTGGCTGCCGAGTCACTTGATTGGCCTGCTTGAGACCATCAAAAATCGCTGTCAATGCATCGCGAATCAGCACCTCTTCGCTTTCAGACCGCTGCTGCTCGAAGTAGCTGACTGGCTTGTGGCCGCTTGGGTCACGTTTTGCAATGGCTTCTTGCAACATGGTGATCTGTGCTTTCTGGCAGCCCAGGCTGAGCACCGTTGCGCCAGCAACATTTGGATGACAGATGTAGCCTGCGAGCAGTTCACATAGCGCGTCAGCATCGCCGTCTGTGCCACCGCAGCCTTGCTGATGAATCAGAAAGCGCACGCCATCAACATTAGGAAACAGACGCTCCCCAGCGGGAGCCGCTGATTCGGCAATATCTTGTCCATGTAACAGCTGTCTAGCCATGCGCTTATAATCATAAAAGGGGTCGTCGCCCAAGGCATCCGCGACACACTGGCGCAACACTTCAATATTACGGTTTTCACAAAAAACCAGAGGCACCACTAGCCACACGTTGGCCGTTCCCACCTTGCCATCCGGGCGGTGGTAGCCAGCAAATGTCGTCTTCTCGAACGCAGTTACCTCAGGTGGCTGCCAGGCTTTTTGGCTAATCTTCGTGGATAACTCGTCCGTTGCATGCACCACGTTTTCGGTCGTAATCGCGCCACCCGCCGCAATGGGTTGTGTTGCTTTACCCACCCTTACGCCGTACATGATGACAATATCGCCAACCGCCATATCGCTTAGCGCAAACTTATGCTTGTGGCGAACGAAGCCAGGCAGCGTGATGTTAACGTCTTGATCCTCGATCACTGCGCCTGCTGGTAAGTCGGTCAAAGCAACTCGAACATTATCCAGTGCGTGGACACGCAGCGTGAGATGGGGCGTTTGAGTTGTAATCAGATTACTCACGAATGCGCTTCCTCAGTATCGATGGAAATCATAGCCTTGATGACCTGATTGGCGGGGTCACACCACTGAGGCATTTTTAAAGGAACATCGGCAAGCGGTGCCCGGTGAGTAATCATCGCATCGGCGTTGATAGCACCACTCTCCATTAGTGACACCACACAATCAAAGTCTTCACGCGTGGCGTTGCGGCTACCCATCAGCGTCAGTTCTTTTTTATGGAAGTCAGGATCGTTAAAGGTGATATCAGCTTTCACTACGCTAACCAACACATAGCGCCCACCATGGCCTGCAAGACCGAACCCTGCCTGCATGGCGCGGGGATTACCGGTGGCATCGAACACCACATCCGCTAACGCTCCATCATTTAGTGTGCTGATCAGGGCTGCCACCTCAACGTCTTGTGGATTCGCGACAGCATCGGCCCCCAGCACATCACGGCAAAACGCTAATCGCGAAGCATTGGTGTCCACCATCAATATGCGTGCGCCTCGGCTTTTTGCCACCTGAAGAACGCCCATGCCAATCGGGCCTGCTCCGACAATCACCGCCAGCTCACCCGCTTGCAGCGCACTACGTCTTACCGCATGGGCACCAATCGCCATGCACTCTACCAATGCAAGCTGATCGATAGAGAGGGTTTCGGAAACTACCAGGTGTGTAGTGGGAACAGCCAAGTACTCCGCCATTCCACCATCTTTATGCACCCCAATGACCTGCATACTCTGGCAGCAGTTTGTCTTGCCCTGCTGGCAGGCGCGGCACTCGCCGCAATGTAAATAAGGAATAACGTAAACCTGCTTGCCCAGCAGATGTTGAGCTGGGCTATCCGCCACCTCAACGACCTCTCCTGCGAGCTCATGACCAAGCACGCGTGGATATTCAAAATAGGGCTGATTACCCCCATAGGCATGGATATCCGTGCCGCAGATGCCAATGCGCCGAATGCGTACCAGGGCATGTCCTGCCGGACATTCAGGCTTAGCGTAGTGACGCAGTTCAAGGTGATGCGGCTTTGAACAAACAAGCGCTTGCATTAATGTGCTCCTTTCCGCCAAGCACAGGCCACTATAGAACCAGCCTGACAGGTGCTTTGGTCTATTGGTCAGTCCTTTGGAGGTATAAAAATCCTTCAAGGCCTGCCGCTCTCGGTAAATTAGGTATTAGCGGCGAATAGAGCCGCCAATACCTATTTTCTTACTGTTTATATTTCTACTATCTATATTTCTACTATCTAAATTTTCTATGCCTGAACTACACGCTGACTCTGCTCGCCCAGGCCATCAATACCTAATCGCATGCGCTGGCCATCCCGCAGATACACTTGAGGCTGCTGGCCCATACCGACCCCCGGAGGCGTACCGGTCGAAATAACGTCGCCCGGCTGAAGGCTCATAAAACGGCTTAGGTAACTGATAAGAAAAGGCACCTGATACACCATGGTCTGGGTGCTGCCATCCTGATAACGTTTGCCATCCACTTCAAGCCACATGCCCAACTGGTGTGGGTCCGCTACTTCATCACGGGTTACCAGCCAAGGGCCTAGCGGGCCAAACGTATCGCAGCCTTTGCCTTTATCCCAGGTGCCGCTGCGCTCAAGCTGGAACGCGCGCTCAGAGACATCATTCACAACACAGTAGCCCGCCACATGAGACATGGCGTCGGCCTCGTCGATGTAACGACCGCCCTTGCCGATAATGACACCAAGCTCAACTTCCCAGTCGGTCTTTTCCGAGCCGCGGGGAATTTCCACATCATCGTTAGGCCCGCAGATAGCGCTGGTCCATTTATTGAAAATGACCGGCTCAGGCGGCACTTCAGCACCGGTTTCAGCGGCGTGATCCGAGTAGTTGAGACCGATGCAGATAAACTTGCCTACGCGAGCCACACAGGGGCCCAAGCGAACATCATCAGCTACTTTCGGCAACGTTGTTAAATCCATATCGCGTAGCTGCTGCAACTTACTGTCGCTCAATACGTCGCCCGCGATATCATCAACGATAGAGGAAAGATCGCGTACCTTTCCCTGGCTATCCACAATGCCTGGCTTTTCCTGACCCGGCTGTCCAAAGCGTAATAGTTTCATATTGTTATACCTCCTAAAGTAATCAGTTAGCCCAGCCGCCATCAATCAACTGTGCGGTACCCGTAATGAACTGTGATTCATCGCTGGCCAGGAAAGTGGCCAATGCCGCCACTTCCTCTACCCGCCCTAGCCTGCCCATCGGTTGACGTGCAATAAAAGATGCCAGCACGTCAGCTTCGCTGCGCCCTTCTCGACCGGCCTGCTCTGCAATACGCTGTTTCAACGAGGGAGACTCGACGGTACCTGGGCAAATGGCATTGCAGCGAACACCCTGGGTCATAAAGTCGGCGGCTACCGACTTGGTAAGACCGATAACCGCCGCTTTGGAGGCCCCATAAGCACAGCGGTTGGCAACACCTTTAACGCTTGATGCCAGAGACGCCATATTGATAATGCTGCCCCCGCCTTTTGATAACATGCCGGGTAAAAAAGCCTGGAGCGTATAAAACATGGAAGTGACGTTCAGATCCATAGACCGTTGCCAGGTCGCCTCGTCGCACTCAAGTACCGTGCCACCCGGCACCATCCCCGCACAGTTAAACAGTATGTCCAAGTCTGGCAGCGTAGCGGCCAATTCGTTGATTGCCTGACTATCCGTTACATCCAGGCGATAGGCTTCAACGCCCGGCATATCTTGTAAGGTAGAAATATCAATATCGGTGGCGAATACACGTGCGCCTTCGGCAACAAATCGCTCGACGCTTGCACGCCCAATGCCGTTCGCGGCGGCGGTGATTAATGCAGTTTTATTTTTAAGTCTCATACGATGTCACTTCCCTAATAGCGATGGCACGCCTCTGGAAATCGTGGGAACATACTTAGGGTCAGGTCGTCCAGATATACAATGGCCTGACCAATGAATCGAGTATGAGCGAGAGATATTGATCCTGGCAATCCTCAAAAAGGCCAATCATGGGCTTTTTGGGATGAACTTTAGTCGCAATGAATATTGATCGAGAATATTAAAGATACGGATAGGAAAGACCACGAATGCCCATTCAAGCCATCCGCTCACAACGACTTTATCGCCAGATCGCTGACCAGTTGCAGCAGTTGATCAATAATGGAGAGTTTCCCCCTGGAACCCTTCTTCCACCCGAGCGCGAGCTTGCACAATCCCTTGGCGTCAGCCGGGCGTCAGTAAGAGAAGCCTTGATTGCTTTGGAAGTGGTTGGTCAGGTTGCCGTACGAGTCGGGCACGGTGTCGTTGTACTTGAGTCCCGATCAGTGCCTTTGGAGCCGGTGATGCGTGCAGCGGCACGTACAGAGCCATGGGCACTGGATCCAGAATTCGAGAGTGAAATTGAGCTTAACCTAGACGAAGAAATCCCTCCGTTTTCCCTTCTTCAGACACGCCGCTATCTAGAGCCGGAAATTGCGGCGTTAGCGGCTATGAATGCGACCGATGACGACATAAAGTCGATCCGACTAGCCCTTGAGCGCAATTTCTTTGATAACGCCAACGGTAGACGTAACTGTGCTGGGGATCGATTGCTGCATATCCGTATAGCAGAAGCATCAAACAATGCCGCTTACGCGCTTATCATCAAGCATCTGCTTGGTCACCAGTATGGCGCTATGTTCCGTCGTCTTCAGGATCTATACATGGAAACGGATATGCCAAAGCGCTCCCAGGGCGATCACGAGCAAATCGTTAACGCGATTGAAAATCGTGATCCGGCCGCTGCTCGCCATGCAATGGAAGCCCATTTAGACCATGTTCTAAATGTTTTCTTTGCCGAGTAATGCTCGATTAAAAATAAGCATTAACGGCCTAATTTACTTGCCCCATAAACCCGGAAACGCCGGTTATCGGCAAATGCTTCAAAGCTTCCAAAGGCGTCCGTCAGAACATCTGGATAAGGCAAAAACACATTCGCCACAATGACCAACCGCCCACGGTTGGCAAGATGCTCCGGTGCCTGGCGAATCAGGCGTTGACTAGGCCCGTAGCTAACATCTCGCTCCTGGTGAAACGGCGGGTTGCTGATAATAAAATCAAAGGTCTGGCTTTCCAGCGCGCTATACACATCGCTTTGCAAAACGTGCCCATCGACCTGATTGGCCTCCAGCGTGCGGCGCGTCGCCTCAACGGCAAAGGCGCTGACATCCACCGCGGTTACCGCGTGGCCCCGCTTGGCAAGCCAGGCGCTGATAATGCCATCGCCACAGCCCATATCGAGAACACGCTGAGGCGTTTCGGGCAGTTCTTTTTCCAGGCTTTCCAATAGCAGCAACGTGCCTTCATCTACCTTGCCATGCCCAAAGACGCCGGGGTGGCTGACAAGCGTTAAGCCCAATGCCTCAAAGCGCTGCCAGGCGTCTTGCAGAGTGTTCTCAAGTGCGACGGTGCGCGTAGCAAACAGTGAACAGCGCCGCGCGTTATCGCGCTTGTCACAAACCATCCCCCGCTCTGCGAGTACTTTAGGCACGCGCTTTACGCCGCCACTGTGCTCGCCGACAATCTCAATAGCCGTACCCGCCGGTAAAACGCTGCATAGCCACTCAAGCCACCAAATGCCTAGTTGGTGCGCCTTGGGCCAGAACAATACTATCTCGCCGTGGATAACGGCATTTTCAGGCAGCGTGAAAGGACTGTAAGCCTGTTTACCTACCGCTTGCCACTCGCTTAGCACACCAAGATCACCGCTGATAACGCCTGCGGATTGTGCGATTAACCAGCCATCAGCCGGTGGCGCTACGACCATAAGTGCCGTGTAGTCATCCTGTTGACGTTCCAGCAGTTGACAGGCGGGCGTTTGGGCACTCATTGGGAAGCCTCCGGTTTGATCAGCGTATAAAGTAAATAACGACCCAGCCGCCAGTGCGGGTCTTGTTGGCAGTACTGCTTTTCAAGCGCCAGCAGCGTTTCACGCTCTTTATCGCTGGCGGGTGGCTGGCGCAGGTAATCCTGAAACACGCGGATACCCGCGACGCTTGCCACTTCAAGACTGTTTTCCGCCCCCCACTCAACTACCTCAGCGTGGGTGACCGGCGAAATAGGCGTTAAGCGCTGCCGCTTGCCCTTGCCTTCCAGGCGATCACTTAGCACCTTTTCCAGATTGCCCTTCACTGCATTGGAGAAGCGCAGCGCATCGCGGTTAAACACCATCAGGCTTAACTGGCCACCGGGCGCAAGCAGGCTGGCCAAGTGAGCTATCGCTGAGCGCGGGTCACCCAACCATTCAAGCACCGCGTGGCAGGTAATCAAAGGCCAGGGCCCCGGCGCTTGCTGGCCTAAATCCTGTAGCGGGGCGTGCACGTAGGCCATCGCCTCGCTAGGCAGCCGCTTAGCTTCACTGTGCCAGTGCCTGGCATAGGTGAGCATATCCAGGGAAGGCTCCGCCATGGTGACCGGGTGCTGGCGTTCGGCAAACCAGGCAGCCTGCTGACCTAACCCGCCGCCGATATCCAGCACCGGCTGCTGGGTTAGTTCAAGCATTTGAGGCAACAGATAATCCAGCATCGCCAAGCGCAGCTCGCCGCGGGGCGCCTGATAGAGCGAGCGCGAAAACTTATCGACCAGACCGTCGAAGTAGCGGTCCCCAGCGTCGGTTAATTCATAGGTTGGATGCATGCATAAGGCCAGGCGGCGAATCAAGGCCGCGTAGTTTAACCTGACTAAGAGCGGAACGCTTGCCGCGGTAATTGATGCTGCCAGACATCGTGACGTTCTAATGCCGCAGCAAGCTTTAAAAGCTGTTTATCTTCACCAAGCCGCCCGACTATTTGCACGCCCACCGGCAGCCCGTTGGCGGCAATATGCAAAGGCACTGACATGGCGGGCTGGCCCGTCAAATTGGCTAATTGCGTGAACGGTGTGCGGCCAAGCGCATCCACTGCCAATCGCTTTAACAAGCCTGCCTTTAGCGCCAGCGACGATACCCCTGGAATCGCTAGCATAGACATTAATCGCTCACGTGCCGCTGACGGGTAGAGCTCACCAATTTGGGGCGCGGTATCGGCGGTTACCGGCATCACCAGCGCGTCAAAGCGTTGATGAAAATGGCTCATCTGTTCAGCGGCCACATGCCAATGGCGTTTAGCCAGCTCGTAGTCCTGAGCCAAAAGCTTGCTTCCCAACCGGCCGATGGCGCGTGTGGCAGGCTCGATCGCCAAGCGTCGAACCGGCACGCCAGTCTGTTGGCTAATCCAGCGAAGGTCCGCCGCTAAATGGCCAAGGTAAAGCGTCAGGTAGCTATCCGCCAAAGCTTCTCCATCTACAGGCGGGTCGCACCACTCCACCTCATGCCCCATGTCCGTTAACGCGGCGGCCGCTTTATCAACTGCTGCTTTGACCTCCGGATTCAACTGCGTGCCCAAATCACGACTTAAGGGCTCGCCAAGCGACACGGCAATACGTAACCGTTTAGGTGGGGCAGCCAGCGCCGCCACATAACCCGTTTCACGGGGCACCGGGTAAGGACCAGAAGGCGCCATGCCGTTCACCTGCTCCAATAGCGCCGCGCTATCGCGCACACTGCGGGTCACTGCATGCTCAATAACCGCACCTTGCCATACTTCACCATGACCAGGAGCAAGCGGCACCCGGCCACGAGTAGGCTTAAACCCAAATAGACCGCAATAGCTGGCAGGGATACGGATCGAACCACCGCCATCTCCGGCCAGCGCCAAAGGTACTATTCCACTGGCCACGGCGGCTGCCGCCCCGCCGCTTGAACCACCGGGGGAATACCCTGCCCGCCAGGGGTTAACCGGGTGCGGAAAGGCCTTAGGTTCGGTTATTCCCATCAACCCCAATTCAGGTGTCGCCGTTTGCCCAACGATTACCAGGCCTGCGGCTCTTGAGCGCTGGATAAGCAAAGCGTCCTCTTTGGGACACCACTGCGATAGCGCGGCGCTGCCGAAAGCCAATGGCTCTCCGGCCAGCCCCATCAACAGGTCTTTACTCAAGGTGGGCACGCCGCTAAAGAGCGCGTTATCGGAGACGTCCCTGCTTTCCTTCCGGGCTTTCTCAAAACGCGTTCTGACGACCGCATGCAGAATAGGATTCAGCGTTTCAATGGCGTTAAAGGCAGCCTCTAAAACGTTTTCCTGGCTCACCTCACGGCGGCGAATCAACTCGGCCAAGCCAGTGGCATCGTACTGCTGGTATTCATGTAGCTGCATTGCGTGCGCCTATTATGCTTTTCCCTCAGCCTAGCAGAGGGCTTTAATTAATTTTTCTTAACGCTCTCATTTTCTCTGCACTTTCTCACTGAGCCTTAAGGCGTATTGCCTTTAAATTCAAAACTCACTATGTTGGAAAACAAACTGGGAACGTTCCCATTTTGGTTGTTAAACAGATTACTCAACGGATTCCCCCATGCCCGTTACCTCATCTCGCACCACGCTTATTGAAGTCGCCAAGTTGGCGGGCACTTCTAAAACCAGCGTATCGCGTTTTTTTGGCCCAGAGCGCGAGCGGCTAACGCCCAAGCTTCAAACGCGCATTGCCGAAGCCGCTAATACCTTGGGTTATCAGCCCAACTTAATGGCACGGGGCCTTAAAGGCGGTGGTTCACGCTTATTGGGAATGCTGGTAGCCGACATCCGTAACCCTTTTTCAGTGGCCGTTGTTCACGGCGTGGAACAGGCTGCCCGCGCAAGCGGCTATTCGTTGATCGTCTGCAATACTGATAACGACCCAAAACAAGAGCAGCAGCATTTACGCCTGCTGTCGGCCTATCAGGTAGAGGGCTTGATTATTAATGCTTCCGGGCAGCCTGAAGCACAGCTACAGGCAATAAGGCGCAGCGGGGTGCCACTGGTACTGCTTGACCGCGATATTCACCAGCTTGACGCCGCGGTGATTGGGCTTGATAACGCCTTGGCCATTGATATGGCGCTGGAGCATTTGATGGAGCAAGGGTATCGATCGATTCTCTATGCCAGTGAGTCACCTGATTACGCCAGCGCCCGCCAAGAGCGACTGCAGCGCTTTACTCAACAGACAGCAACCTTAGGCATAAACGGCCAGACGTTGATACTGAACAATGCCTTGGATCACACGCAAACGTTAAACGCATTTGCCAGGCGTTCTGTTTCAGCTCCAGGCGCGGTGCTATGCGCTAACGGTAACATCACGCTCACTATGACACGCATTTTTCAAAAGCAGGGAATCGCCATAGGCCCCACCGGTTTAATGGGCATTGATGAGCTGGCGTGGTGTGAGCTGATAACCCCCGGCATAACTACCCTGGCCCAGCCTACTAATGATATCGGCCAGGCTGCGGTCAGCTGTTTGCTCAACCAGCTTAATGGCCTAGCGCAGACATCGCCCACACGCCACCGCCACGCTCCGCGCTTGCAGGTCCGCGGTAGCACGACCCCCTAAGCACGACTCAAAACACGTTTAAACAAGAGAATAACGCTATGGCAAATGCACCAACCTCCTCCCCCCAGATACTCACTTTTGGCGAAGCCATGGCCATGTTAGTGGCCGATTTACCAGGCGACTTGGCTGACGTAGACCGCTTTCATCGCCGCTTGGCAGGCGCTGACAATAACGTCGCCATTGGCCTCTCACGCCTGGGTTTTCACGTTGGCTGGTTGAGCCGGGTAGGCAGCGACAGCCAGGGCCGCTTTATTCAGCAGGCCTTAAAAGCCGAAGGTGTTGATGATCGATATATTCACCTAGATGCGCACCACCCCACCGGGCTGATGTTCAAAGAGCGTGCCGAGGGCGGTGCCGACCCACGGGTTGAGTATTTCAGGCGCGGCAGTGCCGCCAGCCACTTGAGCGTGGAAGACGCCGCTGCCATCGACTTTCAGTCGCTCACTCATCTGCATGCCACCGGCATTACCCCCGCGCTTTCTGAAAGCGCCCTGGAACTAACCCGCCACGTGATGCAGAAGGCGCGCGAAAGCGGCGCCAGTATTTCCTTCGACCCCAACTTGCGCCCGTCACTTTGGCCCAGCGAAGCTGTCATGCGTGATACCTTGAATGAGCTGGCAAGTCTTGCTGACTGGGTACTACCAGGGCTTTCTGAAGGGCGACTTTTGACCGGCTGCGAGACACCCGAAGCGATTGCTGACTTTTACCTCGCTCGAGGTGCCAAGGCCGTTATCATCAAGCTGGGGCCAGAAGGAAGCTATTACCGTGGCACTTTGGGCGGCACGCTGGAAAGCCTTCTGGCACCCGGCCAGCCGGTCGCTGAAGTTGTTGATACGGTCGGCGCAGGCGATGGCTTTGCGGTGGGCGTGATTAGCGCTTTGCTGGATGGCCGTACGCCGCAACAGGCGCTTGATCGCGGTAATCTGGTAGGTGCTCAGGCTATTCAGGTCGTTGGCGATATGGAAGGTTTGCCAACACGGGATAAGCTTCGTGAGCTTGAACAGTAAAATCAGTTAATGTTTCATTTAATAAAAACATCAATACAACAGGAGACAAAATGAAAAAGAATATCATGGTAATGGGTCGACTCAGTGACTCTCAGCAGGAAGAGCTAGCACAGGACTTTACGTTACTTGAGCATTCAGGCTCACTGAATCTGACCCAGCCGGGTGTGGCTGAGGTACTTGCCAAAGCGCATGGCATTATCGGCTCCGGGTTACCTGTCACCCCCGAGCTGCTGGATGCAGCGCCCGCGCTTGAAGTTATTTCGACCGTTTCTGTAGGTTACGATAGCATCCCCGTGGATGAACTAACCAAGCGCGGCATCATGCTGTGCAACACCCCAGATGTACTTACCGAAACAACGGCTGATATTGGCTTTGCGCTGATCATGGCGGCTGGCCGACGCATGATCGAGCTTACGGAAGTAGTCAAACAAGGCAAATGGAAGTCCAGTATCGGTCCTGATTTATTCGCCAACGATGTACACGGCAAAACGCTCGGTATGGTCGGATTTGGCCGTATCGGTGCGGCAATTGCTCGACGCGGCGCGCTGGGCTTTGGCATGCCGATTCTCTACTCCAACGCCTCACCGAAGCCGGAGCTTGAAAAAGAGCTAGGCGCAAAACGCTGCGAGCTAGAAACGCTCTTGGCAGAATCCGATTATGTGTGTATTACCGTCCCCCTCACCCAAGAGACGGAAAAGCTGATTGGCAAGCATGAATTCTCGTTAATGAAGCCCTCCGCTGTTTTCGTCAATATCGCACGCGGTAAAGTAGTTGATGAGGCCGCTCTGATCGAAGCCTTGGAAAACGACACGATTCGAGCGGCAGGCCTTGACGTATTCGAGCAGGAGCCCCTTCCCGCCTCATCACCGCTTCCCCATATGCACAACGTGGTCGCGTTACCGCATATTGCCTCGGCCACCCATGAAACTCGCCAGGCAATGGCCCAACGCGCCGTGGATAATATTCGTTTAGCGCTCCAGGGTGAGCGTCCGATTAACGTCGTTAACGAAACGGTGCTTAATGCATAATCCGCTCGCGGCACCTGCACCGCTTTGCCTGCTGTTTGATTGCGATGGCACGCTCGTTGACAGCGAAATTCTACTCGCCGAGGTGCTTGGGGAAGTCTTGCCTGAGTTCGGCTTGCCGTTTTCAGCCCGGCAATATATGGAAGAATTCCGCGGCATTCGCTTTTACACCATCGTCCAAATGCTTGAAGAGCGTTTTGGCGTGTTGGTAGAAGATCAATTTCCGGCAATGGAAGCACAAATGCGCGCCCGCATGGAGGCGCGCATGCGCGCAGAGCTTGAGCCGATAGCGGGCATTCCTGAGGCGCTGGCAGCCTTAAGCGCCTACCCCAAGGCAGTAGTATCCAACGGGCCAGAGCCCAAGATTCGCTGCGCGCTGGAAAGCACGCGCTTAACGCCGCACTTTGGAGAGCAGATCTTTAGCGCTTATACGCTGAACGTGTGGAAGCCCGACCCTGCACTTTACCTTCAGGCAGCCTCAGCAATGGGCTACGCCCCCGAGCAATGTATCGTGATCGACGATGCGGCGGTGGGCATAGAAGCAGGCTTGGCGGCGGGCATGCATGTTATCCATATCAACCACTTCCCCGAAGAGGAAACCACGCCTGAAGGCGCGATTGGTATACAGCATGCTCATGAGCTACCTGACGTGATTGCCCGCCTTGGTAGCGCAGTCACTATGTAGCACAAAACGCTTAAAGCATTGATACAGCCAGTTTGTTGGTATACACAGCAGTTGAAGGGAGTGACACGATGAAACTATTTTCGCTGCACGGCCAGGTCGCCATGGTGACCGGTTGCAATAAAGGCCTGGGGCAAGGTATTGCCCTGGCGCTGGCTCAAGCAGGCGCGGATATTGTCGGCGTTAGCCGCCGCCCTGCCGATGATACAAAGCACCAGGTCGAAGCGCTAGGGCAGCGCTTTTACGCGGTTGAGGCGGAGCTTGGTCAGCATGCGCCAAGCGAGATTGTAAGCCAGGCCATCACACAAGCGGGCAAGCTGGATATCCTGGTCAACAATGCCGGCATTATCCGCCGGGCACCAGCTCTTGAGTTTTCTGAAGAAGACTGGGACGCAGTGCTAGACGTTAACTTAAAGGCCGCGTTCTTCCTGGCTCAACACGTTGCCAAGCATCTTATTGAGCGCAAAGCGCCCGGCAAAATTGTCAATATCGCCTCACTGCTCTCTTTCCAAGGCGGCATTCGCGTCCCCTCTTACACCGCCAGCAAAAGCGGGCTTCAAGGCCTCACTCGCCTGCTGGCCAACGAATGGGCCGCCCACGATATCAACGTGAATGCAATCGCCCCTGGATACATGGCAACCGATAACACCCAAGCGCTGCGCGACGACCCCCAACGTCATGACGAAATACTCGGCCGTATTCCGGCTGGCCGCTGGGGAACGCCTGACGACTTGGCGGGCGCAGTCATCTTTTTGTGCTCTGACGCAGCCCGATACGTTCATGGCCACACGCTAGCCGTGGATGGTGGTTGGCTTGCGCGCTAGAAGCAGGTAGTCAAATGCTCTTTAACGTTTAAGTCATTATCGACTAACAACAGCTGGCGCCATTTATCGAACGTTAAACAGGGGTGAGAGGCGCCAAACGCAACGATATCACCCACCTCTACATCCAGCGCCTCTTTAGGAAGCCGCACGAACGTGTGCTGATCCATGATATTCATCACTTCCCAACCAGTCACCGGCAACAGTTGCTCTGGGGTACCGGCTTCCCTGTAGCGACGCAGGGCAATGGGTAACTGATCATGGCCGATATCGCGCTTGCCCAATGCGATGATGGCAAGTCCCGGTTCAGGAAGCGACTGTACCTGTGCAAAGACCTCCAGGGCAGGCTCAAGGCCTTCCGGCAAATCAGGTCGACGAGCAAGCACGGCGGATTGCGCCTCACGATACAGCCCATGGTCGTGAACTACGTAACACCCTGGGCGTAATACGGCTGTAAATTGATCTTGAAGCGGCGCTCCTTCAAAAGCTTCTGCAATCAAGTCATACCAGGCAGAACCCGATGCCGTGACAATAGGTTCAGGTTCTGAAAAGCGCTTTGCTGCCTCAAGCTCTACCGCCACATCCACTAGATATTTAGCGTAAGCACGAATACCGGCTTCTGGATCAGCGCCGTGCACGACGCCTTCATAGCCTTCCAACCCCGCCAATGACAGCGCGGGCTCTTCAGCAATAGTCTCAGCCAGAGAGAGTATCTGTTGCTGGGTACGGCAGCCGCACCTTCCACCCGGCACTCCCACCTCAATCAAAACCGGTAAGATCAGACCTCGCTTGGCAAAAAAGCGCCCAAGCTGGCGTACGTTTTCCTGGCTATCCACCACACAGTAAAACGTTGCCCCTTGCTCTATCAGATTAGCGACAATGGCCATATTCGCCTGCCCCACCAACTGGTTAGCCATCAGTAACCGAGTGATGCCATGAGTAAAGGCTGCGCGGCACTGTGGTGCCGTCGCCAAGGTAATCCCCCATGCACCCGCCTGAAGCTGACGATGAAAAAGCGCTGGGGTCATGGTGGTTTTACCATGGGGCGCCAAGCGGGCGCCGTGGGCTTCGGCAAAGCGCTGCATCCACGCCACGTTATGTTCAAGCGGACCTTCATGCACCACGGCGGCAGGCAGACTGACGCCCCCCAACAGGTTAGGGCCTAGCTCCACGCTGCCTTTATCTACTGCTGACGCCATTGATTGCATATACCCATCTCCTGGAATTTTAAGCGCGTTTCACCACGCTTATGTTAGTTATTTTCACAGACATTGACTTTAAGATAGAAACTAACATATTTTTTAAACAAGGCAACCATCAGGAGCTCACGGTGAGCCAAGAAATAGATATTTTGTCTCGAATAACTACTGACTTTAACGCGCTTCGCGACGCTGAACGAAAAGTCGCCGAGCTTATTTTTGCTGACATTGATTTTGTCACCGAATCAAGTATCGGTGATATCGCCCAGCGCGCCGGAGTGAGTGACGCTAGCGTGACTCGCTTTGCACGCGCTATCGGCTGTACGAACGTACGCGACTTAAAAACCCGCCTGACGAAAGCCTTAGGCGCGGGACGCCGGTTTATTCAGGAAGCCACGCCCGAAGACAGCTCCAGCGTGGTGTATGACATTGCGACCCAAACGCTGGCGCTCAACCGCGACTTGCTCGCCCAGGCAGATGTGGCAGGCGCCGTTGAGCTGCTTGATAACGCGCGCCAGATACTCGTTTTTGGCGCGGGTGGCGGCTCAAGCATTCTTTCCCAGGAATTTCAGTTTCGCCTGGTGCGCCTTGGCTATGCGGTCTGCGCCTACCCTCAGGCACTCTTGCCCCGCATGGTGGCATCAACGCTTGAGCCTGATGACGTAGTGGTCGTGCTATCAGTCACCGGTTACACCCCTGAAATGGTGGAGTCGGCGCAGATTGCCAAGCAGTACGGCGCGAAGGTCATCGCTATCACCGCGATGAATTCGCCGCTCGCCACCACCTCCGACATTGTGCTGCCAATCACCTCGCGGGAAACCGACTTCATTTATCACCCTTCGGCTTCACGCTACGCCATGCTCGCGGTTATCGACGTATTAGCACTTGAGCTTGCCATGCGACACCGCGAACGCTCACGTACTAAGTTGCGCCGACTCAAACTGAGCCTGGATGACCATCGTGGTGGTGATAACCGCCAGCCATTAGGAGACTAAGATGGTTTACGACGTATTAATTCGTAATGCCAACGTGCTGGATGGCGCTGGTACGCCGCCTTTTCGTGCGGATATCGCCATTCAAGGTGAGCGCATTTGCGCTATCGGCAAGATGCCCTATGCAACGGCCACCACCGTTATCGATGCCCACGAGCGTTATTTGGCCCCTGGCTTTATTGATGTTCACACCCACGATGATACCAATGTCATTCGTACGCCCGAAATGCTGCCAAAGCTAACCCAGGGCGTTACCACGGTCGTGGTGGGTAACTGTGGTATCAGTGCAAGCCCCGTAACACTTGCCGAGCACGTCCCCGATCCAATGAACTTACTGGGTAACCTTGAAGATTTTCGTTACCCAAGTTTCGCGAATTATGCCAATGCGGTAGACGCCGCCAAGCCGAGCATCAATGTTGCGGCCTTGGTCGGGCACACCAGTTTGCGCAGCCAGGTAATGGACAGCTTTGCCCGCCCGGCCAGCGCAGATGAAATCTCTGCCATGGAGGTCCTGCTACGCCAGGCACTGGATGAAGGCGCTCTGGGGCTTAGTTCAGGGCTTGCGTATCGCAACGCCATACATGCGCCAACCACTGAAATGGCGCCATTGGTGGCGGCGGTTGGCAAATCAGGGGGCGTATATACCACTCACCTGCGTAATGAGTTTGCGGGCCTACTGGAGGCCATGGATGAGGCATTCACAACCGCTCGGGATGGTCAGGTTCCTTTAGTCATTTCGCATCTTAAATGCGCAGGCGCTGGCAACTGGGGAGGCGCAGGCCAAGCACTGAGTAAACTTGAGATAGCCGCCCAACATCAACATGCCCACTGCGACTGCTACCCCTATACGGCAGGATCTTCGACCCTGGACCTTGGCCAGGTAACGGATGAGATCGAGATCACGATCACCTGGTCAGAACCCCATCCAGAGCAGGCGCGTCGCCCCTTGAAAGACATCGCTGCCGACTGGCATATGTCGCTTCTAGACGCTGCCAAACAGCTACAGCCCGCTGGGGCGGTTTACCACAACATGAGCGAAGCGGATATGCAGCAAGTGTTGGCACATCCGCTCTCCATGGTGGGCTCCGACGGCTTGCCTAATGATCCGCATCCACACCCGCGGCTGTGGGGCGCCTTTCCACGGGTTCTGGCCCACTACAGCCGTGATTTAAACCTAATGCCGCTTACAGAAGCGGTGCGCAAGATGACCAGCCTTTCAGCGGCCAACTTTGGTTTAACGGATCGCGGCGTCATACGCATCGGCGCCTATGCAGATCTCACCCTTTTTGATCTTGATGTGCTGGAAGATACAGCCAGTTACGAGGCCCCCATCGCGGCGGCTAAAGGCATCGATATGGTCGTAGTGAATGGCAAGCTTGCCTATTACCAGGGCGCTATTACCGACCAGCGTTCAGGGCGAATGTTACGCCGCACGGAGCGTATTGCTCAAAACTTCCCTCTCTCTCAACCCAAGCAGGAGAAAACATCATGAGTATTACCCGATATGGCACCGAAGGCGGCGTCGGCACCGGTGGTCAGAAACTACCTTTTGCTCGCGCCGTAGAGGCAGGCGGCTGGCTATATGTCTCTGGCCAAACGCCGATGACCGACGGTGAGGTTGTTGAAGGCGGCATCGTCGAGCAAACCCGCCTGGCGTTCAACAACTGTATAGCCATCATGCACGAAGCGGGCTACGGCGTTGAAGATGTTGTTCACGTAACGACCGTGCTGACGGACGCGCGTTATTTCACCTCTTTCAACAAGGTCTTCAAGGAGATATTTGGCGACAACCCGCCGGCACGTATCTGCAGCGTTCAAGACCTGGTGGTGGATTGCAAGGTCGAGGTTGACGTGAAGTGCTTCCGCGCTGATCGCGTTTAGTTACCACAAAAAAAGCGCCGTACCCCGGCAAGGGTACGGCGCCAGATTACCGCCTGATCAAGAAAAAAAGCCCAGCGGTAATCGCCTGCATTGCTTAACGACAGCCGCGGCAACGGCTGAATAAACAACGATAAGAGGTTAGCATGAACAGTCAGATATTCCTTTCAGCCTTTATCATCTATATCGCCGTTATGATCTTGTTTGGTTGGTATATATCCCGACATAAACGGGGCAATGGCGATGATTTTCTATTGGGTGGCCGTAGTGTTCCGCTCTTCTTAACGGTTGGAACCACTGTCGCCACGATGGTGGGTACCGGCTCCAGTATGGGAGCCGTGGGTTTTGGCTATGCCAATGGCTGGGCAGGCGCGCTCTACGGAATTGGTGGCGCTATTGGGGTTCTCTTGCTTGCCGTCTGCTTTGCGCCGGTACGCAAGTTTCGCTTTATGACCATGAGTGAAGAACTAGCCTATTACGTTGGCGCTAATCGGCTGGTTCGCAATATCGTCGCGCTACTTATCTATATTGCCTGCATCGGTTGGCTGGGTGCGCATATCTTAGGTGGTGGCCTTTACCTCTCTTGGATGGCAGGCATTGACCTGACGACGGCGCGTATTCTGGTTGCTTTGGGCTTTGGCATTTACTGCGTCATCGGCGGTTACTTTGCGGTTATCTGGACCGACACCATTCAAGCAGTCGTGCTTTTTGCAGGCTTTATCTTGATGGCCGTGCTGGCGCTAGTGGAAGTTGGCGGCTTCTCGGGGCTCACAACAGGCATGGAGGCTGGGGCGACTAGCTTTTTAGGCATTGATCAAATTGGTGCGCTGCCTGCGCTTTCGCTTGCCGCCGTGATCGCGATTGGTGTGCTTGCAACGCCCTCTTTCCGTCAGCGTATTTACTCTGGCGAATCAGTTGGGTCGGTGCGCCGCTCGTTTTTGATCACCGGCGTACTTTATATGGGGTTCTCAATCATTCCCGCGATTATCGGAATGGCAACGCACGCCCTTAATCCGGGGCTTGAAAATAGCAACTACGCCTTTCCGTTCCTGGCTACTGAAATCATGCCGCTAGGATTGGGACTTCTACTACTGGTAGCGGGCCTCTCCGCCACTATGTCGAGTGCCAGCTCCGATGCGATCGCCGGTGTCTCTACGCTCATTCGTGATTTGTATGTGCTGGCAACGGGGCGTACACCCTCGGCCCGTAATGTGGTGCGTTTCTCGCGCATTGCCTTAGTGGTAACCATCGGTTTGGCGCTGCTTTTCGCCCTCGCCTCGGACAATGTGATCACTTACATCACGCGCATGATCTCGACTATCCTGTCAGGGCTATTCGTTAGCGCCATGCTGGGTCGTTTCTGGCCACGCTATAATTGGCAGGGCGCCATTGCCACTCTGATTTGTGCCTCGGCAACGTCTTTAATCATTATCGCCAATAGCGACTGGACTGCCTTCTGGGGCAATCCAAGCATCCCCGCTGTTTTAGCGGCGCTAATCGCTGGGGTGGCCGTCAGCCTGCTGACACCCGCATCTCGCGTCACCTCTGCCCAAGCCCTTGCGATTCTTGACCAGGAACGCCAGCGCATGGAACAGGTGCCCGAGCCAACGCTGACTACAACGGAAGCGCCCTCTACGCCGCGGTAATTACGCATAGCTAGCATTAAAACAGCCCCGCTGACCCATAAAGTCAGCGGGGCTGTTGTTGCTTATAACACTGGCTTACTTGGCTGTTAGCTGGCGCACGGCGAGTTCAACACCACGTAGCTCGGCAAGCCCGCGCATACGGCCATAAAGTGGGTAGCCCGGCGCGGTTTTACGCTGCTGATCGTCAAGAATATGATGGCCATGATCAGGGCGCAACGGCAAGCGCGCCCCGCCCTCTTTTTCACGGCGACGCTCTTCTTCGACCAGCGCCTGGATAACGCCGACCATATCAACGTTACCTTCCAGGTGCGGCGCTTCGTGGAATGAACGTGGGTCCACCTCGCGCTTTGTGGCACGCAGGTGGATAAAGTGAATATGCGGGGCAAAGTGGCGAGCCATGGCAACCAGGTCGTTGTCTTCACGAACACCATAAGAGCCGGTGCAAAACGTTAGGCCATTGGCCGGGCTGGGCACATGATCCACCACCCACTGCGCATCCTCATGGGTTGACACCACTCGCGGCAAGCCCAGAAGCGGCCTGGGTGGATCATCAGGGTGGATCGCCATACGAATGCCGACTTCTTCAGCCACTGGAATAATTGCCTGTAAAAAGTAGCCAAGATTTTCGCGCAGCTTTTCAGCATCAATCTCGGCATACTCCGCCAGCACATCTCGAAACTGATCCAGCGTATAGTGCTCTTCAGCCCCTGGCAGTCCAGCGATCAATGTGGTCACCAGCTTGTCACGGGCGGATTGATCAAGCGTCTCAAGGTAGCGTTGGGCAGTACGTTTATCCGCTTCGCTATACTCAGCCTCGGCCCCTGGCCGCTTAAGAATATAGAGATCAAAAGCAGCAAACGCGGTGTGATCAAAGCGCAGCGCCAGCGCCCCATCCGGCAGTACATGAACGAGATCCGTGCGCGTCCAGTCGAGCACCGGCATAAAGTTGTAGCACACCGTGTCGATGCCACAGGCCGCCAAATTGCGCAGCGTTTGGCAGTACGTTTCAATCAACGCATCGCGCGCCGCAAGGCCCTGCTTTATTGCCTCGTGAACCGGCACGCTCTCGACTACCGACCAGCTTAACCCAGCGGCCTCAATCATGGCCTTGCGCGCTTGAATCGCCTCGACCGGCCATACCTTATCGTTGGGTATTTCATGCAGCGCCGTCACAATGCCGGTCGCGCCGGCCTGCCGGATTTCTTCAAGACGTATGACATCGTTAGGGCCAAACCAGCGCCAGGTATGTTCCATAGATAACTCCCTACTCTTCGATGCCTAGCGCTGCGAGCGCAGCGTTTAACCCGTCTTGCGTCAAGGCGCGGTAAGCCGCTAACACATCGTCAACAAATGGCTGGTTCGCCGCCAACGCAGGCGGCACAATCTCATCAATGGCTAAAAAGGCGTTTACCAGCGCGGCCGGGTGACCACCGTGAGTCTGGTGCAGCTCCGCAAACTGTTTTGCCATCGGGTCATCAACGGTATAGAGCTGGCCGTTTAGCGCTTGACCATCGGTATAACGAATCCATGCGGCCATGCCCAGCGCCACGCAGGGAGACGCCAGTCCGGTGCTGGCCCGCTCAAGCGCTCCGCTTAACCAGCGCTGGGGTAGTTTCTGGCTACCGTCCATGGCAATTTGCTGAAGCCGATGGCGCAAGCTGTCATTGGCAAATCGCGCCAGCAGTGAATCCGCGTAGGCTGTCAAGTCCGTGCCTTCGGGCATTTCAAGCGTGGGCGCGGCCTCTTCAAGCATATAGCGGCGCAATAGCGCACGCAGCGGCGTATGGCTCACACCGTCGAAGACCGTTTCAATGCCTTCTAGTGCACCAAGATAAGCAAGCAGTGAGTGGCTGCCGTTAAGCATACGCAGCTTCATGGTTTCAAACGGCGCTACATCGTTTACCATCTCGACGCCTTCGGCTTCCCAGCCAGGTCTTCCCAGCGGAAAGTGATCTTCAACCACCCACTGTGAAAACGCCTCGCCCACCACGGCATTGGGGTCGTTGACGCCAAGCTTAGCAAGGCGCTCAAAGTCAGCGTCGGTCATCGCAGGCACGATGCGGTCGACCATGGAGCTTGGAAACGCCACCTGCTCTGCGATCCATTCAGCCAGCGCGGCACTGCGCTGTTCAGCAAGGCGCACAACCGCCATTCGGGTGCGCTGTCCGTTATGGGGCATATTGTCACAAGAAAGTACCGCAAACGGCTCGATACCCGCCGCATGACGTCTTGCCAGTGCTTCTACCAATAACCCAGGCGCCGTACGCGGCTGCTGGGGGGAGGCAATGTCACCTGCCACCATAGGGTCATCTACCCTTAGCTCGCCGGTGGCGGGATTAAGAAAGTAGCCCTTCTCGGTCACGGTCAGCGTAACAATCCGTGTATCTGGATCTGCCATTCGGCCGAGTAGCGCTTCTCTATCCCGCCCCCAATTGCCCGCCGCATCTCGCCCGGAAAATAGCGTTTCTTCGATCACACCGATTTCACGTAGCGTAAGCGTCTGGCTATCGGCATATTCCGCCACTTGATAGCGGTAACCTGCCTTGCGCAGGCTATCCACCAGCTCAACGCTTGCGCGTAAATTCGCGCTACATACACCCCACTCGCCATCACCAGTGCGCTGGCGATAGCGCTCAAGATAAACCGCCTGGTGGGCGCGGTGAAATGCGCCCAGGCCTAGGTGGACGATGCCGATGTGACCGGTGTGCGGCGCGGCGTCAATGCGTTTAACAGACATGCCTAGTTACTCCCCATCAGCAGGTTAGGCAGCCACAGCGAGATGGCCGGCACATAGGTCACCAGCATCAGCACCGTCAGGTTGCACAGCAGGAAAGGCACGATTGCGCGGGCAACCGTCAGCATGGGCAGCTTGCCAATACCGGCCACCACGAACAGACATACGCCAACAGGCGGTGTGGTCAGACCGATCATCAAGTTGAGCACCGCGATTACGGCAAAGTGCACCGGATCCACGCCGACACCTGTGGCCACACCCACCAGCGCGGGGAAGAGAATGATCAGCGCGGCGATGGTTTCCATAAAGGCGCCAACGAACAGCAGGATCAGGTTGAGAATCAGCAGCACGATGAGCGGGTTTTCACTGATGGAAAGAATCAGCGTGGCGATCATCTGGGGTATCTGCTCGCTGGTCAGAATCCAGCCGAACAGGTTGGCCAGGCCCACCATCAGCAAAAGCGCTGACGAGGTCAGAACAGTATCCACCAGAATGCCCGGAAGTTTGCGCCAGGTAAGCCCCTTGTAGACATACATGCCTACCACCAAGGCGTAAAGACTGGCCACAATCGAGGCTTCGGTGGGCGTAAAGAAGCCGCCGATGATGCCGTAAAGAATGATTACGGTCATCAAAAGTGCCCAGAAGGCTGTTTTCGCTTCACGCAGAAGCTGCAGGACCGGCACCCGCTTCTCCTTAGGGTAACCGCGACGCACGGCAAGAATGTACACCGTGATCATCATGGCCAAGCCCATTAAAAGGCCGGGGACCGCGCCTGCCAGAAACATCCGTCCAACCGAAATACCGCTTAACGAGCCTGCAATAATCATCGGCACGCTGGGAGGAATAATCGGCCCAACGGTAGACGAAGCTGCGGTAACGGCAGCGGCAAACGGCTTGTCGTAACCCGAGCGCGCCATGCCAGGAATCATCACCGAACCGATACTCGCCGAGTCCGCCACGGCGGTGCCGGAAATACCGCCAAAAATCATTGAGCCGCCCACGTTGGCAAGGCCCAGGCCGCCGCGAATATGTCCAAGCAGCGCATTGGAGAAGCGCACGATGTGCTCGGTAATATTGCCCACGTTCATCAGGTTACCGGCCAGCACGAACCCCGGAATACACAGCAAAACGAAGGTGTCGATGCCCGCGTACATGCGCTGGGGCACGATGGTCAGCGAAATGCCTTCCATCAGTAGATACGACATTGAAGCGATACCGAGCGCAAAGGCGATAGGCATGCCCACCAACAGTAGTATCAGGAAAACGCTGAATAAAATAATGACTTCCATGCTTACAACTCCTGTTCACGGGAGGCAGAGGAGCGACACATTGCGATGATTCCCTCAAGACATCCCAGTACGCTATAAACCAGGAGCAGCGCAAAGGTGACTACTGTTGAGAAAAAGATGTACAGCATGGGCACCCGCAGTGTGGGAGATGTCTGCCAAGTGCCGTTCTGGGCGTACTGCCAGGCATAAGGCAGCACCAGAAAAGCAAACACGCCGATCATCAGACAGATCAGCGCTTGAAACGCCGCTTTCATGCGCGGGCCAAGCATATGATGGAAAAGCTCGACGCTGATATTACGGTGTTGACGCATGACTACCCCAACCGACAGCGCCACCATATAGATAAACAGATAGCGCGAGAGCTCTTCGGTCCAGGCGATGGAAAACGGCAGGAATAACCGTGAACTCACCTGCAGCAGCACCGTAGCGGCAATAGCGACCAGCGCCAGTACTGAAAGAGTAAGAAAACAGGTATCCACCCAGCCTATCAGGCGCCCAATGGGGCCTTGCAGCTTGGGCACCGCCGACATCGAATCCAGACTCTCCAACGCTTCTTGTTCAAGCGCTTTTTGATCCGAGCTCATAAACGTATCCTCATGGGACAGACTGCTCTTGCAGACAGAACTTGCAAACTGAGAATGGGCTGGCACGCGGCCAGCCCATTCTCACTACCAACCCTCTTACAGGTCTTGAATGGCGTCGAAGATTTCACGCTGTTCAGGTGTTAGGGCTTCCAGCACCGCCGGACGGGCCGCTTCAGCGAAGGCATCCACGTCTACTTCGATGAATTCCATACCGCGCTCTTGAAGGGCTTGCTCCAGGCGCTCCTGGTCTTCAACGAACAGCTCAGATTCAAAAGCCTGCATGGTTTCGGCGGCGTCACGCACTACCTGCTGAAGCTCTTCAGGCATTTTTTCAAGCTGATTACGTCCAATCACCACGTAGATCCAGCTGCGCACGTGGCCGGTCATATTGACGTAATCCTGCACCTCGTTGAAGCTGGCGCTTTCGATCAGGCTCAGCGGGTTTTCCTGACCTTCCAGCGTGTTTTGCTGAAGTGCGGTAAACACTTCGCTGAACGCCATGGGAGTAGGACGTGCGCCCATCGCCTGCCAGGTATCCACGAACAGCGGCACGTTGGGCACGCGCAGGCGCAAACCGTCCAGCTCTTCTGGGGTGCGGATGGGGCGGTTGGAGGTCAGCTCACGGGCACCGCGCTCGAACCAGGCCAGCGGCACCAGGTTGGTGCGCTCGATGATCTGCTCTTCGATTTCGGCGCCAACGTCACCATTCACTGCCGCGTGCAGGTGGTCGGAATCACGGAAGGCATAAGGAACAGCCATCATGGCGGCTTTAGGCGCCCAGTTTTGCAAGCTCTCGCCAGTGATGGTCATGTCCGCGGTGCCCAGCTGGATGCTGTTGATCACGTCCATTTCGTTACCCAGCTGCTCACTGGGGTAAAGGCGTACCTCGATACGCCCATCAGAGTTGGCTTCCACTTCTTCTTTAAACTTCTCAGCCGCTTGGTGCCAAATGTTCTGCTCGTTGGCCAAGTGACCAAAGCGCAGCGTGTAGTCGGCGGCCAGCGCCGATTGCGCGCTGAATACCATCGTTGCAAGTACCGCACTGGTTAACAGTTTCTTAATCATTTTATCGCTCCTGCACTTCTGCATTATTGGTTGTTAGTGCGTGTGGTTAAGATGAGTTGGCGTGCCCTTTAGGGGTTGATTTGAATCAGCACCTTGCGGGCTTCTTCAGGGCGGTGATCAAGCATATCGATGGCACCGGGCATATCGCTTAACGGCAACCGGTGGCTAACCAGCGCCAACGGGTCCAGCTTGCCACTTGCCATGAGCGCAAGTACCTCCGGAAACTTTCGATTGTTGAGCCGCGAGCCGACCAGCGTCAGCTCTTTCTTGATCACTTCAAGCTGTATCAGATCGCTTGGCTGGACGCTGAAACCGAGCAGGCCGATGCGCCCTGCGGGAGACGCCAGCCGCAGCATCTGGGGCAATAGCGCCGGCACGCAGGCGGCATCAGCAATCAGCGGTACGCCCTCGCCTTCGGTCAGTGCCAGAATCTCTTTTTCGACATCCTGAGTGCGGCTATTGAGCACATGGGTCGCCCCCAGCTCCTTGGCCGCGGCCAGACGCTCGTCGATCACGTCGGTAACGATGATCTCGTCAATGCCCATGGCGCGGGCCATCTGCAGGATAGTCATGCCGATCATACCGGCGCCCAGAATCAGAAGCCGATCGCCGCGGTGCGGCTGCATGCGATCCAGCACGTTCGCGGCGATGGTGTAAGGCTCGACGAGTGCTGCGGCGTCAAGCTCAATATGCTCGGGCACCTGGTGCACGTTGGCCGCCGGCACACAGACGAACTCCTCAAAACCGCCGTTACGGTGCACGCCGATCACTTCCAGAGCGCTACATACGTTGGGTCGATTAATGCGACACGGATAGCAGGTGCCGCAACTGATGACCGGGTCGACACAGACGCGATCGCCGACGCTTACATCCGGTACGCCCTCGCCTAGCGCCTCGATGACGCCAGCAAACTCGTGGCCGGTGATGCGTGGAAAGCGTACGAAAGCGTTATCGCCGTGGATGATATGCATGTCGGAACCACAGATTCCGGCAAACGCTACGCGGACCAGCACCTCGCCCGCCGCCGGGGTGGGAATTTCAACCTCGGCAACCTTGAAATCGTGAGGCGCGTTGACCTGAAATGCTTTCATGGATGCAAAACTCCTTACCCGTTTTTTAGGTCACCAATGCCAGAGGGTGCCGTCTTCCAACCGATTGACCGGCAGACTGGCGCGCTTGTAGGGGTACTGTTTGGCAAGCTCTTCATCGATATCCACGCCGTGCCCCGGCGTTTCACCAACGATAAAGTGGCCATCCTCAAACCGGTAATCGTGAGGAAACACTTCGTTAGTCGCGCTGGTGTGAGGCATGTATTCCTGAATACCAAAGTTAGGTACCCAGGTATCAAAATGAATAGCCGACCCCAAGCAAACCGGGGAGAGGTCCGTCGGCCCGTGGAAACCGGTCCGCACGTGATACAGGCCTGCTAAATCAGCAATTCGGCGCACATGTGTAATGCCACCTGCGTGAGTGAGCGTGGCGCGAATATAGTCGATCCACTGGTTTTCAATCAGCGCTTTGGCGTCATGTATACTATTGAACACTTCACCCACGGCCAGCGGTGTGGTGGTGTGCTGGCGTATAAGCCCAAACGCTTCCTGGTTTTCAGCAGGGACACAGTCCTCAAGCCAGAAAAGATGATAAGGCTCAACTTCCTTGCCCAGGCGGGCTGCTTCAATGGGCGTCAGACGATGGTGTACATCGTGCAGAATATGCAGGTCATCACCGAAGCGCTCGCGTACGGCGGCAAACAGTTTGGGCACGTGGTTTAGATATTTGCTGGTGCTCCACACATGCTCGGCGGGCAAATCGGCATCCGCAGGCTCGTAGGGCTCGCCATCTTTCTTGGCCACACCATAAATGCTCGCAATGCCGGGTACGCCTGCCTGCACACGCACGGCTTTGTAGCCTTCATCCACATGGCGGGCGACTTCTTCAAGACACGACTCGATATCGCGTCCCGTCGCGTGGCCATACACCATCACGCGCTCGCGGCTCTTACCGCCCAGCAGTTGATAGAGCGGCATACCCGCGAGTTTCGCTTTAATATCCCAAAGCGCCATGTCGACAGCGGCAATCGCGCTCATGGTAACCGGGCCACGACGCCAGTAAGCGCCACGATACAAGTAATGCCAAATATCTTCGATGCGCTGTGGGTCACGGCCAATCAAGGCAGGAATGACGTGCTCATCAAGGTAAGCCACCACGGCCATTTCACGGCCATTGAGCGTGGCATCCCCGATACCGTAAGTTCCTTCGTCAGTCACAATCTTTAAGGTGACGAAATTGCGCCCCGGCGAGGTGACAATAGTATAGGCATGTTCGATTTTCATGGGGTTGCCTCCTCAATGAGGGATACCGTTTCCTGAGTATCGAACATCTCGGGAAACCGCTTTACTAAATCGGGTAGCGAAACAAAAATCTCACGCAGATGGCGCCGCATGGCCTGCTCGGCCATTGCTATATCGCGATCTTCAATGGCGGTCACAATATGGGCGTGCTGGTCGATCAAACGGGCGATGGGGGTGGTATCAGGAACGCTTAAGTAGCGTACGCGGTCCATCTGGGCTCTTACTTCTTCAATGACTTTCCAGGCGGCCTGCTGCCCGACTGCCAGCGACAACGTCTTGTGAAAGCGCTCATCCAGCCGGTAGAAGCGAATGGTGTCGTGAGGCTCAATGCAGCGGCGCTGGCGCTCAAGTAAGTCATGCAGCTCTGTGAGCACATTCGGCGCAAGCCCCTTGGCCGTTGCCTGGCGCACCACGGCCACCTCCACCGCTTCACGTACAAAACGTGCTTCCAGCACCGCGCCTTGGGATATCTTGACAACATAGGTGCCACGCTGAGGCCTGACTTCGACAAGTCCCGCCTCCGAAAGACGGATAAAAGCTTCACGTACCGGCTGGCGGCTGACCGAAAAAGCATCCGCTACTTCTTTTTCAGAAAGCGCTTTGCCCGGGGGCAGCACCATCTGAATGATGGACTGGCGCAATACCTGGTAAAGACGCTGACGAACCGATTCGGTCTCCGACGTCTCCTGCCATAGCGCCTGTAGCGTAATATTGATATTGCTCATTTGCAGCAGCCTGAATTAAGGGGGCCTGTCGCCCTAACTGATATGACTAGTATGGTAGTATGGCAACACAAACAAAAGCCCTTTAAACCTATACTTTGGTTGCAGGTGAATCACCATGAAACGTCCGCTCTACTCAGGCTCAAATTATAAAAAAGCCTTGAACATTCATGATTTAGAACGTATTGCCAAGAAAAGGCTGCCGAACTTCGTATTCGAATATGTTTATGGCGGCAGCGATGATGAACATACGCTGCGCCATAATCGCGCCGTATTCGATCAATATCTGTTTGAACCTAAAACGATGACTAACGTAGGTGCGCGAGATTTAAGCACGACATTGTTTGGCCGTTCTTATCAAATGCCATTGGCGATTGGGCCAACGGGATTTAACGGCATGCTGACGCGTGATGGAGATTTAAAGCTGGCCTATGCCGCCCGTGATGCCGGCATTCCTTTCGTGCTAAGCAGCGTTTCAACTACACGCCTTGAAGACATCGCTGCCATCGAAGGGCTTACCGCCTGGATGCAGATCTATTTTTATCGTGACCGCGACTTTGTTAAATCGATGATACAGCGCTGTGTTGATGCAGGCTTTGAGGCCATCGTTGTAACGACAGACAGCGCAATTTACGGGAATCGCGAATGGGATGTACGCAATTTTAGCCGCCCCATGAAACCCTCCCTGCCCAACCTGCTTCACCTACTCACCAAACCAGGCTGGATGAGCGATGTGCTGATACCCGATGGCCTGCCTACGTTTAAAAACCTGGATGATTTGCTGCCACCCGATAAACGTAACGCTCAAGGTGCTTCACAGATAATTGGCCCGCAGCTAGACCCATCGCTCAACTGGGAAGATATCGCCTGGCTGCGTGATTTATGGCCAGGCAAAATAATTCTAAAGGGAATTATATCGCCGGAAGAAGCTGAACAGGCCGTGCGGCTGGGTATCGATGGCATCGTACTTTCCAACCACGGTGGACGACAGCTTAATCACTCGCTCTCACCCATGGATACACTGGCCGAGGTTAAAGCTTTTACAGGCGAGCGCTGTCATTTATTCGTGGATAGCGGCTTTCGACGCGGCACCGATATTATAAAAGCGTTGGCGCTAGGAGCAGACGCCGTGTGGCTTGGAAGAGCCACGCTTTATGGTTTAGCGGCTGGTGGTCAGGCGGGTACGCAGCATGCGCTTAATTTACTGCGAGGAGAAGTAGACAGAACCTTGGGCCTGTTAGGATTCACTACTATCCAGGATTTAACCTCTGCTTGCTTGAGCAAACGTAAACTTTGAGTGTATTCATTTATTCAAGATTGCAAGAGCGCCGCTGGACGACCGCTCTTGCCTTTAAAATCAGGTTACTTACTTATCAACTAAGCCGCCCGCTTAAACGTTAGACCTATTTTTTAAAAGCGTTTCAAAAAATAACAACAACCCAAATCATTGACTTTAAAACAAGTTAAACATTATTTAATCTTCTGCAAACATCTAATCAAGCTCCTATTATCAACTGACTTATAGAATGGAAAACTAGCCCTTTATTATTTTTAAAGCGGCGCCCAGCTTAAGGACGTATATCTAACAGGAGAGGTTTGCTATGAGCATACAGAATTTTAAAGAGTGCATCGAAGCCTGCAATATATGTGCGGTCTATTGCGATAATTGCGCTACTTCCTGCCTTCAGGAACCTACCCTTGGCAATATGGCTGAATGTATTCGTCTGGATATACAGTGCGCACAAATTTGTCGTCTGGCCGTCGCCTTTATGGCCCAAGGCAGCGAGTATGCTCAGGACATCTGTCAGCTATGTGCGGATATCTGTCAAAAGTGCGGCGATGAGTGTGGCCAACATGAAGCCGATCATTGCCAGGAATGCGCTCAAGCGTGCCATCGCTGCGCCAGCCTATGTGCATCAATGGTGGCCTAAACCGAAATCTCAGCCAGAACCCACATACCGTTCTACTTTAGCAATTAAGTTGAAAAACAGTTCAATATGCCTAACTTATGAGGTGAGCAGGGCTTGAGCGATCCCATGCTCACTTTTTTATAGGTTTTATTTATTAGCTATTATATAAATTCCCCCTTAACGGAAGCGGCTTAACGATGCAAAGCAAGGACAGCTTTATAACATTCGTTTTTCGGCCCAGCATACTGATCATTTTGGCGGTGATAGCTTTGACCGGTTGTCGTTATCCGGTCAATATTGAGCGCCCCATGGCAGATATGCAGGGCGGCGAGTTGAACATTGGCCTTTCCGAGAACCCTCCTTGGGTTATTAATACCGATCAGGGTCCGGCAGGGCTGGAAGTCGAAATAATCCAGGCGCTTGCGGAAAATATGGGCGCCACCATCAACTGGCATTGGGGTAGCGAAGGCAACCTGTTAGCTGCACTCTCGCAATACCAGCTTGATCTGGTGATCGGTGGGCTTACCCAGGACTCAAATGTGAGCGCCCTTGCCGCGCCGACTAAAGCCTACTACCAGAGCCACTATTCAGTCGGTGTGCCTGAAGGCGCTTCCTTGCCCAGCAACCTGGAAGGCATCGAGGTAGCCATTCCCGCTGTCAACCATATCGCTCACGCGCTTAGAAAAGAGGGCGCGGTGCCCCGCCCTACCTCTGAGCTTGGCACACTAGATCAAGCTGTCGCCAATCCATCCTGGTGGCTCCGGGCGCACGGCTACCAGGTAGGCGACTGGGAAATCGCAACTGACCACCATGTGATGGCGCTACCCAATGGTGAAAATGCCTGGATGCTTGCCGTACAGCGGCATCTGAACAGCTATCCCGATATTGAACAAAACCTCCAACGCCTGGAGGCAGACCAATGAAAATACGCAAGCTATATCACCTGCCACCGGATAAGCAGCAGGATCTCAACTATCTGATCCGCCTGGAATGGTGGAATCTAGCGTTTCGTATTTCCATTGTATCGGTGCTCGCGCTGGTACTGGGAAACAGCCAGGCAATGAAAGTCGCGTGGCTGGAAGACATGCTGTCGCTCATTCCGCCTATTGCCTTCTTGTTGGCCGTGCGGTTTCGCAAACGCCCGCCTAATGAGACATACCCCTATGGGTATCAACGCGCCACTATTATTGCCTTTTTATGCACGGCAACTGCGCTAAGCGCGATGGGACTGTTTCTACTGGGTGATTCGTTGCTCAAGCTTGTCCATCAGGAACACCCGAGTATCGGCGCCATTACCTTGTTTGGTGAAACGATATGGATGGGTTGGGTGATGGTTGGCGTGCTGATTTACAGCGTTATTCCACCTGTCATTATCGGGCGCTTACAGACCAAAGCCGCGGCAAAAGTGCATGAGAAGACCGTGTTTGCCGATGGGAAGATGAGCAAAGCCGACTGGATGACAGGGATGGCTGCCATCGTTGGTGTACTGGGTGTGGGAGCCGGCTTTTGGTGGGCGGACGCAGCGGCTGCGGCCATTATCGCCTTGGATGTTACCAAGGATGGTATTACCAATTTAAAAGAAGCCGTAGGCGACCTACTTGACCGCCGCCCTCACTTTACCTCTCGCGAAAAACCGGAATACATGGAAGAAGCGCTGGAAGCCGAGCTTCGGGCCATGCCTTGGGTAGCCGCCGCCTCAGTACGCTTACGCGAAGAAGGCCCAATCTTCAGCGGAGAAGCCTTTGTAACCCCGCATAGTAACGATGATCTGGCGCGCCATCTTAAAGAGGCCTCACAGCACCTTAATAATTACGACTGGCGTATTTATGAAGTCGTCGTTACTGCCTGGCCTAATGAGGAACACATACCTTCTCCTGCCAACGCCACCCCGCCATAAACCAATATGGCCGACTAACGTCGTTATAAATGATCGAAAGGACGCTCTATATGACAGGAAGCACACTGGCTGGCGTGATAGGCGTTCTTCTTGTTGCGCTAGCCAATTTTGATGCCATTCGTACCACGCTTTCCGCCTCTCACTCAGGGCCCGTCACCAATCGCTTGATTAGTGGTGTTTGGTCGATACTGCTATTGATTCATCGAACCCGGCGCTGTCATTGGTTACTCGCCGCCGCGGGCCCATGGATAACGATCGGGCTTCTTTTAGTCTGGGTAATAACGTTATGGCTGGGCTGGCTATTGGTTTTCTGTGGCGGGTCAGATGCTGTTGTGAATGCCAACACCCAGGCATCGGCCAGTTTGGTCGAACGTATCTACTTTACCGGTTATACCCTTACCACACTGGGCTATGGCGATTTTGTGCCGGGTAATGATCGCTGGCGCCTGGTCCCCACCTTGGCAGCAGCCAATGGCTTTTTCCTGTTTACGCTGTCGATTACTTACATGCTTAATATCGTTTCTAACGTTACCCAAAAACGTCACTTAGCGCTGTCTATCAGTGCGCTAGGCGAAAGCCCGCTAGAAGTTCTTAACACCACCCATGACAATGGGAAATTTACCAGCTTAAGCCAGCAGCTATCGCCTATTCAGCAAACTATCAGCACACTTGGCCAACAGCACCTCGCCTACCCTATTCTTCACTATTACCACGCGGGCAGTAGCCAGAAATCACTCCCGTTAGCGTTAGCGCGGCTTTATCAGGCGCTCATACTGGCAACCATCGCCAATCCTGACCTTAGCGCTGCCACCCACACTCAGTTCACTATAACGCTGCGCGTCATCGATCAATTTCTTGATACGTTGGATAGTGCGTTCATCCACGCCGCACCGCATTTGCCCCCTTTTCCAGCTCTTGAGGCCTACAAGACCTTACCGGGATTCGATGCATCACAAAAACAGATGCAGGAGGGATTAAGCGATCACTCTCAAAAAGTACTGCTCGCCTATATTCAGAAGGATGGCTGGGAGTGGGAAGATATCTGGCAGTTAGCTGAAGAGAAAAGTGCCCCATAAATTCGAGGCCGCCCCCTTCACACCAAGCTTCATGCGAAGGGGACGGTTTGGCTAGGCGGCGTTTAGCGCCTTGGCCGGACCGAAATGTTCAAAGTGGCGATGGGTCTCCGCGACACCCAAAAGCTCCAGACTCTGGTTGATCGCCGCCATGAAACCATGGGGGCCAACGAAGTAGCAGCGGGTGTTAGGTGCTAGATACTTGGCCAGCACGGCTTCATTTATCCGGCCCTGATGGTCTCCCTGGCTGCCCTGCTCGTACACTGTGATGGTAGTCAAATTATCGGGGTGATTTTGTGCAAGAGTATCGAGCGTTTCAGCAAAAGCGCGGTGATCGTCATCGATAGCCGCATGCAGGTAGGTAACCCGGCGGCCCTGGCTGAGCGCCTGTTTGGCAATCGGCAGCAGCGGTGTCTGACCGATGCCGCCGCTGATCAAGAGCAGGTGCTCGTCACCTTCCTTGAGGGTCAACTCACCGGCAGGGGGGAGTAGTTCGATCACATCACCTACCGTCAGCTGGTCATGAAAAAAGCGGCTGGCCACACCGTGCGGTTCACGCTTGATGGACAGCCGGTAGGAGCGGCCGTTAGGCACATCAGAAAGACTGTAATGGCGGGACGCTGGCACGCCGTCGATATTCAGCTTCACCCCGATGTACTGCCCCGGCGTATAGTCGGCCACCGGGCCACCATCTTCAGGCTCCAGAATAAACGAACGGATAACAAGGCTCTCCTGATGCGTATCGGCAATACGAAAACGCCGCGTGCCCCGCCAGCCGCCGGGCTGCTGTTCAAACTCCTGATAACGCTGCGCTTCCAGGTCGATGAGAAGATCAGCAAGCTCTTGATAAAGCGCGCCCCAGGCATCGGCCACCTCTGCCGTCACGGCGTCGCCAAGCACCTCACCGATGGCAACCAGCAGGCACTCGCCCACAATCGGGTAGTGCTCGGGCTGGATATCCAGCGAAACATGCTTGTTCACCACGGTTTCCATGATCTGGCGCGCCGTTTGCGGATTCTGGCGCACGCCCACATAGGCAAGAATCGAAGCCGCCAGCGCGCGCGGCTGGCCACCGTCTTTCTGGTGTGTCTGGTTGAACAGTGACTTGACCTCGGGGTAGCGCTCGAACATCAGCGGATAAAAACGCGCGGTAATCGTGTTGAGATGTTCCGCTACCACGGGAGCCGTGGCGGCAATGATCTGTTCTTGTGCCTGTGTCAGCATAATGGCCTCTTTTCAACGTCCTGCTAAAGATTCATATTAAATGCATCTTTAAAATATCAGGTTTTTGCAGGCCAATGCATGAGCTGCGTCAATAAAACGCTTCTTACAAAGTCGAAGCAGTGGATGATGCATTTCTAATCGTTATCAAGACGCTCTGAGCGATAAAGCATCCACTCGTTTTCGAGCTGCCCACCCGGTAAGCGGCAATAGCGACCGCTGCCCAAGCGGGTTTCCTGTACTTCGGATTGCCCGCCAATGCTTTCACAGTACTCAGTGGCCGCGCCCCGCATGCTGGTTTGCGTATCAGCGCGCTCTCCCGTGGCGCAACCAGCCAGCAGTAACATGCCGATCAGAGTAGAGATATAACCGGCCCGTCTCACACCAAGGATTTTCAGTCTCGATCTTTTTAACCTCGCATTGACGAACATGGCAGCCTCCTTTAGTAGCCATTTGCGAATTTTTACTTTAGCCCTGCTGGTTTGTTACTGCGAGCTCATTAGCGTATTTGCCGATATCACCAATGCTGGCTAGGCTATTGTTAGTCCTACGGAAGGACTGGCTAACCAAAGTATTTATTCATAAGGAGAGTGACGCTATGTCCAGCCCGGAACATAAGCAGAAGATCTGGAAGATGATCAAGGATATTAAGGTCGGCATGCTGGTCACCATGGACCACGACACGCCACGTGCGCGGCCTATGCACCTGGTACAGGAAGAGTACGACGGCACGCTGTGGTTCTACACCCGCCGTAGCGCCGAAAAAGTCTTTGAAGCCAAAAGTGATCACGACGTATGCCTGAGTTTTTCCGACCAGGAAGACGGTGTATACGTTTCGCTATCGGGCAAGGCCAATCTGACCGACAACCGCGAGCTGATCCACAAGTACTGGAACCCCTTCGTGGCCGCCTGGTTCCCGGAAGGCAAGGATGATCCGGATCTCGCGCTTCTGGAAATCAAGGTAGAGATGGGCGAGCACTGGAAATCCAAGGAGAGCAAGACCTACCAGCTCTACGAAATTGCCAAGGCCAACCTCAAGAAAGATGCCAAACCGGATCTTGGTGAAAATGAAAAATTCGGTGGCTAATTCAGCTATAAAGCGCCCTGCTTCCAGGGCGCTTTTCCGTTTAGTAGCGTTGATGCTACTGGGTACCGGAGCAGTCTGGGCCTCTGATGATGCGCCGCAAGGTGACTCATCCAGCAACTGCGAACCTACCGAGCAGCAGCAGGAAATGCTTACCTTGGTTAACGAAGCGCGCAGCCAATCCCGACAGTGCGGTAATCAGTCGTTTGATTCGGTAGCGCCACTGACCTGGAGCTGCAAGCTTCACGAGGCAGCCAAGGCGCACTCGAAAGATATGGCCGAAAACGAGTACTTCAGCCATACCAGCCCTGAGGGCGTTGGCATCGAACAGCGCGTGGAAGAACAAGGCTATGTATGGCGCGCCGTGGGGGAAAATATTGCTGCGGGCCATATGTCCGCATCAGCCGCGGTGGATGGCTGGCTGGAAAGCCCCGGCCACTGCAGCAATATCATGAACGGCGCCTTTACCCAGATGGGCATGGCCAAAGCCGACAACCCGGAATCCCGCTACACCACTTACTGGACCCAGGCACTGGGCCAGCCCCGCTAACCAAACTGAATACGTCGGTTCACATGCCTGCACCAGGTTACTGAGCTGGCGTCAGATCTCCATAGTGAACCGCCGTTATCGCATTCTTCGGCGACCCATCCACCAGTTTGGTGCTGTAAGTCAGGTATACGAAGGTTTCGGTTTCAGCGTCGTGCATGCGCACTACGCGCATATTCTTGAATAGCGCTGAACGGCGCTGGGTAAACACCACTTCCTGCTCTTCTACCTCCGCCGGGTTAAACACGATCTCGCCCGTTTGCCGACAGGCAACGCTCGCCTCACTGGCCTCTTCGGCAAGCCCCACTGCACCAGAGATCCCGCCGATCTGAGAATAGGAAATATAGCAGGAGATACCCTGCACTTTGGGGTCATCAAAGCGCTCAACTTCAATGGTGTTATTCGGCCCCAGCATGCGGAACTCAGTGCGCACACTGCCAATATGGGCATCCTGGGCCAGCAGCACCGAAGGAAAGAGCGCCAACGTAAGCGCAAGCAGCTTGATGGCAATACGTTTGGAGAAAAGCATGGTTAGCTCCCTTTGCAAAGTTGGCTGATGAAAGAGCAGGTGGCGCGTGAATCTTCAAGCATCACAGCATCAGTGCCGCAATCCAAGCAAATATCAGCATGCCAAAATTGGCATGAATAAACGTAGGAATTACGCTATCGCTGATATGATCGTGTTGCCCATCGGCGTTGAGGCCAGCGGTAGCACCTAAGGTAATAGTAGACGCTGGGGAACCCGCATCACCCAGTGCCGCGGCAGCCCCTAACAGGGCAATCGTCGCGACTGGAGAGAAGCCTAGCGTGATTGCCAAGGGTACATAGATAGGCGCAAGGATAGGCACGCTAGCGAAAGAGTCACCAAATCCTATGGTGATAAACAAGCCAACAACAAGCATTAATGCCGCGCCAAGCACCATATTGTCGCCAATGAAATCAGCCGTCGCCGACACCAGGGGCGCAATTTCATTCGTTGCGTTTAAAATCCCGGAAAAGCCAGAAGCAAACGTAATGATCACGGCAATTTGCGCCATCATGCGTAAGCCTTCCGTGAAAACATCGTCCTGGTCACTCCAGCGAAAGATGCCTGCCACACTCAAAATCATAAAGCCGATCATTGCCCCGATTAACAGCGAGTCAAACTGTAGTTGGCAAATCAGCGCCACTACCAGGGCTGCTACCGTAAAGATAATCTGTTTAAAGTTAAGCGGCCTTAAGGGTTTTTCGGTTTGAAGCGTGGTGGATGGCGCCTCCTGGTAACGACGCGGCTTACGATACGTATAAAAAACGGCCACGAGCATACCCAACAGAATGCCCATTACCGGTAGCGCCATGGCTTTCAGCACCATGCCCGGTGTTGCGGACATCCCATAGGCCTGGCCAACACTATTAACGTTGGCTAGCAGTATTTCATTTAAATAAATGGCCCCGAACCCCGTGGGCAGCAACAAGTAGCTAGCGCTCATCGAGCAGGCAAGAATGCACGCGATACCACGGCGATCCATACGCAGCTTGTTCATCACCCCGAGCAATGGCGGGATAAGGATAGGGATAAACGCGATATGCACAGGCACCAGGTTCTGGGACATGATGGAAGCGGCGACCAACGCTAAAAGCATAATCCACTTTACGCCTTTATTGGTGGCGCCCACGTTTAGATCAAGCTGTGAGGCGATCTTATAGGCAAGTAGATCCACCAAACCACTGCGTGCAATGGCAACCGCAAAAGCCCCAATCATGATGTAGGTAACCCCAACCTGAGCACCCATTAACAGGTTGTCATTGAAGGTATCGACGGCCTCGCTCATGGATAGCCCGCTATGCAAGGCTCCCAGCAGTGCCGATGAAATCAGGGCAATCGCCACCGGGATTTTCAACAGACACAGCATCACCATCAGCACGATAGCCAAAACGATCGCATTAATATGGTAACCAAACGCTATGGATACTAAATAGATAGCCGCAAATACACCTAAACAGGGAAGCGCCCTTCGGCTCATGAAGTTATCTTGCCCAGTTTGTTGGTTTAGCGTTATAGCGTTCGCCATTTGAAAAGGCTTCCTTTTATACAAGTATTATTGGAACAGTGGGCGCGCTTTTAACCCTTATTTTCTGGATCATTTTCCAGTATCAGCACGCCAAGACCCGCCCCACGATCACTGCCGGGCGACATCATACCGGCATCCGTACGACGCATCATCAATAAAGGGGGTACTGAGATGGGGATGTTGCTCGGTAATGAGAACACCCCGCACAAAGGCGGGGTGTTAAGAAATACGATCAAAGGGCACCGACGCTTTTCATGCCTTCCAGCTTGTTCAGATTAACGAACCACTTAGCGTTTGCCATCTAAGAAGCTCATGACAGCGCTAAAGCTATTGTGCGCAAGCAGCCTTTAACGCAGTGCCTACCCGGGAACGGTTAGGCTGATTAATGGAGCAAGTGATCCAGTCACCCGTTCTTGCCAACGCATCCAAATCAATACCTGACTCAATTCCCAAGCCATTCAGCATATACACCACATCTTCACTGGCCACATTACCTGAAGCGCCTTTGGCATAGGGGCAGCCACCCAAGCCAGCCACTGAGCTGTCTATAATGCTTATGCCCTCCTCCATCACGGCGTATAAATTCGCTAATGCCTGGCCATACGTATCATGAAAGTGGACCGCCAAGTTTGCCATCGGCACCTTGGCGGACACGGCTTCGAGCATACGCTTTGCCTTTAATGGCGTTCCTGTGCCGATCGTATCGCCAAGGGAAATTTCATCACAGCCCATTTGGAAAAGCGCGTCGGCAACCCATTTCACCTGCGCAGGCTCTATATCGCCCTCATAAGGGCACCCCAATACGCAGGAAACGTAGCCACGCACCCGTAGCCCGGCTTGGCGCGCCTGTACCACGACTGGCTCAAACCGTTGCAAAGAGTCAGCAATCGAGCAGTTGATATTTTTTTGCGAAAAGGCCTCGCTCGCGGCGCCGAAAACGGCCACTTCATCAACACCGCTTTGAATCGCTGCTTCTAACCCTTTTAGATTGGGAGTCAATGCCGAATAAGTAACTCCAGGTCGGCGCTTGATGCCCTGCATGATTTCACGGTGGTCAGACATTTGCGGCACCCAACGCGGAGAGACGAAGCTGGCCGCCTCAATATGCTTACAGCCCGCGTCGGCCAACCGCTCAATAAGTGCAAGCTTCAGATGAGTCGGCACGAACTCACGCTCATTTTGCAGACCATCGCGCGGGCCGACCTCGACCAGGCGTACAGAAGATGGCAGGGCCATGTCTTCTCCTTATCCGTTACGCAACTGTTCAAGTAGCTGCTGGGCGATATCCACCCGCACCTTGCCGCCATCCACGAGTAGCGCCGCGATACGGTCGACTTCCTCATTTTCGGCCCCGGCCATTACCGCGATATTCTTGGCATGCAGTGCCATATGGCCTTTCTGAATACCCGTAGTTGCCAGCGCCTTCATGGCGGCAAAATTCTGCGCCAAGCCTACCGCGACGATAATGCGCGCCAAGCGATCCGCCGTTTTCACACCCAAGATATCCAGGCAGTGCCGGGCGCTGGGATGCGAGCGAGTAGCGCCGCCCACCAGGCCTACCGGCATGGGCATTTCCAACGTGCCGGTCAGGTTCCCTTCGCTATCGGCTTCCCAATGCGTCAAGGAACGGTAGCGCCCGGTACGCGCCGCATAGGCATGGGCGCCCGCTTCTACCGCACGGGTATCGTTGCCGGTTGCCAGCACGACAGCGCTCACCCCGTTCATGATGCCTTTGTTATGGGTGGCAGCGCGGTAAGGGTCCTGATCAGCGAAGCGATACGCGTTGAGCATGCCGTCACGTACCGACTCGCCGCCCAGGTCCTCAAGCGTCCAGGTAGCGCGCGCACGCGCAATGCGCCGATCCGCAAGGTTGGAAAGAATACGCAGGCAGCTGCGGCCACCGCTCCACTGTGCCAGAGAAGGCGCGACGGCCTCCGCCATCGAGTTGACGGCATTGGCGCCCATGGCGTCACGCACATCCACCAACAGATGCACGATCAACATGTTGTCAAGAACGCGCACTTCCAGGTCGCGAAAGCCGCCCCCGTGCTGCAACAGTACCGGGTCGGTAGCATCACAAATGCTTTTTACCTGTTCGAACTCGGAAAGCAGCCGAAGCCGGGCAAACTCGGGGTTGGGGACATCCAGCAACTGCACCTGCGCAATCATGATGGGTTCTGACGTATCGGTATGAAACCCGCCCGAGGCACGACACTGCCTGGCCGCATTACACACGGCAGCAACCACGGAGGACTCCTCGGTCGCCATGGGTACCAGCTGTTCTTCGCCATCAATAATCAAATTGGTGGCAACGCCGATGGGCAGGTTCAGCGTACCGATGACGTTTTCGATCATGGCATCGGCAGTGGCTGACGAAATATTGCCCATATCAGAGAAATGCGTGCGAACCTCGCTGCCTAGCCCGGCTATTTCGATGACTTTCTCAAGCCGTTCGCTGGGAGGAAGCTGATAAAAACCGGGAATGCGGGATGTACTGTGTGCCATGGATAATGCCTCTGAACAATTGAGGTTGAACAAGTAAATGTGCCTGAAGCAGACGATTGCCAGAACGCTGCATATGCTTCAGGCATGAACCAAGCGTATTAAGCGATGAGCCCTAAAAGCCACGGCGCGGCATATAGCGTCATGAACTGCACGCCGTAGTTGACGCCCCACCGGTTAAGCAGCCCCGCCATCAGTGCCAGCACCATCACGCCTAAAATGCCCATTACGCCGGCATCCATATAGGCAAGCAGCATGACCAGCGAGAAGAACATTGCCAGGAACGCTTCATGAGGAATGTGCTTGAACACAAAGATGCAGATACGCCGCGCGTACCGAACCGCAATCGGGTAGGTAATCAGCAAAGCGACACCGGCCCCCAGGATGCTGGCGATGGTAATTTCAGAAAAACTCATCAAGTGGTGAGCGTTCTGCTCAAGCGTCAGCACCGGCGGTGCGTTGAAGAAAGCGTTGCCCGGGCCAATCGCCATCGGGCTCATGGGAATGCCCAGCGCTGCCAGAGGAATCAGGATGCCCGCGATGTAAGAGGCGTTGGTGACGGCATCCATTGAAGAGAGCGCGCGGCTGGCCTTATTGACCGTACCTTTCACCCAGCTCGACATGACTTCGCCCAGAAAGATCGTGATGCCGACCGGGCTCATGAAGAACGTGACCGAACCCAATACGGAGCTTGCCGCCGCCGAGACGGTTTCCTGACGCGTCAGAATGCGAAACGGATTGGGTAGCTGGCCTTTCTCATCGTTACCGTAGATCTGGATCTGCTTGGGCTCAGACTCGGCCATTTTATGGCGCTCACTGTTGACCGTGAGCTGCGCCAGATTAAACATCATCGGGCCAATGGTGATGCCCAAGAAGAACGAGATGAAGACCGTCTGGCCTTCCGGAATGACGCCCATCCCCCAATACAGGTGCCGCAAGCCCTGAATCAGTGCCGCCAACAGCACAATACTGATCAGGCTGATGACTTTCTCCTTGCTCATCAGGGCAAGAAATACGGCGCCGCCAAAGAATATCTGGCTGGCGTACTGGCCAAGTACATCGGCTAGCGGTGTTAACAGAAAGGCCAGAAACAGACTGATGGGGATCGCCACCAGCGTACCGATGACCGAACCGGACGCCATTTTACGAATCGCCAGGGTGGCATGGCCTTCACGTTTTAAAATCAAGGCGTGTTCGACCATAGGGGCCGACATCACCCCGCCCGGTATACCGGCTACTGAAACGGGAATGGAATCGGTCAGCTTCTTGGCAACGATTGCCGCCATAAAGAAAGCCAGCACCACGGGAAGCGGTATGCCCGCGACTACCAGCGCCAGCGTTACCGGGGCCAATACGGCGGTTTCATCAGTACCCGGCGCAACACCAATCGCGGTATAAACGATAACGGCAATGATCGCAGCCGCCAGCATTTGAAGTAATAAGACGGGATCCATTACTACTTCTCCTCACCGGTTTGCAGCTGCCGCTTGGGGCGAAACAGCAGTGCATTGATGAAGAACCCGAGAATAGCGCCGCTCAGCCCCAAAATAAGCGGTAGCGGAGGCTGCGCCGGGGCAAGCAGATAGCCGCCTAGGGTTAACGGCGTCGAAATACACAGTGACAGCAGGAGATCTCTCCCGCTCACCGAGTCATCCCACACATTGAGAAACCGATTCTTCTTTTCAGACATAGCGTGTCTCCTTGAATTTATTATGGATGTATCTTTTTTAATGCAGCACATGATGGGTAAACTTGTTGGTTACTGACAGGTACAGTTAGCGAAATTGTACGAGGTACTGTACCCATCAAAAGATAGGTACACTGATTTCACCGGGTTGGGTTTAGCCCGTTATTCGGGAGACCCCTACCATGTCGAAATCCAGGCACGTGGCCGACACCATCCTCAAGGCTATCAAAGAAGGCCGTTTGGCACCGGGTGCCAGGCTCGCTTCTATACGCGAAGCCGCCCGGCAGCATGGGGTTTCAAAAAACACCATCGTGGATGCTTATGATCAACTGATTGCGCTGGGCAGGTTGCGCGCCCGCCAAGGGGCCGGATTTTTTGTTACCCAGCCACCCGCGCTTGAAGCGCTGGAAAAGACCCACGAGCTCAATGAAGCCGTTGATAGCGTCTCGCTCTTAAGGGAGCAGTTGGTAGGTAACTTTCAGGTGCGGGTAGGCGACGGCCGCGCGCCCGCCAGCTGGATGGGCGGCGCGGCGCTTGCCCGGCAAGCCAAGCGGTTAACGTCCATCGGCAATGATGATATCGAGTATGGCGCCCCTCAAGGGTATCTCCCATTGCGGGAAACGATTGCCAGGGTACTGGCCGGGCGCTCCATTCACGCCTCTCATGAACAGATACTGCTGACCTTTGGCGCCAATCACGCTTTCGATCTTATTATTCGCCACCTGATCGCCCCCGGCGACCGGGTTCTGGTGGAAACGCCCGGCTATTACCCGTTATTTGGCAAGCTGCGCCTGGCCAAGGCAAAGCTGATTGGCGTTTCACGCAACCATGAAGGGTTGGATCTTGATGACCTGGAGCGTAAGATTATTCAATATCGCCCCAACGTTTTCTTTCTACAGCCCAATGCCCATAACCCGACGGGCTCTACCCTTTCGCTTAACCAGTTGTATCGGCTACTGACACTTGCCGAGCGCTACAACCTGATACTGGTAGAAGACGACGCCTTTGCCGACCTGCTCCACCGCGGAAGCGCCCACCTGGCGGCACTGGATGACCTGAGTCGCGTAATTTACGTAGGCACGTTCTCCAAGACGCTTTCCACCGGCATTCGCTCGGGCTATTTAGCGGCCAACCCTGCGCTGGTCAATGCACTTACCGATATCAAGATGGTCACCGTCGTTAACAGCTCAACCTTCAGCGAGCGCCTGATTCACGACATGATTACCCACGGACGTTACCGCCGCCACCTGGTACAGCTACGCGAACGCATTACCAAGGCCAGCGCCAGTACCATTACCGCGTTGAAAGAGGTAGGGCTTGAGAATATAGATGGGCCCGGAGAAGGCTACTATTTATGGGCGCGCCTGCCGAATAATATCGACGCGATGCAACTGGCCAAAAAAGCCTCGGACGAAGGTATTTTCATTGCGCCTGGCAGTATATTTTCACTACGCCCCAACGGGCCGGATGCATCGTCCATGCGTATGCATATTGCCTATGCTAATGATCATCGGTTTTTGGGGTTTCTTGAGCGTTGTTTGGGGTAAGGTTTGGCGTGCTGGCAGGAGTTTAAAAAACACATTAAACAATTGAATTATATGGCCTTAACATGAAATATAAAAAACCAATATACCACACCGTATACCAGCACCCCCCATCTGCAACCCGCTAACGACTTATCGTTGGATAACACCACTCGCGACTCAGTTTGCGGCACAGATGGAGTGCTTACGGCCGAGGCCGTGTGAAAACGTTTGGAGCGTCTCACGTCGGTCAAAAATCAATCAATACTGGTGCTCTCTCGCAAATTTTGAGGTAGTTGCATGACAAGCTTTGCTCCAGATTTAACGTACAAGCTTCTCCTTCAGGACAGCCAGAGTGTTTTCACATAGGCTCGGCCAGAAACGGACTTTAAGGCGGCACTGATATAACGCCGCAATAAACCGCGCGAGCTTGCGAGCGTCGGGCGACTGAAGGGAACGAATTTAATGGCTTTGTTATGCACCTACAGCATGCCTATTAAAGCTGAAGCGCCAGCTCCAATAAGACTGCCAACAGTGCTATTTTGTAAAAATTCCTTTAGTTTTGATTTTGCCTCTGGGTCATCACTTTTAGCGATCTTTTCCGCTAACTCTTGAATGGTTACATTGGTAGTTAATGTATTACTGTTACCAACCTGAACATTTTCGCCACTTATTGAGCCAATATTGAAAGTGGAATCACCGTGTTTTGTGACATGGGGCTGCGAAGTTGTATTTTCGACCTTAAGAGTTAGCATATGAGGATGTGCAGTACCGACTCCAAGAGAGCCACCTTCTAGAAAAGAAGCATCTATAACTTTAAGGTGTATTTCGCGCTTACCTGATTTTTGAGTAATAACATCACCAATACCTACATCTGGCTCATCTGTGTAGGGCACTAACACTTCACCTTTGGACATATTTCGTTGCCCTTTGTATTCCGTACCTGCAATAGTCAATTGTTCTGGGTATGCGAGTTTATCAAAATCCATTTTTATCTCCTATATTCTCATGATTGGATATTAGTGCATAACGCCTTGCTCACCGGAAAATTGGGAGCGCAGCGAGTAATTTTTCCGAGTGTAGCAACTTGTTAGGCTATCCCAACAGCCCACTTGGGACGACTGGCAAACCGCACCACTCTGCAATTTTGTTATATTTTTTCGCTAAATCTTTGGCCATTTCTATGCCAGATTCGATTTTTTCAACACCATTATTTAGTTCGCTCCCATTTTCTAGAAGCTTATCAACTATTCTTTTAAACTTATTCATAGCTGGTGCTCTTCGTATTTCTTCTGGATTATTATTGGTTTCCAGGCCTTCGAGAGAACCCTCCAATTCACCCAGCGCCACGGCTGCTTCGCTAGCAGGCGGGAGTTCAGATAGGAGCTCAGAAACACTACCGATAGCTGATGAAATGTTTTGATTGATGGCAATAGAATTTTGATTGCTAATAACAGGCTTAAAATCTATTGTTATTGGTTGCTTACTAGAAAGTCCATCCCCAACAATATTTAATAATTTGTCGATCTTGCTATTTTGCATGCCAATTAAATCTTGTTGTGATTCTAAGCGAAACTTGGCTATTCTAAGTTCATTTCTCAGCTCTAAAACTAGCTTGTCATTTTGAGTAAATTTCTCAGGCGGCTCTTCACCAGTGATAATTAACTCGTATTCATGAAGGGCCTTTTCAATAACCTCTGATTGCCCGCTTTCAGTCTCTATAACCAGTCGGACATTTAAGCCTTCTTGCTCAATTCTTACTTTGGTTTCTTCTTCGGGATATTGCTCCCTTAGATAAGTGCCAAAAAAATTAAGGATACCTAAACCAGCTTGATGATATTCAGGGGGAAACTCGATACAACGATCTACAACTTTATTTGTATCTTCTGCAAGTTCGTCAATCTCAATTTCTATAACTTCAGGTTCACCAATAATGCTCTGATCAGAATAGCCCACAACCAAAAAAGGGTATTGGTGGCTCAAGGGAGACAAAAGTTCAAGCTGACTTTGGTACATCTCAAAAGAGCTTCTGTTTATCCACCTATCATCTGATACACGCCCAAACTCCCTTAAAGGCACAAAAAGAATTGGAAGCTTAATTACACCATGCCTTACAGCCAAAGCTGTTTGCTGAAAGAGCCAACGGCTTAAGTATTCTATATGTCCGAATGGAATCTGTGCACTTAAGCCATTCTTTACAGGGCCCACATTGCCTAGGTGAATCCGGCGGCCATCCGATGAGTAATGAATTCTTTCTACAAGCTCCCAATTGCGATCATAGAGAGCCTTTTCCCACAATTCTCTAGAACGCGGACCTCTGCCAGACTCTTCAGTGAGCTCCACATTGCCACTTATGCAATCGGAGATAGACTCTAGTGCTTCAGATAGCTCCTCTCGATGCTTACTGGAAACGAGCCTCCATGAATTTCGATAACTAATTACCTTATTTACAAACATAATGATCCTTCGATCAGTGGAAGCCTACCGCCGACCATCAGGCGCGCGAGGTACGAGCGTCGCCTGCATGGAATTGTTAGCTCATCAGGCCGATGAATTTAGCGACGGTCTGACCGAAAGACAGCCCCTGCTTCGCGAAATCGTTTAGCTGAGAAAGTGCGGATTTTGCTTTCTCGGGATCCTTTTGCATTCTTTCTAGCGCCTCTATGAATTCTTGAGGAGTAATATTTACATTCATAGTGTTCTGATCACCGACCTGCACGTTCTGAGCATTGAGGGAGCCGATGTTCAGATTGCTGCCTTGATTGGTAGGGGCCATTTTATTTTCCCAGATGTCAAAATCTACGCCTTTGATGATGCGTGGCATACCGTTCGGAAGTTGTTCGAAGCGTGCATAATCAGATTTCTCAAGTGCATCTGCTACCTCTTGCACTTCTTCGAGGTGGTCACTCAGAGACGAACCAGTGGCGACGTCAAAAGCGACCTGGAAGTCGGGCCATGGAAGTGCCTTGTTTGACGGTAGTTCTCGAAGCTTTTTAAAGAGTACTTTTTCGATTTTTTCTTTCACAGGAATCCTCGGTATTGAAAGAGCTAACGCCCGCAACAGCGGAAATTTAGGAGCGCCAGCGAGTAAATTTTCCGACTGCTTGCGCTTGTTACATTTTGACTCACAGCACCCTCCAAAAACACTCACCATCGCTCAGGCTATCAATCCCTTTTAAGTTTGTGTCTATATCGTTGATGAACTTAACCACTTCAGGGTTTAGGGGTGATCTGTATGCGAGAGCCAGACCTGAAATAAACATAAACTTCGATACTACTGCCATATCTTCAAGAAATGCTTTTGTTTCAGCCGCAGAGCTTTGGCCATACGTAAGATATATGCCATCACGGTAGTTAGCTTTACCTCTGTAGCGAAATGCACAGTGCATAAAGCCTACTGTTTTTGGTAATTGTTTATTCCTATCTTCTTTAGCAGCTTTAGTCCTAAAATCACTGTAACTAGACTTCTTAAGAATTCGCTCCTTGGTTAACCATGCATAGTATTTAGCATTACCAGAAAGATACTCTAATAGCATACCTCTTGCTGCATCTTCATTTTCTGGAAATGTTTTACTTAAGCTAAAACTACTCGCAGAGACATACCGAGGAAGCTTTGCCTCGTATTCTTCGTTTTTTACATGTGATGCTTTCATGTTGAAAGGGTGAGGCATTTGGTCACTCAAATTTGAACCGAAAGCTCTGTAAACTGAGGCATGATTATCATCTACTTTTTGGCCAGTAGAACCAAGCATTGACAATACAGAAAAATAAACAGAGTAATACCAACTAACTATTGAGCTGGGAAGCATCCAAGATTCACTACTGGCATTATTAGCAGATGTTTGTAAAGCAAGGCTGTTGGTTAATGATGAGTACAGTGACTCAAAAACAATACCGTTATTTAAAGTCGTCAATCTCTTGGGGTATGTAGCCTTAAAATGCCGATGACAAGATTCAAACTGCTCTTTAGCTGAAACACCATGCTCGTTCACTATTTCAAAACGAAGAGCCTTCATCCAATTGATTGTGCTCTGCCTGGCAAATGTTGGAACTCGAAGGTCATCTTGTTTAAGAACCTCTGCGTAGAGCCAGTTATCCATAATTTCTCCGAGAAATGTAACGCCCAAAGCAGCGAGCGCCGCTTTTGGCGTCCGCTGCCTTTGCTTGTTAGTGCTCACCTATAATGCTGGAGTACTCTTTGATTCGAGGCCATTCTTCTTAATTAATCCTTCGATTTCTTTGTACAAACTGTGATAGTCATCAGCAGTATTGACTTCCCTAAACTCTGCTCTTAATTCAATTATTTTATCTTGTGATTCGTAAGGAGCCAATCGATCCATAGATATATCCACATACAATATTACTCGATTGGCATATGATCGTCCGCTCAGGGTTGATAGCTGCTAGTTGGGGTGGACAGATCACTGAACAGAAAACTACTAGCTTCTGTAATCAAACGGTGACATCGGCACCACTTACTATTGCTAGTGATTTCCCCCTCGGCCGCAAGCAAATTGATACTGATAACCCTCATTTCAACTTTAATTATTTTTAGCAGTATTGCCCATTACTTTACACCTGTGCAACCCGTTGAGCTGCGACTTTAGGCCATCCTGCGGCGTGTATTTGTGGAAGTCTTAGGCTCTACAGGGTCTTATGAGGAATATTTCTTCAGCAATCGGCCAGCCCCATAACCAGGATTTGGGCAATTGCTAACCAACTTACCAGTGGAAAGTGCAAATCTCCGCATGAATTCGCATAATTTCCATGCATCCATTTTTCACCAGCCAGCCCAGCAGTGGCGCGGCTTGGCGGTGTATGCAGGGGTGCATAAAAACCACTACATTTAGCGCGCGGGCGGGGCGTCGATAGCGCGCCGTGGGGCGCGGCCAGTATGAGGGTATGAGGTTGGCAACATCCTTGCCAGACGGTCTGGGGCTGCGCTCAGTAGCTGCCCTTCTCTCGCTAAGCCCTAACATACGAACGCCCCGCACAAGGGCGGGGCGTAGGTCACATACCAGCATCTTTTGCCTATGCGGCGTCGAGATCGTTCAGGTTGGGCACATACTCCGTTTGTGCCTCAAGCTCTTTTAGCCGACGAGTGAAGCCTAGGCCGAATGCTCGCTGTGGTTACATATAGCGCCAAGGCTGCCACCGTAAATAGCCTCATCCACTCTTTTCGTTCTTTCGTCGCTTAGCGTTAAGCCATCAACACTACGATACGGCTTGCAACTGCTTTCCTGCTAGAGCAAGTGACTCTCTGTATTCCCACGCCTCCGCGGCCATTGTCCAATGAACCTCGGCTTGCTGACTATCCACCACTTCTCGAACTTCAGAGATAGGGACTTGGAAAAACTCCTTACGCGCATTAAGCCGGTTTACTTGGCGGCTAGCGAATCTCCGGTGAAGCTCGCGTTCTAAAGAGGGAGCGTCGTCGGAATAAATCATCGCATGCACATCAAATGAGAATGGCACGCTGGCATCACCAAGTTCTTTAACGCGATCCAGGGGCTCAAGCCGCCGGGTCATGCCTATTTTGAAAACATTTTCGCCAAATGAGCCAATGTTTGAAATTACGTAAACGTGACCACGCCTTGTCTGCTGGGCCATTGAAATTGCACGCTGGCCGCGCGCCTCTGATTCTTGCAGTTGAAGCTCAAGCTCTGCCAAGCGAGCCTTATAACCTTCGCGCTCAGCATCACTGGCACTCTCGAGTTGCTTTCGAGCCTCCGTCATCGCCTTGGCGAGCATTTTCTCTTCTTTTTCAGCCTGCTTTAAAGCCTTCTCGATATCCCTGCGGGCCTTTTCTTCTTCGCGCATTTGCTCACGGATTTCTCTCTGCTCCTCTTGCTCAATACGCTTCAGCTCCATTGTGGCTACGGCCCACTTCAACTCTTCCAGGCGCGCTTGCAAATATAGATCGGTGATTCGAGCGTTTTTAAAGGGCTGTCCATTATGGTTTACCAGCGCAAACGCATCGAGAATGCCTTGTTTCAGTTTGCCGTAATTATCATGCTTAACTTTAGACAGGATAGAATCGACCTTGCCATTGAAAGCATCAACTGCAAAGTGGATGGCGTATTCTCTTCTTGTTTTCTCAACATAATCACAGCCGCCAGCCCGGCCATTTTTTGCCATGTCTGCACTATGCTTACGTGATTGCTTGAGTTTTTGCCCGGCATCTTTATGTGAAAAATCTTCGGCCAAGTCGTCCAGCAGGCTTGCGTTCGGAATGATGTAATCATCGTGATAGCCCTCGATGACATTCTTCATGGCCTTTGCTGTTTGCTCATAGAGCTTGGCGTTCTCCACCGCTTTCAATGCATTTCCAGCGGTTTCCTCGGCCTGAATGCGGGCATGAGAAATGATCTTTTCGGCTCTAGCGTGAGCCTCTTGGATGAGGCTTTGTGATTTAGATTCTGAAAGCCTGACTTTGTCACGAATTTCAGATGCTTCTCGCCGCGCTTCTGCAATTATCTGAGACCGCTTTTCATCAGCATTTTGCTTGATATTGGCGGCTTCGAATTCAGCGTTCTCTTTTCTGCTGAATGCGGCTTTTAAATGACTTTTGCTTTCACGTTCAGCGTCTTGCCATAGCTGTCCGGCTTTTTTCTTTGCCTCAAAAACGATACGTTCTGCTTCTAACCCTGCATCCTCAATCGCTTGATACTTTGATAAGCGCTCAAGAGCGGCGTCTAGCTGGCTTATCTTATGGTCTCGTTCTTCAAGCGCTGACGTTATAACAGCCACTTGCTTATCTGCGCTTTTTTTCTTTCTCGCAATCACCAGGGCGGCAATCCACCCAGAGAGCACCAAGCAGCCGAGAATCACTAAAACAACTTTCGAAAATTCCATCCAAATCCCCTAAAAGTATTATCAGTTGCGCATCTACGGGCGCTCTAATCAATCTTAGCTTTAAAGGGGAGGATGGCGCTATTGCGACTGCTGTATATTTAACAGAAAGTTGAACCTATACCGCTATGCGGTATAACGGGTTAGCGAGGGGACTACATAATCGATGCATCAGCATCTGAGGCTGACTTGAGATTGCCGCCCGGCAACCGTTTCGAGCACTGGAGCGGGAAACTGTCCCATTTGTGTTCGATTCAAGTAAACAAGCAATATCGCCTGATCTTCGCGTGGTCCAATGGTCAGGCTAGCGATATCTATCTAGACCGCACACCTATAGGTAACGCCATGATGATGACAGAGCGTAAGCCCACCACGGTTGGTGAGATGCTGACACTTGAATTTCTTGAGCCGCTGGAGCTTACCCAATCGGCGCTTGCTCGTCAGTGAATAATGGCTGACGGCTCGGACTTTGAAGCGAGATGGCGTCCCTGGCAGGAGTCGAACCTGCGACCTGCCGCTTAGGAGGCGGCTGCTCTATCCTACTGAGCTACAGGGACTTTGCTTACAGAAGGGGCGCGTAGTATAGCGTGTTAAAGATTACACTCCAACCCGCGGCCGCCTCTTCTTATACCCAGCCCAGCAGGCGCAGAGCAAAAATGCCCAGCGTAATGGATATGCTGGCCATCATCGTGGTGATCGCGATGATATTCGCGGCAAGCGCTGCGTTGCCGCCCATGGCTTTAACCATGACAAAACTGGCGGCGGCGGTGGGGCTGGCAAAGAATAGAAACAGTAAGCCTAACTGTTCGCCCTCAAAGCCTAAAAGCCACGCTGCTGCGGTCGAAATAACGGGGAGAGTCACCATCTTCATGACGCTAGAACCCAGCGCAATCTCGCTTTTATCCCGAATGCTCGATACTGAAAGCGTGGCGCCAATACAGATGAGTGCTAGCGGCAGGGTTAATGAGGCAAAGTAGTCGCCGGAGGTCATCAGCCAGCTAGGTAATGAAATAGACAGTGCGGTAAACGGCAGCGCCACAATTACCGAGATAATCAGTGGGTTCATGGCAATATTTTTTAATATGCTGCGCCAATCAGCGGCCTGCCCCGGCTGATAGGTTGCCAATATCCATACGGATAGCGCGTTATACATGACAATGACGATACCCACCAGCAAGCTGCCCGCCGATAACCCGTAGTTACCATACATGCCCGCCGCCAACGCCAACCCCACTACCCCACAGTTGCCGCGAAAAGCACCTTGAATATAGATGCCCCGCTCAGCATAGGGGATACGAAAATGCGCCCATAGCCAGCTAACCATAAACTGGCCAAACGTGGCGACTGCAAAAAACAGCATCAGCGGAATATCAAGCGCAACGCTAAGATCCGCCTTGATTAAACTGAGAAAAATAAGCGTAGGTAAGGTAGCCTTGAAAACCAGTGCCGACGCCGTCGATACAAACGTCCGGTCAATCAAGCCAAGGCGCTTTAGGGCAATACCCAGAAAAACCATGGCAAACACCGGCAAGGTGATATCCAGTGTTCGTACAAACAGTTCAAGTAGATTCACAGCATCGTCTCTGCCAATTCAGCACGTCGTAATATTCTAGTGTAACCCGATACGTTGCCAGCTTCTTCACTCAGGCTGGCACACATCTAAAATTTTTTGCTGCCTAATCATGGCTTAATCAAATAATTTCATAGGGTCCATTTCGATAGATACTTTCGTGACTACGCTATCACGCCCTCTTCCTTTGGCTTCGTAACTTGCGGCATCTGCGCGTGAAAGTGCATCTTCAATACTGGCATCGCTATCGTTAAAGCTGGTTACCCCGATACTAAGCGTTACCCGATACTCTTTATCTAGATGAATAACTGAAATTTCGCTGACCGCCTGACGCAGTGACTCGGCAATTATTTGCGCCTGCCCCAGCGTGCAGCTGGGGAGTAATACGCTAAACTCATCTCCGCCCTGGCGTGCTACATGATCACTGCGGCGCACTTCCCATGCGACGATTTGAGCAATCCGGCGCAGCATCTCATCACCGAGCGCATGACCTCCTTCATCGTTAATCGGTTTAAAGTGATCCAAATCAAACATGAGCAGCGCCGACGGCGTGCTGGTTTTTTGGAAATCAGCAAAGGCCTCCTCAAGACGGCGTTCAAAACCACGCCGGTTTAAAAGCCCCGTTAACGGGTCATGCTCAGCTTCCCAACGCTGCAGTGCTTCTTGCTGGCGGCGCTCGGTAATATCCTTTACTACCCCGACCAATCCCAGGGAATGACCTCCCTGAGTCAACATGACCACTCGCGCATGAATGTCCAGCCACAGTGTTTCGCTATCAACATGTATAAACCGCATTTGACGTATGAAATCACTACCGTTTTTTAGACTATACAACCACATATCCCTTGCTCCCCCTAAGTCATCGGGATGGACCTGCTTTAGCCAGGCTTCCATAGGGCGAGCAGAAGTAATACCCAGCATCTCCAGTAATGCCGGGTTCATATACGTAATCACACCGTCAAAGTTGGCGACAAACATCCCTTGAGGAACGGCACTTAATACGGAATCCAGAAATGCCTGACGCTCCTGTAGATGATTGACAAGCGTTTGCCGCTCCTCTTCTACGCGGTTAAAAGTAGTGGCAACCTGCTGCAACTCCTGCATTGCCGTGGCCAGGTTAACGCGCTTGCGGCGCCCTAAGCCTACTTCACCAATTTGAGTTTCCAGATGCTTAAGCGGGGCCAGTATTCGCGCTAATAAAAACCACAGTACTGGCATCATCAAAATGGCCAGCAGTAACCACATCCACCCTAATTTATGGATGAATCCGGATAGCGGCAGCTGCGACTGTTCAAGCGGTAAATAGAGGCCAATAATCCAGTCAGCGGGCCATACTTGCGTATAGGATTGAAGCCCCATCCGTTCGCTGAATAATTTTCCAACCCCATCCCCCTGCCAGCCATCTAGCGCCATATCCAGCAAGGGGTTGATTGACTTGCTTTCCAAAGAAGTATTGATGAGCGCTGAATTAGGATGAAACAGAACTTTTCCAGAGGCAGTGATTACCCCGGCATATCCCTGCTCACCTAAGCGCACTTTTGCCAAACGATTAAATAAGCCCCCAGTATCCAAGGTCAACACACCACCAACCACCCCAGCAAACTCGCCCTCATCATCAATCCGAGGGACACTGACCAACACCATGGGTGCACGGCTTGCCCTGCCTATAAATGGCTCACTTATATAGGGCTGCCGAGTGCCACGCAGCATTTTGAAATGCTCAGTGTTTGCAACCTCAAGACCCGCGCGTCCAATGACGCTAGGCCAGTCGGCAAGTATTGTTCCATCGCGATCAGCCACGATAATGCCATCAAACCAGGCCATTAAGGTGTCGTTATGGCGCAACTCGTAACTTAGCCAATCAGGATCATCGCTATAGCCTATAATCGCGTCGAGCCGCTGCAGTGCATCGAAACGTAGCTCGATCTGCTGGGTAACCTCATCCGCCAAAAGCCTGGCTTCATAGCGCAGGTGAGTCATATTGGTTTCAAGCACCATGGTTTTGCCCACCTGCCATGCCAAGCTCAGTAGCAGCGCAACCAGCAATAATAAGGTACCTAAAAGTCCCAGCAACAGCCGACCTTTTAGCGTCCTGAAAGAGCGTATTTTCTTAAGCGGGTAAGACAAAGGCACCAATTATCCTTTTTTGAAGACTTCCCTATGCTATGCAGTATTAATTTTACGGCTAATGCTAAATTACCAAAAACATAATTATTGCGCGCGTTGATTAAACCAAAGTTAATCCGAATTTATTTAAACTATCCGGATATTTATGCTGTTCGGTTAAAATTAGTAAGTACTCACTGCGCTTAATTGATAAGCGCGCCTGTTTCACGTATGTTCGCTCGCTTAACTTCTTCTCCCGTTACTAATGACGATCCCATGGCAAAAAGTACGGCAGGTTACACATCAGCTGGCATCGGCAAAATAGACACGCTTCCCGCATTGCTGTCTGAATTTAGCCACTTCTCTCGCCTGCGGCCACTACAAAAAAAGCCAGACGCCGTTATCGGTTGGGGCTTAAAGCCTACCAGTCTTAGAGCAAGGCGTTATGCCAAACGTCATAAGCTACCTTACATTGCTCTGGAAGACGGCTTTTTGCGCTCGCTGGGCCTTGGGGTGGAAGGGTTTCAAGCGCATAGCGTAGTGGTTGACCATACCGGCATTTATTACGATGCCTCACGGCCCTCGGATCTCGAAAACTGGTTAAATACCGCTACTTTTACGCAAGATGAACTTCATCAGGCAGAGCGATGTATCAAGCAGCTCACCCACTACCGTCTTTCAAAATATAATCACGCGCCGGACCTTACTATAGATCAGTCAGCACGGGCGAGAGTGCTGGTGGTTGACCAAACCGCAGGCGATGCCTCGATTGAATTTGGCGGCGCAAGCGCCAAAAGCTTTGAACATATGCTGGAGGCCGCGCTGAGCGACCATCCGGATGCGGAAATTCTAGTCAAAATCCATCCAGACGTCATTGCCGGTAAAAAACAGGGGCATCTGCTCAACGCGCAAAACCATCCGCGCTGCCGCGTCGTTAGTGAAGATACCAACCCCTGGGCGCTATTTGATCAGGTTGATAATGTATATGTAGTTACTAGCCAATTAGGTTTTGAAGCCTTGCTAGCTGGCAAACGCGTTCACTGTTTTGGCCTGCCCTTCTACGCCAGCTGGGGATTAACCCAAGACCAGATTTCCTGCTCACGCAGACGTACAAGGCGTTCGCTCAACGAGGTATTTGCCGCCGCCTATTTACGTTATACGCGTTACGCCAACCCCTATACGTTAAAGCCCGCCACACTCGAAGAGACGATTGCATTGATTGCTGATCAAAAGCGCCAGCAGGAGCGGCTGCGCGGCGAATGGTTGGCGTGTGGCTTTTCATCCTGGAAGCGGCGCTTTATTCATCACTTTATGGGAAGCGCGGCAACGCTTACCTATCAAGCGGCGCTTCCTGACAAACCGCCTGCGCAAAAGCTTTTAGTATGGTCCAGCCGTATTGATCATAAATTTGAGCAGCAGCACAAAGCGCTTATGCCGCACATATGGCGAATCGAAGATGGTTTCATTCGCTCAGTGGGTTTGGGCGTGGATCTTACCCAGCCACTTTCGCTAGTGATTGACGCCCAGGGCATTTATTACGACCCGAGCCAGCCAAGCGACCTGGAGACACTGCTCCAGCACACAGCGTTTAGCGATGATCTGCTTGAGCGAGCGGCTCAGCTACGAGAGCGCTTAGTGGCGTTAAAGCTCTCAAAATACAACGTACGCGGGCACAGCTCTATCGATTTGCCGTACAATAAGCGGGTGATTTTGGTACCGGGCCAAGTCGAAAGTGACGCCTCTATTGCCATGGGCTCGCCCCAGATACGTACTAATAATGCGCTGTTAAAAGCGGTTCGCGCGGCCAATCCTGACGCCTACATCATCTATAAAGCTCACCCTGATGTGATAAGTGGTGCGCGCATAGGGGCACTCGAACCCGATGCCCAACGCCTGTATGATTTAGATGCAAGCCACATGGATATCGCAACGCTATTAGAGCGCGTCGATGCGGTTCACACCATGAGTTCATTAACGGGGTTTGAGGCACTATTACGTCACCGTGAGGTCGTAACCTACGGCATGCCGTTTTACGCTGGCTGGGGATTAACGCAGGATGCCATGCACTGTGAGCGCCGTTCTCGCCGTTTATCGCTCGATGCGCTGGTGGCCGGTACGTTAATTCTTTACCCATGTTATGTAGACCCGTTAAGCCGCCAGCTTTGCAACGCGGAAACCGTCGTTAGTCTTTTAGAACAGGCAAGAACATACCAGCCGACGCTGACATGGAAGCAGCGTCTCTACCGGCTTTACCGTAATTTATTGATTGGAAGACATTGAGTTGAAGCAAAAGCGCGCATTCTTATTTTTACAGGGGGTCTGCTCGCCCTTCTATCAGCGTTTGGCACGTAGGCTTTCTGACGACGGCCACCGCGTGGTAAAGGTCAACTTCAACGCAGGCGATATCGCCTACTGGCAACGAACCCACAGTGAAAACCATTTATTTCGCGCCCCATTAAGTGAACTGCCGGCCTATATCGAATCGCTCTGGCAGCGCTACGCGATCACGGATCAGGTCATGTTTGGCGATCGTCGGCCTATTCATCGGCCAGCCGTGGATAATGCCCAGCAAGCCGGGGTGCGCACGCATGTGTTTGAAGAGGGCTACTTTCGCCCTTTCTGGGTGACGCTTGAACGCGATGGTGTTAACGGGCATTCGCTTTTACCTCGTGACCCCACGTGGTTCTATGAAACGGGCAAAGCGCTGCCTGAAATGCCCCCACCCGTACGCTTTCGTTCATCGTTCAAGATCCGCGCCATGCACGATGTTGCCTATCACTTGGCCGGGCTAGCCAATCCTTTGGTAGCGCCGCATTACCGTAACCATGCGCCCATTACGGCGCCAGTCGAGTACGCCGGTTATATCAAGCGTTTTACGCTGTTGAAGCAGTGGAAAAAGCAGGACGCCCAGCGGATTAAAAGCTTGATCGAAAGCGCCAAGCCCTATTTTATATTACCGCTTCAGCTCAATACGGATGCCCAGATTCGTGACCACTCGCCTTATGCCAATATGCAGGAAGTGATGGATCATGTAATGGGGTCGTTTGCCGAGCATGCGCCTGGCGATGCGCTGCTGTGCATTAAAAACCATCCGCTGGACATGGGGCTGGTGAACTACTCCAAAATCATCAAGCATCTGGCTCAGTTTTATGGCCTGCAAGAACGCATCGTCTATTTGGAGTCAGGCAATTTAGACACACTTATCAAACATGCCGTAGGTACCGTAACGGTTAACAGCACCGTTGGGTTTGTTTCTCTGGAAAAGCAGTGCCCTACCTTTGCGCTGAGTGATCCAATCTACAACCTCGCAGGGCTTACCTATGAAGGAAGCCTGGATGAGTTTTGGAATCAGCCGCCCAAGCCGAGCCAGGAGCTTTTTACCTATTTCCGCAACACGGTGATGCATACCGTGCAGGTCAACGGTGGCTTTTACTGCCAGCCCAGCATCGACTTAGCCGTCAACAATGCAGCCCATATACTGGAAGCCTGCCCATCGCCGCTGGAGAAACTACTGTGAGTGCTGCATTGAACCCCGCTACCCAGCGCTGCGTACTGATTACCGGAGCAACGGGCGCCATTGGCGGTGCGTTGGCCAAAGCCTACGCCAATCAGCACACCCATTTAGTGCTGCATGGTCGGCAGCAAGAGGTGCTCTCGGCCCTGGCCGATACCTGTCGCGAACAGGGTGCGCAAGTGACCACTGCCTCGGTCAATCTGACTGATGAGACAGCGCTCGCGCAGTGGCTCCACGGCCTTTGTGCAGAACACCTGCCGGATATCGTGATAGCCACTGCGGGCAAAAACACCCATCCCCAAGCGTCAGGGGCACTCGAACCGTGGAGTGACGTGCAGGCGCTGTTGGATATCAACCTGAAAACGCCGATCGCCATGGCTCAGCATTTGGTACCCGCGATGCAGGCACGGGGCAGCGGCCAGCTGGTATTTATCAGCTCGCTTGCCGGGTGGCACGGCCTGCCTTCCACACCGACTTATAGCGCCAGCAAAGCAGGCATTAAAGCTTACGGTGAAGGCCTGCGCGGCCTGCTGGCCCCTCACGGCATTGGTGTGACGGTGGTGATGCCTGGCTATGTAACGTCACCCATGTGCAACGCCATGCCCGGCCCCAAGCCCTTCGAATGGCCACCTGAGCGGGCCGCCAAAGTGATCAAGCGCGGCATTGAGGCTAACCGGGCGCGCATCAGCTTTCCTTTTCCGCTTAATTTCGGTACCTGGTGGCTGGCGGTGCTGCCCGCCGGTATTTCCCAGTGGTTAATCAAGCGCCTGGGCTTTGATCATCTCGACCACCCGGGAGGTGTCTAATATGGCCACCTCACTGTCTATTCAGCTGTTATGGCCTTTATTGATTGGACTGCTGGGAACGATCATTTTTGAAGCGCTGCTCAACCCGCGCCCTCGCCCGCTTTGGCGACGTGCCCTGGCGGCCAACAGCGTGCACCTGGGCAGCTGGTTATTGCTGTTTGGCGCATTTGTTTTAGTGCTTCAACGGCCCTGGTTTGCGGTGATTTTCATTCTTTCGCTACAGCTGGTTGTCGTGCAGTCCAGTAATACCAAATCACGCACGCTGAACGAGCCGTTTATTTGCCACGATTTTGAATACTTCTGGGATGCTATCCTCCACCCACGCCTTTATGTACCCTTTTTTGGAACAGGCCTTGCCATCGCCGCGATTGGCGCAGGAGCGGCAGCTATCGGGGCGTTTCTTTACTGGGAGCCTTCGCTGGTATCGCGCTGGGGTGGGCAAAGCTTTATCACCTACTGCTTATTGTTAAGCGTATCAGGCGTACTGCTTGTTACGTTAGGTTGGCGGGCGCTTGCGCCGATTACGCTGAACCCGGTTGATGACATGGACCGCCTGGGGCTATTCGCAAGCCTTTGGACTTACGGCATTGCGTTAATGCGCTCTTCCGCACCTGCACCGGAACAATCGCCGTTTTATCAGTTAGCCCATCATCTGAAAGAAGAGCACCGCGCACCGTTATCATCTGAGGCCTCGTCTGAAACGCGGCCCAATGTCGTGTTGGTACAAAGCGAATCGTTTTTCGACCCGAGACCCTGGTATACGGATGTCAGCGACAGCTTATTGACGCATTTTGATGCGACGCGTAAACAAGCCCTACAGCATGGTGAGCTAAGCGTGCCCGCCTGGGGCGCCAATACCGTGCGCACCGAATGCGCGGTGCTCACCGGGCTTTCGCCCAACGCTTGGGGGGCGCGTCAATTCAACCCCTATCGTACGCTGGCACGCCATCCTCTCCCCAGCTTGGCGAGCACGTTTCAGGCAGCGGGTTACCGTACGGTATGCATACACCCCTACCCCGCCAGCTTTTATATGCGCCACAAGGTGATCCCTCTTTTAGGGTTCGATCAGTTCATCGATATCAGTAGTTTTGAGAGTAGCGATAGGCAAGGCCAGTACATTGGCGACTTAGCCGTGGCACGAAAGGTTGGACGACTGCTTGAAGATAGCGATAATAGACCGCTTTTCGTGTTCGTGATTACCATGGAAAACCACGGCCCGCTACACTTGGAAGCGCCTCTGCAAGAAAGTTTAGCGGTTACGCTTCCCACGGCGCCCTGGCCACTGCCCACGCACTTACGCGATTTATCGGTGTATTTGCGCCATTTGGGTGAGGCCGACAAAATGCTGGCCAGTGTTAAAGATACTTTAAATGAGGCTAAAAGGCCGGGGCTGCTAGGCTGGTATGGTGATCATGTACCGATTTTACCGGCAGCGTATGAATACTTTTCACCGCCTGCGAGTCATACACCTTACATGATATGGTCAACGGAATTGCCCAGTCAGTCTCAGGTACGATCATGCGATATAGCACAGCACCAGCATGAGCCGTACTCGCTGGCAGCCAACGAACTTGGCGTCCAGCTATTTAAACAAGCGTTTGGACACGATATAAGTAGCGATGTGATCAAGGCAGAACCAGAACCTCAGGAGCAAGAATGACTAAACGCGTTGCCATTATCGGCGCCGCCCATCGTTTCCCCGGCACCACCCCTGAAACGTTCTGGCAGGACCTGCAAGCCGAAAAAGATTTAGTTACCCAAGTGGCGCCTGACCGCTGGAGCCATGACGCTTTCTGGCACCCGGACAAGCGTCATCCCGGCACCAGCGTCACGTTTGCCGCGGGTAGCCTTGGTGATATTAGTGGATTCGATGCCGAGTTCTTTGGCATTTCACCCCGCGAAGCAGCCAATATGGACCCTCAGCAGCGCATGCTGCTAGAGCTTGCCTGGGAAGCCATCGAAAGCGCCGGCATCGTGCCCAGCAGCCTGCGTGGCAGCCAATGTGGGGTGTTCCTGGGCGTTGCCAGCCTTGATTACTCGTACCGTATGGCCGATGACATGGCGGCCATTGATGCCTCTACCGCCACGGGCAATACATCCAGCATTGCCTCAAACCGTCTGTCTTACGTGTTTGACCTGCACGGCCCCAGCATGTCGTTGGATACGGCTTGCTCATCGTCTATGGTCGCGTTTCACCAAGCCTGCCAATCCATCCGCAGCGGTGAAACCAACATGGCGCTGGCTGGCGGTATCAGCCTTCATCTGCACCCGTACGGTTTTATTATTTTCTCCAAGGCGAGCATGCTGTCGCCGACCGGTCGCTGCCAGGTGTTCGATGAATCAGGCAATGGCTACGTACGCTCTGAAGGCGCTGGGCTTTTCCTGCTCAAGGACTACGACCAGGCCATCGCTGATGGCGACAATATTTTGGCAGTAGTGGCTGGCTCGGCAGTGAATACCGATGGTCATAAATCGGGCATCACGGTGCCCAACCCCAGCGCACAGACTGACCTGATGCGCCGCGCCTATGCGCAGGCAGGCATCAGCCCCGACGAGATCGACTACCTGGAAGCCCACGGCACGGGCACCGCTGTAGGTGATCCGATAGAAACCCGCGCCATTGGCGAAGCCTTGGGCAAACATCGCCAAACGCCGCTGCTGATCGGCTCTATCAAAAGTAACGTCGGCCACCTGGAAACTGCGTCAGGGGTAGCCGGCCTTGCTAAAGCGCTTTACAGCTTGCAGCACCGCGAAGTGCCCGCCACCATCGGTATTCGCAAGCTTAATCCGCGCATTAAATTTGATGAGTGGAATCTGCACGTCGTCACCAAGGCCCAGCCCTTGAAAAAAGAGGGTCGCCTGGTGATCGGGATTAACTCGTTTGGCTTTGGCGGCGCTAACGCCCACGTCATTCTGGAAAGTGCGCCTGAAAAATCATCAGCGCCTAGCCAAGCGCCCGCGCCTGCTCACGCCGTGCCTATTCGGCTAAGTGCCAAAAGCCAGGAAGCGCTTACCGCGACGGCCCAGAATCTCGCGGCGCACTTTACCGCCAGCCATAACCAAGACAGCGCTAATGGCAGCAGTGCGTTTTACGATATTGCCCATACGCTATTCCATCATCGTGAACAGCACGCATTTGGTGCGCTCTGCTTTGCGAAAACGCCAGAAGAGGCCGCCGCGGCGCTGAACCAGTACGCAGAGGGGGATACCCCAAGCGTTACCACCCTGGAGCGGTTAACCAATGCCCGCGGGCCTGTCTTTGTATATGACGGCAATGGCTGCCAATGGGAAACCATGGGCCGCGACCTGCTCGAGTCGGCCCCGGTATTTGCCGAGGCTATTGACCGCGTGGACGCCTTGTTCCAGCAGTACGGTAATTTCTCGCTACGTGCCGAACTTGTCGGTCAAAATGGCGAGAACCGTTTTGAGCTTACCGAAATTGCCCAGCCCGCCCTGTTTGCGCTGCAAGTCGCCTTAACCGAATGGTTGAAAGCGCAGGGCGTCATGCCGGCAGCGGTATTTGGACACAGCGTGGGTGAAGTCGCCGCCGCCTGGGCGGCGGGCGCGTTAAGTCTTGAAGACGCTGTAAAAGTGATCTACTACCGCAGCTTCTATCAAGGCAAAACCCGGGGCATGGGTGGAATGACCGCGGTTGCCATGAGCGCTGAGGACATTGCCCCCTGGCTTGCCAAGCCAGAATTCAATCAGGTGTGCCTGGCAGGTATCAACAGCCCCAAAGGAATTACGCTGGCCGGTGATAACGATCAATTAACCGCGCTTGAGGCAGCGTTAAGCGAGCAAAGCACGTTTGCCAAACGCCTGCCGTTGGATTATGCCTTCCATAGCCCGGCCATGGACAGTATTCAAAGTGGCGTGATTGAGGCATTAAGCACGATTACGCCACGTGAGACGCAGCTCCCCTATTACTCAACCGTCACCGGTGAACTCAGCCAAGGTAGTGCCTTAGGTGCTACCTATTGGTGGGAAAACATCCGTGAACCGGTTCTGTTCGATAACGCCGCGACAGCGCTAATCAAGCAGGGTTATAACGTTTTTGTAGAGGTGGGCGCCCACCCTATTCTACGTCGTTATCTCAATGAATCATTACGCCAGCAAGAGCGTACCGGGCTAGTGATTGGCACGATCGAGCGCCATAAACCCGGCCTTGAAAAGCTCCAGCAAAGCGTTAGCCAGCTGCTATTGAGCGGGCTAACGTTTGATATGCGGCATATCTTCCCCGTGGAAGGCCAGCGCGTATTGCTGCCGCGCTATACATGGCAGCGCACACGCCATTGGGTCAACAGCACAGAAGACGGCCAAGGCCTGCTTTCCCGCTACTACCAGCATCCGCTGCTGGGTTATCCGCTTGCGCAGCAAGAGCACACCTGGGAAAGCCAGTTGGATACCAAACGCCAGCCCTGGCTTGCCGACCATGTGGTGGGTGAAGGCGCAGTATTCCCAGGGGCAGGCTTTGTTGAATTAACTTTAGCGGCCGCGTTACAGCAAAAAGACACCCCGCTTTTAGATATCGAAGAGCTGGAAATTCGCGCACCGTTGCTGCTGGATGGCCCCAATGGCCGCACCTTGCGCTTATCGCTTAACCCGGATGACGGGCGCATCGCCATTCACTCACGCGAGCCGGCCACCGGCGTTGATTGGCAGTTGAACGCAGTAGCACGCAACATGCACGAAAGCCGCGGCTTTCTGCTCAACCGTCAGGCGCCAGCACTGCCTACGCGCACGCCGGATTACACCCTGGCGGATCATTTACTGATGGCTGAGCGCATCGGCCTGCATTACGGCCCTGCGTTCCAGGCGATCAGCCACGGCTGGATCGAAAATAACGCCGTGATCGGCGCGATCGACTTATCCAGCGACGTTCAGGCACAGCTATCGACGCTTCACGTGCACCCAGGCATTCTGGATAGCGCCTTCCAGATGTTTATTCCGCTGCTGGCACAGCACAGCGAGTTTGCCTCTCAGCTGGCGTTTGTTCCCGTTCGCGTAGGCCGTATACAGGTCAATACTCAGGCCGGTACACCGGTACTGGCCCGCGCAGTGATGGGCAAACGTGCGCCCCACTCGTTTACTGCTGACTTCGAACTCTATGACGCAGCAGGCAACGCCGTTGCCGTGCTCAGCCAGACGCGCTTCAAGGCGATACGCCTGAACCGCGCTCACCACCAGCAGTTTAGCTATATGGATGTTGAGCTGACGCCAGCGCCGCTTAGCGCTTCGCCGCTTCCCCTGCCTGCCGAGGCATTGAGCCGCTTGGCGGGGCTGGGCGATCGTTACGCTACGCATACCGGCCAGCGTTATGCTCAGGAAGTCGCCCCGTTACTTGATAGCCTCAGCGAAGCGTTTGCCCAGCAAGGCTTTACCGTCGAGGGTAACGAAGAAGCCTTGCCGCCTGAAACGATCTGGCAACTGCTGGTACAGGACTATCCCGACTACTTTGCGCCGATTCACCTGGTCGGCCGGCTTGGCCTGCATCGTCAGGCGCTGCAAAATGGCTCTACTCAGTTAGACACGCTGGGTATTTCGACAGAGCACCTGGCAAGGCTTAGCCGCGTGCTGGTAGGCGAAAGCGGCTGGCAAGTGCTTGCCAGCGAGCTGGGTAGTCTGATGGAAGCATCACTTGGCGCCTTAGGGTCAAGCGAGCGCTTACAGCTGCTTGAAGCTGGCCCATGTGCACCGGCGCTGGGGCAACGCCTGCTGGAACAGCTGGCCGGCTCACCGCTAACAGACAATCATCACTACCGGGTGATCACCACGCATGACAGCGCACGCCATCAGGCCGAGCAGCTGCAAGAGCGTTACCCGCTAATTGATGTGCAGTCGCTGGATGATGCGCCACCGGCGTTAGCAAACGCAGAAAAAGCCCAGCTAGCCTTTATCAGCGCGGATGCCACCCAGCCTGCCCGCACGTATCAGTTGCTTGAAGCCCTACCAGGGCAGCTAGCGCCTGGGGCACATATCATGGTGGTGGGCGTTACTCCCAGCCGCTGGCTAGACGATGTACTAGCCACGCCGGGGATTGATCAAACGGCCCTGGAACCCGCCACAGTAAGCGAGTGGCTAAGCGCCCAAGGCTTTAGCGTTTCAGCACCTATCGAACTTGAAGAAAGTGATACCGGCGCGTATCTGCTGCATGCCCAGATGCCCGAATCGTCATCCGCTCAGGCAACGGAAAGCAGCGCGAATGCAGCTTGCCAGCTAATCGTGACCGATGAGGCCAACGAAGCGCTCGCGGCGCGCCTTGCCAACGCACTTACCGCGCTTCAAGCAAGCGTGATTGTTGAGCAAAGCGACGACTCGCCCAGTGAACAGCTACAAAAGTCGCTGGATGAATGGGGTGAATCTCTCCAAACACTGAATGTGATTGATCTGCGCGACCTGGGCAATAGTGGCACCGCCGTGCAAACGTTACGCTGCCACCGTGCTCAGCAGTGGAGCCTGGCCCTGGAAGCCGCTGAGCTTGCCTCGGCAACGCTATGGTTGACCACTCAGGGCGTTAGCGTGCTGTGGCAGTCACAGCAAGCGCAAGCCAACATGTTTGATGATGCCGCATTCTGGGGCTTTGGTCGCTCGCTTGCCAATGAAGCCGTTGGCCATACCGCTAACCTGCTGGATATCCCTTATGACGTCAGTGATGCTGCGCTAAGTGCATGGGTCGAGTCGTTGACCGCGCCGGATAGCGAAAACGAAGTCGTCATTAATGCTAACGGCGAGCGTTTTGCCACCCGTCTGCGCACCTTGCCGGCACCGGCGCCTCAACAGGTGGTTGACGGCACCTCTGCGCGGCAGGCAATGACCCTGGGTTTTGCTCTTCCCGGCCAGTTGCGCCAGCTGCAGTGGCGTCCGCGTGAGCTGCCCGCGCTCAAGGCCGATGACGTTGAAATCAAGGTAAAAGCCACGGGGCTTAACTTCCGTGACGTGATGTACACCCTCGGCCTGCTTTCTGATGAGGCGATCGAGAACGGTTTTGCCGGGCCGACGCTAGGCCTTGAGTTCTCCGGCGAAGTGGTTGCTGTCGGTGATAACGTCACTCACGTCGCCCCAGGTCAGGCAGTGGTTGGCTTTGGCCCGGCAAGCTTCAGTGACCGGCTGATTGCCAGCCAGCACGCGGTGGCGCCGCTGCCGGAAGGCGTAAGCTACGCTGCCGCCGCGACCATCCCCACCACGTTCTTTACCGTGTACTACGCGCTAAAACACCTGGCACGCCTGGAGCCGGGCGAAAAAGTCCTGATCCATGGTGCAGCGGGCGGCGTAGGCATTGCCGCGCTGCAAATTGCTCAGTGGCTTGGCGCGGAAATTTACGCCACGGTAGGTTCTGAAGAGAAGCGTGACTTTTTACGCCTGATGGGCGTTGAGCGCCTTTATGATTCACGCTCGCTGACCTTTGCTGAAGAGATCCTTGAAGACACCCAGGGTGAAGGTGTTGATATCGTGCTGAACTCGCTTGCCGGGGAAGCCATCAACCAAAACCTGCGCGCCCTGCGCCCCTTTGGTCGATTCCTGGAACTGGGTAAACGCGATTTCTACGAGAATACGCATATCGGCCTGCGCCCGTTCCGCAATAACTTAAGCTATTTCGGTATCGACTCCGACCAGTTGATGAAGGTACAGCCCGCCCTTACCCAGCGTTTGTTTGGGGAAATGATGGCGCTGTTTAACGACGGCACGCTCAGCCCGCTACCGTTTACCGCGTTTAGCCATAGCCAAGTGATCGATGCCTTCCGCTATATGCAGCAAGCGCGCCAGATCGGCAAAGTCGTCGTCACCTACGAGCAGCCCATTGCGCCGCCCAAGAACGAGGCGCTTGGCCGTGAAACGCTAAACCTTACCGACGATGGCAGCTACTTGGTGACCGGCGGCTTGGGCGGGTTCGGTCTTAAAACCGCTCAGTGGCTGGTCAGTAAAGGCGCTCGCCAGCTGATTCTGCTTAGCCGCAGCGGCCCTTCCAGTGATGAGGCTCAGGCCGCTATCACCGAATTCGACGCCCAAGGCGTCAAGGTGATGGCAGTTGCCTGCGACATTACCGACCGCGATGCGCTGGCGAGCGTCCTGACACGTGCCAACGCTGAGCTTGGCCCGCTGCGCGGTATCGTGCACGCCGCCACGGTGATTGACGACGGCTTGATTCGCAACCTGGATGCCGAGCGTATTCAAAAGGTATTAACACCCAAAATTGAAGGCGCCCGCCATCTCGATGCTTTAACACGAGACGAGCCGTTGGATTTCTTTATCCTCTACTCATCAGCGACTACGCTATTCGGCAACCCAGGGCAGGCCAATTACGTGGCCGCCAACCACTGGCTCGAAGCATTTGCAGCTGCCCGCCGGGCAGCTGGTCTTCCTGCGACCTGCGTACGCTGGGGCGCAATTGAGGATGTCGGCTTCCTGGCCCGCAACACGCGTACGCGTGATGCGCTGCAAGAGCGCTTAGGCGGTTCTGCCCTGCGCTCTGATGATGCGCTTAACGTGCTTGAGCAAATGCTGGTAACTCCCGGGCCAAGCCTTGGCGTACTGGAGCTTGAGTGGGGCGCGCTGGCCCGCTTCTTACCGACTGCCAATGCGCCGCGCTTTAACGAGATAGCCCGCGCCAGTGACGACGATAACAGTCATGAAAGTGATGATGATATCAGCGCCCTGCTTGCCGACCTTTCGCCGGAAGAACTGCACACCACGGTGACAGAGCTACTTCGCGCAGAGCTTGCCAGCATTCTGCTGATCGAAGAGGAGAAGATTGACGTTAATCGCTCGGTCTACGATATGGGCTTTGACTCGTTGATGGGCGTTGAGCTGATGACCGCAATCGAAAACCGCCTGGGCGTTCAGGTACCGGTCATGGTGCTCAGCGAAGCCTCAACGCTTAACAAGCTTGCTGGTGTGCTGATTAAAAAGCTCCACCAGCATGACGATGATGTTGAAGAAGCACCGCAAGATGCGTTAGCCTCTCTCGCCGCTCGCCACGGGGCTGACGGGCTCTCTGAGCCTGCCTCAACATCATCGACGACCGAGACACCATGACCGCTAAGCGCTCTGATTTAAAACGGCAGCTGTTGGAACAGGCGCGTAAACGCACCACGCCACGCGCCACAACCAACGCTGCCAGCTCCTCTCCGGGCTACGACACATCCTCAAGCCCGGTGCCCGAGCGCTTTACGCGATTTGATGCCCACCCTGGCTATCAGCAGCTTGCCATGCTGCGCCAGGGCGCCGAACAGTTGGGGTTGAAAGACCCCTTCTTCAAAGTGCACGAAGGCGTTGCCGGAGCAACCAGCGTTATTCAAGGACAGCCCTGCATCAACTTCGCCAGCTACAACTACCTTGGCTATTCAGGCGACACACGCGTTAACCAGGCGGCCAGCGATGCAGTGGCTCGCTATGGCACGTCGGTATCCGCCAGCCGGGTAGTCTCGGGTGAACGGCCAATTCACCGTGAGCTTGAACAGGCCATCGCCAAGGCTTACCAGGTCGATGATGCGGTTGCGTTTGTTAGCGGGCATGCCACTAACGTTTCAACGCTTGGCTATCTGCTGGGGCCTAAAGATCTCGTGCTCCACGATGAGTATATTCACAACAGCTCATTGGTCGGCGCGCAGCTTTCCGGTGCCAAACGGATGTCGTTTGCGCATAACGACCCCGACGCGCTAGATGCGCTGCTTAGTCGCCATCGCCATCAGTTTGAACGTGTGATTGTGGTCATCGAAGGGCTTTACAGCATGGATGGCGACATCCCTGATCTGCCGCGCTTTATTGAGCTTAAAAAGCGCCATCAGGTATGGCTGATGGTCGATGAAGCGCACTCTTTCGGCGTTATGGGCGATAACGGCTTAGGGCTTCACGAGTACTTTGCCATCGACCCGTGTGATGTAGATATCTGGATGGGCACCATGAGCAAAACGCTCTCCGGATGCGGCGGTTATATCGCGGGTAATAAAGCTTTGGTAGAAACGCTGCGCTACTTTGCACCCGGCTTTTTATACAGCGTGGGAATGCCTGCCCAAGTGGCTGCACCATCCATCAAAGTGCTTGAACTGATGCAACAGGAGCCGGAGCGGGTGGAGAAACTTCACACGATTTCGCGCTATTTCCTGCAGCAAGCCCAAAAGCACGGCATGGATACCGGCCATAGCATAGGTGCTGCCGTAGTACCCATTATTGTGGGCAGCTCGCCGCTGGCGGCGCATCTTTCCCATACGCTGCTTGAGCAATACCACATCAACGTGCAGCCGATCCTGCATCCGGCCGTGCCTGAAAAGAGTGCCCGACTGCGGTTTTTCCTATCCTATGCCCACACTCAGGAGCATATTGATCAAACGTTAGATGCCCTGGCCGCCCTGCTCGGCCAAGCCAAAAGCTAACCCTATGGAACCCAGTCACATAGCGTCCGGCAGTGAAGAAGGCACCTCCGCCAGCTGGTACGTCATTCAGTGTAAAGGTAGCGAATCATTTCGCGCCGCCGAGCACCTCACTAACCAGGGTTATGAGGTGTTTCATCCGGTGCTGGACGTTAAACGCAGGCGCCAGGGCAAACTTGTCACCGTAACTGAGCCTCTATTCCCCTACTATCTGTTTATTCGCCTTGACCAAGTAGTGAGCAACTGGCGGCCCATTCGCTCGACACGAGGCGTACTGCGCCTGCTCACCTTTGGTAATAACCCCGTAAGCGTACCCAGCGCACTAGTAGAGACACTTCGCGCCCAGCCCCACCGCCAGGAAGGCAGCCACACCTATTTCAGCGCGGGTGAAAAGGTCACTATTACTGAAGGCCCTTTTAAAGATCTGGAAGCCATATTCGAGCGCTGCAAAGGGGAAGAGCGCGCCATTGTGCTGCTCAACGTACTTCAGCGGCCTCAGCATCTGAACCTGCCCTTGGAGCAGCTGCGCAAAGGCTGAGCGGCTTCGCGCTCCTGCCATCAAGGCAAGCCTGGTGCCTGCCTCATGCTGCAAACTCCTTTTTTCTATTCCGCGCCGCGTATTTGGCATCAGTGTGGGCGACCCAATTAGCGATTTTCGCTCCGATTCGACTATTGACGTCGCTTTCTTCCTTCACCTATAGTCTAGCCTTGTTAAAAAATCGATTTTTTAAAAAATAAACGATAAATAAACAACTGCTTTCAACCCTCATATTGGCTTGAAGTGGTTAATCGAGGCGGATTATTGGGCTGATTGACACGAAGTTTGCGATGCATCTTGCAGCGGGGTTTTAAGCGTTCTAACTAGTGATGACTCCCCTGCCAGAACCTGCCTACGGGCTGTATTGTTCTCACACTCCTCCGGTCTGCCATTTTTTCGCTCTACTGCCTCCAAGGCTGCTCTACCGGCGCATATGTCGATGCGAGCATTTGAATTTATCGCCTGATCTACAACAACCTGCAAAAGGAAAAACGATGACGTTCAAAACGCTGTTCACTGTGTCTGCTCTTTCAGCCGCACTTGCGCTCCCTACCTTCGCGATGGCCGCTAACGATTACCCCGAGCGCCCGATTGAATTCATTGTGCCGTGGGGGCCCGGTGGTGCTAGCGACTTAATGATGCGTTTGGTAGGTCGACATATGGAAAAAGAATTGGGCCAGCCGGTTCCCATTATCAATATGCCAGGTGCTAGCGGTACCGTAGGCCTGCGCGAAGCATCTCGGCGTTCGCCCGATGGCTATAGCATCAGCCAAATTCATGAGGGGTTACTGATCGCCCACCACTCAGGCGTAACAGAACTCAACTGGGACTCATTTGAACCTATCGCCATGATGACCAGCGACAACTCCGTCATCATGGTCAGCGCCGATAGCGGTTGGGAAACGCTCGACGATATGCTCGAAGCGGTACAGGCAGAACCCGGCAAGTACCGTTTGGGCGTGACGCTGGGCGGCATTCCACATCTGTGGGCCGTGCAGTTCGAACAGGCGACCGACACCCAGTTCGGCTACGTGGGCTATGAAGGCACCGGCGAGCGCTTGCGCGCCCTGGCGGGTGGGCATATCACCATGACCATCGAGGACTACCAGTCGGCCAAAGCGTTTGTGGAAAACGGTGACGTCAATGTACTGGCCGCCGCCACCGAAGAGCGCCTGGAAGAGATGCCCGACGTGCCTACCTTGCACGAGCTGGGCTATGACCTCGAGTTTCTGGTGACGCGTGGCATCGTCGTGCCAAAGGATACACCCGAGGCTATCATCGAGCGTCTGGAAAGCGCGCTGGAAAGCGTTGCCCAAAGCGAGGACTTCAAGACAGATATCGTCAACATTGGCGGTACCGCACGTTTCATGAACCGGGCCGATTACATCGACTACCTGGAGCGTAACGATCAGTTCATCGAAGAGAACGCTCACCTGCTCGATTAATTGCCGCATCCTTTCACAGGAGGTACTCATGGAACGTAAGAACCCAGACGTCGCGCTAGTGCCCATGCTGCAGCTAGCCTCGTATGTGGTGCTTGCGACAGGTGCGATATTCATGGCCTTCAGGGCCGGCTCACTGCCGGCCTCTCGCTGGGAGCCCATGGGTGCCGGTACCTTTCCGCAGCTTGTTTTTTCATCCATTGCCGTTTTATGCGTGGCGGCGCTCATCATGGAACTTGCCAAGCGGGGTTTTCCCCGAACCACCTTGCAAAGCGCCTGGCACCGCCTTGCCGCGCTGAAAAGCGTGCTGGTGAACCTAGGCCTGTTCATCGCTTACATGATAGTCATGCCATTTGCCGGCTTCATTCTCAGTACGTTCGGCTATCTGCTGCTCGCCCAGCTGTTCCTTGCGCCCAAGCGCCCGGTAACGTTACTGATAGTGCTGGGCGTGGCCCTGCTGTTTTCATTCGGCCCGTACTATCTCTTCGCGGACGTGTTCAGTATCTACCTGCCTCGTGCCAGGTGGTAAACAGGTGACCTCTTAATGGATGCATTTCTACTCGCCCTCGGCGGCGTCACCGAGCCCTATACGCTGATGCTGATGGCGGTGGCCACCTTTGCCGGTATTGTTGCAGCCGCCATCCCAGGCTTCACCATTACTATGGCCATCGTGTTGACGCTGCCGCTTACCTTCGCCATGCCCCCCATGCAGGGGATTGCCGTCATGCTCTCGGTTTATGTGGGGGGCTTGAGCGGCGGTTTGTTCAGCGCCGCGCTGCTGGGCATTCCCGGCACACCTTCAGCGGTTGCCACCACGTTCGACGCCTTCCCGATGGCGCGCAGCGGCCAGCCCGGTCGCGCGCTGTCACTGGGGCTGTTCGCTTCCTTCGTGGGCTCGCTGATATCGATTGTGATCTTGATCGTCGCCGCTCCGCCACTGGCATTGCTGGCCGTCAAACTCGGTCCCTGGGAGTACTTTGCGCTGATCGTCTTTGCGCTCACGATCATTGCAAGCCTGGTGGGTGACTCTCTCATGCGAGGGTTGATCGCCGGGTTGATCGGCATTGCGATTGCGACCATCGGCCCCGACCCGTTGATGGCGCGCGAACGCTTTACCTTCGGCTATGAGTTACTCACGGCAGGCATTCCCTTTCTGGTAGTGCTGATTGGCATGTACGCCATGAGCCAGTTGCTTTCCGAACTCGAACCCACCTCGTCCAGCCAGCAGGCCTCGTCCTCGTCACTGGTTAGCGGCGATATGCGGCCGCATCTGTGGGATGTGGTCAAAAGCACCATGCGCAAACCGATCAACATCGTTCGTTCTTCATTGCTGGGCGTATTCATCGGCGCGGTGCCCGGGGCCGGCAGCTCGATCTCCAATCTGGTGGCTTATGATCAGGCCAAGCGCGCCTCCAAGCATCCGGAAACCTTCGGCAAGGGCGAGCCGGAAGGCGTGGTCGCCTCGGAAGCTGGCAACTCCTCCACCGTGGGCGGCAGCCTGATTCCGCTTATCTCACTAGGCATTCCAGGCTCCCCTGCCGATGCCGTTCTCATGGCGGCGATCATGGTGCATGGCATCAGCATCGGGCCGCGTTTGATACTGGACCACCCGGATCTGGTGTACAGCATGTTCATCGCCATGGCGGTCGCATCGTTCTTCATGCTGTTTATCGGCATATTGATGATGCGTGCTTTCATGCGGCTTTTGAATGTACCCAAGTACATCGTGGTACCGGTGGTACTTGCCTGCTGCGCTATCGGCACCTACACACTGAACAACCGCCTCTCCGATCTTTACCTGTTGGCCGCCATCGGCACCATCGGCTATTTGATGAAGAAGCTGGACTACCCGTTGGCTCCGCTCGTTCTTGGCGTAGTGCTAGGCCCCATTGCTGAAACCAATCTGCGGCGTGCCTTTCAGACAAGCGCCGACTGGACACTATTCTTCACTCGTCCAATTTCGGCTCTGCTATTAACGCTGGCCGTGGTTTCCGTGGCTTACAGCATCTATAGCTATATTCGCCAGCGCCGTTTGCTGGCCCAGCGCGCTGACGCAGCCCAGAATAACGCCTATCAAGATGGCGTCTCTCAAGAATAAGGAATAAATCATGACTCTTGATCCCCATTACTACCCTGCCGCCTCGCGCCGTACCGTCACCTTTGGCAAGCGCGGCATGGTCGCCACTTCCCAGTCACTAGCCGCTCAAGTGGGTGCCAATATTCTACGCGATGGCGGCAACGCCATCGATGCAGCCATTGCAACCGCTGCCGCGCTAACCGTTGTTGAACCCACTTCCAACGGTATCGGCAGCGACGCCTTCGCACTGGTCTGGGTGAAAGACAAACTGCACGGTTTGAATGCCAGCGGCCGCGCCCCCAAGGGTATTTCCTGCGAAGGAGTGCGCGAAAAAGGCCATACCGAGATGCCGGCCCATGGCTTAATCCCGGTGACGGTACCCGGCGCGCCGGGCGCCTGGGCCACGCTTTCCGAACGCTTTGGCAAGCTGCCTTTTGAAGCGCTCATGGCACCCGCCATTCAGCTCGCCGAAGAGGGCTACGCCGTACAACCAACCGCCAGCCAGCTGTGGGAGAAAGCCCACGTCCGCTACGGCCAATACGACCGCCCCGAGTTTGCGCCCTGGCTTGAACACTTCGCACCAAAAGGCCACGCGCCTAGAGCGGGTGATACCTGGCGCTCGCCGGAAATGGCCAAAACGCTGCGTGCGATTGGCGAAACCCGCGCCAAGGCTTTTTATGAAGGCGAGCTTGCCGATGCCATGGACGCCTTCTCACGTCAGCACGGCGGTTTTTTGCGCAAGGAAGATCTGGAAGCGTTCACCCCGGAATGGGTCGACCCCATCAGCGTTCGCTACCGCGGTCATGATATCTGGGAAATCCCGCCCAACGGCAGTGGCTTGATTGCGCTTCAGGCGCTGGGAATTCTGGAAGCCATGGGCGATGAGCCACACAACGGCGTTGAATCACTGCACCGGCGTATCGAAGCTACCAAGCTGGGCTATGTGGATGGGCTGCGCTATATCACCGAGCCTGAACACATGACGCCAAGCGTCGAGCAGATGCTCTCACCTGCCTACCTCAAGCAGCGCAGCGAGCTGATTGGCCATGACGCCATTGACCCGACTCATGGCAACCCGCTGATGGGCGGCACGGTATATCTTTCAACGGCCGACGATGAAGGCAATATGGTGTCGTTCATCCAGAGCAACTTCGAAGGTTTCGGCTCGGGCATCGTCGTGCCGGGTACCGGTATCAGCCTGCAAAACCGCGGCTGGTCGTTCTCGCTGGATGAGGAGCATGCCAACGTTCTTCGCCCAGGCAAACGGACTTATCACACCATTATTCCCGGGTTCATTACCAAGGATGACCAGGCGGTCGGCCCCTTCGGCGTCATGGGCGGTTACATGCAGCCGCAAGGCCATGTGCAGGTGGTTGCAAGCATGCTGGAAAACAAGCTCAACCCCCAGGCCGCGCTGGATCTACCCCGCTGGAAGTGGGTAGAAGGCAAAACAGTGGAAGTGGAACCCGGCTTTCCAGACCACCTTGCCCAAGCGCTTGAACGGCGTGGCCACCGCATCATTCGCACGACTGACTCGCTGACGTTTGGCCGCGGCCAGATCATTCTGCGGAACCCGGAAAACGGCGTACTTCAAGGCGGCACCGAGCCGCGCACCGATGGCGCGGTATTGCCCGTTTAATTCATGCCAATTCAAGCCAAGGCGGCCTCGTGCCGCCTTGTTATTCAATAACACCCTCCAGCATTGATGGCTCAAACACTGCCGCGGATGCGTATACCTCGCCTTCGTTATCAAGCCCTACGATACGTTGCTGAATTCCAGTTAGGTGCGATACACATGTAGCGCGTGGTAAGCGCCAGCGCACCCGCGGGAGCAGCGCGAAGCGGTGCCAAGTTTGGGTGGCACGGCCCGGGCGGCTTGGCAGCCGCCATTCGCGGGTGCCGCATTTGCTCGTACCTCGCAAGATTTGTTACCACGCGCTACGATTCTCGCCCCTATCAAACATGGCACCGTTCAAATGTAGCGCGGTGTAAGCGTTAGCGCACCCGCGGCGGCGGCCCGGCGCGGGAGCAACGTGAAGCGGTACCAGGGTTGGATGGCACGGCCCAGGCGGCTTGGCAGCCGCCATTCGCGGGTGCCGCATTTGCTCGTACCTCGCAAGATTTGTTACCACGCGCTACATATGAGGATTTCCTCAATAACCTGAGATGGGGTTAACCGCAGCGCAGCATCAGCCCGCCTGCGGCAGTCGCCCTTAGATGCTATACACCAACAATTCTACATCAACAGCCGAAAACGTTTAATTACTGTTAGTTAGTAAATACTAATAAAATAGTTTCGAGCAAAAATCTTTCAACTTTAGTCTAAATTTTTATATTTTTTTACTCATTCCGAAACGACATAGGGTATGCAAAAAAGCACATCAGCCGTTTAATACTTGAAAGAGCTGGCCAGCTAACAACGTTTTTAATCCCTATTAAATGGTACTTTTTCATGCCTTATGTTCACGATACGCTGACCCGCTTAAAGCTTAGCAGCCCCGCTCAAGTTGAATTTTACCAAGCCGCTGAAGAAGTTCTGGAATGCCTGCGTCCGCTGTTTGAGCGCCAGCCGCACTATCTTAAGCACAGCATCATTGAGCGCATGGTAGAACCCGAGCGCCAGATCATGTTCCGCGTTTGCTGGTTAGACGATTCAGGTCAAGTGCGGGTAAATAAAGGCTACCGCATTCAGTTCAACTCAGCGCTTGGCCCGTATAAAGGCGGCTTACGCTTTCACCCAAGCGTTACTGCAGGCACCATCAAATTCCTGGGTTTTGAACAAATCTTTAAAAACGCCTTAACCGGGCTGCCTATTGGCGGCGGCAAAGGCGGCTCTGACTTTGACCCGAAGGGCAAATCAGACAACGAAATCATGCGTTTCTGCCAGGCCTTCATGTCGGAACTTTACCGTCACATCGGCCCGACCCGCGATGTGCCGGCGGGTGATATCGGCGTTGGCGCGCGTGAAATTGGGTATATGTATGGGCAATACAAACGCCTCACCGGTCGCTATGAAGGCGTATTAACCGGCAAGGGTTTGAACTGGGGCGGCTCTCTGGGCCGTAAAGAAGCTACCGGTTATGGTGCGGTTTACTTCGCGCAAAATATGCTGGCCGACCGTGGCGAAAGCCTTGAAGGTAAAAACTGCCTGGTATCCGGCGCGGGTAACGTGGCTATCTATACTATTGAAAAGCTTTATGAACTGGGCGCCACCCCCATCACCTGTAGCGACTCTCGCGGCACGATTCACGATCCCAACGGTATCGATCTTGAGCTTCTTAAGCAGCTCAAAGAAGTAAAGCGTGTATCGCTTGAAGAGTACTTAAGCGAGCGTCCTGACGCACACTACATTAGCGCCCAGAATTACCCGCAAGGTGGTCATGCGGTTTGGCACATCAAAGCGAACGCTGCCTTCCCGAGCGCCACGCAAAACGAGTTAACCGAGCTCGATGCCAAAACGCTACTCGCCAACGGGGTTAACTGTGTGAGCGAAGGCGCCAATATGCCCTCCACCACCGAGGCTGTTGACTGCTTCCTGGCGGCCAAGATTGCCTACGGCCCAGGTAAGGCAGCGAATGCTGGCGGCGTAGCGACCAGTCAGCTGGAAATGGCGCAAAATAGCAGTATGGAACAGTGGCCGCTTGAAAAAGTTGACCAGAAGCTTAAAGAGATAATGGCCAATATTTACCAGCAGTGCTCCACCACGGCGGAAGAGTTCGGCGACCCCACCAACCTGGTACTGGGCGCCAATATTGCCGGGTTCAGAAAGGTTGCAGACGCCATGATCGAGCAAGGAGTAATGTAATCGCCTTCCTCTGCTAGATCGCTTACACTGGCAGTGGCGAACAGTCCTCCCTTTTCGGGGAGGGCTGTTTTTATTGATAGGTACAAAAATCGTTTATTTACTGTTTAATTGAAGTACACGATTGATTTCATTGCTTTCTAAGGAGAGTAACCATGGGGCAGCGTCCTCCCATTATTATTAACCGTCTTGATGCAGAACGCTTGCAGCGCTTGATTGATAACGCAAGCGATAAAGAGCTTGCCGTAGCCACGCTGCTCGAGGAAGAGTTAGCCCGTGGGGAAGTGATTGATCCCAAGGATATTCCTGACAATGTGGTCAGCATGAATAGCCAAATTCGCTTCACCGATTTAACCCGCGGGCGTCAAATGGTACGCACACTGGTTTACCCCCATGCGCTAAGCACGGTGGAAGACGGCATCTCGGTGATGGCTCCGATTGGCGCCGGTCTTATCGGCCTCAAAGTAGGCGATATTATCGACTGGCCGCTGCCTAACAATGCTGAAGCACGCCTTCGCATCGATGCCATTTTATGGCAGCCCGAACGCGAACAGCAGTTTCATCGTTAAGCATATTTGCCCCTCCTTTCGCGCTTGACCACGGTGGCCAAACGCCGTAGCGGATGCGCCCAAGACTTACCACGCACTACATTTAATACATGCAATGAACATGTAGTGCGGTGTAAGCGTTAGCGCACCCGCAACGGCGTCCTGACATGAATACAAGCACCTCACAGATGAAATACACTCCTCAAACCATTAACCTTACTTCGTAATATTTACACTATATTTCTGAAGGAAGGCAGCGATGGCAACTTACCGACGAGCATACGTGCCTGGAGGCACCTATTTCTTTACTGTCGTGACTCATTCGCGCCAGCCGTTGCTCGCCGATCAACTTAACATCAATGCCCTTGGGAGAGCTTTTCGACGAGTGCGCCACGAACGGCCTTTTGTAATGGATGCATTTGTACTACTTCCCGACCACCTACACTGCCTCTGGACTCTGCCCGAAGGCGATGTGGATTACTCCTCCCGCTGGAGAGATATCAAAAAATACGCATCGAATGAATTCCAGCTTCCCAGTAAAAGCTCAGGCGCTTGGCAACGCGGCTTCTGGGAGCACGTGATCCGTGATGAACACGATTGGCAGCGGCATATGGATTACATTCACTACAACCCAGTAAAACACGGCTGGGCCAAAGCACCGCGCGATTGGGAGTGGTCAAGCTTTCACCAATGCGTAAAGAAAGGTTGGTACGAAAGTGATTGGGGCTCACAACATACCCCCCAAGTTGCCGAAATGAATTGGGAATAGGCACTGGCTTGGCACTCGCCCCAGCACCGCTTCCGCGGGTGCGCTGACGCTTACGCCGCGCTACATGTATCTCGCACCGTATTAGAGCCAGGCACCCAACCGTAGCGCGTGGTAACGTTTTGCGAGGAACGAGCAAATTAGGCACCCGCGAGAGGCGGCGCCAGCCGCCTTGGCCTCGGCACCCAACCCCGGCACCGCTTTGCGCTGCTCCCGCGGGTGCGCTGACGCTTACGCCGCGCTACATGGTTCGCGCCAAATTGGAATCCGGCAACCACCGTAGCGCGTGGTAACGCATGCGAGGACGAGCATAAGGCACCCGCGGGAGGCGGCGCCAGCCGCCCAGATCTCGGCACCTAACCCCGGCACCGCTTTGCGCTGCTCTCGCGGGTGCGCTGACGCTTACGCCGCGCTACATGGTTATCGCACCGTATTAGAGCCAGGCAACCACCCGTAGCGCGTGGTAACGTTTTGCGAGGAACGAGCAAATTAGGCACCCGCGGGAGGCGGCGTAAGCCGCCCTTGGCCTCGGCACCCAACCCCGGCACCGCTTTGCGCTGCTCCCGCGGGTGCGCTGGCGCTTACCACGCGCTACATGGGTATCGCGCCAAATTGGAATCTGGCAGTCAACCGTAGCGCGTGGTAACGAATGCGAGGAACGAGCATGAGGCACCCGCAGCGGCGGCCCGGCGCGGATGACGGCGCCAGCCGCCCAGGCCTTGGCACCCAAACCTGGCACCGCTTCGCTATACGTTTTAATGCCCCCAGACAACAAAATTAGGGTTAAGAATTTCAGCAGGGTTAGCGTAGCTGAGTGGCGTGCCGTCTAAAGTCACCACACGCCCACCCGCCTGCTCAACGACCGCTTGGGCGGCGGCGGTGTCCCATAGGCTGGTGGGGCCTAAACGCGGATACACATCGGCGCTGCCTTCGGCGATGATGCCGAATTTTAACGAGCTGCCCATGGGTCGTGTCTCATGCGGGCCTAACTGCTTTAACCAACGCTCAAGGTGAGGATGTGCGTGGGAACGGCTGCCCATCACGCGCCATTTCTGTCCTTCACCTGGCTTACCAGAAACGCGAATAGGGGTTTGCTGCCCATGCTCATCAATCTTGAATGCACCCACCCCTGTGGCCGCGATATACGCCACGTTAAATACCGGTGCCAGCACCACGCCTAATACAGGCTTGCCGTGCTCAATCAGGGCGATGTTAACCGTGAACTCATCGTTGCGCTTAACAAACTCCTTTGTGCCATCCAAAGGGTCGATTAGCCAGTAGCGCCCTTTTGCATCGGGCCCGGCAAAGTCTTCGCCCCCTTCCTCGGAAAGAATAGGGATCTTCTCTTCAAGAGCATTGAGACCGTTTATGATCACCTGATTAGCCGCGTTATCAGCCGCCGTTACCGGGCTGTGGTCGGATTTGATTTCCACCTCAAAATCCTGGGCGTACACTTTTAAAATAGCGCTGCCCGCTTCACGGGCAATGCCCAGCACCTGCGTTAGTAAACTCTCCATAACGGCCCTTGTAGAAAATGGTGGCTGAAAAAACGCGAAAACCGCCTGCAGTTCACTGCAGACGGTTTTCTATAAAGCATAAGCATTCGATGCTTACAGGTTATACCCTGCTTCACGCGCCAGAGTATTATTCGCCTGCAGCCAGCCTTCAATATGGCCACAGTCAAAAGTGCGCCCCTGCATACGGAACGCTTGAACCTGCTGGCCTTCCTGCATTAGCCGGTCAATCGCATCGGTTAACTGAATTTCATTACCGGCACCGGGGGGCTGGTCACGTAAAAGCTCCATAATCCGATACGGCAGAATGTAACGACCAATCACCGACAGCCGCGAAGGCGCTTCTTCAGGCTTGGGTTTTTCGACCACGCCGCGCATGTCCGCGCTTTCACCGGCACTGGGCTCGTCGCAGTCAACGATACCGTAACGATAAACGTCTTCCTGTGGCACCGCCTCTACCATGATTTGTGCAGCGTTGCTGGCGTCCCAAAGTTCAACCATACGGCCCAGGTCACAGGTATTGCTGTCTGCCTGAGGCTTTACGAGTACATCCGGCAGGATAACGGCAAACGGCTCATCTTTACCCAACAAATGGGCGGCGCAGAACACCGCATGGCCCAGGCCTTGAGCGTTCGGCTGGCGTACGCTGGTAATTTTAAGCTCTGGCGGAGCAATGGCCGCAAGCGTTGCCAGCAAGGCATCTTTGCCTTTACTGGCAAGCGCGTCCTCAAGCTCCGCATGGGCATCAAAGTGATCTTCAATCGCCGATTTACCCGAACGAGTTACCAACACGATTTCATTAATACCGGCCGCCAGCGCCTCCTCTACGACATGCTGAATTAACGGACGGTCAACAACGGGCACCATTTCTTTGGGGATTGCCTTACTAATAGGCAATAAACGCGTACCAAAACCGGCTACTGGAATAATCGCCTTGCGCACCTGGGTCATTACTCACTTCCTTATTCCGTTACGTTACTGGCGCCACTCGTTAATTTTACACAGCAGCTGTTCTGTACTCGGGTCTTTTACATTGTTATGGGCAAGTGTTTCGCCTGCAAGCATTTCATAGAGGCTGGTGGCCAATTGCTTGCCAAGCTCAACCCCCGGTTGATCGAAGGGGTTAAGATTCCAAATCACCGACTGCACAAACACTTTGTGTTCATAAAGTGCCAATAGCGCGCCAATGCCCCACGCATTCAACTCTTTCAGCAAGAGTAGAGAATTGGGATGATTACCCCGATAGCCTTGCGCCATATGGCCGCGTAGCGAAGCAGGAATGGCATCATCGCCGAGCGCAAAAAGCTGCGCCTGGGCCAAGCAGTTGGCAAGCGTCAGTTGCTCCTGGGCGCATAATGACTTGCTTACGCTATCGGTTGCCGTCACATCGCGCTTGGCAACGGCTACAAAATCAGCACTAACGGTATGCCCGCCCTGGTGAAGTAATTGATAAAACGCGTGCTGCGCATTAGGCCCCACATCGCCCCATATTATCGGGCACGTAGCATGAGTAACCGAGCGGCCATCCAATCCCACGCTTTTACCGTTGGATTCCATTTCGAGCTGCTGCAAGTACGCCGACAGACTCTTTAATCGGCCATCGTAAGGTAGTACCGCATGGGTCGGAATATTCAAAAACTGGCAGTTCCAGGCTCCGACCAACGCCATCAAGGCAGGCAAATTCTCCTCAAGCGGGGCGTCTAAAAAGTGCTGGTCCATGGCATGGGCACCGGCCAGCAGCGCATTAAATGCCTCCATACCCAGCTGCATGGCCACACTGACCCCAATGGGTGACCAAAGCGAGAAGCGGCCGCCAATCCAGTCTTTAAATACCAGTTGATGCGCTTCAGGAATGCCAAAACCCGTCATCTTTTCAGGTTTGGACGACACACCCACTAATTGATAGCGACAAACCGTGGGTACATCTATTTCCAACGCTTCACTAAGCCAAGCGAGTGCCGTACGCACGTTGAACTGCGTATCAGCAGTGGTAAACGACTTTGAAGCTAATACCAGAAGCGTGGTGGCCGGATTCAAACGCTCCATTAAAGGCAGTAACTGAGCACCGTCCATCGTCGAAACATAATGAACGCTTACCTTTTCATGACTTGGGCGGTCAGCCAAGGCCTCACTGATCAATTTTGGCCCTAAATCTGAGCCACCCACGCCAATATGCACCACATCGGTGATGGTTTGGCCCGTTGCGCCAAACCACAGGCCTTCGTGTACGCGCGCCACCATCTCAGCCAAACGAGACTGTTGCTGCTGGCAGAAAGCAGCGGCTGACTCCATACCGCTAGGCGGCTTTTTAGTGCTAGGCCAGCGGGCGGCCATATGCAATGCTGCCCGCCGCTCAGAGGTATTGACGTTTTCACCGGCAAACAAGGCCGTGCGTTTTGTTTCAACCCCGCAGCTACGTGCCCAGACACTTAAAAGCTTTAGCGTATGAGGGGTAATGCGTTGTTTGCTGAAATCAACGTGAAGCGAGCCGAAGGTAAAGGCCAAATCGCTTGCGCGCTGCTGGGCGGAGGATGTATCGCCACCTAAAAGATCGCTTAAAGATTGCGCCTGTAATTGCTCAGCATGGGCAGCCAATGCCGTTACCGGCGTATAAGCACGCGGGGAGCGTGAAAGCTTTGATACATTCATGATTTCATCCTTGAAACTTCGTTTCTATCAATGAACCCACTGTGCATGACGCAAATACAAAGCCAGTTCAAGTTCCTTGCTCGTTAATCCATTAACTTACAATAGGATAAAATATAGCCCCTATACGATGCTAAATGTTAAAAGTGAAAAGGCATTGCGAGTATTGCTCTGAGGTGCCAACCCATTGGTCTTTGCACCAACCCCGGCACCGCTCTGCGCTGCTTTCGCGCCGGGCCGCGGGTGCGCTGGCGCTTACCACGCGCTACATGTTTATCTCGCCGGATTAAAGCCAGTCAACCACCGTAGCGCGTAGTAACGTTTTTGCGAGGTACGAGCAAATAAGGCACCCGCAGCGGCGGCCCGGCGCGGGTAGCGGCGCCAGCCGCACTGGCCTTGCCACCGAAACCGGTGATAAACCCTACCCTTTCAATACTTCGGCGAGTAAAGCAGTGGCGCTTTCAATCAATTCATCCAGATGCTCGGGGCCTTTAAAGCTTTCGGCATACACTTTATAAAGCGATTCCGTGCCGCTGGGGCGTGCGGCAAACCAGCCGTTTTCGGTGGTCACTTTAATACCGCCAATGCTGGCACCGTTACCCGGCGCGGCGACCAGTACTGCAGTGATCTCATCGCCGGCCAGTTCCTGAGCTGTTACGCTTTCGCTATCCAGCTTTTTGAATGCGGCTTTCTCTTCCGCTGTGCAGGCGGTATCTACGCGCTTATAGAAAGGCTCGCCAAAGCGCTGAGTTAGCTCGCGGTAATATTCACTAGGGGTTTTGCCAGTCACCGCCAGAATTTCCGCAGCCAGTAAGCACAACGCAATGCCGTCTTTATCAGTGGACCATGCTTTTCCATCACGCGTTAACAAGCTAGCCCCGGCGCTCTCTTCACCGCCAAATGCCAACCAGCCTTCGTGCAGGCCATCAACAAACCACTTGAAACCAACCGGCACTTCATAAAGCTCGCGCTGATGTGACGCCACAACGCGGTCGATCATCGAAGAAGACACCAGCGTTTTACCGATTTTAAGCGACGCTGCCCACTCAGGCCGATGAGTAATCAGGTAGTCGATACATACAGCCAGAAAGTGGTTGGGGTTCATCAGGCCATTGGCATCGACAATGCCGTGGCGGTCGGCATCCGGATCGTTGCCAAACGCCACATCAAAGCGGTCCTTGATATCCAGCAGGTTCGCCATGGCCGCTGAACTTGAGCAATCCATACGGATCTTGCCGTCGTGATCGGGTGGCATAAACGCAAATTCAGGATCAACCGTGGTATTCACTACCTCAAGGCTCAGATGGTAGTGGGCAGCAACCGCTTGCCATACCGGCAATGAGGTACCGCCCATTGGGTCAGCGCCTAACGTCAGGTTGGCATTCTGAATGGCCTCCATATCCATGACGTTACCCAGTTGGGCTACGTACTGCGCGGTAAAATCGTACTCCTGAGCATGGGCAAGCGCCTCTTCCACAGAAACAAGCGACACATCGCCAAGCTCACGTAGAAGATAGGCATTGGCACGTAGCTCTATCCACGATGTGGCTTCTGTATCCGCCGGCCCACCGTGGGAGGGGTTGTACTTAATGCCACCATCTTCAGGCGGGTTATGCGAAGGTGTAATGATCAAGCCATCGGCTAATGCTTGGTTTGAAGCGTTGTGCTGCAAAATGGCGTGGCTAACCAAGGGCGTGGCGGTGTAGCCAGCCTCTTTTTCTACAAGAACCGGCACTTGGTTAGCGGCCAGCACTTGCAGCGCGCACTCCCAGGCTGGCCGGGAAAGAGCGTGGGTATCGAAACCTAAAAACAGCGGCCCTTGGTAGCCTGCCTCAATACGGTAATCCACCACTGCCTGAGTAATGGCGTAGATATGTGATGCGTTGAAGGTACGCTCGGTGGCGCGGCCGCGGTGACCTGACGTGCCAAACGTCACGCGCTCTCTAACGATATTGGCATTTGGTTTTTCATCAAAAAATGCTTTTACAATAGCATCCATACATTTCACTCCTTTGTAATACTTATCACTGCCCTATCGAGCCTGCCAGAACGTGGCGGCATGTTGCAGGTCACCGATATGTTGCGCGTCCAGTGCCGCCTGTTGAGCCATCGCAACGGTTGCTTGTGGATCGTCCAATAATTGCCGTAAAGCAGCCTGCCACGCAGCAGGGGAATCTTCTACCAGCAAACCATTCTCACCGTGGCGGACCACCTCTGTATAAGGGTAGCGGTTTGAGTAAATACCCACGCCGCCCATCGCGGTAATATCCAGAAACTTAATGAATGATTTGCCTGCGTTAAATGGCGTATCTAAAAGGGGCGCCAAACCGATATGCAGTTGGCGGTTGGCTTGGTAGTGGCGAAATGCTTGCCAAGGCAGCGGGTCTGGTGTGTTGACCCGAGGCAAGTCAGCAAGCTGTTTAGGGGTATGTTTGCCCAGCATGATTTCAAGCTGGGTATCCTTTCGACTCTGCTGAATAGCCCACAGCGCAGGTACTATATGCAGCAGATCATTAAGGTGAGCACGCGTGCCGTGAAAACCAATTTGCCACGGCGCCTGCGCTGAGGGAGGCTGTATAAAATGCTCTAGGGCTGGCAAGGGCGCGATCAATGGCGGCGTTAATACTGAAACATGAGAATGCCGGGCATAAAAACGCTGGGCAAGCTTTTCACTGCATGCCACCACTTCATTACTAAGCGCCAGCAGACGTGGCTGAAGATGAGCAATCCGCGCCATACGCTGACGATATGCCTTGGGCAAGGTCGAGTCGTGAGCCGCAGCGGCAATATCGTCATCAATCAAATAAGCGATGTAGCCAAAAGCATTGCGATGACGCTCAAGCCAGCGCAGCCAGCTATAAGGCAGTGAGCGGCAAAGCAGTATATTGGCGCCTGAATATTGATGTAGAAACGCTCGGCTATGCAGCCATGCAGCGCCAAAAGAACGTGAGGCGATAACGCGCTCCACCTTAGCGCCTTGACGCTTTAACGCAGGAGCCGCCGATTCCAGAAAGTAGATATCTTCCGTTGGCTGCCCGCCATCGCTGAGAATGACCCATTGTGACTTGCTTCTCACGCCTCACTCCCTACTTATCACATTTATCTCAGCGAGAAGTCTTCATGCACAAGCGTTAAATTAGGGTTGTAAGCCGGGTCACTATCCAACAATTCGCCCCAGGCTTTGCGCATGTAAGCATACTCACTTAACCACCGGGCACGCTTTTCAGGAGTGTCATCTGCACCACGAGAAATTGATTCGTGATGATAAAGCGCTGCGTAAGGCGTCCAAAGATTACGATAACCGGCTTCACGCACCTTGATGCATAAATCCACATCATTATACGCCACGGCCAAGTCAGCCTCGTTCAGGCCATTCACTTCATCGAACACTGACTTGCGAAGCAGCAGGCAGGCAGCAGTCACGGCTGAAAGGTTCTGAGTGACTTTCAAACGGCCCATATAGCCATCTTCATCACGCTGAAAAAAACGATGTGCGTGGCCAGCCAAACCACCTAACCCTAGAATCACCCCGCCATGTTGCACGGTATCGTTAGGGTAATAGAGTTTGGCACCCACGCAGCCAATCTCTGGGCGTGACACCTGCTCCACCATTTCGGTTAGCCACGTGCCCTCCATTGGCTCAATATCGTTATTGATTAACCCAATGATGCTGCCACGTGCCTGAGCCGCGCCAAAGTTATTGATTGATGAGTAGTTGAAGGGATAATCCCAGTGCAGCACTTTTACCCGTGAATCCCGCGCCTCTACATCGCTTAGGTAAGCCAGCGTTTCAGGGCAGGAGCTTTGGTTATCCAGAATCAAAAGCTCGAAATGGGTATAGTCGGTGCGCTCCAGCAGCGCATCTACGCAGGGGCGCAGAATATTCACCCCATCGCGCGTTGGCACCAATAGGCTAACTAATGGCGCAGGCTCTGGCATTGGCCAGCGCACCCGCTGAGTGCTGGCCAACAAGCCTTCGCTTACCTGGGCTTTAGCGTTAATCAAATCCAGGTGCTGCTGCAACAATGAAACAAACGATGCCTCCGCCTTCTCAGGCACACCGTGATAAGCAATATGCGGCACATGCGCCAGCCAAGCAGTAGTGAAATCGTGGCGACGGAGTACGCTTAACGTCTGTGCGTAATCCAGCCAATCGGCGTTATTAGCATGCTCAGCATAACTTTCCGCTGCTAGCCTCGGCACCAGCGTATGTTGATAGCACACCGCTCGCCCCATATACGGCATCGAGAGTAGCAAATCGGGATTATATTCCGGCTTGAAGATTGGCGAGTGGCGTATACCGTGCTCATCCAGGCTGTCCTCATCGGCAACTAACATCTGCGCCTGAGGATTGTCATGCGCAATACTCGCAGCATGAAATAAAGCATTTTCAGCCAAGCGATCACCCGAGCGTAAGAACCATACCCAAGAATGTTCGCAATAGGAAAGCGCTTCCAGCCGCCGTGCAGCCACGCTTTGTGCTTCGCTTTCCCTCACTTCAAGAAAGGGTAACTCGCGTTGCCATTCACTCAACCAAACATGTAATTGTCGATGATGAGCGGGCGCTAACAGCAGCAATACTTGGCGAGGCGGCAGAGACTGCTCCGCCAAACTCGCCAAGCTATGATTCAAACGCTCTCTAAAGGCTGAAGTATCAGCATCAATGGGTTCGCCAACAAGCAGTACGCTGCAAGAAAAACCATTCCTAGCATGGATATCGTGCTCACCAGGCCCACGGCGCTGTTCAATCTGCCGAATCCACTGCTGATAGTGGCGGCGCGTCGACATGCTGATAAAGGTGCTGTCGTAGTCCTCAAGCGCTATGGTTTGCCACTTCCGGCTCTGCTTAACGGCCTGCTGCTGCAAGCTCTGCTTCACTTCCGCCAAGGGCAGATCGCGGTAGTGCTGGTGCATGTTAGCCAGCCGCTGAAGCAGGCGGTTGTAGGCGAACTGAGGGGTCAGCCATACAAACTTGAAGTGACGAAGGGTGAAGGTACCTGCCCCATTCATGGGGGCAAAGGTAACCCGTTTGACCCCGCGCGGCACATATACAAGGCGCTTGGTAACCTTGCCGTGGCGCATAGGAAAATCAAAGGTCACCTGCCGCTTGGCAGACTCAAGCGTTAACGTTGCTACCACACCGCTAACGCTGCTTTGGGCATCTACCTCGATCATGTTCCAGCCCGGCCAAGGCAAGCGGCCTTTCAACTCAAAGAGCGGCTCCATACCCTGAGACACCCATTCGCCCTCACCTTGTCCTAAATGGAGTTGCTGCAAGGGGATCAGCGCCTTAGGATAGCGATGATGTAAGAACCAAGCGTGGTCGCGTTCAGAAAAGGGTGTATTCATGAAACCAGTGCAGTCGCCAGCCAGGGAAAAGCGGGCATCTTAACAGCCCAACGATTAATCAACATCTTAGTCAACAACATTTACAGCTCGACCCAGGCCGAAAGGCCTAACGCGGCAATGGTTTCATCGTCCTTGGCAGCTAGCACCTTACGTTTATCCGCCGCCTCACGTTCTTCTATGGTAAGGCGCGTGCGCTTCTCTTCGATGAGGTCTTTCAATGCCTGATTGGCTTTAGGCACCTGCACCACGAAACGCGCGTTGGTTTGCACCACCAGGTACTGCGGTTTGACGGCGGCCACCAGCTCCGGATCCAAGTTACCGGCGGTATGCGCAAACACGACATGGGTAAAAAGCCGGCTCAGGTAGCTAAGCAGGAAATAACTTGAAGAGGAGCCAAAAACCAAGCACGTGCTTGGGATTAGTGCTTCTTGGTAGTTAATTAATATCAAACGACCAAAGTTGGGTAAGCCGTTATCGAAATGACGATGCTTATTATAATTGAACGAACACATAACGCTTGTTTGGCAGGCGCGCGCAGGCGAAAACTTACTTCCCAAATCACCGGGAATAGTTCGGCTCTGGTAGTCGTCATTGGCGAAAACACGCTCAACGTCAGCGTCATCCAGCTCTAGCTTATGGAGCAAAGCCTTACCAGCCACCATGGCACCTTTGGAAGCCCAATGCGTATCGGTCTGGATAAACGCATCATCACCCAGCGCCTTAAGCGCCTCTACTGGGTACACAAAATTGCTTGCTTCGGGCACGCTCAAAAGTTGGTGAATGGGTCCACTTATCCCTTCTTCATAAGGGTGGTAGCGTGGCCCCATCACGCTCTCCTTGGAAGGCGCCACCAACAATGCATGGCGTGCCGCGTGCCGTTCTGCAAGAGCGTGAAAGGCAGAGAGATAACTCCGCCAGCCTTCCACGCCTTTATCGGTGAGCAGTAAACGGCCGCGGTACTGATCAACGCTGCCATTGGTATCGTTATCCAGGAATAGCCAACCCGCTTTGCCTTCTAGGACTTTTAAAGGGGGTTGTTCAACATCACCTGAATCCGTCAGCTCCGGCATATTTGCCTCTGGCAGCGATATGCGCTCGCCGTTCACGGATAGTTCCAGCGTACAGGTCGCCAAATGGCGCGGAACGGTAAAACGAAACCCACAGCATAATTGAGGATGCACGGCAGGGTCTTCTTCAAGAACGGTTTCGATGACATCAGGGCGATCCAGGCTTAGCGGATGACAAAGCTCGTATATCGGACTCCAACGGGCGATGACTTTGACATCGTCATGGCACTCTATCAGCGAATCGGGAAGCAATACCCAGCCTTGCACTACCCAGCCGTTCTGATTCAGCCAGGGCGGGCGCTCAAGAGAGGGAAAATCTAAATGCCATCGCAGGCCCTGGTTAACCGCCTGCTGAAACCGGTGACTGATGACTACTTTTTTTTTCATTCGCTGCAACCACTGATTAGGCGCTGTACGTAGGCTTTTCACATCAAAAGTTTCCATCATGACCTTACGCTACGGCGCTACTCGGTATGAATTGTCCAGAATGAGACAAGCCGCATCTCGTAAAGTGCGGCTTGTCCGAATATCAAATGCTAATAGCGCTGCTGAAGACGCTACATATCCCAGGGGGCATCAATGAAACCCAGCCGTTTCTTGTTGGCAGGATCCCAGCGATTTTTCTTGAACATGATATCGAACTCGCTCACTTTCTTGCCCGCCAGCTCGTCGGTGGACTTTTGCAGCTTGTGATAAATTAAGGCGTCGCTGACGTGATAAATCTTGAGACCGAGAATATGGCGCACGACGTCGCAATAAATACGGTCCGAGCGATAGTGGCGACCGTACTGCGCATCCAGATCACCCGCGTCACGATACACATGGCGGGGAATGTACACGCAGAAAAACGGCGCAAAGTTGATTTCCAGCGCCTTGCCATCATGAAAAAGCGGCACATGGTGAACGTTGGCGTGATGCTTTGAAATATTCACATCACACGGGTAGCTTGCATCGGCAAATGGCACGTGGTCGTTCAGCGTTTTGGTGCCGCCCGGTAGTACCTGCTGCGGCACTACCAAGCCGCAATCCGGCAGGCTGTAAGCCGCCCGCTGCATGGCTTCGAGCGCGCCTTGCGTCACGATGGAATCGTTATTGAGCAGCACGATGTCGTACTCGGGCTGCGCCGCATGAATGCCGAGGTTGACCGCGTGAGTAAACCCGAAGTTCGCATCGTTGAACACCGCCTTGATACGCCCGCCATCGTGCTCCTTGCGAATGAACGCGCAAACCGCTTCAGAGGAGTGGTTATCCACCACGATGATTTCCAGCGAAGCGCCTAGATTCAGCGCATACAGGCTTTCCAGGCACTCCTGCAAATCGTCTTTGGATTCGTAGCTAGGGATCACGATGGTCACGCCCCGCTCCAGGCCGGCCGTTGCCCCTTGCGCCTTGGGCGGCTGGGCGGCGTAATTGGCACCAGTCTTTTCGCGCACGGCTTCCAGGTAAGGCAGGTACTGCGAATTATTGGTCAGCGAATTGCTCGCTTTATCAATGTAGTAATGGGTGAGTATTACCGGCACGGAATAAAGCTCGGCATCGAGCGCGTAACGGCGTACCAAGTCCCAATCCACGTAGCGCGGCAGCGCTTCATCAAAGCCCCCCAGACGTTGCCACGCCTGGCGCCTATGCACAAACGTATTCAAGTCGACGTAATTGCGATTGAACAACAGCGAGCGATTGAGCGGGCCAAACATCACCCCGGCAGGTATTTCACTGTCGCCATGATAACGGTATAAGCCAGAGTAAAGCGCCTCGGCATGAGGGAGGTTCTCGAACGCCCCTACCATGGCCGCTACGAAACGCGTATCCCAACGGTTATCGGAATCCAAGTACATGACGTACTCGCCCTGAGCGGCTTCCAACCCTCTGTTACGCGCCGCCGACACCCCACCGTTTTCATTTAAAAGCAGCGCCTTTACCTGAGGGTTGGCACTGGCGCAGCGTTCGCACCACTGGGCCGTGCCATCCTCGCTACCATCGTCAATCAAGATCAGCTCGATGCTTGCATAGGACTGCTCCAACACCGAATTCACTGCTTCTTCGATGGTTTCCAAGCGATTGAAGCATGGCATGATGACCGACACCAGCGGCGGCGCCGTTAGCGCCTGAGCGTGCTCGACCAAGATACGCGCCACGTTTTCCATGGCAGCAAAGCAGCGCTTGTCGGCTTCGCGAAAGGGCTGCGCAACGTAAGGGTTGACCAGGGTGTGCGCCAAATACCCGGAAAAATCGCTGAAGCTGCGCTCGAAGGCCCAGTGCGCGGTTTTACTGGCAACACATTCGCCGGTTTCAGCATCCAGTAGCTCTACCACATGCGGCTGCCCATCCAGCAGTTCCACCGGTGGGTAGATATCAAAGGCGTGGCGCCCCTGGTGTAGCCCGTTGGCACGTAAATCGGTTCGAAAGTGGTTGGCAGTCGCCTTGATTTCACGCACGCCATCAATGCGGATCGTTATCTCACGGGGCGCTGGGTCAACGCGTGAGGCCAGCCAACCGCGAATGGCGTTGCTGCTGTCAAGATTGAGATCCCCTGCGATGCGCAGGCGGCTACTGGCTTGGCCACTGCCAGGAGATGGCGCAGATGGCGCGGCCAGCAGGCGTGAAGGCATGGTGCTTTCAAGCGGCATGTTCAGGCGATACGGCGCAATGGAGAACTCACCTGAGGAAGCAAGCTCCAGAAGCAAAATCTGCCCTTCCTGGGGCTGAATGATACCGCCCACCAGTCTTTCCAACGCATGCGCCAGCTCGCCATCCTGCTGGCCAGTTTCTGGCTCAAACTGATGCCGGGTCACTTCCTGCGCCAACGGCAATAGCGCTTGGGGTCGGCACCAGAACATGCTGCCCGCCAAGAACCCCCAGTCACTTTCAAGTGGCACACCTAGCGGCTTGGCAAGCTGGGCAAGCCAGCGTTCATTGCCAAAACGCATCGCCTGTTGGCTCATGAACAACCGCTTGGGGCCGGCCAGCTGCAGTCGTGGGTCGCTTCGCAGTTTGGCCACCAACCGCTGCACACCTTCCCGGCTTGGCAGTACGCTACTAACAAGCGCATCGCGCCACTGCTTCGCCACTGGGGTTACACCCTGCTTGGTGTGCAGTTTTAAACACAGCTCATAGCTTTGCAAACGCGGCAGCAACGAGAAAAACGGTGCGATATCGCGCCCCTGATTAGGGCAAGTAACTACCTCGGCACCGTTGAAGCGGCGCTGCAAGGCGGTTATTTCTGGCGTATTATGGGCGTGGGGCGTAGTAATGAACAGGTCAAACGGCTCGCTCAACAAAGCCAATCGTTCGCCTAATAGAGCTACCAAATCAAGGTGGTAGGCATGCACTACCACCGCCAGCCGCACAACAGGCTTTACGTTACTCGCATTGGCCTGCCCAAACCGCCTTTCGTGGCGGCCATGGCAAATGTAGTGCATTAATGGGTCTAACCCCGAGCCGCTAATATCAGGATAGCGATTTCGATAAGCCTCAGGGTCAAAGTAAGGCCCAGGGCAACGGCCCAGGGTCCATCCATAGTTTAAAAAATGCTCCAATGGAGACATCTGGCTAAAGAGCGTATCCGGGTAGCGCTGTACGTACCAGGTTTCATCAAATAAGCCGGACTCCAACAGCAACGCGCGTTTAGCATTACTCATTGTTACCCCTTCACGCTGCGCTGTTCTTTTTCACCAAACTTAAGGTAATGAACCAGCGGGTTGATACCGCTTTCCACTACATCAGGGTGATGCGTAAGGTAATACACCGAATCAAAATCCGGGCCGGGGTTACGTCCTTCAAAACCACCCATGAGCAGGTAGTGGCGAGCAGGACTGGCCGACATTTTGGGATCCGAAGCAATGTCGGGGTACTGTTCTAGATACCATTTCGCATCAAACCACTGACTGGCTTCAATCAATGCCACTTGGCGCTTGATTGCACGCTTTGTTAATGCAGGTGCCTTGGCCACTGTAACGCCAGTACCTTCCGCTACGGAGGCTTGAGCGACCTGACTAATTCGCATTGCTTCAAGCTGTTCAACGAGATGTGCTAATTCATGCGCTTGGCGGTCAAGCTCTCGGCGCTGCTGCGCCTGAGTTTCCTGACTTGCCCTAGCCTCGGCTTCCAGTTTCTGCTTGGCGACCTTGGCGTCCGCTTCAAGCTTCTGCTTGACGGTTTTAGCACTTTCAAGTTCGCGCTTCAGCTGCTCACGCTGGGCTTCGTTTTTCTCCAGCAGGTCGGTGAGTATGGCCAGCTCCTGGAAACGTTCGTCTACGTTATTTAGCGCCTCTTTTAGCTGCGCGGCCAATGCATCTTCACTTGCCTTTCTTTGCTGGGCCAACTGCTTTTCTGAATCCGCTCGGTTTTGTTCGCCATCCGCAATGCGTTGCTCGGCTTCCTGCAGTTGGCGAGTTAACTGACCCAGCTCGTTAAAACGCGCCTGAAGTGAGGACTCGGTTTTTTGAAGCTTGGTATTAAGCTCAGCGCGCTCTTCATACGCGCTTTGCAAACTCTGCTCGTTGGCCTCCAGTAGATTGGTGAGCTTGGCCAGCTCACTAAAGCGCGTTTCCACTACCTGCTGGGTTTCATTAACTTGCTTTTTAAGCGCCTGCTCGCTGCTTTGCAGCGATTTGATCTGCATCTGCGCGTTAGCAAGGGCATGTTCGGCTTTCTCACGCTCAGCAGCTAATCGAGCAGTCTCTTCATGCGCGGTTTCAAGTGCCTGACTGGTTTCTTCTACCCGACTTTCAAGCGACTGCTTAATGCTTTGCAACGACTCGATCTGGGCCTGCGCCTCAGCAAGGGCGTGATCGGTTTTCTCGAGTTTGCCCGTTAGCTGGGTGTTTTCTTCACACGCTGTTTCAAGCGCTTTATCCTTTTCTTCCAACTGCTGCTGAACCTGCCCCAACGACTGCTCACTCGCCTTGGCGGCTTGAGTATGCTCACGTGCCTCAGCCGCATGGCGCTCGCCTTGTTCGCGTTGGCGCATCAGCTCTTTTTTCAGCTCGGCGTTGAACTCTTCAAGCGAGCTAACCCGCTCGGCTAACCGGCCACGCTCCTGGGCAAAACGTGCTTCCTGCTGCTCCAGGCGCTCTTTAAGTTTGACGCGCTCATCATTTGCCTGACGCAGCTGCTCCGCTTGCTGAGTTACCTGCTGTTCGGCTTCGGCCAGGCTACTTGCCTGCTCGTTTACACGAGTTTCCAAGGTTTGGAATAGGGCCTGCTGCTGGCGAACCGTCACTTTATCCTGGCAGCTGCGGCCAAGGCGTGCGAATACATCCTGCACTACCTGAGTCGAGGCACTCGATTCCAAGGCGCCTAATAGATTATTGACCAGAGAAGGTAGTTCATTGCCTACAGCGATGACGCCCAGCCCACCGGCATGATGGAATACAAAGTGCGGGTAGCGGTCCTTGATGGCCTCAAAGGCGCGGAACACAAAGCAGCCCGGCTCCCGGCGAGAAATACCCGGCACGACTACCACACCTTGCGAGGAGAGCCGTGACAGCCAGCGGTCCAACAAGTAATCAACACTGTTGTCATCAGGGCTTACATGCAGCAATAAAAGATCGATAGAGCCTTCATCAAACTGCTCGATCGCCCGCGTCGGATTAGCTTCCAACCACTGACTGATGGCTGAAAAGTGGTCGGCCGCATAGGAGCGAATCTCATTCGACGCTTTTTCGTCTACCCCATCACCTACCATGTAACAACGCGCGCCAAGGCGAAGACGCGAAGCCGCCTGACAAACCGCAAAATGGGGCACTTCATCTACCCCTAACCCTACTACCTGCTGCGGCCTAAGTGCTTCCATCAGCCAGAACATAAACGGCAAATGCTCAAGCCAAGCGGAGGCTTCGCGGTAATCAGGCTGCCAAAACATCGACCCCTGGGCCAATGTATTGATAGAGGGTTTAATGGCGAGTTCCGTGGCGGCGTGCGGTGCTACCTGATGCTGTTGCTGGCTCACAATGAATTCCTGACACTTAATAAATTAACCATAGAATACCAGCTTAACCAGGCAAGTTGGCAGCCGGTGCTGGGAAAGGACGGGTTTCGGGATTAGCCGGGAGATACAGGTCGCTTGGCTGTTCGGCACTGGCATGCCATTGGGCTGCCGCTTGCATATAATCGAAGCGGATACCATTAAATTGGGTCACCAAGTGTGTGGTACTAGTTTGACTAAGAGACTGAGGTTGTTCACGACAAAATGCCAAAGGTACCCCTTTAAGAACAACTCCAAGCGTTTTATTACCATAAGCTGCGCAAATGCGGTGCAGGTATTCGGTATCAGCTGAACAACGTACTTTATCCCAATAGCCTAAACTATCGACAACCTTCCGACGCATCATCAATGACGATGTATTGCGATATATCCAACCATCCAGAGCTTCGACACGCCAGCGCCTGAACAGAAGTGAGCTATAGCAACGTACCATATCGGAACTGCATACGTTCCATTCGGGATTACTTATCAGCCCTGCCACCTGCATCTCTATTTTTTGGGGATGCGACCAGTCGTCACTATCGTGAACGGTGATAAAATCACCCTTCGAGGCCGCAAGTCCACGATTACGTGCCGCATAAGCACCCTGGTTAGCTGGCTGGCTCAATACTTTGAAGCGAGCATCTTCCTGGCTGAAGGCCTGAGCAATGGTCAATGAGCCATCGGTAGAGGCATCGTCCACCACGAGCACCTCTAGATTGGCATAGGTCTGCTCGGCCAGGCTTCTCAATGCCGTTGCCAAATGCGCTTCAGCATTGAATACCGGCATAATGATACTTACCAAGCCATCATCTGATGCCACTGTGCCTGTGATTGCTTGGTTTTCCGCCTTCAGGTTGTCTAGCGTTAGTGGCTGGCTTGGGTCTATAAGCGCGATAGGGTGAAGATCGGCTTTCAGGAACAGGGCGTTGATATGCTGCAAACGGAACTGCTCTGTAAGCGCATCAGCCTGGGTGGCCGTACGCCCTTCTTGAATAGAGGCCTGAACGGCCAGCAGATTGGAAAGCGCCAATGAGGTATCTGGATAATCCGGGTAAGCTGCTATCAACTGCTGTATGCGCTGCCAGGCATTTACCAACTGGCCGCAATGAATCAAGGCCTCCACTTCCAGCAGCCAAGGGGCGGGCGTAGCAGGTTTTGTGTCATGGTACTGGTGACGGCTAGCAAGTATATCTGCGCAGCGCTGCCACTCTCCTTTCCAGGCATACCAACGGCCTAATGCCCAGGCTGCATAGCTGGCTTCCCAGGCGTCTTGATGAGCAAGCAATCCATGCAAAGCCTTCAACGCTGATGAGATAGCCGTTTGTTGCCAAAGCAGCTCTTCTTTATCGAATGCCATTAACTGAATGGGTGAGCGCCCTTCCTTCTCTCCATTTCGAATAAAATGCAATAAAGGGCTAACTTTTGCGCGAGCAACATCTTGATGACGCTCAAGGTAATACTCTGTATCAAACCGTGGGCCCGCTTGACGCCCCCAGCCCTCTCCCAGCGCGAAATAGTGCTCCGCTGGCGACATGCCTGAAACCGCTACATCCGGGTACTGCTTCGAGTACCACTCGGCATCGAACCAAGGACTCTGTTCGATCTCGGTGATGGCTGACGCATCCTTATCTGATGCAGGTTTCCGGGGCAAGCTAGGCGCTGAAGATAGTGTCAAAGGTCATTACCTCTTATTACAAAACAGCCTCACAATTACTCAAGCAAACGCATCGGCAATGTGCTGGGCACACTTCTGAGCCTGATCGGCATTCACTGCTTCTACCATGACTCGAATCAATGGTTCCGTACCCGATTTACGCAGCAACACCCGGCCGCTTCGCCCAAGCTGTTGCTCTACTTCAGCCACTGCCTGCTTTGCTGCAGTATTTTCAAGAGGCTCATGGCCTTGATGGGCGGTATAACGCACATTAATCAGTGTTTGTGGCAGCTTCTGCATACCCTGCTTGGCCTCAAATAGGGTTTTCTGTTGCTGAAGCAAACAGGTAAGCACACGCAGCGATGCAATAATGGCATCGCCGGTGGAAGCATGGTCCAGACTCAACAAATGGCCCGAGCCTTCCCCACCCAGGCGCCAGCCGGTTTCTTTAAGCTGTTCCATTACATAACGGTCGCCTACCTTGGCCCGTTTGAAGGGAATATCCATAGTAGCAAGCGCCTGTTCTAGCCCAAGATTACTCATTTGGGTGCCGACTACACCGCCGGTGTAGCCTGCGGCCTTGGCATCCTTGGCCAACAGGTAAAGCAACTCATCACCATCTACCACGATGCCGGTATGGTCTACCATCATGAGGCGATCTGCATCACCATCCAGCGCAATGCCCAGGTCAGCTTCGTGCTCCAACACGGCGGCACAAAGGCTCTGCATGGAGGTAGCGCCACATTCAGCATTGATATTCAGCCCATTAGGCTTATCGTGAATACTGATCAGCTCAGCGCCCAGTTCACGATAAACCGCTGGCGCAACCTTATAGGCAGCGCCATTTGCACTATCAACCACGATCTTCAAGCCATTTAAACTTAGATGACCAGGCAGATTAGCTTTGCAGTATTCAGTATAACGACCGGCCGCATCATCAATGCGCCGTGCCTTGCCTAACTTGTCGGATTCCACACAGGTCATGTCGCCATCCAGCGCTACTTGTAACCAGCGTTCGATCTCTTGCTCCTGGAGGTCGGTTAGTTTGTTACCGCCCTGCGCGAAAATTTTAATGCCGTTATCGTAAAACGGATTATGCGAGGCGCTAATCACCACCCCGGCATCAGCTCGAAAAGTAGAGGTAAGGTAGGCAACACCAGGAGTAGGCAGCGGACCGACTAACGCCACGTTAACACCCGCAGCAGAAAACCCCGCCTCCAGCGCGGACTCAAGCATATAGCCACTCGCCCGAGTATCTTTCCCAATCAAAACTTCTTTAACGCCTTCAGCGCCCAATACCTGGCCAGCGGCCCAACCTAGCTTCATGGCAAAGCTCGGCGTCATGGGAAACTCACCCACGCGCCCGCGAACGCCGTCAGTGCCGAAGTATTTACGCATTTTGGATTACCTGAATGATGGATCGTGAATCGTGAATCGTGAATCGTGAATCGTGAATCGTGAATCGTGAATCGTGAATCGTGAATCGTGAATCGTGAATCGTGAATCGTGAATCGTGAATCGTGAATCGTGAATCGTGAATCGTGAATCGTGAATCGTGAATCGTGAATCGTGAATCGTGGGCAGTATAAGTCGCCGAATACATGCATCAACAACGAATAATGCTCACCCCGTAGCGCGTGGTAACGAATCTTGCGAGGCACGAGCAAATGAGGCACCCGCGGGAGGCGTCGGAACGGCGCCCATGGCACCCATCCAACAATATAGCACCGCTGAGCGCTGCTCCCGCAGGTGCGCTTCGCTTACCACGCGCTACGAAATATACCCGCCTTGAATATGGCAAATACCCGTGACGCGGGGTAACGAATCTCGCGAGGCACGAGGAGCGAATGAGGCACCCGAGAAAGGCGTCGGAACGACGCCCATTGGCACTACTCGACCGTCACACTCTTGGCCAAATTACGCGGCTTATCAACATCCGTACCTTTCACCAATGCAACATGGTACGAGAGCAACTGAAGCGCGACTACGTGTAACACCGGGGAAAGCAGCCCGTAATGCTCCGGCATCATCAGCACGTTAACGCCTTCGGATGACTTAACGGCGCTATCGCCATCGGCAAACACATACAGCTGGCCCCCGCGAGCACTAACCTCCTGCATGTTGGCCTTAAGCTTCTCCAACATCTCATCATTAGGCGCCACCACAACCACCGGCATTTCTGAATCAACCAGTGCCAAGGGGCCATGCTTCAGCTCCCCCGCAGGATAAGCTTCCGCGTGGATATAGGAGATTTCCTTAAGCTTAAGCGCGCCTTCCAAAGCAATCGGAAAATGGCGGCCACGGCCCAGGAACAACGCATGATGCTTATTTGCAAACTGCTGCGCCCAATCTTTAATGCTGGGCTCCAACGCCAGCACCTTTTCTACCGCAACAGGCAGGTGGCGCAGTTCATCCAGGTAAGCTTTTTCGTCACTTTCACTCAAACGCTGATGAGCTTTGGCCAGAAGAAGCGTCAGCAAGAAGAGCGCACTTAACTGTGTAGTAAACGCCTTGGTAGACGCCACACCAATTTCAGGCCCGGCACGGGTAATAAAGCGCAGCGCGGTTTCCCGAACGATGGCGGATTCAGGCACATTGCAAATGGCCAGCGTATGCGTATGCCCTAACGATTTGGCATGCTGTAGCGCAGCCAATGTATCGGCGGTTTCACCGGATTGGGAAATAACCACGACTAGCTGTTTAGGATTAGCAACACTCTGGCGATAGCGATACTCGCTGGCAATTTCAACATTGCAGGGAATACCCGCCACCTGCTCAATCCAGTACTTGGCGGTCATACCCGCATAGCTTGATGTACCACACGCTAGGATCAGCACTGAATCGACCTGCTCAAACACAGCCTGGGCCTCAGCACCAAAAATACCCGGCTGCAGTTGCCCCGCCCCACTGATCATTTCCAGTGTATTGCCCAACGCCTGGGGCTGCTCAAACATCTCTTTCTGCATGTAGTGGTTATAATCGCCAAGCTCAACGGCATCGGCATTCAAGGTAGAGGTAACCACTTCACGCTGAGCGGGCTGGCCTATGCGATCCACCAGGGTAATGGAGTCACGGGTTAGCCGCGCCACATCGCCATTTTCCAAGTACATCATCTGCTTGGTAACAGAAAGCAGTGCCGAGGCATCGGATGCCGCATAGTGGCCATCTTCAGCAATACCCAGCATCAACGGTGAGCCTTCACGGGCAACCACCAGGCAATCCGGTTCTTCTTCACTAATCACGGCCAGGGCAAATGCCCCTTTCAGATACGCTACGGCGCACTGCACAGCAGAAAACAGGCTTTCAGCCGGTTCGCCAATTTCGCCCTTAAAGCAAGCTTGAATCAAGTGAGCAATGGTTTCCGTATCGGTATCGGAAGTAAATTCATACCCCAAGCCCTGCAACTGCTCACGCAAAGCTTCGTAGTTTTCGATAATGCCGTTATGCACTACGGCCAAGCCTGCAGAGATATGCGGGTGAGCGTTACGTTCAGCAGGTACGCCATGAGTAGCCCAACGAGTATGGGCAATACCCACATTACCTTTCAAATCCTCATCGGCTACTTTGGCCGCCAGTTCTGCTACTCGCCCTTTAGCACGAGCACGCTGTAAGCTATTAGCACCATCAACAGGCAATAAGGCCAAACCTGCCGAATCGTAACCGCGATACTCAAGAGTGGATAACCCTGCGAGTAAGAATTTCGTACATTCCTTTGCGCTGACCGCGCCAACAATTCCGCACATAAATAATACCATTAGTTTAAATTTAGTTTATTCGAAATAGTCTAGCATTGAAACTTTTCTTCTATTTTATTACTTTAAATACTCTACAGCTAAAACAAATCAACTTAGATAACATTAACCCACTGATTTTTTTTGAGAGCTTCAGCAAACCAACAAACCGCATTTCAAACAAAGCACTTTAAAAACTCAATTAACAACAGCATTTATTAAAGAGAATCTTACAAGAGCATAAAAACACCAAGTCAATTAAACATAAAACTAACACAATATACCCAAACCTTTTTCTAAAGATAGCAACTCAAAATTAAAACCATAATCCTCTGCCCATTTCTGACAGATTACTTTTTCTTCTTTACGCGAGGCATCATCCATCCAAATTTGTACATCATCACTAAGATGGTTTTCTAAAGCGAGTAATGCAGGATACCTAGCATACTGACATGTTGATGCCGGGGGGCCATCCACAACTACTAATGAAATGTTCTGAACATCAGTTAGAAGCTCTTTTTGATACCACATAGAAGGCTTCATATCAGCTCTTTCATTTATATGAAAACCATTCCAAGCAACTAAATTACTAATACGTATATCTACCCATGAGTTCAAACATTCTGAACGCAAAGAACTTATGGTCTGATTAGCATAAAATTGAGAATGTTCCATTGATAAAAGTCGCCCAACACCGTTTTGCCTCAACGCATCAGCTATAACTATTGTTGATGCGCCACTTCCAAATTCAACAACATTATAAGGACGGGTATTTAAAATATGAGAATGAAGCTTCAGCAAAAAATCGGGAGAAGCAGCCCAACCTCTTAACGGGGGCAAACGACCTTTCAATTTCAACTGCTTTTTTAACCAAATAAGACTTTCAATTTGCGTATAATTATTTTCCAGCATTTTTTTTTGTTCTTTTTGAATATTTAACTGATTTACAGATAATTCTTTTAGCAAATTCATAATATCATTATAATTATCTTTCATGAGTCCTCGCAAATATAACAGTCAAAGAATACAACAAAATCTAAGCTTTGTTTTTAGAAGACATTTTGGCGATCAGCGGTGAAGAATAAACTAATCTTTTCTTCATCACGTAGCGATCATTCCACCCATCATGTTTTTCTCTTAAACTACTACTATCTATATCCAAGAAAGAAAACCCATCAAGAGATGGCTCTTGGCAATAAGGAACAGGCAAGTCTTTATGAAAACCAATTACTCCAGAGTCATTACTATTATTAATAGTTCTAATATAGTAGTGATCGGTTGAATCAGTTATAGATGGTTTAGACTGATATATAAAACTATGGTTACCTAGCATATAAACATTTTTTACTTTATCAAGATAACCTAAAGAAGAATCATAGCAATTAATAAATGCCAGTCCTAATGCAATATTAGGAATATACATGTCACGAAGGTCAACAATCTTTCCATTATCGTATATTCCTTGATAACCGTATGGGAAACTAATAGGAAAACCCACAAAGTCTTCTTTTATATACTTCGATAGTTCTAAGGCATAATTTTTTGATAAAGCATCATCATCGTCTAATCGCACTGTAGCGAATTTAACTCGTTTGCAACTGAACATCAATGAGTCTATATAACTGTTAGCTGCTTCATTTATAGTAGTATACCCTACTTCACTATCTACGTTTTGCAAGCCAGACTTAACTTTGATAACACTTGTATTAGCAGACGATCTCTCCTGAATAAGGATTAGCCTTTTCTTTAATCTTTCTTGATACTTTATAGGTAAAAGGTCGGAAATTAAAACGACAAAATGTAAATCAACACCAGGACAAGTTAAATTTTCAATTGAGCAAGCAGTAATATTTTCAAATACCTCAAATCTCTCTTTCAGCCTTTTTTCATTTAAAATAGCTTTTATATAATCATCAACGTTTTTTGCTCCTGACGCCACAACAGTTCCAGCCTTATTACTACTTATAACAGAAAACCTTGTAAGGATTACAATCTTATCCAAAATAACACCTCAGATTTTAGCTAAAAAAACACAGAATCACGCGATTATAAACTACTTATTATTTTTTCATATAAACTCTCTTTATAAGGAAGCAATGGAATATCGCGTTTTAATATCCTGTTTTCAAGCTCATCTAAAAACAGCTCAACGTTAGTAACATCTATATCAGCAAAATCGAAATATGAATAATTCCACCATTTAACTTCGTTTAGCCTTGATATTAATTTTTCATCAAACCTAAATCTTATTATTTTAGCAGGAGAGCCTGCTACTATAGCATAATCAGGCACATCTTTTGTAACAACTGATCGTTGGGCTATGACAGCACCATTACCAACTTTAATCCCTCTTTTTATTAACGCATCTTTTCCAATCCACACATCATTACCAATCTTTGGAGCCTCTCTTAAAGTTTTAAAACCATGTATAAGGACTTCCTTACCATGCTTTCTAGCTAAAGTTTTTGCGTGTTCTTTAAAAGTAAAACTATGAGTTGATAGTCGATCAAGTGGATGATCCTGATCAGATAACTCAACTCCTGGAGCAATACTGCAATAGCGACCAACACGAAAATCGGATGGTATTAACTTACTTCTGCAATAAGAAAATGCGCCAGCGCTATAAAAACGGCCTTGCGCCATACAAGAGTGAGGCTCAACAGTTAAGTCTTTATTGAAACTCAGTTCTGTACCATATTTAACAACATTTTTAACTTTCCAAGGATAACCTAAATATAAATTATTTTTATCAAAAAAATCTTCTAAATCTCTATTCCATAAAACAAAAGCAGTGTTACCTTCAACTTTAATCATGGACACTTGAACTCCAAACTTGAAGAGAACGTACGTCTTCTAGCTTAAGCACATGGTAAGACTGCAACTTATTTAAAAAATCGCCTCTTATATGTAGTGGAATAAATTCCAACGATTTTTCATACCAGTTCTCTACCCATCGATAGTCCTTATCTAGTTCATTTAATACAGGATGGCTCAGGCCTTTGTTATCTCTTGCCCAAAGCAAACTAGCTAAAACCGGTATCCACTCTTTGCTTAAAATTTTTTCAGCCTCAGGATTGGTTGATATACAATTACCTTGTATAGCCATCTTTCTATAACACTTCATACAGTTCAAGCATGGCTTCCCCGATTCTCCTCTCATACAGCCCATAGCATACTTAAAGTCTTTTGCAATATAGGTTGTCACAATTTCTGTCAAGCCAGCACACGGCATACAATAATGGTAGTTTAACTTAGCAAAGGCTTCATGCACGGCTGAATAGTCTGGCTCATTATATAATGTTCCATGTCCATGCTTAGAGCGAAGATAAACAAACTCCAATATATTACCATCAGAAAAAGTATTAAAACCAAAATGCTCAGACAGTAATATCGATGGAACTGTCCAACCAGCTAATCCATAAAATCCCTTTTTCTTACCGAATAGCTCAGGCAGCTCATCTTGATTTGTTAGCACACTTATACCATTGACTTCTTTCAAAGCCAAAAGAGCGTTTTCTTGTTTATGTAGCTTACTAGGAGATGCCACCTGCGTATATATAGCTACTGGTTCTTCTAACAAATTATAAGCCGCAGCTGAGTCAACTCCACCTGAGAAAGCTAAGGCAGTGCGATGTTGCTTTATAGTATTTTTTTTAATAACATCTACTTTTATGCCGTATGGACTAAAAAGTAGAAATTCGACTAATGATAAGACCTCTTCACTTGGTAAAGAGTATCCATCTGGCATTTTCCAAAAAAAATCATTATTCTGATATGACAAAAAAATACAATTGTTTTCTAGCCTCCAGTTAGCCATCTATGCACCTTAAATTTTTTTTGCGAGGTTATAAGGAACTCTCATAGAACCGTCGGCAAAATACCGATGATTTATAAGTGGGAACTCTAGATATGCATTATCAAAATTTAGAACTTCGTCATGCCACTTTACCCATGATTCTCTATAACTTTTCCTGGTAATTGACAAACCACCATTATTAGATCTAATTCCATGCTCAGGATCATTAGTTAAACTAGTTTCTAAATCTAAGCAAATCATTCCAATTTGTTTAAAGTTCTTGAACTCATCACCTAGAAGCCTTTCAGCTCGCGCGATCATCTCACTATCAGCACCAAATCTAACGGAATCCCAAAAACCTAACGTATTTTTAACAAAATCTCTTTCAAACATACAAGATATCGATGCTTTACGTGCAGCACCGTCAAATGAAAAACCTGTAATTTTGCCTATATGCCCGAAATAACCATCCGGCCTTACTCTTACCATATGGGTAAGACTCGCCCTAGGAAAATTATGCTTTTTAATTAATTCGTAATGTTTTTCAAGCCGCTGGGGATGAGCCCAATCATCAGCATCATGGCCGGTGATATAATCACCTTGGGCATGAGTTAAACCTATATTTTTTGAAACATAAGGTCCAACGTTGACTTTATTTTTAAAAATTTTTACTCGCGAATCTTGGGATTTTATTGACTTTAAAACCTTCCATGTTTTATCTGTACTGCAGTCATCAACTATAATTAACTCAATATTCCTCCATGATTGATTTAATATAGACTTTGCCGCATATAAAATCGTATCCTCAGAATTCCATACTGGCATTATAACTGTGATGAGGGGCCCTTCACTAGTATTGTTAAAATCATGACAATAAAACCTTGCCAATAAGCCTTTATCTGAAGACTCTGTCAACTTTAATGGGGCTACGTTAAAATGGCTAAGGTAGGTATTTAATGCCTTTAGCCATTTACTTTCATCATTACTCATCAAATATTTATTTGCTTCAAGCAAATTAATTGTATAGTGAAGTTCATCAGGTAGATTTTGCTTAGCAAGATTAATTGCTAAATCATGATCGCCTTTCTCAGCAACCTTATTAGCAGACCAAAGAACGTTGTCTGGCTTAGGTAAACTAGGTTTATTGCGCGTTAGAAAATGTAAAAGGGGATTCATTCCTTGTCGACGCACCCACCCTTTGACATCATAATAAAATGAAGAAGAAAACTTAGGGCCAGGATCACGACTTAAAACTGTCCCATACTTTAAAAAATGATATATAGGTTCTAAACCAGACATACTAACATCTGGATATCGAGCAGCATACCACTCTGAATCGAACAACTCCGAATTCTTAACTAACTCTATATATTTATTTTCTAGATTATTAAACATTATATCGTTCATCTTAAAGCCTCACTTCACCCTTGCCTTCATTACCAAGCACATTCTTCATATCAAGGTAGGTCGTCACATCCTTGCCCAGCTTATAAATACCACTACCCATTTCCTTAAACTCATTATGAGCCACGGCAACAATCACAGCGTCATACTCACCTTCGTTGAGATTAGGCACCATACTAACGCCGTATTCATGCTCGGCTTCTAACGGATCTACCCACGGATCGTAGATATCAACATCCATGCTGTAGGATTGAAGCTCGGTAATCAGGTCAATCACCTTGGTGTTACGGATGTCCGGGCAGTTCTCTTTAAATGTCATGCCCATAACCAGCACCTTGGCGCCTTTGATCAGCTGACCTTTTTCGATCATGGCTTTGATCAACTTGGTTGCTACAAATCGCGCCATACCATCGTTGATTTCACGTGCCTTACGAATAATATCGGGAATATGGCCAACCGACATGGATTTATGCACTAGGTAGTAAGGATCTACACCTATACAGTGCCCGCCTACCAGCCCTGGCTGAAGCTTGATAAAATTCCACTTGGTTGCAGCTGCTTCGATGACATCGTTTGTATCAATACCCAAATGACTAAAAATCATTGAAAGCTCGTTTATTAACGCAATGTTTACATCGCGCTGGGTGTTTTCAATAATTTTTGAAGCTTCTGCTACTTTGATGCTGCTAGCCTTGAAAGTACCTGCAGTAATGATGCTTTTATAGAGCTGATCAACAAACTCAGCGATTTCTGGTGTCGAGCCAGAAGTCACTTTCATGATTTTAGAAACGGGGCGTTCTTTATCACCTGGGTTAATACGCTCCGGGCTGTAGCCTGCGTAGAAATCCTGGTTGAACACTAGCCCGGAAACCTGCTCTACCACTGGAATACAGTCTTCTTCTGTAGCACCGGGATAAACGGTAGATTCATAGATGATTACGTCGCCCTTATTGATCACGCGGCCTAGCAGCTCGGAAGCCTTTACCAACGGCGTTAAGTCAGGCTGGCGGTGATCATCAATAGGAGTGGGTACCGTGACGATGTAAACATTTGCTTCACGAATATCATCTTCTACGCTGGTGAAGCTTAATTGAGGCGCTGATTTCAGGTCATCCGCCGTTACTTCGCGGGTATTATCAATGCCTTCATTCAGTTCCTTGATACGGTGAGATTTAATATCGAAACCGATAGTGGAGTACTGCTTTCCAAATTCGATTGCCAGTGGAAGCCCTACATAACCCAAGCCAATTACTGCGATTTTAGTATCTTTCATATTGATCACTCTAAAATTAAAAAAATGTTTTGAAAAACTAACTATTTTACTTTCGCTCGGCTTATCGTCCTACACTGACATACGTTATCCCCGCCTCTTTCGCCGCTAACGGGCTGAACAAATTTCGACCATCAATCACAACAGGCGTTTTCATAGCCTTTGACACTCCATGTAAATTTACCGCTCTGAACTGCTTCCATTCAGTGCATATCACCAGAGCATCAACGCCCTCAATGGCTTCTTCCATACGCTCACATAGCGTTAGATCGTCACGATCACCGTAAATATGGCGTGTTTCAGGCATGGCTTCAGGGTCGTAGGCATACACTTGTGCACCTGCTTCCCACAACGACTCCATCAACACTCGGCTGGGCGCTTCGCGCATATCGTCAGTATTCGGTTTGAAGGCTAAGCCCCATACGCCAATCTTTTTACCTTCCAGCTCGCCATTAAACGCTCTACTCAGCTTTTCAAATAAGGTGTGCTTCTGCCGTTCATTAATAGCTTCTACGGCTTCTAACATCTCGGCCTTGTAGCCTACTTGCTGAGCGGTACGGCTTAAGGCTTGTACATCCTTAGGAAAGCAGGAACCGCCATAACCGCAGCCTGGGTAAATAAAGTGATACCCAATACGGGGGTCAGAGCCAATTCCTTGGCGCACCTGCTCAATATCCGCCCCTAAGCGCTCGGCTAAATTGGCCATTTCATTCATAAAACTGATTTTGGTGGCTAGCATGGCGTTGGCGGCGTATTTGGTTAGCTCGGCACTACGCACATCCATAATCATGATTTTTTCACGGTTACGGTTGTAGGGCGCATAGCATTCGCGCATTAGCTTGATGGCCTTTTCACTGCGGGTACCCACCACAATGCGGGCGCCACGCGTAAAGTCTTCAATGGCAGCGCCTTCCTTAAGAAACTCAGGGTTGGAGCAAACATCGTAATCCAGCTCAATGCCCCGCTCTTGAAGGGTTTTCGCTATCTTGACTTGCACTTTTTCAGCAGTACCTACAGGTACTGTTGATTTGTTGATGACGACCTTATAGTCATCCATGTGACGGCCGATGGTTTCAGCTACCTGCAGCACATATTGCAGGTCGGCACTGCCATCTTCCCCGGGCGGTGTACCCACGGCAATAAACTGAAGCGTTCCAAAACGTACTGCTTCCTCGCTTTGCGTCGTGAAAGACAAGCGAGCGCTTTCTACATTCTGACGGACCATCTGTTCCAGACCCGGCTCGAAGATGGGAATAATACCTTCGTTAAGCCGGTCGATTTTGCTCTTGTCGACATCGACACACATGACATGATGCCCCGCATCCGCCAAGCATGTGCCCGTTACCAAGCCAACGTAGCCGGTCCCAAAAATCGTAATATTCATTGTCTTGAGTTACCACTGTTCACGCGCTTGTTTTAGATGCAAAAGCAAGCAGGAAAATTGCCGAATGTATTAATCAAAAGTGGGTGCATTAATGAACGCAATGCCTTGCTGGTCTTTTCCAGAAAGCTGGGGCGTTTGATTAATTGGCCACTTGATATCCAGTTCGGGGTCGTCCCAGCGAAGCGAGACTTCGTCACCAGGAGCGTAATAGTCGGTGCATTTATATTGGAATTCGGCTTCGTCACTCGTAACGTAGAAGCCATGGGCAAAACCGGGAGGCACCCAAAGCATTTGCTTGTTTTCCTCACTTAGCGTGACACCTACCCACTGCCCAAAGGTGGGCGAGCTTTTACGCATATCCACTGCTACATCGAACACTTCGCCACGCGTAACGCGCACCAATTTGCCCTGGGGCTGGCTTAACTGGTAATGCAGGCCGCGCAAAATGCCCTGGGCCGATTTGCTGTGGTTATCCTGCACAAATTGATAGTTACCGCAGTGCGCTTCAAATTCATTTTGGCGGAATGTTTCCAAAAAGAAGCCGCGCTCATCACCAAAAACTTTAGGAGTGAGAAGAACGACATCGGGAATGGCAAGTTTTTCGTAGTGCATAGTTAAACCGTAAGGAGTGAGGGGTAAAATGTGAGGTGTTGGTGTTGAAGCGCAAAACTCCTCACGCCTTACTCCTCACCTTTATAAGGCGCTGGAGATATTGGCCGTACTGGGTCTTGGCAAGCGGCTTGGCTAGTTCGGCTAGGCGCTCATCGCTGATCCAGCCATTTTGCCAGGCGATTTCTTCCAGGCAGGCGATTTTCAAGCCTTGGCGATGTTCAATGGTTTGCACGTATTGGCTGGCTTCCAGCAGGCTATCGTGGGTGCCGGTATCCAGCCAGGCGAAGCCTCGTCCCAAGCGCTCAACACGCAAATTATCCTGTTGAAGATAAGCGTTGTTAACGCTGGTAATTTCCAGCTCGCCACGCTCGGAGGGTTCAACCTCTTTGGCTATTTTAACGACATCGTTATCGTAGAAATAAAGGCCAGTGACGGCATAGGCAGACTTGGGCTTTTTAGGTTTCTCTTCAATCGAGATGGCCTTGCCTGCTTCGTTAAATTCCACGACGCCGAAGCGTTCTGGGTCTTTAACCAAATAGCCAAACACCGTGGCACCGCTGGGCTGTCCACTGGCGCGTTTTAGCTGTTCAGAAAAGTGCTGGCCGTGAAAGATATTATCGCCTAGTACTAAACAAACAGGGCTATTGCCTATAAATTCTTCACCGATGATGAATGCCTGCGCCAAGCCATCGGGGGTGGGTTGTTCGGCATATTCAAAATGCAGGCCGAAGTCTTCACCACTACCCAGCAGGTTTTGATATTGAGGCAGGTCTTCTGGCGTAGAGATAATCAGAATTTCGCGGATGCCTGCTAGCATTAATACCGAGATCGGATAATAGATCATCGGTTTGTCGTAGACGGGTAACAGCTGTTTGGATACGCCGCGCGTAATAGGATGTAAGCGCGTGCCTGAACCGCCGGCTAAGATAATACCCTTTCTTTGTGAAGGGTTGGAAGTGGAGTGTGGGGAGTTCATATCAGTCATCCGTGAGTACTTCTGTGTAAGGCGTTAGGAGTGAGGCGTAAGGGCATCGACACCCTACTCATTTACCCTTCACTCTTCACAGTATTCGCGTAGCGTTAGCGCTAGCTGTTGTTGCCAAGTGGGTAGTGTGACCCCGAGCGCAGCTTCAAGGTTCACCAGGCCCATACGTGAATTGAGCGGGCGCTGGGCTGGGGTTGGGTAGTCTGCCGTGGGTATGCCAGTGGTGCTCTCGGGCGTAATCGCCAGCTCCTGGCCTGCCTTGGCGGCTTGGCTGAAGATTTCGCAGGCAAAGCCGTGCCAGCTGGTTTCGCCGTGTGGGGCCAAGTGGTAGATGCCAGATGTTAAGTGAGGTGTGAGGTGTGAGGTGTGAGGAGTGAAAGCAAGCGCTGTGACTTGGGCGATTAGGCGTGCGGGGGTTGGCGCGCCTATCTGGTCGTTCACGATGCTTAGCGCTTCGCGTTCGCGGCCCAGGCGCAGCATGGTTTTCATAAAGTTGTTGCCGCGAGCGGCGTATACCCAGCTGGTACGAAAAATCAGGTGGTTGGCGCCGCTTTCAGTGATGGCGTTATCCCCTTCCAGCTTGGTTTGGCCGTATATGCTTAGCGGGCCAGTGGGGCTATCTTCCTGCCATGGCGTTTCGCCGTTACCGGGGTATACGTAGTCGCTTGAGTAGTGCACCAGGGTAATATTTTGCTGGGCGGCGTATTGGGCCAGTTGCGCGGGTAGCTCTGCGTTTAAACGCCTTGCCTGCTCGGGTTCGCTTTCGGCTTTATCAACGGCTGTGTAGGCAGCGGCGTTGAGGATTAGAGCGGGTTTGTGCTTGGCAAGATAGGTATCAACGGCTTGGGCGTTGGTTAAGTCGAGTTCCTGGCGTGTGGGGGCAAGGATGTTGCCGAAGATGGCAAATTGGCGTTGTAGCTCGAAGCCGGCCTGGCCGTTGCCGCCGGTGATGAAGATATTCATGGGTAAATCCTTTTTGGTGCCCCGCTTCAAGCTATCCCGCGGGTGCGCTAACGCTTACGCCGCGCTACAAAACCTGATATGTGCCTTTTCGTAGCGCGGTGTAACGTAAGCGCGAGGAACGAGCGTTGGAGGCACCCGCGGGGGCGGCGCCAGCCGCCTTGATTATGTCGCCGTGCCCACTTCGGCACCGCTGATGCGGTGCTCCCGCGGGTGCGCTGGCGCTTACCACGCGCTACGGGTATGGTGCGCCAGCTCCATAGTGCCTTCCGCATACGTTACTGGTTTATAGGCTGCCTAAGCGTTGGCCTTGGTAGCTGCCGTCTTGTACGCGTTTCCACCAGGTTTCGTTGACTAGGTACCACTGCACGGTTTTGCGTAGGCCGGTCTCAAACGTTTCTTGTGGCACCCAGCCGAGTTCGTGTTCGATCTTGCTAGCGTCGATGGCGTAGCGTACGTCGTGCCCTGGGCGGTCGGTAACGAAGGTGATCAACTCACGGTATGACGTTTCCTGGGGCACTAGTTCTTGCAGCAGGTCGCAAAGGGTCTCGACGACCGCGAGATTGGCTTTCTCGTTGTGCCCGCCGATGTTGTAGGTTTCACCTACGCTACCTTCGGTGGCGACCTTGATGAGTGCACGGGCATGGTCTTCAACAAAAAGCCAATCGCGGATTTGCTGACCGTCGCCGTATACCGGCAGGGGTTTGCCTGCCAGGGCGTTGAGGATCATCAGCGGGATGAGCTTTTCAGGGAAGTGGTACGGGCCGTAGTTGTTGGAGCAGTTAGTTACTAATGTGGGTAGGCCATAGGTGCGCTGCCAGGCGCGTACCAGGTGATCCGAACTGGCCTTGCTGGCGGAATAGGGGGAGCTTGGCGCATAGGGCGTCTGTTCGGTGAAAAGATCGTCGGTGCCTTCCAGGTCGCCGTATACTTCATCGGTACTGATATGGTGAAAGCGAAACGCCGCCCGGCGCTCGCCTTCCAAACCATTCCAATAGCTGCGGGCGGCTTCCAGCAGCACGGCGGTGCCTACCACGTTGGTTTGAATAAACTCGGCGGGGCCATCGATAGAGCGGTCTACATGGCTTTCTGCTGCCAGATGCATCACCACATCGGGCTGATACTTCTCAAATAGCCGCTGCATGGCCTGTGCATCGCAAATATCAGCTTGCTCGAAGGTATACCGATCACTACCTTCAATGCTGGCAAGTGATTCAAGATTGCCTGCATAGGTAAGCTTATCGATATTAACAACGGTGTGCTTAGTATTGTGAATCAGTTCACGCACTACCGCAGAGCCAATAAAACCGGCACCGCCAGTAATTAAAAAGGTTTTAACGTGCATATTTTTCATCTACTTTGCGCTTATTAAACAACAGTGGCGTTCGGTTTGTGGCTTAAGCTGACTTCTGCTTTTCGTTGCGCTGTTTTTCTTCCAATGCTTCCAGGTGCAAGCGGACTTCTCTGGCCGTTTTGCCCGCCGTATCGACTTCCTGCCTGGCGGCCTTGATTTGTTCCTCAGGCGCACCCTCTTCTACCAGATCTTTCAAGGTTTCCTGGGCACCTTTCAGAATCTGGTGACATTCAGCCAGATAGTGCCTTGCACCGATAACATCGGTAGGTAAATCGCTTTCACCGGCTTTTTTCTTCGCGTCTACATCGGCGTGATAGGCGGCGATAGCTTCGTTAATATCGTCATACCAATAGGCACTTCCACCTTTGAGGTATAAACCGGCCTGGCAAAGGTCTTTCAGAATGCCTTCCGAATGGGACACCATTATCAAAGAGGCTTTGCCTATTTTAGATTCAAAAAGCTCTTTGGCTTTCGCTTTAAACGCGCGGTCGCCGACAGCGGTAGCTTCATCGGAAATATAGACATCAAAATCGAATGCCAACGATAAGCCAAAAGATATGCGCGAGCGCATACCTGAAGAGTAGGTGCGAATAGGCTCGTCGAAAGCTGAGCCTATTTCAGCGAAGTCTTCTACAAAATTAATAACACGCTGTACTTCCTCGGAGCTGCTACCTTGCACGCGCGCAACAAACTTGGCGTTCTGGCGGCCAGTCATATTACTCTGCATACCGCCGGTAAGACCGACGGGCCAGGAAACTCGGCTATGGCGAATGACTTCCCCGCGTTCGGGCGAATCCATGCCGGCAATTAGACGCAGCAAAGTCGATTTACCGGCACCGTTGGCGCCGATCAACCCGACGCTTACACCGCTGGGAATCGTGACGTTGATATCCTTGAGTACCCAATCGCTGCCATGGTGATTATGGTAGCGCTTGTAGAGGTGTTTGATTTCGATCATGTACTATTGAAAGCCAGTGATATTTGGGGTTCGACATTTGTGACTCTACCTACACCACGCGGGGCTTTTCCAGCACAGCGCAGTGTTTTTGGTAATCCAGATAGATGCAGTTGCCGTCGCTACTTTTCAGCACCTAAACTTAAATAAAAACAATTTCTAACAACTAGCTTTTGATTTACGATCAGACAATTTATCGAGAATCTCTAACATTTTATTTTTATAAAAATGCTCTTCGGAATAGGCTGAAATATTTTTCATCATATCATTCCTCTCCATTTCCGAAAAAGACGATACTTTTAGAGAAACGGGCGATTCGTGAGAACTTACTTTCTCATATATCTTACCGGGCGTTAGAAGATATCTATCGTTAGTTTGCACAACCACAACATCAGGCGATTCATAAGATACAATTTCTTCAATTAAAGAGCCAGGTAGATTTATAACCACTACACGGACAAAAGAATAAGTAAAATAATTCGCCAAGCAACCAGATTTCAAAAAGCTATCTCCAAACAACACTGCTGTTTTGGAGTAATACGCATCAGGATTTTTCCAAATCGTTATGGATCCTGCACCTGAAACTCTATTATCAAAAACACATACAGCCTTGGGTCCATCATAAAAGTGTACTTTCTTTAGGGATCTTCTTTCAGGATGCAGCTTTGAACCTAAGTCTCCTGTGACTTCGATTTCGTTGAAGTTAATATTTTTAATTACCTCTTTAAAGCCGCCTCTTTCCATAATGGAAAGGTAAGCCAAATAAGCACCATAATCGCTCCAATGCGTATCTGTTTTATAATAAGCACCTTCTTTATTCGACATCAACTTCGTAACACTAACGCTATTAACCTGCTTACTCTTAAGCAGACCACTTACTTGTTCAAAAACATTTGTAGAGCCTCTTGGGTGAGGATAATACTGAGGAAGCACGGCTTCCTTTGAGCTGGCAACAAAATGTATAAGGTTTAATCTTTTCTGAAATTCAAGAAGATTATCGGCATATATCTTCCATGCTAAGAACATATCTTCAGAAAGTAATGCTTTGCCAGTGAACTGGTTAACACTTTCATTGGCGTCGTTATCTAGAAAAAGCCAACCTTTTTCTCCTTCCAAGACACTTTGTAAACCAATGAGTTCAAGCTGTAAAAGCCACTCTTCGGTTTCCTCTACCAAGATACCTATGTAAGCGCCTTCAGAAATATCGATGTAATAGTCAAAGCCGCATTTCACTTCAACATTATCATCACCCTGCTTTTCAAAATGCTTTTTAACATCGCCCCTATTAACATTGAAATCGAGATAAACCACTTCATTTTTATTATTTTTGACTGCTAATAGGCATTTTTTTCCTTTCGGAACTTTTACCCAGCCAAATAATCTATACTTTATAAAATCTTTACTTTTCCCTATATTTTTATTTTCTGTAACTTTATCTATATGGCAAGGATAATGCGACGACTTTACTCTAACATCAACTATATACTTTTGTGCTTCTGACGAGTCAATTAATGACATCAAATCATTAAGCTTTTGACTAACACCATATTTGCTTTCAATTTCATCGGCTATGCGTCTGGCTTCCCTAAACCTGAGCGCTTTGATATAAGAAAGCGCCAATCTCCAAAAAACGCCTTCTGGGTAACTGTTAAAATTATTTACTATATACTGCCAGCGTGAAATTGCGGCGTCCCAGCTAGAAGAGAACATCGCATTCTCAGCATATTGAATTCTTAATGAAAGATCATCTGGAAATATTTCAATCGCTTCAAGAGTGACTTCTGCACCTCTCCCTTTTAAACCTAATGAATATAAGGCGGATATATATTGGATATAGTGCCAAGCAGTAAAGCTTTCCTGTCCTAAAACATCTTCGGATAATTTTATTAAAGAAAGGTATTCCTTATCAGAAGCTTTTTTCTCAAAATTACTATTCCAATCTTCCATTGCAGCGAATTCCAAATGGGATTTAAATTCCATGCTTTTTTAGGATACTTTACGCGTGAGAAGCACACATTTGGGACTGGCTAGCTCATCACCGTTACGCTCTTGCTTTTGTTCTTATAGAGGCTTTCCAGTTCTCTTTTCAAGGTTTCACGGGCAGGTTGGTCACCATGCACCAGACGGATGGTGCTGGGCCAGTGGCGCATGCGTTTTACGAAGTTGAGCAGATCTTTTTGATCCGCGTGGGCGGAGTAGCCGCTGATAGAGGTTATACCGGCATTTATATCAATCCGTTCGCCGTCGATGACTACCCAGCCACCGTTAGGGCCATATTGCTGAATATCCCGCCCTGGCGTCCCTGCGCCCTGGTAGCCTACAAACAGTACTTGATGACGAGCATCACTTAGCATGGCTTTTAGGTAATTCATGATACGCCCGCCTGAACACATACCACTGGCGGCAATTACGATGGCGGGCCTGCCTGTTTTGGCTAAGTACTCAACCGTTTGCTCATGCTCTGCGTGGCTATCTACCGTGTATAGATTGGCGAAGTTGAGCGGATGACGGCCGCTGGCCAAGCGTGTCTGCGCCTCTTTATCCCAAAAAGGTTTTAGCTCGCGGTAAACCTTGGTAAAGCGTGCGGCTAGCGGTGAATCGACAATAATTTCCAGATTTTTCCACTGGCTTTTTTTAGCGCTGGTAACAATACCTTCAAGCTCGTAGAGCAATTCTTGAGTACGGCCAATACTAAATGCGGGCACTATTACGGTGCCGCCGTTAGCCAGCGCGTGTTCTATCGCATTCTTTAATACTGCTTGGCGCTGGCGGCGGTCAGGGTGAGTACGGTTGCCGTAGGTGCTTTCCAGCACCAATTGGTCACATCCATGCGGTGACTGCGGCGCAGGTAACAGCGGTGCGTGAGGGGCGCCTAGGTCGCCAGAAAATACTACACGCTCTTTTTCACGGGTTGTTGCATCCTGATAAGCCACTTCAACGTAGCAAGAACCTAAAATGTGCCCTGCCCGCTTAAGTTTTATGCGTGTTGTGCCGATAGAATCATTAACAACGCTGTGCCATTTACCATAGGGCACGCTGACAATCTGTGATTCAAGTTGGGCCTGGAAACGATTTATGAGATCAGCATTGCGGGTAAAGCCAATTTTAAGCGCGTCTTCAATAACGAGCGGCAGTAGCTTGGCGGAAGGCTCTGAGCAAATAATTGGACCTTTAAAACCCGCCGCCAGCAAATACGGTAACCGCCCTACGTGATCGATATGCACGTGGGTGATGACCAAGGCTTTAACTGTTGCAATATCAAATTCGATTTGTAGCTGTTCGAAGCTGTCTTTGGCGGCGTCTTCGCCTTGGAAAAGGCCACAATCAATAAGGAGTGAATGTTCGCTGTTGAGTATCAGCTGGTGACAGCTGCCTGTGACACCGGTAGCGCCGCCGTGGTGGAGAATATCGAGCATGAAGCTCCTTCATTTTGATCAGTTACGTAGCCGTATCTGGAAGCCGCTGTGCGTCTTCTTCCGCGGGTGCCTCATTTGCTCGTTCCTCACGAATTCGTTACCACGCGCTACGAAACCCATCACTCACGATGGTTTATGCATTCTCAGGCAGTTGAGAAATTCTGATACGGCGTATAAGCCCCATATGTAGCGCGTGGTAACGTTTTGCGAGGGACGAGCAAAAAGGCACCCGCGAGTGGCGGCGGTTGGCCGCCCGGGCAATACCATCGAAATCAGGCATCCTGCACCACTCACCACTTTTAGTCTCGGTGATCTTTCACAATCATCAATATCATACTGAAGATAAAGGCCAGGAAGATAGTAATGATAGCAAAGACACTGCTGTTATAAAGCCGGTTGGGCTCTGTGGGGTACTCGGGGAACAGCGGGCTTTGCAGCACGCTTACCTGTTTGAGTTGACGGGCGGCTTCAAGGCGGGTGTTTTCGAGAGATGCCAGGGCGCTGGAGTAGGTTTCCTGGGCGAACTGGGCTTGCAGTTCCAGCGTTTGATATTCGGCGGAGACGCGGTTTAGGGCGCCGCCGGCGGCTTGGGCCAAGCGCTCACTCTGTTCGCTGATCTGATCACGCAGTGCGGTGATGTTGCGCTCTACTTGGCGCAGCTCAGCGGATTGCGAACTCTGGAAACTTGCGAGTGCATCCCGCTGGGCTTGCAGGCGGGCCAAGTCTCCTTCCAGCGTGGCCACTACCTGGTTCAAACTTTCCACAGTGGTAGTGGGTGAAACCAGGCCATACTCGTTCTGGAAATCCAGCAGCTCAGAGCGCGTCTCGCGAAAGCGCTCCTCCAGGCGGACCATCTGTTGTTCCAGAAAGCGTACTTGTTCATCTGCCAGGCGGTGGCCCATCTGGTTCATATGGTCTTCGCCAGCTTCCAACAGCATTTGAGCCATATCGTGGGCGAACTCGGGGGTATAGCCCTGCACCTCAACATTGAGTACGCCAGCATACTCATCCAGTTCGATATTAACCCGGCGTAGGTAGTATTTGTGCAGCTCTTCGATGGGTGCGTCAGCGTTCCATAGGGTAGCGAAAATATCACCATGTTCGCTGTAGTGCTCGCGAAAGCCGAGCGCGTCATCCAAGCTGCGGAGCATATCCACAGAAAGCAGGTGCTCACGCAGCAGCAGTAGGTCGTGGGTGTTGCCGCCACCACCGCTCCCCATTAGTGAAGAGAGGCTGAATTCCGGCGTGGCCACTTGAGGGCTATCCAGTACAACCGTCGCGCGAGATACATAGCGGTCTTCCGCCCAGATAAACCAGTAAAAGGATACTAGCAATATGGCAAGCAGCGCGATGGCCCAGTGAGGCGATTGGGTAACAAAACGACGAAGTGAGTGCATGAATTAGCTTGCCTTTAACCGATCAATAAAGCGCAGGTGCATGATAAGCCCCAGGGCGATGAGCGAGAGCGTAAATAGCCAGAAGTAAAGCATATCGGTGCCCGGCACCACATGGTAGTTTTCAAAGAACCCTAGGCGCAGAGTTTCCAATCCGTGAGGAATGGGGTTTAGCATCAAGTACTTAAGCAGCCAATGCGGGAGGCTATTAAGCGGTATAATTACTCCCGAAAGTATTAGCAGGGGAAGCGACAGCATCTTTATCACTCTGCCTACTTCGGGAACGAGCGCAGAAGCTACGGATGTAAAAAGCCCAAGTCCTAGGCCCAGACTCCAGAGTGAAAACCAGGCTGCCATGACGCGAATAGCGTTATCCGGGTACATATCCTGGCCGAGCATCATACCGCCAACTATAAAAATCAGAAAAACGAATGTGCGCAGCATGCCTTCTAAAAAGTTACGCGTAAGCACAGGGTCAACGGGCTGAACCTGACGGTAGGCAAACAATGCTTTGTTGCCTTCTATTGCGCCCATGCCGCGAATCATTCCTTCGCGCACCAGATAAAAACCCATCAATCCTGCGATGAGCCAGGGAATAAACTCGGCATTGACGACCAGCCGATCACCTCGGATAAAACTGCGAATGCCGACCATAATGCCTACCATGGCCACCGGCTCGAAGATCATCCAAAACCAGCCCATGCGATCAGCCATGGTGCGCGAAATAGCTTCGCGCATAAACATGGCGTACCACACGCTGCGGGTTACTTGCCAGGGCGAACGGGCGCCGCGGGGTGCCGTTGGGTTATCGGCCATTGGGTTTGTCCTACGTTTGTTACTTATGCAGGCTTGGGGCGGCTAGCGCCGCCCATTCGCGGGTGCCTCGCTGCGCTCGTTACCACGCGCTACGGGGCCTCGCATTTACCATTTACTATTAACTACTCACCATTCACCAACAATTACAGATCAACGGCTACACGGGTGGCAACGGCTACCTGATAGAGGATCTGCGTGAGCGTGGCGGCTAGCTGTAGGTTGTGGGTAGGTGCGGCGGGCATGACTATGATTTCATCGCCTGGGCGCAGGTTCACCCTGCGGGCGTTTTCTACCGCGCCGTTTTGGCGGACGATCAGGATGTGGTCGTCGTCTGCGCGGTTGGTGAAGCCACCGGCGCTTTCGATGTAGTCGATCACGTTCATGCCGGGGCGGTAAACGGCCGCCTGGGGCACCAACACTTCACCGCTGATCAGCATGGAATCGCTGATTTCAGGAATGGTGACAACATCGCCATCCTGCAGGCGGATATCGGAAATGCGCCCGTCGTAGGCAACGACCATGCGGCCGCTGGGCTCGAGCTCCCGGGCACGCTGTACAAAGTTCTGAATCAACTCCGCTTCTTGGGCACGCACCTGGGCTTCTTCGTTGGTGCTTGAAGAGGCACTTAGGTAGGTGGTTTCCAGGCGGCGCAGGCTGTCTTCCATGGATTGGCGCTGCTGTTCTTTTACGCTTTCACGCTGCAGTGAAATGCTTTCAACAGCGGTCATGTTTTCGGGCACCGCAATGGCATCCAGCAGTTCGCTCAAACGCGCATCGCGGGGTAGCGCATAGCGCGAGGGGCCGTAGTAGCTGCCCTCCACTTCGACCACGATGGTTTCGCTGCGCTTGTCGGCGCTGAACATTACTTCATCGCCGCTACGGATGGTTTGGCCGTAGAACATATCGATAGGAAAATATTGCGCAATGGGGCCGTTTTCGCGGCTGCCCCGCAACAACACATGAGAAACCCCGCTTTTTAATCGAGCCAGGTTAACAAGTTCGGCACCGCTTAACTGGTTGCCTAACAGCTCGTAGCGATGTTCACGATGGACATCGCCACCCACCGCAATGGCCGGGCCGCGCTCTTCGACCACAATGGTGTCACCATCCTGAAACTGCGGGCGGGCAATGGTGCCGTTTATCAGGAAGTCGTAGAGGTCGACCGTTGCCACGGTGCGATCATTACGCATGACGCGAATTTGACGGTAGCTACCCAGATCCTGGTCGATACCGCCCGCTTGGTCGAGAAAGTACAGCAGGGAGTCATTGGGGGTGCCAGCGTAACGACCGGGGCTATCCACATAGCCGGTTACAAATACGGCAACAGGCTGAACGCCCTGCAGGTTGGTGTAAACCTCTACGTTATCCGGGTACACCGAGGTAATCGCGCGGCGTACGCTGTTATCCACCTGCTGGCTGTTCTGGCCTTCAATGTTAAGCGGGCCTGAACCGGGTATGAAAATATTGCCCTGGGCGTCGACCGGCAGTACGCGGTCAAACTCAAATGCGCCCCAGGCGCGTACGGTTACCTGATCGCCCGGTTTTACCTGGTAATCAGAGTTCAGGCCGTCGCCCATCGCCCCACGGAACCCGCCAGTGAACAGATTGGCGCCAAACGGCGGCAATGCATCCGGGTTTTGCATGGGCGCTGAAACGGGGCCATAGGTGCCGCTACGCCAATCGGCTCTAGGGGTATCGTTGACTTGTTCCTGCTGAGCGCGGGCCTGATCTTCAGGAATAATGGTATTAGGCAGACTGATACTTTGTGCCAAGACCGTACTGCTTAGCGTACTGCCAAGCAATGCAAGCGACAGAATGGCTAAAGGATGCTTAGGTGAAAATCGCTTGAGTAGGCGTGAAACGTTCATTAATAGCGCCCTTGTAATAGATTATCCGTTTGGGTAACTGCCCGTTGGTTCACCCAGCCGTTCGGTGTTTCACATACCAGCGCTGAACGAGCACTGCTACCTGCTTCTACAACCCGCAGTTTTCGGCATTCACGACCGCTTGCCGCCAGGTACGATGCATCGGCGACGACTTCAACGTTACTCCCCCATGGGCTAGTCACCAGATTAATCACGGAACCGGCAGGTGACTGGGAGAGAAAGCTATTCAGGTTGTCATCGTTCAACAGCTTGCCAGGATCGTTATTCAGTACGTATTGCGCTTGCTGCTGAGTGCCGTTGGGGTAGGTAGCGCAACCGCTAATCACGGCAACGCTAAACGCGACCAGCAGCATACGAGCTGGCCGTGCCATCGATAAAGAGGTATTTGACATAGTGTTAATTCCAGAAAAAAGGCACGCTACCGCCCAGGGATTAGTACGGGCGCATTCCCTTGCCCTATCCATTTGCGGGATGAAAGCTGGCCAAACCCCTACTATAAAAAAGCCAGCCGCCATTGTAGGGGATTCGCGAGTGAGTCTCCATACCAATAAGTCGTCACGATTTTCTATTTACGGGAGCTTTCTAACGGACACGTGCCTGCATTTAGCAGGCAACGGAGCAGCTAATTTCTAAAAAGTACTTTTTTCGCCATGGCAGCGCAAAGACAGCATAAAAAGCCAAATACATCAGGCTAATTAAGCAATAGTGAACATAAAGCCCAATAAGACAGGTCACGTGCATATTAAATAAAAAAAACGCCTTACAGAAGGTAAGGCGCTTTTATAATAGACATTAGCGATTATTTAGAACAAATAACGTGCCCCGGTTAGCCAATATACGTTATCGGTCAGTTCACCCAAGCGAGTATCACGATTAACGCTAGGCGCATCGCCATCGGCAACTTCTACAAATACATCAAACGCTGAGGACACTTTATAGTAAGCGCCTGCGGCCCAGGCATTGCTATTATCCTGGCTGTCGCGCTCAACATTGTAATAGTCGGCAGTGAATGCCCAGGGCCCTGTCGAGTAAGTACCGCCTAGCCCTACGGTATCAAAGCCGCCGCCATAAACATCGCTTTCATCTTGCGTTTCATACCCCAGGCGCGCCGCGAATTGATCTGTGACTTGATAACTGCCGATCAGACCATAAAGCATTTCTCCATTGCCGCCGCCACGCACGACGTCTTCAACAGCCCCAAACCCAACGCTGAGCGGGCCTTGCTGATAGCGCACACCACCTTGAGCGGCAACTACACTGCCCTCTCCGCTTTGCTCTTCAGCCGCGAGCCCACGCTCACTGTAATGCTTGAGCTGCACAAAGGTAGTAAAACCATTGAGCTCTGGCGTGTAGTAACCGATAGAGTCACCGCGCGACTGGATGCCCGATGACTTGAACAGCAGCCCACGGTCCAGGTAGACGTCAAACGGCAAGGAAACGAACTGAGCATAAAAGCTATCGAAGCTACCCGCCTGGAATGTTCCGTATTGCTGACTGGCAAGACCTATATAACTTTGACGAAGCTCGTTAAAGCCTTGATCTGTACGACGCTCATCTCCAGAAAAGCGCCATTCCAACCGACCAAATGCGGTTAGGTCAGAGGTCACTTCTTGGCTCATACGAAAGCCCAAGCGTGAATACACATCTACGAACTCAACACCGTCATCTACCTTATTGCCATCACCATCAAAATCGGCGCCACCCCCAGCAATACCCATGGAGATACGCCCATAGATATCCAGCTTTGTACCATCCTGATCATATACGGTGGTTGCCTGCGCGGCGCCTGCCCATAAAGCGGTTGTAACGGCAGTCGCAAGTAACGTTTTTTTCATCTTGATCCCTTAAGTACTTTAATAACGTAGCAACTGGGAAGCGCTACGCTTTTTAGTCTGCTTAAATCACCCGGTAAAGGAAACCGGCTAAGCAGCGTAAGCGCTAACAATGTTATAAGATAACAATATCAATGAAAAGCAAAACGTCATCAAGATGACATATTTACGATCAAACACATTTCATTAAGCGCTATTTCACTGGGTGGGGTAATAAAGAAGTATAAAAAAACCGGCCTCAAAAGAGGCCGGTTCTATTAGGTCTGCTAGGCAGGTTACCTTTAAAGCGTGGCAGTTAAGCCAGGCTTAGAAGTGGTAACGAGCGCCTGTCAGCCAGTATACGTCTTCAGTCAGATCTGGGATTACGTCGCCCAGATTGGTGTCTCTGTTGATGCGGTTAGAAGCATCAGCATCGGCAACTTCCAGGAATACGTCAAACGCGCTGGAAACTTTGTAGTAGCTACCCAGAGCCCAGGACTTGCTGGTTTCTGCACCGTCACGCTCTACGTTGTAGAAATCGCCGGTGAATGCCCAAGGACCAGTGGTGAACGTACCACCCAGGCCAACTTTGTCGTAACCGTTTTCGTCGCTAGCAGTACGCAGATCGTAGCCGCTGTTGTTGTCACGAGTTTCGTAACCCAGACGAGCAGAGAACTGGTCGGTGAACGCGTACTGACCGATCAGGCCGTACATCATTTCGCCGTTACCGCCGCCACGCTGTACGTCTTCAACAAAACCCAGACCTACAGTAACCGGGCCTTGTGCGTAACGAACACCACCTTGCGGTGCAACTACAGAACCTTCGTCAGTAGTAGTTACGCCTTCAACACGACCGCGCTCGCTGTAGTGTTTCAGCTGCAGGAACGCAGTGAAACCTTCTAGGTCAGGCGTGTAGTAACCGATAGAGTCGCCACGCGACTGTTTCGGGTGACCAGCAAATTCAAGGCCTTGATCGATGTAAACGTCGAACGGCAGAGAAACGAACTGGTTGTAGAAGCTGTCGAAGTTACCAGCTTGGAAAGTACCGAACTGGTCGCTTTGCAGGCCGAGGTAGCTCTGACGCGTTTCACGGAATGCTTCGCCGTTACGACGCTCGTCAGCACGGAAGCGCCACTCAAGACGACCGAAAGCAGTCAGGTCGCGAGTAACTTCGTGGCTCATGCGCAGACCAAGACGCGAGTAAACGTCTACGAACTCAACGCCGTCATCGATTTCTTGACCAGCATCGTTAAACTCGGGGCCGCCACCGGCGATACCCATGGCGATACGGCCATAGACGTCAAGCTTGGTGCCTTCCTGGTCATATACAGTGGCTGCTTGGGCGGCAGCAGAAGCGCCCAGGGCACCAATGATAGCAGTCGCTAAAAGTGTCTTTTTCATGATGTAGGTTCCTTTACTAGCTTACTGTTTCGATCGTAGCTGCCGGGCTTTTTTAAAGAGCCTTCAGCAGTTGGCCTGTGGGCTATGCTCGTTTTTCGCATCCGTTGGTTTTTCCCAGCGGTATGTGGCACATCCTCAATCAAACCTTGTTATAGTCCAATGCTCGCAGGTCAAACTCTATACCGGGATTCCAGGGAACGCAATAGAAAAAAACAGTGTTCTCTTACGATTTATGCTTTTTTATGGAACCCATGGGATGCATGCGGGTCTCAGCGCACTTCAAATTTTTGCTGCAAGCCCTTCAACTTGTCTTCCAAGCTAAGTGGCTTTTGTGGCTCAGTTTTTTTAGCTTCTGAATGCGCAACATTGCTAGATTTATTTTGCTTAGGCGCATCAACCTTTTGTTCTGTTTCATTTTTCAGATCTTTTTTGGCTACCTCTTGCGCGCCCTTTGACTGACCCTTTGCTTGCTTTTCGTTACGCTTGTCGTTGGCATGCAAAGAGGCTTCTTTATCGACCTTCCCTGCTGGCTGACCGTCTAAATCAATACGATCCACTCCTTCACGCACTGATTTCAGATATCGCGGCAAGTTAACGTAGTTTGCCAATGTGCGACGAATCAGCTTTCCAGACCACGGTTCTCGGGCGGCAAGATCTTGATGAATACCTATTTTTAAAGGTTTGGTGTGCCCTTTAAAGAAAGCCTGCGGGTAACGTTGGTACCACTCTTTCAAAAGACTGTGGGGTGAGGGTTGTTCAACAACAGGTGCTTGAGATGCCGCTTCTTGCTCCTGCACATCCTGTGTTTGCTTATCAAGCGCTGGCTTAGAGCTCATGGGCTCAGAACTTATAGGCTCAGAACTCATGGGCTCAGAACTTAGAGACTCAGAAACATCCTGCTGCGCTGCGCTTGGCTCAGACGCTGCAGGCCCAGATTCAGGCGCACGCGCTTCTTGTGCAGGTACGCCAGGCTCTTCAAGCGTTTTTTGGAGCGTTACGGCTTGCTCTACTAACTGCTGTTTTAGCTGCGCGTTTTCATTACGCAGGTTTTGTAATTCGGCCTGAGCCTGCTCAAGGCGCGACTCTAAGCTGTCTAGTAGATGCATTACACTGGCGGTCATACCCTCTCCTTTGACCTTTTCAGTCAGCGTTGCGCTCATAAACCACAAAATCGTACGGTGGCTTGCCTTCGGAGGGCGTTCCAGCGACACGCTGTACTTCCCGCCACTCATCTGCTTTCAATTCAGGAAATTCAGCGTCGCCGCTCACTTCGATATCGACTTCGGTAATATAAAGCCGCTGTGCGTACGGTAATGCCTGACGATAAATCTCCCCTCCGCCCATTACCATTATTTCTTCAGCAGCATCTATGGTGGCCTGCTGGTCGGCCAATGCTAGTGCAGCGGATAAGTCATGACAGACCCGTACACCGTCAGGCGCAAAGTTTTTATTACGCGTTATTACTATATTAAGCCGGTTAGGCAAGGGCTTGCCAATGGAAGTGTAGGTTTTACGTCCCATTACCAGCGGTTTTGCCTGGGTCATGCGCTTGAAGAACTTAAGGTCTTCAGGCAAGTGCCAGGGCAGATTGCCCTCTACACCGATCACACGGTTCTTTGACATTGCCACAATCATGGCAACGGGCACCAGAGGGTCGATCTCGCTGTTATAAGAACTGTTAGGACTGTTACAAGAACTCATACCGCTACCTTGGCTTTTATATGGGGGTGAGCGTCATACGCTTCGATCTGAATATCATCAAAGCTGAAACCGAACAGATCCGTTACCTGGGGGTTAAGCACCAGCTTGGGTGCTGCTTTCGGTTCACGTGTCAGCTGCTCTTTCGCTTGGTCAAAGTGATTACTATAAAGGTGTGCATCACCCAGTGTATGAATAAACTCGCCCGGCTCAAGCCCGGTTACCTGCGCGACCATGCTTAATAACAGTGCATAGCTTGCGATGTTAAACGGCACACCGAGAAAAATATCGGCGCTGCGCTGATAAAGCTGGCAAGACAGTCGGCCGTTCGCCACATAAAACTGGAACAAGCAGTGGCAAGGCGGCAGCTGCATTTCATCGACCTGAGCGGGGTTCCAGGCGGAAACGATCAGACGGCGCGATTGAGGCGTCGTGCGGATCTGCTCCAGCACTTTAGCAATCTGATCGACACTTCCCCCTTTGGGGTCTGGCCAGCTGCGCCATTGGTAGCCGTATACGGGCCCCAGGTTGCCGTTATCATCGGCCCACTCGTCCCAGATGCGCACACCGTTTTCCTGGAGGTAGGCAATATTGGTGTCGCCTTTCAAGAACCACAGAAGCTCATGAATGATAGAGCGCAAATGCAGCTTTTTGGTCGTTAACAGTGGAAATCCACGTGATAAGTCAAAACGCATTTGATGCCCAAACACCGAACGGGTACCCACACCGGTGCGGTCGTTGCGGTCCACGCCGTGCTCCAATACGGTGCGCATTAGATCCAAATACGGCTGTTCAAGCGCAGGCTGGACGCTGGTGTTCATGGTCATATTTGACGTAGGCGTTGTAACGGTCACAAGGTTTCCAAAAATTGCAGGCGATATAGGGAGGTATTCTAGGCTGCATGCCTGCGAGGGTCTAGCGCGGGGAAGTAATGGCGGGTGGTGGCGAGTGATAACGAATCGCAAGGGGCGAACGTATGAGACTCCCGTACTGTTTGGATTTCGGCGGCCATTCGCGGGTGCGCTGACGCTTACACCGCGCTACGAAACTATTCAACCAGGTGGTTGCACAGCCCGTAGCGCGTTAATGAATTAACTTCTTAAACTTTGGCATCTACCGGCTGTGAACGCGACCACGCCATAAGCACTAAGCCTAACGCGATCATGGGCAAGGTTAGCAGCATGCCCATGGTGACCCAGCCAAACGCGATAAAGCCGATGTGCGCATCCGGCAGGCGGACAAATTCAACCAGGAAGCGGAACGCACCGTAGCCGAGCAAAAACAGCCCGGAAATAAAGCCTCGCGCGCGGGGTTTTGCAGATACCCACCATAAGATCACAAACAGCACGAGGCCTTCGAGCAGCCCTTCATAAAGCGCTGACGGATGGCGCGGTTCTGGCCCCATGCCGGGAAAAGGCATGGCCCAGGGCAGCGAAGAGACTCGCCCCGGCAATTCGTGATTGATAAAGTTGCCAATGCGGCCAGCGCCCAAGCCAATCGGCACCAGCGGTGCGATAAAGTCGGTAAGCGCAAAGAAGGCAAGCTGCTTGCGGCGCGCAAACCACCAGGCGGCCAAGAGCACCCCTAATAGGCCGCCGTGGAAGCTCATACCGCCATCCCACACTTTGAAAATCCATAGCGGATCGGCGGACCACTGCCCTAACCCATAAAAAAGCGCATATCCTAACCGCCCGCCGGCTACAACGCCGATAGCGCAATAGAACAATAGATCGCTAATATCATCCTTGGTGAGCCCAATGCGGTCAGCACGCCTGCAACCTAACCACCAGGCGGCGACAAACCCCACCACATACATCAAGCCGTACCAATGCACTTGCAGTGGCCCAAGGGAGAACACCACGGGGTCAATTGCTGGGTAGTTAATCATCGAAATACTCTAATCACTCAGGAAGAAAAAAATGCAGCGCGACTATGGCGCCCATTAGGCTAATACAAAGCGTAGGCCGACCACTGTTAACAGCAGCGCAAAGCCCAGCCTTAATACGCGGGCAGATAAGACGTGAGCAAGGCGAACGCCAATGCGTGCGAACGGTACGCTGGTTAACACAATGCCAAAAAAGGCTGGCCACATAACAAACCCGGTGGCCCAGGCAGGTAAGAGCGGGTTGCCCCACCCCATGATAATAAAAGTGATCGCCCCAACCACGGCAATCGGCAATCCGCAGGCGGCAGAGGTGCCCACGGCCTGGGTCATCGTCGCACCACACCGGGATAGCCACGGCACCGTCATGGCGCCGCCGCCAATACCAAATAATGCTGAAATAGCCCCCACCACTGCACCGGCCACCGACATAGCGATTTTGCCCGGCGCAACGAACCCTGGCTTGGGAGATAAGCCAAACACCATTTTGGCGGCCAAGAGCAAAACGAAGATTCCAAACAGCATGCCCAAGACGGTGCCGGAGAGATTACCAGCGATAAACACGCCGCCAATCGCGCCCATCATAAGGCCTGGTAATAATGCCAAAAACCAGGCGCGATGAACGCTGCCTTTGCGATAGTGCCCAAGTGCTGAGGACGCCCCGGTCACTACAATGGTAGCAAGCGATGTACCTACCGCCAGGTGCATGGTGATCTCTGAAGAAATATTCTGCAGGCCAAACGCAAACATCAGTACGGGGACGATAATAATCCCACCACCGACGCCGAATAACCCTGCCATGGTGCCCGCCGCCGCGCCCAGCCCCAGGTAGCCTAACAGCATTGCCAGTGCGCTCATTGGTTAGGCGCCTTAATGGGCGCGCCGGGCAGCCATTTTGAAATCATTCCGAGTAACTTTTCAGGTTGGTACGGCTTGGTAAGCAAGTCATCCATGCCCACTTCTTCGCACTCAGCAATCCCGGCATTGTCTGCATTAGCCGTTAGGGCAACGAGGATGCTGCGATGCTTGCCGTTTTTCTGCTCATAGGCACGCCAGCGACGGGTGGTTTCCAGGCCGTCCAGAGTGGGCATAAAAATATCCATAAAGACTAAATCAAATGACGTGGTTTGTTGGCGTTCGAGCGCTTGTTCTCCACTGCTTACCCCTTCAACGTTCAACCCGTGCGCTTCCAGCATCTGTCGCGCCAGCATAAGGTTAACGGGGCCATCATCAACAACCAGCACGCGCAACGCACGACTTTTCTGTGCTGCCACAGCGGGGGCGGGGTCTTCATCATTAACACTTTGGTACACCAGGTTGATGAGCAACGCGCGCACATCAGCCAGGCGCTCACGTATATCCAAAATTTGCTGACGGCATGCCTGACACTCGTCATTTTCCAGGATATGGCCTAGATGGTCGCTGAGGTCATGCGTCTCACGCTGAAGCAAGGCTAAATAGCCTGACTTTAAACGTGACTCCTCTCTGGCACGGTCGCGCCCTGCCATAAGGTGTTTAAGCTGCTGTTGCTGATGGTGTAGATCATCCAGGAGTGCCTGCTCATGATCTTCTTTAACATGCTCGGCGGGGCTATTGAGCCGCTGGGCGCCACTAATCGTGCGTACAAGGCCTGAAAGCATTTCGTTGACCCGCGCCAAGCGCTTCAATGGCCGCACGTAGCTTGTCTCGATGGCGGGAGTGGTGAGTGCGTTATCCGGCAGTATCGACGCGCTTGCAAGACGCAGCGCTTCGCTATGGCGCTCAAGGCCCTGTAACTCCTGCATGAAGTGCATATCCTTCTGCTTGGCACGGGCTTTCACCAGCATCAGAAACGCGCCCACGTTCATAGAGCTGCCCAGCAACAGCGCAAGCGCCAGCCACAAGGTGGTACTCCAGGAGGCTTCGCTTGGCGACATCCACCAAACGGCGAGACCTACCAAAAGGCACAACACGATCAACGTGGCCTGGATAAGTAGCATTGGCCAGAGAATGGGCCAGATGATGGCATTCCAGAAATGCTCTTCGCGATTGCGTTGCATGCGTTCGCGCCTTCCCAATTGGCTTAAGTCAATTCACACCGATGAGGTGATGAGCGTTACATTACATGCGCAAGTGTACGACTATCTCAAGTGTACGACCATGCCCTTTAGCTGTCATGCTGCGCTTGTAGATGGAGATAATGACCCATGTTGGCAGTTTGAGGACACGATATGTGCTTAATGGCTTTCGCCTGGCACCCTGGCACAGCGCTCCCCTTGCGCTTGGCGGGGAATCGCGATGAGCGCCATGCCCGACCCACCGCAGCGTTACATCACTGGGTAGATAACCCATCCATTCTAGGCGGGCGTGACCTTGAAGCGGGCGGTTCGTGGCTTGCTGGCATAAAGGGTGGCCGCGTGGCCGCGCTGACCAATGTTCGCGATATGGCGCTAATCACCCCCACCGAGGCGCCCAGCCGAGGTGAGCTCGTTGCCAACGCACTTCAATGCGATGATATTGACCAGTGGCTGACAGACCTTGCCCAACACAAGGCTGATCGTTATGCCGGGTTTAATTTACTGGTCGCCACACCCCACCGCCTTTGGCACCTTCACCGCGGCCGGAATAGGGTTACGCTTAGCGATGTGCCTCCTGGCGTGCACGGCCTTTCCAACGCGGACTTAAACTCCCCCTGGCCCAAGCTTCGAAACGTACGCGAAGCACTCGAGCAAAGCTCACTAGATAGCTGGCGTTGCGGCGTGGGCCATGCGCTGCATAATCCCCAGCAAGCGCCAGACGCCCTGCTACCTGATACAGGCATTGAGCTGGCACTTGAGCGCCAGCTCTCAGCTGCGTTTATTATCGGTGAGACCTATGGCACGCGGGCAACGACCTGGTTAACGCTCGATCACCAGGGAGATATCGTCATCACGGAGCAACGCTTTGGCCCGCAGGGTCGGTTTGAAGGCGAAACGACCCTTGGCGTATAGATGCTTAATCCTGTTGCTTAATCCCTTGGGGGGAGCAAGTGAGAAAGCTGCCACTCGTCCATACGCTTGTTGATATGCTCATGTACCTGCGCGGGGGTGTCCAGGGCCATGATTTCAGCTAACAGCGCCTTGGCATCGTGAAGCGTTACCCGACGAATGGCGGCACGCACCTTGGGCAAGCTTGGTGCATTCATTGAAAGCCCGGTAAAGCCCATCGCCATGAGCAGCAAAGCACCGGCAGGATCACCCGCCAGCTCACCGCACAGGGAAATAGGCTTATTAAGGCGCTTTGCATCCTGCGAAAGCTCCTGCAAAGCGCCTAACAGCGCCGGGTGTAAGGCGTCGTAAAGGCTGGATACCCTGGGGTTATTGCGGTCAACCGCGAGCAAGTACTGGGTCAGATCGTTACTGCCCACAGAGAAAAAGTCGACCCGCTTGGCCAATGCGTCCATCTGATAGATGGTCGCCGGAACCTCGATCATCACGCCTACTTTGGGGCGCTTGATGGTAATGCCCTCTTCCCCCAGCTCTAGAATCGCACGGTCCAGCAACCTTAGGGCCTCGTCGACTTCCTCGACATTGGTAATCATCGGGAAAAGCACGTAGAGGTTATTAAGCCCGTGGGAGGCTTTCAACATGGCACGCAGCTGCACCATAAGCACTTCGGGGTGATCCAGCGTTACCCGCATACCGCGCCAGCCAAGGAAGGGGTTAGCTTCTTCAATGGGGAAGTACGGCAGGTCTTTATCGCCGCCAATATCCAGCGTGCGCATTACAACTGGCAACGGCGCAAAGCCTTCCAGCTGCTCGCGATACATACGCATCTGCTCTTTCTCACCGGGAAAGCGCTCGGTGATCATAAACGGCACTTCGGTACGATAGAGCCCTACGCCCGCAATCCGGTTTTTAAGTAGCGCGGCAGCATCGACGGCCAAGCCGGTGTTGACCAGCAGCGGCATCTCATAGCCGTCCTGGGTAACGCTCGGCAAATCCTGCTCGTGCTCTAAAAGCTCGCTGAGCGCCTGTTCTTCTGCGATCAGGCTTTCATAGCGTGCTTTAAGATCGGCAGCCGGGCGTACAAATAGCCGACCACGATGGCCATCCAGAACGACCGGGGCGCCATTGAGGCGCGGCAAAGGTAAATCTACCATGCCCAGCACCGTGGGGATCCCCATCGCGCGGGCCACAATGGCAACGTGAGACGTGCTGGAACCACGCACGGACACCAACCCTTTCAGTTTATCGCGGGGCACCTCGCCCAGCATGGCAACGCTAATTTCGTCACCCACTAAAATGGCGTTATCCGGATAGGTTTCCGGTGTTGAGGGAGTACCTTCCTGCAAGTGGGCCAATACACGACGACCGAGGTCGCGGATATCGGCAGCTCGCTCGCGCAGATAGTCATCATCTACCCGCTCAAGATATTGAACGTGACGCCTTACGACGTCTGCCAGTGCTCCAGGTGCCCACTGGCCTTCGCGAATGCGCTTTTCAACTTCTTCGGAAAGTGCCGCTTCGCCCAGCATCTGCTGATAGACATCGAAAAGCGCCAGTTCCTGGGAGGAAATACGGCTTGCCAAACGCTCACCCGCCGAGCGAATTTCCTCTCGGGTTTTTGCGATAGCCTCTTTTAGCCGGGCAATCTCGTACGCTTGATCGTTGGGTATCAGGTCGGGCACGCTATTAAGGTCAGCGGGCGGTGCAATAACCACGGCTTCGCCCATGGCAACACCAGGTGAGGCCGCCACCCCTTTAAACATCGCCTGCCCACCGGGCAATGCAGGGCACGCTAGATTACCCGTTGCCAGCGCATGGGCCAGCACGCCTGCCAACTGGGCCGCCATGGTGACCAGAAAAGCTTCGTCTTCATCGTCGTAGCGGCGCTTTTCAGCTTGCTGAACGACGAGTACGCCCAGCATATGGCGCTGATGAATGATCGGCACGCCTAGAAAGCTTGAATAGCGCTCCTCGCCGGTGGCTTCGAAATAGCGAAAAAGCGGATGCGTCCGAGCGTCCTCAAGGTTTAAAGGCTCGCTACGCTTGGCGACCATGCCGACCAGCCCTTCCCCTAGCGGTAGCACGACACGGCCTACGGCCTGGGTACGTAGCCCGATTGTTTCCATCAGAACGAGTGAGTCAAGCTCCTTATCATAAAGATAAAACGAGCATACGTCGGTCTGCATGGCCTTTCGGATACGGCGTACCATCGTCGACAGCGCGGCGTCTAGGGTGCGTGCGCCGTTAACTTCCTGAATAACACGACGCAGTACCTCAAGCATGGACGTTTTACTTTTCACTATTGTTTGCCTCGCTGAGGATCTTTTCGACAGACTTTCACGGTTCATCCAAAACCGTGGAGCACGCGTTATCCTTCGTCATTTTGTGCCAAACGCTGAACCCGGGGAGAAAGCTCCCTTAGCGCGCGTCGATACACCTCTCGTTTGAACGGTACCACTTGCCCGAGCGGGTACCAATAGCTCACCCATCGCCACCCATCAAACTCCGGCTTGGGCGTGGCCGTCATACAAATTTGATTTTCCTGGCAGCGAATCTTCAGCAAGTACCACTTTTGTTTCTGGCCAATACACACTGGCCGCGAATGTGTGCGAATCATGCGTCGTGGCAGACGGTAGCGTAGCCAACCCCGGGTGCAGGCAACAATATCAACGTCGTCGGCGGTCAGGCCGATCTCCTCAAAAAGCTCACGAAAAAGGGCTTGTTGTGGTGTCTCGCTTGCTTTAATGCCCCCCTGGGGAAATTGCCACGCATTCTGTCCTACACGACGCGCCCAAAGCAGTTGCCCCTGGCTGTTGGTAATAATGATGCCAACATTGGGACGAAAGCCGTCAGCGTCGATCACGGACGTCACCTTATTAAATTTTCAGTTATCCTCATTTTTCCACAAGGGCGACAAGCGTATCAATACAATATAACGCTAAGTCGTTAATGCTTGCCCACTTTGGTGGGAAAGGGCTAACGACTCTGCGATAATCCGCCCCTTTGTTTTACCGCTAATACGTATAAAAACGCATACCTATAAATCAACGACTATCGACTATAAGGGGAGCGCCGTGAGTCTGGCCATTTTCGACCTGGATAATACGCTGATATCCACCGACAGCGATCATGCCTGGGGTGAGTTCCTGCTTGAGCAAGGCGCGGTGGACCCGGTTGCCTATCGTGAAGCCAATGAACGGTTTATGGCCGACTACAATGCCGGCACGCTGGATATGGCGGCGTTTCTGGAAATGGCGCTGAAGCCTCTGGCCGACAATACCCCTGAACAGCTAACCGCCTGGCACCAGCAGTTCATGGTCAGTAAGATTGAGCCACATATTTTACCCAAAGCCGAAGAGCTGCTGGCTCGCCACCGCACTAAAGGCGATACGCTTTTGATCATCACCGCGACCAACCGCTTTATTACCGCGCCGATTGCCGAGCGTTTAGGCGTTGATTATTTGATAGCGGTCAATCCGGAAGTCGAAAACGGCCGTTATACCGGTCGCGTCTCCGGCGTTCCCAGCTACCGGGAAGGTAAGATTACCCGGCTGCATGAATGGCTAGAAGATAAGGACTTTACGCTTGACGGCGCGTGGTTCTATAGCGACTCGCACAATGATCTTCCCCTGCTTGAAGAAGTTGACCATCCTGTGGCCGTTGACCCGGACGCAACCCTTCGTCGCGTTGCTGAAGAGCGCCAATGGCGAATTATGAGCCTGCGGGATTAGTGCTTTAATACTGAGCACTCACTGTCTCAGCCGCTGCCGCTAATTAAGTGAATAGATCTGAACATGGCGTTCGACCCACCTACCATACTGACCTTGACCATTGCGATCGCCGCTGCGGCGGCGGTCTATCTACTCCTGGAGTGGCGTAGCGCTCGCGATGGCTCACTTCTCAGCTGGTCGGCAGGCTTTGCCACCATCACCGTTGGCTGCTGCCTTTCTTTACTGCGTGCTAACGGCTATTTTCTAGTCGGCATCTGGTTTGCTAACGGCCTACTGGTACTCGCCCATTGGCTGTTTTTATTAGGCGTTGTTCGCTTTGTGGGTGGGGGCCTATCCCGCCTTTGGTGGTGCCTGCCTGCGGTGTGGAGCTTGCTTCTACTACTGCCGGAAGGCCCAGAAAGCTCAAAGCTTTATCTGATCGTCAATTCGCTATTGGTGGGTTTCATCTCGCTCCGGGCTAGTGCGCTGCTAAGACTTGAGCCCGATATGGCAAATGTCGGCACTCGCCAACTGCACTATGCACTGCTCGCTCATGGCCTGTTCTATATAGCCAAGGCGGCGGTCACGCTGATGCCCGGCACCCTGATTGATCTGGCCGTCTTCCGTGGCGTTATCATACAAATTTCACTGGTTGAGGGTGTGATGGCCATATTGCTGATCGCCCTTTCAATGACAGGCACGGTACGCTACCGGCGTGAAAGTATGATTAAGCGTCTGGCAGAACGCGATCCACTGACATCACTCTATAACCGTCGCGGTTTCGAAGCGCGGACTCGACGTCATCTGGCGAATGTGTCTGCAGCGCATCCGGGTGCGTTACTGCTGATTGATATTGATCACTTCAAACTTGCCAATGATTTTCACGGCCATGCCGCCGGCGATTATCTACTGGTGACGCTGAGCGACCTTGCCCGCCAAATTCTGCCCGCAGAAGCCTTGAAAGCGCGCCTGGGCGGCGATGAGTTTGCCTTCTTACTCAGTGACACGTCTGCCCAGCAGATTGAATCTTTTGGCAACGAACTGCGCGCCCGCTTTTACGAAGCCGCTGCCAAAACGTTCAACACGCCTCAACCGGTAACCCTTAGCCTTGGCGCTATCCTGTTTAGCCAACCGCCCAAGGATTTAAGCACCCTGCTTGAGCAGAGCGATCAAGCGCTTTACGAAGCCAAGCGCAACGGCCGGGACCGGCTTAAAATATTGGCCCAAGGCTAATCGCACACCATCACCTAGCCCCGGCACCGCTCTCCGCGCTGCTTCCGCGCCGGGCCGCCGCTGCGGGTGCGCTGGCGCTTACCACGCGCTACATGCTCATTGCGTTACGTTAGAGTTTAAGCGCTCGTAGCGCGTGGTAACGAATCTTGCGAGACACGAGCAAATGAGGCACCCGCGGCTGGCAAGCCGCCTTGGCCGTGGCACCCAAGGCATGCTTTTGCGCCGTATCCTTCTCAACCCCGGCAGCGCTCTCTGCGCTGCTCCCGCGGGTGCGCTGGCACTTACCACGCGCTACGGCTTGGCACCACACCAAGTTTTGGCGATAAATCCGTAGCGCGTGGTAACGAATCTTGCGAGGCACGAGCAAATGAGGCACCCGCGGATGGCGGCTGTTAAGACGCCCCGGCCGTGGCACCCATCAAGATTCGGCAATAAAAAACCCCGCAAGCAAGCTTGCGGGGTTTTGAAGTCACTGACAGAGCCAGCAAACGCGTTTAGCCGAGCAGGTGCTCAACGGCTGCGCGCTCTTCACGCAGTTCTTTCTCGGTGGCTTTCATCTTCTCTTGGCTGAATTCGTCAAGCTCGAAACCTTGAACGATTTCATACTTACCACCCTGGCAACGAACCGGGTAGGAGTAGATGATGCCTTCTTCGATGCCGTAGCTACCGTCAGACGGAATCGCCATGCTGACGATACCATCGGTGCCCAGCGCCCAATCACGTACGTGATCGATGGCGGAAGAAGCGGCAGAGGCTGCAGAAGACGCACCGCGAGCCTTGATAATCGCTGCACCGCGCTGCTGAACGGTGGGGATAAAGTCGTTTTCGTACCAGTCACGCTCGACCAGGTCTGTGGCGGCTTTGCCGTCAACTTTGCACTGCGCGATGTCCGGGTACTGAGTGGCGCTGTGGTTACCCCAGATAATCATGTTTTCAATGTCAGTAACATGCTTACCGGTTTTCTGAGCCAGCTGCGTCAGCGCGCGGTTGTGGTCCAGGCGCGTCATGGCCGTGAACTGGCCTTTATCAAGATCAGGCGCGTTTGCAGATGCAATCAGCGCATTGGTGTTGGCAGGGTTACCCACTACCAGCACTTTAACGTCACGGCTGGCGTGGTCGTTCAGCGCTTTACCTTGTACAGAGAAGATTGCCGCGTTCGCTTCCAGCAGATCTTTACGCTCCATACCCGGACCACGCGGACGAGCACCCACTAACAGCGCAAAGTCAGCATCTTTGAACGCAACGTTCGGATCGTCTGTAGCAACGATATCCTGCACCAGCGGGAAGGCACAGTCATTGACTTCCATTACAACGCCGCCCAGCGCATCCATCGCCTGCGGAATTTCGAGCAGTTGAAGAATGACGGGCTGATCCGGTCCCAGCATGTCGCCAGCGGCGATGCGGAAAATTAAAGAGTAGCTGATCTGGCCGGCACCGCCGGTAATCGCAATACGTACGGGATCTTTCATCATTGCTCCTTGGTTGGTTCGCCTTAGGATGGGTCGACAGAACTCAAGATGCCAAGATGTTATGCTCAGTTATGCAAAAACTCAATCATACATACGATGAGTTCCCTCCTGCCTTATGCCAGGCACTCGCTGCCAGCCATGAGTTGCGCTATTGTATCGCAGCTCCTTTTTTCTTCTCTCATGTGTTACTCAACACAGCTGCCAGGGATACAGGCTCTTTATTATGCGCAAGTTCTCTTCTTCTTACGCCTTAGCCAGCCTGCTGGTACTCGGTTTGGTTGTCTGGTTAGTGCTGGGCGACTTTCAGCGTTTCCAGCCAGCCCCTCCCGAAGTAGAAAACTCTGGGCAGGTAAGCGGCCCGCGCGTCGAAATCACCTCGCTTAACAGTACTCTGTTCATTCCTCAGCAGTTGATTCAAGGCCAGTTGACGGCCGATCGTGAAGTGACGCTACGCGCCAACGTAGGCGGGTTTGTGGTGGAAAAACCCATTGCTCAGGGCAGCCCCGTTGAAACGGGCGATACGCTGCTGGTGTTGGATAACGATGCGCTACCTGAGCGTTTGCAGCAGGCGCGCGACGAGCTATCACTGGCCCAGGCGGAATACTCCGGTGCCCAGAGCTTGCGCCAGCGCCAGCTGATTTCCCAGCCGGAACTACTGCGCTTGCAAGCCTCGTTAAGCGCAAGTGCTGCGCAAGTGGCTCAGCTTGAAAAGCAACTGGCCGATTCACGCCCACAAGCCCCGTTTAGCGGCACACTTGATCGTGTCGAGGTGGAGCTTGGCGACCTTGTACAGCCCGGCGAAGAGTGGGGCCGCCTGGTGGATGACAGCCGTTTGACCGGCGCGGCCTGGGTATCTCAGCAGGAGGTGGGGGAGCTTAGTGTTGGCCTGCCCGTCACCGCGCGTCTTCTCAACGGTGCGCACCTGGAGGGCGAGCTGAGCTTTATCAGTCGCCGCGCCGATGAGTCGACACGTACCTTCTATATCGAGGCCACGCTGGAGAACCCTCTACAGCTACCTATGGCGGGCGGCAGCGCGGAACTTACCATTACGCTGCCGCCACGTTCGGTTCATCGGCTCTCCCCTGCTCTGTTGTCGCTGGATCATGAAAATCAGCTAACTATCAAACATATCAATACTGACAATAAAGTGGTTCAGACACCTGTAGAGTTGGTTAGCGCGACGATTGAAAGCGCCTATGTCAGCGGCCTGCCCGACCAGGTTCGCCTGATTACGCTGGGTGCTGGTCTGGTTAATCCGGGCGAGGCCGTCGACCCGGTTACTGTTGACGCTGCATCCGAGGCCCGCTAATGCGCCAGTTGATCGATGCCGCGCTTCACCATACGCGCACCACACTGTTCCTATTGGTCAGCCTGCTACTCGCTGGCGTTGTCGCCTGGCAGGTCATTCCCAAGGAAGCCAACCCCGATGTCACGATCCCGCTGATCTATGTGTCGCTGACATTGGAAGGCGTTAGCCCTGAAGATGGCGAGCGCCTGTTGATTCGCCCTATGGAGCAGGAGCTGCGGGGTATTGAAGGACTGCGCAAGTTCACGGCCCAGTCAAGCGAAGGCCACGCCTCTATCTCGCTGGAGTTCGACCCTGGGTTCGATCCTGACATGGCGCTTTCCGACGTTCGCGACCGGGTCGATATCGCGCGTAACGAGCTGCCTTCGGAGGCAGATGAGCCACGTGTCATGGAGGTCAATGTCTCGGAGTTTCCGGTACTCAGTATTGGCCTTTCTGGCCAACTGGACACCCGCGAACGGATTACCGTGGCGCGCCGGTTGAAAGAAGAGATTGAAGGCATCGCCGACGTGCTGGAAGTCGATATCGCCGGTGAGCAGGAGGATCTTCTGGAGATCGTGGTCGACCCGCTGGTGCTGGATAGCTACGGCATCGATTTCAATGAACTGTTTAACATGGTCTCCAACAACAACCGCCTGGTGGCGGCAGGCAGCCTGGATACCGGCGCGGGCCGTATGGCCTTGAAGGTGCCTGGCGTTATCGAATCGCTTGAAGACGTTATGAGCATGCCGGTAAAGGTAGATGAGGATCGCGTCGTGACGTTTGGCGACGTCGCCTGGATTCATCCTACCTTTAAAGACCCCGAAGGCTTTGCACGTATTGATGACCAGCCGGCCGTGGTATTGGAAATTTCCAAACGCGCAGGCGCCAATATTATTGCCACCATTGCCGCCGTGCGCGACACCCTGGATCAGGCAAGCGACCTCCTGCCCGAGCAGTTAAACGTGACTACTATTCTCGATCAGTCGATCACCGTCGAGGATATGCTTTCCGAGCTTCTTAATAACGTGCTGACCGCTGTCGTGCTGGTGTTGATCGTAGTAGTAGCCGTAATGGGCCTACGCATGGCACTTCTGGTGGGCCTGACTATCCCCGGTGCTTTTTTGACCGGCATTCTGCTGGTCTGGGCCTTTGGCTTCACGCTCAATATTGTGGTGCTGTTTGCCCTGATTTTAGTAGCCGGCATGCTGGTGGATGGCGCGATCGTGGTTAGTGAGCTGGCGGATCGTCATCTGCGTGAGGGCCAATCGCCCCACCAAGCGTGGCTGAACGCGGCCTCTCGCATGAGCTGGCCGGTGATCGCTTCCACTGCTACAACGCTTGCGGTGTTTTTGCCTCTTCTATTCTGGCCCGGCATGGTCGGCCAGTTCATGAAATACCTGCCAGCGACGGTAATACTTTGCTTATTGGCGTCACTGGCTATGGCGCTGATTTTCTTACCCACGCTTGGGCGGTTATTTACCCGCACTGTGGCTGAGCCAACTCAGGAAGGCGCCCGCCCTGATCAAAGCACCCGAATGGGCCGCGGCTATCGGCGCCTACTTTCCCGGCTGCTGGCCCGCCCAGGCTGGGTATTGGTGATTGCCGTGCTGCTGCTGGCGTTAATTTACACGGCTTATGGGCGCTTGAACCACGGCGTGGACTTCTTTCCCAATGTTGAGCCGGATAGCGCCCAGGTGTTGGTGCGTGCTCGTGGCGACTTCTCGGCCCAGGAAACAGACGCTATCGTGCAGCGCGTTGAAGCGCGACTGTCTGGCATGAGCGAAGTACAGGCGCTCTACGCCCGTTCATTTGCATCGCCCAACGAGCAGATGGGTAACGATGTGATCGGTATGCTCCAGTTCCAGTTTATCGAGTGGTATGAGCGCCGACCTTCACGGGAAATATTGGCAGACATGGCTGAACGCGCAAGCGACATACCAGGTATTCGCCTGGATTTTCAGGAGCAGGAAATGGGCCCTGGGGGCGGCAAACCAATTGTGCTGGAAGTGAGCGCAATGAACCCTAGCGTCGCCGATACGGGAGTCGACCAGTTGCAAGCCATCATGCGCGAGCTGGGAGGGTTCGTTGCGATTCAGGATAACCGCAGCCTGCCAGGGGTAGAGTGGCGCATCAATGTGGATCGTGAAGCAGCCGCGCGCATGGGTACTGATATCACGACCATTGGTAGCGCCGTGCAACTACTCACGACCGGCTTGCAGGTGGCCAGCTACCGCCCCCCTGAAGTCAGCGATGAGGTGGATATTCGGGTTCGTTTGCCCGAAGGCTGGCGCTCGCTTGATCAACTGGGCCGAATGACGATTAACACCCCCCGCGGGCAGGTGCCGATTTCTCACTTTGTCGAGATTACTCCAGCGCCCAAAGTGGGCACGCTTAACCGCATTGACGGGCGCCGGGCGATTACGGTTGACGCTGATCTGGCGCCTGGATACCTGGCAGATGAACGTTTGAGCGCGCTATTTCAGGCAGCTCAAGACCGCTTGCCGGATGGTTTGATGGTTAACGTTGCCGGCGAGCAGGAAGACCAGTTGGAAGCGATGCAATTCTTGATTAGCGCGTTCTTTATAGCGATTGGGCTGATGTCGCTGATACTGGTCACCCAATTCAACAGCTTCTACCAAGCCATACTGGTGCTCTCGGCTATCGTGTTCTCGACGGCGGGCATTCTGATAGGCCTACTGATAACGGGCCAGGCGTTTGGCATCGTCATGGTGGGCATGGGGGTCATCGCGCTGGCCGGTATCGTGGTGAACAACAACATCGTATTGATCGATACTTACAACGAGCTGCGCCGCGATGGATTGGCACCCGGCGAAGCCGCGTTGGAAGCTGGCTGCTTGCGCCTGCGCCCTGTGCTGTTAACCGCTATTACGACGGTTCTCGGCCTGATGCCGATGGTATTGGGAATGAACGTCAATCTGTTCGCGCCGTCGCTGGGGTTTAATGCGCCTTCAGCGCAGTGGTGGACCCAGATGTCGAGCGCCATTGCTGGCGGGCTTACTTTCGCGACCGCCCTTACCCTACTGCTCACCCCCTGCATGCTGGTGCTGGGTGGAAAGTTTCATCGTGTTGTGAACAGGAATAGTGATAGCCAAGAATGACCTATATGGCACGGCCAAGGCGGCTAAACGCCGCCACCCGCGGGTGCCTTATTTGCTCGTAACCTCGCAAAACGTTACCACGCGCTACGGGCGGGTGTTTGAATCCTAATGTAAGGCGATGACATGTAGCACGTGGTAAGCGCCAGCGCACCCGCGGGAGCAGCGCGCCCAGCACTGCCGGGGTTAGATGGCACGGCCTGGGCGGCTAAACGCCGCCACCCGCGGGTGTCTTATTTGCTCGTAACCTCGCAACGCGTTACCACGCGCTACGGGTGTTGGAATCCTAATGTAACGCGATGACATGTAGCGCGTGGTAAGCGCCAGCGCACCCGCGGGAGCAGCGCGCCCAGCGCTGCCGGGGTTAGATGGCACAGCCAAGGCGGCTTGGCGCCGCCACCCGCGGGAGCAGCGCGCCCAGCGCTGCCGGGGTTGGGTGGCACGGCCTGGGCGGCTCGACGCCATCACCCGTCGCTGGCGCAATAGTCAGGCATAGAAATGGGCGGGGCCAAACAAACGGGAGCACCGCTTAACGATGCTTCTGTAGGGGCAATATTACGCGGTGGTTTTAGTATGCAGTGGCGTATGCGCCGCATGCATGCGGGCAATCAGCTGATCTTCTAACGAGAAGCGCTCGGTCAGACCTTTTGCCAGGCGATCAATCCAGGCCGGAAGCCGCGCCAGATGTTGCTGGCAGCGCACGGTGGAGGCGTAGTCAGTATCGAATTCAAGCACCATCTCGGTGGACATTTCCAGACGCTCCAGCAGCTGCGAGGCAATCTGCAAAGCGCTTTCATCATTGAAGGCCCGGGCCTCTTCAGCCAGCTGCGGATAAATTTCAAAATGACCGGCGCTGATATAATCCATCAGCGTTTCGCTGAAGGTATCGATACGTGCCTTGCTAACCGCCTCAAGCTCGCTATCGCACGCCTCTTTTAGCTCAATAAAGCTGACCAAAAGAGAGCGACGCTGGTCAAGCCAACGGTCGATCAGACTGTGAACGCCTCCCCAGCGCTCCAGGGCATTTTTACAATCTTCGAGCATGGGGCTTTCTCCTTGCTAATAGCCACCTACAACAAAGCAAGCCTCACCTTTCCGACTTGCGCTGTCAATCCCGCCATAGACGGTTTCCGTGGTATTAATTATTCACAAATCGTCATACTTTATGATGATTTGCGCTAAGCGATTCAATGCTTAAAAAAATGCTGCCTCGTTTCATGCTCTCACCTTCTTGAAGTGATTGCGAGTTTGCGGAGACCAATAAAGATTAAACGCGAGCGAAAAAATACTTTAGGCTTAAAAAATTTAAACTTGAATATTATTCGGTTATTTTCTATCTTCAAGCGAGAACAGAGTCTACGGGGAGAATAACAATGAGAATCGCCTGCCTGGGTGGAGGGCCTGCCGGCCTGTATTTTGCCATTAGCATGAAGCTGCATAATCCAGCCCATGACATTGTGGTGTTTGAACGCAATCGAGCAGACGATACCTTCGGGTGGGGCGTGGTTTTATCCGACGAAACCCTGGACAATCTGGCAGCTAACGACCCGGTTAGCGCCGAGCGCATTCGTGAGCATTTTGCTTATTGGGATGACGTTGCGGTTATCCATAAAGGGGTAAAGACCGTTTCGACCGGCCATGGTTTTTGTGGCATTGGCCGCCGCCAGTTACTCATCTTACTGCAAGAGCGCGCGCGTGAACTGGGCGTGGAAATGCGCTTTGAAACCGACGTCACCGACACCAGCATTGATGAGTACCGGCGCGAATTTGACCTGGTCCTCGCCGCCGACGGCCTCAACTCGCGTACCCGGCAAACCTATGCCGAGCATTTCAAACCCGACATTGATGTGCGGGCGTGCAAATTCGTATGGCTGGGCACGCATCAGACCTTCAATGACGCCTTCACGTTTATTTTCGAAAAAACCGAGCATGGCTGGGTGTGGGCGCACGCTTATCAGTTTGATAAAGACACTGCGACGTTTATCGTTGAGTGTAGCGAGGCCACCTGGCAGGCGTTTGGTTTTGGAGAGCTTAGCCAGCAGGAATCGATTGCGATCTGCGAACGGATCTTTGCCAAACATCTTGGCGGGCATTCATTGATGACCAATGCCAACCACGTGCGCGGCTCGGCCTGGATCAACTTCCCCCGCGTACTCTGCGAGAAGTGGAGTTTCGAAAACGTAGTGTTGATGGGCGATGCGGCCGCTACGGCGCATTTTTCGATTGGCTCGGGCTCCAAGCTTGCTCTGGAAAGTGCGATCGCGCTGGCCAAGTACCTGCACAGCGAAACCCGCATGGCCGATGCGCTGGCCCGCTACGAAGAAGAGCGCCGCTTCGAGGTGCTGCGTTTACAGTCCGCCGCGCGCAACTCGACCGAGTGGTTTGAGCAGATTGAGCGCTATCTGGATCTGGACCCGGTTCAGTTTAACTACTCGTTATTGACCCGCTCGCAACGCATCAGCCACGAGAATTTACGCGTGCGCGACCCGCAGTGGCTGGCGAGTGCTGAGCGTTGGTTTCAAGCCCAGTCAGGCAATGAAGGAAGCTCACGAGCACCGATGTTTGCGCCTTACCAGCTTCGCGATATGCGGCTGGTCAATCGCGTGGTGGTATCACCCATGGCGCAGTATAAAGCGGTAGATGGCTGCCCGACCGATTGGCATTTTATCCATTACGCCGAGCGTGCCAAAGGCGGTGCCGGCTTGGTGTACACCGAGATGACCTGCGTAAGCCCAACGGGCAGGATCACTCCCGGCTGCCCCGGTCTTTACGCCCCGGAACACGAAACCGCTTGGAAACGCCTATGTGATTTCGTGCATGCGGAAACCGCTGCCAAGCTGTGCGCTCAAATCGGCCACTCTGGTCCGAAAGGCTCTACTCAGCTCGGTTGGCAGGAAATGGATGCCCCCTTGGCTGAAGAAAACTGGCCGTTACTGGCAGCCTCTGCCCAGTCCTGGTCAGAGCGCAATCAATCGCCCAAAGCCATGACTCGCGACGATATGGATCAGGTGCGCGATGAATTTGTCAGCGCCGCGCAAATGGCTGACCGTGCCGGTTTTGACATGATCGAGATTCACGCCGCCCACGGCTATTTGCTTTCATCGTTTATTACCCCGCTGACCAACCACCGTGACGACGAGTACGGCGGCTCTTTGGATAATCGCCTGCGCTACCCGCTTGAGCTTATCCGCGCCGTGCGCAGCGCCTGGCCTGCCCATAAACCGTTATCGGTGCGCATATCCGCCAATGACTGGCGCGGTGATGAGGGCATTACCCCTGACGATGCCGTGGAAATCGCCAAGCGGCTACGCGCCGCAGACGTGGACATTATTGATGTTTCGGCCGGACAAACGTCGACGCAAGCCCAGCCGGTTTACGGACGTATGTTCCAGACGCCCTTCTCTGACCGGATTCGTAATGAGACGCCTATTCCAACCATAGCGGTGGGCAATATTTATCAGGCCGACCACGTCAACTCGATCCTGATCGCCGGGCGTGCTGACTTAGTGTGTATCGCTCGCCCTCACCTCGCCGACCCTTACTGGTTGCTGCACGTTGCCGCGGGCCTGGGAGATCACGATGTTGAGTGGCCAGCGCCCTACCGGGCAGGTGCCGATCAGCTACAGCGCTTGGCAGAACGTGGCGAGGGCTGGATATGAGCGCGGTAGACGAAAACGTAGTAGGCAAAGACATGGTAGCCAAAGACATAGTAGACAAAAACATGGCAGGCAAACGGGTAGTGATTACCGGCGGCGGCAGCGGTATCGGCGCCGATATGGCCTTGGCCTTTGCTGAAGCGGGGGCTGAAGTGACGATTACCGGACGCCGAGAAACCGCCCTTCAAGGCGTTGCCGAGCAGCATGCAAGCATCCACTGCGCGGTAGTCGATGTTACCGACGAAGCCGCCATGGTGGCGCTGTTCGAGCAGTTGGGGAGCGTTGATATTGTGATTGCCAACGCTGGCGCTGCCGAAAGTGCGCCGTTCGCTAAAACTTCTTTTGAGCAGTGGCAGCGCATGCTGAACGTTAACCTGAGCGGGGTGTTTTTGACCCTGCGAGAAGGCTTAAGACAGCTAAACGACGGCGGCAGATTGATTGCTGTTGCATCAACCGCGGGCCTTAAAGGCTACGCCTACGTCGGCGCTTACTGCGCGGCAAAACACGGGGTGGTTGGGCTAGTGCGTTCACTGGCAGCCGAGACGGCCACCCGCAATATTACCGTTAACGCGCTGTGTCCCGGTTTTACCGACACGCCCCTTTTAGCGGCCAGCATTGAGACCATTGTGACCAAGACAGGACAGTCTGCCGAGCAGGCAAGCACCCACTTTAAATCCACGAACCCAACAGGCCGCCTGATAACGCCTTCAGAAGTAACCGCGACTGCCATGTGGTTATGCGGCCCGAATAGCGGCGCCATTAATGGTCAGGCGATCTCGATTTCAGGAGGCGAAGTATGACGGCAGAGCGCTTGAGCAAAGAACGCCTGCGGTTATGGCTGCGCATGTTACGCGTTACTCGCCAGGTTGAATCCACGCTACGTGAGCGCCTGCGTACCGAGCATGACACGACGCTACCGCGTTTTGACGTCATGGCGGCGCTGTATGCCGATGGGAATGGCCTGAAGATGAATGAGCTGTCGCGCCGACTTCGGGTATCCAATGGCAACGTTACCGGCATTATTGATCGCCTGGTAGAGGATGGCTGCGTTGAGCGTATCGCCATTGAGGGTGACCGGCGTGCCACCCGGGTATGTTTGACGGATGCGGGCCGCGCGAGCTTCAGCAAAATGGCGGCGGAGCATGAGCGCTGGATCAACGCGCTGTTTGAAGGAGTGGCTGAAGAAGACGCCCACCATATCGGTGAGCTGCTCCACCGGCTACCCACGCCGCTTAGCGATGCAACCTGATCACGCCGCTTGATACCCGACTAACCACTGACCGACGAGAACAATAAGATGACAAGCATGGCTGAATTAGCCCCCGAACATTTTATCTGGGAAATGCGTGGCAACGTCGCCGTTATTCGGTTGAATCGCCCAGAGCGTAAAAACCCGCTGACTTTTGAAAGCTATGCCGAGCTGCGCAATACCTTTCGCGACTTGGTGTACGCCACCGATGTGAGTGCGGTGGTATTTACGTCCAACGGCGACAACTTCTGCTCCGGCGGTGATGTGCATGAAATTATCGGCCCGCTGGTGGGCCGTGACATGAAAGGCCTGCTGGAATTCACCCGTATGACGGGGGATCTGGTAAAAGCCATGCTGAACTGCGGCAAACCAATTATTACCGCCATCGACGGCATTTGCGTAGGGGCAGGAGCGATTATCGCCATGTCTTCGGATATTCGCTTTGCCACACCTCGCGCCAGCACGGCGTTTCTGTTTACCCGCGTGGGCTTAGCCGGTTGTGATATGGGCGCCTGCGCGATGTTACCGCGCATTATCGGCCAGGGCCGAGCGGCAGATTTGCTTTATAGCGGCCGCAGCATGAGCGCTGACGAAGGCCTGCAATGGGGTTTTTATAACCGTGTAGTCGAACCTGAATCCTTGGAAGAAGACGCTATCGCCTATGCCACCCGGCTGGCTCAAGGCCCTACCTTTGCGCACAGCATTACCAAGACCCAGCTGAACCAGGAGTGGTCGATGAGCCTTGAGCAGGCCATTGAATCAGAAGCCCAGGCACAAGCGATCTGCATGCAGACCAACGACTTTGCACGTGCCTACCACGCCTTCGTAGCCAAACAAAAACCCGAGTTCAAGGGGGATTAATGAGCGATCAGCAATTTCTTGAGTGGCCCTTCTTTGAGGACCGGCATCGCGATCTTTCCACGCGCCTGGAAGCGTGGTGCAACAAAGAACTGCCTCGCGAGCACGCCGATGTGGATGCAACCTGCGTTCAGCTCGTCCGCGACCTGGGCAAGGCAGGTTTCCTGGAAGGTACGGCTGGCGAGCATATCGATGTACGCAGTTTGTGCCTGATCCGCGAAACCCTCGCCCGTCATGATGGACTGGCGGATTTTGCGTTTGCCATGCAGGGGCTGGGAACCGGCGCGATCAGTCTGTTTGGCAGTGATGAACACAAGCAGTGGCTGGATAAAACCCGCCGTGGTGAAGCGCTCTCGGCGTTTGCGCTTAGCGAGCCTCGCTCAGGCTCTGACGTGGCGCAGCTGGATACCACGGCCAAGCGCGAGGGCGATGGCTACCGTTTGAATGGCGAAAAAACGTGGATCTCTAATGGCGGGATTGCCGATATCTATACGGTTTTCGCGCGCACCGGCGAAGGCCCAGGCGCCAAGGGTTTGTCGGCTTTTTTAGTGCCTGCCACGACACCTGGCCTGGAGATTTTAGAACGCCTGGAAACGGTTGCCCCTCATCCGCTAGCTCGCCTGGGTTTTAACGATATGTACCTGCCGGAAAGCGCGTTAATCGGCAAGCCGGGCCAGGGGTTTCGTATCGCCATGGCGGTGCTGGATGTGTTTCGTTCAACCGTTGGAGCGGCGGCGCTGGGCTTCGCACGCCGGGCGCTGGATGAATCATTATCCCGCAGCCGCTCGCGCGAGCTATTTGGCGCCTCGCTCTCTGATCTACAAATGGTTCAGGGCCACCTGGCCGATATGGCGCTGAATGTGGATGCCGCCGCTTTATTGGTTTACCGCGCGGCCTGGACCAAGGATCAGGGTGCTGCGCGCGTTACCCGGGAAGCGGCCATGGCCAAGCTATTTGCCACTGACAAGGCGCAGGAAGTCATTGATCAGGCCGTGCAGCTACACGGAGGCGACGGGGTGCGCAAAGGCCATATTATTGAAAGCCTTTACCGTGAAATCCGCGCGCTGCGTATTTATGAAGGCGCTTCAGACGTACAAAAGGTCGTGATCGCCCGCAGCCTGCTTGCCGAGGGGAACTGACACCAGTAAACGCTACACATTCCTCAACACGATTTTGCTCAATACGACATTGCTAAACGCTACATTGCCAAGAAAAAGCATTGCCAAGAACAAAAATAATGCATAACGCCAGACACCGTATCCCTGACAGCGCCTTCGTTGAGACGTCGTCAGGAATAAACAACGACACTAAATACGGAGGTTGGTATGTACTTTCAGTCGGCCCATGTGGACACGTTTACGCGGGATAACCTGCCACCCACTGATGGACAGCCAGAATTTCTGCTTTCAGGCTTTGATTACCCCGAGCGGCTAAACGCGGGTGTGGAACTCTGTGACCGCTTGGTCGCCAACGGATTCGGCGAACGCATTGCCCTGGCAGGCAACGGGCGCCGCCGCACTTATCGTGAGCTCGCCGAGTGGACCAATCGCCTTGCCAATGTCTTGGTAGACGATTTGGGCGTGATCCCCGGCCAGCGGGTGTTGATTCGCTCGGCCAATAACCCGGCAATGGTGGCCTGCTGGATAGCGGCGACCAAAGCAGGTGCGGTGGTGGTGAACACCATGCCCATGTTGCGCAGCAAAGAATTGAATCAGGTGATCGATAAGGCGGAAATCAGTTTGGCCTTATGCGATACCCGGCTGCTTGAAGAACTCGTGGAAAGCCAGGCCCAAAGCCAATTTCTCAAGCGGGTGGTGGGCTTTGATGGCACAGCGAACCATGACGCAGAACTGGACCGTATGGCGTTAGACAAGCCTATAACGTTTGATGCTGTGGATACCGCGGCCGATGACGTGGCACTGCTGGGCTTCACTTCCGGCACTACTGGTTCACCTAAAGCCACCATGCATTTTCAGCGAGACCTACTGATCATTGCCGATGGCTACGCTCAAGAAGTGCTGCAGGTAACCCCGGATGATGTGTTTGTCGGCTCTCCCCCACTGGCGTTTACCTTTGGCTTGGGCGGGCTTGCCATTTTTCCTCTACGTTTTGGGGCAACGGCCGTGCTGCTTGAGCACGCCTCCCCACCCAACATGATGGAAATCATCCGCGAATATCAGGCAACGGTGGTGTTCACAGCGCCTACCGCCTATCGCGCCATGCTGTCCGCGCCCACTAGCCGTACCGACCTAAGCAGCTTGCGCATTGCGGTTTCTGCAGGCGAAACGCTGCCAGCACCTATCTATCACGACTGGATCAAACAAACGGGAGTTCCAATACTCGACGGTATCGGCGCCACTGAGATGCTGCACATCTTTATCACCAATCGCCTGGACGACCACCGGCCTAACTGCACAGGCAAACCGGTGACAGGCTATCAGGCGCGCATTGTAGATGACGCCATGGGCGATGTGGCGCGTGGTACGGTCGGTAAATTAGCGGTGCGGGGGCCTACCGGCTGTCGATATTTAGCCGATAAGCGTCAGCGCAATTACGTCGCCGATGGCTGGAACATTACCGGCGATGCTTTTTATCAGGACGAAGAAGGCTACTTCCATTTCGCCGCCCGCAATGACGACATGATTATCTCTGCAGGCTACAACATTGCCGGACCTGAGGTGGAGTCAGCGTTGCTTGCCCACCCCGCCGTCAAGGAGTGTGCCGTGATTGGGGCGCCGCACCAGGAACGCGGCCAGATTGTTGAGGCATTTGTGGTTTTAAACGATGGATTTGAGGAAGATGATGTTTGCCGACAAATGCTGCAAGATTTTGTTAAGCAAACGATTGCGCCGTATAAATATCCTCGCTCAATACGCTTTATCGATACGCTGCCTAAAACCACCACCGGTAAAGTCCAGCGCTTTCGATTAAATCAGGCGTATTACGCTGATAACGGCCTTCCTGGCACTAACGTACCTACCTCTAAGTGATAACAACGCCATAAATACATTGAGGGAATGATTATGAAAAACATGACTCGCTTAGGCCTTGGCCTTCTGCTCTCTTCAAGCGTCGCGATGGCTCAGGCTGAGAACGTCAAAATCGGCATGATTACGACGCTTTCAGGCGGTGGCTCTCACTTGGGTGTCGATGTGCGCGATGGCTTTATGCTGGCGATGGAGCAGTCGGGACAGGATGAAGTTGAAGTGCTCATTCAGGATGATGCTAACCGTCCTGACCTGGCGCGCAGCCTGGCCAATGAGTTTATGCAGCGTGACGATGTTGACATTCTTACCGGCATTATCTGGTCCAACCTTGCCATGGCAGTAGTGCCTTCCGTCACACGCCAGGGCACTTTTTACCTGTCCCCTAATGCAGGGCCTTCCGATTTAGCCGGCCGTATGTGCCATGAGAACTACTTTAACGTGGCCTACCAGAACGATAACCTGCACGGTGCCATGGGCGCTTACATGCGCGAAGAAGGCTACGAGCGGCCTATTATCATGGCACCGAACTACCCGGCAGGTACTGACGCCCTGGCGGGTTTCAAGCACCTTTATGAAGGTGACGTAGTCGACGAGCTCTACACCCAGATGGGCCAAACCGACTACGCAGCTGAAATTGCTCAGATTCGCGCCAGCGATGCCGATAGCTTGTTCTTCTTTCTACCCGGCGGCATGGGCATCTCGTTTATGAAACAGTGGGAAAGCTCGGGCGTGGATATTCCCATTTTCGGCGCAGCGTTCTCGTTTGATGAGATTTTAATCAAGGCGGTGGGCAGCGCGGCCATTGGCGCGCGTAATACGTCGCTCTGGGCTTATGATCTGGATAATGAAACCAATCATCGCTTTGTAGACAGCTTCCGAGAAGCCTACGGCCGGACACCGACCCTTTATGCAGCACAGGGTTTTGACACCGCGAACCTGATTTTAAGCGCCCTGGAAGTCGCCCATCCTGACGATCAAGACGCCTTCCGTGAAGCACTGCGTGCCGCCGACTTTGACAGCGTACGCGGCGAATTCCGGTTCGGCCCCAATCACCATCCCATCCAGGATATCTACGTTCGTGAAGTAGTAGAAGGTGATGATGGTCAACCTACCAACCGCCTGCTGGGTATCGCAATCGAAGATATTCAGGACGTTTATTTCGAACAGTGCCAGATGTGAGATCAGCGTGGCTGGGTGATTTCACCCAGCCTATCTCTAATTCCATCTCCACTTTCCTTCGTTAAAGGATGCCCAACGTGTCCGTTACTCTGCTAATTGAGCAATTACTCAACGGCGTGCAGCTTGGCACCATGCTGTTTCTGATGGCCAGCGGCCTCACGCTAATATTCGGGGTGATGGGTCTTATCAACCTCGCCCACGGCTCGTTTTATATGGTGGGCGCCTACGCGACAGCGGCGGTGACCGCATCGACAGGCTCTTTTCTGATTGGGCTGGGCGCGGGTATTACCGCGGCTGCCCTGGTAGGCGCGCTGGTTGAACTCCTGGTGATACGCCGCCTGTATCATCGCCCTCACCTTGATCAGGTGCTGGCAACCTTTGCACTTATATTGATCTTCTCGGAAGGTACACGCTGGATTTTCGGCTCATCTCCACTCTGGCTAAGCCCACCTTCCTGGTTAACCGGATTCGTCACGCTACCGGGAGGTACCCGCTACCCCCTTTACCGCCTGATGCTGATTGGCGTGGGGGTGAGTATTTCGATTGCTCTTTACCTGCTGATTTCCCGAACGCGGTTAGGCATGCGCATTCGTGCGGGGGAAAGTGACCGTGAAATGATTGGCGCACTGGGCGTGAATATCGCACGGCTGTATACCGTGGTATTTGCCTTGGGGGCAGCACTTGCGGGCTTGGCGGGTGCGCTGGTCGGCGCATTGCAGTCCGTACAGGTAGGCATGGGCGAGCCGGTGTTGATTCTCGCCTTTGTGGTCATCGTCATCGGTGGAATCGGCTCTATCAAAGGGGCTCTCTTCGGAGCCCTGCTGGTAGGTGTTGTCGATACGCTTGGCCGGGTTTATTTGCCTATTTTCTTCCGCGCCTTTATGCCGCCATCCGAGGCAACCGGCACCGGGGCGGCGCTGGCCGCGATGCTGATCTATATCCTCATGGCCGTTATTCTCGCGTTCAAGCCGAAGGGATTGTTCTCTGCCCATGACTAATTACACACCTGTGTCCAAGAAAACGCCGATGCCGAGCCAAGGCACTGCCGAGGTTGCGCCAGCTACCCAGGTAGATAGCCACTTTGGGCGTAAGGGCATCGTGCAGATGATTCTGCTCGGTCTACTCCTACTGTTACCCATAGCCGCTTACTTTCTGGGCCATCTTTATTACGTTAATTTGGCGTCCAGAATCACGATTATTGCCATGGCGGCCGTAGGCCTTAACTTAGCCATTGGCTACGGCGGCATGGTGAGTTTTGGTCACGCCGCGTATTTCGGCCTGGGTGGCTATATCGCGGGGATCAGTGCTTACCACGCCTTTGATATGACACCGTTTATGACCTGGCCATTTAACGTACCGGGCAGCGATAGCCTGCTGGTGGTATGGCTGGCAGCTATTGTGCTGTGCGGGCTTCTGGCGCTGGCCATCGGGGCTATTTCACTGCGCACCACCGGGGTGTACTTCATCATGATCACCCTGGCCTTTGCGCAGATGATTTATTACTTTGCCAACTCCTGGCCAACCTATGGTGGCGAAGATGGCTTGCCTATTTACCTGCGCAATAGCCTCCCCATAGTAGATACCACTAACGCATTAACCTATTTTCTTATCTGCTTTACCGGCCTTGTTCTAGCGATGGCGATTACCTCACGCCTGATGAAATCACGCTTTGGCGCCGCGTTGACCATGGCGCGATTAAACGATGTACGCTTGGCGACAGCAGGCATTAGCCCCTACCCCATTCGCTTGGTAGCGTTTGTAATTTCCGCCGCGATTACCGGGCTTGCTGGCGCACTGTATGCGGATTTGAACGGGTTTATCAGCCCAACGATGCTCAGCTGGCACTTCTCCGGTGAGCTGATGGTTATCGTTATTTTAGGCGGTGTTGGGCGCCTTTACGGCCCGCTTGCCGGCGCTATCTTGTTTGTGATGATGGAAATGCTGCTAGGCGGGATCACCGAATATTGGCAGCTCTTCCTTGGGCTGGTGCTATTAGGCGTTGTGCTGTTTGCCAAGCACGGTGTAATGGGCTGGCTTGCCGGGAGGGAGCGCAATGAGTGATGTAATCCTTTCGCTGCAACATTTGCACAAGCGCTTTGGTGCCCTACAGGCGACTCATGATGTCTCACTGGAACTGCATCAAGGCGAGATTCATGCGCTTATCGGTCCTAACGGGGCGGGCAAATCCACTTTGATTGGGCAAATAGCCGGCAATTTACGCCCTGATGAGGGCAGCGTCTTCCTGGCCGGTACCGAGATTACCCAGATGAGCATTGCCCAGCGCGCAAGGCTTGGCCTGGGACGCAGCTTTCAGGTTTCATCCCTGGCAGAACCCTTATCGGTTATGCGTAACGTGATGATGGGCGTTCAGGCACTGCAAAGTCATAGCTTCCGTTTCTGGAAACCCATCGCCCGCGACAAGGCACTTCTGGAACCTGCCTATGAGGCGCTCGAGCGTATGCAGCTGAGCCACCGCGCCTGGACGCCGGTATCGGAGCTTTCGCATGGCGAACGCCGCCAGGTAGAAGTCGCCTGCGCCCTGGCGCTCAAACCGCGTGCCCTACTGCTGGATGAACCCATGGCGGGCCTGGGCCCTGAAGGATCAGCCAAGCTTACCGAGCTGCTCGAAGCGCTGAAACACGAAGTGCCTATCCTGCTGATTGAGCATGACATGGAGGCTGTCTTCCGGCTGGCCGATCGTATTTCTGTCTTGGTATCGGGTAGCGTGATCGCCCATGGGGATAGCCATGCGATCAAACAGGACCCTCGCGTTCGGGAAGCTTACCTGGGGAATGATGATGCTTAAAGTTGCCGATATTGAAACTTTCTACGGGCCTTCCCAGGCGCTATTTGGCGTTAATCTGGAAGTCAACGCCGGTGAAATGGTCGCGCTGATGGGCCGCAACGGTATGGGCAAAACCACGACCATTCGCTCGATATTCGGGCTGACCCCGGCAAGTAAAGGCAGCATTGAGTTTGATGCTCAAAATCTACGCCGCTTACCCGCTTATCGAATCGCCAAAGCGGGGCTGGGCCTGGTTCCTGAAGGCCGACGCTGCTTTCCTAATCTCACCGTTCGCGAAAACCTGATGGTGACCGCACGGCCCGGCGAGTGGACGTTAAATAAAGTCGAAACTCTCTTTCCACGCCTGGAAGAACGCCGCGCACAAATGGCCAAGACGCTTTCGGGGGGCGAACAGCAGATGTTAGCCATTGGCCGTGCATTAATGACCAACCCTCGCCTTCTGGTGCTCGATGAAGCCACCGAAGGCCTGGCACCGGTTATCCGCCAGGAGATCTGGCGAGCGATTCGCCTGCTCAAGGAGCAAGGCCAGGCCACGCTGCTGGTGGATAAGTCATTAAGTGAAATACTCCCCATTGCTGATCGCTGCACCATCCTGGAAAAAGGCTGCACAGTGTGGGATGGCAAGCCAGCCTTACTTGATGGCACGCTTCGAGACCGTTATCTGGGCGTGTAGTTAATAGTTTAGTTAAGAATCTAGTTAAAAACCTAGTTAACAAAACAGCTGATAATAAACAGGAGGAGCAATGGCGTTTACGACACAGCGAAAGGTTCGTTTTCAGCATTGTGACCCCGCGGGTATCGTTTTTTATCCGCGCTATTTTGAGCTGATTAACTCCGTGGTAGAGGACTGGTTCGAAGAGGTTCTGCACCACGACTTTAACCAGCTGCACGTGGAAAATGGCACGGGGGTTCCCACTGTTTCTATCGAGACCCAGTTCCACGCGCCTAGCCGACTAGGCGAACGGCTTATGTTTGAACTGAGTGTTCAGGCCGTAGGGCGAAGCAGCCTAAACCTTCAAATTATTGCTTACTGCGGTGAGCAGAAACGCTTAACCAGTTGTTTAACGCTTGTATTCATGGAGTTAAGTAGCGGTAAGTCTATGCCATGGAACGATGCGATACGCCAGCATATTACCGTCGACAACCAATAAGGATAGCCAACATGAGTGACGCCACTTTTCATCAGCTTCTCCACCCCTCTTCCTGGAAAGCAGCCGCCGGCTACGCCAATGGTGTGCTTGCTTCGGGCCAGACCGTTTTTGTAGGCGGGCAGATCGGCTGGAATGCCGACCAGGTATTTGAAAGCGATGACTTTGTCGCTCAAGTGAATCAGGCACTGCAAAATATTGTGGCGGTCTTGAAAGAGGCTAACGCAGGCCCTGAGCATCTCGTGCGGTTAACGTGGTATGTGACGGATAAACGGGAGTATCTGGCGCGACTTAAAGAAGTCGGTGCTGCCTACCGCGAAGTATTGGGTAAGCATTTTCCGGCGATGACCATGGTTCAGGTGGCAGGGCTGGTCGAAGACCAGGCCAAGGTGGAAATCGAAGCGACAGCGATGATTCCTGGCGCCTAGAGATATAAAAGCGCCCCAGACGGGGCGCTGCTAAACCTTATGAAACGCCTTGATCCACTCAACAAAACACCCCCCTTCAAGATAGTGCTCAAGAATGGAAAAGTGGTCGGCTTCATTGAGTAAATGTTGCTCTACCTGTTGGCCGTCGCGCAGTAATTGCTCGCCATACGCCGTCATTTGCCGTTCAAACTCGGCAGACTCTTGGCCACCCACGGCTAACTGCATTGGAGCCGATACCCGGCACGGTAGCCATAACGGGCTGAATTCCTGAACATCTCGCCCGCTTAACTGCAGCTTCGGCTGCAGCCACGACCATGGAAATGGCCGCAGATCGTATAAACCACTGATGCACAGCGCGCCGCGAATCAACTGATTGGGCAAGCCAAAACCGCCTTCCCAGTCGGTCGCAATAAGCATGGCCGACAAATGCCCACCGGCTGAATGCCCTGAAATGCTCAGTTGAGAAGGATCGACCCCTAGCGCTTTTGCATGCCGATAGATATAGGCAACGGCTGCCTGGCTTTGCCGAACCAGCTCGCTAAAACGCACCTCGGGACACAGGGCGTAATTGACCACGGCTACCGTAATGCCCGCCTTGACGAGACCATCGACAATAAAACTGAACTCACGATGACTTAATGAGCGCCAATAGCCGCCATGATAAAAAACATGCACAGGAGCATCCGCGCTTTGTGCATGGAAGATATCCATGCGCTCGGCAGTGGAAGGACCATAGGCAAGATCCAGCGTCACCCGGTGTTGTGCGCGTGACGCTTCACTACGCTGCTGCCAGTCTTGGACTAAAACCTGAGGGTCTCGACCAAGCATTGGATTGTAGGCCCGGTCGATCTCTTCTTGTGTGGCGAAGTGGCGATAAAGCACGTCGTGCTCCTATTTATTGTTTTTGAGTAATAGCCGACAGCTTAAAACATTAGCGTTTAATCGCTAACCACAGCATACGCAACGGTACGAGCGCGAGTATCGCGAAACCAAGTAGCGTCCAGGCAGGCAGTGAGAAGCCCAGGAACATAAAGTCGATCTCAGCACACTCACCTGAGCTATTAAGCACCATGGAAATGACATCCCTCATGGGCAGCACATCCATCATGTAATCAAGACCAGGCCCACAGGAAGGTACCTGATCGGCAGGTAAGCTTTGCAGCCAGACGTGGCGCCCGGCAATAAAGGCGCCCGTTCCCACCGCCGCGAGGCCTAGCACACCGTAAATACCTGCGCCTACCTTGCCACCGGGGTTATGAATAGCCGCTACCGCAAAGATTAACCCTGCGACGATCACCGCTACGCGCTGAAAAACACATAGTGGGCAGGGTTCAAACCCGCCAATATGCTCAAGGCCGAGCGCTACCGCCATCATCAATACACAAAATGCCAGGCCCGCGAGGGCGACTGGACGAAGTGCTGCCTGGTTCATTGGCTATCCTCAGGTGGTAACGCCGACAGAGCACGGGATTCACGCGCTTTGGTAAAGTAGGTTTCTAAAAATTCGGCAAAACTTACCTGATCTGCGGCCTCGATATCGTGCTGTTGCTGATGTGAGGTTTCGATCAACTGCGCAAGCAGAGCTTCGCGTGAGCGCAGCATAGGCGTGTTCTTAAGCTTTTCGCCCTGCTCTTTAGCCAAGGCAAGCAGGGTATCGCTTAACGAGCCGTTGCCCTCTTTGATACGCGTCAGCATCTGTGCAGACGGCGTAAGCGATGGGTCTTTCAAACGAGGGGCCAACTCATTCAGCGCCGCCGCATAAGGCGCGTCATCTTCGACCGCATCCAACAGGCGGGCTACTTCGTGCATTTCGGCAATGATTTGCTCGCCCCACTCACGTACCGAAGTGGTCTGGCCCTGACGAATCAACGTCAATTCAGGATCGCGTCCGCGCTCCACCACCCAGCGCCGGTTATCGTCCAGGCGGTCGCACTCTTCATCGGAAATCCATGGGCTATCGCTGAGTAGACACCACATCAGGAAGGTATCGACGAAACGCATTTGGGCTTCAGTGACGCCTAAAGGATCAAACGGGTTCAAATCCAGGCAGCGCACTTCAATATATTCAACACCCCGCGCTTCAAGCGCCTGGCTGGGCGTTTCATTGTGCTTGGCAACCCGTTTGGGGCGTATATCGCTGTAGTACTCGTTCTCGATTTGCAGGATATTGGCGTTTAGCTGCTGCCAGTCACCGTCCTCGTTAACGCCCAGTTTTTGATAATCCGGCCAAGGCGATGAGATCGCATGGCGCAGCGTATTCACATAGTTGGATAGCGAATTGAAGCAAATTTTAAGCTGCGACTGGACTTTATTCTGGTAGCCCAGATCAGACATGCGCAGCGTGGTGGCGTAAGGCGCGTAGAAGGTATCGTCGTTCAGCGCCTGCAGCTTCTCGGGTACGTTACCTTCGGGTAGAAAGCTTTTATCTATCGCGGGCGAGGCGCCAAACAGATAAAGCAGCAGCCAGCTATGGCGGCGAAAATTACGGATCAGGCCAAAATAACGCGTGGAACGGTAGTCGTTAAACGGGATATTGCTCGCGCCTTCCATCTCGCGCAGGGCGTGCCACATATCTTCGGGTAGCGAGACGTTGTAATGCACGCCGGCAATGGCCTGCATGATACGCCCGTAGCGCACGTCCAGCCCTTTGCGGTACACGTGCTTCATGGTACCCACGTTGGACGTGCCGTAGTCGGCAATCGGAATACTGTCGTTACCCGAAAGGCGCGACGGCATGCTGCCCGGCCAGATCCACTCTTGATCGAGATGCTGGTAGGTAAACGTATGCAGGTCGGACAAAAACGCTAGCGCTTCGCGCGGCTGCGAATACACCGGCGTGATGTATTCAATCAATGACTCGGAATAATCAGTCGTGATATGCGGGTGCGTTAATTTAGAGCCCAGGGCACTGGGATGCGGTGTTTGAGCGATATGCCCTTGGGCGTCAACGCGCAGCCCTTCTTTTTCTACACCGCGGCGTAGGCGGCCTAATCTTCCCAGACGGGCGCTGGGCAGCAAACGCTCAACCTGGGCGGTTAACGCGGTTGGCACAGTGAGTGGTTCAGGCAAGGTGAACACTCCTTGTCAGTAAGGCCCGCGCTGCGGGCCTTGGTGAAATCAGGTGGCATCGCCAGCATTTCCATAAACAGTTTTATAAACCATTTCATAAACAATAAGAGGCAGGATATGGCGGCAACCATTAAATATTCAAGACATGCGGCTATTTACCTTTGCGCGCCTTTAACAGCGCAGCGCCTAAAGCGCCCATCGGAGCAGGCGCTTCATTGGGTTTATTCCCTTGGCGCTGACTGCGCGCGGGCTTGCGCGTATCACTGTGGGAGGCCTTGCCTGACGCGCTTTGCTCTTGCTCAGGCTCATCATCCAGGCGCATGGAAAGACCGATCCGCTTGCGGGGAATATCCACGCTCATTACCTTAACCGATACAATATCGCCCGCTTTGACCACGCTGCGCGGGTCATCGATAAAGCGGTCAGACAGCGCGGAAATATGCACCAAGCCGTCCTGGTGAACACCGATATCCACAAAAGCACCAAAAGGCGTCACATTGGTAACCGTGCCTTCCAATACCATACCCAGCTTGAGATCCTTTAAGGTTTCTACCCCTTCCCGAAACTCAGCGGCCTTGAACTCAGGCCGGGGGTCACGTCCCGGCTTATCCAGTTCGCTCAAAATATCGCTGACGGTCGGAATACCGAAGCGTTCATCAGCGAAATCAGCAGGCTTCAAGGCTTTCAGCGCCGCGCTATCGCCAATCAAACCTTTTACTTCGCGGCCGTTTTGCTTGGCAATACGCTCAACCAGTGTGTACGCCTCGGGGTGTACGGCGCTGGCATCCAGCGGGTTTTCGGCGTTATGGATACGCAGGAAGCCGGCGCACTGCTCAAAGGTTTTGGGCCCTAAGCGGCTCACTTCGAGTAACGCTTTACGACTTTTGAACGCGCCCTGAATATTACGCTGCGCTACGATATTTTCCGCGATGGCGGTGCTTAATCCTGCTACACGCGAGAGCAAAGCGCTGGAGGCAGTATTAAGATCGACGCCGACGGCGTTAACGCAGTCTTCAATTACGGCTTCAAGGCTGCGCGATAGCTGTACCTGGGAAACGTCATGCTGATACTGGCCGACACCAATCGACTTGGGCTCAATTTTAACCAGCTCAGCCAGCGGGTCCTGCAAACGGCGTGCAATGGATACCGCGCCGCGTATCGTCACATCGAGATCAGGCAGTTCGCGGGAAGCGTATTCAGACGCGGAATATACCGAAGCGCCGGCTTCAGACACCATTACTTTGCTTAATCGATGCGCTGGCGCCAGCGCTTTAAGCAGCTCAATGGCCAGCTTGTCGGTTTCACGGCTGGCGGTGCCGTTGCCCACCGCAATAAGCTCTACACCATGCTGTTTAACCAGCTTCGAGAGAACGTTGAGTGACTCATCCCAGCGGTTTTGCGGCGCATGGGGATAGATCGTCGCCTGGTCAATAAACTGCCCGGTAGCATCGACAACGGCGACCTTGCACCCCGTACGCAGCCCCGGATCCAGCGCCAGAGTGACTTTCTGCCCTGCCGGAGCGGCCAGTAGCAGGTCTTTTAGATTCGCCGCAAAGACATCAATGGCGGTTTGCTCGGCCTGTTCGCGCAGGCGGCCAAGAAGCTCGGTTTCAAGCGCCGTATAAAGCTTCACTCGCCAGGTCCAGCGTACTACTTCACCCAGCCACTTATCGGCAGCGCGGCCCTCGTCGCTAATGCCGACCTGTTTGGCAATCGCGACCTGAGCGGGATGGATGGGCGCTTCGTCTTCACCCGGCAGGCGAATGGCTAGGCTCAGTACACCCTCGTTACGGCCCCGGAACATCGCAAGCGCGCGGTGCGAGGGCACTTTGGCAAGCTTCTCATCGTGTTCGAAGTAATCCGCAAACTTAGCACCTTCCTGCTGTTTGCCTTCCAACACGCGGGCACTCAGTTCGCCTTCCTGCCAGAGCCGCTCGCGCAGCCGCCCGATTAGCTCGGGGTCTTCAGCAAAGCGCTCCATGAGGATTTGCTTGGCGCCATCCAGTGCCGCTTTGGCATCTTCAATTGCCGGGATATCGCCCTCAGCCGGGCGCAGGTAGCCTTCGGCCTCAGCTTCCGGGTCAAGAGCCGGGTTGGCCAGCAGCGCATCCGCAAGTGGCTCAAGCCCCGCCTCGCGAGCAATTTGTGCTTTGGTACGGCGTTTTTTCTTGAAGGGGAGATACAGGTCTTCAAGACGCTGCTTGGTTTCTGCTGCCTGGATCGCCGCTTTTAACGACACATCCAGCTTGCCCTGCTCGTCAATCGCCAGCAGTACCGCTTCACGGCGCTCTTCAAGCTCGCGCAAATAGCGCAGCCGCTCGTCTAGCTGGCGCAGTTGGGTATCGTCCAACGCCCCGGTGATCTCTTTACGGTAACGGGCGATAAAAGGCACCGTTGCGCCACCATCCAATAACTCGACTGTGGCCGCCACTTGCTGTGTACGCACGCCTAGCTCATCGGCTAGACGGGAAATAATTCGCTGATTGACATCCATAAATTGCAACTAACTCATGCAGCATTTTTAAGTGCTCACAAGGTATCACAATCAGTCTATTACCGCTTTATCTGGACGCGACGCAAAAGCCTCCACGAAGCGTTCAAATACATAGATAGCAGAAGGCCGCCCGGAGGCGGCCTTATGGCATGGCTTGCTCTGCTAACCATTCATCATCAGGTCAGCTGCGGGCCGGCCTTGATGATGGCCTCATTTACGCCTTCAAATTTCTTGAAGTTATCCACGAATTTGGTCGCAAGCTCTTTCAGGTGGCGATCATAGGCGTCACGGTCTTCCCAGGTATCGCGCGGGTCAAGGAGGCTGGAATCAACGCCCGGCACGGCAACCGGAACTTCCAGATTCAAGCCTTCAATGTGCTTGGTTTCCACATCACGCAGTACGCCTGACTGAATTGCGCTGATGATGGCGCGGGTGGTCGGGATAGAGAAGCGCGAACCGCCTTCACCGTAAGCGCCACCCGTCCAGCCGGTGTTCACCAGGTAAACCTGGGCGTCCTTTTTATCAACACGCTTGATCAGAAGATCAGCGTATTCACGCGCCGGGCGTGGGAAGAACGGGGCACCAAAGCAGGTAGAGAACGTAGCGGCCAGACCTTCAGAAGAACCCATTTCAGTAGAGCCAACTTTAGCGGTGTAACCGGACAGGAAGTGGTACGCCGCGGCTTCTTTTGAAAGCACCGACACCGGCGGCAGTACGCCTGACATATCGCAGGTCAAAAAGACAATGGCGTTGGGCTCGCCCGCCAGGTTTTCCGGAACGCGCTTTTCTACATGCTCAAGCGGGTAAGCGGCACGCGAGTTCTGGGTCAAGCTATCGTCAGCGTAGTCAGGCTCGTGGCGGTCATTGAGCACCACGTTTTCAAGCACGGTGCCGAACTTGATGGCATTCCAGATAACCGGCTCGTTTTTCTCGGAAAGGTCGATACACTTGGCGTAGCAGCCACCTTCCATGTTGAAGACGATACCGTCGCCCCAGGCGTGCTCGTCATCACCGATCAGGTAACGGGCCTGGTCAGCGGAAAGCGTGGTTTTACCGGTACCCGAAAGGCCGAAGAACAGGCAGGTTTCGCCGTCTTCACCCACGTTGGCCGAGCAGTGCATCGGCAATACATCAGACGCCGGCAGCAGGAAGTTCTGTACCGAGAACATGGCTTTTTTCATTTCGCCTGCGTAACGCATACCGGCGATCAGCACTTTCTTCGCGGCGAAATTGATAATCACGCAGCCGTCAGAGTTGGTGCCATCACGGCTCGGCTCGCACTCAAAATTTGCCGCGTTGAGAATGACCCACTCGTCTTTACCTGCCGGGTTGTAAGCGCTTGGGCGTACAAACATGGTGCGGCCGAAAAGATTCTGCCAAGCGGTTTCAGTCGTCGCACGAACCGGCAGATAGTGGGTGGAATCACTACCCACATGCAGCTCGGAAACGAAATGCTCACGACCACCCAGATAGCCTTCAACACGCTCCCAAAGAGCATCGAATTTAGCGGCATCGAACGGACGGTTGACGCTGCCCCAATCAATACTGTCACGCGTGGACGGCTCATCGACAATAAAGCGGTCTTTCGGCGAACGGCCGGTACGTACGCCAGTATTAACGGCCAGGGCGCCATCAGCCGACAAGCGGCCTTCACCACGGGCCACGGCGCGCTCGATCAATTCGGCGCTGCTAAGATTCACATGGCTAAGGTTCACATGGATTCGGGGAGCGGCTTGAGTCGTGGTCATTTCGATTCCTGGGCCTTAAGGCCATTCTCTCGTTACCGGGCGTCACTGACGCCACCAAAAAAAGTCATCCCAGCGGCATAAAATTCGCTGGGTGTGCTGAAGTCAGGCGCATTATTGCAAAAAGAAAGCCCCCGGGAAACGGGGGCTTTCACCAAACATTTTGTAGTTAAACTACTACAAAGACACAATATTTTGTGTTGCAGCGCAGTAAAATTTCAAACACCCGTTTTACAGACTTGCCAAATACGTTGTCGCTACTGGCCCTCCGCGAGCTTGCACTTTTAGAGAGCGCTTGCATAAGCGACTACATAATCAGTGAATAACCGGTGATGGGGCATCCGGGTTATCCAATAACGTTTCAATATCAGCCGCTGTGTAGTGATATTTCGTGTGACAGAAGTGGCATTGCGTATCGATCGCGCCCTGTTCACGCAAAATATCGCGCAGTTCGTCAGCGCCTAACGTTATCAATGCATCGGCCATGCGCTCCCATGAACAGGTACAGCCAAAGCGCAGCGACTTGGGCTCAAATACGCGCACGGTTTCTTCGTGATAAAGGCGATAAAGCACTTCGCGCTGCTCCAGCCCCAGAAGCTCCTCGGTTTTGATGGTATCGGCCAGCGCTACGCTGCGCTCCCAGGCATCAGTATCCTGGTTCTGCGCGGCATCAGGCAGACGCTGTAGCAATAGGCCGCCAGCGCGCTCGCCGTCTGCCGCTAGCCATAAGCGCGTAGGCAACTGTTCGGATTGACTAAAGTAGGCTTCCAGACAGCCGCTAAGCGTTTCATGATCCAGCGCGACGATTCCTTGATAGCGGTTGCCTTCTCGCGGGTCGAGCGTGATGACGATCTGCCCTTCTCCGACCAGCTCTCGAAAGCTCGTCCGTTCGCTGGGCAAGTGGCTGTCTTCGGCAATACGGGCAATCGCACGTAGCTCGCCGCCGGGATTGGATTCCGCCATTAACAGCGACAGCACGCCCTGGCCACGCACTTCAATGCTTAACGTGCCGTCCAGCTTGATGGTATCGGTAAGCAGCGCGACGGCGGCCAGCAGTTCGCCAAGCAGCTCATTGACCGCTGGCGGATAAGCATGGCGCGTGAGTACTTCGTGGTAAGCAGTGGCCAGCGTTACGATTTCGCCACGTACATTGGTTTGGTCAAACATGAACCGCTGAATCTGATCAGACATAAAAGGGCCTTAGGATAAAAAGTGTACCTGGCGGATTAACCTATGAGGGGTACTTTGGCACCCCGTTAGGCATTGAGCGTATCGGCTACTCGCCTGGCTGGCGCTGAAAGCGCTGTATATCGCGGCGCTGCTTTTTATCAGGCCGCTTGAGGGGGTGCTGCATGGCTTCATTAGTAAGCCTGCGTGCTTCGGTCTCGCGGGCACGGCGCTCGGCACTCTCTGTCGTCTCTGCGTAGAGCTTGCGTGCTTCAGGCGCGCCACGGCGCTGGTCAGAAAGCTCGATCACTTCGACTTCATAGATATCCCAACCCTGAGGCACCCGAATCAGCGCCCCCAGCTCGACGTTTTTACTGGTTTTGACACGCGCACCGTCGTAGTGCACCTTGCCACCTTCAATGGCTTTTTTGGCGAGCGCGCGGGTTTTGAAAAACCGTGCGGCCCATAACCACTTATCCAAGCGAACGGCGTCGCTCATTAACGCTCTCCTTGCTGCCCTGGAGTATCTTGTGGCAGCAGCTGGGCAAATCGATCCAAGGCGATAAATTCCTGCAGCTCTTTTTCAGGGCACTGGCTGTCCGGCTGTTTAATACCCAGCAAATGCCGGATACCAAATTCACGGGCGCTTTCCAGCACGCGGGAGTTATCGTCTATAAACAGGGTGCGGGCAGGGTCAAAGGGTTCGATCTCCTGAAGCGCAAACCAAAACGCCTGCTCCTCCTTGGCCGCCCCTACGTCTTCTGAGGAAATGATGGCATCCAGGTAGTTTTCCAACCCCGTTAACGGCAATTTAAGCGATAGGCTGGCTCTATCGGCATTGGTTGCCAATATTACGCGAGGGTGAGCTTGCTTCAGCCATTTCAGAAAATCGAGCGCATCGCCACGTAGACCGATTAAATGCTGCACTTCACGCTTGAGCGCGACAATATCGACATCAAGCTCACGGCTCCAGTACGCCAGGCTGTACCAGTTTAGCGTACCCTGCTCGCCGATAATCCGCTCTTGCAGCGCATTTTGAGACGCTTCATCAAGCTGATGAAGCTCTCTGTAGCGACGGGGCAAATGCTCAAGCCAGAAGTGGCTGTCAAAGTGCAGGTCTAGCAGCGTGCCGTCCATATCCAGCAGGACGGTATCAATTTCGCGCCAATCAATCATTGCCGCTCCAGTCTAAAAGAGTAAGCGTGCTATTGTAGCCTAACCCCTTTTTAGCAGCCATGGAGGCCTGTATGTCAGCATCTGATTCTCCTTCCGGCTACCTGCGCAAGCCGCAGATACTTGCTCGTGAGAGCGTAGCCAAAAGCCGTTTATTCCATATCGAGTCGCTGGATTTACGTTTTTCAAACGGCGAGGAGCGCCAGTTTGAGCGCTTGACCGGGGCTGACCGTGGCGCCGTCATGATTGTGGCCATGCCCGACCCCGACCATGTGCTGCTGATTCGCGAGTATGCGGCAGGCTTTGAAGACTACGTATTAACGCTTCCTAAAGGGCTTGTAGACCCGGGTGAAGATATTGTGACCGCCGCAAACCGGGAGCTGATGGAAGAGTGTGGTTTTGGCGCTCACCGCATCGAGCCGCTGGTTGAGCTTTCGCTGGCCCCTAACTATATGCGCCATCGAATGCAGGTATTGATTGCCACTGACCTGTACCCCAAACGGTTGCCGGGCGATGAACCAGAACCGCTTATTGTCGAAACCCACCCCATCGAAGATCTGCCTGCCCTTCTGCTGCGCGACGATTTTCATGAAGCCCGCGCCATAGCAGCCCTGTATATCGCCCGCGATAAATTACGTGATGAGAAGCGTCAGGACGCTGCTGATTTGTTGTGAGGTAATGCCGGACACGCCTTTCAGCGCGGGCCTCGATCTTCGAATCCAGCAAGAACCGTAGCGCGTGGTAATGTTTTGCGAGGAACGAGCAAATAAGGCACCCGCGGATAGCGGCGCTAAGCCGCCTGGGCTGTGTCACCGTGCCTATATCTATGCTTTGCACCTCATCACCCGGCAGCGCTTCGCGCTGCTTCCGCGGGTGCGCTGGCGCTTACCACGCGCTACGGTTTGTGCATTATCAAACGATGGATAAGCCCCCTACGTAGCGCGTGGTAACGTTTTGCGAGGAACGAGCAAATAAGGCACCCGCGGGTGGCGGCGCAAGCCGCCTTGGGCTCGCCATCAATGCTATGCCTTAGTGCCCCCATCACCCAACCCCGGCAGCGCTTCGCGCTGCTTCCGCAGGTGCGCTGGCGCTTACCACGCTCTACGGGTTGTCACTCTGTTCGAATTCGGCAGTAGCGCGGGGGGCGAGCGAATACCGGCACCCGCGTGAAGCGGGTGCCGACATTCGTGTTGGAGTTAAAAGTGGGGTTTAAGCGCTATCCAGCGGCGTTGGCGGTAGCTATCCTGGCCGGCTTCCAAAAGCGTCATCGAACGTAGCGCGGCTTCGATATCGACCGGCAACGTAGCGCGGCCTTGAATGGCCTCGACGATTCCCTGGTAATAGGCCAGGTAGTTACCCGGCTGAGTAGGGTGTTCATGGCTTTTCAGTGATGCGCTTTCATCCTGCCCGTCGCGCAACGTTAACGCACCAGGGGTATCTTCTCCCCAGTTTATAGCGGGCGCTTCTCCTGCCTTCAGGCGGTCTTCCTGGGGGTCCAGGCCATATTTTATATAGCTGCCTTGCGTGCCATGTATCCGAAAACGCGGTGTCGCTTCGGCCACTAGTGCGCTGGCACTTAACTGGACGCGCCGGTCATCGTAGGCGAGCAGCGCAAGAAAATCATCATCGGCTTGAGCGCCATCGCGGCGTGTGCCCAGCTCCAGCAAAATGGCGTTGGGCATTCCGAACAGTTCACACGCCTGGTCAAGCAGATGAGGCCCCAGATCAAACCAGAGACCGCCACCTGCTGCGGCTTTCTCGCGCCAGCGGTCGCGGACTTCTGGTTTGAATCTGTCAAAGCGCGACTCGAAACCGGTGACACGCCCTAGCGTGCCGGCCTCAAGCAGTGCCTTGACGGTTAAAAAATCGCTATCCCAACGGCGATTATGAAACACCGAGATCAAACGCTCTTTCACCACGGCAAGCGATTTCAGCTGCTTGGCTTCTGACAGCGTCACGGTAAACGGCTTATCCACCACAACGTGTTTACCCGCAGCCAGGGCCATTTTGGCAAGCGGGAAGTGGGTATCGTTGGGTGTGGGAATCACGATAAGGTCAATATCGTAACGTTGGCATAGCGCCCGCGCTTCGCTCTCGACCTCAACATCAGGCAGGTCAGCGCGCACCTTGTCGGCATCACTTGAAGATACGGCCACCAGATTCAGGCCTTCCGTGGCCTGAATGAGCGGTACGTGAAACGTTTTACTCGCGAACCCATAACCTACCAGGCCCACATTGATCGTTGCTTTCATAATGCTCCTTGCGAAAGTTTAATCGAGTTTTGAAAGGTCGCGCACCGCCCCTTTATCCGCGGAGGTAGCCAATAGTGCATAAGCCTTGAGCGCAGGCGTTACCTTACGCGGACGCTGCTCGACTGGTTTCCAGGCGTCTTTGCCTTTGGCGTCCATCGCTTCGCGGCGGGCGGCAAGCTCAGCGTCGGAAAGCTTGACGTTAATCGTGCGGTTGGGGATGTCGATAACAATAGTATCGCCCTGCTCTACCAAGCCTATCGCACCACCCGCCGCGGCTTCCGGGGATACGTGACCGATTGATAAACCGGATGTACCGCCAGAGAAGCGACCATCGGTCAGCAGTGCGCAGGCTTTACCCAGCCCCTTGGACTTCAGGTAAGACGTCGGATAAAGCATTTCCTGCATGCCGGGCCCACCTTTAGGGCCTTCGTAGCGAATCACCACGACATCGCCTTCTTTTACCTTGCCATCCAGCACGTTGGCAACCGCTTGATCTTGGGACTCCACTACGTGGGCGGTGCCTTCAAACAGCAGAATTGAGTCATCGACGCCGGCGGTTTTAACCACACAGCCGTCCAGCGCGATATTGCCATAAAGCACCGCCAGACCGCCCTGGGTCGAGAACGCATGCTCCAGATTACGGATACAGCCGGTCGCCCGATCGCCGTCCAAGCTTGGCCAGCGTGTGCTTTGCGAGAACGCGGTCTGGGTGGGTACACCACCAGGGCCCGCTTTGAAGAACTCAACCACTTCCGGGCTGGGCGAGCGCATGATGTCCCACTCGTCCAGCGCTGCCTTGAGACTGTCGCCGTAAACCGTGGGTACCGAGGTATCCAGCACACCCGCGCGATCAAGCTCGCCCAGAATCGCCATGATACCGCCTGCCCGGTGCACGTCTTCAATGTGATACTTCTGAGTATTGGGTGCCACTTTACACAGCTGAGGCACTTCGCGGGAAAGCTGGTCGATATCCGACATGGTGAAGTCGACTTCCGCTTCTTGCGCGGCCGCCAGCAGGTGCAAAATGGTATTGGTGGAACCGCCCATGGCGATATCCAAGGTCATGGCGTTACGAAAAGCAGCCTTGGAGCCGATAGCGCGGGGCAACAGATGCGCCTCATCACCTTCGTAGTAGCGCTTGGCCAGCTCGACAATCTTGTGGCCGGCATTTTCAAACAGCCGACGGCGGTCAGAGTGCGTTGCCAGTACGGTGCCGTTACCCGGGAGCGCCAGACCAAGCGCTTCGGTCAGGCAGTTCATCGAGTTGGCGGTAAACATGCCTGAGCAGCTGCCGCAGGTGGGGCAAGCGCTACGCTCGACTTCCGCTAGCGTTTCATCATCCACGCTGTCATCGGCGGCCATGACCATGGCATCTACCAAATCCAGGCCGTGATCTAAAAGCTTGGTTTTACCTGCTTCCATTGGCCCACCGGACACAAAGACCACCGGAATATTCAGGCGCATAGCGGCCATCAACATTCCGGGGGTGATTTTGTCGCAGTTGGAGATACAGACCAGCGCATCCGCACAGTGCGCGTTACACATATACTCGACGCTGTCAGCGATAATGTCGCGGCTAGGCAGCGAATACAGCATGCCATCGTGGCCCATCGCGATACCGTCGTCGACAGCGATAGTATTGAATTCCTTGGCTACGCCACCGGCTTTTTCAATTTCACGCGCGACCAGCTGGCCCATATCTTTCAGGTGAACGTGACCAGGCACAAATTGGGTAAAGGAGTTGGCGACCGCAATAATCGGCTTATGAAAGTCCTCATCCTTCATACCAGTGGCGCGCCATAAAGCGCGAGCGCCAGCCATATTGCGGCCAGCGGTAGTCGTACGGGAGCGATACTCAGGCATGGTGTCCTCTACATCTTTTTTATGGCCCGCTGCCAACTCGGCGGTGGGCAGTTGAATCCAGCGCCCTAGATTGTGGCATGAGCGCTCTCATCAGACCAGATGTAGAGAAAGCACAATGTCTATATGTAAGGTCCCGTTAAAATGCCTCCCACTCATCATGTTGAGGCTGGGCAACCAGTTTCTTCCGAGACTCACTTTTAGCCGGTGCTAAATGCTGGGTCGTTTTTTGCTCAGCCTGATGCGTGTGCTGAAGCTTTTCACGGGCGGTGACGATGCTCTCTTCCTGTACGCCTTTTAAGCGAAACGCATCCACCACGTTAGCAAGCTCAAACGCTTCCAGCGCCAGGTTATCAGCGGACGCCGCAATGGACTGTACCTTAGAGGCATTCTGCTGCGTCACATGATCCATTTCAGCCACGGCTGAATTAATCTGCCCGATACCGCTGCTCTGTTCGTTGGACGCCGTGCTAATGGATTCCATCAACTCGCTGACTTGACTCACCTGTCGCATGACATTTTCAATAGCACGCTCGGCTTGCTCAACCGCGCTGCGGCCGCCGTTGACTTCTTGCGTGGTACTGTCGATCATCTTGCGAATTTCCTGGGCGGCGTCGGCACTTCGCCCAGCCAGATTGCGTACTTCACTGGCAACCACGGCGAAACCACGCCCGTGCTCCCCTGCCCGAGCCGCCTCGACAGAAGCGTTAAGCGCCAAGATATTGGTCTGAAAAGCGATCCCATCAATCACGCTGATCATTTCATTCATCTTGTCTGCACTTTGCGCGATGCGTTGCATACGCTCGACCAACGCCTCCATCTGCTTGCCGGTGTCTCGGGTGCTGGCCGCATTTTGCATGGCGAGGTCCGTCGCCTGACGAGCGTTTTCGGTATTCTGCTGCACGGTGGAGGTGATTTCTTCCATGCTGGCCGCGGTTTGTTGAAGCGATGATGCCTGTTGCTCGGTACGCGAAGAGAGCTCTTCATTTTCTGCGGCGATCTGCCTGATCGCAGGCGTTACAACAGATACCCGGCCTTCTAGGTCGTTGACGATGCTCGCCAGACTAAAGCGCATGGTATCCAGCGAATAAAGCAGATCCCCAAGCTCATCATTGCTCGTTTGACGCTCGCTGGCCGCCAGATTGCCAGCCGCAATCTGAAAGGTCAGATGGCGAGCGCCAGCCAGACCGTTCAATACGTTGCGCAGAATGAACACACTCAGCCCGACCAGTACCAGAAGGCCTATCCCGATCAGCACTAGCTGGGCAATCAGCATCTGATGACGAGTGCGCTGCGCATCGGCCACCAGCACTTGAGCTTGCGCACGCTCATCCGCGACCAGTTCGCTATTCATTCCACGAAGCGCTTCGGTATGCGGTTGTATGGTGTCATTCAGGGCCTCAAAGGCGGCAAACCCATTCCCGGTCTGAATGGCCTCAAGCGCAGTATTCACACCTGATATCCATTCATTCAAGGTAGTGTCGAATGTCATGACCAAGTCATTGTTGGTCTCTCCATCCGCCTTGAATGTCTGCCATAACTCCCGCAGCGTAGCCGTATGCTGGTCTACTTCAACATTCAGCTCCTCAATATTTGCACGGCGAGGGTTGCGCACCGCTGGCTCTAGCGCTTCAAGGCTCTGCCCCAGGTGGCGCTCAATACGCTGCAGGCTGGCAATGGATTCAAGGCCCGAATGGTTAAGCGTGTCCAGACGCTTACCCGACTCCATCAGCCCATAGATACCCAAGCCGCCAGCCAAGCAGAGTAGCGTCAGGGCCGTAACGACCATGGTAATCAGCTTGGCTTTCAAGCTGGTGATATTAAACCGCGCCAAGAGGCCCGCCAGCCCCTTGCGGCGCAGGGCGCCCTGAACCAGCTTGTAGCGTCGGGCACTGCCTTTTTCGCGCAGTTCCGCATAAACAGGTGCCGCTTGGGCCACGGCTTCGGGCGAAACCTTGCGACGCACCGAGGTATAACCCACCACCCGGTCACCGTCTTTAAGGGGGGCTACCGTTGCACTGACCCAGTAGTAATCGCCGTTTTTACGCCGATTCTTAACGATCCCCTGCCAGGTTGCGCCTGACTTAATGGTCTTCCAGAAGTCTGCATAGGCGGCTTCAGGCATGTCTGGGTGGCGAAGTAGATTGTGCGGCGCTCCGATAAGTTCGTCGCGTGTATAACCACTGACTTCAACAAACGTGGAGTTAGCAAACGTTACCCGCCCTTTCAAATCAGAGCGTGAAATCAATACAGACTCTTCGCTCAAGACGTATTCACGCTGAGTAACAGGTTGGTTATTACGCATCAGAGCCCCCAAGAAATTTAATTCTTTTTTATTAGCGTTATTGTCACTATCTACCATGAAAGTGAATGAAGGAATAGACATAAAAAAACGCCGTACTTTTGTACGGCGCTTATAATCAGCTGATAAAACTGGCCTTATGCTAGCACGCTAGCTAATGAACTATTGATGTGCTCGCTAACGCGCTACCCCCTAATTTTTAAAAACCACATTGGCGACATCCTTATAGCGATTCGCAAAGTGCACGGTCACACCCTCTTTAAGATACCCCGGCAGCTCTTCATAATCCCGACGGTTGGCCTCAGGCAGAATCAACTCAAAGATATCGCTGCGCCGGGCGGCAATGACTTTCTCACGAATCCCCCCGACCGGGAGTACCTGACCGGTTAGCGTCAGCTCGCCCGTCATCGCAAGCGGCCGGTTGATCGCCTGATGCTTGGCAAGTGAAAGCAGCGCGGTGGTCATGGTTACCCCGGCGGACGGCCCATCCTTAGGTGTTGCGCCTTCTGGCACATGAAGGTGAACAAAGGCTGAATCGAAGAAATCAGCATCTGCTCCATACTCCTGCAGGTGGCCCAGCGTGTAGCTGTAGGCAATATTGGCGGACTCTTTCATGACATCGCCAAGCTTGCCCGTTAGCTTGAATCCACGATCCAGCGAATGGATCTTGCCAGCTTCAATAGGCAGCGTTGCGCCGCCCATCGACGTCCAGGCAAGCCCTGTTACCACGCCTTCGCCCTTGAGCACTTTCTCCTTACGGAACATAGGCGCGCCCAGGAATTCTTCCAGGTTATTGACCGACACCTTGACGGTTTCAAGCTCCTCTTCCAGCAGCTTAACGGCCGCTTTACGCACAATACGGTGAAGCTGTTTTTCAAGCTGCCGAACGCCTGCTTCACGAGCGTACCCTTCGATGACCTGCTTTAACGCCGCCTCGGTCAAGTTGATGCGCTTTTTAGGCAGTTTGTTGCGTTTGAGCAGCTTCGGCCACAGGTGGTTCTTGGCAATCGCGAGCTTTTCCTCGGCGATATAACCGGAGAGGCGAATCTGCTCCATACGGTCAAGTAACGGACCAGGAATCGAATCCAACGTATTGGCCGTGCAGATGAACAGCACCTTGGAAAGGTCCATCCGGACATCAAGGTAGTGGTCCAGGAAGTCGACATTTTGCTCTGGATCCAGCACCTCAAGCAGCGCTGATGCAGGGTCGCCCTGGAATGACTGACCCAGCTTGTCGATTTCGTCCAGCATGATAACGGGGTTTTCGACTTCGACTTCTTTAAACGCCTGGACAAGCTTGCCGGGCATCGCCCCTACGTAAGTGCGCCGATGGCCCTTGATTTCCGCTTCATCGCGCATTCCGCCGACCGAAAAGCGATAAAACTCACGCCCCAAGGCTTCTGCAATGGAACGGCCAATGGAGGTTTTACCCACGCCTGGAGGGCCGATCAGCAGAACAATCGAGCCGCCCACATCACCCTTAAACGTGCCTTCCGCCAAGAACTCTACAATACGTTCCTTAACATCCTGCAGGCCGTCGTGGTCACGGTTTAACACCTCGCGGGCATGGCCTAAATCAAGCTTATCCTGACTTGTCACTCCCCAGGGCAAAGAGGTCAACCAGTCAAGGTAGTTACGCGTGGTACCGTACTCGGGAGAACCGGTCTCAAGCACACTCAACTTATTGAGTTCATCATCGATACGGCTTTGGACACGCTCGGGGACGACTAACGAATCCAGGCGGTTTCTAAAGGTATCGACATCGTTTTCACGGTCATCCTTGGAAATACCCAGCTCACGCTGAATGACTTTCAGCTGCTCACGCAGGAAGAACTCGCGTTGGCGATCCTGCATCTGCGCATTGACCTGCTCGCTGATTTCACTTTGCAGCTGGGCAACCTCAATCTCCTTACGCAGAAGAGGCAGCACCTTATGCATACGCTCGGCTACCGGCAGCGTTGCCAGCACGTCCTGAAGCTCTGGCCCTTTAGCCGAGGTAATCGCTGCGGCAAAATCGGTGAGCGGACCTGGCTGATGGGGACTAAAACGGTTCAGGTAGTGCTTTAGCTCTTCGCCATACAGCGGGTTGATCGGCAGTAATTCTTTGATGCCATTAATAATTGCCATGGCATAAGCACGGGTTTCTTCATTTTCAGCATCAACGGGTTCTTTGGGGTAGGTAACCTCAACCAGATAAGGCGGCTCTTTGGAAAGCCAGCGCTTGATTTGAAAGCGCTGCACACCTTGGGCAATAAACTGAATTTGCTGGTCTTCGCCTTTGAGCTTATGCACTCTGACGGCGGTACCAATTTCTGGAAAATCGTCGTGGTCTAACGACTCAACACCGCCCTCGCCTACAAATGCAACGCCCAGGGTCTTATGCGGCGTATTGCCGACGCGGCGCATGGTTTCTTCCCAGCGCTCACGGTTGATTACCAGTGGCTGTACCTGAGCCGGGAAAAAAGGCCGGTTGTGAATAGGGAGTAAGTAGATGCGCTCGGGGAGCATTTCACTGGCGGGAACCAGCGAGTTTATCTTCTCGCCGTCTGAACGATGCTCATTTTCGCTGGCATCATCAGATTGGTGCGATGACGATTCGTCGTCCGCCAGCCAATCGAGATTATCGTGATCGCGGTTATTATCCTGGTCGCTCATGCACCCTCCAATAAACAGTGACTGACGGCTATACCGTCTAGCATTGCTTATGGAATGCGGGCACAGACTGAAAACTTCAACCCTTGTAAGCGTCTATTGCGGCCATAGCTCAGGCATGGGCCGACCATTAACGCGCCAGCTACCACGTATAACGTCAAACTGTAAATCCCGGGTACCTAACGGCAAACCTAACCATAATGCGGCCACAGTAGGTGCCTCATGCCAGATAAAATCACCGTCCAGACGTTCAAACCAGCGCTCTCGCTCATCAGGTTTATCAAGCGAGGTAACGCTTAATTGATCCAGCTTTCGTGCATCGAAAAACAGCGCACCATCGGCATCGACACGAATACCCAATAAAGGGCTATCCAACGCCACCGTAGATACATCCAGGCGTGGAGAGTCGCTCAGTATCTGCAGGAGATCAGGCTCAAGGCGGGAAACCAGCCCTTCGGCCATAGGCAGGCTGGTATCGCCCCATGCAGCTTCTTGACGCAAGCGCCGGATTGTCTGGCGTATAGCATCGGCGTTTAGGCGCGAAAGCTCCATTTCAATACGCCCGTTAAGCAGCGGCGTATCCGGTGCCTCCGAGGGCACCATCATATCGCCCATCACCAGCTCACCTTTCAGGCGCAGCTCGCTTTCATCCAGCACCATATAACTTTGCAGGCTTAGCGGTGCCAGCTGTATGGCATAGGCAGGATAACGTAGCGCTACCGAATCCACCTGTAGATGGTCGCGCTGGGTAAAATGATAGGCATCGTCAATATAGGTGTAACGGCTCTCAAGTAGCGTTGGGCCCAAGGTCAACTGCGCTACACCATCGACTAATGACAGCTGGTCGAAGCGAACGCGTAAACGCCAGTCACCAAACACGCCGTCAAGGCGCAGACGCGCACCGCGAACTTCAAGTTCACGCCCACTTTGCTGGATAATAAACGGTGCCAAGGCAAGCTGCAGTTCACTGCGGCCACTTAGCGTGTGATAGCGCCCTTTCCAACGTGGGGCGGACGCGGCGGTGACTTCGCCCACCGCACGCTGCAAGGCCGTATCCAGACGCGGCGAAAGCGTGCCTTCGACATCAGTACTTAAAATGCCGTGGCGGGCGCGGTAGGTAAGCTCTAATCGCCAGGGGCGCCCCAATAAAGGTGAGAGCAGCAAACGTCCCTGGGAACTTAACCAGCCACGATTGCTCTCAGTACGGGCTACCCGCCACTCCCCTCGCGCTTCCAAATCTTCCAGTGCCTGGCGAAGACTGCGCTCAAATAACACGCTGGACAGCAACTGCCCCGCCATCCATACAATGGCGATCGCTGCCAAGATAGGGACGATTAAACGTTCCTTGCGCATGCCATCTCCTTGAGCCGCACCATTAGGAAGTAATGTTCGCCAGTGTCACCTGCCGCTGCATTTTAGTGCAACCAATACTCTCAATGTAACCAATACCATAGATGCATGGTGCTCCAGGCATAGATGCCGGCCATGACATCATCAATCATGATGCCGAAACCACCGGCAACGCGCCGGTCCGCCCAGCGGATCGGCCAGGGTTTAAAAACATCGAAAATACGGAACACAATAAAACCCCATAGCGCGGCTTCCCAGGAGAAAGGAACAGCGGCCATGGTAATCCAGTAACCTACGAACTCATCCCAAACAATGCCGGAATGATCGTGTACGCCTAAATCATGCGATGTTTTATCACACAGCCAAACGCCGACGATAAAAGCGACAAGCACAATGCCTAAATACCACCCAAGGGGTAGATCAGCCATTATCCAATAGAAAGGAATGGCGGCGAGCGTGCCAAAGGTACCCGGCGCCCAGGGCACCGTACCACTGCCTAGACCAAACGCGAAAAAATGCGTTGGGCGACGCCACACACTTGATGGTGCACGGTTCATGGCGTTCCCTCGTTAAAATGCTGCCAACCAGCGTTGCGATACGGTGCGATTCCTTCAACACCTAGCGTTTCACTGCATTGACCAATCACCGTTAATGCTAAACCCAGTTCGCGAAGATCACGCTGTGCGTTAACCACGTTTTCCGGTGCCAGAGTGACCAGCAGTTCATAATCGTCACCGCCTGAAAGTGCTGCATTACGCGCGCCCTCAAAGCCAAGCGACTCGACAAGTGCCTCGGCCAATGGCAGCGACTCGACATCAACAATAGCGCCCACCTTGGATGCCTTGCGCAGATGACCAAGATCGGCCAGCAGCCCATCCGAGATGTCCATTGCGGCGGTCGCTATATCGCGAAGCGCTGCCCCCGCTACCAAGCGCGGCTCAGGCAGTAAATAACGGCGCAGCAAGGGATGTTTGAGATCACGTTCGCCACGTTGCCAAAGTGCTAACCCGCCAGCGCCACCGCCCAAAGTACCGGTGACCGCAATCATATCGCCAGGCCTTGCACCGGCACGCGTTAAAGCACGACCTGCAGGCACCTCGCCCATGACGGTTACTCCGATGCTCAGAGCGCCCGACGTGACGTCGCCACCGGCCAGCGTGGTTGTGTGTTGCTGACACAACGAATGAAAACCATCGGCAAAACCTTCTACCCACGCGTGGATCGCGGCGTCATCAGAAAACGCCCGCTGATCCAGCGTTAGCGCCATAAAACACCAGCGCGGGTCTGCGCCCATGGCCGCTAAATCGCTTAACGCCACGGCAAGCGCACGATGCCCCACCGCAAAGGCAGGGGCATCATGGGGAAAGTGAACATCTACCACGGACGTATCAACGCTAACCGCGAGCTGATGATTCGCTTGAGGCACTAACAGGGCAGCATCGTCGCCACCGCCCAGTGCGACGCCATCTTTCACATGCAGTTTTTGCGACGGCATCAGATAACGACGAATCAAATCAAATTCGGCAAGCACAAAGGCCCCTTAACCGTTTAATCAGGCAGCCCGCCGTTATAAACGGCGAGCGCTGACTTCGGCACTTCTCAAGCGATTAGCCAGCTTGTCGAGAATGCCGTTCACGTATTTATGGCCGTCGGTTGCGCCAAACGACTTGGCCAACTCAACCCCTTCATTGATAACCACCCGGTACGGCACTTCCATACGGCGCGAAAGCTCGTAGGCCCCCAGGCGCAAAATGGCAAGCTCTACCGCGTCCAGATCTTCCAGACGGCGATCCAGCAAGGGAGATATTTCGCGGTCAAGCTCGGTTTTAAAACGCGCGGTGTTGTGCAAAAGCTCATGGAAAAGCGCCTTGTCAGCGATTTCCATTACCTTGACCCAGTTTTCATGATCTTCCAGGTCATCATCAGCTACCTGGCTACGAAACTCGGCTTCAACAGCAGTGATGGATTTACCGGTCATCTGCCACTGGTACAAGCCTTGCACGGTCAATTCACGGGCAGCGTGACGGCTCTGCTGTGCGGCAGAGGGCTTACGCTCACGGCGCTCGCTCATTGTGAATCTCCTAGCGGTATCGCGCGCAGCAGTGAGACCATTTCCATCGCTGCCATAGCGGCTTCCGTTCCCTTGTTACCCGCTTTGGTACCCGCTCGCTCAATCGCCTGCTCGATGGACTCAACGGTCAATACGCCGTTCGCGATCGGCGTATCAAACTCAAGCTGCAAGTGATTAATCGCAGTATTACAGCCGCCTGCTACGTATTCAAAGTGCGGCGTACCGCCACGAATAACCGCGCCAAGCGCGATAACTGCATCTGGCTTCATCACTTTAAGAACACGTTTTACCGCAAGCGGCAGTTCCCAGGCGCCCGGGACGTGAACAATGTGAATATTTTCGGCATCTACGCCGTGACGCGTCAAACTATCAATAGCGCCTTCCACAAGACTATCAACCACATGATGGTTGAACCTGCCAACCACGATAACGTAGCGGCCATCGACGTCGACAAACGTACCTTCTACTTGAGAGAGGGATTGCATCAATTTATTCCTGCTGAGAAATTGGCTCATACACGGTGTCATTAGGCCCTACGAGCTCGACAACTTCGAGATCAAAGCCTGACAGGGCCGAAAACTTCCATGGTGAGCTTAGTAGCCGCATTTTACCAACGCCTAAGTGGCGCAGAATCTGCGAGCCAGTACCAATCGTTAAATAATTACCCGTGCCATCAGATTCGCTGGTGCGCGGTTGGCGCACGCGGTCCAAAAACACGTCTAACTGATCTTTTAAATCCTGATGCGGACGACCATCGTCAATCAGCACCAGAACGCCGGCGGGCGAGCCCGCGATCTCTTCAAGCGCCCGATGGGCATTCCAGCGGCCCTGCTCATCCTTGGCTAACCCGAGCACGTCACGCAGCGTATCCGCCAGATGAACGCGTACCGTAGTTGCCTGGTCTGGAGTGGGCTGCCCTTTCACCAACGCTAAATGATGCGCCCCTTGGATGCGGTCACGGAAAACATGCAGCGCCAACTCCCCTTGAGAAGTCATGACGGTGGAAGTTTCCACATGATCAACCGTCTGCTCGTGAATAATACGGTAATGAATCAGATCGGCAATGGTACCGATTTTAATATCATGCTGCTTGGCGAACGCTTCAAGCTCCGGCCGACGCGCCATACTGCCATCATCATTCATGATTTCGCAGATCACACCGCTGGGGTCACAACCGGCTAGCGCGGATAAATCGCAGGCGGCTTCTGTATGACCTGCGCGACGCAATACGCCACCGGGCTCGGCCATCAGTGGAAAGATATGCCCTGGCTGCACAATATCCGTCGGTTTCGCATACGGCGCGCAGGCCGCTTGAACCGTACGTGCGCGATCAGCGGCCGAGATGCCGGTCGTGACGCCTTCCGTTGCTTCTATGGAAAGCGTGAACTTGGTACCAAAGCCCGAGCCGTTATCCCGCACCATTAACGGCAAGTTGAGCTGTTCACAACGTTCGCGTGTCATCGGCATGCAAATAAGGCCGCGGGCAAAGCGAGCCATAAAGTTGATATGCTCGGCCTGCACTTTCTCGGCCGCCATGATGATATCACCTTCATTTTCGCGATCCTCATCATCCATGAGGATCACCATTTTGCCCTGGCGAATATCATCTACCAGATCGGCGATAGAGGCTAAGCCCCCAGAGGAGGAGTGCGCCATGGAAGCTCCTAAATATGAATTCGCACGGTATGCGATGTCGCGCAGCATCTATGCTCCGCAATATTTAAAGGTTGTGATGCCAACGTTGGCGACACTAATTTTGGGACACCGATTTTGGGACACTGATTTTGGGAACAGAGTACCTTGCTATTGCCACGTGCGCTAGTCAGGCTGAGGAGAGGCAATAATTCGCCAATCACGGCCTACTGCGCGCATGTCATGAATGGTTAAGCGCCGTTGATCTGCCATTCGCGAAAGCCCAGGCAAAGCAAAGAGCGGCTTTGCTTCGCCGCCCAATAAAGTGGGTGCTACAAAAAGCTGCAGCTCATCCACTAGCTGAGCATCTAACAGCGCCCCGGCAAGCGTAGCCCCTGTTTCAACCAGTAACTCATTAACCTGCTCGTTTTCAGCCAGCCACTGAAGCAACTCCTTCAGCGGAAGGCGTCCATCACTACCTGCCTCAAACACATGCACTTCAGCGCCAGCGGCGATCAATTTAGCGCGTTTTTCAGGCGAATGCGCAGGCGTTGTCATGATCAGCGTTCGGCCCGGCTCGGTTAAGCAGGCCGCGGCCAGCGGTAAGCGCAGCCGGGTATCCACAATAACGCGCAGCGGCTGACGCAAAACCACCGTATCCGCGTTTGCCAACTGCAATTGCTCAGCCCGTAAGGTCAGCCGCGAGTCATCCATGATAATCGACTCAACGCCGCTTAAAATAGCGCTGGAACGCGCTCGCAAACGTTGAACGTGACTGCGCGCTTCAGGCCCGGTTATCCACTGCGATTCGCCTGACCCCATCGCCGTGCGGCCATCCAGGCTCATAGCCATTTTCAGGCGCACAAAGGGCCGGTTATGCTGCATACGTGCGATAAAACCAGGGTTTAGCGCCCGCGCATCCTGCTCAAGCAAGCCTACATCGACGTCTATACCAGCAGCCCTGAGTACTTCGATTCCCTGCCCGCTGACCTGTGGATTAGGATCGACCATGGCGACCACAACGCGTGCTATCTGGGCATTTTTAAGCGCTACCGCACAGGGCCCGGTTCGGCCGGTGTGAGAACAGGGCTCAAGGGTAACGTAAGCAGTCGCCCCTTTGGCATTTTCACCTGCGGCATTAAGCGCATGGATTTCCGCGTGGGGCTCGCCCGCCCGAACATGAAAACCTTCCCCTACAATATGCGCTGGATGGCCAGATGACTGCTGAACAATCACGCAGCCCACTCGTGGGTTAGGGTCCGTGGTATAAAGCCCCTGCTTGGCCAAGTGTAAGGCACGCGCCATGTAGTGGTGGTCTGAATCACTAAACGGGCTGGTAGTACTCATTACGTATCTTCCTTGTCACGCTCAGACGTTATACGGGGCGGCTCCTGAGAAAGCCGGTCAATCTCGGCGCGAAACTCATCCAGATCCTGAAACTTACGGTATACAGAGGCAAACCGGATATAGGCGACCTGATCCAGATTCTTTAACGCCTGCATCACGGATTCGCCAATATCACGCGCGTTAATTTCGCGATCGCCTCTGGCGCGCAGCGTTTGACGAATACGCTCAACCGCCGCTTCAATAGATTCTGCACTGACCGGGCGTTTTTCTAATGCACGCACCATTCCATCGCGTAACTTGGCTTCATTAAAGCTTTCACGAGAGCCATCTGACTTTATGACCCGAGGCATCAGCAGCTCGGCCGTTTCGTAGGTAGTAAAGCGCTCATGGCAATTAGCGCATTGCCGACGCCGACGCACCTGATCGCCTTCCGCTACCAGTCGCGAATCGGTTACTCGAGTATCATTAGCACCACAAAAAGGGCAATGCATAGCGGTCAACCTGTTGTCAGCCCGTGCTGTAAGCTGCACGAGTAAGCGTGTTATAACCTAATTATCACTCACTGTTTTCAAGCGCGTTTTATCTCTTACCTGACATAAACTCATATGCCAGTAAGGTGTTAAACGCGGGCCTTAATGCAACGTTAACGGCCCCTTCCCCTGCATTGTAACGATTTGGCACACAAGCTGCATTTGTTCAATACATGTGCTTGATAAACTTAAGGGACAGATGGTTGATAAGGAGTCGCTTATGCCAACATTTGAAAAGAAGATTCACGGTTATCTAACGCATCTTTATGGCCCTCGGGCTGATGAAACGTTGCGTCGCCTGGGCCAGCATCTCGACCATTTTCGTTCGTCAAGAGCACCAGCATTTACCGATGCGCCAATGCACTATGGCTCAGCACCAACATGGAGCGAAAAAGATCAGTGGTTGATCTGTTATGGTGATTCCATCATAGATGCTGACTCGCCCCCTCTTGCAGTCCTGAACGATTTTTTACAGACGCGCTTGGGCGATCGCATCAGCGGCGTGCATGTTTTGCCCTTCTTTCCCTGGAGTAGCGATGACGGTTTTTCGGTCATTCACTACCGTGAGGTTAATCCAGAACTTGGCGACTGGCACCATATCCAGGCACTTGCCCACCACTGTGATGTGATGGCGGATCTGGTGTTGAACCACGTTTCCCGGGAATCACTATGGTTTGTCGATTATTTAAGCGGCAGCTTGCCGGGCCGCGATTACTTTATTGAAGTAGATCCTGAAACGGATGTTTCCCACGTTACCCGTCCGCGAAGCAGCCCCCTACTCGTTCCGGTGGCAACACGGCGCGGCACGCGCCACCTATGGGCAACTTTTTCAGAAGACCAGCTCGATTTAAACTTTGAAAACCCTGATGTGCTTCTGGAGTTTGTAGGGATTTTACTGTTCTACCTGCAGCAAGGTACGCGAATCATTCGCTTGGATGCCGTGGCATTTCTTTGGAAGCGCCTGGGCACTTCGTGTATTCATCTGCCTCAAACCCACACCGTTGTGCGTCTGTTACGCGCCATAGTGGATGAGGTTGCGCCGGGCACTCTGCTAGTTACCGAAACCAACGTGCCTCACGAAGAAAATATCAGTTACTTCGGGTTAGAACGCCTGCCTGATGGGCCGCCTGATGAAGCACATATGGTGTACCAGTTCGCGCTGCCTCCTCTGCTACTTCATACCTTGACGCGGGGCGAGTCGGAAACCCTGCAAACATGGCTATCGAGCTTACCGGTATTGCCACACCACTGTACGTACCTGAACTTTACCGCAAGCCACGACGGTATTGGCGTGCGCCCTTTGGAAGGCTTACTTCCTAACCATGAGCGCGACGCTCTTTTAGAGTTGATGCATCGCTTCGGCGGTTTTGTCAGCATGCGCAGCAACCCAGATGGCAGCGATACACCTTACGAAATCAATATTACCTGGTTTGAGGCAATGCGCGGCACGCACCGCGGACCAGATCCTTGGCAGGTGGCACGCTTTTTATGCAGTCAGGCTATTATGCTGAGCCTACAGGGAATTCCAGCACTTTATATTCATACGCTGACCAGTACGCTCAATGATATCGAAGGCGTCGAGCGCAGTGGCCGATTGCGCTCCATCAATCGGCGTCGTTGGCAGCGCAGCGAACTTGATCTACTGCTCGATAACACCGCCAACCCGACGCACTATATCTTCCATGCACTGTGTCGCCTGCTCGAGCAACGCCAGCAGGAACCATGCTTTCATCCCAGTACTGCACAGCGCGTACTTACTTCGCCACCGGAGCTTCTTGCCATCGAACGCGGCCCGTTACATGACGGACGCCGACTGCTTGCCCTTTATAATGTCACTGACAAACCTCTACGCCTGTCAGACGCGGGCGAAGCCGTTACGCAATCACTTGAACAGCACGACTGGCAAGCGCTTGAACCCGATAGCTCACAAGAAGATACGCTTTCGCCTTACGCGGCACGCTGGCTGGTCGCTTTCGCCTAGTGCTTGGATATTAATAGCGTTTGGATATTGATAGTGCTTGGATATTGATAGTGCTTGGGTATTAACAGCATTTTGGTATTACCTGACGATAGGCTCTGCTACGTTATGCCACTGACTGAGTTTGTCTTTTTTACGCAATCGCGTATACGCAAGGATGTTGTGATGTCTTTTAGGCTCTGCTTTTTTAGCTCTTCGTTATTGAGTGGCCTTTTATTATTTGCAGGCACAGGCCAGGCGAGTGAACTACCTGCCCCGGTACAGGCATTAGCCAATCAAGGGTGGGAAATTCATGGCCAGTTCGATGTTCCGGGTGGCCTTACAGGCTATGGAGCAAGCACTCAGGGGCAGGAAATAGCCATCTACCTTACCCCTGACGGCGAGCACGCCATTGTTGGAACGCTGATGGATAGCCAAGGCAATAATCTGACAGAAGCCCAGCTGGATGAGCACGTACGCGCGGCACTTGAAGCCGAAACATGGCAATTGCTGGAAGACAGTCACTGGATACAGGATGGTAGCCCCGAAGCTCCTCGGGTGATTTACACTTTTACCGATGCCAACTGCACTTATTGCCAGGCGTTTTGGGAACAAACCCGCCCCTGGGTAGATGCTGGCGAGGTGCAGCTACGCCACATTATGATCGGTATATTAGCGCCAGATAGCCCCGGCAAAGCTGCCGTTCTACTTGGTGCTGATGACCCCAGCGCAGCACTGAAGCGCCAGAAAGAAGGCGAAGTGATCACGGCGAGTGCGCAGCCACGCGAGATCGAAGAGCAGGTATACACGAATAACCAGCTGTTTGAAGCGCTGGGACTTTACGCTACGCCCACCAGCGCCTTTCAACGGGAAACGCCTAACGGTGATCTACGTATCGACCGAACACAGGGTATGCCAGATGAAGCCCGCCTGATTGAAATGATGGGCGGCCCAGCGCCAGACGAACATTAAAGTATAGCTATTAAATTCATATAACTAATTGATTAAAGCCGCCTATCCTTAGGCGGCTTTTTTATAATACTGCTCATAACAAAAATATATGTAAATTACGTTAACGCCTTCACTAATTGAGCCGATACATAAATAACAACCCTCTATTAGCTTGGTTTTTTGATAGGAAAAAACATGACGAGTCTAACAACAACACAAAAACTCTGGGGAACGCTGGGTATTATTTGGATCAGCATGCTGCTACTGGTGGGCTGGCTTGCCTGGGAAAACCGCCAAACGATTGAGAGCGAACGCCGCGACAGCATTCAACACGTGGTCGAAAGCGTGCATAACCAAATCGAAGCCTTACAAGCAAGAGTAGCCACTGGTGAGCTCAGCCTTGAAGAAGCGCAACAGCGCGCTATCGACAATATGGCCAGCGTGAGCTTCGGCGCTGACGAATACATTTTCGCTTTCAATGACGATCTGTTGGTTATTTCTCATCCTACCCGCACACCTGGCACTGATATGACCAACTACCTGGACGCTAGTGGCATGGCGCTATACCCGGCGTTGCTGCGTGTTTCCCAGGCAGGCGGAGGCCACGTTGACTACTACGCTACTCGCGCTGGCGGTGATGAACAGTTACAGAAAACCAGCTATGTAGCGCATCTTCCCGAGTGGCAGTGGTCACTGGCAACGGGTGTGTATGTTTATGATATTAATGAAGCATTTATTGCCGGTTTGCTTCGCTCGGCGGGGATACTTCTAATCTTTGGTTTACCGGTAACCATGCTTATGGGCTGGGTTATTCGTGATGTTGCTCGTCGTTTAGGCGGAGACCCCCGCTATGCGGCTGGCGTTGTACGTAATATAGCCAATGGTGATCTAACCCAAATAACTCAGCTTTCATCAAAAGACCAACAAAGTCTGCTATTTGATATTAATCGTATGCGGGAAACGTTAGCCGAAACGATTGGCGATATTCATCATGGCGCCAACCAGGTAAATAGTGGTGTCGAGCAGATTGTGGGCGTGAATGAAGAGCTTTCAACGCGCACCGAACAGCAGGCCGCGTCGCTTGCTGAAACGGCTTCCAGCATGGAAGAGCTCACGGCAACAGTAAAGCAAAATGCCGAGCACGCTGATCATGCCCGCAAACTGGCGACCACTACTGCCGATAAAGCACAACAGGGCAGCGATGCGATGACCGCCATGGTGAGCACCATGGCCAACATCAATGAAAGCTCGGCCCAAATGAGCAGTATCGTTAATACGATCGATGCCATCGCTTTCCAAACCAATATCTTAGCGCTTAATGCCTCAGTCGAGGCGGCGAGAGCCGGGGAACAGGGGCGTGGCTTTGCCGTTGTCGCCAGTGAAGTACGCCAGTTGGCTAGCCGCTCAGCGTCGGCTGCTCAGGAAATCAAAAAGCTGATCGAGAACTCCGGTGCCAAGGTGGCTGATGGCAGCCAGCAAGTTCGCAATACCGGCGAGATCATTAATAACGTAGTGATCGATATCCAGCAACTCAGTACGCTGGTACAGGAAATTTCAGCGGCGACCAGCGAACAGAGCAGCGGCATTGAGCAGGTGAACCTGGCGGTCACGCAGATGGATCAAATGACTCAGCAAAACGCCAGCCTGGTACAAGAGAGCAATCATGCAACGCAAGCACTGTCTCATCTGAGTATTCAGCTACGTCAACGAGTAGCTAACTTCCGCATTAATCACAATGCAGCGCCTACACCGGCAACCACCCTACCACTAGCTTCTTCAACGCCACGGTACACGCACGACAACGATTTCTAAGCTGATTGATAGCCGTACTAAAACGCCCCTTGGCCTAGAGTTAAGGGGCGTTTTGTTATCTCAATCTAGGGTGCGCTGACGTTTTACTCACGTTCGTGCCAGCTAAGGTAATTACCGGGAGAGTGTCATCACGCGAGATCGAAGAATCAGTATACAAAAAAGCCCAACTTTTTAAGGCAATGCCTATCAGCACTGCTGGGCGAGAGACATTGCACAACAATCTACGAATCGACTGAACTCAAGCCATGCTTTACAAATTAAAATCAGCACTAACTATAGTGTGTTTATATGCATAACCGTTTGATTTTAATAGCTCATAATTGAAGGCTTTTTTATAACGTGTTGCGTCAAAAAAATATTTGTAAATTAGGCTAACGTCGTAGGAAATTAAGCCGATATACAGGCATCACTCATCATCAGCTTTATTTTTACAGGACACACATGACTCGACTGACTACGAATCAACAACTTTGGAGCATTCTGGGGATCATTTGCTTGGCCATGCTGACGCTGGTTGGCTGGTTAACCTGGGAGTCTCGCCAAACCATTGAGCAAGAACGTCGCACGAGTATTCAACATGTGGTCGAAAGCCTTCACTCTCAGCTGGATGCATTACAAACCATGGCAAGCCGTGGAGAGCTAACCCTGCAAGAGGCTCAGCAGCGCGCCATTGATAGCCTAGCCAATGCAAGTTTCGCTGAGGGCGAATATGTCTTTGCCTTTGATGACCAGCTAAAGATCGTCTCCCACCCTAACCGCCCACGAGGCGAAGATATGAGTGGCTTTAAAGATACCCAAGGGATGCACTTGTATCCTGCCTTTCTTAATGCCGCGCGCTCAGGTGGAGGGCATGTCGATTACTTTTCCCGCCGCCTTTCGGGTGACGAAGAATTTCCAAAAATCAGCTATTTCGCCTATATCCCCGAGTGGAACTGGGCATTTGGCGCTGGCATCTATGTCGACGATATCCAAGATGCTTTTATCAGTAATCTTATCCGTTCTCTAATAGCGCTGATGATTATCGGCATCCCCGTTACCGTACTGATGGGCTGGGTTATTCGCGATGTAGCTCGCCGTTTAGGAGGAGACCCGCGTTACGCAGCCACCATAGTTCGTCATATTGCCGACGGCGACTTGACCCGCAACACTCAGCTTTCCAGGAATGACCAGGATAGCCTGCTGTTTGATATTAACCGCATGCGTGAAGCATTAGCCGAAACGATTGGCGATATTCACCACGGTGCCGATCAGGTAAATAATGGTGTTGATCAAATTGTGGGCGTGAATGAAGAGCTTTCAACACGCACCGAACAGCAGGCCGCCTCGCTTGCTGAAACGGCCTCCAGCATGGAAGAGCTTACGGCAACGGTGAAACAAAATGCCGAGCACGCTGATCATGCCCGCAAGCTGGCGACCAACACCGCCGAAAAAGCTCAACGGGGCAGCGATGCGATGACGGCAGTGGTAAGCACCATGGCCAACATCAATGAAAGCTCGGCCCAAATGAGCAGCATCGTTAACACGATTGATGCTATCGCGTTCCAAACTAACATTTTGGCGCTTAATGCTTCGGTTGAAGCGGCCAGAGCGGGGGAACAGGGGCGTGGCTTTGCGGTGGTAGCAAATGAGGTACGGCAGTTGGCCAGCCGTTCGGCATCCGCTGCCCAGGAAATTAAAAAGCTGATCGAGAACTCAGGCGCCAAAGTAGCCGATGGTAGCCAGCAAGTTCGCAATACCGGTGAAATCATTAATAACGTGGTCACCGATATTCAGCAGCTCAGCACGCTGGTACAGGAAATTTCCTCGGCTACCAGCGAACAGAGCAGCGGCATCGAACAGGTGAACCTGGCGGTCACCCAAATGGATCAAATGACCCAGCAAAATGCTAGCTTGGTGCAAGAGAGTAACCATGCAACCCAAGCCTTATCCCATCTAAGTATTCAGCTGCGCCAGCGAGTGGCTAACTTCCGCATTAACCAAAACGCAGCGCCTACTCCGTCAGCCACCCTACCGTTAGCCTCGTCAACAACACGGTATACGCACGATAACGATTTCTAAATCTGATTGATAGGCGTTCAAGCGCCCTTTTGGCTTTAGGCCAAGGGGGCGTTTTTTTTTCGCACCTAGATAACATTTTATGAAAAAAAACAACTTCCAACGCTTGAAGCTCATCGTAAACGTTTTAAACCTTACCCTGGTTATCAAGCTCCACGGCTTCATGCATTCGGCTTAACAAATCCGGTACGGCTGCCTGCACGCGGTTCCAGCTGGGAATAAACGGCCGCTCGCGCGGGTTATCCAGAAACAGATTGCCTGCCTCTAGTAAGTTACTCGCAAACAGCTCTACCGCCTGTTCTTCACAATGGCGGTCCAGGCTCAAGCCATTCATGGTAGCGTCATGGTCATAGGCTTCTATCAGATCCAGCGCCAGCCGGTAATAAGTGGCTTTTAGCGTTCGAAAATCCTCGCTGCTAAAACTCACGCCTTGAGTGGCCAGCTTACGATAGAGCGCCTTGGAAATATCTAAACTCATTCGGTTCAAGCCGCCACTGGCATCCTCCTCACTGATGGGCTGATGCTTGTGATCATAGGCATCAGCGATATCTACCTGACAGAGCTGGCGGTGGGAGTAGTTGCGCTGCAGCTCAGACAGCACGCCGATTTCAAGCCCCCAGTCGGCGGGGATACGGATGCCTTCCAGTACCTCGCTACGCATAGCAAACTCACCGGAAAGCGGGTAACGGAAGCTATCCAGATACTCCAGGTAAGGCATAGGCCCAAACACGGTTTTAAGCGCACGAAGCAAAGGGGTTACTAATAAGCGTGACACACGACCATTAAGCTTTCCCTCAGCAATGCGCGGGTAATAACCTTTGCAGAAGCTATAGTCAAAGCGCGGGTGCGCAACCGGATACATCAAGCGCGCCAAGAGCCCTCGATCATACGTAAGAATATCGCAATCATGCAGTCCAACGACGACTGAGCGGTGGGAAGCTAAAACATACCCCGCACAGTACCAAACATTACGTCCTTTACCTGGCTCCAATGCTCCCAAACCATGGCTTTCAAGCTCTGCGTCCAGCTCACGTAGACGCGGGCCGTCGTTCCATAAAATGCGGGTATGCTGCGGCAGGCGTGAAAAGAATTCTCGAGCGTATAAAAACTGATCGCGATCCGCGCGATCCAGCCCAATTACGATTTCATTCAAATAAGGCACTTGCACCAATTCATCGATTATTTTTGATAGCGCAGGCCCTTCCAGCTCAGAAAACAGCGACGGCAAGATCAAGCCCATAGGGCGGCGCTTGGCAAACTGGGTAAGCTCCTGCTCTAGCGCCTCAACAGGGCGACGGGTGAGATTATGAAAATCGGTAATCACCCCATTTTGGTAAAAATCACTCATGGATATCCCTCCTTGGCGTTACTGAGTTACCGCAAAGGTTTTCGTTGGTGCGTTTAGCTGACGGCTATCCTTTCCCCACCAGTACGCTACTCCTTCTGCCCATCCGGCAGGCCCGGCTGCCTTTGTTCGATATAACGCCGCGGTTTGCGGTGTAACAAGCGCTTTATGCAAGCCTCTAATAACCACGGCCTGATCAACCGCTTCCAGCATCGTTAAGTCATTGGGTCCGTCGCCCAGCCCTAACGAGAGCGGCGTGCACCCCCTTAATTTGGCAAAGCGCTTGATTAACCATGTGACGGCGCAGCCTTTATCTGCGCCATAGCCCATAACGTGCCAAAAGCGCCCACCCTGAGTAAGCTCGAGGCCATCACCTTTCAGCGCCAGCCGGAAATTTTCGAGCGAGGCTGTGTCGTCTTGCCAAATTAGCGGCTCGCTGCCTTCGCGCTTGCATGCATCCTGTGCGCGCGCTTCATCTAATCCCGTCAGTTTAACGACGTCTTGAACACTCAACTCACCCATGCTGGTAAAATTCACGCCCAGCCGTTTGCGCCATACCCTTAAGCGTGCTCGGATAAACCCAATATCAACACCGACGTGTTTTGTAACAATGCCATCGCGTCCATTGCCTGGACGGTCAAGACGCGCATGGCACCAGCTAGGCGGCAGGCCAATAATAGCGCCATTTTCAGCTACAAAAGGTGTTCCCGTAAGTCCAAGCAATTCACGCAGCGGCAATAATTCAGCACGTGTTTTACTGGACACAGGGATTACCGGCACGCCTAATTGTTTTAAGCGCGACAAGCTGGGTGCCGCAGGTGAGAAATCATAGCTGTGGTGATCGAGTAGCGAACCATCTAAGTCGGTAAGAACCAGGCGTGAGCGATGTTCCGCGTCAGGCAACTCGGTTAACAATGCGGTACTGGCATGTTCAGACATAGCGCTACCTCTTTTGGCTTAAAGAAGCCGCTAGGCTTTGTCGTTAATGACCACCTTAAATAAGCAGCTTATATGCCAATGCAGAAAAAATTATTATTTATTAAAATCTTAATAAAAAAATATAGAATGTCCCGCGCAAAGCATTAATTACTAATCCCGAAAAAGCATCATTATTGTGCAGCTAAGCCGGTACTTATTAGTAAAACCTCTATATACCTACCCCTCCTAAGCTAGCGCACCGTATTGAGCCAAGCTCTATTCATCCGGCCACGAGGTGGGAGCTGAATTTATTCGGCGATGGCGACGCCAGCCGCCCCTTAAATCCGGCAGCGCTTCGCCGAGGTGTCGGACCAGCGCTAAAGCGATCTCCTACTCTACATGAATCACCACTTCTACCCGCCGATTGCGCGCTCGCCCCTCTGGGGTCCCGTTATCTTCAAGCGGCTGGGTCGCCGCCAAGCCAACGGCCCGCAGCCGTTCAGGAGCAACTCCTTCGGCTTCCAGCGCCTCTACAATCGCAATCGCTCGGGCGCTTGAAAGCGCCCAGTTAGAAGAGAACTCATCGGTGCTGATGGTCTGGCTATCAGAATGACCCTCGACCCACACTTCACCGTCGTAGCGCTGTATGGTCTCCAATAGACTGCCTACCAGAGAGGAGCCTCCACTGGTTAGGTCTGCGGCCGCGGAAGGAAACAGCAATTGATCCTGTACCCGCAAACTAATCCCTTCCGCGACACGCGATACCTCAACACCTTCCAGGTTTGGCAGGTAGGGAGATGTTTCGACACGCTCGGCTAATGCTATTTGGACGGCCTGGGCACTATTGATGGCATCTACCGATATTTCTTGTACATTGACCGGCGGGCGATCCGTTAGCAATACCATGTAGTTTGCCAGCGGAGCCGCCGGGACATCACCGGCGGGCACTAACGCGGTAGGTAATACCACTGGCGGAAGCCAGGCCAATGGCTCGTCAAGCTCAACAGGTGGTAGCGATTCAAAGCGTTCAAGCGCCAGCAAAGGGGGTGGCGAATTAGGCGTAGGTTTTGGCTTAGGTAAACCCGCTACCCCTAATGCGGCACTTAACGCGAAAGGGTCCAACCCATGCCGCCACTCTTCTATAACGCGGTGCTGTAGCACGCTTTCCATGGCATCAGGAAGCGGCACTTCAAGCACAGGGGTGGACACTTGAGCAACGTCTTCTGACGATACTTGAAAAATTTCAGGCGCCGTTTTGCCCGCCGCCGCCACAATAATGACAAATAGCGCCACCAGCAGCGTCATAATATCGATATAGCTAATCATCCATCCGCTACTGCTTTCATCGGTTGGGTACGCTGACATTAGCGAATCATGGCGCGGACCGCTGCGATGATCTTCAAGCATGCGTATTATCGCTCATTCAAGTTTTCAACCTCGTGGCCGATTGTTACTAGGCATGATAAAACTCAACTAGTCTATCAAAGACCCCGTGAAGCGATAAGGAACCTCTGGTGCATAGCAGCTTAAGTCGTCGGTTTACTACTCAATTATTTCGCTTTGCCAGTATAGGGGTTACCGGCTTGTTGCTGAGTGGCTGTTTCTATGCCAATACCTCGCAGGCCCCTGTAGCCACCACCTACCCCTATACAGAGCAGCAACGCATGCAGGCCGCTCACCACTGGGAGGTTCTTGCTCGTCATGAAGCCAGCAGCATTCTACAGCGTGAGCGGGTTCGCTTTCGTGACTTACATGTTACCGAGCCTGATCACCCAGGCGTGAACTTCTATAGCGGCGGCGAGTTTGAACGCGGCTTTCGCACGCTGCTTACCAGCGAACTGGTCTCACGAGGCGCCAATTTAACCACCGTGCCGACACCCAATGCCGCCAATATACATATTGGTGTCGAAGTCGTTGAGCATCGCGACCGAGGCTTTATTCGCCCCCCGACAGGCGCGTTTACTGCGTTAACAGCAGGTGTCGCGGTGGCTACTATTCCCTTCAATCACTGGGCAGAACCTGCGCTTGGATTGATTCCAGCCGCAATGATTGCCGACACGGTAAGTGGCAGCTGGACTACGACAGGCAATGAAGAAGTTATTATCACCACACAGATTATTGATGGTGAGCGTATCCTTTACTCGTCATCGAATATTTATTACATCAATGCAGGCGACCGCCGCCAATACGCGCCTCACCGCGTTCCAAGAGCACCGGTAACGCCCACTGTTTCCATCACTAATACCTGGTAACGTCATGTCTTTTACATTTATCGCAAGGCTGCCATCGCGCAAACGTTCATCCGCTAGTCGCCTGTTTCTGATGAGCGTTTTATTGCTATCCATGGTGGGCTGCAGCACGATGGGTAATTCAAACAATAAACCAGCAGAACCCGCGCCAGATCTTTCTGAGTTGGCTCATAAAGCAGCCCAACAGATGGTTTCAAGCAACCCAGACCTTACGCGCTATAGCCCCATGATTGCTGCTACCTTTGTGAGTATTGATAACTTAAGTCAGTCTTCCACGTTTGGGCGTATTAGCTCAGAGATCATGGCCTCCGCCCTTGCCCAGCAAGGCATGCAGGTGCGTGAAGTTAAAATGCGCGACAGCATGTTTATCGAGGAAAGCGTGGGTGAATTGATCCTTTCCCGCCAAGTCCAGCGCTTAAGCTCTCAGCACAACGCCCGCTCTATCCTGATGGGTACTTATGCTCAAGGACAAGACTATTTGTACGTCAGCGCCAGAGTGGTACGTTCAGGCGATGCCATGGTGCTGGGCAGTGCAGACTTTCGTATAAAACTGGACAATAACATGCGCAGTCTACTGGAAGGCCAAGGAGGCTGGTAGACTAGCCGCATTTGCCGTTAACCAAGCGGCTATGATTGCCAGTCGGGAACATTGTCATGTCCGCATCATCTGTCTTTAAAAATGCGCTTATTGTAGGAACAAGCCGCCTTATTAAGCTGTTGGCCAACGTTACCAAGCTCTCAAGCTATGTTTTTCATGCTGTTTTTCCCAACAAACGTTTTACCTTGCCTGCATCTGCTTCCCCACTGCTCTCCCCCAAGGGAGAGCCTGTCATACCACGCATTATTTGGCAGACCAATTTTACGGGTAAGGTCACGCTCCCCGTATACCTCAACTATCTTTTTAATCGACTGATGGCTCCCCGGTTTGAATACCGGTTTATGGTGACTGACGAGCGGCGCCAATTTATCAGCGAAAGCTTTAATGAAGAAATACTTGCCTGCTATGACCGCTTGCAAATTGGGGCAGCACAGGCGGATTTATGGCGCTTACTGGTTCTTCAAAAACATGGCGGGGTTTATCTTGATATAGATGCTCACGCTATCTGGCCGCTAGCCCGCGTGGTGCCTGAAAATATTGACGAACTATATGTCATTACCCGGCAAGACCTTTTCAGCAACTACTTTATTGCCAGCCAACCCGCCAACCCCAATTTAGCCAAGCTGATTGATAGAGCATGCGCGAACATTGAGGCTAACGAATCTAAAAACGTGTTTGATATCACCGGCCCTGGCGTTTTTAATCAGGAGCTTGATCAAGCAGACGTGCCGACGGTTTCCTATCGGCATGCTTGCAACCAGGGCAGTTTTACCAACGAGTATTTTCAATATATTGATAAACCAGCAGGCAAGTGGACAAAAGAACAGAAAAAAGTGGAAGTGGTTGCCCCCAAAACATCACCACGCAAACCTTAATGCCTGGCCACTGCCCTTATTTCCCTATTGATATCGAGTAATGCGTAACACTGTAACCCTTGCTCGATTATTTCTTTGCACTATAAGTGCCCCATAGCACGGCTAGCCAGAACGCGTAAAACATAGCGCCGCTATTATGCGCAAAAAAGGTTTGCGAAAGACCAAAATCAATATAAGCCACAGACAATAACGTGCCTGCTACGGCTAACGCTCGAATTTCATGATTGGAATGCAGCAAACCTGAAGCAAACATACGTATGGGCACTAGGTACAACAATAGCAATACTGCCACCCCTAGGATCCCGCGCTTTGCAAATGCATCGATGACGTCATTGTGTGCATGGCCAAATTCAGAAGCAGCGACTGAAATATCGCCTTTCTCGCCTAACTCGTGCATGGCGGATTTATAACCAGCCTCCCCCCAGCCTAATAAAGGGCGGTCTGCGATCAACTGCGTTGCCCCTTGCCACATTTCAAACCGAAGCCCAAGTGAGGTATCCCTTTCTTCTCCCGTCACATAGCTGCTGATGTCGCTGGCTGCTTCTTTTACTCGCTGCTGAAGGCCGGTTTGGGGCAACATATAAAGCGTTGCAAGAAGCAACGTTACAAAACCAATAATACTGAATTTAACCCGCGCTGAGAAACAGTGACCATAGCTGCGGTAAAGCACCAGTCCTATAATGGGCAAACCAATCCAGCCTCCTCGGCTACCCGAAAATAACGATCCCAGCATGCCGCACAGCGCACCTATTAATAAGAGCGCCACCCATTTATATCGAGAGTTTTGCACGGCAGCCCAACCTAAGCCTGCTAGACACAACACCCCCATTAGCATACTTAAATTGCCAAACTGTATGGGATGCAGAAACCCACCGGCACGCCATACTTCTTCAACAAATTTTTGCCAAGCCGCCAGCGTCCCTGCACCGATTGCGCCTAACGCAATGCCCGACCATAGCCAGGGCAGCCGCGGAGGAACGCGCAGAATCAACACTAACACGGGTATCGCCAATAAAAACCGTACCGGGCGGTCAAGCTCGCGCGTACTAAGCTCAAGTAAAGAAAGCGCACCTACAACAACGCCATAAATACCCAGCGCGGCGATAATCCATAGGTCTTGCGGCTTGAGCTTACAAGGTAGACGTTTAACTAAAAGCAGCCCACTGGCCAATAACAGCATCACAGGACCGATTGAATAGCCCGATGGCACAACCAGCGCCAAGGCGCTCATTAAAAACACCATGCCACTTATCATTTGGTATAAAGGCTTTGTAACGACCATTTAGCGCTTCCAGCAGAAAACGAAGGCCGGTGATAGTAGCACAACTCTCAAAGGGGGCTAGTAGGCGCAAATATGCTTAGCAGGCTTATACGCTATCTATACTAATATCTTAGAAATCACGTCAGCCAAAAAAATGCCCTCACTATTAGCATGAGGGCATTTCGAACAGATAGGAATCACCGGGTCTTTTTATGCGGCTAAAAATTCCGTTGATGAGGGCTCAGCTACACCCGCCAATGTCACAGGAGTAAGTTCTTCCCCATCATAAAGAGACTCTGTGCTAGGGGTAGCCGCGATATCCATTCCCCAATCAACCTCTTCAGCATAAATTTCATCGAAGGGGGTACGCTCTCCTCGTTCCGGGATCAAGATGGCTAATTCAGGGTCAATGGTTTCAAAGCCATCTTTACCAAGAGCCTGCATAACGCCAATCATGCTTAGAACCCCTTCAAGAGTTAGCGCGCTTGCGACTGCATCAAAATCAAGCTCTAGCCCTTCCAGCGCTTTTAACTCAAATTCTTCAAGCCCACGCTGTTCTATTAAAAGTGCCGGCGTACCATCTATCGCTATTCCATTACGGCCGATATCAGCCGCATCGCCGCCGGGGAATAAAGATAGATACCCATAATCGAATAGCTCAACCCCTTGGGCAAGTGCTATAGCAGCCTGCTGCGCGGTAGCCGTAATAGAAGGCTCGACACCGTCATTAGTTGGCCACAGAATCGACATTGTCTCCAGCTCGCCCATCTCATTGAGATAGTTATTCTGGTTGTGATAATCGAGAATCAAATCCGGCTGAAACGCTTCCAATATTTGACGTACAGCTAAGGTTTCAGGAATCAGCGCCGGATCAATAGTTTCGCTGGAATCCCATGTGCGGTTGAGATCTATATCTGCTGAGTTACGACGTGGGTCTAATGTAGTTTCAGGATCACTATTACCTGAAACCAGCTGTTCCCAGCGCTCAAAACCATCTGGATTAACTCTGGGCATAACGGTCAATGTGACCTGCTCACGCAACGATTGAGCTGCCTCACTATCGCCACTCAACCACTCCAGCAGGTGCATCGCGGATTCGGTGCCCACGGGTTCATCACCATGCTGCTGGGTCACGATCATTAATTTACGTGGACCTTCCCCAACGGTGGCGCTATATAGCGGACGACCCTCTATGGACTCTCCTGCCTGAGCCAAACTTAAAGTATCGTAAGTAGCATCTAACTCCGCCAAATCCTGATAAAGCTGGTCGTTTGACCTGAAACCGTCCTGTACTAGCGAACGCTCAGCATCGTACTCGTCACTTGATACGTTCGAGGAGTAGAAATCCGCAATTGATGCATATGCATGCAGCGCTTCTGCATCAGTACCTTTCGCAGCGTCGGTAATAGCGAGCAAAATAGCTTGGGGAGAATAACCATTTTGAGCCTGCTCAGACCAGTAAGATACTGCCTCAGCTTCTGCTTCACGCGCAAACAAACGTTGGTATACCTCATTGACCCAACCGCTATTATCAAGCTGGGCAAGCACTTCCCGCTGGGAAGCAAACTCGTCGGATAACAACATTTGCTGAAGAACGCCCTCAAGCCTTAAACTTCCAGTGTCCAACTCATTCAGCCAGTAGTTTAATCCGCCCGGGTCGGCGGCTCGGCCAAACATTGCTAAATAATACGACTGCAACTGCTGTGATGGAGTTAGCATTATTGTCTCCCGACATCATCAATTACGTTCCCTGTCGTCCGTTAGCCATAACGCTGGCCGAATCTTCGTTCTGCTTTAGATCAACGCTAAGCTGATGCATAGTTATTAACTAACGACTGATCTAGCTATAGCTTAATTCTGATAGCGGTGTCAACGAACCTCCGGATGCAACTAACTCATCCCCAGACACTGATAAACGATACGAAAGCGCTTGCGGGCGCTATTTTCTATGCATGGCTAAAAATTCGGCGCTCTACATCTATAAAAAAGCACAGTTAAAAAACTGTGCTTCATTAAATACCTTTTTACAACTCGCCCTTAATGAGTCTTTTTCTCTGGCAGCTCTGCCTTCAACGCGTTCGCATAAGCAGTGCGCGCTGTCTGTCCAATTGCAAGCTGCTGGTTCAGACGCTGAATTTCTTGATCGGTTACTCGCAAATTAATCAGTTGATTACGCGCGTTCTCGGATAGATCAGATAAAATGTACTCATGCCCATCAATCGTGACATATTGAGTTTCATCTTTTGCCATGCCAGGCTCCCTTTAAATTAATCATAAAATATCAGACATATTGTAGCAGTTTTGATGCTATCAAGCTGCCTGAAAACTATACTGCATCTACACCAGTTCGAGCTTTCAGCGCACTTAATAAAGGCTCAATATTAGTATCTTCGGGCAAACGTTGCGATGCTCGCGTTGGGTGACGTAATGCATACTCTCTTAACATTTTAGCCGATATTGCGTCAGCCAGAGCAGTCACCCTACTCCGCCAGACCAGTAAGCGCTTTGTCGAGTGGCTACCTACGCGAACCTCCCCCCAGCCGCATACACCATAGCCTTTAACATATATAAGCAAACAGTCGCCCTCGCGGTAATGCTCTCTTGCGCCAAAGTTTCGCATTAACAGCTGGGCACTTTCTGGTGGCCACGGCTGATGTGCCCACTCAGCAGGTGCCATCTGCCAATAATAGCGCTGCACTTGGGAAGTTTGACTGGTTGGCAGCGCCCGGCTCAGGCTATCTTGACACTGCTTCCGAGCAGCTAAGTAGTAGGCCAAACGACCCTTTAGTTCTGCAATGTACGCATCCACCCGCTTTAAGTTGATCAACTGCTGACGGGCCTCTGAGCTTAACGCCCAGGTTGGGTATCGGCGACCTCCCACTACAACGCTTTTGGGCAACGTAGACATCATGCTCCACTCTCGTCGCGATAAATAAGCGCGCTATTCTACTGAATTAGCATCACGGGGTAAAAACTGTTTTGCTTAATTTGGTAGCTAAGATGTATTAGGTTCTGTCTAAAAAGTTGACGGTCGAAAGCAAAACAAATCATAAATCGGCCAAGAAAGGGAATTCACAGAGAGTAAATGAGTATTCTGAGCCGTTTTCTAACGCCACGCTGTCGAGCGCAAGCACTTTCCAGACAAGACCTAAAACTGCGCATGGAAGCCTACTCTCATGTATTGGGCAGATGATGATTAAAAATTAAAATGCAAATCTTCGTCATTATCTGCAAATAGCTCATCAATAGATTCGGGCACATTTAGCTTAGCGTGCAACTCTGAACGCTGAGAAAGCTGCTCATGCTGAGCCATAGAAAATAGCTGTCCATATGCTATCGCCAGAGGCACACCCTGTAACTGATAAAAACTTGCCTCGGATAATTTATTCAGTTTTTCTTCGTTAATTTGGTATAGCCCAATAGCATTGGGCTCATCTTTACCAGTTTGCCAAGGCTGCAACACACCTTTTTCGGCGAGACGATGGCATGCCTCATCCGTTTGTTGTCTATTTTTCGCACACTCACCTAAAAAGCTCAATTGCTGTTCCACCGCGTTATTAAGCGCGCCCGAATCATTAAATAAAGGCTCTCCCGCCTCATCCGATAAGTGATCGGCATGAACCTGTAAGACCATTTCTCCTGTTGCGTCTTGCTTGGCAAGTCCAAAGGGATGCCCGCGAAAAACGGCAGGAACATAAACTCCCAGCCAACTAGCGTCTTCAGGATGTATATAGTGATGTGAATGTGCACTTTTACCAAGCAGTGCAACCAAAATAAATCGCTCTTCACGCTTGATAAAGCCCATTACAAATTGAGTGACCGCTTGCCTTAATTCACCCGCTAGAATTGGCACGACGGCATGTTCGGCAGTAAAGCGATAGTTATGGCGCGGCAGATAAAATAGATCTGAGTGCTGCTGACGCGAGATGGTAACCCATTTAGACATGCTGGCTCCCTCTTTCAAAAGGAAAAACCCCAATCCAAGGATTGGGGTTTTGTTTTCCTAATAAACGATTAAAGAAATCGTAAATAGGAAGCTGGTTGTCACAATAATCAACTGACAACCAGCGTTCTCAACGATTAAGCGAAGTTAACCGCGGATCCATCGATAGTGTTACCGAAGTCCACGATACCAACCAGCTCAGCACCAGTGAATTCATTGGCAGTATTAGCGTCATTAACGCCGCTACCAGTCAATGAGAACACCTTGTACTCACCCGCGTTGTTGTTATTTTCAACCATAACAACAGCGTTGATGGTGTTGCCAACGAGGCCAGCGACGTTACCAACGTCAAGGGTGCTAGACTGCAGGTTGCCGTAGTCAGCGCTGTTGCTGCCATTCTGGATAGCAGTCAGCAGGTTTTCAGCAGTCAGGTTGCCCCAAGTCTGGCCGGAGTTGTTACCAGTGCCAGCAGCGAAGTCGTTCAGTGTAATAACGTTGTTAGCAGTAACAGTTGAAGTACCATTAGAGCCAACAGTTGCGAACACGTCACGAGATTCCGCTGAAGTGCTGCCACCTTGGAACTGCTCATTACCCAAGTAGGCAGTGAAGTCCAGGGTATCAGCGCCAGCACTTGTGCCATCGGCATCAAAGTTAACAACAGTGTTGCGACCGAAGCTCTCTTCGAAAACAACTGTTTCGTTGCTCACACCGTTAGTAGACAGAACGATTACATCGTTGCCGTCACCAGCATTGATAACGTTACCGGTGTTGTCAGCGGTAGAAGCTGAACCAGCTAGAGCAACACCAAGGTCAGTAGCTTGAACACCACCAGCTGTGCCAACACCGTTCATACCTTGGTGTACAGCGCTGGTAGAGCCATTTAGCACGTCTTGTAGGTTATCGCCATTGTAAGATGAGTCATTAGACTCTTCACGAATAGCGTTTACCAGGCGACCCTGATCAGAGGTACCGATGTTGGCAGCGTTTGCTGGCGACAGAGTAATCTGCAGATCTTCTGCATTAAACTCGCCATCAACCAAAGAGCGAATAACAAGGCTGTTATCAGGACCGTTTTCTGCAACCAGCAGATTGCTCAGTACGCTATGGTTGTTAACAACCTGCATGATTGCAGCATTGATATCAGTTTGATCACCGAATACACGATCACCCAGGATATCATTCAGGTTGATAATACCTTCAAAACCATTTGCGAAACCAGCAGCAGCACCGCTTGTTACCGCTCCACCAGTGTTAGCACCGGCCAAAGTAACAGTCAGGCTTGCACCGTACAGTACAGCAGGAATGTCATTGCCAGCAGGAGTAGCCACGCCGGAAGACAGGCCAGTAGCAGTACCACGCAGATCAGTGAACTCTGTATTGGCAGTGTTTACCAACCAAGTAGCAGCACCAAAATCGCCATTCATTTCGGACAGACCGCTGTTATCGGTGTAGATAACGTCGTTGCCAGCACCGGTAGTAACGGTTACGCCGCCTGCACCTTCAGTCCAAACAGTGTTGTTATCACTGCCTGCATTGATATTGACGTTTTGCTGCAGATCCTGCTGGTTAGGCAGATTGTTGCTAAATTCGCCCACAGCAATAGTGTGAACGAAGTCATCGCCCGCACCAGTATTAATGGCCAGCGAGAAGCCATTGAATTCAGCTGCTTTGTCGTGAGAGTAAACAACGGTAACGCTGTCGTTACTTCCTGCCTCGTTTGCTGTGTTGTAAACGTGAGCACGAGCTTCAGCGTTCGGCTCCCAATCACCGGCAAAGTTGCTAACGCCAGCTTGACCACCAACAGTCAGGTTAGCACCCTCAAACGCAGTCGCGTCGAAGTTATAAACATTGCCAACGTTAGTGATCGACAGGTCGCCCTGCGCATCGCCGGAAGTGACTTCAATCTGCTCGAAGGCGACCTTAGTCTCAGTGTTGTTAACAACACCATGGCCCATGCCATAAGCAGAGAAAACGTCGTTAACTTTGCTGTTACGATCAACTTCCAGATTCAGCTTTTCAATTACCTTACCGGAGTTAGACATACCACCGATAGTAACGTCGCCTGCAGTGGAACCACGACCAGCGTTGTCAAGAATCAGGTTGGTTTCGATCAGGTTGCTGCTTACAGCAGGATCAACAGGCTGTGCATTACCCGCTACTAGGAAGCCATCCGCTACCGGCTCAATAGCGCGCTGAGTAAAGTTCACGCTGCTGAACTCGTTACCAGAAGCATCGGTAATGAGGATTTCTTGAGCAGTGAACGGCAGAGTTACAGTGTTACCTGCAACAGTTACCTGCTCGTAGGGAGTAGACAAAGCTACATTCACATCAGTCTGACCAGCTTCCGCCAGCTCAGCGCGCAGCGCTTCTACCAGACCAGCATAAGTGCCGTCAGTAGAGCGAATGCCGTCAAGCGTTACCGTCTCACCACCAAGATTGAAGCTCAGGTTGAGGTCAACGTTAGCCAGCGGAGTAGTGGGAGTCTCGGTGCTAACGTCAGCAATGCGAACCAGCAGCTGAGAGTTGAGCTGAGTAGCCGGCGCACGAACCAGAGACTGGCTTTCGAACATGGCGCGTAGGCCAGAGTCGAAATCCACATCGCGCATGCCGAATGTCACGTCTTTGGTGATATTCAGGTTGCTGCCGTTTAGATTAACGCCAGAGAACGTCATGTCGCTACGGCTGAAGTTGGACCAGTACTGCTCAACGTTCTGCATGCGGGTAGCATCTAGAGTGGCGTTACCACCATCAGAAGAATTGCTTTCCAACGCTTCGATGTAAACTTCTTGAATGTTTTGTGTAATCGGGCGCGGCGCTTGAGTTACGCCATTATCAACTTCGTTATCGTTGATCAGAGAAGCTTCGATAACATTGCGGCCGCCAGCACCGTCTAGACGGTCACCAGTAGACAGGGCGTTAGAAATCGCGCCGTTCTGGTTCTGGCCAACGTCACCCAAGAAGGTATCGTCGTTTGCAGTACCAGTCACATTGTCGCGACCTTCAGTTAGTACATAAGTTTCGCCCGGAGTGCCTGGATCTACAGGATCGATCGGCTCTTCGATTTGAGCTTGGTCAGCAGCAACACGATCATTAAATGCTAGGCGATCTGTAGCTGAAGCAGCGGAAATAAACAGTTGCTGCAGTTCGCTGGCAGGTACAGATGCGCCGCCACCGTTCACCCAGTACTCCAGGCCTTCTGCATCAGCTTCGCGACCGAACATATTTTGATAGACAGCTTCTACCAGCTCAGCGCGAGTGCGGTCACCATAAAGTTCGACATACTCAGGCTGGGCATCATTTGCCAAGCTGGCACGAAGTTCAGCAATGGAAACGTCTTGTTCCTGCCAGTAATCCAAACCTTCACGGTCAACAGGACGACCGAGGTAGGCCGTATAAAGCTGCTGAATTTGAGTATCTGATAAAGCCATTGATGTAACTCCATATTTAGGTGTCGAATCGACATTAGTCGCGTTTAAGCCTGTATGGAAAACGCGACCGTGAGCGAGGCCTCGCTCCAGAGATTAGGCTGACGGAAACCATCAGCACTAATTCTCATCCCTTTATGTTTCGGCTTAGGCTTCGCAGAAATATCGGCGAATACTTAACACCGTCACGAAAATTTAATTTTTGCCGTTAATATTCACCGCTACGTTTTAACCGTAGCAGGCATAGTAAGTCAATAGCATTACTGCAGTTAAAAAACTTGCCTTTGGAATACTGTGCGTTTGTCACCAAACGTTACTTTGCAATGCCAGAGCACGTCACACAACTTTAGTAGCATGCTGTTATTTATTGAACAGTATTTTTTAGCACTGAGCGCCTCTCAAAAAATCATTTTTGAGAGCAAAAATTAATCAACAAAATGCGCATTGTGCTGTTTCTGTGCCACTGCGGACACTTCAGTTTACTTTTATTACCACCAACTTAATCTTAGTCAACTACTTAGTTTAGCTTAATCCTGCCATATTTCACGATATTTTCCAATAAAAACAGTTTTTGCAATCAGCTAGTTACGGAATTTACAGCATTTTTCTCAAGTGAAAGCCGCACCAACCGTGGCATCCAGGCGTTTAAGCGTTTATTACACGCTTTTAGTTCTTAGATCGCATAAAAAGGGGTTAACTCTTACTTCGATGTGATTCTGTGCTAACGTTTTCGTTTTTCGGTCAAGGTATGCAGCAATACGACCTCCCCGCTTCCCATGCTGAATAAGCTGACACTTACTGGCCACTCAGGCCACTTTGCCATGAGTTGATAGTAAACACTTACTACGTAGTTAACATCACTAAAAATCACGGCTGACGTAAGTATTAACTAGCTCTATGACACTTTCGCGTCGCTTAATATGTTCGACAATTTTAGGCTTTAGAAAGCGCGGCCCCTACCCTGGCCCGGTGTAATTAAACGGCTTGGCAATGAGCAGCGAAAGCTGCTCTGCAGAGGTGCGGGCAATATGTTCCATAGCTATTTTGGAGTTGACGTAATGGTTAACCGGTGCTGGCGGCACATATTCATCAATCACCGCCTGGGCATTTGCGCCATACACATTGGCACTACTGGCGAGTGACCTTTCCCCAAAACCAACACCATGAACTCGATGAGATTTCCAGTTAATCTTGGTTAACGGAGGTCTCACTATGAAAAAGACACGCTATACCAAAGAGCAAATCACTGGCGCTATCAAGGAGCATGAGGCAGGGGCCAAGGTGGACGACCTGTGCCGAAAGTTGGGCATTTCCAGCGCCACCTTCTACAACTGGCGTAGTAAGTACGCCGGGCTTGAAGTAAATGAAGCGAAGCGCTTGCGAGAGCTTGAAACGGAAAACAATAAGCTGAAAAAGCTTTTGGCTGACAAGCTCTTGGAAGTCGAGGCCATGAAGGATGTTCTGTCAAAAAAGTGGTAACGCCTACAGCCCGAAAAGCGGCTGCTCGGTATCTTGTTGATTGCCACCAGATCAGCGAGCGTTTTGCCTGCCAACTTGTAGGCATTTCTCGAACAGCGCATCGGTATCAAGCGCTGGATAAACAAGACGGTGCCTTAAGAGCGCGTCTTAAAGCACTTGCCACTCAGCAATCTGCCTATGGCTATCTGCTATTACATGCGTTGTTAAAAGCAGAAGGCTGGTCATTAACCGAAAGCGAACGTATCGAATTTATACCGAAGAAGGCCTGCAGGTACGCACCAAGCGGCGCAAGAAACTCCATCGGCCATAACAGCCCTTGAACGTGCCAACAAGAGCCAATAAGCGTTGGTCGATGAACTTCGTCTCCGATCAGCTCGCGAATGGTCGGCGTTTCCGAGTGCTGAATGTGGTGGACGACTTTTCACGAGAAATGGTGGGTCAGCTGGTCTCCGTATCGATGACGTCAGGTGGCTCGGTTTTTAGAGTAGCTGTGCGAAGCAAGAGGCAAGCCTCACAGATTATTTGCGACAATGGTACCGAGTTTACAAGCAAGGTGATGTTCTTCTGGAGCAAAGAAACTACGGTGTCGCTGGACTTTATTCAGCCTGGCAAGCCTACTCAGAATGCCTTTGTGGAGAGCTTAAACGGCAAGTTCCGAAACGAATGCCTAAACCGCCACTGGTTTAGAACATTGGATGAGGCAAGAGCAGAAATAAAGGCGTGCGAGAACATTACAATTACGTTCGCCCTCACAGCTCACTCAATTATGTGCCACCCGCTGAATATGCTCAAAGGGCGGCATGATGTGGAGAATCTCACTGAGCCAGTGGTGCTAATTTAGAGGAAAGGTCACGAGCAGTACGCGGGGGCATCGATATCTTGGTTGATGACACGCGGCAGAGTGGCTGCATCGTTAATGTCAACATGGTGAGCGTCATCAGTTCCACGGCTGGCTTGCCAAGGCCACACGATGGCCTTGGCGTTTCTAGGTGAGCAATCAGATAGCGACCCGTCAGAACAGCACTTTTGTGGCGTAAAAACATAAATTGCATCGTTTTATTAAGAGCGCAGGCATTTGGATTACTTTTTTCTTGCCAACCTAACCTTGGCAGCCGATTTGATTAGCCTAGGATTGTCAGTTTTACTATATTATTATGATAAAGATATTTTCTATCAATCAGTTATGGTGACTCCAACATTTCCTGCAAGGTTTGCTCAAGGGAATGTCGCGCCAACTTAGGCACCCAGGCGTTTAAGCGCTTATTACACGCTTTTAATTCTGGAATTTCATTAGATCGTACAAAAGCGGAGTTAACCCTTACTTCGATGCGATGCTGGGCCAACGTTTCCAACTTTTTGATTAAGGTATGCAGCGATACAGCCTCGCCACTCCCCACGTTGACTAAGCTGCCACTTGCCGCTTGCTTAGGCCACGTCGTTAGTAGCTGAAAGTAAATACTAACTATATCGCGAACGTCGCTAAAATCACGGCTGACGTGAGTATTACCTAACTCAATGACACTTTCGCGTCGCTTGATATGCTCAACAATCTTAGGCACTAGAAAGTGCGGCGCCTGGCCTGGCCCCGTGTAATTAAACGGTCTGGCAATGAGCAGCGGGAGCTGTTCTGCATAGGTGCGAGCAATATGCTCCATGGCTATTTTGGAGTTGGCGTAGTGGTTAACAGGTGCTGGCGGCACGTATTCATCAATCACCGCTTGAGCGTTAGCTCCATACACGTTAGCGCTACTGGCAATTAATACACGCGGTGGCGCTGGCAGCGTAACCAAGGCTTGCAGCAGGGTTTCAGTGCCGAGTACATTCACGCGATAAAAATCCAGCGGCGTAGGATGTCCCACAAATGATAGCGCAGCTAGATGATATACATATTCAGGTGCGACTTGATTGATGACACCTTGCAGAGTGGCTGCATCGTTGATATCAATATGGTGAGCTTCATCAGCACCGCAAGGCTGGCTTGCTAAGGCCACCACACGGTGGCCTTGACGTTTTAGGTGAGCAATCAGGTAGCGGCCCGTAAAACCGCTACCGCCCGTTACCAAGCTGGTTGGCATGGTATCTCCTTGGGCTATCATTAATAAGTCGCTTAATTAAGCACCTGTGCCGTTTTTCACTCGTTCGAGGTCGGCTTCTACCATCATCTTGCATAGTTCTTCCAAGCTGGTAGTGGGCTTCCAACCGAGCTCCTGGGTGGCTTTTGCAGGACTGCCAATCAGCAGTTCCACTTCTGCTGGACGGTAGAAGCGTGGGTTGATCACAACTACGCGATTTCCGGTGGCAACGTCTACCGCAAACTCGCCTTCATCCTGCCCTTCCCAGCGTAGCTCAATATCTACCGCTTTAAAGGCTAGGGTGACAAAATCACGGACGGTTTCAGTACGGTTGGTGGCCAGTACGTAGGTGTCGGGCGTATCAGCTTGCAGCATGCGCCACATACCTTCCACGTACTCTTTGGCATAACCCCAGTCGCGCTTAGCATCCAGATTGCCTAGCTCCAGGCGCTCTTGCTTGCCAAGCTTGATACGGGCCACGCCATCGGTAATCTTACGGGTTACAAACTCGCGTCCGCGCAAGGGCGATTCATGATTAAACAAAATTCCGCTGGTGGCGAACATATCGTAAGATTCGCGATAGTTAATCGTCATCCAATGTGCATAGAGTTTGGCCACACCGTATGGGCTTCGGGGGTAGAACGGGGTCGCTTCCGTTTGCGGTACTTCTTGCACCTTACCGAACATCTCAGACGTGGAGGCCTGATAGAAACGAATCGAGCTGTCCACGATGCGAATGGCTTCAAGCAGGTTCACAGCGCCCAAGCCGGTAATTTCAGCGGTGGTGAGCGGTTGGTCAAAGGACACCCCAACGAAGCTTTGAGCAGCCAAGTTGTAGATTTCACGGGGCTTGTACTGTTGCACCAGGCGAATGCTGGCAGACAGGTCGGTTAAATCGTATTCGACCAAGTGCAGGTTGGGGTGGTTTTCAATTCCCAGTTCTTCTATTCGCCAAAAGTTGACCGAGCTGGTCCGGCGATACGTGCCGTATACGGTATAACCTTTGTCAAGCAGTAGCTCAGCGAGATAGGCGCCGTCCTGGCCTGTTATTCCTGTCACGATTGCATTCATGACGCAGTTCCTTTCTTGGTAGTAGGTGTGCATGGGGTGCGAAATTAACGCGTGAGGGTGTAGGCTGCTCTAGGGGCGGAACAGCCTAATAGGTTAGGTATTGTGGCGGGCTAGGCCCCGGTGTCAACCTGAATTCACTCAGTCGTTTGAGTTAGCACCTGATCAATTAAAGCTGCGCTAAGCAGCCCGTGATAGCGGGACGCAAGCGTTGACCAGCTACGCTGGGCCAACCACTCTTGGCGGGCGCTATGGTAAGCATTGCGCTGTGCTTCTGGAGCATTTAATACCCGTGTGATGCTTTCGGCAATATCGTGGCTATCAAACCCCCGGGTTTGCCATACCACGTCTTTCACTTCATCGAAAATGGGTGCTGGCGTGGTGAGAATATTGGGACAGGCAGCAACCGCCGTGCGTACCGCCGCACTGCTAGACTCTTGTGTGTACTGGTACGGCAAAACGACTGCGTCACATTCAGCCAAGCGCTGCTGGGCCTCTTCCAAGGGCAAGAAGTCGGTGTACCACTCAATATAGCCTTCGACACCTAGACGCTGGGCAGTACGCTGACAGCGCGCCAACTCCTCTTGTGAGCTTGGCTCATCACGCACAGAGGTTACCAAGCGTAGCGTCGTGGCCTCGGGCACCATCTGCTTTTTACGCAGCGCTGCAAACGCCTCAATTAGGGCGTTAATCCCTTTATGAGGAAGCAGGAAGCCAAAGCTACCAATAATAGGTGCTGAGCCTGTCTGAGTGGGTGCGGGCTGACTTTCTGCAGGGTCATCGACCCCTTGAGGTATTTGCGTGACGTTATCGGTCACACCAATACGCTTCAAGTAGTTGAGGTCATCTAGAGTATGCACAAATACACGATCAAACTCGGCCAGTGTAGCGGCAACCGTACGACGGCGCGCTGTCTCAAAATCGATAACCGGGCGCGTGGTGTGCAGGGTAATGTAAACTCGCTGCCCTTGTTTGCGACACTGTTGTACTTGGTGTTGTAACGTGCGGTCCAGCTCGTAGAAAGCAAAATGATGCTGTAGCCATACTATGCTGCCCGTAGCGCCTGTTAGCGTTGGGCTTTCGCTACGTTTCCAGCTGAGAGTGACGTTTTCAGCCGCATTAGGCTGGCCGCCTTGTTTATCAAGATGCGGGGCATGGATCGTGTAGGTAACGGCTTCGTTGGTTTCTTTCAGTGCTTGCAGCAAATGAAGTGTGTACTGGGCAATACCACAAGGTTCATTCCAGGTGGTGTACACACTCAGAGAAAGCGCAGGCGCTGATTGATGGGCAACCAGCGTCAGGCGTGTTAGCGCAGCCATTACCGAATCCACGGCAGCCGGTGAGAAAAAACGCTCTTGTATGGCGCGCTGTAGCTTATCTGCCGCGCCGGTTGCGTTTGCTCCACTAGCGCGCAACCTGCTGGCTTGCTGCTGCACTTGTTCTACAACGCTTTTGACACTGGGTTCGACCCATACCGCCTGGCCTGCGCTGAAATGCGACTGCGCGTGGTCGAAGCAGTAGTTTATCCAGCCGCTATGCTGTACTGGGGTAAAGTCAGTGTGGGCGCCGTAACCGGTTACGACCAGAGCGCGGCCAAATTCGCCGGCTTCTATGGCAGGCATATTGAGACCTTCACCACGCGTGGGCAGCACGACGATATCAGCTTCTTGGTAAAGCCTGGCCATTTGCTCAGCGTCGTAATCTTCCATAATGATACGCAGGCGATCAAGGTGCGGCTGGCTTACGTATTGCTCAGCCCAGACCTCCACCTGATTGTGGGGGTTGGGGAAGGTCTTGAGGGTAAGCGTAATCTCAGGATCTGCTGCAGCGAGCTTTTCGAAGGCTTGCAGCAGTACGTCAACACCCTTGCGAGGAAAGGCTGAGGATACATGCAGCAGGTTGAGCGCCTGGCGCTGGCTTACCCGGGCCAGGTCATTTACCTGGCTGGTGGCGGCCAGGGGGTTGGCCACCAGCGGCATGGCAATCACGTGAACAGGCAGCTTGCAGCCGCTGTCCATCAGCACCTTCTTGACGAACCAGGCGGTTACCATCACACCGGCATAATGGCGGTTAAGGGTGTCTACCATTTCCCTTGGCACCCAGGACTCTTCCCAGAAAAACAGCGCGATGGGCAGGCCGTGGCGCGGGTCAGGTTCAATCAACGGATAGTGGTGGTAAAGCGCGACGCGCGCCTGTTCGGGCAGGGCTTGCCAGGCGGCCGGCGCGGTCAACCCGTTCAGGCGCGTGGTTTCTGCTTCCCCACCGGGGGTGGTGCGCACGCGCTCTTCCAGGCTGTTTTCGTGAGGCACCAGCCACAGGGCGGGGGCGTCATCGCTCTGCTGCAAGCGGGTGAGCAGGTGGCGGTTTACCGCGGCTAGGCTGTAGCTGCCGTTGATATGGCCTTCCAGGCGGATACCTTTCACCAGTGCATGGTGCTCAGCCAGCGGGGCGTCACGCAGGGCCGCGGCCTCGAGGCGTACGGCGGCGAGAATATCGCGGTCCAGGTTGATGAAGTCTTCATCACGGAACTGCCCTGCCCGGCTGAACAGGCCTTCGCTTGCGGCCATGCGCTTTAGAACACGCACTTTCAGCGCGGGAAACCGGTTGAGTACTTTCAGTGCCAGCCGCTTCAGCCAGGGAATCTGTGCCATTCGGCGCATTAGCTTGCCGCTTGACATGGTGGACTGGCGCTGCAGGTGCATAACACCGCGCAGGGGTTTGGTTACCCGCCAGGAGCGACTGTTATAAACACTGTTGAGTTCTTGCAGCAAGTGCTCAGCTTGCTGATGATAATGCTGGCGCTCTTGCTCTACCTGCTTAAGCTCAACGCCGCGCTGTGTAAGCTCAGTGTCTCGCTGGGCAAGCTCAGTGTCGCGCTGTGTCAGCAACTCGGTCTGCTCTTCTATCTTTGCGGCTAGCGTTTCCAGACTGCCTTGCTGGGCCTCGGTAAGCGTATCGAGGTAGTCAAACCAGGGGGCGCTCGCTTCATCGGCGTGCTTGTGCGCAATCAGGGCGTAATCGGGGTAGGCAGAGACCAACCAGTCCAGGTGATGGCGTAAAGGGGCGTCCTCTTCTGGTGGCTTTGGGCCATTCAAGCGTAAGATATTGGCTTTGGCGTAGCCTGTGTCCGTGGCCACAAAGTGCAGTAGCGGTGGCGGCAACGGGTGCAAGTGGGTAGGGTCAAGATAGAAACTCCATAATCCTACAGTCAGGTTTTCGGGGTTAGGGGTTTCAAGTATGAGTACACCGCCAGGCACCAGCGCTCGGTGCACCTCCTGAATCAAAACGACCAGGCTATCAAAAGGTATATGCTCGGCTATATGAAAACCGGTAACCGCTGCCAGGGAGTCGCTTGGCGTTTGCTGAAGCGCGGTTAAGGCGTCGTTGACCTCAACGGTCAGACCGCTTTCATTACAGGCTTGGGCCATACTTTCATTGGTATCGATGCCCTTGGCGGGCCAGCCGTTCTCTTGCATCAGCTCTAGCCATTCGCCTCGACCAGAACCCAGGTCGACCACCGGTGCATCTGGGTAGCGGGCCATAATTGGTGCCAGCAACGGAACATACACCGTCAGGCGCTCTTTAATGGCGTCTTTTTCGCCGCGGAAATGATTGGTAAAACGGGTATAGAAATCCATTAAACTGACTCGTTAGGTTCTGAACTGGTCGCGACGTGGCGTTCACACTCAATGGCTGGCATTACCCAACTACTACCTAAAAAGAAATCTTTTTCCATATTGACCATCTGGAAAACCAGCGCGTGGTCTACCCATTGGTAATTATGGATCAGGTGGGTATCGCTGCTGTGCAATGAAAGCGAAACCGAGTAACTGCCAGGGCCTAAATTGGCATTAAAGCGCATGCGATAGGTAAGCACCTCACCTGCCGTTAGCTGCTTTTCTATCTGATGGGTATGCCAGGTGTTGGTGCCAAATACGTCCTGGCCTACACGGTCTTTTAATTTATAGCCAACTACTAATTCAGGCAGGTTGGTGTGGATAGCTACGGTAATGCGCAACTCTACCGCTTGGCCGACGTCAACCACATCTAACGCGTTGCCATTGGCGGCGTGCAAGCTTATCTGTTTTACCGTTGCCTCGCCCGAGCCAGAGCGGGTCTGGATTTGCCCGCTGTCCAACGGGGTAATTTCTACCCGGTCGTTCTCTTTTTTGGCAATCAGCGCATTGTAGTAGTCCATGATGTCTTGAGGCAGGCCGTCCTCAAGCACCCTTCCCTGTTCTAGCAGAATAGCCCGGTCGCAGAGGCTTTGAATGGCGGCCTTGTCGTGGGAGACAATCAGTAACGAGGTGCCCTGGCGCTGAAACTCACGAATACGATCAAAACTTTTGTGCTGGAAATAGGCATCACCAACGGAAAGCGCTTCATCAACGATCAAAATTTCTGGCCGAAAGGCCGTCGCCACTGAAAAGGCTACCCGCATTTGCATTCCGCTTGAATAAACGCGCATGGGTTTGTCAAAGTAATCGCCTATTTCAGCAAACGCTTCAATATCAGCCATGGCACCATCTACTTGCGCATGGGTAAAGCCCATCAACCCAGCGGAGTGAAGTACATTCTGACGGCCCGTTAGCTCGCCATTAAAGCCCATGCCCAACTCTAGAATGGCTGCTACACGCCCATGCGTGCGTATATATCCCTCAGTCGGGCGCAACGTGCCGGTAATCATTTTTAGCAGCGTGCTTTTACCCGCGCCATTTTGGCCAACTATACCGACAGCTTCACCCTGGGCAACGTCGAAATTGATATCGCGGAGTATCCAGGTTTCATCGAGCGGCTTAACCGGACTAAACCAGCTAGCCACACGCATCAGCTCATTACGGTAGCGCCGATAAGATTTGCCCAGCTCGCGTACTTCAAGTAACGGTTTAGGCGTGGCTGGTGGTGTTTGGGTTGTTTGAGTTGCTTGGCTCATAGGGCATCCACCATTTCTGGACTGGCTTTTCGAAATAGCAGCGCGCTGATCAGTACCAGCCCGGCACCCAGTACAGTAAGAGCCGCTAAAGCCGTCAGGGAAGGCGCTTGGCCGTAGGCCAGCACATCATGATAAGCCCCTACCAAATGGAATAAGGGATTAAAGGCAATCAGCTTTTGCAAAGAAGCCGGCACAATTTCGGCGGGATATACCACTGGGGTAAACCAGAAAAGAAACTGCAACACAATAGGCATAAGCTGGCCTATATCACGGATAAAGACGTTTAAAATACCAAGCATCAACCCAAGCCCTAGCGCCAGCAATACCGTAATGCCGGTAAGCACGATGACCCAGGGCAGCGTGCTGGGCGTGAAATGACCCAACACAGCAAAAACAACCAGAATAACCACAAATAGGGCAAGGTTATTAATTAAACAGGAGCCGGTGATAATTACAGGTAGGGCTATTTTAGGGAAAACGAGCTTTTTCATTAGATTGGCGTTTTCAATGAAAACGCCGAGGCAGCGGTTAAGAATCTCACTAAACAGGCTCCACCCGAGCATGCCAGCGGTTAGGTAGATAGCGTAGGCATATTGGCTTTCAATGCCGGGCAGCTTGGCGGAGAGCACTGCTGAGAGTATTAGCGCGTAAATCAGTACCATGGAGAGCGGATGAATGATCATCCAGGCACCACCAATGCGGCTACGTGCAAAACGCGTCACTAATTCGTGACGTATTGATGTGGCAATAAATTGGCGATAGCGCCATGCCCCTTTTAGGGATTCCAGCATTCCGTTACCTTTTACCCGAACCAGGCAGTGATTAATTCAAGGGCGTCATGGTAAGCCAAGCGCTAAGCGCACACCACCGTTACTGGCAGCTAAACGTGTGGATAGTTCCCCATTAGCATAGGGTTTAGCGGAGTACTCAGGGCATGGCAAACGTATAATATTTGGCCAGTAGGTAAGTACTCACCGCGGCGGTCACAATTGCACTGAGCATGGCTAGCAAGGGAGGAAGCGGCGTTAGTAATAGCACCCCGAGCGCTGCGTAATTGATAGCTAATCCAGCAAGCGACATCAATAAAAAGCGGCTTAAGGTCGTTTGACGCTTAAACGTTACTCGCTGATGTCCCCAAAATGAAACGCCAAATGCGACCAGCCAAGCAATAAAATTGGCAAGCGCGATATAACGGCCTTGCATAAGGGCAAACAGCAGCGTGGCTACCCCCATGTGTGTAGCCGTTGCGGCTGCACCCACCGCGATGAACCGCAGCGCTTGGAGTACTTCGGCGCGGGTTTTCGTCATGCCAAATATCTACTCATGTTCAGGTGTTGTATGGCCCGGTACGGCATGGGTATTCACAGCAGGCAAATGACTATTATCAGGCTCGGAGGACTCTTGCACGACATACAAAGGTCGGCCTTTTACTTCGATAAATAGCCGGGCGATATATTCGCCTAAAATGCCAATCGAGAGCAATTGCATACCCCCAAAAAATAGCACTACGCTCATCAAGGAGGCATAACCAGGCACATCGCGCCCGCCTATCAGCACGCCTGCAACCAGTACTACAATATATAGAAATGCGAGTAAGGCGACCCCCGCGCCAATATAACTCCACACCCGCAGCGGAATAGTGCTAAAACCGACTAACCCATCGAGCGCAAAATTCCACAGCTTCCAAAAACTGAATTTACTTTCTCCTGCGTGTCGTGAAGGACGCTGGTAAGGAACGCCGGTTGTTTTAAACCCCGCCCAGGCATAAAGCCCTTTCATAAATCGGTTGCGCTCGGGCAGCTGTAACAATACATCCACCACACGCCGTGACATTAGGCGATAGTCGCCCGCGTTTCCAGGAATGGGCGAATGGGTAATACGATTAAATAGGTGGTAGAAGCCTTTGGCGGTAGTGCGCTTTGCAGCGGAGTCTTCGGGGCGTGAAGCTCGCACCCCATAGATCATATCGAAGCTCTCTTCGCGCCAAAGTCGCACAAACTCGGGAATCAGTTCGGGGGGATCTTGTAAGTCGACATCCATGGGCACCACCGCATCGCCGGTCGCGTGACGCAGCCCTGCCGTCAGGGCCGCTTCTTTGCCAAAATTACGGCTGAAAGACACATAGCGAATACGAGCGTCCTGCTGATTAAGCACTTTTAGCTGGACGAGCGTGTCGTCAGTAGAGCCGTCGTCGATAAACAGAATTTCAAAGTTAGGTGCGCAGCCTGTTAATACAGGAAGCATCTGCTCAATAAACGGCTCTAAGGAGTCACGTTCATTGAGCACTGGAACAATGATGCTTAGGTTCCAACTAGTCTCGCTCATTGGGTTTCCTCAGAAGTAAGTTGCCAAGCAAAGGTTGCCATAGGAGTGGCAATACACTGCATATTGGTTAAGCTACAGGCCTGCTGAACAGCTTCAGGATTGGTGATAGCGTAGACCACACTGGGGTCTGGCTGACCAGCCATCAGCGCTTGCTGGGCAGGTGCTACCGCTTGATGAATAATGGATGGGGTAATCCGAGCCACGTAGGCGACATTAACGGCCATGCCGTGCTGCCCTGCCAGCCATGCCAGAGGTAACATACCGACAATGTCATCAGCTTGAGTTATATGCAGCGATTGGCGTTGGCTAAGCGCCGCTTGCAAATCTGATGAATCCCAGCCAGTAAAGCGTGGATCTTCTGCCATGTGGTAAGTTGCTGCTTGCTGGCTACGGGTGTGAAAGTAGTGGTGCCAATGCTGCAAGTCAAATAGCTGTATTACCAGCACACATAAAGCGGCCAGGGTGGCATTACGTGGCGTTAGGCGCTGAACCAGTATTGCACCGGCCAAGAAAATACTCAGGTACATTAGCACCCATACCATTCGGCCGCTTGCACGCAAAATGGCCTTTAGTGATTCAGGCCAAGGTAAAGGCAAGTTAACGGTATAAGGACCTATGACGACTTTATCGCTCAGCGCAAAGATAAATAAACCGATAGCCAGCGCACCTAAACCTCTCACCGGCCATCGGTAGGTAGAAGGTATACGGATAGGACGCCGGATAAATAGCAGCAACGCCATCAGCCAAAGCGCCATTATCCCTGCCCCTACATAGCTCATCCCTTCGTATTGACCACCAATGCCAGGTACCCAAACGGGCAAGGCTACTGATGCAGAAATAATGCCCGGCAGGAAGCTGTAGGCATTGAAATAAGCGACCAGCTCCGCCGAGTAAAAACCGAATCCATCAGCGCCTGGCGACTCGCCACCGCTGTGTAAATAGCCGACACCCCACATGACGAATAAGATAATGAGCGGTTGAAGCAGGCTATAAGCTCCCCATAGCAGCCACCATTGACGGTGATAAGCGAGCCCTTTCAGGCGATACTGCTGCGAGGTTCGTAACAGCCACCATAAGCTCCATAGCAGCCCCACCAGTAGAAACAAATAAAAATGCACCAATACGGCAAGCGTCAGCATTAACGCCCATTGGCAGCGGGCCTTCCAGCCCGGGTCAGTGCTAAACAGCACTAAATAGATAGCGAATAAAAACGTCCAATGCGCCATTAATGATTCGTGCCCGGCCCCACCCGGCCCACGAAACAATACGGGTGGCATAATTGCCACCACAAGACTTAGTGCAATCGCCGCAATAGGAGACATCTTCAACCGTGTAAAGATAAGACAGGCGGCGATAGCATTAAGTATCAGATGTGCAACTGATGCAAGCCCTTGATACTGAAAAGGATTAGGTAGCCATGCTTGGATCAGCTTCAGCGGTATAGCAAGTAGCGGTAAAGAATCGGTAAATACAATACTGCTACGCACTTCGGAACCATAGGTGTGCAAAGCACCTATTGGCCAATCCCAGGGTTCGTGACGGTAATAATGCCAACCCAAAAAGTGTTGTAGTAGATCCCCCTCTTGCAATAGCCACTCAACCTTTAAAGGATTGAGAATACCGGCATAGAAATAGCTTCCCAGCAGACCCGCTATACAGGCAGCAATCACTATGGTTACGCGGCGTTGCATGTCCATTTGCTCGCTCTTACGTCAAAATAATTGAAAAAGGCATACTGCCCACGTAATGAAGGATACCGATGATACATCTAACCGCCCCACCCGTTGGCTATGATATGCTTCGCGCTCAGTGTTAATGCAGCAATAGCCTCGGCACTTAAATCCTGCGTCACTCTTTTTATCCTCTGCCATAAGTGAGCATCATCGGCATGGTTTTTAGCACACCTGAATTTCTTCTTGTGTTTTTGCCCACTGTTTGGCTAATTTTTTTAATACTTTCAATCTTTTCCTCTCAGCGTTTTCTGCTTGGCTGGCTAGGGGCCGCTTCGCTGTTCTTTTACGCCGCGTGGGATATTACGCTTTTACCCTTATTACTTGCCAGCATTGGCGTGAACTATTGGCTGGCAGGCTATGTAAGCAGTCAACGCAAATATTGGTTATGGCTCGGCGTGGCCTTTAATCTTGGTCTGCTGGGTTGGTTTAAATACTCGGTCTTTATCATTTCGGTTGCCGACCTGCCCCCCCAATCGTTTAGTCCGCTGATATTGCCGCTAGGTATTTCTTTTTTTACCTTTCAACAAATTGCTTTTTTGGTAGATGTGCGCAAGGGGATCATTCAGCGCGGGCCACTGTCGTTATACGGCGTGTTCGTTAGTTTTTTTCCTCAGTTGATTGCTGGACCTATCGTCCATTATCGCGATCTAGCCCCTCAGTTAAGCCGTTTAACACCGCCAACTACTGCGGCTATTCGGTGTGGCTTGCTGCTACTGGCGCTGGGTTTAGCTAAAAAACTAATTATTGCCGATAACCTCGCTCCTTATGTTGATCAACTTTATAGCCTACCAGCCGAGACAATGGTGGCGGGTGATACCGTCGTGGCTGGTTGGGCATATGGTTTGCAGCTTTACTTTGATTTTTCTGGCTATGCAGACATGGCGATTGGCCTGGCACTTTTGTTTGGCATTAAGCTACCCGAAAATTTTGCGTCGCCTTATAAAGCACGAGATATCCAAGCCTTTTGGCGACGCTGGCACATCACCCTTTCAGGGTTTCTCCGTGACTATTTATATATTCCGCTAGGGGGTAGCCAACATGGCTTGCCTCGCCACCTGCTAGCACTACTCGCTACCATGCTGCTAGGTGGATTATGGCATGGCGCAGGCTGGCAGTTTGTGTTGTGGGGTGGGTTACATGGCAGCTTGCTCACATTAATGGTGGTATGGCAGCGGATTACTACTTTTCGGTTACCAACAGGCATCGGATGGCTATTGACCTTTATGGCCGTCATGCTGGCCTGGGTACCTTTTCGTGCTGACAGCCTTGAGTACACATGGGCCTTTTACTCGGCTCTTTCAATATGGCATTGGGGCGCCCTAGGCGAGCTGTTGAATGGTTTACACCAGGGAGCGATGGGCCTACGCGCGCCAGGCCTGCTAGTTATAGGGGCTACCTTGATCGTATTAATCATGCCTAACAGCATGACGCTAACCACGTGGCTTGCTCAATCACAGCGTCATTATTACCAAGGCGCCTTGGTAGGCGGGATTTTACTAGTGGTAACAAAAGCCATGCTGGATCTGCCCAGCCAGGCTTTCCTGTATTTCAACTTTTAATCTTACGTGGGCGATAAGTGAGTACGAGCATGGCTAGCTTTATTAAAGGAGTAGTGGGCGGAAGCTTGGTGGTCCTGTCACTGTGGGTGGCGCTGTGGGCTGGGCAATTGGGCAACGAGCATCCTAATAACGTATGGATTGCCAACGCGATCACGTACAAGCAGGAGGCTGCCAGCGCGCTTCCTTCCCCAAAGATTGTTGTGGTTTCAGGCTCAGGAGCCATGTTTGGTATTAATAGTGGTGACCTGGAGGCTGCCTATCATCGACCCGCCGTTAACCTGGGAGTAAATGCAGGCATTTCCTTACCGGTTATCTTACAAGAAGCTGTACCGGTCATTGAGCCAGGCGACTTAGTACTCCTCCCCCTTGAATACCCGCTTTATAACCGCGAGGAGACTATTTCCAGCTCGCTGATTCATTGGGCAAATAGCCACCCTGAGGCTTTCTTAAGATTGCCCCCCAAGCGCGCGCTCAAGGTATTTGCACAAACCTCGTTTACACGCATCTTAGAAGGCTACCGAGGGGTTCCTGTCGATTTTTCCGTTAGCGGCGATTATGGTCCTCACAACCTGGATAGCCGAGGTGATCAGTTGCATACAGCCCGGGCATTACGCGAAGAGCGGCATTGGAATTTTTTAAACTCTTTGCCTGATGAAACCTATGGAGCGGCCTTGCAGCAAGGCGGTTTTGACTGGGCTCGCCTGCAACACTTTCGTGATGAGCTACTTACTCAGGGAGCCTGCCCTGTTTTCATGCCGCCGCCATTGTTATGGCGGCAGTCTTATAAGGATTCATCTTTAGAAGCTAATTTCTATGAGACGCTGCCCCAATGGGCGACGAGCGAAGGACTTTTTTGGGTAGGTAAACCACTAAAAGCAATGCGGGAAGCAAACGACTTCTTTGACACTAACTTTCACTTGGTAGACGAGGCGCGCTCGGCGTATACCCAACAGATTATCGGCTGGCTGGGTAGCCAACCGATGGCTGCATGCCAGCAGTTCTATCAAGCAAATAAGCGCTAGGCACTAAACATTAAAAGCATGCTACTCATGGTAAACTATTGAAACTAGGCTTTAGGCATGTGCTTGGCTACCAGTGACTGGATCGCCCGGGTAAAGTTGGCGGTCGCAAACCTTTCTGCGCTTTGTCTACATACCATCGGTGCAAAGGCATCTGCATCGTGCTGCTTGCGCTCTTCAAACTCCTGAACACGTTGAGCCAGCGCGTGACTGGTCTGTTCTTCAGCCCAGAGCGCGGTGACATTGTTTAGCGTTGTTTCGGCTAAACCGCCTACGCCGTAACCAATAACAGGTGCTCCAGCCGCCTGGGCTTCTACTGGCAAAATACCAAAATCCTCTTCGGCCATAAATATAAAGGCCTTGGTGCGTTCCAGGTGATCGGTTAGTACCTTGTCAGACTGATACCCAAGCATTGTGACATTGGGGCCTGCCAGCGCAGCCAATTTAGCGTAGTCGGGACCATCTCCGATAACGACAAGCTGTTTATCGGGCATTTTGTTAAATGCTTCTATGACCAGATCGATACGCTTGTAGGGCACCATGCGCGAAGCGGTTAGATAAAAGTTTTCTCTTGGCTGATCGTAGCGGAATTTTTCCACTTCGACCGGCGGAAATACAACGTCGGATTTTCGCCGGTAGCAGGCTTGAATACGACGCTGTATATAGCTTGAAATGGCTACAAAGTGGTCAACACGCTGGGCACTTAAGTAATCCCACTGGCGTAGACGATGCAACTGCCAGCGCATTACCCAGCTCATCAATCCCTTTTCTTTACCTGATTGGCGCAAATATTGATGCTGCATATCCCATGCGTAGCGCATTGGGCTATAGCAGTAGCATATGTGAACCGCATTGGGATCAGAAATCACGCCTTTTGCTACGGCGTGACTACTCGACAAAATCAGGTCAAAGCCTTTAAGATCGAACTGCTCTATCGCTAATGGCATTAGCGGCAGATAGTGGCGATACCGGCGGCGTGCGAGGGGCATACGCTGAATAAAACTGGTGTGGATAACGCGCCCCTGCAAAGCAGAAATAGCGCTTTTCTCAAGGAAATTAACCGTGGTAAATATTTCAGCTTGAGGGAAACAGTTAAGCAGCTCGGCAAGCGCTTTTTCAGCGCCTGCCCAAGTGGTTAGCCAGTCATGAATAATGGCAACTTTCATTACAGCGGGTTGCTCCTATTCGCGCCCATACTTGTCGTTATAGCGCACTATATCGTCTTCACCTAAATAGGAGCCGGTCTGCACTTCAATAAGCTTAAGAGGAATAACGCCAGGGTTTTCAAGGCGATGAACCGTACCCAGCGGAATGTAGGTTGACTCATCTTCCGAGAGCAGAAAGCTGCGAAGATTAGCGGTATTGCCATGCCCTTCGCCTTGCGTCACTTGAGCAGTACCCTGCACAACTACCCAGTGCTCCGCACGGTGGTGATGCATTTGTAAGGAAAGCTTACCGCTCGGGTTAACCACAATCTCTTTCACCTGAAAGCTATCTGTTAACACCATGGTGCGATAGTGCCCCCAGGGGCGATAGACTCGCTGATGTGATTGAAATTCCTTACGACCAGCAGCTTTCAAGGCATTAACAATAAGCTTGGTATCCTGAGCCTGACGACGGTCGGCCACCAGGACAGCATCGTCGGTCTCGACGATCACCAGATTATCGACCCCCACAGCGGCCACAAGACGAGACTCGCTATAAACTAAGCTGTTACGGGTTTGATGCAGCATGACATCGCCATGAATGGCATTGCCATTTTCTTTATCATCCACTGAGCGCAGTTCATGCAGCGCATCCCAGGCACCTATATCGCTCCAGCCGGGCGACATAGGGATAACGGCAGCCTGATCAGTATGCTCCATTACCGCATAATCAATGGACTCACTGCGACATTCAGCGAAGCATTCTTCGTCAATGCGTAGAAAATCCATGTCCTCAGTACGCGCTTCAAAAGCGGCCTGACAGCTTTGCAATATATCCGGCGCATATTGCCCAAGCGCTGCTAGGAAACTGCTGGCTTTAAACAGGAAAATTCCGCTATTCCAGAAGTAGTCGCCGCTTTGTAAATAGTTTTCCGCAGCGTCTAGATCGGGTTTTTCAACAAAAGCGGCGACTGAAAATCCCTGAGTTAACGCCTGGCCTCTTTTTATATAGCCGTAGCCTGTATGCGGCGACGAAGGGGTAATGCCAAATGTTATCAGCTTGCCTTCTTGACTAAGCACACGGCCCTGTTCGACGGCATGGGCAAAGGCTTCGGTATCTTTAATGACATGATCTGCCGGCATAACCAGCAGCTCAGCATCAGGATTGGCGGCACTTGCTGCCAAGGCAGCAAGTGCCAACGCGGGTGCTGTATTACGGCCACACGGCTCTAAAATAATTGTGCTGCCTTTAAGCCCTACCTGCTGCATTTGCTCAGCGACCAGAAAACGGTGCTCTTCATTGCAAACAATGAGAGGCTTGCCTGAATTCGCAATGTCTTTTATGCGCAGCGCAGCTTCTTGCAACAGGCTCACATCTTCTTTATGCAGGTTTAGAAACTGCTTGGGATAATGCTCGCGAGAGACAGGCCATAGGCGTGAGCCGGAGCCTCCTGATAAAATGACAGGTAAAATCATGATTCCTCCTTGAGATAAGCCATTGGGGAGACTGCTATCCTACCCAGCCTTTCTTTATAACCTGACTAAACTGCGCCGACTATTTCTAAACGCGATGTTTAACTTAATGCACTGAAATACATATTATTTATGGCTGGCCATTAACGAAGCCCCGTGTTAGCGTCATAATTAATATTTTCAAATCAAAACCCAACGACCATCGCTCAATATAATACAGGTCGTATTCAACGCGCTTTTCCATCAGTTTGACATCATCGGTGATACCTCGCAGGCCGTTCACCTGCGCCCAGCCTGTCATACCGGGCTTGACGCGATGCCTTTGCATATAGATATCGATATGGTCTTTATAGTGATCGTTATGATCCATGGCATGGGGTCTTGGCCCTACCAGCGACATACGCCCTTGAAGAACATTATATAACTGAGGCAATTCATCCAAGCTGGTACGACGTAGAAAACGACCAACAGGGGTGACACGCTCATCGAGGTGTGAAGCCTGTTTGGTGACTGAACTCTCGTGCAGATGCATCGTTCTAAATTTATATATTTTAAAGCGTTTTCCATCTAGACCATGGCGCTCCTGTTTAAAAAGGACAGGCCCACCCATTTTCCAGCGTATGGCAATTGCCACGCCAAGCATCACAGGACTAAACAGAATAAATAGCACAAGCCCTAGCATGCGATCCTCCAACGCTTTGATAAACCGCATGGGGCCATTTAAAGGAGTGTAATTCAGCTCTAACGAATAGAGGCCTGCGACTTGCGTAATCCGGTGATTCAACAAACGGATATCGGGCAAGTCAGGGAAAAATCGTATGCTAGTCGGGATCCCGGCGAGAAGCCGCATCAGATGGCGCACACGGTTGCCTTGAACTAGCGGGTATCCTAGCCAAATCTCATCAAAATCACGTTGAAAAATATTGGCTTTGGCAAACGCCGCCATTTTGTGAAAAAACGTAGCATCGTCTTCGTCAATATAATGCCCTACTATGATGTAACCAGCGTGGGGCGTTTCAACAACCTTCTCTTCCAATAGTGCAATGTTGTCTTTTTTACCGATTAGCAACACGCGTTTAAGGTTGTGACCCTTGGCACGCAGACGTCGTAGGTAACCATAAAGCAAGGTACGCATTATGCTGCCGATAATGAGTACTGCCAAGGCTGAAACGCCCATCCACAACCGCGAGAAGCTTTGAGTCTCTTGAATAGCCACCAAGAGCAAGCTAAGCAGCCCTAACGTGGCTATCCAGGCGGCTAGGTAAATACCTAGCATGTTGTACAGACTACGACCGCGCCACGGCTGATAGAGCCCTATCATTTCCCCAACGGCGGGCAGCAGTAAGCTACCGATCAAGATGAGGAAGAGGTAATCGTTGCCCTCTACATTAATATGCGGCATCAGCCACAGTACAATAAGAGCAACGCCTGTGGCTATACCTGCATCAAAGCAGCGCATTGCGCGCCGCAACCATTCATTGCCTTGACTTGTTCTTATAACGGCCATAGATGCTGATTACCGGGCTACCTGTACGGACGTAGACATCGAGGCCAATAGCGCCATGATGCGATCCAAGTCCTGACCCTCCAGACCGCCTACGGCGGAATGCAGCGCCAGCATGTCCAGAGCATAATTACCTACCGTATCGACATACTGAATACGCTGGTCGTAGAAGCTTGCGCGAGCATCCAGCACATCCACCAGATCACGTAGACCTAGTTGCTCTCCTTTTTCTGCCGCCTCCAGAAATAGCTGCCCTGAGGCAATTGCCTGATTTAGAGCTTCCAACCGGCGCTGGCCACCATTCAGCGCACGAATGCGGCGGCGAACTTCCTGTATTGCCAGGTTACGTTCATTATCAACCGTAGCCTGACCTGCTTCAATACGTCTTTCACCCTGGCGCACGCTGGCATTGGTATAACCACCGCGATAAATAGGCACGCTCAGCTCAACGCCAGCTCGGTAGTCCTCACTTTCACGTACTGGATCATCACTACTGCGGTCGGAGTAGCTGAGATTCAGGTTAAGCTCCGGATAGTAGCCAGCGCGCCTTACACCGGTATCTGCCTGGGCAATTTTCTGCTGTTCAGTTGCAAGCAGAACACTCAGGTTTTGCCCTGTCAGCGCTAACCATTGCTCTACATCACCAATCTCGTCATCTAGCGTTACGCTAGACAACTCGCCCGGCGAGCTGCTTGTAAAGGAAGGCATTACCCCGGTCAGGCGCTCTAACTCACTAAGCGCATTGTCCAGTTCGTTTTCTGCTTCTACCGCGTCTGAAACAGCCTGATCATAACGGGATTGAGCCTCTAGCAGATCAACGCGGTTTCCCACGCCCAGATCAAAAGCGCGACTTGCCTGGCGCACCTGCAAATCGAGCGATTCCTGCTGGGCTTCCAGCAAGCCTGAACGCTGAGCCGCCAGATAAGCTTTTATGTACGCTTCGCTGACTTGCATCGCAAGCTCTTGCTCGATCACGGCTAACTGAAGCTCAGCGGCGCTTACCTGAGCGCCTGCAACATCGACGCTACGCCAACGCTCAAGACTAAAGAGCGGCTGCTGTAGCTGGATTTGCCAGTACGTTTCGTCTATTTCACCAGGTCGCTGGGTGTTACCAAACTCGTCTATCTCTTCAACCGTTTGAACATTGGTTGAGTCTTGCCACAAGTATCCGCCCGTAGCGCTTACCTGAGGCAACAACCGTGAGCGCGCCATAGGAATTTCTTCCCGCGTGGCCTCAAGTTCAAACCGCTGGCGTGACAAATCTGAATCGTGCTCCAAGGCACGAACGAACAAGCCCGGTAGTGAGGGCAGCGCCTGGGGCTCGCCGGTGGCATCGGTCAGCGCTTCAAATTCGTTCAACGCCTGCTGTTCAACCGGCACGTCGCTTTGCGAGAATGCTGCATGGCTGAATAAAGCAACCGCCATGGTCAGCGCATTTAAGGTAAAGCGTGGCGTCCGTGTCATTAGTCCTCCCGGATAGCGCGAGCCAGCATATCGGTAACAGGCTTGGCAATGTAGCTGGCAAAGGTACGCTCACCCGTACGGATCATCACTTCGGCTGGCATGCCAGACAATAACTGCATCTGTTCGGTCATATCTTCACGCCCAGCTTCTGTCACACGTATACGTGTCTTGTAGTAGCGCTGCCCGGTTGCTTCGTCTTCAAAGCTATCGGCACTGATATGGATAATTTCGCCATCGATGATATTTGTCAGGCGCTGATTGAACGCGGAGAAGCGAATTTCGGCGAGCTGGCCTAAAAAAAGGTTGTCGATATCGCGCGTGGGCACGCGGGCTTCGACCACAAATCCGTCATTAGAAGGTACAACGTCCATGATGGGGTCGCCTGGGCGAATAACCGCACCGACCGTATGTACCTGTTGACCAACAATGGTGCCAGAGACAGGCGCGCTTACCACGGTGCGATTCACTTGATCGGTCAGCGAGGTAATGCGCTCTTCCGCTTCAGCGATCTGAGACTGAGCGTTACGCAACTGTTCGCCCACTTCAGCCTGAAACTCCTGCTGAGTAGTCTCTTTCTGCATGCGATTTTCGCTTATCTGCGAACGCAGCTGGGCCATATTGGCCTGGAACTCGGCATTGTCACCTTCGTATTGCAGAATCTGGCGCTCAAGCTCACGTAGGCGCTGGTTATCACCCAGCCCTTCACGGTAGAGCGAACGGAAGTCTTCGGCTTCAGAGCGCAGCGAGCTGATGCGCTGGTTATTGACCCGAGTGCGGGACTCCAAACCATCAATCTGCTCTTGCATCTGAACGATCTGCTCATCCATAGCTTCCATGGTACTGATAAGCGACTGGCGGCGGGCCTGAAAGAGGCCTTGCTGCACGGCGGTCACTTGCTGAACACGCTCGTTGTCGACAGAACTGAGTTCTTCGGGCATTTCCAGCAGCGCGGCGCCTTGCTGCTCTGCCAACAAGCGCACCTCCATGGCCCGGTTGATGTAGTACTGAGATTGGGCAATTTCCAGCTGTGAACGCACTTGGGTGTCGCTCAGTACAACCAGAGGCTGACCGGCTTCCACCTGATCACCGTCGGATACCAGCAGTTCGCGTACGATCCCACCTTCAAGATGCTGGACGGTGCGCTTAAATGACTCCATCGACACATTGCCTGGTGCGACAACGGCTACCGCCAACGAGGCGGTCACCGACCATAATATGAAGCCGCCTAGCGCAATAATTAAAATCGCATAACCTAGCTTGCGATAGCCCTTATCGCTAGTGGGCAACACTTCCTGAGCCTCACCATCAATAGTGACTGGCCCCTGAGGTGTTACATCAATTTCGTTTTTCGCAGGAAGTTGATCTTTATGCTTGCTCATATTACGACTCCTCACTGCCGCCACTACGACCACCGGAAATAGCGGAAAGGCGAGCTGAACTTTGCTGGCCTACTTGGGGGCGCGATTTCTTAGCAAACTGGGCAAGCACTTGGTCTCTAGGGCCAAACATACTTACTTGGCCTTCTTTCATGACCAATAATTTATCCATGGACTTCAGCACGCTAGTACGATGACTAATGACAAACAGCGTTGTACCTTCAGCTTTCAAATGGGAGATCGCCTGGCCTAGCGCACGCTCTCCTGCGTCATCCAAGTTGGCATTGGGTTCGTCTAACACGACTAAAACAGGGTTTCCATACAGCGCTCGCGCCAAGCCGAGTCGCTGACGCTGGCCACCGGAAAGCGCGCCACTGGTGGAGGAGATAACGGTGTCATAACCGTTGGAAAGCTCCAACACCATTTCATGCACCCCGGCTTTTTTGGCCGCTGTTACCACTTTATCAGCGTCAATGTTGCCAAACCGGGCAATATTTTCGCTAATGGTGCCGTCGAAAAGCTCGATATCCTGTGGCAGATAACCAATATAAGGACCCAGCTCGTCGCGGTTGTACTGGTTGATTTCACCGCCATCCAGGCGTACATCGCCAACCTGGGTTGGCCATATACCCAGCAGCACGCGAGCAAGCGTTGACTTACCCGCTGCACTTGGACCGATGATGCCGACATGTTCGCCCTGGGCCACGCTGAAGTTAATGCCGCGAATCGTGGCCATGCGGGTTCCTGGAGGGGCCGCTGCAACATTTTCAATATCCACGATACCCTTGGGAGCCGGCAGCGACATACGGCGCTGGTCTTCGGGTATCTGGTTTAGCAGTTCGTTTAACCGGCTATAAGCGCCTCGCGCAGCAACAAAGCCTTTCCAGCCACCAATCATCTGATCGATAGGTGCCAGCGCACGCCCCATCAAGATGGAGCCTGCAATCATCATACCGGGCGTCATATCACCATTGAGCACCAGCAGCGCACCCAAGCCAAGAATCAGTGACTGGAATAGAAGGCGCATCACTTTAGATGTATTTGTCAATGCACCGGCGCGGTCGCTTGCCTGGGACTGTTTGGCAAGAAACTCATGGTGGCGCTTGGACCAGCGGCCCATGATGCCCGGCAACATGCCCATGGCATGGAGTACTTCTGCGTTTCTCAAGTTGGAGTTGGCCAAGTTTTGCGCCTGGATCTGCTCACTATTGGCTTCTGCCAGCAGGCCCTTTGTTGATTTTTCATTCACCAGGGCCAGTACGAACAGGATAATGCCCGCACAGGTGGCAAAGACGCCAAGCCATGGATGAAAAATGAACAAAATACCAAGATAGATAGGCACCCAAGGCGCATCAAAAAAGGCAAACAGGCCGTTGCCAGTCAAAAACTGACGCAGGCTGGTCAAGTCGTTCAGCGGCTGAGCGCTGGAGCTACCCTGCGTTACGATGCTGCGCCGGAACATGGCGCTGTAAAGTCGTTGATTAATGGTGGTATCCAGACGGTTGCCGATACGCACCAGCATGCGCGACCTTACAAGCTCCAGCCCTCCCATCACCATAAAAAGAAATACGACAACCAGTGTGAGCATAACCAGAGTATCGAAGCTTTGCGTGGTTAGTACGCGATCATAAACCTGGAGCATATACATCGGGGGAACTAGCATCAGCAGGTTAACGAACATGCTGAAAAAACCCACCGATACAAACGAACCCTTACAGGCACTTAATGCGCGCTGTAGATCCGTTGCTTCCTGTTGCTTTGCCATGGAGGGGTCACCGTTGAATCAAAGAAGTCACGCGAAGATTAATCGCGGCAGCATAACAGAAACGCCCCTGCCAGGGGTAGGGGCGTTACAAGAGCGGGTTTTATATATTTAGAACGAAAACATCATCCAAATAGCAACATGCTCTCATCAGACTCTGAAAAACCAACCATTACCGCACCTTTTTCCGCGCCGTTGGCCATTGCATCCAGCCAGTACTGCTTACCTGCCGCATCTGCCGCTCGTTCGAGCACGTTGGCGTACATTAAATCTACAAAGGCGTCATCTTGAATGCCTATATGGCGCTGGTTGAACTCATCAGAGGCAATAAAGCTGTTGGCAATAGTTTCAAAGCTTGCACTCTGGCTCACATCTAGCCAGTAGCCCAGGCCCATGCCATCGGCATCGCGATCAAAAGCCGCATCGTAAAGGCGCAGGAGCGGGTCAACCGCTTCGCTGAGCACGGCGTCATCGCGGAATGCCAGGTTTTGAATGCGCAGGTCTTCACTAATCGACGTTTCGGCTTCGCTGAACGGTGTCTCGCTATACATGGCACCCATGTATTCAGCGAAGGCGTCCTGCTCACTGCCCTTCTCGGCGAAATCGAACTTGCCATCAAGCGTATAGGCTTCAAGCAGGTCAACTCGTTCAAGATAGCGTCCTTCCCCTAACGGGTAACCGTCGCCGCCATCGGCCATGAAGCCTAGAGTAACGACTTTAACGGTCGCGTCTGCATCGCCGACCAGGCGCCCGTTGGCCACCAGTACGTCGTGAATCTTGCCGTCTTCGTTGAGAATGGCGGCACTTTGAATGCGCTGTCCAGCAGGCTGTTCCCAGTCGTAGCTGTATTGAATACCACCCACCTGAGCGAACTGACCCGCAGTGATACTGGGTGCAGCTGCGGCTACCGCGTGCTCTAGCACGTCAAGCAGTGTGCTGCGGTTAACCGTCAGAATGGTTAGGTCGTTGTTGAAGCGCAGTGCCGAGGCGGCGTCCAACTGCGACACGCCACCTGCCGGTTTGCCGATGGCATCGTTGGCAGACGGTGCCTGGTAGCTGGGCTCGCTATCGCCGCCTTGCACCACGACTTCGCCAATCGCTTCACGAATGCCGCCGCCGTTCTTGAACGAGACCATGACGTCGCTATCCAGCTGGCGGGCATACCAGAGGTTGGCATCGGCGGTGAGATTACCAAGGTTGGTCTCTTCGGTGCGCACAGAGCCGCGCTCGCCTACCATATACACATCGGTCAGGCCAAGAACATTGCCATCCTGGTCGGCCACGAACTCACCTACGGCACCGACAAGATCCTGGGCAATCTGGCCTTTGGTGCCATCTGCAAAAGCGGCTTCCAGGCTGCCCCACAGGGCTTCTACCTGCTCGTCCGTCGAGGCGTAAATTCCTGAAGTAGCCTGCTCGATCGAGTCGGTTACGATATGGCCATTTTCGTCAAACTCGACCACTAGCTGAGCGACATAGCGCCAGCCGGCATCGGTGTTCACGATGACCACGTCGTTACCGGACGCATCCTTGGTAAGAATCGGATAGGTGTCATACGGCTCGCCCGCACCGGGAAACAGGCCGCGTTCAATGTCGGTTTCATTGGCCAGCAGCGAATCCGAGCCACCGGCGATAATGATATCGACGCCGTCCAGCAGGGTGGCAAGCTCCTCTTCAAACTGAATTTGCTGCAAGTGCGCACTCAGGATGATCTTGTTGATGCCTTGCGCTTCCAGGTCATCAATCACTGGCTGAATGATAGCGGCAAGCGCCTGCATATCATTGCTGCCGCCCGAGAGAACGTCTACACCGCCAATGGATGAAATACTCTCGAGAATCTGGGTGGTAATACCAATGATGCCAATCTTTTCACCGCCGCGTTCGGCAATGACCGCCGGGGCTAGCTTGGGCTTGTTCGCGCCAGCCAGCACTTCTTCAAGCGTCGACTGAAATGCATCGTGTGAGAAAATCTCGTTGGTGGCCAGACCGCTTAGCGCTGAATCGCCGGAGAAGTCCAGGTTGGCAGAGATATACGGAAACTGGGCGCCCAGCCACGCGACGTCGGCGGCACTGTCACCATTGACCACAGGCGCCAGCATGTCGGCAATCAAGCCGGTGCCCAGATCGAACTCATGGTTGCCAAGCGTCACGGCCGCAGCATTTACCAGATCCATCAGCAGCGCTTCAACCCGGCCCGACGCGGCGGTAATGCCACTCATGGAACCCGCTTCCAACCCGTAAATATCCTCCACGGCGGTCTGGAACGCAGCTTGCAGGCTCTCTTCAGACGCGGCGCTCAAGTAAGGCCCAGGTAACACCAGGTCACCGGAGCTGACAAACAGTGAGTTGGCGTACTGGTTTTCCAGGTGGTCGATAATGGAAACGAAATTGGGTGCGTTCAGCAGATCCCCACCGCCCCCTTCCATGTCAGCGGCATGCAGAAGCTGTAGTTGAAAGTTGCTCATTGAAATCCCCTTCTTTTTTTGAGTAATCGGCCCGTCAAGCAATGGGGAATGTTACTGAGCTAACAATGACGGCTATATGACACTTTGAATAAATTCGCACAAAAAAATCATTTCACCCGAGAGGTCGGGACTTGGGCAAGCGCCTGTTGCGTAACGTTTACACGATATCCAAAACGTCACAATCATGACATACCCAGACGTTAGGTTAGGTAATCACGTGATATTGCGAACGATGGACGCCGCGTATTGACAGGGCCTTATCGGGCATGTGGCCTGCACCAAGCACATGCATAGCCCAAACCACAAATGAATGACTGCTTACCTGGACGGAAAATGAGCATGAATAATCAGATCATTGTTAGTTCGTTGTACCAGACGCTGCTGTTACGCCAATCCGATGATCAAGGACAGCGTTACTGGACGGGTTTACTTGATAGCGCTGAGATAGATGTCGAGGGCGTTGCTCGTAACCTGATTGCCAGCGCTGAGTTCAGCGAAGTGATTCAGCCGATCAGTCAGCTATATACCACTTACCTGTTGCGTTCAGCCGATACCGAAGGCCTTACCTACTGGGCCAACATGCTGCGTGAGGGATTGACGCTGCAAGAAGCCACTGAAAGTTTCAAGGCGTCTGCTGAGTTCCAGACGATTGCCTCGCAAAGCGACGATGCCGCCTGGCTGACTCAAGCGTATCAGGGGATATTGGGACGCTCGCCGGAGCCCGCAGGCGCTGATTACTGGCTGGGACTACTTTCCACGGGCGCTTCACGTGAGCAGATTCTACAAGCCATCACAGCTAGTAGCGAAAGCCAGGAGCTGGCCCCGGCCCAAGTGCTGCAAACCCTTATGGGGAATAATGACAGTGCAGCAGGCGTGAGTTTCGATACCTTGCTGGGCGATCTTATTGACCGAATAGAGGATGAAGCAGCCCAACCTGAGCCAGAAACGCCGGAGCAGCCTGAAGAGCCGGAACAGCCCGAAGAACCGGAGCAGCCCGAAGAACCGGAGCAGCCCGAAGAGCCGGAACAGCCCGAAGAGCCGGAACAGAGTAAAACACCCCAGCCCGATTTCCAGCTTGGCGAGCGTTACTACCAGGGTGCATCAGATGCATCCGCGGCCGTTGCCATTGATGAACAGCTAATGTTGGTAGCCGATGACGAAGATCAGACCTTGCGCCTTTATGATCGCGAGGCAGGTGGCCCGCCGCTTTTGGAAATGAATCTGAATGATGCGCTAGGGCTCAGCGATAGCCAGGAAGTAGATCTTGAAGCCGTGGCGACCTACCAGGGTGTCCAGTACTGGCTGGGGTCGCATCAAAGCGGCCAGCGTTCGATGATCTTCAGCACGGAAGTGGCCGGCGACAGCGCTGACACCTTTACTATCAACGTGACTGGCCAGTTTACCGACCTTGCCGAACAGCTAACCAACTGGGATGCCAGCAACGGACACGGGTTAGGCGAAAACGCACTCAAATTGGCCCAGGGGATAAACGTTGAAGGTGCCGTATTCATCGACGATACCCTTTATCTTGGCCTTCGGGCACCGCTAGATGACGGTTTCGCCCAATTGCTACCGGTGACCAATGCTATCGATCTGGTCGATGGAAGCGCGACACAGGCGTCTTTCGGCGAGCCGCTGCGTCTGGACCTTGATGGCCGGGCCGTGCGCGCCATTGAGCAAGCCAGCGATGAGGGGTACCTGATTCTGGCAGGCCCTGTAGACGATAGCGACGACGTTGATTTCGGGCTCTACTTCTGGGACGGCCACCACGCCGTGCGTGAAATTGAGGGGGTTGATCTCAATACCATCCCGGATGCGCTCACCGCGAAACCCGAAGCACTTTTCGATGTGAAAATGAGCGATGCGGGCATTTCGGCCAGCGTGCTTTTTGATAGCGGCACGGTTGACTGGTTTGATGATGGTCGCGCTTCAAAGGATCTCCCGGATAGCCAGCAGCAGTTTATTGGCACCGACATTTCTTTTGCCGCATTGCCGGATATGACACCTCGCCCAGGCGATATAGCGGTAACGGCCGTCAGCGGCAGCGAAAAAGAGTTTCAGTTTGTGGTGTTACACGGTATCGCCGAAGGAGCAGAAATTACCTTCACGGATTCCGGCTGGGCGGGCGATGGTTTCCGGGCCAATGAAGGTGCCGTAAAATGGACAGCGCCTGCTGGCGGTGTTGCCCCGGGCACGGTAATTTCTCACACTCAAAACGCCGACCAGTTTTCGAATGCCAATAGCGCCGCAGTAGGTAACGGCAGTTTCAACCTTGCCGTGGGTGGCGACCAGGTCATCGCGTTTGTGGGCGAAGATACGGCTCCCACGTTTATCTATGCCATTCAAACCAATAGTAGCGAGTGGCAGGAAACGGCGACAAATTCCAATAATTCTGCCCTGCCGCCGGGCCTTGAAAATGGCACGACAGCCATCGCCGTAGGCAGCGCGCGTAATGCGGCCTTTACCGCCGATGGTTATGGCACCGCAGACGCGCTTCTGGCAGCGATTGGCAATCCCGACAACTGGACATTCGACCGCAACGCCCTGCCTGATAATGCAACAACGGCATTTCGTATCGGCACGATGGAAGCCCCGTATGTGCCGGGCGAAAGCGACATTGGCCTGGCCATCACCGAGATCTGGCCAGGCCAAGCGGGGGCGGATATTACCGAAGACTGGTTTGAAATCACCAATCGCTCTGGTGAAACTCTGGACTTTACTGAATCACCGCTCTACTACGATGACGACAGCGCCAACCCGCAAGATGCCGTGCTTATCGAAGGACTCACCACGCTGGCACCGGGCGAATCTGCCATTGTGATCGTCGATGGTGGTATTGATGCCGTGGCACAGTTTCGTGAGGCCTGGAGCAATATCAGTAACATCGATAGCCTTAATATTGGCTTTGCCGACAATGCCGCTGGCCTCGGCAGCGGTGGCGATGCAGTGACTCTCTGGCAAGGCGACCCGCGTATTGATGGCAACAAAGTCGCTTTTGAAGCCTACCCCGACACGTCGGAAAACGACGCCGCTTCGTGGAACGTGGACCGCCAGGCATTCACCCAGGCAGATGAAGAAGGCGCGGCTAGCTCTTCTGCTACAGGGGGTGATAACGGTGACATGCCTGCCCTCGCCTCTCCTGGCGTTGCAATCAAGCCGGAGCCTGAAATTACACTGATATCGACGGTTCAAGGTGAAGGCGGCACCAGCACGCTAGATGGCGAGAACGTCACGCTAGAGGCGATCGTTACCATGGTAACGCCCGGCATGGACGGCTTCTTCTTGCAAGAAGAAGACGAGGATAACGACGATAACCCGCTGACTTCTGAAGGCATCTTTGTTTACACCGGAAGCGGCAGCAGCGCCTGGCTTGAGCAACTCTCGGCTGGCGACCAGATCCGTATTGGTGGCACCGTCTCAGAATTTTATGAAAAGACCCAGCTTACCGCTGACCGCTCCAGCCTCGATATTCTGGCTCGCGAGCAGCCTCTGCCTCAGAGCCAGGTCATCAAGCTGCCTTTTGCCAACAAACAGGGTCTGGAAGCGTTTGAAGGCATGCGTGTTGCTATTGAAGGGCTAAATGGCGAGCCGTTAGTGGTTACTGAGCTTTATGAGCTAGGCCGTTATGGTGAGGTAACCCTCTCTGCCAACGGCCGCCTGGAGCAGTTTACCGAGGTCAATACGCCGAGTGTGGAAGGTTATAGCGCTTGGCTCGAGGATGCAGAAGCCCGCACAATCAAGATCGATGACGCCAACTCGTCGCAAAACCCGGACCCGATTATCTATGGTCGTAACGGTGAAGAGCTCTCTGCTACCAATCCTCTACGTGGGGGCGATATGCTGGACACCCTGGAGGGTGTACTGGACTTCAGCCATGGGGAGTGGAAAGTACAAAACGTCGATGGCCTGGATTTCTACGGCCCCGACCGCCCAGCCACTCCGGATACCGATGCTTTGGGCGATGCTGGAATCAAGGTGGCGTCATTCAACGTACTTAACTATTTCAATACGCTGGATGAGAACGGCAATAAAACAACCACCCTTGACGGCACTGTGCATTCACCGCGTGGCGCCAACAATGCTGAAGAATTTGGCCGGCAGGAAGCCAAGATCGTTAACGCCATCAATACCAGCGGTGCCGATGTCGTGGGCCTGATGGAAGTTGAAAACAATGGCTTCGGGGAAGACAGTGCCATTGCGGCCCTTGTTAATGCCTTGAATGCCGATGCTCAGCAAAAAGGCCTTGATGGCGTGACATGGGCCTACAGCATACCCAAGGATGCGGAAGGTAATATCGTAAGCCCGGGTAGTGACGCCATCACCGTTGGCGTGATCTACAACAGCCAAGCAGTGACACCCGCCGGTGACGCGGCCACCAAGACCGACGGCGCGTTTGCCTATGGCAACCGCCCCCCGGTCATGCAAACCTTCACCGACGATAACGGCGAGCAGTTCTCCGTGGTCGTCAACCACTTCAAGTCAAAGGGCAGTGTGATCAATGGCGAAAACGCCATTGGGGATGGTCAAGGCAACAACAACCCGACGCGCGTTGAGGCAGCCAAGGAGCTCCTTGAATGGCTGGAAAGTAACCCAACAGGCAGTAACGATCAAGACGTACTCATCTTGGGCGACTTGAACGCTTATGCCATGGAAGACCCCATTACGGCTCTGAAAGAAGCGGGGTTTGAGCTGCTGGATGACGATTACAGCTACGTCTTTGATGGCTTCTGGGGGTCGCTGGATCATGCGTTGGCAAGCGAATCGCTGGCCCAGCAGGTCACCGGCACGACGACTTGGCATATCAATGCAGATGAAGCGACCGCGCTGGATTACAACACCGAGTACACGACTGAGCGCCAAGTTGAAAACTTGTACGCGCCGGACCCGTTCCGCAGCTCTGATCACGACCCTATTTTGGTGGGTTTAAACCTAACTGCTGCAGAGGTCTAAACCGTCCTTGGAACCTAAAAAGTACTTGGCATCCAAACAGTACTGAAACGTCAGTTATCAATGGCCTTCGCTTGCGGAGGCCATTTTTTTAAGCCTCGAATAACTCCCCGAACACAGGTAATCCGTGGTCCCGGCTTTACAGCGTGTTAAATTCATTGCATAAACTTATACGCTTACTACTTCACACCTGCCTTTAACCTTGGAGAAACACGTTGAGCTCAACACGTTTAGCAGCGGCCATTATTGCTGACAGCGGCATCGCCTTCGGTACCAGCGGCGCACGGGGGCTGGTAGAGCAGTTTACTGACGAAGTATGTGCCGCATTTAGCGTGGCGTTTATTTCCGCCATGCAGTCGAGCTTTGACGTAAAACGGATTGCAATCGGTATGGACCGCCGCCCCAGCAGTCCAGCCATGGTAGCGGCGTGTACTGGCGCCGCCCACGCCATGGGTATCAAGGTTGATGACTATGGCGTACTGCCTACTCCTGCGCTTGCGCTGCAGGCCATGGCAGACGGTATTCCCTGCATAATGATTACCGGCAGTCATATCCCCTTTGATCGTAATGGGATTAAGTTCTACCGTCCTGATGGCGAAATTACCAAGCAGGACGAAAACGCAATCTTAACCTCTACTGCGCAGATGCCAGCAGAGGTGCTTCCGGTACGCAATGACGTTTCTGATGTAGCCAACGAGACATACGCCCGACACTTTACCTCGTGGTTTACCGGCGAGCCGCTAAAAGGCTGGCGCGTAGGGCTATATCAACATTCTGCTGCCGGGCGTGATTTAAATGCCCATATATTCACTGAGCTGGGCGCCGATGTCGTTGTACTCGGCCGTAGCGAAACCTTTGTTCCAGTGGATACTGAAGCAGTCAGCGAAGAAGATCAGGCAAAGGGCCGTGCATGGGCAAAACAGCACCAGCTGCATGCCCTATTCTCCACTGATGGTGATGGCGACAGGCCACTGGTGGGCGATGAGACAGGTACCTGGCAGCGGGGTGATGTGGTGGGCTTACTATGCGCTCGAGCGTTGGGAATTGAAGCGCTTGCGGTTCCGGTAAGCTGTAACACAGCTATCGAGGCATGCGGTGCGTTTAAACAAGTTGAGCGGACCCGCATTGGTTCACCCTATGTATTAGCCAGTATGGCAACGCTCAACAAGCAGTTTGATCGCGTCGCGGGCTTTGAGGCAAATGGCGGTTTCTTACTGGGCAGTGAGTTGAAGGCTGATAATCGTGAGCTGGCGGCACTGCCGACCCGCGATGCCCTTTTACCCGCACTGACCTTGATGATAACAGCGGCCCAACGGGGTATCAGACTGTCACAGCTATTTAGCGATCTTCCATTGCGATACACCGCCAGCGACCGGCTCAAGGATTTTCCTACCCAACAGAGCACGTCCCTGTTAGCCAAATGGCAAGCAGCTCCTGAAAATATGCAGGAAGCCTTAGAGTTAGCGTCGCCGATTAAAGAGGTGAACACTATTGATGGCTTACGCGCGACGCTGGAAAATAGCGATATCGTGCATTTGCGCCCCTCCGGCAATGCCCCGGAACTGCGCTGCTACTGTGAGTCTGACTCACAGGGGCAAGCATCTGCCCTGGTTCAGAAAAGCTTGGCTAGCCTCGCGGCACTCGCTTAGGTTAATAGCTTTTCAGTTTTAAAAGCTTGAGCTTAAAAAGCAAAACGCGGGAGACCCTTTGGGGCCTCCCGCGCGTTGCGGCTGTCCATAGCCGGAGAACTATTTATCCAGTATAGCGATTACTAATTACTTATAAACCGGGAAACGGCCACAAACCTCGGCCACTTTCTCTGCCACTTGCGCTTCAATGGCGCTGGTGTCTTCGCCTTTGGCCAGCACATCCAGAATGTCACTGATCCAACCTGCCAGCTGACGGCACTCTTCTTCACCGAAACCACGTGTAGTTACCGCTGGCGTACCGATACGCAGACCTGACGTGACAAACGGGCTTTGCGGGTCGTTAGGCACGGCGTTTTTGTTAACGGTGATATGCGCACGGCCTAGTGCCGCATCAGCATCTTTACCGGTCACGCCCTGCTTGATTAACGAGAGCAGGAACAGGTGGTCTTCGGTGCCGCCGGAAACGATATCAAAACCGCGGTCCATAAACACGCCCGCCATTACCTTGGCATTTTTAACGACCTGCTGCTGGTAAGCTTTAAATTCGGGCGCCATGGCTTCTTTGAAGCAGACCGCTTTTGCCGCAATCGCATGCATCAACGGGCCGCCCTGGCCACCGGGGAATACGGCAGACTGCAGCTTTTTCTCGATGTCGGCATCATTTTCAGCCGACAAAATCACGCCACTACGCGGACCGCGCAGCGTCTTATGGGTCGTTGAGGTAACAACGTGGGCATGCGGCAAGGGGCTTGGGTAAACGCCTGCCGCGACCAGACCCGCTACGTGGGCCATATCCACCAGCAGGTAAGCGCCTACTTCGTCGGCAATTTCGCGGAATTTAGCCCAATCGACAATTTGCGAGTAGGCAGAGAAGCCGGCAATAATCATTTTCGGCTTGTGCTCACGGGCAAGCTCAGCCACTTGATCATAATCAATCAGGCCTTGCTCGTTTAAGCCGTACTGAACCGCATTGTACTGCTTGCCGGAGAAGCTTGGTTTGGCACCATGGGTCAAGTGACCGCCGGCGTCCAGGCTCATACCTAAAATGGTGTCGCCCGGCTTAACCAGCGCTAAAAATACCGCGCTGTTGGCCTGAGAACCAGAGTGCGGCTGCACGTTAACGTAGGTTGCGCCGAACAGCTCTTTTGCGTAGTCAATCGCGAGGTTTTCAGCGATATCGACAAACTCGCAGCCGCCATAGTAGCGCTTGCCAGGATAGCCTTCAGCGTATTTGTTGGTCAGCTGGCTGCCTTGCGCTTCCATTACGCGTGGACTTGCGTAGTTTTCGGAAGCAATTAACTCAATGTGAGCTTCTTGGCGAGCCACTTCTTTCTGCATGGCATCAAACAGCGCATCATCAAATCCGGCAATTGTCATATCGCGGCTGAACATTGGCGGGAAACCTCGTAGATAAGGATCATTCATGAAAGCAATCAGGCCGCTATCATAACGCAGCCGGACGCGACTTTCATCGCATCCGCGTCAGGTACTGCATGAATGCCGCTCATGACGGGTCAAACGCAAAAACGCTGGGCTGAAGAAGTTAACTTCAGCCAGCGATTTATCTAGGCTTCCCCTAACAAACCTAAACTGGCCGCAGGTGCTTGGCGGCGTAACCCGCGTGAGAGCGTATGGCCGATGATGCCGATCAACAGCGCGCCTCCAAACGGTAACGCCAGCCATAAGGTGATGTGCAGTCGCGGCGTTAAGTCGAGCCAGTAAATGTAGAGTGCGGCGGTTGCCACTTCAGCAAGTGCGGCCCCCATTAAGCCGCTGGTAAAGCCAAGCAGTGCGTATTCTGCGCCTTGAATACGAGAAATCATGCGATTACCCGCACCAAAGACACGCAACAAGCCACTTTCATGGGCACGAATGGGCTGGCTTGCGGTTAAAGCAGCGTAAAGCACGCTGATTCCGGCGAGCAGAACTAGCATCAGTACAAGCTCTATTGCCCGCGTCACTTGGGCGAGCACATCCCGCACCTGGCCTAAAATCGCATCGACGTTGAGTAACGATACCCCTGGAAAATCACTCACCAGTTGGCGTATTAGCCCTTGCTCCTCATCGGGTAAATGGAAGGCGGTGATATAGCTATGGCCAAACTGTTCCAACACGCCGGGTGGGAAAATCACAAAGAAGTTAGGCTTGAAGCTGTCCCAGTTAAGACTGCGCAAGCTGGTAATGCGCGTTGTTAGTTCATCGCCACCTATGGAGAAGGTTAAGGTATCGTTGAGCGATAGTCCTAATCGACTCGCCAGCTCCTCTTCCATGGAAATAGGCACTATATCAGGCTGCGGGGTGGCATCCACGGCGTTCAACCAGCCTTGCGGCTCAGCAGGCACGCTTTGCTGGCGTGTAAACCATTCTCCGGCGACTACCTGATTGCCTTCCGGCAGCTCGGCCTGCCAGGTAAGGTTGAGTTCACGTCTCAGTGAACCGTCGCCTCTGGCATCTTCTGGTACGGCCTCCATTGGCGCCTGATCGTTTATCGCCGTAATCCGCCCGCGTACCATCGGGTAAAGCGTGCTTTGCGTATCCACGCGTGGAGCCACGGCCTGCTCAAATGGGTCGCGCTCAGCGGGCTGGATATTAATCGCAAAGTAATTGGGTGTATCGTCAGGCAGTTGAGACTGCCAGGTCGAAAGAAGATCACCCCGCACCAGCACAATCATTGCCATGGCAAAAAACGTCACCGAAAATGCCAATAGCTGACCGACACCCGCTTGGCGGCGACGCGCTAATTGACGCGCGCCCAAACGAAGCGCCTGCGACCACTCACCCACACCGGCTAACTTTTTGACGCCATGCAAAATACCGTTAAGCAGCAGCGCACTGACGCCCCACAGCACTGTCAGCAGCACACCGCCGCTCAATAATAGCGCGACTGCTAAGGGCAAGCTGCCCGAGTAAAGCCATAGCAGGCCGCCAAATACGCTAGCTGCCACGCCCGCTACAAGCCAAGCCGAAGGTGGCAAGGGGTCCAGCTCACGGCGCAACACTTTAAGTGCGCTAACCCGCTTAATACGTAAAAGGGTCGGCCCGGCAAACCCCACCAGTACCGCCAGTGCGGTTAATATCCCTAACCAGAGTGGCGTTACTCCTGGCGGTGGCAGCGTCATGGGTAAAAAGCTAACCAAAAGGCGCAGTAGAATTGCCTGACCGGCTAAGCCCAATAACGCGCCAATCACCGACGCTACCAAGGCAAGGCCGATCAATTGAAGGCTAAACAGCACCATAAGCTGCTGTTGACTCGCGCCAAAGCAGCGTAGCAACGCGGCTGTATCCAGATGGCGCTCGACATAACGCCGCGCCGACATGGCCACCGCGACGCCAGCCAGTAAAACGGCCGCCAGCCCCGCTAGCCCAAGGTAGCGGTCGGCCCGCTGTAACGCATTACCCAGCTGTGGCCGGTCCACGCGTACGTCGCGAACGTCAACACCTGCGCGACGCAGTTCCGCCAACAGGCCTTGCACTTGATCCAGCGCTTGCGGCGGACCTGCCGCCAGTAGTTCAAACTCGACTCGAGAGCCCTCCTGCACAAGCCCCGTGGCCTCCAGATCTGCCGTATTGAGCATCAAGCGGGGATTAAAATTACCAAACCCGCCGGATTGGTCAGCTTCCCGCTCAACAATACCGCTAACCGTTAACTCGGTTTGACCAACCTGAACACGGTCGCCCAGCTCTATTTCAATCAGCTGGGCCAAGCGCGGGTCGACCCATGCCTCGCCTGCCAAGGGGCCGCGTTCAAAAGGTTCGGCGCCATTGCCTACATCCACATAAGAAACGCCATAATGCGGGTAAGCATCATCGACCGCTTTAAGACTTGCAGGTTGGAAGCGCTCGCCAAGGCTGATCATAGAGACCAGATCGACCTGATCACTTAGCGCAAAACCAGCCGCCTGCAAGGTATTGCGCAGCTCGTCTGAAAAGGGGCTTCGCTGTTCAAGGACTAAATCCCCTCCCAGCATTTGCCCTGCCTGGCGTTCAAGACCACGCTCCAGACGATCGAGAAAAAAGGCAATCATGGTGGAAGCGGCCACGGCGAGCACCAACGCGACAAAGAGCGCACGCACATCGGCAGAGCGCAAATCACGCTTTAAACTTCTTGCGGCTAATCGCCAGGGAACATCACTCATTGCCCGCCTCCCACCGTATTGGGATCCAGGGGCAAAAGCTGGCCCTGATCGAGTCGCAGGCAACGATCACAGCGGCGTGCCAGAGCATGGTCATGGGTGACCAGAATAAGCGTTGTGCCAGCCTCCCGGTTGAGTGTGAACAGCAAATCAATAATCTGAGCGCCGGTGTCGGGATCCAGATTACCGGTCGGCTCATCAGCAAACACCAGTTCAGGGTCGGTAACAAACGCTCGGGCAATAGCTACCCGCTGCTGCTCACCGCCGGATAGCTGCTTGGGCAGATGATCCACTCGTTCCCCCAGGCCTACCTTATCCAACCAGGCCTGCGCAGTGTGGTCTTCTCCTGCACGTGGGGAAAGCTCAAGTGGCAATAATACGTTTTCCAGGGCGCTTAGCGTAGGCAGCAGCTGGAAATTCTGGAAGACAAAGCCTACCCGCCCGGCTCTTAATGCGGCACGGCCATCTTCATCCAACCGGCTAAGTGGTTGACCGAACAGTCGGAGTTCGCCATCACTGGGCGTATCCAGACCGGCCAACAGGCCCAGCAGGGTTGATTTACCCGCCCCGCTTTTACCCAATATTGCAACGCTCTCGCCCGCCGCTACGCTTAACGACAGCTGATTTAAAATAGCGAGCTTACGCTCACCGCTGGTAACCGTTTTGGTTAGCTTCTCTGCCTGTAGAACAGGCCGGCTCACGGGAGTCGCGGGAACCTTGCCGCTTATTGGAGAGTCGGTGTTGGGTTGGCTAACCGCTTGCGGCGAGGTGCCAGCGGTGGAAGACTGTGTAGATTGATCCGAGGAGTGAGGCATGAAGCAAAGCATCCCTGTGGCATGGCATAAACTTAACCGCATGGTAACCGGCGGACTGGTGGTTCTGATAGTCACCTTAAGCGCCCCAACTATCAACGCAAACGAGCGCCCAACCGTATTGGTCATGGGCGACAGCTTGAGCGCAGCTTACGGCCTGGAGAATGACCAAGGGTGGGTAACGCTTTTAGAAAAGCGTCTGAGCGACCAAGCAACGGTGGCCAATGCCAGTATCAGCGGTGAAACCACCTCCGGCGGCTTGCAGCGGTTTAGCGATATTCTAACCAAGCAACAGCCTGATATTGTCTTGCTGGAGCTGGGTGGTAACGATGGCCTACGAGGTCTTGCGCCCACTCAGATGCGCGACAATCTAGCCAGCATGATTGAGCAAAGCCAGGAAGCCGATGCCCAAGTTCTCTTGCTGGGAATTGATATTCCTCCCAACTACGGCCAGGCCTACCGGGATGCGTTTACCGGCGTTTACTATTCCCTGGCAGAAGAGTATGACGTGCCGCTGGTACCCTTTTTATTGGAAGATATCGCGCTTAATCAGGCGCTCATGCAAAGCGATGGGATCCACCCAACCGCCGATGCTCAGCCGATTATTTTAGATAACGTGTGGCCTGAGCTTGAACCGCTTCTGGATAATGCCTATCAGGTATCAGCGGAGTAGTCATTTATCATTAAGCAAATGTAGAACTTAGCCGCGGCAGCTTGTAGTCTTAGCACACCCTTTTGTGATGACGGCGACTCATGCCCGCGCCTTTTAATCCTTCCCCTTTCAAGCTTTCCCGCCGACAGTTCCTGGCAACTGCTGGCGCTTTGCTATTGGGCGCTGGTTTAGGCATTCACCCAACGCCTGCGGCGGCATTTGACCCCCAACGCTTACGTCAAAGCATGCAGCAAGCTTATGGGCAGTCAGGCCTTGCTGTGCTTGAGGAATGGTTTGCCATGTTGGAGCGCCTACGCGGCCAGGATGTCCAAATGCAGCTGCGTGAGGTCAACGATTTCTTTAACCGACGCATCCGTTGGGTTGACGATATGGTGGTGTGGGGAGAAGAGGACTATTGGGCAACTCCTCTTGAAGCAATGGGCAATGGCCGTGGAGACTGCGAGGATTACTCCATTGCCAAATATATAACGCTCAAGCAACTCGGCGTGCCGGGCGAACGGCTGCGAATGATCTATGTACGTGCCCGTATTGGACGCAGCCAGATCACCCAAGCCCACATGGTGTTAGGTTACTATTCGACGCCTAATGCCGAACCGCTGGTACTGGATAACATTGCGCCATCTATCACCCCCGCCTCGCAGCGTACCGACCTTGACCCACTCTTCAGTTTTAACAGCGAAGGATTATGGGCAGGCGGCTCGTCTGAGTCACGTGCCGACCCCTTGGCAAGACTGTCGCGCTGGCGGGGTGTACTTGAGCGCATGCAATCACAAGGCTTCATCTAATAAGGATTAAGGCACTATGTCTTTAGGCACTCAATCATCAGAAAAGAAGTCATTAGGTACCATGTCACTGATCAAACAGCTCTGGCTTGCAATTATTGTCCTGCTATTGCTGTCATTTATCGGTAGCTTAGCGGTCAGCATTACCTCCAGCCGCGACTATATCGAGCAGGAAGTACGCATTAAAAACTCAGACAACGCCACCGCTCTTGCGCTCTCCATGAGCCAGCTTGATAAAGACACGGTTATCTTGGAGCTACTGGTTGCTGCACAATTTGATACCGGCTACTACCGGCGGATCACCTTACGCGATACCGACAACAGCGTATTGATTGAGCGCTCAGCGGAAAGCTACCAGGGCAGCGTGCCGCAGTGGTTTCGACAGTTAATTGACTTTGATGTGCCCAGCGGCGTAGCAACCGTTCAAGACGGCTGGCGTCAGTTTGGTACGCTGGAACTTGAGAGCCAACATAGCTTTGCCTATGACGCGCTATGGCGCAGCACATTAGAGTTAGCAGGCTGGTTTCTCCTCGCCGGAGCTATTAGCTTGGCACTGGCGATGGCTATTGTACGTGGCATTCAGCGCCCGCTTAACCGCGTGGTAGCTCAAGCTCAGGATATTAGTGCGCAGCGCTTTACCACCATCAGTGAACCCCGCACCTTGGAATTACGCTACCTTGCCCAGGCCATGAACCAGCTGTCTGCCAACGTACGCCAAATGCTCAACAGTGAAAGCCAGAAGCTCGATGAACTGCGCCGCCGCTTGCAGCATGATCCTGTCACTGATGCGCTAAGCCGTGATGTCTTTATGGGCAGATTAAGTGCCTTATTGGAAAGCGATGAAGCACGTGCCAGCGGCTTGATGATAATGGTACGCGTCAGTGAGCTGGACAAGCTCAATGAGCGTTTAGGCCATCAGGCAACCGACCATTTACTACGCACGTTGGTAATGCAGCTGGCGGCGCTGGACACAACAAGTGAAGCGCCGCTGATTGGCCGTTTAAACGGTAGCGACTTTGCCTTACTCCTTCCGTTGGCAGACGATGTTGAAGCCTTAAAGACAGCTCTGCAGCAAGCGCTAAATAACACAGCAGCACTGGCAAATGATGTAGGCTTACCCGCCGCTATTACACCCTACTCTGCTAACGACCAGCGTGGCCTTTTGTTAGCAGCCCTGGATGATGCCTTGGCCGAAGCGGAAAGTGACAGCGCTTATCACCGCATTGTCATTCGACATCATCAACGCCACGCCCTATTCAATACCCACGCGGAGTGGCGCAGAGCCCTGGATAACGCCATCATACAAGGCCCACAGCTAGCTTATTTCCCGGTAGTCGATGCCCAGAACCAGGTGCTTCATTATGAGTGTCCGGCCCGGTTAGCGTTAGGCGAACAGTGGCAGACCGCTGGTGTTTTTATCCCCTGGGTAACACGGTTTGAATTAGAACCCAGACTTGATCTGGCTGTGGTGAAGGCCGCACTGGCCCAGCTGGAAGACAACAGCGAACAGCGCTTAGGCATCAACCTCTCGATTGCCTCCATCACCAATGCGCAGTTTGTTACTGAGCTGCGGTCACTGCTTGAAGGCGCTCCTATACTGGCGGCCAAGCTTTGTTTTGAAGTGCCGGCGACGTTAAATGCATCGGCATTATCCGGATTACGTGGGCTATGTAATACCTTGCGCCCCCTGGGCTGCCAGTTCGGCATCGAGCATGTGGGCGCAGACTTTACCAAACTCGCTGACCTGCACGATGTGGGGCTGTCTTATCTAAAAATAGACAGCAGCTTGATTCGTGGGTTGGATACTTCCCACGAGCAACAAACCATCGTGCGCGGGATGGCGACACTGTGCCATTCGCTGGGTATTCAGGTAATTGCCGAAGGTGTCACTGAGCCGCAGGAGTTAATGTACGCCTTCTTAAGTGGTATGGATGGCGTTACCGGCCCAGGCGTGCGTCTTTAATTTTCTGAATTAGCGGCGGCGACCTAGATCGTGTCGTCGTCGCTTAACAGGCCTACCCCACTCTTTGCGCGTAGCGACTTACGCTCCATGATTTTTTGCTGGGCAGGAATGGGCAGATCCGTAAACGAGATAATCCCCTTTTCTAGCAGCACTGCAAGAATGTCTTCCACGACGCGTACAAATGCCAGGTCAGAAGCCACAAATTGCGCAGACTGACCACTTTGCGTGGCCAAAAAAGCCATCACCTCCGGCGAATCAGGCGATAGAGTTTCACTGCACTCAGGCGTCGGCTCCTTACTGAGCATGACAACCTCACCTTGGGCGTTACGTTTGATATAGAACATAGTGTCTTTGCAGGGCGGGGATAGACACTCAATACTTACGACTGTCTTGCCGCTCGTTCCTGCTTCTCCTTCGTTAAGTTCTTTAAATAGCCTTCATAGGTCTCGTTATGCGTAATCGCCCGTGCTTGTTTGCCGACATTACATGCCCATTGATTACCACCTGTGAGCATCGCAGCCTGAGTAATTAAATCAATATAGGAAGATCGCAGAATAAAGGCGATACTTGTTTCATAATCTCCTCCCTCTCTTTCCATCTCTGTTGCAATCTGCCAGTTGGAAATAGCATTCATCAGCACCGAGTTCAGATGCTCGAAATGCTTTCTGTAAAACACGTTGCGAGGCAGCCGGATCAGCAAGTCGAAAAAGAGCTTATTGATGCTATCGTCATTAAGCTCTTTATCTCTGTCGATCAGATCATCCCATTTGTGCGCTACGTCACAGATCATTTCAATGAATTCAACGGCGGATTTATCGCCTTTCATCCAGCGTAATAACTGTTCATCGTCGAAATACATGTTGCAAGCTTTCCTCAGCATTAGCGTAAGCATCCTGAAGGGGCGAAAGCTCCACCCGTTAAAAACAGGTGGAGCTTCGTTACACTACGATGTCATATCAGAGATCAATCTTGAGCTGCCCGTCGTTCAACATGCTCTGGATGAAGTCTGATGAGCTGCTCCCTTGTGGCATCTCGACATCCTTGAGCACGATCCGCTGGTCGGCATTGTCACCACCGGCTTTCAAGCCACCATCTGACTTGATATGCAGCACCGTATCGCTGCCCTGTTGCTCAGCATATATGTACTGATCGATATTGCCGCTGTCTTCTCCTTGCAATAAATCAGCCAGATCCAGGCGGTCGGCAGAATCACTGCCGGTAAAGCGCCCCACGTGGAAATCCATGACTTGGTCGACAGCGGGTGCCTGGAGCGAACCTTGGTCGCCACTTTCCCAGACGAAGGTATTGGCACCAGTGCCGCCGTACATGATGTCATTACCAGTTCCACCGATCAGCGTATCGTTGCCGCCCATGCCAAAGAGAATGTCATCACCCTCGCCACCGATGAGAATATCATTACCCCCGCTGGCTCCGCCCAAACGGCCAAACTCCTCATGATTTTCGGTAATGTATTCATGAATCTGCTGTGCTGATAGCGCGTTAGGATCTTTAATACCCAACTTATCAGCAATGTAAGCCTTCATGGCCGGCAAACCGTTTCCTTCGATACCAGCGAACTTGACCTGATCACCAAAGAGAATGTCATTCCCTTCGCCGCCCTTAATGACATCGTCGCCCGATGGCAGCGTAGTGTTCTGGCCTAGAATGGCATCAGCCAAATCTTCAGGGTCAATGTTCGCCTGCACGATGCCGTCAGAATCAAACTGGCTCAGTAGGGTTTCGTTGAGGCTTGGCCCGATACCGATAGCATTGATGTCGGACAGTCCATCCAGCAGCGCAAATGCAGCTTTCGAGCTGGTAAGCACGTCCTGAGTCGTACTGCTGCCGTTGCCCCCTAAATCGGAGACCTCATACCCGCCCTTGCCATCCGCCATGACGGAGCCAATGACCGTACTGCTCCAGCTACCGCCACCGCAACCCGAACTATAGTTCCACTGTTTGACGGCGCCATCTTTGTCGATAACTTCGCGTGTCGTACCGTCGATATTGGCATAAACCGACTGTCCAGGCTGATAATGAATTACATCCAGATCTATTGTCCACTTCCTGCTGCTCTTGGATCCAATGACAGGTTTCGTGGTCTCGTTTTGCTGATAGAACGTGGGCGCACCATCGGTAATGAAATACGTCAGATTAGTGCCCGGGTTACCTTGAACCTGATCACCATGGAACCAGTTGGCGGTCGTCTTGAAGACGTCTTCGTAATTGGTTCCCTTATCACGCACGTACTTCATGCCATCAAGAGCCGCCTGCAGTTTTGTCAACGCCCCTGCATCCTTCAGATCGACGCTTACGGTCTTACCCACCTGCGTATTGAAGTCTGTCAGGAAGATGTTGACCTTACCTGCATCATCGCCAATGGCACTGTTTTTTAATGCCTTGAAAACTTCTGCCAGAGAAGCCTTGGCATCTTCAATGCCTTTGACACCCATGCTGCTTGAGGTATCAACCATAAAGGCAATATTGTAGTCCGACCCTGGCACGAGCTGTAAACCAGCCACGTCACCGATGATAATATCGTTGCCACTGCTACCTTCGATTCCGTCATTGCCCGGCGAGCCGACGATGATATTGTACTGCTCAATGCCCGTGGTCGCCGTGCTGGTTGCTGTATCGATGACGATCGGCGTACCGTCATCATTGAAGCCCAAAACTTCTTTCGATGTTGCACTTGCCACCACATCGAACGCACCGGCACTAAGCGGTATTTCCATCCGCAAGCCCAGATCGGTGAGATTCTGACCATCTGGGTTGCTGATGAACCAAGAGCCATCGCTCTGCTTGATGACCTCAGCGCCTGTCTGGCTGGTTACGATGACACCCTCGGGTATACCCGTTAGCGTGATGCCCGATAACAACTCGCTGCCATCAATATCCACAAGCTTCGCAGATACATCCAGCTCAACGATGTCGAAACCCTCTTGGGCAATCGTGGTCGTCGCATCAATCGGCATCATGGTATGCCCATCACCAAAAATGAGACCCTTGATGTTGTTAACGACAATCGTATGCCCAGTTGACAAGTCAGTGATACTTCCATCGTAGCCAGAGTTTTGATGCTCCTCACCCAACGCTACGGAATAGCTGCTATACGGCTTACTCAAGAAAACATAATCCTTGTCTTGCCCGTTGATAGAGTTAACAGGCTGGTTTCCTCTTACCAGCTTGTTAAAGTCACCTATCAAAGCAATTACATCAGCACCATGCGTATTATTGGCACTTCCAGGATTCAAGTTTCCATCGCTAAACGGAGGCTTGATAATCTTGCCATCAATCCCCGTCGCGGCAATATCTCCTCCCCGGATATCAATCGTGACATTGCCGTGTTTAACGGTAATAGCTGTTTCGCGCTCGGATGCTACCGTTTCCCCTAGCGTAATAGATACTTCAGGCGCATCCGCAACGGGCTTGATATCAATAGTAAGCGTTGCCTCTTTACCCTCGTTGCGCGCGTCCGTAGGTATAAAGCTGAACTGCGCATAGTCAGCCTGTTGATTACCCACACCATCGCCACCATAACCGTCGAAGCCGGATTCATTAGCTGCTGGCATAAAGCGCAGCTCGCCTGCATCGATTTGGGCTTTAGTGAAGTGGCTATTTTCTTCAACACTCTGCCAACTTCCATCGGCAGCTTTGTATTGCAATGCTCCTGCTTCAGGCAACCGGGTGATGGTTACTCCCAGCTCTTCATCAGCAGAATCTGCGTCTGAAATTTTAAAGGCATCCCACGTAATCGCCAGAGACGTATCTTCTTTGCCTACCAGCTGTCCATCTTCAGCTACTGGGGCCAAGTCGATCGTGCCGGTGTCGGTAGCCGTCGCAGTGTTGCCGGCCGGGTCGGTGACCGTAGCGGTCACGCTGATCGCCGTATCGGTGGCATCCAGGTCGGTGACCGTGACCACCAGACCAGCGGTCAGCATGTCCTGGGTAACGGCGCCGTTGAACAGCTCGTTGCCTTTGCCGTCAGTGACCACCAGGGTGTCGCCCACTTGGGTGCCTTCACCTAGGGTGACCGTGGCGTTCACGCCGTTATCGATTTCGTCAGCGCTGTAGAT